>NZ_JBNOOF010000001.1:0-622714 GCF_050585245.1 Clostridium nigeriense
TTAATAGAACAATATAAAACAGCAACAAACTGGGTTACATATGCAACACAATTTAGAGCAATAGAAGATTATCCAGATATAGCAGGAGGTATATAGAATGGTTGTAAAAGAAATAAAAGAAATTAACGGAGTACAATATGCTTACAATTACTCTAGCGAGGGTTTATATATAGAACGAGATGGTGTAATGTATTCGGAAGCAATAGACCCTTTAGGAAGTGAAAGAGAATATAAAGAAACAGATAAATTAATAGAGAAAGATGTTTTAGAGATTAGAGAAATCTAGTCTCTTTTTTATATCAAAAAATAAAGAAAGAAGGAGGTGCAAAATGAATGAAATAACAGGGTTATTTAATACCTTTGTATTCCCAGTAGCTCTATGTATTTTACTTATATGGTTTATGTATAAGAAGATATGGCCAAGAATTGAAATGACACTGGATAGAGTTACTAAAACAAATGAGGAGCTAAGTACAAGCAATAGAATTTTAACGGAGAACTTAGTAAAGAAAGTAGATCACATGGATGTTAAAGTAAACTCTATGGATTTTAAATTAGATAAAGTTTTAAAAGAGAAAGAAGGGAATAGAAATGAGTAAACTAGTAACTAAATTAACAAGTTTAATAGAAGTTAAAAAGATTATAGCATTAATTGTTATAACAGTATTTTGTATTCTTAGTGCTAGAGAAGTAATAAGTACAGAGCAATTTACTACAGTAGCGATAATGATAGTATCTTTTTACTTTGGACAATCTACAGTAAAGAGTACAGTTAAATCAGCCAAGGAGCAGGAGTAATCTTGCTTCTTTTATTTTATAAAAATTAATTAATGAAAGAAGGAATGATAATATGAAAATAGCAGTAAGAGGAGGACATAACTTCCTAGCAAAAGGAGCGAGTGCATTAATAGATGAAACAACAGAAGATAGAAAAGTTAAAGATAGTGTTATTAAATATTTAAAAGAATTAGGTTATGAGGTATTAGATGCTACTCCAGGGGATATAGATTCAGATTCTGATTTAATTTATGGAGTAAATAAAGCTAATAACTGGGGAGCAGATTTATTTATATCTATACATTTCAATAAAGCTTATAATAGCTACACTGGTGCGATAGGAACAGAAACTTGGGTATATAGCAAAAATGATAATTATAATGATGAAGAATATGCACAAAGAATAGTAAATACTATAGGAGCTTTAGGTTTTAAAAATAGAGGAGTTAAAACTTCTACAGAACTATATGAATTAAAGGCTACGAAAATGCCTAGTATAATAGTAGAAGTATGTTTTGTAGAAGCTACCGAAGATGTTGCTTTATATAAAAAGTTAGGTCCAGATGCTATTGGAAAGTCTATAGCAGAAGCAATAGCAAATAAAAAAGTAGAAGTTAGTCAATTTCCATTACCTTTAAAAATGATTTCTGATGCTATGTCTTATACAGAACAAGTTAAAGTTTACGCTAAAGGAGATTTGCTTACTGCAGACGCAGAAAACCAATGGGCCTATGCTATAGAATTAGATGGTAAGCGTTGTTGGGTAGAAAAAGAAAATGTTAAAGTTATAGGAGAATCTGATTCACGCTATAGAAGAGCTACATTAAAAGTTACTGTACAAACATGTAGGGCTTTTGCTAAAGAAGTTAAGCCTTTCTATAAAGGAGAAATGATAACAGCTACACAAGAAGTATCTGCTTATTATATATTAAATATAGAAGGACAAAATGTTTATATAAGAAAGAATGCAGTAACTAATAGATAAATTTAAGCCTAGTAGGTAAGGAATATCCTTGCTTACTAGGCTTTTTTATTTTAGCAAAATAATAAATATTTACTTTATTTACATAATATGGTAATATGTGAATGAAGGGGTGGTAAAATGATTAATAAAAAATTAAAAAGATTTTTGACAATAATGATGATTACAGCAATTTTTTCATCTGCTTTTTTAGTGAAAGAAGCGAAGGCATATAATGCAGGTGGAGATGGTAAGGTAAAAATAAACTCATGGGACATAAATAATTTTAATAGTACAGCAGATTTATGGACACAAAATATTACAAGCTACACTCCGGAAAAAGTTACTGATAGAATGACAACAGGGGATTTTAATGGAGATGGCAAGGACGAGATGGTAGCATTTTATGATTATGGTAGTAATAATACTAGAATTCATATGCTTTCCGAAAATGGAGGAAGTTATTCTTATAGTACACCATGGGTGTCTGAGACAGGAAACTTTTATGCTCCAAGCATAACAGGTAGAGTTGTATCAGGAGATTTTGATGGTAATGGGAAAGATGAGATAATGGCACTATATTATCACTATGATACTACAGCTACAATGTTTCAATTTTCATTAGATAATAATACACAAAAGTTTTCTGCTAATTCAGTATGGAAAGCTACTGGGGTTGATGCAGATCATATGGCAGCAATGGTAGCAGGAGATTTTGATGGAGATGGGAAAGATGAAATTCTATTATTCTATGATTATGAAAATAATGTTACTGGAATGTTTGAAATAAAAATGGGTTCAGATGGAAAACTTACAAGTAGAAAAGCTTGGGAGAGTAAAACTTATAATGCGAGCAAAATTAAAGGGAAAACTGTGGCAGGAGATTTTAATGGAGATGGAAAAGATGAAGTAGCAATGTTCTATGATTATGGAAATGCTACTACAAAAATATGGACTTTAAATTATGAGAATAATAATTATGCTGGAATAGAGAAATGGTATACATCGGACTTTGATGCATCTAAAATAACAGATAAAGTAGTAGCTACACATAATAAAAATGGAACTAAAGACAAAATAATTGCTCTATATGACTATGCTAATAATGAAACTGGTGTATTTACATGGGAGTTACAATCAAATAATAATTTTTCTTCTGTAAGGCATGGAGTAATTAGCAATTATGAAGCAGAAAGAGTAATTGGAAGAGTTGCAGTAGGTAAATTTGATGGACAAACTACAAGATTGATTGCCATGTATGATGGAACTGTTGTACAATCACAAACAAAAGGTGAACGAGTTGTGGCAGAAGCTAAGAAACACCTTGGAGTTCCTTATTTATGGGGTGGAACTACACCAAGTGGATTTGATTGTTCGGGATTAACACAATACGTATATAGAGAAGCAACTGGAATTGATATATCAAGAACTACTTATACTCAAAGATATAAAGGAATATCTGTATCATATTCAAATTTACAAGTTGGTGATTTGGTATTTACGAATAATTATGATCATGTGGGAATATACGTTGGAAATGGACAAATGATACATTCACCAGATGAAGGGGATGTTGTTAAAATTTCTAATATTTATAATTTTGTTGAAGGTAGAAGAATTTTATAATAAATATAACAAAAGCACCCAGAACAATCTAGGTGCTTTTATGATGTTAAAAAATGTATAAAAATATTGACTACAATTGTATCAGTAAATAAAATATAATTAGTAATACTTGTTAATAATCATATAAAACTAGTAAGTTTATTAAGCCACACTCAATATATGATTAATAAGTATTACCTATAAAAAAATCCACATAAAACGAAAATAACACCTAACTTTTACGCTTTTGTTAGGTGTTATTTTTTGGTGAATAAAATGTTTTGAATACTGATTTTAATAATATTAACTTATTAGTTTAATTATAGACAGTAATATTATGTTTTATACATATTAGAATTAGTAAATTAATAACAAATAAAGTTGTAATAAGATATTATAAGTTGTCGAATTATATAATAATAATAGAGTGTTTGTCGAAAGGCTTGAAGGAATAAAGAAAATCTTTTATTATCATAAGCGAATATTTTGTTTTTAGGGGGAATAATAAATGAAAAAAATGATACAATGTAAATCTTGCTCTAAAGAAATAGCATCGAGTGCTAAAGTTTGTCCAGGATGTGGAGCAAAAAATAAAAAACCAATATACAAAAGAGTATGGTTTATAGTTATAGTACTTTTGATACTAGTTGGAGCAATAAATGCAGCAGGTGGTGGTAATTCTACTACGCCAAATAGTGGAACAACTGAAACTGGACAAGTAGAAAATTCTACAGCAAAGAAGGAAAAGTTTGAATTAGTTGGGGAAGTAGAAACAGAGACAGATCAATTTGCAACTTACTTAAAAGGTGTTATAAAAAATAATAGTGGTAAAGATTGTAGTTATGTTCAAGTAACTTTTAATTTATATGATGCTGAAGGAAATCAAATAGGAACAGCTTTGGATAATATAAATAATCTTGAAGCAGATGGAACTTGGAAGTTCAAAGCTATGGGAATTGATGTTGATGGTGAAATAGCATCTTACAAATTAGCTGAAATAACAGGATTCTAAGATTATAAAAACAATATATAACTAATTAATTTATAAGATAAGAAAAGCTAGGTACCAACAATTAGGTATCTAGCTTTTTATTGTATATTACTATATAAGTAATAGGATTTTAAGGAAAAAATAGGTTGAATACAGAACATTTGTTTGGTATAATTTTTATGAATTTTGATATGATTATTTACGTTTAAGCAAGGGGGATGAAGTCACATGAATAGTGAGGAAAAAGAGTTTTTAAAAGTTTTGTTAGAGGTTTTGCATAAAAAATCTACAAATTAGAAAAATAATTTGATATACTTGTTTGTGTTAAATTTTATTTATGGAGGAATATACATGTTTAAAGAATTTGATAATAAATCGATTGAAGAGTTAAAAGCAAAAGGTGAAAAAAAACTCTTCTGTATTCAAACTTGGGGATGTCAGATGAATGAAGAAGATTCTGAAAAGTTATCTGGTATGCTTAAAAGTATAGGATATAGTAAGACAGATAATTTAAATGAAGCTGGAATAATAATATATAATACTTGTTGTGTTAGAGAAAATGCAGAAAACAAGGTATTTGGTAACTTAGGAGAATTAAAGCACTTAAAAAAGAAAAATCCTGATTTAATTGTAGCAGTTTGTGGTTGTATGATGCAACAAGAAGGAATGGCAGATAAGATACTTAGTAAATTTCCACACGTTAACATAATATTTGGAACACATAATGCTTATAAATTTCCTGAGTATTTAAATAGAGTAAGAACTGAAGGGGTTCAAGTTAAAGAAATATTTAATAAGGAAACAGAAATAATAGAAGGTGTGCCTATAGATAGAGAAAGCTCAGTAAAAGCCTTTGTTACAATAATGTATGGTTGTAATAATTTCTGTACTTATTGCATAGTTCCATATGTAAGAGGAAGAGAGAGAAGTAGAAAGTCTGAAGATATAATAAATGAAATTAAAGATTTAGTATCTAAGGGATATAAAGAAATAACGCTTCTAGGACAAAATGTTAACTCTTATGGTAAAGGCTTAGAAGAAGATATAGACTTTGCTAAACTTTTAAGAAAAATAAATGAAGTTGAAGGATTAGAAAGAATTAGATTTATGACTCCTCATCCAAAGGATTTAACTAAGGATGTTATAATGGCCATCAAAGAGTGTGATAAGTTATGTGAGCAAGTTCATCTTCCAGTTCAAAGTGGGTCTAATAGAATATTAAAGAAAATGAATAGACATTATACTAAGGAGTCTTACTTAGAATTAGTTGAACTTATAAAGAAAGAAATTCCGGGAGTATCTATAACTACAGATATAATAGTAGGGTTTCCAGGAGAAACTGAAGAAGATTTCTTAGATACATTAGATTTAGTTAATAAGGTTCAATATGATTCAGCATTTACTTTTATTTACTCAAGAAGAAATAATACACCAGCTGATATGATGTTAAATCAAGTTCCAGATGAAGATAAACATCATAGATTTGATAGATTAATAAAAGCAGTAAATGAAAGTGTAATAAGAAAAAATAAAGAGTTTGAAGGAAAAACTGTAGAAGTATTAACTGAAGGTCCAAGTAAAAATGATGAAAGTAAATTTACTGGTAGAACTAGAAATGGAAAGCTAGTTAACTTCTCAGGTGAAGATGTAAAACCAGGTGACTTAGTAAATGTAAAAATAGTAAGAGCACAACCATTCTCACTTGTTGGAGAGGTAGAGTAATTCAAAAATTTTACTATTTATTAAAATAAAATAACTTTTATATTAAAACCTATTGAATATTTTTAATTTTATTATTATAATGGAAAAAAGTAATATTAATAAAGATTGTGATAAGGAAAAGTAATTTAACTAAACATTAAAGAGAGCTAAAGCAAGGTGAAAGTTTAGTATGGGACGTTAAATAAAAGCAGCCTTTGAATCTCATATTGAAAAATAAGATTAATCTTAATTAGGTATTGACGGTTTTCTCCCGTTAAAGAGAAATGAATATATTTATATTCATACTGAGTGAGTAATTTATTTTACTTATTAGGGTGGTACCGCGGAAGCTTCGTCCTTCGTCCCTTTTTGTTAGGGACGAAGGACTTATTTTGTTATTTAATAATAAATAATCACCTGGATAACTATATATATGGAGGTATTTATAATGGATGAAATCTTAGAAGTTTTAGAAAAAAATAGTAGGTATAAGGATGAAGAAATAGCTACAATGACTGGCAAAACTGTAGAGGAAGTTAGAGACGCAATAAGAGATTATGAAGAAAAAAATATTATTGCTGGATACACAACTCTAATTAATTGGGAAAATACAGGGAAAGAAACTGTAACAGCTTTGATAGAAGTTAAAATAACTCCTCAAAGAGGTGTTGGATTTGATAAAGTAGCAGAAAGAATATATAAATTTAATGAAGTAAAAGCTTGTTATTTAATGTCTTCTGGCGGGTTTGACTTAACTGTAATAGTTGAAGGAAAAACAATGAAGGAAGTAGCATTATTTGTATCTGAGAAGCTTGCTGTTCAAGAATATGTAACTGGAACTGCAACTCACTTTGTTTTAAAGAAATATAAAGACCATGGTAGAGTATTTAAAGAAAGAAAAAATGAAGCTAGGGAGGCTATATTTATATGATTCTAGAAGAAATGATATTAAGTAACGTAAGAAACATGCCTCCATCTGGAATTAGAAAATATTTTGATTTAATTAATGAAATGGATGATGTTATATCTCTTGGAGTAGGAGAGCCTGATTTTGTTACTCCATGGAATGTGATAGAAGCAGGGATATATTCATTAGAAAAAGGACACACTCACTATTCTTCTAATGCAGGTTTCATTGAGTTAAGAAAAGAAATTTCAAATTATTTAAATAGAAGATTTAATTTAAAATATGACCATAATAATGAAATATTAGTAACCGTAGGTGGTAGTGAAGGTATAGATCTTGCTTTAAGAGCGTTAGTAGGGCCTGGTGATGAGGTTATAATTCCTGAGCCTAGCTTTGTAGCATATAAGGGATGTGCAACTTTTTGTGGAGCTACACCTGTAACAATAAATTTAAGGCAGGAAGATGAATTCAAACTAACTGCAAAATTATTAGAAGAGGCTATAACTCCTAAAACAAAGGTAGTTATAATTCCATTTCCTAATAATCCAACAGGGGCTATTATGACGAAAGATGAACTTAGTGAAATTGTAGAAGTGCTTAAAGATAAAGATATTATAATACTTTCTGATGAAATTTATGCTGAGCTTTCTTATGATAAAGATCATTATTCAATTGCTTCTTTTCAAGAAGTTAAAGATAGAACTCTTGTTATTAATGGCTTTTCTAAGGCTTATGCTATGACAGGATGGAGATTAGGATATGTTTGTGGGAATCATATCTTAATAGATGCCCTAAAGAAAATACATCAGTATGCAATAATGTGTTCACCAACAACAGCACAATATGCTGCTATTGAAGCTCTTAAAAATGGTGATGATAGTGTTAGAGAAATGGCAAGAGAATATAACAGAAGACGAAGAATTCTAGTTGAAGGATTTAGAGAAATGGGATTAGAATGTTTTGAACCATTAGGTGCATTATATGTTTTTCCGTGCATTAAATCTACGGGTCTAACTTCAGATGAATTCTGTGAAAAACTATTAATAGAAGAAAAAGTACTAGCTGTACCTGGTAATGCTTTTGGTGAATGTGGAGAAGGCTTTATAAGAGCATGTTATGCCTCTTCTACAGAAGATCTAATAGAAGCTGTTAAAAGAATAAAAAAATTTGTACAAAAGCACAAAAACTAGATTAATAGTTTTATAATGAAAATACGTAAAAGATAGTCTTTTAATACAATAAATATATATTTTTATATAAATTTTCCAAATTACTGTTGCAAAGTTATTAAATTAATAATATAATAATAAAAAATAAGTTTTGAACAATGGCGTTCAATAGATGGTTTTCTATTGTGCGCTTTTTTTTATAAATAAAAGGGGGAAGTTATTATGTCAAAATATTCGAAGGAAGATGTATTAAGGTTAGTAGAAGAAAATGGGGTTAAATTTATCAGATTACAATTTACTGATATATTTGGGGCATTAAAAAATGTTGCTATTACAAATAAGCAATTAGAAAAGGCACTAGACAATCAAATTATGTTTGATGGTTCTTCAATTTCTGGTTTTGTTAGAATAGAAGAATCAGATATGTATTTAAGACCTAACTTAGATAGCTTTGTTATTTTTCCATGGAGACCTCAACAAGGTAAAGTTGCTAGATTGATATGTGATATCTATAGACCTGAAGGAGATCCTTTTGAAGGAGATCCTAGAAATATATTGATGAAGGTTTTAAAAGAAGCAGAAGCGTTAGGATTTTCAATGAATGTTGGACCAGAATGTGAATTTTTCTTGTTGAATACAGATGAATATGGACAACCATTATTAAAGACACAAGATGATGCTGGATACTTTGATTTAAGCCCTTTAGATGCTGGTGAAAATGTAAGAAGAGATATTACATTAGCATTAGAAGATATGGGATTTGAAATTGAAGCATCACACCATGAAGTTGCAGCTGGACAAAATGAAATAGACTTTAAATATGAAGATGCATTAACTACTGCAGATAATATAATGACATTTAAGTTAGTAGTTAAATCAATTGCTCAAAGACATGGAGTTCATGCAACATTTATGCCTAAGCCATTTTTTGGAATTAACGGATCAGGAATGCATGTTAATATGTCATTAAATAAAGATGGAAGAAATGCTTTCGTTGATGAAAATGATAAATTAGGCTTAAGTAAAACAGCTTATAGCTTTATTGCAGGATTAACAAAACATATTAAGGGAATATCTGCTATAACTAATCCTCTGGTAAATTCTTATAAAAGGTTAGTTCCAGGATATGAAGCTCCAGTTTATATTGCATGGTCTGCCAAAAACAGGAGTCCATTAATAAGGGTACCAGCTACAAGAGGAAATGGAACAAGAGTTGAACTTAGATGTCCAGATCCATCAGCAAATCCATATTTAGTACTAGCATGTCTTTTAGCTGCAGGACTTGATGGAATTAAAAATAATTTAGTGCCACCAGAAAGTGTTGAAAAGAATATATTCAAGATGTCATTAGAAGATAGAAAAGAAGAAGCTATAGAAAGTTTACCTGGAAGCTTAGAAGAAGCTATAAAATGTATGGAAGAAAGTGAATTAGTTAAGAAAACATTAGGTGAACACACTTTCAATAACTATATTAAGGCTAAGAAGGCAGAATGGGATGATTATAGAAGTAAAGTGCATCAATGGGAATTAGATAATTACTTGAATCAATATTAATTTTACTTGTAAGGGAGTAATATAAATGGCAATAGATGTAATTATTGCACTAAATAACGATGTAATTTCTCAAAAGATAAAAACTATATTAACAGGAAATGGATACAATGTTATAGGTATGTGCACATATGGTAATGAACTTATACGAACTATAAGACAGTTTTCTCCATCTATAGTCATTAGTGGATATAAATTTAAAGATATAAATTTAATTGATATTTATGAGAATATTGGGGATGAATGCAGCTTTCTTGCTATAGTAAATGAACCATATAGATCTTTTGTACAAGAAGCAACGGATATTTTTTGTATTTCTAGTCCCGTAAATACTTCATTATTAATAAATACTTTAGACATTATTTATCAAAGCGAGAAAAGAGTTAAAAAACTTAAAGAAAAAGTAAATGATTTAGAAGTAAAAATAAATGAAAGAAAAGTAATAGAAAAGGTTAAAGGGATACTTATGTTAGAAATGAGTATTTCTGAACAAGAAGCTTATAGATACATTCAAAAGAATAGTATGAATGCTGGTCTTAAAATGATTGATTATGCAAAGAATATTTTAAATCAAATAAATCACTAATCTCATACTAGCCTTTGGGCTAGTATAAGATTATCTCTTAAAAAATTACTTATTGAAAGGAGGACTTTTATGCTTAAGGATATAGGCTTATATAGAAGTTCTTTTGAACACGATGCTTGCGGAATTGGAGCTATAGTTAATATTGATGGAAATAAAACTCATAAATCTATTCAAGATGCTCTAAATATATTGATTAATTTAGAGCATAGAGGAGGGACTGGAGCCGATGGTAAAACTGGTGATGGCTCTGGTGTATTATTCCAAATACCTCATAGATTTTTTAAGGAAGAAGCTCAAAAACTTGGTGTAATTCTTCCAAAGGAAGGCGATTATGCTATTGGGATGTTCTTTTTACCAATAGATAAATTAGAAAGAGAAGCTT
Source organism: Clostridium nigeriense (assembly GCF_050585245.1). Taxonomy (GTDB): domain Bacteria; phylum Bacillota; class Clostridia; order Clostridiales; family Clostridiaceae; genus Clostridium; species Clostridium nigeriense_A. Next base: position 10,631 of record NZ_JBNOOF010000001.1, read on the forward strand.
GTGTAAATATATTTGAAAAATTGTGTGAAGAAGAAAATTTAAAGATATTAGCTTGGAGATCTGTACCGGTAAATAAATTAGTTTTAGGTGATTTTGCTACTTCATCTATGCCTTCTTTTAAACAAGTTATAATTGAAAAACCTTCAAGCATATTAGATTTTAGAGATTTTGAAAAAAAATTATATATTATAAGAAGAAGGTTTGAAAAAGAATTAGTAACAGAAAATGCATATATAGCATCATTATCTTCAAAGACAATAGTATATAAAGGCTTATTATTAGCAGGACAACTTAAAAACTTTTATATTGACTTATCTAATGCAAAAGTTGAATCAGCAATAACAATGGTACACTCAAGATTTAGTACAAATACTGTACCTAGTTGGAAAAGAGCTCATCCTAATAGATATATTATTCATAACGGTGAAATAAATACTTTAAGAGGCAATATAAATAGTTTGTTAGCTAGAGAAGGTAGTTTATCTTCAGATGTATTAGGTGATGATCTTAAGAAGGTATTACCAATAATAAATAGTGAAGGTTCAGATTCTGCTATATTAGATAATACATTGGAATTTCTAATTATGAATGGTAAGAGTATTGAAGAAGCAATTATGATGTTAGTTCCGGAGCCTTGGGAAAAAAATAATTTTATTTCAAAGGAAGAAAAAGCTTTCTTCGAATATAATGCCACTTTGATGGAACCATGGGATGGTCCTGCTGCTATTGTATTTTCAGATGGTAATGTAATGGGAGCAACTTTAGATAGAAATGGATTAAGGCCTGCTAGATATTATATAACTAAAGAAAATACTTTAGTTTTATCATCAGAAGTTGGTGCTTTAGATATAAGAAATGAAGAAATAGTATCTAAAGGTAGATTAACTCCAGGAAAGATTTTATTGGTTGATACTATTAATAAGAAACTACTAAGTAATGAGGAAGTTAAAAAAGAATACTATTCAAAAGAATCATATTTAAATTGGATTAATGAAAATATTATTAGTATAGAAGATTTATCTATATATAGTATAGATGATGCTAAATTTAATATAAATAGAGACAAGCTTCTGCAGATATTCAATTATTCTTATGAAGATTTAAAAAATACAATCTTACCTATGTGTGAAAATGGTGAAGAACCTCTAAATTCAATGGGGGTTGATACTCCATTAGCTATATTATCAAAAGAATCACAATTATTATTTAATTATTTTAAACAACTATTTGCTCAAGTAACTAATCCACCTATAGATGCTATTAGAGAAGAAATAATAATATCAACAACAGTATATCTTGGATCATCAGGAAATATATTAGGTAACTTAAAAGATAATCAGCAAAAGATTAAGTTATCTTCCCCAATTTTATCTAATGAGGATTTGAAAAAAATTAGAACTATAGAAAATTATCACTTTAAAGTAAAAACTATTTCAATTTCATATGGAAAAACTAATGAAGAATATGATTTAGAAATGGCTGTAGATAATTTATGTAGGAAATCTGAAAAAGCAATATTAGAAGGATATAATTTAATTATTTTAAGCGATAAAAATGTTAATGACAGATTAATACCTATTCCTTCACTTTTAGCAATCTCTTCTGTCCATCATTATTTAATTAAAAAAGGATTAAGAAGTAAAGTTGATTTAATAGTTGAAAGTGGAGAACCAAGAGAAGTCCACCATTTTGCAACTTTAATAGGTTTTGGAGCTTCTGCAATAAATCCATATTTAGCATATGAAGCAATTTATAAGTTAAAAAATGATTTTTTACTTAAAGAAGATTACAATATTTTAATAAAAAAATATAAAAAGGCAATATTGAAGGGATTAGTGAAGATAATATCTAAGATGGGTATCTCAACTATTCAATCTTATAAAGGGGCACAAATATTTGAAGCTGTAGGTATAAATCAACATGTTATAAATAAGTATTTTACTAATACTATCAGCAGAATTGAAGGAATTTCATTAAAAGAAATTCAGGATGAAGTGTTAAAAAGACATAGAAATGCATATAGGGATAGTAATTTAAATTTTAAGTTCACTTTGGATTCTAATGGAAAAGATAAATATAGATCAGAAAAGGAAGAGCATTTATATAATCCATTAACAATATACAAACTTCAACAAGCAACAAGAACAGGTAATTATGATACTTATAAGGAATTTACTAAATTAATTGATGCTGAGGATTCTTTTATTACTTTAAGAAGCTTATTAGATTTTAAATTTTTAAGCAATCCAATTCCATTAGATGAAGTTGAAAGTGTTGAATCTATAGTTAAAAGATTTAAAACTGGTGCAATGTCCTATGGTTCTATTTCAAAAGAAGCACATGAAGCTTTAGCTATTGCAATGAATAGAATTGGTGGAAAATCTAATACAGGAGAAGGAGGAGAAGATAGTGAGAGATTTATTCCGGATGAAAATGGAGATTGGAAACGTTCTGCTATAAAACAAATAGCTTCAGGAAGATTTGGGGTAACATCTGAGTATTTAATAAATGCAACTGAGCTACAAATAAAAATGGCTCAAGGTGCTAAACCTGGTGAAGGTGGACAGCTTCCAGCTAAGAAAGTATATCCATGGATAGCAAAAACAAGAGGCGCTACTACAGCAGTAGGATTAATATCACCTCCTCCACACCATGATATATATTCTATAGAAGATTTAGCACAACTTATTTATGATTTAAAACAATCAAATGATTTAGCTGATATATCTGTTAAGTTAGTTGCTGAAGCTGGAGTTGGAACAGTAGCTACTGGAGTTGCAAAGGCTGGTGCTAATGTAATATTAATTTCAGGTCATGATGGAGGAACTGGAGCATCACCAAAAACCTCAATACAAAGTGCGGGATTACCATGGGAACTTGGACTTGCAGAAACTCATCAAACATTAATTTTAAATGGATTAAGAGATAGGGTTAGATTAGAAGCTGATGGTAAATTAATGACAGGAAGAGATGTTGCTATAGCGACGCTTTTAGGTGCTGAAGAATTTGGCTTTGCAACAGCACCGTTAGTAGCTTTAGGTTGTGTAATGATGAGAGTTTGTAATTTAGATACATGTCCTGTTGGAATTGCTACTCAAAATAAAGAACTTAGAAAGAGATTCAAAGGTAAACCAGAGTATGTAATTAACTTTATGTATTTTATTGCAGAAGAATTAAGAGAATATATGTCTAAATTAGGGTTTAGAACTGTTGATGAAATGGTTGGAAGATTTGATAGACTTAAAGAAAAAGATAGTAAAAAAGGATTTAAGAGAAGTAAGGTTAACTTATCTTCATTATTAATTCAAGATTCTAGATTTTTTATAGCAAATAATAAATTTAATAAAAACTACAAAGAAAAGAAAGCAAATACTTTAGATAGAAGCTTATTAATACCGATGGTAGATAAATATTTCAATAATGAAGAATCATTAAATATAAGTATAAATATAAATAATACGGATAGAGCTTTAGGTACGCTTCTTGGATCTAAAATTACTAGAAAATATGGATTTAACACATTAGATGAGGATTCTATAATTTTAAACTGCACAGGCTCAGGAGGACAAAGTATAGGTGCTTTTATTCCTAAAGGTATAACTATAAAAGTTGATGGGGACTGTAATGATTATTTAGGAAAAGGATTATCAGGAGGAAAAATTGTAGTTAAAAATCCTTCAAATTGTAATATAAATCCTGAAGAAAATATAATTATTGGGAATGTTGCTTTATATGGTGCAACTTCAGGAAAGGTATTTATAAATGGAGTTGCAGGTGAAAGATTTGCTGTAAGAAACTCTGGTGCAACTGCTGTAGTTGAAGGTGTAGGAGATCATGGGTGTGAATATATGACTGGAGGAACAGTAGTATTATTAGGAAAGTGTGGTTTGAATTTTGCAGCAGGTATGAGTGGTGGTATAGCTTATGTCTTCGATAAAGATAATTCCTTGAATAATAAATTGAATAAGGAATTGATTAGAATTGAAGCTTTAGATGATAAAGATTTGGGCATACTAAAAGGTTTAATAGAAGAGCATGTTGAATTAACTGAGTCTACTCTTGCTAAAAACATATTAAATAAATGGAGTGAAGAAGTTAAGCAGTTCAAAAAAATAGTTCCTAGTGATTATAAAAAAATAATAACTTTAATTGATAAGAAAAGAGAAGAAGGATTAAGTCATGATGATGCATTACTTGCTGCCTTTTATGAAAGGAGTGTAATGTAATGGGAAAACCAACTGGATTTTTAGAATTTGAAAGAAAATTGGGAAAAAATGATTCTGTAACTGAAAGAGTAACTCATTACAACGAATTTCATAATTTACTTTCTAAAGATGAGCAAATAGAACAAGGTGCTAGATGTATGGATTGTGGAATTCCTTTTTGTCAATCCGGTATACTTATTAAAGGAATGGCATCAGGTTGTCCTTTAAACAACCTAATACCTGAGTTTAACGATTTAGTATATAAGAATAATTTAAATTTAGCATTAGACAGATTATTAAAGACAAATCCTTTTCCAGAGTTTACAGGAAGAGTATGTCCTGCACCATGTGAATCTGCTTGTACTGTCTCAATAAATTCTCCAGCAGTTAGTATTAAAGAAAATGAAAGATTCATTATTGATAATGCATATGAAGAAGGGTTTCTTAAGGCTGATGATCCTAAGTATAGAAATGAAAAGAAAGTTGCGGTAATAGGTTCAGGGCCTGCAGGGTTATCATGTAGTTATTATTTAAATAGATATGGATATTCTGTCGATGTCTATGAAAGAGAAGATAGAATAGGTGGACTATTAATGTATGGAATACCTAATATGAAATTAGATAAGGAAGTCGTTGATAGAAGAATAGAAATTTTAAAAGAGGAAGGGATCAATTTCTTTACTAATTATGATATATGTTTAGATGAGGATTTTAGAAATGAAGTTTTAAATAAATACGATGCTATAGTATTGGCTACTGGAGCAACTAAACCCAGGAATTTAAATATTCCTGGAAGAAACTTAAATGGAGTTTACTTTGCTGTGGATTATTTGAAAGAAAACACTAGGTACTTATTAAATAATTTAAAAAATGAAAAATTTATTTCTTGTAAAGATAAAAATGTTTTAGTAATTGGCGGTGGAGATACTGGTACTGATTGTGTTGCTACTTCGATAAGACAAGGGTGTAAATCTGTAATTCAATTAGAAATAACTAACCAATTACCAAATGAAAGATTAGAAAGTAATCCTTGGCCAGAATGGAATAGAACATTAAAAGTAGATTATGGACAAGAAGAAGCACTTGAAATATTTGGTGAAGATCCTAGAAAGTATTGTAAAAGTGTTAAGGAATTTATTTCTGATGATATGGGGAATATAAAATCTGCTAAAATTATAAAAGTTCAATGGTATACTGATAAATCAGGTAGATTTACCTTTAAAGAAATAGAAGGTAGTGAAGAAGTTATAGAAGTGGATATAGTCTTACTTGCTATGGGATTCTTGGGGACAGAGGAATATATAAGTAATAGTTTGAATTTAAATTTAGATGATAGAGGAAATATAAAAGCTAAATATAAATCTTTTAAGACCAATAAAGAAAAGATATTTACTTGTGGTGATGCCAGAAGAGGTCAATCATTAGTAGTTTGGGCAATACGGGAAGGCTTAGAAGCTGCTAAAAGTATAAATGAATATCTAGACTAAATTATTCATAAATATTAAATGTAAAAATAAAAAATGGTAAAAAGAATTTATGAATAGTAAAATTTACTTCCTTTAAATCTTTTAGATATTCATATACTAATAATATGAATATCTAAAAGGGAGGGCTAAAGATGATAAAAAAGTTTGCTTTAATTTTTTTAGTTTCAACAACCATATTAACTTCGAATATAGTAAAATCTGATGAAATTAGGCAAAAAGGTAATGCTTTTAGGGTATTTAAAGAATATTCTTTAGATCTTAATAAGGAAGATAAATTTGATGACTTTTGGACCTCTAAAAATGAAGGATATCTTAATGAATCTCAAAAAGAGAAAATTACTAGTTTAAGAGAGAAAGTAAAAAATGGTGAATTCTTAACCATTACAGAAAAAAATGAATTAAAGGCTATTAAATCTGAAGTGATTAAAAGCAAATTAGGTGAAGAAAAGTATAAAGAACTTGAAAATTTAATAGAGAAAAGAGAAGGTAATGTAGAATTAACATTACCTGAAAGAGAGAAACTTTATAAGCTTAATAAAGAAGCAAGAGAATAATTTAGGGTTTAGATATTCATATTATTAGAAAAGCATTAAAATTAATTTAATGCTTTTTCTTTTAAAAAATATTAGTAATTTTTTTAAATAAATGATAAAATTATTTAAACGTATTATTTTATAATTTTTACGTTTAATATTTGTACCGGAAGGAATGTTTATTGTGGAGAGATATAAAGAAGAATTTATTGAATTTATGGTTGAAAGTAATGTTTTAAGATTTGGTGATTTTGTTACTAAAAGTGGAAGAAAGACTCCATTCTTTATAAACACAGGTAATTACACAACAGGAGCTCAATTAAAGAAATTAGGGGAGTTTTATGCCAAAGCTATAAATAAACATTTTGGAAAGGATTTTGATGTATTATTTGGACCTGCATATAAAGGAATTCCACTAACTGTTACAACGGCAATTTCATTAAATGAATTATATGATATCAATGTAGAATATTGCTCTAACAGAAAAGAAATAAAAGATCATGGGGAAGGTGGTATTTTATTAGGAGGAGCATTAAGTGATGGAACTAAAGTTGTAATTGTTGAAGATGTAATGACAGCTGGTACATCAATATATGAAACTACTCCTATTTTAAAGGCCCAAGGAAATATTGATATTAAAGGACTTATTATTTCCGTAGATAGAATGGAAAAAGGAAAATCTGAAAAGTCTGCACAAGATGAAATTAAGGAGAATTTTGGCATAACTACATATTCAATAGTTTCAATGAAGGAAGTTGTAGAGTATTTATATAACAAAGAATTAAATGGTAAAGTATATATAGATGATTCAATGAAAGCTGCTATAGAAGCTTATTATGAAAAATATGGTGTTACATATAAATAAAAGGTGTTGTTTTTAGACACCTTTTATTTATTATTAAAATCTAAAAATTTCAACACTTCAAAAACTAATAAAGTTATCTCGTTTTGACTATAACCATTAAAATAATGAGATCCTGAATTTAATGTAAGTAGTTTACTTTCAACACTGTTATCTAATAATTCATTATATAGGCTAGTAGCATTTTTATAAGGAACTATTTCATCTGTTTTACTATGTATTATTAATGTACTAGGTGATGATTTATTTATATATTTAATTGGACTATAATTATCTAAGCTTTTAGTTGATTTTAACAAGCTTTCAATTTTATATTTATATTCTATCTCTATAGATGATGTGTCTAGACTATATAAGTCTGTAGGTCCAAATACATCTATAATATAACTTACTTTAGATGGGTACTTCATTAATTCCTTATCTCCAATAAAGTCATCTTCTTCTGAATATGAAGCCATAAGTGCTAGATGTGCCCCTGATGATATACCTAAAATTCCAATATTATCAACATCAAAGTTATATGTATCTTTATTTTTATATATCCATCTAATTGCATCTTTTACGTCTTTAATTGGATTCTCTATCCGGGTATTTTCTTTTAATAGTTCATAGGATACACTTACTATTGTATATCCTTTTTTATTAAAAGCTTTTATTACTGGTTCTAGTCCTATGGGAATTCCATTATCACCATATATCCAACTACCACCATGTATGTATAAAATGACTTGTGAAGGTTCATTTTCTATTTCTGATCTATATATATCTAAAAAAACATCATTAGATTTAGATTCTTTATATTTTAACCCTCTAACATCCATAGTATTAGTTACATAGTAGTTAGTTAGTTGTGCTAATGTTTCGATTGATTTATTAGAATTTTTTAATTCTATATAAACATTATAAGCTATTGTTAAGGAATCTTTAAAATAAAGAATTATACCTAATGTAGTTAATAGGATTGATGTAATAAAAATGGTAAAAACTTTAAGTACTTTCTTCAAATAATCAACTCCTTATATTTAATATTTATAGTATTGACATAAATATTAAATATAAATGAAATTTAATTATAATTTTTATCTTATATGAATATATTGTACTAATATTTAAATTTAAAAATATAAGGAGGAAGTTGCTGTTTGCAACAAATAACTTATGGAAAGTACTTTTAACCTATTGAGTCTTAGTTATATTTCAAACGTTATTTTAAATAATAATGACAGTAGTAAGTTACTAATAAATAATTTGAATGAAGAAGATATATTAAAAGCTATTAATGAAATTACATCTCATTATTTATTTAATAAAGAGCAGGTTTTAATTATTTCAAATACTGAAAAAAGCAAAATTTTAAGTCAAAAGATATTTAAATCCCTTGGGAAAAGGATTATAGACTTTCATGATAATGATGATTTAAATTATAGAATAAAAGAGTTATTACTAGATTTATACCCGCAAACAGGTAAAACTATTATAAGTAAGATAGAGTTAATAAATAGAGATATTAAGAAAAAGTATGAAATATTATTACGAATTAATGACTTATTTTTAAATAAGAATATTAATAATATTTCACTAATAGAAAAGTATAAGATTACTGAAAGAAAGATAAATAATTATGATTTATATTACAAGTATTATAAATCATATAGAATAAAGAAACCTCTAAACAAATATTCTTATTCAAAAGTAAAAGAATCCTGTAAAAATATATTATCTTCAGGTTTTAGTTTTTCTTATGTAAAATATAAAAGATTCATTGATAATGATATATTTAAATGCTTAATATATCCTATAGATTATAATCTCCTAAGTAAAACTATAGATGAAATTAACCATATAACTAGCAATAAAATAATAAATTATAATTTAACATACTCAAAATATACTAGTGATTTTATTGATTTATTCTTTTTAAATGAGACTATGGATGAAAATTATATTGCCTCCTTATCAAATATAATTAATTTGAAATATAATCATGATTTGCTAAGTATTAATGAAAAAAAGAAATGGTTTAACATATTTAAAAAGAAAAAAGGATTAGAGAAAGAAGATAAATTGAATCTATTTACAAAGTGTCAAAAAGAAATATATGATGAATATATAAATAACTATAATTCAATTTGCAGTTTAAAAGATAATTTATCATTTTTAAAAGAAATTTTAAATGACGGAACTTACATTGAAACTCTTAGAAATATTGTTAGAGGAGAAGATGTATACGAAACTTTAAAATTTTATTTAAAAATATTTAAAGTTGCAGATAAAGCTAAGACAGATCTTGAGATAGTAAATAGTTTATCTCCAATAGAAAAGGACATACTTAATTATTGCTATGATGATTTAGAAGAGAAAAAGGAAATTAATAATTTAATATCATATTTACCCAATCTGAAGCTTTATTTAGAAATAGAAGAAGAGGAATTTAGATATAATGACATTATTAAAATATATAATCAATATGATAAAATAATAGAAGATATTTTTAATGATATATACAAAAGGGATAGTTTATTATATAGTGCTATAAATAGTGTATGGGATAATCAATTAAAAGATGGTTATTCATTATTAATGGAAAAGATAAATTATATATCTATAGAATCAGTAAATAGATTTTTTCCCTGTGTAATATCTAATGGGTCCATAGATGAATTAGATAATTTAATTGACAAAAAGTTCTATTTCAAAAGAATCGTTGTTGAACTAGATGAGTATTATATTTTTAATGAAAATATATTAAATAAATTAAATAGATTAGGAGAAAATATAATTATATTATCTAAAAGTAAAAATAATAGTATAAATGATTTTAAAATAATTGATAGTATAGGGTTATATAATCCTTATATAACTTCTCATAATGAAAGCATACTAATTAACGAAATAAATAATTTTTTAATTAGTAAGGGATTAGCAATAAATGCAAATGTTAGCGGGAATTATTTAGAACTTTTAAAAAATGATTCAGAGAAAAAGATAATAGTTATAGTATCTCCTAGTAGTAAGAACTTAAATTATGACCTTTTATTAAATGATATATATAAACTTAACTATTATAGACAAAATAATATTAAAATTTATAGGGTATGGTATAGAGATTGGTGGATAGATAAATATGGAGAATATACTAAGCTTGAAAAATATATAAAAGAAATATAAAGTAATTGACAATATTAATCTATTGCACTATACTAGTTAAGTAAATTAAATAAGACAGTTCGTAAGCCTCCTGTCTATAAACAAAACTACGGTGATTAATTGCAATTTGTATTAAGTGTGATTTTATTAGTAGAGGTTTTATTTATTTTAATAAACCTCTTTTTATTTTTATACAAATTAGCTTTTATTAAATTCGTATATTGAGGTGTCTATTATACTATAGGCGCCTTTTATATTTAAAAATGGAGGAGTAAATATGAGACACGATTTAACTAAAAAAATGGTAAGAACAGCATTAATTGCAGCTATTTATGCAGTTATGACATTAATATTAGCCCCAATTAGCTATGGAGCATTTCAATTTAGAGTATCAGAAATCTTAGTGTTATTAGCTTTTATTGATCCAATATATATAGGTGGATTAACTTTAGGTTGTTTATTAGCTAATATTTTAGGTGGACTAGGAATATTAGATATTATATTTGGAACTTTAGCTACTTTTATAAGTGTATTAGCTATATATGGAACATCTAAAATAATAAAAAATAAAAATATTTCTCTAGTAGTAGCGTCATTATGGCCAACAATATTTAATGGAATTATCGTTGGATGGGTAATTTGGGCATCAAGCGTAGATTCAGCTGTATCATTATTTATTATAATGTTACAAGTTGCCTTTGGTGAATTTGTAGTAATAACAATTGCTGGAGTTCCGGTCTTTAAGTTACTTGAAAAAACTAGAATAAAAGAAGTTTTAATATAAAAAATAGGCTTAGATACTTTTATAGTTGTCTAAGCCTATTTTTTTGATTAAAATATATTTAGATAATAGATAAACATTAAGGAGAAACTTATGAATTTAATAACATTGGAAAATATAAATAAGACTTATAGTGAAAAAGTTTTATTAAAAAATGTAAACTTAAATATAAATGATGGTGATAAAATAGGACTAATTGGTTTAAATGGTGCCGGTAAGTCAACTTTACTTAAGATATTAACTGGAAGAGATGAATTCTTTGATGGAAAGGTATCAAAAAGTAAAAATGTTAGAATAGAGTATTTAGCTCAAGATACAAGGTACGAAGATAATTCTACAGTATTAGAACAAATATTTAAGGGTGATACTCTTGAAATGAAGCTTTTAATGGAATATGAGGACTTATTAGATAAGGTATCTAAAGATCCTTCTTTAAATGATAAACTTATACAATTACAAAGTAAAATAGATACTATGAATCTGTGGGATTTAGAGAGTGACGCTAAAACAATTCTTACTAAACTTGGAATTATGGAATTTAATCAAAAAATGCGTGAACTTTCAGGAGGACAAAAAAAGAGAGTATTCTTAGCTTCATCATTAATTACACCTTGTGAATTGCTAGTTTTAGATGAGCCTACTAACCACTTAGACTCAGAATCTATTGAATGGTTAGAAGAATATTTAAATTCTAGAAAAGGTGCTTTAATTATGATAACTCATGATAGATATTTTTTAGATAGAGTTACTAATAAAATATTAGAATTAGATAGAGGATCACTATATCAATATGAAGGTAACTATAGTGACTTTTTAGAAAAAAAAGTTGAAAGACTAGAGATAGAGGCTGCTAAAGAGGAGAAGAGGCAAAAACTTATTTTAAAGGAATTAAAATGGGTTAGAAGAGGTGCAAAAGCTAGAACTACTAAACAAAAGGCGAGACTTCAAAGATTTGAAGACTTAGTTAATACAGAATATACAGCGCTAAACTCTGAGGTTGAAATGCCGTTTATAGGTAGAAGATTAGGTAAAAAGATAATTGAAATTAATAATATCTCAAAAGCTTATGAAAATAAAGTACTTATAAAAGATTTAAATTATATATTTTCTAAAAGTGATAGAATAGGTATTATAGGTAAAAATGGTGCAGGTAAAACTACTTTAATTAACATTATAACTGGATCTATAAAGCCTGATAAGGGTATTATAGAAATAGGGGATACAGTAAGTATAGGTACTTTCTCGCAAGATAATACTCATATGGATTTAAATCAAAGAGCAATTGATTATATTAAGGAAGGCGGAGAAAATATTCCAACAGAAGATGGTTATACTATAACTGCCTCACAATTAGCTGAAAGGTTTTTATTTGATGGAACACTGCAATATACGCCAATAGAAAAACTTTCTGGTGGTGAAAGAAGAAGATTGCATTTGCTTAGAGTGTTAATGGAATCACCAAATGTACTTATTTTAGATGAACCTACAAATGATTTAGATATAGAAACGCTAAAAATTTTAGAAGATTTTTTAGATGAGTTTATGGGAGTAGTTATTATAGTGTCTCATGATAGATATTTTTTAGATAGATTATGTAATAAAATATTCTCTTATGAAGGAAATGGATTAATAAAAGAGTATACAGGAAACTATAGTGATTATTTAATAAATAAAGAATATGAAAAGATAAAAAATCCAGAAATAAAAGATAAAGAAAATAATAAGAAAATAGTGAATAAAAGCTATAAAAATAAAGATGAAAGACCTAAGTTTACTTTTAAGGAACAAAAAGAATTTGAAGAAATATATGATGTTATAGAAAGTCTTGAAAAAAATATAGAATCTTTAGAAGAAAAAATGCTAGAAAATGCAAGTAATTATGGTATTTTAAATGAACTAATAAAAGAAAAGGAAGGGTTAGAAGAAGAACTTTTATTTAAATACGAAAGATTAGAGTATCTAGAAGACTTAGATAAAAAAATAAAGGAATATAGGAAAAATTAAATTTTTCTTTAAATACTATAGTTCATATAGTATAATTTATGAGAAATACAACAAAAGGAGATAAATAATGAAAAAAATAACAAAACTATTAAGTAGTATATTAGTATGTGCTTCTTTAGTTGCCTGTGGAACTAAGAGTTCAGAATTAAAAGAAGGAATAACAGTAGCAGATGTGGTTGCAAAAGTTGAAGAAAAGGCACCAATGCAAATGCCTATGGAGTTAGATGATTCAACTGTTTCAGATTTAACTACTATAAATTTAGAAGATGTAGAAGAATATGCTATAACTAAAGCTATGATCATTAACTCAGCTGATGTTACTGCAATAGTAAAAGCAAAAGATGGTAAGGTTGAATCTGTTAAAAGTGCTTTACAAGAAATGTTAGATACTGAAAAAAATAACGCTTATTTACCAGATCAAAAAGAAAAAACTGAAAATGCGATATTAACTGAAAAAGGAAATTATGTTATACTTTTAATAAATGAGGATGTTAAATCAGCAGAAAAAGCAGTCAATGAATGTTTTGAATAGGAAATAGGTAGAAACTAGATAAGAATATTCTTATCTAGTTTTTTTAATAAATATATATTTAGGAGAACTTTATGGTTTTTAGTAGTCTTTTATTTATTTTCAGATTTTTACCTTTATTTTTTATAACATATATTTTATCACCAATAAAATACAGAAATTTAATTTTACTTATAGGAAGTCTTTTGTTTTATTCTTTTGGAGAGCCTAAATATTTTATCGTTATGATTGCATCTATTTTAGTAGATTATTTTGTTGGAATAAATATAGAAAATAACTTTGATAACAGAAAAAAATGTAAGCATTTATTATTAATATCTATTTTATTTAATATGGGTTCGTTATTTTTCTTTAAATATTTCAACTTTTTTATTAATAATGTAAATATGATTTTAGGATTGTCTATAAATGAATTGAATATAACATTACCTCTTGGTATAAGCTTCTATTCTTTTCAAACATTGTCATATTCAATAGATGTATATAGAGGAGAGGTTAAGGCAGAAAGAAATATAATTAATTTTGGAGCATTTGTATCATCATTTCCTCAACTTATAGCTGGACCAATAGTAAAATATAGTGATATAGATAAAGAAATAAAAAATAGAGAAATAAAACTTACTAATATAGAAGAAGGTATAAAGATATTTATAGTAGGATTAGCTAAAAAGGTGCTTTTAGCTAATAATATAGGTATGCTCTGGACTGATATATATAGTAAAAGTATTAAAGATATAACAACACCTTTAGCTTGGCTTGGGGTATTAGCATTCTCATTTCAAATATATTTTGATTTTAGTGGATATTCTTCTATGGCTATAGGGCTTGGAAAGATGCTAGGATTTACTTTTCCAAGGAATTTTAATTTTCCGTATATATCAAAAAGCATAAGGGAATTTTGGAGAAGATGGCATATTACATTAAGCTCATGGCTCAAAGAATATATTTATATACCTCTTGGAGGAAATAGAGTAGGGAGAACAAGATATTTTTTTAATTTATTAATACTATGGTTCTTTACTGGATTTTGGCATGGAGCTGAATATACATTTATTATATGGGGATTATATTTCTTTATATTAGTTTATATAGAAAGTAGATTTATAAAGAATTTTTTAGATAAGCATATAGTTTTTTCTCATATATATACAATTTTCTTTTTGCTTATTGGTTGGTGTATATTCGCAATAGATAATATAGAATTATTGTTTCTTTACTTGAAAAAAATGCTTACTTTTAGCTATTCCATTGAGTGGATTTATTATATAAAAAATTACTTTATAATTTTGTTGATTTGTATCTTATGCTCTACACCTTTAATATTAGAAATATATAAGAAACTTAATGAAAATATAAAAGTAATTATTATGTTTATTTTATTTATTTTATCAATAGCTTACTTAGTAGATAGTACCTATAATCCTTTTTTATATTTTAGATTTTAAAAAACTTAATAAAGGAAGATTTATTTATGACACTAATTTTAAAAAAAATAAAAAAATATCCTATAACTATTTTCTTTACAAGTATTATTATAGTTTTTACTGTTTTGGATATATTTAATAAGGATATTACATTTTCGGATTATGAAAATAGATCTCTAGCTCAAAAGCCAAAGTTCTATTATAGTGCTTTTATAGAAGGAAGATTTTTTAATAACTATGATAGATATGTAAATGATCAGTTTATATTTAGAGATAAATGGATTAATATAAAATCAATTTCTGAAAATATATTAGGCAAAAAAGAAAATAATAATGTGGTTTATGGGAAAAATGATTTTCTTTTTGATAAATTTCAAAATATTGATGAAGATAATTTAGCTAAAAATATATCTATAATAAATAGTTTTATATCTAAATATGATAGTTTGAATTTTAATTTGATGATAATACCAGAGTCTTTTACTATATATAAAGATTTTTTACCTTATGGAATAAATTTAGTCGATGAAGAAAGATACATAAATAGTATATATTCTGAGTTTGATAATTTTAAAAATGTAAAAAGTATAGATATACTAGAAAGTTTAAAACAAAATAGAGATAGTTATATTTATTATAAAACTGATCATCACTGGACTTCATATGGAGCTTATTTAGCTTATTTAGAATTCTGTAAACAAAATAATATAATACCCATTGATATAAATGATTTGAAAGAAAATAGTGTTCCTAATTTTTATGGAACTTATTTTTCTAAAAGTAAAAAGGTAGATGCGAAAGCAGACATAATCACTTATTATGATATTGATAATATAGAGGTTTTTATAGATAAATTACAGGTTGCTAATATAAATAATGATAGTAAGTGGAGTAGTAGTGATAAGTATTCGGCTTTTTTAAGAGGTAATAACGCTATTACTTTAGTTAAAAATAACAATAAGAATAATAATTCTAAAATATTAGTAATAAAAGACTCTTATGCAAATTCATTTATACAGTTTATAGCTAATAATTATAAAGAAACTTATATAGTTGATTTAAGAAGTTTTGGTGATGAGTTTAATGATTTTTTTAAAAGTCATAATTTTGATAATGTAATAATTATGTATAGTTTGAAAAATATATCTGAAGATTTAAATATATCAAAGCTTAAATACTAAAAAATATTTATATATTATTGACAAAAAGATAATTATTTGATAACCTTTTTAAGGCATTTTAAAAACTTAGGAGGAAATTATGAAAGATACAAAAGAAGTTAAAATCTTAGTAGCTGATCCTTCAGCTTTAGGTTTATTTGGATTAGCAGTTATAACATTAGTTGCTTCATCTCAAAAATTAGGTTTAACTAGCGGTGTTTCATTAGTTTTACCATGGGCCTTATTTTTAGGTGCAACTGCTCAATTACTGGCTTGTATAAATGATTTCAAGCATAACAATACATTTGGTGCAACTGCATTTGGAGCATATGCATTCTTCTGGTATTCAATGGGGATGACATGGCTTATACAAAATGGTGTTTTTGGAGAAAAGCTTGCAGCTGCAGCTGATTCTAAACAATTAGGCTTTGCATTTCTAGCATATTTAATTTTTACTTTATTTATGACTATAGGAGCAATGGAAACTCATAAGGTTTTATTTATGATTTTTGTTTTAATTGATTTCTTATTCATAGGACTAGCTTTAAATGCATTCAATATAATTCCTCATCTTTCTCATAACATAGCGGCTTATTCTGAATTAGGTATTGCAATTCTATCATTCTACGGATCTGCAGCAGCTGTTTTAAATAAGCATTTTGGTAAAATATTCTTACCTGTTGGAAAGCCGTTTAATATTTTTAAATAATTTTATATAGGATATTTAACGAAATAGTGTTATAGTTTTAGTATACTTTAACACTATTTTTTTATTTAGGAAGGGAAGTTATATATGAAAGTTTCTATATTTTTAAAAGGAAAAAAGGATCCAATTGTGTATGAAGGAGAAAAAATAGATATAGTTGATTTGAATTTAAATAAAGTAGAGTATAAGCAAATTAGATGCTTTAAAAAAGGTTCCTCTAAATCTGAATTAATTTTAAATGATTTAATCACTAAAATTATAGAATAATATATAAATTAAGTTCTAAAGCCTTAGACTTTACAATATAATAATAATGCAAAGATACTAACAGCTAATATATAAAATATGTATCTTGATAAGACACTAACAGCTTTTTATTTAAATGTGTCTTGACTATTATATGGAGGTAAGTATGTCTAAGGCTTTTAAAAAGTTAAGAGAAGAATTATATAAAATATCTAATATAGATTTTGAGGTTGATATAACATGTATTAATTATATTGTTGAGTTTTTTAATGGCATTGATTACTTAAGAGTAGCTTCAGAAGAAGAAATAATACTATCTTTTAAACTTATTTTCTACTCTGATAAAGTGCTTGGGCTTAAACTTCTATTTTTTATAAGAGATATTAGGGGTGGGCTAGGAGAGAGACGTATATTTAGAGTTTTGTTAAGATTTCTAGGAGAGAATGAACCAGATATTTTAATAAATAATCTAAACTTAATTAGTTTATATGGTAGATGGGATGACTATTATTCGTTGTTTGAAACACCTTTAGAAAATAATGTGATTAATATTTTTAAAAAACAACTACAAAAAGATATAAATACTAAATACCCATCTACTTTATCAAAGTGGCTAAAATCTGAAAATACATCCTCTAAAAAAACTAAAGCTTTAGCTACTAAAACTAAATTATTACTTGGATACTCTAGTAAAGAATATAGGATACTACTTACTGATTTGAGAAAAAAATTAAATTTAGTTGAAAATAATATTAGAACTTCTAATTATAGCGATATTAATTATGATAATATATCTCCCTCTGTTTTAATGAAATATAAAAAGGCTTTTTTGAAAAATGATAAGGAAAATTATTTGAAAATGAAGAATAATTCATTTATTAAGAAAAATATTATTTTAGAGAATATTGACAATATATTTTATAATGAGAATATTAAAAATAAATATAATATAAATATAATTGACAATTTTACAAACAATGAAAATATTGTTAATACTAAAAATATAGAGAATAATATATTGTTTTTGAATTTATGTAATAATGAAATTTTTAAAATGATTGAGAATTTAGAGAATTTAGAGGATACTTTTATAATTAATGGTATAGAGGGATTGGGAACGAAGAAAAATTATAAAGAAATTAAAATATTAATAAAAGCAATGCTTTTATATAAAAAAATAAATTTGAACGCATTTAAAGACTATTATTTATACTATAACAAAACTCCTAAATTCAAAAAAATAAATGAAGAGAATTTATCTTTTGATTTAGGTGATTTATTTTTAAATTATATTAATTATAATATAAATCTCAACATTGGTATGGATTTGATTTTATTTACATTAATTAAGAAAAATTCAAAAAAAAGTTCTTCACCAAAATCTATATTGTTTATATATAATAATGAAAACAACTTAAAATTAGATAATATAGATGAGATCAATGAAAAATGGATTAAAGCTGGCTATGAAATGCCTAAAATTAAACTTTGGAATTTAAATAATTTCAATGAAAACTTTTATATAAAAAAATCTGATAAAGTCATAATTATTAATGGATATAGTAAAAATATATGGAGGTTTTTATTAGAGTGTAAAGAAATAAATAGAACAAAATTCTTGATAAAGAAATTTGATAAAAGTAAATATGAAATAAATATGATATAAAATCATATTTATTTCATATTTACTTTACATAATATTTAATATGGTTAGCATATAGTTTGATAAAAATATATAGAATTTCTTAATATTAATTTCGCTAAATATACATTTAGTGTATTTCGTAATATTGCAAGCGGAAAACGGCTGTGATATAATAAAATCAAGGCTTAATAAGATAAAATTGAGGTGAAAAAATGTCTACAATACGAAAAATAACATATAAATATAAAGATTTTAATTATAGTGATGACATAAAGCGACTTTTGAACATAGAATTATCAAATAAAGATAAGAAAAAACTTCACTTAGTTTACTCTAATTACTATAGTCTAGGTTCTGAACGAGGTTATGAGTATATAATTGAGGATTTGTACAAATTAGCTGAAATACACAAACTTTCTACGGTCCAGCTATCTGAAATTTATAATACAGGAGTTCGTAATATTCAAATATGGTTAAAAGAACTTGGAATTAATAGAACGATTAAAAAAGGTCAAAAACTAAAAAAGAAAAATTCATCTTTAAATATAAATTTAAAATCTGATGAAAATAAAATTTCAACTGTAGATACACTCAGAAATAAGTATGGAATTGAAAAAGTTGAAATTAAAAATTTACCACAATCTTTAATGGAGTTTTTAAATTATTTAGAAACTATAAAGGGGAAGTCTGTAAATACTATTAAAGGATATGAAATTGATTTATCTATGTTTTTTAAATTTTTAAAAATCTATAAAGGTTTAGTATTTGATGAATCTTTAGAATTTCATGAAATTAACATAAAAGATATAGATAATTATTTTTTAAGAAATATAAAACTAACAGATATTTATGCATTCTTAAATTTTGCTGAAAAACAAAGAGGTAATGGTAATTATGCAAGAGCTCGAAAAGTTGCTGCTTTAAAATCTTATTTTAAATTTCTTCAAGGCAAAGCTAAGATTATTGAAGATAATCCAACTTTAGATCTAGAATCTCCTAAAATTAATAAAAGACATCCGATTTATTTGACGTTAGATGAAAGTTTAAACTTATTAAATTCTCTTGATGAAAAAAGTAAAAATTATTGTAGAGATTATTGTATATTAACTTTGTTCTTAAATTGTGGAATGCGTTTATCTGAGCTTTGTAGTATAAGAATGGATAAAATAAAGGGAGATACCTTAACTATTATAGGTAAAGGTAATAAAGAAAGAACTGTTTATTTAAATGAAGCCTGCATAAAAGCTATAAATAATTATCTGAAGGTCAGAAATGATTCTAAATGTCTTCCTGAGGATAAAGAGTATCTACTACTCTCCTCCCGCTTCAAACCTATAAATAAAAGGACTGTAGAATTATTAGTTAAGAAACATATTTCTAATTCTGGTTTAAGAGATGAAAAATATACTCCACACAAATTAAGACATACAGCAGCTACATTAATGTACAAGCATGGTAATGTAGATATTAGAAGTTTACAAAGTATATTAGGTCACGAAAATATATCTACTACTCAAATTTATACCCATGTGGATGAAGAAATATTAAGAGATGCAGTTAAGTCTAACCCACTTTCTAAGCTATAGAAATCTAATCTTCTTAAACTTTAATAGGACGAGTTTCTTATATAATAAATGTAGGTATTAAGATAAAACTTAATACCTACTATACTCTTTAAATTATAAGATATTCATTTTTACTATATATTACTTTTTCTTTAATCTTCTAAAACCAGGAAATACTTCTTCTGTAGCATCATCAAAATCTTCTTCTAAATAATCTAAGTCATCAATATATTCTATATGATCAAAGGCATCTACATATTCTAAAGAACCCTCATCTTCATATTCATTCACTTCTTCTAATCTAGAATTTTCTTCTTCTTTTAATGCTTCAAGCATTTTCTTATACTCTGCTTCCAAAAATTCATTTTCTTCAACATTCTTAGCTATATCTTCTATTTTAATCGCTCTAACATCTATACCTTCTTCTTTTAGACAATCGCCACAGTTGTCACATATTCTATTTGGATATATATCGCATATATCATCATCAGTATATTTATTAATATTCACTAAAACACCACCTACGATTCTTTTTACATTTTAACGTAAAACATATTATATCAAAGTTATTTAAAATAATCAAATTATATTTATTGTAAAAAATATCATTAAAGAACATAAGTTTGATATTATAATCATTATATGTTATAATATTCCCAATAAAGTGAGGTGTTTTGTAATGGAAGCAAGTGATAAACAATTGGAGATCTATGAGTTTTTAAAAATATATACAGAGAATAAGGGCTATCCACCCTCAGTAAGAGAAATTTGCGAAGCTGTAAATTTAAGATCAACTTCGACAGTTCACGGACATTTAAAAAGATTAGAGAAAAAAGGTCTTATTAGGAGAGATCCAACTAAACCAAGAGCTCTTGAAATCATAGAAATGTCTAATAACAAAAAAGAAATGTTAAATATTCCTATAATTGGAAAAGTAACAGCAGGGGCACCGATCTTAGCTACTGAAAATATTGAAGATACATTTCCTATTCCTATAGATTATGTAAAACATAATGATGAACTTTTTATACTTAAAGTTACAGGAAATAGTATGATTAAAGCAGGAATAAACGATGGTGATTATGCTATAATAGAAAAAGCACAAACGGCCCAAAATGGTGAAATAATTGTAGCATTAATAGAAAATGAAGCTACTATTAAAACATTTTATAAAGAAAAAGATCATATAAGGCTTCAACCAGAAAATGATAGTTTATCTCCTATTATTGTTGAGGATTGCAGTATATTAGGAAAATTAGTTGGTCTATTTAGAGCATATTAATAATTATAAGTCATACAATATTGTGTATGACTTTATTTTTTATGTTTGAAGGAGGTTTGTTTTGAAAGTTTCCATTTTTAAAAAAGATCAAATCCTAAATGAATCAATGTTAGATGAAAATAATCTTATAGATAAAGGTAAATTTTCTACTATAATCTTAATTTCAAAAGTTATTGTAGCTATGGTTTACGCATTTGGTCTAGGATATAGTTTATTCTTCCTTGGTGACAATTATATAAAGGTAGGTGTTAAATTTCTAGGTTTACTTATTATTTCATATATATTTATAGACTTTCCCTATTCATTTTTTAAAGCTTTATTTTTACCTAAGGTCTTCAATAAAGATACTATTACTCTCCAGCTAAATCCTTATACTCTTGCTATAGATATATCATCAAAGATAAATATATCTATAGCAAGAGTTATTATATCTATAGTAATTCCTTTTATACTACTAGTTGTTATACCTACTATAGTAAGTTATATATTGGAATTTAATATGTATTTATATTTATTAGCTTCTTCATCAGCTATTATAGCTACAAAAGATATTATTTATTTAATTTTAATAATTAAAAATTATTCGAAAGGGAGTAAGATTAAACTTTCTACAAATGAAATTATTTTTTATTCTTAGATATATAAACTATTTTTTTATTATAAAAGTGTGATATAGTAATTCTTATTAAAATGATTAATACATTAAAAAACAAGAATATTATATATCACACTTTTTTATTAATTATTTAAAATATTATTTAGAGAAATCATTATACCTATCTTTGCATGATCGAAAGTTAATCCACCTTGAAGATAAGCTATATAAGGCTCTCTAATAGGTGCATCTGCTGATAATTCAATAGAAGAGCCTTGAATAAATGCTCCAGCTGCCATTATAACTTCATCAGTATATCCTGGCATAGCCCATGGTTCACATTCAACAAAAGAATCTATAGGAGAACCTTTTTGTATTCCCTTACAAAACTGAATTAATTTATCTTTTTCACCAAATTTAATAGCTTGAATTATATCACTTCTTTTTTCGTTGTATTTAGGAAGAACTTCAAAACCTGCAAGTTCCATTATTCTAGAACAAAATACAGCTCCTTTTACAGCTTCCATTGCTATATGAGGTGCTAAAAATAAACCTTGATATAGTTGTCTCATAACTCCAAAAGTTGAACCACACTCTCCTCCTATTCCTGGAGTCGTTAATCTATAAGCTGCCTGTTCAACATATTTAGCCTTACCTGCTATATACCCTCCTGTTGGAGCTATTCCACCACCTATATTTTTAATAAGGGATCCTGAAATTAAATCTGCTCCAACATCTGTTGGTTCAATAGTATCGATAAACTCACCATAGCAGTTATCTACAAATACTATTACATCTTTCCTTATATCTTTTACAAATTCAATTACTTCTCCGAGTTCACTTACTAAAAAAGAATTTCTCCATCCATATCCTGTACTTCTTTGTATATGTACTAATTTTATTGTATCATCATTTGATAATACTTCTCTTATTTTTTCAAAATCAAATTTTCCATCTTTTAAATCAACTTGTTTATAGTTAACTCCATATTCCTTAAGAGATCCTATATTTTCTTTACCACTTATACCTATAATATTATGAAGAGTATCATATGGAGCTCCTGAAATACATACCATAGTGTCTCCAGTTCTTAAGTTCCCCATAAGAGCACATCCTATTGCATGTGTACCATTGACAAAGTGAGGTCTAACCAAAGCACTTTCAGTATTGAATACTCTTGCATATACCTTATCTAATGAATCTCTTCCTATATCATCGTAACCATATCCTGATGAATTAGTAAAATGTGATTCACTTATTCTCTCATCTTGGAAAGCCTTTAATACTTTTAATTGATTATATTCTCTTATATCATCATAAGAACTAAAAACCTCTTCTACATCCTTTAAGGCCTTCTTATATAACTCAAAAGTGTTTTCTTTAAAGTTTAGAGTTTTCATCATCAAATCTTCTGTTTGTTTAAGCATAGTATACCTACATATTAGTTATCTAATATGTTACTCCCCTTCCTTCTATAAAATTTTTATCGTCATAAAGATAATATTATCATATTTCATAGTTTTTTCAAACACTTACCTTATATATAAAATAAAAAGTAGACAAATTTGCCTACTCTTCATCATTGTTAAATAATATTGATTTAGAAGGAGTTATAGTTGTGATTGCATGTTTATATACTAGCATTTGTTTACCATCACTATCTAAAACAACAGTGAAACTATCAAAACCTTTAACGTATCCTTTTAGTTGAAATCCATTTGTTAAATAAATAATAACCTGTATTCTATTCTTTCTAGCTCCATTTAAAAAGATATCTTGTAAGTTATTAGGTTGTTTATTCATCCAAGCCACCTCCATAATACTATGTTATATAATTTATGAATTTAAATCATTTACTATTCTCATAAATATCTTTTTCTCACTTAATTCATCTTTATTTACAAAAACAGCTCTAGGATCTCGTCTAAACCATGTCAACTGTCTTTTAGCATAATTCCTAGATCCCTTCTTTATCATCTCTACAGCTTCATCGTAAGTTATTTTATTCTCTAAGTAATAGAATACTTCTTTATAACCTATACCTTGCATTGACTGCATAAGAGAATTATACCCCATATTCTTTAATTTTATGCATTCGTCAATTAGTCCATTTTCTAGCATAATATCTACCCTCAGATTAATTCTTTCATAAAGCTTTTCTCTATTCATGTTTAATACATAATAGTTAACATCATAAGGTCCGTTATAAAATTCATCTCCTGAATTAAATGAACTAAAAGGTTTATTTGTAAGTTTATAAACTTCTAAAGCTCTTATAACCCTCTTTCTATTATTATGATGAATTTCTTTATAACTTATAGGATCTATGTCCTTAAGCATATTATGAATATATTCATTACCATGTTCTTCAGCAAGTAATTCTAATTCCTTTCTATACTCTTCATCACTATCTGCTTCTGTAAAATTCATATTACAAGTAAGAGCATTTATATAAAGACCGGTGCCACCTACTAGTATTGGTAATTTATTTCTTGATAAAATATCTTCAATATATTTTATAGCCATACTTTTATATTCAGCAACAGAAAAAGGAGTTTCCGGCTCTACTACATCTATCATATGATGAGGTATACCTTCCATTTCTTCATTTGTAATTTTAGCAGAACCAATATCCATGTATTTATATATTTGCATTGAATCAGTTGATACTATTTCACCATTTAATTCTTTTGCAAGTTTTATTGATAAATTAGTTTTTCCAACAGCGGTTGGTCCAGCAATAATTAATAGTTTCTTCTTCATTATTTCTCCCTATACTATTCTTCTAAATTTCTTATCTAAATCGTAATTAGTAAATTTAATAATTACAGGTCTACCATGAGGACAATGGAACGGATCATCAATATATCTTAAGTCATAAACTAGCTTTTCCATCTCTGATTCATTTAAATAATTATTAGCTTTAACTGCAGCTTTACATGCTAATGTAGCAATTCTATTATATTTTACTTCAGTAGTTTTACCGCTACCCAAACTTTTAATATTATCTAAAATATTCATAAATAAATTTTTCGCATCAAGCTTACCTAGAAAGTATGGAACCTCTTTTATAGCGATAGTATTACCACCAAAGCTTTCTATTATAAAACCTGCTCTAGAAAAAACATCTAGATTTTCTTCATAAAAACAAAAATCATCTGTAGTCAAATCTATTAAAATTGGAACTAATAATTGTTGAACTACAATATCTCCTTCTTCGATGTTCTTTAAGTACTTTTCAAACAATATCTTTTCATGAGCAGCATGTTGATCGATAATATATAAAATATCATCATACTCTGCTAATATATACATTTTATTGAATTGTCCTATAACTCTTAGATTTGGAAATTTAGCTACTTTCTCTTTTGTAGAATCAGTACTTATATAATTTAATTCATTCTTTTTTTCATAAACTACAGGCATATCGATATTATTAGATATTGTGGGCTTAAGAATATTATTTAAATTTCTTAGACTATTATATATTTCCTCTTCCTTTTTTACTTCTTCATAGGATATATTCTCTAAATCTTTACTAATTATTTTTTCATTTTTAGATTCTTTGGGTTCATTAATAAGCTCGTTAATATTAAACTCTATTTCTTCAACTGTATTTTCTTTATTTTCTTCTATTTTTTCTTCTTCTGGTATATAAAAATCTTCAAAAACTTCGTTTTTAAAAGCTTTATGCACAGAATCAAAAACTTTTTTAAATATTCCTCTATCTTCCTTAAACTTAATTTCAGCCTTAGTTGGATGTATATTTACATCTACGAATTCAGGATAAAGATCTAAGAATAAAACAAAGAATGGGAACTTATTAACAGTCGCAAAAGATTTAAAAGCATTTTCTACAGCAGCTACAATAGTTTTGTTTTTAATATATCTACCATTTACAAATATACTTTGATTATTTCTAGAACCTCTTGAGATCTCTTCTTTTCCTATATAGCCATATAAAGAAATAGAATCTTCTTTGCTCTCAAAGTAAATTAAGTTTTCACTAATGTTTTTACCGTATATAGTCCTTATTACATCTATTAGATTACCTGTACCATAAGTATGTAATACCTTCTTACCGTTATTATAAAACTTAATAGACTTATCTGGATGAGATAATGCTATTCTATTAACAATATCACTAATTAAAGCACCTTCCCTCGAAGTAGATTTTAAAAACTTCTTCCTTGCAGGAACATTATAAAATAAGTCTTTCACCTCTATTATAGTCCCTTTGTTAGTGCCTATATTATTTAAAGATAATATCTCTCCGCCTTCTATAATAATTTCTGAACCAAAATCATCATCTTCAATTTTACTTTTTAAGCTTACTTTTGATATCGATGCTATTGATGCTAAAGCTTCTCCTCTAAATCCAAGAGTCATAATTGAATATATATCATCTACATCTTTTATTTTGGATGTTGCATGTGGCAAGAATGCTTTTTTAATATCATCTCTATGAATCCCATGACCATCATCTATTATCCTAATTAACGAAATTCCACCCTCTTCTATTTCAATAGTTATATTCTTTGCATCGGCATCTATAGAATTTTCCATTAATTCTTTTACAACAGAAGAAGGGCGCTCAACCACTTCTCCTGCAGCTATTTTGTTAGAGGTATGTTCATCTAATATATTGATTCTCTTCATACTCTCCCCCCTTAATTTACTTTAATTTCTTAGCTTCTAATGTTAACTTATATAATGCATTCATTGCATCCATAGGTGTTAATGATATAACATCTAAATCAGCTATAGAATTAATTAAATTATCTTTCTCTATTGTTGAAAAATCTAACTGATAATTCTCTTCGTTCTTTGTTTTTTTATTAGTTTTATGCTTTTCTTCCTTAGCTATAGCAACTTCCTTAATTGTTTCATATTCTTTAATTAATTCAATATGTTTACTATCATCTTTATTTCCTTCTAATGAAGATAAGATTTCCTTTGCTCTTTCAATAACTTCATTTGGTAATCCAGCAAGTTTTGCAACCTCAATTCCGTAGGATTGATCTGCTCCACCTTCTACTATTTTTCTTAAGAAAACAATATTATCATCTACTTCTGTAACAGCAACTGAATAATTCTTTACTCCATCTATATTACCTTCAAGCTTAGTAAGCTCATGATAGTGAGTAGCAAATAAAGTCTTACATTTAAGGTTATTATTTTTAGAAATATACTCTATAACAGACCATGCAATACTTAATCCATCATAAGTTGATGTTCCTCTTCCAACTTCATCTAATAGAACCAAACTTCTTGAGGTAGCATTTCTTAATATATTAGATACTTCCCACATTTCAACCATAAAGGTAGACTTACCGCCAGCTAAGTCATCAGAGGCACCAATTCTAGTAAATATCTTATCACACACTGAAATATTAGCAGATTTTGCAGGAACAAATGATCCTATTTGCGCCATTAATGTTATTAATGCTACTTGCCTCATATAAGTAGATTTACCAGCCATATTAGGACCTGTAATAAGTAACAATCTATTATCATTTGTATTGAGTGTTGTGTCATTTGAAACAAATTCACCATTTCCAATAACTTTTTCTACTACAGGGTGTCTACCTTCTTTTATTTCTATTACTCCTTCTTCATTTATGGATGGTTTTATATAATCATTTTCTAAAGCAATTAATGCTAAAGTAGATAGAGCATCTAAATTACCTATTATTCTAGCACTTTGCTTAAGTCTTGGTATTTCTTTCTCAATAGCTTCTCTAATTTCAATAAATAAATTATATTCTAAAGATATTAGCTTTTCTTCTGCACCTAATATCTTGTCTTCCATTTCTTTTAATTCTTGAGTGATATATCTTTCTGCATTAGCTAATGTTTGTTTTCTAACATATCTTCCCTCTGGTATAGAAGAGTAATTAGCTTTAGATATTTCTATATAATAACCAAATACTTTATTATAACCTACCTTTAAGGACTTAATTCCTGTAAATTCTCTTTCTCTATTTTCTAAAGCAGCAATCCACTCTTTACCGTGAAGTTTGGCCGTTCTTAAACTATCAACTTCTTCGTTATATCCATCTGTAATTATATTCCCTTCTTTTAAAGATATAGATGGATCATCCAAAATAGATTTTCTTAAAAGATCTTTAATATCAATTAACTCATCTAAATCATTAAACCACTCCTTTAATATATTAGAGTTTGCTTTAGATAAATGTTCTTTTATTCCTGGCAACTTTTCAATAGAATTTCTTAATGATATTAAATCCTTAGCATTTACATTCTTATTAGAAATCTTACCAACTATTCTTTCAATATCATAAATTTCTTTTAGTAGTATTCTTAAATCTTCATTAAAATAGCTATTACTAAATAGTTCCTCAACACCATTTAATCTCTTTTCAATTTCTTTTTTTATAATTAGAGGTTCTTCTATCCACTTTCTAATAGCTCTTCCCCCCATAGATGTTGAAGTTTTATCTAGAACCCATATTAAACTACCTTTTTTTGATTTTTCTTTAAGACTTTCAGTAAGTTCTAAGTTTCTTCTAGAGTTTCCATCTATAGTCATATAATTTACTATATCGTAATATTCTAAAAGATTTATATTAGTTAATGTGATTTTTTGAGTATCATAAATATATTTAAGTAAAGCCTTTGATACATACTTAGATAATTTATTTAAATTTGCTACACATACTTCAGAAAATTGATTAATAAGTTCATCTTCAGTACATATGGATTTAGTTAAATCTCTCTTTGTAATTAAAGCTTGTGAAACAGATGTTATTTCTGATAAAAGCCCTTCACTTATATTTTCATCAACTAATATTTCTTTAGGGTTAATTTTAGTTATTTCATCTAATAAAGTCGCTTTAATAGCAGAAAATGAAGTAACTTTAAATTCTCCTGTAGATATATCTGATATAGAAACTCCAAAACTACCATTTTCTTCAATTATGCACATTAAATATGTATTTTTATATTCACTATCTTCAGATGCTTCAATAAAAGTACCTGGTGTGATAACTTTTATAACATCTCTTTTTACTATTCCTTTAGCTGCAGCAGGATCTTCTACTTGTTCCCCTATAGCAACCTTATATCCTTTATTAACTAATCTTGATATATACGAAGAGGCTGCATGAAAAGGAATTCCACACATAGGTGCCCTTTCCTCAAGTCCACAATCTCTACCAGTTAATACTAGTTCTAATTCTCTAGAAGCAATTTTTGCATCCTCAAAGAACATTTCATAAAAATCACCTAATCTAAAAAATAAAATACAATCTTTATAATTTTCTTTTATCTCAAAATATTGTCTCATCATTGGAGTTAACATATTCTTATACCTCACAAACATAAATTTAAGTACAAACCTTGTAAATATAAGGTTTTATGACTATTATACTATAAACTAACAACAATAAAAAGCAATAAGTTATAATGCAAAATAAGAGAGTATTGACTAATAAATTTTATTTAATAACACTCTCTTATTTTACCTAGTTACATAAAGTTATTATTAAATTTTCAACACTAAATTCAATTCTAGTTTCAAATAATTCTTCTAAAACCTCTATATTTTCCTCTAAATGCTCTATATCCCTAGAATATATATGTGCTATATCTACCAT
Organism: Clostridium nigeriense; assembly: GCF_050585245.1. GTDB lineage: Bacteria > Bacillota > Clostridia > Clostridiales > Clostridiaceae > Clostridium > Clostridium nigeriense_A. The sequence continues at coordinate 40,421 of NZ_JBNOOF010000001.1, forward strand.
ATCTTCATCTAAAAACTTTTTGTTTTCTAAATAACGTATTATAGACAATTCTCTAATTACTATAAAACTTATTAGGGCAAATTTTATTTTTGCTAACACATCATAATCAAATACTGATTTCATAAAATACCTGAATACATAATATATAAGAATCTGTTCAAATTGATATTCATTATCTTTATAATATTCATTAAAGCTATCATTAAGATCTTGGTAAACTTTTATATCCTCTTCATTTTGCCAAAAATATCTTAATGAATTTTCTAATCCTAATATATCATTCGGCTTTAAATGCTTTAAATCTATAAATATATTAATAATTTCATAGATATTTAAGTATTTCTGATCTAATTTATTGTTAAATTCCTGAAAAGAGATAATAAACTTATATAAAAAATCCTTATTTAAATACTTTTTATTAATATCTTTAATTGAGTTTATATCATTTGAATCTATTTTTTCTTGAATTTCATTTGCAAAAGTAAGCACTAGAGTACATCTATCTCTTAACTCCATTTTTCTATCTTGCAATATATCTAAAACAATTTTTCTACTCTGCATAAGATTGATATAAATATTAGGGTTTATATCATTATAACTATTAACCTCTTCATTGTTTTCCGAAAGATTAAATTTCATTTTATCATTTTTACTTAAGATTATCCTTGCTGCCTCAGGACAAGATAAAGATATACCAACTTCACGTAAGTTCCCAAATTCCTCTAAATAACGTGGATATTGTCTACAAGTGTAGCATAATCCATCTGATCCTAAATTACTATATATATCACATAAATTACTTTCATTTAAAAAGGAACATCTATCTCCTTTTAAAACAAATATATTATCCCCATCATCATTAATTATTTTACTTCTTAGTTCTTCTCCCAATTTACCTTTAGTAGATAAATATTTTTTATAGCTTTCATCATCAATTACTATTCCCCATCCAGCACAACAAGTATCCTCACATCTATCAGCAATGCATTTAAATTCGTTAAAATAATCTGGTGTTCTTATCTTCATTTTCCCCTCACATCTTATTAAGTATAATATTGTATTTTTTTAATAAAATAATTTTAATACTCAGTTTAAATGTATTCAAGATTATATTTACTTTTTTAATCTATATACACTTAAAAAGTAGTCCATATATGATTAATTACATCAATTATGGACTACCCTTATTAAATTGAAAATAGATTTAATATATCTTCATCACTTAAAGTGTTTATATTTGATGCTTCCATACTATTATCAATTATCTTTTCAATTAATTTTCTCTTTTCATCTTGAAGTTCTACTATTTTTTCTTCTATAGTATTTTTAGAAATTAATTTAATGACTTCTACTATATTCTTTTGGCCAAATCTATGTGCTCTATCTGTTGCTTGCGCTTCAACAGCTGGATTCCACCAAGGATCAAAATGAATAACTATATCTGCAGAAGTTAAATTTAAACCAGTTCCTCCAGCCTTTAAACTTATTAAAAACACGGAGTTATTTCCATTATTAAATTCATCTATTAAATGTATTCTTTTTTCAGATGGTATACTTCCGTCTAAATAGCTATATGATATATTTTCATAATTTAATCTCTTAGCTATATTCTTTAATACTGAGGTAAATTGTGAAAATACAAGAATCTTATGACCTTCTTCTATACCTTGATTTAATAATTCAATTAAAGAATCTATTTTTCCACTATTACCTATATAATCATTTATTAATACAGATGGGTCTAAACATATTTGTCTTAATTTTGTTATATATGATAAAATCTCAATTTTACTATTTTTTAATTCATCATCTTTAACTTTCTTTTCTATTAGATTTTTAGCATAATCAGAATATATAGTATATACCTTTTCTTGCTCTTCTGACATTGAAACTAACAGTCTCTTTTCAATTTTTAAAGGTAATTCTTTTATTACATCTTTTTTATATCTTCTTAATATAAAAGGCTTTATTAACTTGTTCAATTCTTCTATAACTTCATTAGATTCATGTAATTTTTTATAGTATCTAACGCTAAAGCTATTTTCATCAAACAGATATCCAGGCATTATAAAATCAAAAATTGACCATAATTCCATAACAGAATTCTCTATAGGTGTACCTGTTAATGCAAACTTTCTATTTGCATTTATTTTCTTTACAGATAATGCATTTTGAGAATTACTGTTTTTAATATACTGAGCCTCATCTATAAAGCAATAATCAAAATTAATATCACTATAGATATCTAAATCTCTTTTTAAAATATTGTAAGTTGTTATTATAACATCGTAATTATTAATGTTATTTAATATATTTATTCTTTCATCCTTTGGACCATTAACAACTACCCCCTTAATACTTGGAGCGAACTTTTCAAGTTCATTGCCCCAATTATAAATTAATGAAGTAGGTGCAACAATTAATGTTTTAGAAGGAAGTGTCGATAAAATGAAAGCTATTGCTTGGATTGTTTTACCAAGACCCATTTCATCTCCTAGTATTCCGCCAAAGCCTAAGTAATCCATTGTTTTTAGCCAATTGTATCCTTCTTTTTGATAAGATCTTAAACTAGCATTCAAAGTTACAGGCTCTTTAAAGTTAATTTTTTTAACGTCTTTAACTTTCTTTTGTATCTTAGTTAATTCATTTTTACCTTTAATATATCTTAAATTATTATCTTTAATAAAATCACTAATAAATATTGATTTGTTTTTATTAAATATTAATTTATCATCCTTAATATCATTTTCAATAGAAAGCACATCTAATAGTTTTAAAAAGTTTCTAAGTTCTATTTCTTCTAGATCTAGATATTCACCGCTTTTAAGCTTAAAGTACTTTAAATTATCTTTAAAGGCTAGCAAAACATCTTTTATTTCCTCATTAGAAATATTATCTATACTAAATTTTAATTCAAAATAATCGTACTTTCCTGCTTGAATTTGCCCTATTATATTTTTATTATTAACTTGCTTTATAATCTTAAAGTTTTCTGAATAAAACACTTCACCTATTTCTTGTAATTTATTTATATCATTTTTAAAGAAATTAAATATATAATCATCTCCAAGCAATAGGTAAAATTTATCACCTGAAGCTTCGAATCCTAAAGCTCTTAGGATTGATAATACGTTTCCTTCTTTATTTAAGTCTCTATAAATAATTTTATTTTTGTATTCATGAAAAATATTAAATTCATGTTCTCCATATCTAACTTTCAGAACTAACGTTAAGTCCTTATTTATTTTATCAAAATAGAAACAAAATTTAACATCCTCATTAACAACCTTATCTTTAATCGACTTACTTATTTTTACATAATCCGACAATGTATAAAGTTTTGGCAGTAAACTTGATAGTATTCTAAGCTCTTCATTTTTAGTTAATGAAATAGAACTACTATTTTTAAATATTTCTAAATACTTAGAAATATTATGGCAATAATCAAAGCTTGGTAAATAAATACTGCTTCCATATAAAAATACTGTATTTTTCTTATCTAAAATTTCTGGTAATCCATCATCTATTGATAATATATATTCATTATCTAATTCTTTTAAATTGAACTGTAAATTAGGCTTATCATAAATTATCTCAGTGTCTACAGGCCTATAAAAGAAACCATCATTTAAATACATTCTATTTTTAGATATAGTATCAAAAAACTCTCTTATTAAAAAATCAGGAATAATTAGAGACTTTCCATCTATAAATTTCTCTTGTCTTTTAACAAAATTTAATTGTAAATTTTCAATGTCCTTTATTTTTTCAATAAAACTAATTATTTTACTTTCTTTAATCCCTAATCTTTGATATCTTAGATCAAAAATATAATCTTTACCATATTTTATTGGTATTTTATTATAAATTGATATTAAGAGTTGATTTATATCCTTTATTACATATAATTTGTTAGAAGATAGTCCCTTTAAACCTATTTTAAACTCTGCAGTAATTCTGTTTTTTATTCCTCTTCTATTTATATAAACTTCTAACTTTATTTCTTCCTTATTTTCTTCTTCTAAGAGTAAATTTAAAATACTATCATTACTTTTAAAAATATTATTTACGGCAACTGTTGAGGTATCTATCTTCTTTTTTATATCTTCATAATTATCTAAGTCTCTTAAAAATTTATAAAAAGTAGCAAATAGATGTTTGCAGCAGTAATTTTCTTTACGGAATTCATTTTTTTCGAAATCCTCACAGGAACAATATGTAGACAATATAGACTTATTTTTTATATCTAACTCAATTTTATTAATATATTCACTATAAAAGTCTTCAGACAAGACTTTTGAATTTATGTAAACTAATCCCTCATCTGAGGATATATTAAAATCAGATATTAAATCCTCTTCTAAAATTCTTTTTCCTACAGTTTTATCTTTACCTGATACATTTTTATTAAATTTATCTAATAATAATTCTTTAATCATATTAATCACCCTAAAAACAATATTCTTTTATTATAACAAAAAGAAGTGGTTTTATCCACTTCTTGTACTAGGTACCTATTTACTCTTTTCTCCGTAAAAAAATAATTTTAGAATCATAATTGAAGAATAGTTTAAGTTAAAGAAATCATTATATTCCTTAAAAATGACTCCTAACCTCGGGTCATTTTCTATACCCTTATCTAAATTAAACCTAAAATTTTCTTTACCTAAAATATCGCTATGATTAATTACTGCTTCAATATTTAAATTTTTAAAATTTAACTTTTTTAATAAAGTTAATAATACTCGTCCTATTTCTCTATTTCCATTTATTGATGTTTGATATTTAGAGAGATTAGAGTTTAAATTCTTTATTAATTCATTTTTAGGATATGTTAATCCCCAAAGTTCGCTATCCACATCTATTATAATTACTTTACCACCTGGTTTTAATATTCTGTATATTTCTTTTAAAGCTATAATTTGATCACTTAAATGCTGAAATACAAATCTAGCTATCACTATGTCAAAGTATTCATCAGGGATAGTACATTTCATTATATCATCTTGCATAAATGTAACTCTATTTCCATAATTGTTAAGCATATTATGTGCAAAATTAAGTAAGGCCTCATCATTATCCAAAGCTATAATTTCTGAGTTAGGAAAGTTATCTAACAATACTTTAGTATAGAATCCGGGACCACTTCCTACTTCTAAAATGACACTATCATCTTTTATACCTAAGTTTCTAAGCATTTTAATTTCTCTATCTGATCCAAAATTAGCTTGTTTTTGTAACCTCATTAATTCCTTTTGAAATCCAATTTGTTTATAAATATCACTATACGCCATTGTTTTCTCCTAGGATTATTTTATTCTATATAGTATATACTTAAAACAACCTTTTGTTCTTATGCAATTATAAAGTAATATAATTAATAAATTATCTTATATAAGAATAAATGAAGTAATATATTACAATATAATATAGTCATTAAAGCACAGTAAAATAAAAATACTCTATTAGCTTTATCATTAGAGATTATTATGGAACTAAAAAATTTATTGCCTTATTCTCTAATGAAATATCTATATCTTTATTAATTAATATTTCACCATCAATACAAGTAGTAAATCCGTCATTAGATTTAATATTTATGCTCTTACATTTTCTATATATAATATATTCTTTAATAGATTCATTTTCTAGATGATTTCCGTCTTTATAAATATTAATTAATTTAACTAGTTTTAATCTTGGAACATTCTTTATTAAACACATATCTATTAATCCGTCATTTATTTTTGCTAATGGAGTACCCTTATATCCTCCACCATATGTCATTCCATTTGCAACTACACATAATAGAAAATCTCCATGTATTAACTCTTTGTTATCAATAATTATGTCTAATGTATTATACATTTTATGAAATAGTGAATAAAAGATAGATAAGGTATAGGCTCCTTGTCCACTTATTAATGGAAAGCGCTTAAATTTATTCATATTTTTAGCAACTTTTGCATCAAACCCTATATTACATAAATTAACTGAATAAATATTATTTACTTTTAGTAAATCTATTTTTTCCTCATTAAACTCTATTTGTTTATCAATATCATAAAATCTAACTTTTGATTTAAAATTATTTATAAAATCATTACCTGTTCCATATGGAATTACTGAAACACAAGCATTTTTATATCCTATTAAACCATTAATAACTTCATTTAGAGTTCCATCTCCTCCACAAGCATAAAATCTTAAATTACCTTCCTCTGATTCACAGATAGATTTAGTAAAATTTGTAGCATCATATTTTCCTTTTGTAATATAAATTTTATATTCTTCATTAATATCTTTAAAAGCTTTTTTTATATCTTTAGTTATCTTTTCAGAAATATTAAATTTCCCTGCTTCAGGGTTTATTATAAAAAAGTGTTTAGTATTAGTCATAATTTTACCAATTCTCTTTCTTTATAGTTTGTTTAAAATTAGTATACTATATTAAGAAAGAATTATCATTAATTACAATTTATCTCAAGAAAAAAATGTAGCTATATCTATTGTATTACATTATAGATATAGCCCTTTTTAAAATAGTATTTTATTTATAAGAAAAGATTTATACGTGCATTAGATAACATTAATTTAATTCTATTTTCTTGATTTATTTTGGATTGGGATGGATCATAATCAATTACTACTATATTAGCTGTAGGATTATTATCAACTATCTTTCTAATAGCACCTCTTCCAACTATATGGTTTGGTAAACATCCAAAAGGTTCAGCACAAATTATATTATTTGCACCTGAATGTATAAGTTCTAACATATTCGCAACTAACAGCCATCCTTCTCCCATTTTAACTCCATATCCAATATATCCATCAGCCATTTTTCGCACCTCTTCAAAATCTGTTGGTGGTTCAAATTTTGAATTTTCTTTTATTACTTTATTTATCTTTCCTTGGATTTTTAAAACAATTTTGTATCCTAACGAAGCAAACTTCGATTTTACAAACCCTTTCTTATATAACTTATAATCAATAACAGAGTTTAAAATACAATAATTTATAAAGTCCATAAGACCTGACTGAACTACTTCACAATCTTCTTTTATTAGAAACTCCTCAAGATGATTGTTACCCATTCTAGAATACTTCATATATATTTCTCCAACTATTCCAACCTTAATTTTATCAGTCTTATTAATTTTTATATCATCAAAGGCTTTGACAATTGTTTTTGAAATTTTATTAACCTTTAAGTAACTTAAATGTGAAAAGTTATTATTTAAATAACCAATCATTTTTTCTAACACTACATCACATTCACCATCATTAATTTCATAAGGTTTAACTTTATTATATAGGCACATTATAAGATCACCATATATTACAGCGTAAAATAGCTTTAAAACAAGGCCTGGACTAAGCTGCAGTCCTGGATGTTTTTCAATCCCAGATACACTTAAACCTATAGCTGGTACTTCAGAAAAACCACTGTTTTCCAATGCTTTTCTTATTAAATGAATATAATTAGAAGCTCTGCAGCCTCCTCCAGTTTGAGTCATAAGAAGAGCAGTTTTATTAATATCATACTTTCCACTTTTTAATGCCGAAATAAACTGACCTATCACTATCATTGCTGGATAACAAATATCATTATTTGAGTATTTTAATCCATCATCGATTATATCTGTAACATCATCTTCTAAGAATTCAATATCAAACCCATAATCTTTTAATATTTTGTCTAAAACCTTGAAATGAATTGGTAACATATTAGGAACTAATATCTTATAATTTTTCTTCATTTCCTTCGTAAAAATCTTATAATCCTTATTCATTTATTTCCCACCTGTTCTTTATAGCTTCAACCATACTTCGTATTCTTATCTTTGCAGCTCCTAGATTATTTGTTTCATCTATTTTTAATTGAGTATATATCTTTCCATTTTCCTCTAAAATTCCTTTAATTTCATCAGCTGTTATTGCATCTGTACCACAACCAAAGGAAACTAATTGAACTAATTGCATGTCATTATTTTTCACAATATATTTAGCAGCGTTAAATAGCCTTGCTTGATATGTCCATTGATTTAAAATATTAACATTAACATTATTATGATCAAAAGGAATAGAGTCTTCTGTTAATATAACTAGGCTTAATGAATTCATCATTCTATCTATGCCGTGGTTAATTTCTTTATCTACATGATAGGGTCTTCCAGCTAAAACAACCATTAGCATGTTATTTTCTCTTGCATAATTAATAGCTTCTTCTCCCTTAATTAATATATCTTTTTTAAATTCTTTGTACTCATTTATTCCTAAATTATAGGCCTTTTCAATCTCATTTTTTATTATCCATGGATAATAAACCTTTAAACTAGTATATAAATTTTCAATAGTACTTTTACTAGAATTTAAATCTAAATAAGGGCTTATAAAATTGCACTTATTTAGATTATAAACATTATTTTTTATAACTTCAGGATAATAAGCTACAACTGGGCAATTATAATGATTATCAGATATCCCCTCATCATAATTAAATGTCATACATGGATAAAAGATATTATTAACCTGCTTTTCAATAAGACTTTCTATATGTCCATGAACTAGCTTAGCTGGATAACAAGCGGTATCTGAAGGTATAGTATACTGACCATTTAAATATAATTTCTTGGAAGAGGCATCTGATAAAACTACTTTTATTCCTAATTCATTAAAAAACTTAACAAAGAAAGGTAAGTTTTCATACATATTTAATACCATAGGTAACCCTATAACACCCTTTTCAGCGTTATTATCTTCATAATCTAAGAGCTTTGAATGTTTATATTCATACAAATTAGGAATATTATTTTCTTCATATTTACCTGTTGGTCTAGAACATCTATTACCAGATATATATTTTCTTACACCATTAAAAGTATTTATAGTTAAATTACAATTATTTGTACATAATCCACATTTAGCACCTTTAGAAGTGTGTGTAAAGTTCATTAAATCTTCTTTACTTATTATTTTTGATTTTAATAGATTTTTATTTTTTACATATATTGCAGCTCCATACGCCCCCATTAATCCTGATATATTTGATCTTGTTACGTTTTGATTTAGTTCTAATTCTAAACTTCTCAAAATAGCGTCATTACATAATGTACCACCTTGAACTATTACATTTTTACCAATGTTTCTAGTTCTTATAACTTTATACAAAGCATTTTTTACAACACTAATTGATAAACCAGCCGAAACATCTTCTATAGTTGCACCATCTCTTTGTGCTTGTTTTACAGAAGAATTCATAAAAACAGTACATCTTGATCCTAAATCGGCTGGATGTTTGGCAAATAGACCTAGTTTAGAAAAATTTTCAACATCATATCCCATTGCTTTGGCAAATGTCTCTATAAAAGAACCACATCCAGATGAACATGCTTCGTTTAAAATAATACTTTTAATAGCTTTATTTTCTATTTCAAAGCATTTAATATCTTGTCCACCTATATCTAATATAAAATCTACATTAGGATTAAATTTACTTGCTGCAATATAATGAGCTAATGTTTCTACTAATCCATAGTCTATTCCAAAAGCTTTTTTTATTAATTCCTCTCCATATCCGGTGACTGAACTTCCTTTTATATTAATTCTATTCCCAAAATTTTCATATATATATTCTATTTGTTTTTTTATAACCTTTACTGGATTACCTTCATTATGAGCATAGTATTGATATAATATATTACAATCATTATCAATTAAAACAAGCTTTGTAGTTGTACTTCCTGCATCTATACCTAAATACACGTCACCTTTATATTTATTTATATCTCTAATTAAAACCTTAGCTTTATTATGCCTTTCAATAAACTTATTATATTCACCTTCATTTTCGAATAATGGCTTAACTTCTTTTTTTAAGTCTAAATTACTTTTATTATTGTTTAGTATTAAAGTCAAGTCTTCATATGTATAACTTATGTCTTCGTTTGTGGAAAATAATGCAGCTCCTTTAGCAACAAAAACCTCTGCATCTTCTGGAACTATTCCTTCATCTTTATTTAAATTTAGTTTTTTTATAAACATACTTCTAAGGCCTTTATAGAAATATAACGGACCACCTAAAAATAATATATTTCCCTTTATTTCTCTTCCTTGTGCAAGACCACCAATAGTTTGATTTACTACTGCATCATAAATACTTACAGCTATATCAGATTTATTTGCTCCTTGATTTAATAATGGCTGAATATCAGATTTAGCAAAAACCCCACATCTTGATGCAATAGGATAAATATTTTTATATTTAAAGCTAATTTCATCTAGTTCTTCTACTGTAATTCCCATTAAGCTTGCCATTTGATCTATAAATGCACCTGTACCACCAGCACAACTAGAGTTCATTCTTTCTTCTAAGCCATTTGTTAAATATATTATCTTAGCATCTTCTCCACCTAATTCTATTACTACGTCAATATTATTAAAAAGCTTTTTTACTCCTATTGTGGTAGCAAATACCTCTTGCACAAAAGATATACCTGAATCTATAGCTAGACCATATCCTGCTGAACCAGTTATAGAAACTTTTAACTTATTATTTTTCACTATATCTTTTATATTATTTAGTTCTTTTAATATTGTTTCTTTAACTTTTGTTAAATGCCTTGTATAACTTTTATAAATAACATCATTTTCTTCATTTAGTAGGACTAATTTTACTGTAGTTGAACCTGCATCTATACCTAGTTTATATACCACTTATATTACCTCCACTCATATATTAATATATTTAATCAAGCCCTATAAGCATATACTCTTATAGGGCTCAAATTATACACATTTACAGCTATCTCTTATTATTAGTTTAACTGGTAATACTATCTTTTTACTTAAAGATCTTTTACCCTTTATTCTCTCCATTAAAACATCAAGAGCAGTTTCTCCCATAAAATCAGTAAATACTTTAACTGTTGTTAAAGAGGGAGATAAATATTGAGCCGTTGCTATATCATCAAAACCAACTATACTTATATCATTTGGAATATTATACCCTTCTTCTTGAATGGCCTTATATGCCCCTACAGCCATTGGATCACTTGCTATAAAAAATGCTGTTGGTATTTTTTTTAGCTTCAGAGCTTCCTTCATTAAGGAATACCCATCTTCTAGAGTAAAGTTTCCTTTAAATACCCATTCACTTTTAAAATTATTAATTTCAGTCATAAAATCTCTATAGGTAGCTTCCCTATAGTTTATTAATTCTACTCCATCATTATTATTATTATGAGGTATAACTTTTGCACCAATATATCCAATATCTTTATGTCCTAAATAATATAAATAATCTAAAGCTTTTTTAGCTCCATATTTTAAATCTACTACTATTGAATCATACTCCCATTCTTCTGGAGATGAGTCTATAAAAACAATATTTTCAGTTAAATCTCTAATCTTTAATATTTCTTCATTTTGAAATATACCAATAGCTATTATTCCATCTAAATCCTTATAGCTATATGAATCACCATTTAGTATTTTACTAAAATATAAAGATTTAAAATCGATACTTTCTTCCATACATTTTTTTTCTATAGCCATTCTTATAGATAAAAAATACGGATCATTTAATTCTTTAGTTTCAGTAAATGAACATACTATACCAATATTATATTTTTTTAATTTACTCTTTCTTTCCTTTATGGTAACATAATTCATTTTTTCAGCTATGCCCAAAACTCTTTTTCTAGTTTCTTCTGAAACATTTAAGGTTTTATCCAAATTTAGAATACGGGAAACTGTTGAAATAGAAACTCCAGCAGCCTTTGCTATTTCCTTAATAGTTGCCATATTACACACCCCTACTCACTTAAATTTATAACTTAAAAATACAATTAAAGATGAGGCATTTTCTATAATGCCTCATCTTATTTTAATAAATTGTTAACTTTAAGCTATTAATATATCTATGCATAGCTTCATTTCCTTCATCGTTCCATTTAAAAACTCCACAATGCTCTAATACTTTAGTAAATACAATACCGACTTCGTTTTTTACAATATTATCTACAGTTTCAGTAGTAATATTTGAATTTTTTCTCTTAATTTCTTCATACCATTCTAAGTGAATTTTCATATTTTCATTATTATAAATATCATCTTTTTTAGTAGTTAATGATTTTTTTATAATTTCTAATTCATCTTTTAATCTAGCCGGCAAAACAGCAAGTCCTAAGACTTCTATTAATCCTATATTTTCTTTTTTAATATTATGAAGTTCTTTATGTGGATGAAAAATTCCATCAGGATATATATCGCTAGTTCGGTTATTTCTAAGAACTAAATCTAATATAAATTTACCATCTTTCATTCTTGCTATAGGCGTTATAGTATTATGAGGAATAGTATTAGTAAAAGCATAAACATCAACTTTATAATCACTATAGTTTTTCCAATGATTTAAAATTTTGTTAGCTAATTCACTTAACTCCAATTTATTCTCACCTATTAATCTTAATACAGTTAGTGGCCATTTTACAATAGACAATTCAATATTTTCATAATTTTTTAATTTAAATTTTATAAAATCTGGAGCTCTATCCATAGCAAACTCATAATTTCCACCTTGATAATGATCATGAGTTAATATTGAGCCTCCTACTATAGGTAAATCAGCATTTGATCCTACAAAATAATGAGGAAACATTTCAACAAATTCTAAAATTCTATCAAAGGTATTTTGAGTAATCTTCATTGGAACATGCTCACTAGAAAAAACAATACAATGTTCATTATAGTAAGCATATGGTGAATATTGCAAAAACCATTTTTCATCTTTTAAAGTTACTGGAATTATTCTAAGATTTTGCCTCGCAGGATGATTTATTCTTCCTCTATAACCTTCATTTTCCTTACATAATAAGCACTTAGGATATTTTGAAGGCTGAAGATTTTTAGCAGCTGCTATAGCTTTAGGATCCTTCTCTGGTTTTGATAAATTAATTGTTATATCTAAATCACCATATTCTGTTTTAGATTTCCAAACTAAATTCTGAGCAATTCTATCTGTTCTAACATAATCACAAGATTTACTAATATTATATAAATAATTAGTAGCTTCCTCTTGTGATTTTTCATATCTAGAATTAAACTCTTTAATTACTTCAGAAGGTCTTGGCATTAAAACTCCCATTATTTTAGTATCTAGTAAATCTCTATATATAGGAGTATTAGATTCTAAGATACCTTTTTCAAAAGCATAATTTAATATATTGTTTAAAATATCAGTAGGAGTTGATAAATATTCATCATCTATATCCAAATCTTCATATTCATCTAAATTTAAAATATTTAATAGAGAATTTCTAATATATATTTCGTCTTCTTTTTTAAATAAATCATGCTTTAATCCATATTGAATTAATCTTTTAATCTCTCTATAAATTCCCATAATAACACCTACTTATTGAATCCAGTTGGATTTTTTTTATGCCAATTCCAAGCTGAAGCTATTATATCTTCAACATTAGTATATTTAGGCTCCCAATGTAATGTATTTTTAGCTTTTTCTGCAGACGCGATTAATCTAGCTGGATCTCCGGCTCTTCTTTCACAAATTTTAGCTGGAATTTCATGACCAGTTACTTTCCTTGCTGATTCTATCATTTCTTTTACAGAGAATCCATTACCATTTCCTAAATTAAATATATTACTAGTATTTTCCTTTCTTAAATAATCTACTGCAAGAATATGAGCATTAGCTAAATCTATTACATGAATATAGTCTCTAATACATGTACCATCTTCTGTATCATAATCATCTCCAAATATAGATATAAATTCTCTCTTTCCTAGAGGTACTTGTAATATTAATGGTATTAAATGTGTTTCCGGACTATGATCTTCTCCAATATCTCCACTTACATGAGCACCAGCAACATTGAAATATCTTAATGAAACATATTTTACTCCATGAGCAATATCAGACCATTTCATCATTTTTTCCATAGCAAGCTTTGTTTCTCCATAAGCATTAGTTGGCTCAGTTTTATCAGTCTCAACTATAGGCATTTTAGTGGCTTCTCCATAAGTTGCTGCTGTTGATGAAAATACTATTTTCTTAACATTATTTGCTACCATAACTTTTAATAAAGTTTCAGTTCCATGAACATTATTATTATAATACTTTAATGGATTAGTCATACTTTCTCCAACTAATGAATTAGCTGCAAAATGTATAACTTCTGTTATATTATTTTCTTTAAAAACTTTATCTAACTCTTCTTCGTTTCTTATATCAACATTATAGAATTTAGCCTTTGGATTAACAGCTTCCTTATGACCTGTTTCTAAATTATCTACTACTACAACTTCTTCTCCCTTGTCTATTAATTGATAAACTGCATGACTTCCAATATATCCTGCACCGCCACAAACTAAAATCATTTTAATACCTCCTAAATTTCTCTAGTTCCATTTCCAACGTTAGCAATATAGAAACTAGCTTCATATCCTATTTTTTCTTTATAACCTTGTCCTACATTCTTTATAAAGTCATCAACATTATCATTTTTTACTAAAGCAACTGTACAACCACCAAATCCAGCACCAGTCATTCTAGCTCCTAAAACGCCCTCATGTTTCCAAGACAATTCCACCAATGTATCTAATTCTATACCAGTAACCTCGTAATCATCTCTTAAAGAAATATGTGATTTATTCATAAGCTTACCGAAAGTCACTAAATCATTGATTTCCAAAGCCTCTTTTGCCATTAATGTTCTTTGATTTTCATATACAGCATGTTTAGCTCTTTTTACTCTAATATCACTTTTAATTAGCTCTTTATTTTCTTCGAACTCGTTTATTGAAAGCTCGCCTAAAGAAGTAATATTTAGTTTAACTCTTAATTCTTTTAAAGCCTCTTCACATTCGCTTCTACGTTCATTATACTTAGAATCAGCTAATCCTCTTCTTTTATTAGTATTAGCTATTATTAATACTTCATCTTTTAATTCTATAGGACAATAATTATATTTTAATGTATTACAGTCTAATAAAATTGCATTATTTTCTTTTCCCATTCCTATGGCAAATTGATCCATAATACCACAATTAACACCAACAAATTTATTTTCTGCTTCTTGTGAGAATTTAACTAAATCAACTCTATCTATATTAAAGTTAAATAAGCTATCCATCATAACTGCAATTAATAGTTCTAATGATGCTGAAGAGGATAGTCCTGCACCATTTGGTATATTTCCATAAACAGCTACATTAAAACCTCTGTTTATATTATAACCATGTTTTTTTATTACATCAATTACCCCCTTAGGATAATTAACCCAATTATCTTCTTTTTTATATTTAATATCATCTAAAGAAAATTCAATGATTCCTATTTCTTCAAAATTCCCTGAGTACATTCTAACTTTACTATCATCTCTTAAGCTTATTACACCATAGGTTCCGAAGCTTAAAGCACATGGAAAAACATTACCACCATTATAATCAGTATGTTCTCCAATTAAGTTAACTCTTCCAGGTGAAAAAAATGTTCTTGTTTTATTATTATCTCCAAAAACTTTTTTGAAAATATTATTGATTTCATCTCTCATAATATCGCTCCCCATTAAATATTTTATAATTATTTACAATTAAATATTATCATATATGGAAAACTATTTCAATAAATTTTACTGATATTTTACTAATATTTTTACTTATAATTTTACTAAATAAAAAAAGGCATTTCTGCCTTTTTTTATGATGCTTCACTATTTTCAAATTGACTATTATAAAGACTTGCATAAAAGCCTTTCTTTTCAAGTAATTCTTTATGATTACCTTGTTCTATTATATCTCCATCCTTCATTACAAGGATTAAATCAGCGTCTTTAATTGTAGATAATCTATGAGCTATTATAAAGCTTGTTCTTCCATTCATTAAATTATCCATAGCTTTTTGTATTAAAACTTCAGTTCTCGTATCAACAGAACTTGTAGCTTCATCTAAAATTAGTATTTTAGGATCTGCAAGTATAGCACGAGCTATAGTTAATAATTGCTTTTGACCTTGAGATACATTACTTGCATCTTCATTTAACTCCATATTATATCCATCTGGTAATGTTTTTATAAAGTGATCAACATGGGCTGCTTTTGCTGCTTCTAACACTTCTTCATCAGTAGCATCTAATCTTCCATATCTAATATTATCCATTATACTTCCATTAAATAACCATGTATCTTGTAGAACCATACCAAATACTTTTCTTAAATCACTTCTCTTAAATGAAGTTATATTAGTATTATCTAGTAAAATTTCTCCTGAATTTAATTCATAGAATCTCATAAGAAGTTTTACTATAGTAGTTTTACCTGCTCCAGTTGGTCCTACTATTGCAATTCTTTGACCAGGTTTAATTTTACTTGAGAAGTCATTTATTATGATTTTATCTTCATTATATCCGAAGTGAACATTCTTAAACTCAACACTGCCTTTAATTTCATTTATATCTACAGGTGTAGATAAATTATCTGACTCCTCTTCCTCTTCAAGGAATTCAAAAACTCTTTCAGTAGCTGCTGCTGTTGATTGAAGAACATTAGCAATTTGTGCGGCTTGAGATATTGGTTGAGTAAAACTTCTTATATATTGGATAAATGATTGAATATCTCCAACTTCTATAGTCTTCTTAACTGCTAGATATCCACCTAATATAGAAACTAAAACATATCCTATATTACCTATAAAACTCATTATAGGCATCATCATACCTGATAAGAATTGAGATTTCCAAGCAGAATTATATAATGTTTCATTTAATTCATTAAATTCTTTTACAGCTTTTTCTTCTCCATTGAAGGCTTTCATAATATTATGTCCACCATAAATTTCTTCAACATGTCCATTTACGTGACCTAAAAAGTTTTGTTGCTCTTTAAAATACCTTTGAGATTTTTTTACTACAAATGATATTAGTATAGCCGATAAAGGAAGTATTAATACAGATACCAAAGTCATACTTACACTTATGGATAACATCATTATTAAAACCCCAATTAGAGTGGTAAATGATGTGAAAATTTGTGATAAACTTTGGTTTAAAGTATTGCTTACTGTATCAACGTCATTTGTAACTCTTGATAAAACTTCACCATGAGTTAATTTATCAAAATACTTTAAAGGTAGCTTATTTATTTTAATAGAAATTTCTTTTCTAAGATTATAAGAAACCTTTTGTGCAATTCCAGACATTATATAACCTTGTATAAATGAGAAAAGAGCACTTATTAAATATAAAACTGCAAGTATAATAATTATTCTACCAATGTATTCAAAGTCTATTCCAGCTCCAGCTGTTCCTGAAACTTTGCTTACTAACCCTTCAAATAGTTTTGTTGTAGCCTTACCTAATATTTTAGGCCCAATTATTGAAAAGGCTGCACTTCCAATTGCAAAAATAAGAACTATTATTATTGATAATCTATATGGTTTTAAATAATTTAATAATTTTTTACTACTTCCTTTAAAATCCTTTGCTTTAGCGCCACCATGCACGGCTCCACCCATAGGGCCACCAAAACCCATAGGACCTTTTCCTCTTTTATTACTCATGCATTAGCTCCTCCTTTGAAAGTTGTGATAATGCTATTTGTTTATAAACTTCACAAGAATCTAATAGTTCTTTATGAGTCCCTTTTCCTACTATTTTACCTTCATCTAATACAATAATTTGATTTGCATCTTTTATTGTACTTATTCTTTGGGCAACTATTATCATAGTAGCATCTTTAATATTTTCTTTAATAGCCTTTCTAAGATTAGAATCTGTTTTAAAATCTAAAGCTGAGAAGCTATCATCAAATATATAAACTTCTGGTTTCTTAACTAAGGCTCTAGCTATAGAAAGTCTTTGCTTTTGTCCTCCAGAAACATTAGAACCACCTTGTGAAATTTCAGTATTATATTTTTCAGGTTTTGTTTCTATAAACTCTGTTGCTTGAGATATTTTTGATGCAAACTCTATATCCTTATCACTTGCATTTTCCATACCATATTTTAAGTTGCTTTCTATTGTTCCTGAGAATAAAATTCCCTTTTGAGGAACATAACCTATTTTGCTTCTTAATTTCTTTTGCTCTACATCTTTGATATCTACACCATCTAATGTTATACTACCTTTTGTTACATCATAGAATCTAGGCATTAAGTTTATTAATGTAGACTTACCACTACCTGTACTTCCTATTATTGCAGTAGTTTCACCTGGCTTTGCTGTAAAACTTATATCTTTTATTACATAATCTTCAGCACCTGGATATTTAAAGCTAACATTTTTGTATTCAACAATTCCTTTTTTATCTTTTGGAAATTCTTTAGTTCCGTTGTTCTTTATAGATAAATCAGTAAATAATACTTCACTAATACGATTTGCTGATACTGAAGCACGAGGAAGCATTATAGATATCATTGATATCATTAAGAATGACATTATTATTTGCATTGCATATTGCATAAATGCCATCATATCTCCAACTTGCATTGTTCCTAGGTCAACTTGATGAGAACCAACCCATACTATAAGAATAGTTAAACCATTCATTATAAACATCATAGCTGGCATCATTGAAGACATTAATCTATTAACAAAAAGATTTGTTCTTGTTAAATCTTTATTTGCCTTATCAAATTTTTCCTCTTCGTATTTCTCTGTACTGAAAGCCCTTATTACAAGCATTCCTATTAAACTTTCTCTTGTAACTAAGTTAACTTTATCAACTAATTTTTGAACTGATTTAAACTTTGGCATGGCTAAACTAAATAATGTTCCTACTAAAACTAGTATTAATATTACTCCAACCCCTATAACCCAAGTCATATTTGTATCTGTTTTCAAGACCTTAAGTATACCGCCAATACCTAAAATAGGCGCATAGAATACTATTCTAAATAATAGAACCATAAGCATTTGAATTTGTTGAATATCATTTGTACTACGAGTTATTAATGATGCAGTTGAGAATTTATCAAATTCAGCATTTGAAAAACTTGTTACTTTCTCAAAAACATCTCTCCTTAAATTTTTACTAAGTCCTGCTGCAATTCTAGAAGATATAAGACCAACTATTACAGCAGCTATCATACTTATAAATGCTATACCAAGCATTTTAAGTCCAGCTATTATAATATAATTTGTTTGTAGCTTATCCGTATCCATTCCTATTGCATTATATTCATTTTTAACAAAGGAAACTGAAGCTTGCTTTAACATGCTCTCTGGCATTTCATCAAATTGAGAATCAATACTCTCTACCATACTATTTAGATTTTCCTTTGGTAGCATACTTAGAATTTCAAATGGATCGGAGCCTTCAGGTAAGTTCATTTTTTCATTATATTCCCCTGATTCTAACCCTAAAACTATAAGCTCTGGTTTAGAAAGAAGACTATTTATTTTTTCTAAAGTATCTTCGTCTTTTGTATTAATTTCTAATAAAGTTTCCTTTTCAAGGCTTGGATACTTATTAAGATATTTATCAAGATCTTTTTCAGATAAATACTCCTTATTTATAATTTTATAATTTTCTTTAACAAAATTATAATCATCTTCATTCATGAAAATAGAAAGCTTTTCAAGTTCACTTTCTCTTATTATTTTGGGAACTGAGTTCTCAATACCTCCTTGTTGTATTCCTACATTAACTATATTCGACATATAGTCAGGAAGGGATAGCTCACTAATTGCTTGAATAAATAATAGTACTATTACAATTGTTATTGAAGCTATAAATGGTTTTAAGTATTTAGTCAGCTTAAACATTAAATTAATCTCCTTTCAAATACAATTTATTATGAATATATATATATTATATTTTCATAACTATTATATGTCAATAATAATTATAGTTGTATAACTAAAAATAATAATATATAATAAATATATAATTATCTAGGAGGGGTACTATGAGTAATTCTATGCCAAAAGAAATTGCGAATGATTTAATGACATTATTATTTGAAATTCATAATAAATTATTCAAATTCAATGAAATAGGAAAAAATGATGTATTTCCGCCATCACATATAAAAACAATTTTTTATTTACATCACAAAAAATCAGTATCAATTTCTGATATTGCAAAATGCTTGGATATATCTAAATCTAATATGACACCTATTATAGATAAATTAATAGAAGAAGATTTTGTAGAAAGGTTTAATGATCCAAACGATAGAAGAAAAATAAATGTTCAATTAACGGAGAAAGGTGAAAATTTTATAAAAGAAAAGTTAAGCGATTTTAAATGTGTTTTATCAAATAAAATTTCAATATTAGAAAATCATGATTTAGAGCATTTAGGCGAATTAATAAAAGATATGCAAAATATAATTATAAAATTAAAATGAGTATCAAATTATTTTGATACTCATTTTAATTTTATAATATAGAAACTACATCATATCCTTCTTCTTCAATAGCATCTATCAATATATTATTTTCAACTTCAGTTTCTACTACTGCTTTTTTATTATCTAGGCTAACTTCTAAAACATCAACGCCAGTAATTCCTTCTAAAGCTTCCTTAACATGTGCAACGCAATGGTTACAACTCATACCTTCAATATTTATTACCTTTTTCATTTAAAAATCCTCCTTAATATTATCTTGTTATTACTTTATCTAATATTTTCATTATTTCATTGATTTTTTCATCACCGTTACCATCTATGAATGCATCTTTAACACAATGAGATAAATGATTTTCTAAAATTATTAAATTTGCTTTTTTTAATAATGACTGAGAAGCAATGATTTGATTAGATATATCTATACAATATCTATCTTCTTCAATCATCTTTATTATTCCTTCAATCTGTCCTTTAGCAGTTTTTAACGATTGCAAAGCCTTCTTTCTTTCACTATTCATTTTATACCTCCCCACCCTCTAGGGGTGTCTATAATTTAATTATAGTATTTATAAAATTTTTGTCAATATTTTTCCTATAGATAGGATTTCATTAAATAAGTCACTTTATTCAAAATTATATATTAATAATTCTAAAAGTTTGAATAAATTAATTTAAATAACTTAAATTAATACAATAGATAGTTTTAGATTCAAATATCTTTTAGGATAAAAATTCATTTTTATCTATTCTAAATTTTAAATTTAATGTTATAATAATTAAGCATCTTAGATGTGGGTGGGCGAGGGAAAAAGAAAAGAGGTTTTACAGAAAGGATGGACAAATTATTTAAACTTAAAGAACACAAGACAAATTTTAAAACCGAGCTAATAGCTGGTTTGACTTCTTTTTTTGCCGCAGTATATATTGTTGTGGTTAATGCAAGTATATTAAGTGATGGAGGCATATCTCAAGAGCCACTTATAATCGCAACTGTTCTAGCTTCCTTTATAGGATGTTTATTAGTTGCACTTATAAGCAATTCTCCTCTTGTAATAATGCCTGGAATGGGGATTAATGCTCTTTTTACTTATACTATTGTATTAGGAATGGGGTTAACTTTTAATCAGGCATTAGGAAGTGTAGTTATAGCTGGATTATTATTTTTAATTATCGCTATGACACCTTTATCTAATATTTTAGATAAAGCGATTCCAAATTCTTTGAAGGAATCAATTACTATTGGTATAGGCCTATTTATAACTTTTTTAGGCCTTCAAAAAAGTGGTCTTATTACATCTGACCCTTCTACTTTTGTAAAAATAGGAGAATTATCAAATCCAAGGATAATATTTTTTATTTTTATATTTGTGCTAACAATAATACTTTTTGCTAAGAATATTCCAGGTAGCTTTTTGATTAGCATTATAACTGGTACAGTAATAGCAATTTTATTTAAATTTGTAGATGTGTCAAACTTAAATTTTACATTACCAAATTTTGCAGAATACGAAACCATACTCTTTAATATTGACTTAAGTGAAATTTTTAACTCTAAGTTTTGGATTGCAACATTTTCTTTAACTTTAGTTTTACTTTTTGAAAATATTGGATTATTACATGGTCAAATTAGTGGCTTATTAAAAACTCCTGAAAAACAAAATAAGGCATTAAATGCAATAGCTTTATCGACAATAGCTTGTGGACTTTTTGGAACTAGTCCATCAGTATCTACAGTTGAAGGTACTGCTGGTATAGCTGCAGGTGGAAAAACAGGTTTAACTTCATTAATAGCAGGGTTCTTACTATTAATATCCTTATTATTTATTCCTTTTATTAATATAATTCCTAATGAAGTAATTGCACCAATTTTAATAATAATAGGAAGTTTAATGATTAAAGGAATAGTTCATATTGATTTTAATGATATTTCAGAAGCAATTCCAAACTTTTTAATTATTGTATTAATTCCATTAACATTTAGTATAATAGATGGAATAGCTTTTGGATTTATTTCATATACCATAATGAAAATAGCAAGTAAAAAGAGTAAAGATATTTCCTCTACTATGTATATAGTATCATTTATATTTATTCTTTACTTTATTTTAAATACAATTTAAAAGCTAGGGTTATACCTAGCTTTCATTTTTTATAACTTTTAAAAAATCTTCCAGTATTAATGCAGTCATTCCCCAAATATTGTACTCACCATAATTATAAAATAAGGATTTATATATTCCTTCCTTAAATTTATAATTTTCACCTCCATTAATGAGGTGAAAAGGAAAATCCTTATTTCTATCAACATTCAATTTGCTTATTACTTTTAGTGGCTCTATTTTTAATAACTTATCTAATGAAGTTAAAAATATATGATCAACCTCATCGGTATTAATATTTATATTATTATAATTTTTTAAATATCCTAAAAAAGGATGAATTATTAATCCATAATGAGTTACAAGTAAATTTAAAGGAGTAACTATCTCAAAATCATTAATATTTAAGCCTAGTTCCTCACAAATTTCTCTTTTTACAGCATTTTCTGCACTTTCATCATCCTCAATTTTGCCACCAGGAAAAGATATATCTCCTGGCTGACTTCTCATATGCAAAGCCCTTACTTCAAATATTATATTTGTTTCATTATCTATATCTACCATCAAAATAGCAACTGCTGCTTTTTTCATAGTATCCCAACCATTAATATATGAAGTGTAATTACTATATTTTTTTATTACTTCTTCTATCATATTTATACTTCCTTTATAATATAGTAAAAGCCTCCTAAATATTTTACTAAGGAGGCTTATATTTCTATTCTTCAATAATTTTATTTATAATTTCCACTCTTTCATCGCCTAAGTATGGATATAACTTTGATGAAAATATTCCATCTTTATAAACTCTATCTCCATTTGCAGAAACTATTTTTCTAATTTTTTCTTCTAATTCGTCATAACTTATTAAGAACTCCAAATAATTATCTACTAGATCCTTTAAACAAGTTGCTAATTCTTTTGGATTTTTATATACTGCTCTCATGTTTGTCTCCTTATATTATTTAAAGTAATTATATAATTATTATAAAGTTAATATTTAAAATTTTCTAGTATATTCTTATATTAATATCCTATTTTTAAAATTGATATTCCATTATTTTTAAGCCATTTTTCTGAATCTCTATAATTAGGTATAAAATTTTCAACTAAATTCCAAAAATCTTTAGAATGATTCATATGCTCTAAATGACATAATTCATGTGTTATTATATAATCAATAACTGAATATGGCATTAAGATAAGTCTCCAGTTTAATCTTATCTCATTTTTACTATTGCAACTTCCCCATCGTGACTTTTGATTTTTTATAAATACCTTAGAGGGAATTAAATTATAACTTCTAGCTAAATTAGTTAGTCTATTAATTAAAACTTTATTAGCTTGCATTACATACCATTTTATTAACAGTGTATTTATATATTCCTTATTTAAGCTCTTAGTTTTTATAAAAATACATTCGCCATTAATATCTATTTTTTCATTTTCAGATTTCTCTATTTGTTGGATGTATTGATTTCCTAAAAACAGTATCTTATCTTTACTATTTAAATAACTATTTTTAATTTTATCTATATTATTTATTATCCATTTTTGTTTATTTAAAAGTATACCTTCTATATATTTATAACTTATACCTATTGGAGCATAAACAATTATTTCTCCATTAGAATCTAATTTTATAGAAATATTTTTTTTATCTTTAAATAAGACAGTATAATAAAAAATATTATTGTTTAAATTAATAACTTTCTTCATATAAACTAACTAACCTTCTTTTTAGGGTTTGGTAAGAAAATAAAGAAAATAACTACTGAAATCACTGATAAAATAAATGCTAATATATACATTCCTAAGTAGCCAAAAATTCCTTGAATAAAGCTATATATAGATGGATATATAAAGTTTGCCCCACCTGTGCTTAATACAGATAATATTGCAAATGAAGTAGCTATTAATTCATCATTTAAAATATTTCTTAGATATTTAAATAAAAAGCTTAAATATAATCCATACATAATTCCATGTAATTGATCACCAAGAACAATTAATACTAAATTTCCAGATGAAAACATTAATATTTTTAGGGCTACAATAGATAAAGCTATTACCAAGGCATTCTTACTGTTTGAATTACTAAAATATTTAGCAATTATCATAAAAGCAAAGAATTCAATAACTACTCTAAAGCTAATAGAAGCACTGTATATTTCATTTGCTTTATTTACATCTCCTACAACATCAACTAAATAAGAAGAATAAGCAAAATCTAATCCCATATAGCTACCCATACCTAGGAACACCACAATAATGAGTAAAGCTATATTTTTATTTTTAAATAAGTCTTTAAAATTAACTTTATTTATATCTTCTTTCACACTTACATTAACTTTAAATTTAAGAATAATAATGAAAAACATTATTGCAACCATTGCTAATGCTAAAATATGAAGAATTCTATATCCAAATTTATTAATTATAATTCCTGAAATAAAAACTATGATTGCATATCCTATAGAACCCCATTTTCTTACATCAGAAAATTCATATTTACTTTTTATACATAGCTCCTCTATATAAACCTCAAATATTCCAGCTAAAGAGCCTAATATTGCTCCATAAAATGGTGCAAATATAATAGTTAAATCTTTGTTAATCATCATTAGTCCAATAATAGTTATAAAAACAAAAGTTAAATATGTTAATATAAATCTATTTTTATTTTTAGATTTAGAAAATCTGTTTGACAATATTGGCTGGAACACTAATGTAAAGAAAGCACCAATTGAAACTATTTTTCCAACTTCACTTAATGATAGGCCTATTTCCTGATTTAAGTACGGGAAATAAAAGGTTGATAGAATACTAAAAACTCCAAATGTTAAAAAAGTAGTTATCCCATAATATTTTTTCATTTGTATTAACCTCCACTATATTTTTATTATATAATATAATAATTTTTAGCAAAATAAAAGGCTATCTAAAAAGATAGCCTAAGAATTTAATTATTTATTACTCCATAAGCCGTGTAGATTACAGTATTCTCTAACTTTATCTACATCACCTTTTACTTTAAATGTAGCCACAGGCTTTTCACCTGGAGTTAAGCTTTGTCTTTGAACTTGTCCATCTTTTGTTATTACTTCTATCCATTGAATAAAGTGTTCAGCTATCATAGGATGTTCAACTTCTCCAACCTTAACTACTAATTCTCCATCTTTTTCTTCAGCAACAGGAATATGTTTTTCTACTGCTGCATCAACAGTATTTTCGTTTAATAATGTCATTGGCTTACCACAACATACTAAAGTACCGCCTCCAGCATTTAAAACTTCCACCATGTTACCACAAACTTCACATTTGTATACTTGTAATTTTTCTATCATTTAAATCACTCCTTCATAATTATTTGTATGCCTATATTTTACTACTTTTATCTAAACTTTACAATTTTTTTATTATACCTTTATAGCTTCTTCTGCTAGATTTCTAACATATACATAGTCATTTACTTCAAAATACTCGTATTTTATACTGATTTTTGCAGTATCTAATATTTCTAAAATCTTTTCTAATAGTGCTTCTGCTTTCATTGGTAGTTTTACATTTTTCTTATTTAAATAATCAATTATTAATAAGTTTGTGCTGTAGACATTTATGAATTTTGCGGTTTTATCATTTAGAATTTCATTGATTCCATGTAAAATTGCATAACAATGAGCTTCCATAATAGTACCTTTTCCAATCATTTCAGAAAAAACCTTTTCTTCTCCTCTATCGTTTAATATTACTCCACCTATACCCATACTGCTTTGTAAATTTCTTGTGTTGTTACAAAATCCACTGACATAAAGTCTATATTTCATATATCCTCCACTTATAAACTTATACTTTATAAACTATTCCTAAAATTTATTTATTATTCTTAAAAAGTAACTAAAGTTCTAATTGCATTTTCTATATTTATATTTATACTTATACTAAATACTAATAAATAAGGAGGATACAATGTGTATATTAAAAGAAAATGATACTATTGGATTAATATCTTGCTCAAATGGATTAGATCATAATATGAAAGATAGGATTGATGAATTAATTTCTTTATTATCATCAATGAAAATAAATGTAATTAAATCTAAAGCTTTATATAAAAATATTGATGGTTCCACTACTAATGGAAAATTTAGAGCAAATGAACTTATGAGTTTATATAATAATAAAGATATTAAGGCAATCTTTGACTTATCTGGTGGAGACTTATGTAATGAAGTTCTAGATTATTTAGACTACGAAAAAATAATATCTTCACAAAAACCTTTTATAGGATATAGCGATTTAACTGTAATATTAAATGCATTATATAGTAGAACAAGGTTTGTAAATTATAATTATCAATTAAGAAATTTGATTAGAGAAGATAGCAAAAATCAAATTAAATATTTCAAAAAAATATTTTTGTTAGATGAAGATATAATAAATCAAATTAATTATAAATTTATAAAAGGAAATTATATGGAAGGTATTTTAATAGGTGGAAATATTCGTTGCTTTTTAAAACTTGCAGGTACAAACTATATTCCATCCTTTGAAAATAAAATTCTATTTCTAGAAGCTTTAAGTGGAGATGTTAATAAAATTTCTACTTTTATTGCTCAATACAAGCAAATTGGAGCTTTTTCAAAAATTAATGGTATTATTCTTGGTACTTTTACAGAGCTTGATGAAAAATATAATAATAATTATATAGAAAACTTATTTTTAGAAAAATTAAAAGACTACAATATACCAATAGCAAGAACATACGATTTAGGGCATTCTGCTAATTCAAAATTAATTCCTATTGGTAAGAACATTACACTAAGGTAGAGAACTTTTCCATTCTTGAAATAATATTTTATTAAAGTTATAATTTATACTATAATAGACCTTTGTTTATTATAATTTATCATTTGAGGTGAAATTATGTTAAAAGAAGAACTAAAAAAGAATGAAATAGCAGCAATGAAAGCTAGAGATAAACAAAAAGTAAGTGTTTTAAGATTAGTTAACTCTGAAATTAAAGCTTATGAAGTCAATGAAAGAAAAGATGCTACAGATGAAGTAGTAATAAAAATAATAGAAAAACAACTTAAACAATTAAAAGAAACTTTACAATATTCAATTCAATTAAATGATGAAGCTAAAATTGAAGAAGGTAATTTTGCAATTAACCTACTTACACCATATCTTCCAGAACAACTAAGCGAGGACGAAGTCAAAGCTATGTTAAAGGAAATAATTGAAAATGGAAATTATGGTCCTTCAGATATGGGTAAGATAATGAAAGAAATAATGCCTAAAGTTAATGGAAAGTTTGATAGATCTAAAATTAATCCTATGGTAAAAGATATGCTTAAATAGCAAGAAATCCTCCTTTTATTAGGAGGATTTCTTTATTTTACTTTCTTCAAGGAATATCTACTTTCCTTTAACTTTTTCTAATTTATCTAATTTTTTATTATATATAAACATATAAAATGAAGCTGCAAATATTATAATATATCCAATAAAGCTTAAATTATCTGGAAGTGCTCCGAATACTACGAAGCTTATTATTGCTGAAAAAATTATGTTTGAATAATCAAATATAGATATTTCCTTTGCTGGAGCATATTTATAAGCTATAGTAATGCCAAATTGACCTATACTAGCAAAAACACCTGCCATTAATAAATAAAAAAGTTGCAATGATGTCATAGGTTTATATACAAACATCATGAATGGAAATATAACTATTAAAGAAAATAATGAAAAATAGAAAACTATAGTATAATGTTTTTCTTTTGAGCCCAAAGTTCTAAGACATGTATAAGCTCCTGCAGCAAAAACCGCACCTAGTATTCCCATAATAAAAGGTATCAAATCAACATTAAAACTTGGTTTAATTATAAATAAAACTCCTACAAAAGCAATAAGAATAGATATAACTTGTTTTAAGTTTATCTTCTCTCCTAAGAATAAGGCTGAAAATATTATTACAAAAAATGGACTCAATTTATTTAGCATATTTGCATCTGATAATATAAGTCTATCTATTGAGTAATAATTAAGCACTATTCCTATTGTCCCTAATGCTGATCTTAATATTAATAGCTTTTGACTATCTTTTTTACCAAAAAAGCTTTCTTTATTTTTTATTATAAAGATTAAAGCTACTATACATGAAACTAAATTTCTAAAGAAAGTTTTTTGAAAAGATGGTAAGTCACCTGCCAACTTTACAAAGGCTGACATTCCTGCAAAACCAAAAGCTGAAAATATAATAAATATAATTCCTTTAACTCTATCAGTTAAATTACTCATTTTATCACTCCTTACTAAAATATAATACATCTATTTTAAATAAAAATCAAAAACCTTAGAGAATTGCTCTAAGGTTTTTAACACTACGCTTCAATTTGACTTATAAATTTTTCGTCTGTTTCTGCTTCAATATATTTTCCGTTAGCATATCCAATTAATAGACCATCTCTACCACCACATTCTCCTATGCAACCTACTTCAACATTTTCAGCTCCAAATTTTAATTCTAATTTATCAATATCTACACCTGAACATACTGGACAAACTGATATCATAATTACTCTCCTTTTAACAATAATTTTATTAATTTAATTATATTAAGAATAATTATTATTTACAAACTCTAATTATCCAAAGGATTTCTTATTTTCTTTATTTTTCTCTCAATATCTTATTTATATTATGAATTTTGTAATGTTTAATTTTATAAAATTAAATTTCATCAATAGTATTTTTATTTAGTTTTTTATATTTCTGGATTATTACTCCCTTACTCATTTAATAAAATCACCATATTTTTATATCATTTACGAATATGATTTCTAAACAAAATATATATAAATATTATATTTTAGTACATTATTTAGTATATATTAAATATAAAAGCAGACCATTAATAGTCTGCTTTTAATCATTATAATTTATTTATATCTAATTAAATTATTTATTACTAACTAATTTAACAGTATCTCTTGCAATCATAAGTTCTTCATTAGTTGGGATTTCATATACTTTAACTTTTGAATCTTCAGTCGATATTTCTTGAATTTTACCTCTAACTGAATTTTTTTCATCATCTATATTAAATCCAAAGAATTCAAGTCCTCTTAAACATTCTCTTCTTGTAAATGAAGAGTTTTCACCTATCCCTGCAGTAAATACTATAACATCTACGCCACCCATTATACCAGCATAAGCAGCAATTTGAGCTCTTACTTTATAATGGAATATATCTAAAGCAAGTTTAGCTCTTTCATTCCCCTTTTCTGCTTCTGCTAAAACATCTCTAAAATCTGAGGATACTCCTGATATACCTAGTACACCAGATTTCTTATTTAATAATTCATCTATATCATTAATAGTATAGCCATGTTCTTCTACTAAGAAACTAATAACTGAAGGGTCTATACTTCCTGATCTAGTACCCATCATAACCCCTGCAAGTGGTGTGAAGCCCATAGATGTATCTATTGATTTTCCTCCCTTTACTGCAGCAAGAGAACATCCATTACCTAAGTGACAAGTAATTATTTTTAAATCCTTAATATCTTTTCCCATAATTTCAGCAACTTTTTGAGAAACATACATATGTGAGGTTCCATGAAAACCATATTTTCTAATACCGTACTTTTCATATAATTCATATGGTAAAGGACAAATATATGCTTCCTTTGGCATAGTTTGGTGGAATGCAGTATCAAACACAGCTACCATTGGTGTATTAGGCATAAGTTCTCTACAAGCTTCTATTCCTATTATGTTAGGTGGGTTATGAAGTGGAGCTAAAGATATGCAATCTCTTATCGATTTTAAAACAACGTCATCTATTATAACAGAATGAGAATATTTTTCTCCTCCATGTACTACTCTATGTCCAACAGCCCCTATTTCGTCCATTGAATTAATAATATTATGCTCTTTATTTACTAATGCACTTAGTACATGTTGTATTGCAGCCTTATGATTTGGCATATCTTCTTGAATAATATATTTATCTTTGCCTTCAACTTTTTGAGTCAAAATCGATCCATCAATACCTATTCTTTCAACTAATCCTTGAACTAATGATTCTTCTGTTTCCATATCAATTAATTGATATTTTAACGATGAACTTCCACAGTTAATTACTAATGTTTTCATTTAAATTCTCCTTTTTGTGTATTTATATCATTAATTATATAATACACTAAAAATCTATATATTCAAATTGATAGATTATTGAATATTTTAGAAAAAAACTAAGTATTAGCTAAATGAATCATATTTCCATATAATTACCTCAATTTTACTAAAATTTTTATAATCTTCTATGTAACAACTACAAATTAAGTTAGTATATATGGAAGTCTAAGTTTTAATTAATCTAAACTTGATCCGTGTCTATTAGAATAGTCTTCTAATTGTTTTTCATCTATTTTATAAACATCAAAATACTTTGCCTTGTCATTTGCAAAGTATAATCCATAAACTGATGATAGTTTTTTACATATTTCAACTGTTTTAGAAGCATCAAATCCATAAGTTACAGGGCCACTATAATTAGGATCTATCTTTAGTGCAGTATGAACCTTTGAAGTAGTAGCCCCTCCAATTAGAAGAGGAATATTTAATCCTTTTTTCTCCATTTCTTTTGCAACAGTAATCATTTCATTTAATGATGGGGTAATTAACCCACTTAGCCTTATGATATCGACTTTCTCTTCAATTGCTCGATTTATTATTTCTTCAAATGGAACCATTACACCTAAATCAATAACATCAAAATTATTACAAGATAGTACAACTTCTACAATATTTTTACCAATATAATGTACGGCACCTTTTACTGTTGCAATTAGTATTTTTCCATACTTAGCGAAGCTTCCGTCACCATCTTCTATATATGGTGTTAAAAATGAAACAGACTTTTTCATAACTCTTGCAGATTTACTACTTGGGGTAAAAACATTTTACCATCTCCAAAAAGCGCTCCAACTCTTTTCATCCCATTAATTAATGGACCCTCTATTATACTTAATGCTTTATCATATATTTTTAATGCTTCATTCAAATCTTCTTCTATATAATTAGTAATACCTTTAACTAAGGAGTATTCTAATCTATCTTTACATGATTTATTTCTCCAATCTTCTTTAACTACTTCTTATTTTTTATTATCAGATTTATAGTTATTTGCTGCTTCTAATAGTTTTTCACTAGCCCATTTTTTATTGCATAATATAAAAATACAGAATGCATTGCCTCTCTTAATTTATCAGCTATTGTACCAGATATCATAATAGGTAAAGCTATATTTTTTAATTTAAAAACTTCATTTTCAGTAATAATTGCAGCCCTTGCATTTAATGAATCAAATATGGTTTCAATTAAAATTAAATCAATTCCTCCATCTATAAGTGCAGCTATTTGCTATATATATATGTGCTTTTTAATTCATCAAAGGTAACACTTCTAAATGAAGGATCCTCAACATCAGGTGATAATGATGCCATCTTATTAGTTGGCTCGATAGATCCTGCAACTTATTTCTTTTTCCCTTCTTTTAATGTAAATTCTTCACAAAGCTCCTTTGCTATCTTTGCATTTTGAAAATTTAATTCATAAACTAAATTTTCAAGATTAAAATCACTTTGTGATATTTTATTTGAATTTAGTGTATTTGTTTCTATAATATTTGCTCCTGCTTGTAGGAATCCTCTATGAATACTTTTAATTATTTCTGGCTTTGTTATACTTAATAAGTTATTATTTCCTTTTTGATCAATATTAAAATTTTTTAATAACTCTCCTCTATAATCCTATTCATTTAGATTATAACTCTGAATATTGGTTCCACTATTCCCATCTATAACTAATATTCTATTTTTTAAATCATCTATTATTTTAAAATTTGAATTCAATCTGTGCCCCCTTTTATGAAATAAAAAAATCTCTTCTAAAAAAGAAGAGATTAAAATACAAATAACTATTGCTCTTATTTTCCAGATCACTCTGTAGGATTTAGCACCACACACAATAGTAGGTTGCTGGGGTTCATTGGGCCAGTCCCTCCACCTCTCTTAATAAGGTTATTATAATTTATATAAATATATAGTTTTTATTTAAATGTGTCAATTTAAAGCTCTGATTATAAATTTCCCCAAGAAACTACAAATCATAGTAATATCTAATTTTCTCATTACATTCTAAGTATACTTATTTTAATAAACTTACCAAACCCCTTACTTTATTAAAAATATAAATTTACCTTTTACTATATTAATTAAATCATTAGGATTTATTTTAATTTGTTGACCAATTTTCCCTGCACTTATAATTATAAAATCTAATTTCCTTGCACTTTCATGTATAAATGTTTTATACTCTCGTTTCTGACCTATAGGAGAACATCCACCACGCAAGTAACCTGTGTACTTCATTATATCTTTAACATGGATCATCTCTACTTTCTTTTCGCCTACTATTATAGCTGCTTCTTTTAAATTTAACTCTTCTGCAACTGGAATAACAAATACATATAACTCTTTGCTTGTTCCTTGAGCTACTAATGTTTTAAATACATGAGATTCATCTAATCCAATTTTATGTGCTACCGATATACCATCTATTTTCCCATCATTACTTTCATAAGTAATGATTTCATATTTTACTTTCCTTGAGTCTAATATTCTCATTGCATTTGTTTTATTTATTTTTTCTTTAGACATAATACACCTCATAATATGGTTTTAATTTATATATATTAAATTGTATTATATGTTCATAATTTGTCAATAATTAACTTATGTAGGAATATTACATTTAAAGGATATAGTACAAAATTTTCTGTTAGGAATTTACAATTTCTCCTCCATTTACATGAATAGTTTCTCCAGTTATAAATGCAGCTCCATCACTTGCTAAGAATACATATGCTTCCGCTAATTCTACAGGTTGAGCTGCTCTCTTCATAGGATTATCTTGACCGAAAGTTGAAACTTGTGTTGCATCAAAAGAAGCAGATATAAGTGGAGTCCATACTGGTCCTGGTGCAACTGAATTTACTCTTATACCTTTAGTAACTAAATTTAGAGCTAATGAACGAGTAAAAGAGGTTAAAGCTCCTTTTGTCATTGAATAGTCTATTAATGTTTCGTTACCTCTATATGCAGTTATAGATGTAGTATTAATAATACAATCTCCTTGTGTTAAATACTTTAAAGCTTCTTTAGTTATAAAGAAAGCTCCAAAAACATTAGTTTTAAATGTTTTCTCAAATTGTTCTGTTGTTATATCAGTTAAATTATTACATACGTGTTGTTCAGCTGAATTATTTACAACAATATTAATTTTATTAAATTTATTTCTAACAGTATTAATAGAAGAAATACAAAACTCTTCATTACCAATATCTCCACTTATTAATAAACATTCACCACCTATAGACTCGATTTCTTTCTTTGTTATTTCTGCATCTTGATGTTCATTTAAATATATTATAGCAACCTTAGCACCTTCTTTTGCATAAGCAATTGCTACAGCTCTTCCAATCCCACTATCACCACCAGTTATTATTGCAACTTTATCCTTAAGTTTTCCACTTAAAACATAATTACTATTCTTAAAAATTGGTTTAGGGTTCATATTTTCTTCTATTCCAGGTTGTACATTTTGATGCTGTGGCTGAAAGTTTTTTGGAAAATTATTATTCATATTTATCCTCCATAAAGTTATATTCTTCTCCTAGTTTACTAGTTTTTACACTTTCTAAATAATTTCTTTCATTTACTATATTATTTTCAAATCTTTTAACAGCTATTTTTGTAAAGTTTCCAACGTTACTTATATCAATTAATGAATTTTTCATATTATTTCTCCCCTTTCTTTATCTATTTATATCTATTATTCTATTATTTCTAATAAAATATACTTTTTATAAAATTTAAAGTATTCATATATTTATTAACCAGTGATATAATAATTATTATAAAATTTGCTAGGAGTGGGAATATATGCATTTAAATGAAATAAGAAAAGCACACGACAATATAAAGGATATAATTAATAAAACTCCATTATTATATAGTCCAATTTTTTCAGCAATAAACAATTGCTCTCTATATATGAAATGTGAGAATTTACAAATTACTGGAGCTTATAAAATTAGAGGTGCTCTTAATAAAATAAGGACTCTAAGTGAAGAAGAAAGAAATAAAGGTGTTGTTTGTTCTTCTGCAGGTAATCATGCACAAGGGGTTGCTTATGCAGCTAAATTATTAGGAGTGAATTCTACTATTGTAATGCCTAAAAATACTCCTTATCTAAAGGTCCAATCAACAAAAGAATTTGGCGGAAATGTTGTGTTACATGGAAATTGTTATGATGATGCTTTTTTGAAAGCAAAGTTTATAGAATCTGAGAATAACTCAGTTTTTATTCATCCTTTTAATGATATAAATGTAATTTACGGACAAGCTACTATAGCTTTAGAAATTTTTGAAGATATTGAAAACATAGATGTAATATTATGCCCTGTAGGTGGTGGTGGTTTAATAAGTGGTATTTCAGTTGCTGCTAAAGAATTGAATCCAAATGTAAAAATAATAGGAGTACAAGCCGAAGGTGCTAATGCAATGGAACAAAGTTTTAAGAACAGTAATATAATATGCTTAAATTCAGTTAATACTATTGCTGACGGTATAGCAGTAAAATGCCCTGGAGAACTAACTTTTAGCATTATAAAAGATTATGTTGATGATATAGTGACAGTTTCTGATAAAGAAATAGCTGAATCATTTTTAATTTTATGTGAAAAACATAAAATATTAGCGGAAGCCTCTGGGGCTGCTTCATTAGCTGCACTTAAAAAACTAAATTTAAGTGGCAAAAAAGTAGTTTCTATAATAAGTGGAGGAAATATAGATATGCTAACTATTTCCTCTCTAATAAGTGATGGTTTAGTTGAAAGAGGAAGATTATTTTGTTTCTCTGTTGAACTACCTGATACTCCTGGACAACTTCAAGAAATTTCAAAAATATTATCTGAATTAAATGCCAATGTTGTTCAACTTGAACACAATCAATTCAAAGCATCAAATAGATTAAAAAATGTTTTACTAGAAGTAACTGTTGAGACTAATGGAATTGAACATATAGAATTAATTAAATCAACTTTAAATGAAAATGGATTTAAGATTATTCAAATGTATTAATTTATTTTTCAAATTTAAATTAGAAATGGTGAAAAACTATATTTATACTTTTTCACCACATTCTTTTAATCTCTATCTAAGTTTTCTTCTTCCTCTGTTCATTTTCTTATATAACTTTGCATTTTGGATAATATCCATAAAGTCATCAGCCATTTCAACTAAAAGCATTCCTTTTGATCTACCTTTTCTAAGTGATCTTTTCATTTTTTTCATTAATTTATTTTTCATAATTATTACCTCCTAAGGTTGTACTTCAATATTTATTTTTCCCTTAAGAGTTTTTTTTATGATTTAAACTATATTACATATTATAGAATTTATAAAATCTTCTTTTTTTGAATTTAAATATTCTCCATAATAATATTTATCATTTGTTTCCTCATTTTTTTCAATATCGATCTTACTAAGTAAAAATGAATTTATATCCTTAGAGTATCTTAGTTCAATTTCTTCTTTAATTGCTCTAAATTCCTCAAGTCCACCATTTTTTCTATATTTTCTTATTAAAGAATCTAAGTAAGTGTTATATTCCTTTATCTTATAACATATTTTCTCTAAATATGTTTTTTTCATTTTTATATAGTTTTTTTCATAATCTAATTTTATTTTCATCAATTCATTAATTTGATATTCATTATTCATAATTTTGAATATAACTCTTTCTCCATTAAAAGAAGAACTAATAATTAAATTGGCTAAATCTCCATTTTCCTTTACTTCGTCAAGAAAAGATTTTCCACCTACGATTTCAATTGCTTTTCTTAATTGCTTTATTTTTTCTTCTACTAATTTATTTTCTATAGTTAGCATATTCTTCTCCTTAAATAATATTAATTAAATAATTCTTTAATATTATATAACCTAAGGAGTTTATTGTCTATTTTATTATATTAGATTTATACAATTTACATTTAAACTATAAGTTACATCTTTACGTTCAACTATAACTTTTATTTTATCTTTTATTTCTTTATCTTCCATTACTTTATCTAAAAGTTCTTTTGTTGGATTTATTGCGTATGGAATTCCTACAGATTTAAACATTGTTATATCTCCTGATGTATCACCATAAGCATAACTTTTACTTAAATCAATATTATATTTACTTTCAAATTCCTTAATGGCTTTTAATTTGCTTTCGTGGTCCCACATAGGTATCACTTCGCCACTATATTTATTATTATCATCTAGTTTATATATAGTTCCTTTATAATCATTCATATAATACTTTTTAGACATTTCTCTAACTAATTCTATAGGAGATCCTGAAATTGCTATTACAATATGACCTTGCTCTTGATGCCACTTAATTCTTTCTCTACTAAAAGTGTAAACTCTATCACCCTTTTGCTCTATAACTTTTTTAGCAATATAATCTATATGATATTTATCAATACCTTTTATAGCTTCAATGTATATATCTACCATTTTTAATAAATATGCATCATAATCCCCTTGTCTTTTATCCCATTTTAAATAAGCTGGTCTTACATCTTTATACCACTTATTTTCACTTACTAATTCATACTTTATTATCTTCTTAAAAACTTCGGTAATTAATCCTTCTCTATATATTGTTCCATCAATATCAAAAAATGCTGCTACATTCTTCATAAAATCCCTCCATTTCTGTTTTAATATATATTATATAACATTTTTGTTAAATTTCCATAATTATTGGTATAATTGTTGGTCTTCTTTTTGTTTTATCATAAATATATCGCTCTAAAGCCTTCTTAATATTAGTTTTAATTAAATACCATTCTAGTATTTTTTCATCTAAACAATTTTGTAATTCTTCAGTTGCAATTTCTTTTAGTTCATTTATTAACTCTTCAGATTCTTTTACATATACAAAGCCTCTAGTAATTATATCAGGACCAGCTATTATGCTATAGCTTTCTTTTTCTATTGTTACTACTATATTAACTAATCCATCTTGAGCTAAATGTTTTCTATCTCTTAATACTAATGTTCCAACATCTCCTACTCCTAATCCATCAACTAATACTGTTCCCGAATGAACCTTTCCTGAAATTTTTGCTTCTTCACTATTTATTTGAAGTACTTTTCCTCTTTCTAATATAAAAATATTTTTTGATTCCATTCCTAGTGTAATTGCTAAATCCTTATGATGTTTTAAATGTCTATATTCACCATGTACCGGCATAAAATATTTAGGTTTAGTTAATCTATGCATTAATTTTAATTCTTCTCTATATGCATGACCTGAAACATGAACTTCTTCCAAATCTTCATATATAACATCTGCTCCTTTTTTAAATAGTTCATTTATAACCTTTGAAATCAATTTATCGTTTCCTGGTATTGGAGATGCTGATATTATAAACAAATCATCTTTTTCAATTTTTATTTTTCTATGATTACCATAAGCAATTCTAGCTAATGCAGCCATTGGTTCCCCTTGACTTCCAGTAGTTATAATTGTTATATTTTCATTATTATAATTTTTAATTTCATCTATTTCAACCATCATATCTTCTGGAATATATAGATATCCAAGTTCTAATGCAAGTTTAGATATGCTTTCCATACTTCTTCCTGAAAAAGCAACTCTTCTATTATTTTCTATAGATGCATTTACAATTTGTTGCATTCTATGTATATTAGAAGCAAATGTAGCAATTATAATTCTTCCCTTTGCCCCTCTAAAAATTCTATTGAAAGTATTCCCTATGGATTTTTCAGACATAGTGTATCCACTTCTTTCAACATTTGTACTATCAGCCATAAGTAATAGAACACCCTCTTTTCCTATAGTAGATATTCTATCTAAGTCTATGACTTTATCATCTATCGGTGTTAAATCAATTTTGAAGTCTCCTGTGTGAAAAATTACCCCTAATGGAGTTTCTATAGATAAACAACAAGATTCAGCAATGCTATGAGTACTTTGTATAAATTCGACACTTAAGTTTTGAAAAGTTACTTTTGATCCGGGATCAACACTAATAAGCTCTGTTGTTTCTACTAAATCATGATCTTTAAGCTTAGTTTCTATTATAGCTAACACTAATTTTGTTCCATAAATAGGTACATTTAATTGTTTTAATATATACGGAATTGCACCTATATGGTCTTCATGCCCATGTGTTATGAAAAATCCTTTAACTTTTTCTTTATTATCAATTAAATAAGTTATATCTGGAATAATTAAATCTACTCCGTACATTTCTTCATCCGGGAAAGCTATTCCACAATCTATAACTATTATCTCATCTTTACTTTCTATAATAGTAATATTTTTCCCAATTTCTCCAACTCCACCTAATGGAATTACTTTTACAAATAAATCCTTATCCATTGAAAAACCTCCTATTCTAATAGGAGTAGTATTACCAAAAAAACAATATAAAATTAAAAATGTTAAAAATTAATCCCTCAGAAAGTTCTAAGGGATGTATAATTAATTATTATAATATAAATTTTCACTTTGATATTCAGAATCACAAGTAATATCTATTCCCAATCTTCTAAAGGTTTGTTCATCATTGTGTGATACTATAGTAGTTGAGTGAGCTTGGCATTCTTTTAAATGTGATAATTTATTTAAAGCCACTTGAGCCGTAGGATTTGTAGCGGCACATATGCTTAATGCTATTAATACTTCTTCACAATTTAAAACTGTATTTTTTATTCCTAAAGTTTTAAACTTTAAGTTTTGTATTGGTTCTAAAATTACTGGAGAAATTAAATGTATTTCATCAGAAATGTTAGCAAGATGTTTAATAGAATTTAATATAACTGCTGCTGGTGCATCCATAACTTCTGATCCTCTTCCAGTAATTATTGTACCATCTTCAAGTTGTAATGCTACAACTGAGGAAACTTCACTTTTATTATTTTCATTTTTTTTCTTTAATGAATATTCTCTTGCAGGAAGCACAACTCTTCTATCACTTTCTTTAAGATTTAACTCTTCCATAATTAATTTTGCTCTATTTGCAACTTCCTTATCTACATATCCTTTTTTATATTCACAAATAGTTTTAAAATATCTTCTAATAATTTCTTGTCTAGATGCTTCTTTAACTACATTGTCATTAACTATTCCAAAGCCAACCCTATTAACACCCATATCTGTTGGTGATTTATAAATTGATTCTTTTTTAGTTATTTTTTCTATAATTCTTTTTAAAAGTGGAAAACTTTCTATATCTCTGTTATAATTAACTGCTACTTTATTATAGGCATCAAAATGGAATGAATCTATCATATTTACATCTTTTAAATCAACTGTAGCAGCTTCATAAGCTATATTTAAAGGATGCTTAAGAGGTACATTCCAAACAGGAAATGTTTCAAATTTAGAATATCCTGCAACATTACCTCTTTTATTTTCATGATATAATTGACTTAAACATGTTGCTAATTTTCCACTACCTGGCCCAGGTGCTGTAACTACTACTATTGGTTTAGATGTCTCAATATACGGATTTTGTCCATATCCTTTATCACTAACAATGGTATCTACATCTGTTGGATAGCCCATTGTTGCTTTATGTTTATATACTTTTATTCCTCTTCTTTCAAGCTTATTAATAAATACTGTCGTAGCAGGTTGGCCATCAAATCTTGTAATTACTACACTATTTACATCTAACTCGTAAGATCTTAGATCATCAATTAATCTTAAAACTTCTAGATCATATGTAATACCAAAGTCACCTCTGATTTTATTTCTTTCTATGTCTCCAGCATATACACAAATAACTACTTCGACTTTTTCTTTTAATTTCTGAAGTAATTTAATTTTAGCATTTTCATCAAATCCTGGTAAAACTCTTTTTGCATGTAAATCATACATTAATTTTCCACCAAATTCTAAATATAACTTATCATAATTATTTACTCTTTCTAAAATATATTTAGATTGTTCTTCTAAATACTTTTTATGATCAAATCCTATCTCCATATCTCTGCCTCTTTTCTTTATTCTTTAAGTAACTCATTTATTATACAACAAAATTTTCCTCCTTTCTATAAAAATTAAAGCATATGTATATAAATCATATACATATGCTTATAGGTAAAATCATTATCATTTTACCCTTTATATCACACTTAGGCTTCTTAGGTAGAATTATATTCTTAGATTTTAATACATCTAAATATGGATCTATGGATTCTAAGATTCTTTCATAATATTCTTCTTGTGATGATTTTCGTAATAAACTTATGCATTTATTATCATCTTCTTTAATCATCATTACTTTTCCAAAAATTTTACATGAACATTGTATAAAGTCTACAGAATTATATCCATTATTAACGAAATTATTTTCATTTATAGCTAATACTAAGGAAGTTTCTCCTGTCTTTAGAACTAAGTCAGCTGTACCATTTTTGCTTATTGAATTTTTCAAACTTACTAAAAGACGTGATATTATTGTAAAATCTAGTTCTTTTAATTTATTTTTATCCAAAAAAGAGTTCAAAAAATCTACCCCATAACAATTAATACTTTCTATTAATGTATCTATATATAATGGAATTGAAATTTCTTGAACACAACCACTAATTTCTACATAATCACCAACTTTTACATCTCCATCAGCAATTGCTTCCATGTCAACAAGATTTCTAACTCTATTGTTAGAATACATATTAGTTAACAATTCATTATGAAGAGTAAAGACAGTTCTGATTTTTTTAATTTCTTGCTCATTTCTATCAAAATCCCTACCTTCAAATCCTAGATTTCTCTCACTACCATCTTGAAAATGCTCTTCACAAGTATTATGTTTACTTTTATATCCAGATATTTTATCTTTTTGATCTTTATAATCTACCCCATTTGAACTCCTATCTCCTATTCTGACATTTCCGCCAATAGTCCTATCTCTAATTCGTCTATAGGTTCTTATATCAATATACCCATTTAAAGCTAATGAACTCAAATTTTTAATTAACAATTCGTCTAAATATACAAGTAAGTCTAACACTTTTATCCTCCTAGGAATTCATGCTATACACCATATTATATTAATATTTTATAATTTTAATAACTCTTACCTTTCTTTATTTTTGCTAAGTAAAATTTTTTCAATTTCCTTTAAAATTTCTTCATCGCCTTCTTTAACCTTTAATGTTCCAGATTTGCTATTCTCAATTATTTTAAATATAGTTACTTCATCTTCTAATTCTTTTATTTTTTTACTTAATTCAATTTTATTTTTTTTAGATAATTCTAAAGAATATACTTCCCCACCACAAATATTACAATTACCTATTAACTTTTTATAAGTTATCCTACCTATATTAAAATCCTTATGTTCTTTTATACTAATAACCCTTATTGGCTGTATCTTTCTACATTTTTCACAAAAACATCTGTCTTCAATCATATTTTCACCTCTAATTTATTTTACCATATACATATGTTTAATATAATAAATTTTATATTATTAAAATAAAAGGATGCAGAATCTGCATCCTTTTATCACTTTATTACCAACAGCCGCCCAATAAAAATAACCATAATAATGGCCAAGCGCCACCGAAACCACCGCAACCTCCACCGAAGCCACCACCGAATCCGCCACAGCCATTATTAAAGCCACCACCGAATCCGCCACAGCCACAACCGAAGTTTCTATTACATCCGCAGCAATTATTTCTACAACAACAGCTATTGCATGATCTCCTTGACATGTTTATCAACTCCTACTCTTTTGTATAGTATATAGTACTCTTTAAGTATTAATTTTGTTCTGTTTATCTTTTTATTTATCAATTATCATTTACGAGTATTTTATTTACTAATATATTATAAATTGTATTACACCTTACTATATGATAGTATTTATATAAACAGGAGGTATTGTTATGGAAAAAAGAAATAGACTTATAGCACCTAGAAATGTTGTAAATACAAAAATGCTTTATAGTTTCTATATTTTAAAAGAACTTGCCAAAGGTAATACTATTTTTGGTAATAAAGTTTTAGAAGAATTTAAAAATTGTTTTTCAACAACTTCTCTACCATTCCCAGTTTCATCAAGTACAATATACGAAACTCTTTATGATTTAGAAGAAAAAGGCTATGTTAAAAGCAATTGGACTGGAGATGAATTTTTAAATAAAAGAAGTAAAAAAGTTTATTCAATTACTGATTCAGGAATAGAATACTATAAAAATCATATTGCAGATTATATCGATAATTTAAATAGAACTAAATCCACTTTAGATATGATGATCGAAATGCTAAAAAAATAATATTTTAGCATTAAAATTTGGTATCTTTTTATAGTTAAGTAAATATTATATTTTATATACTATTTTCCAAGGAGGAACTATGAAAAAACCAAATAATATTAATAATTATAATAAACTAAATATATGCTATTTAAATTCAATAGAAAAAAATATAGATTCTTATACTTTAAATGAAGATTTTCTTACCATATCTTTTTGTAATGTTGATTTTAAAAAATATAAAACTATTAATGTATTTCTAAAAAATATAAAAACTAGAGAATTATTAAAATGTAATTCTTTTATTAATAAAAGCAATTTAATCATCAATTTAAAAGAATTAAATTCTTTATGTACTGATTATGAATTTAGTATAATTGTTTTTCTTGACGGAAATGAAAATTCTGATTTAATATATCCTAAATTCAGTTATAAATCAGATCAAGGAAGAGCCATTATATCCAACTCTAATAGCAGTAATTTAAAATGGTATCTTAGAGTTTTGGAAAATGGCAAGCTAAGATTATCTACTATCTATTTATTTTCAAATTGTGATAGTGAATACAATAAGCAAATTATAATGTAAAAAGGGTACTTATCATAATGTACCCTTTTAAATTAATAATATTTTGAATTTAAGTTTTCTAAATAGCATTTTTTTGAACAGTATATTTTAAAATCTTCATCTTTTATATATGATTCTCCTAAATGTATAATTTTATTACATAAAACACATTTTAAAATCTCATATTTCTCATTATCTTCACTATAATACTCTTCATTTAACTTATAAAAAAAGTTTTTCAAATTATTCATAAAATCCACCTATATCATATAATAATTATCTTATGATATAAAAATTAAATTTATGAATTTATAACAAATCATTAATTTTAGCTATATTTATATAACTACTAATATTATCAGAATCATTATAAAATAATGGGAATTTCATATTATAATTTCCCCATATAGTGCAATGGAATTTATAAAAATAAAATGTTATAAAGAATAATTCTCTTGTACATAATTTTGTAAGTAAATTAATGTATTTTTTATTTTCAATCTTATAATATATGCTTTGTTCATTTACTAATTTCAGCAATTCATCAAAAATCTTTATATCTTCATTATCTAGATTACGTTTAATAAAATTAATACTTTCATTATTTAAATTATTTTTATAAAAATCTATTATTAAAAAACCTTGGTTTAAATCGAAAAACATCTCAATAGATTTTATAAAATTTAACTCTGCTTCACTTTTATTATTTTCATTTGAATATAATTCCATGTAATTATACTTATCAAACCCCTCTAAAATATTATTAAATTTAATTTTTATAATATTTTCAAAATCCATTTGACTTATAATTTTCAAATCCATTAAGACTGCTCCTTAATTTATATTATTCCATTTATTAACTTTACTTCTAACCTTTTCAATTAAATCATTTAAAGTTTCGGTTTCAATTTCCATTAATTCATTTAAGGTTTTATTCTTAATTACTTGCCTATACTTAACTACTTTACTATGATCTATATTCCATAATTCAAAAATTTTACTTTTTTCAATATTCATTCAAAATCACCTACATATTATTTTAT
This sequence comes from Clostridium nigeriense, assembly GCF_050585245.1. GTDB lineage: Bacteria > Bacillota > Clostridia > Clostridiales > Clostridiaceae > Clostridium > Clostridium nigeriense_A. The sequence continues at coordinate 84,940 of NZ_JBNOOF010000001.1, forward strand.
ATAAAAATTTGCTTTTAAAGTTCCCTCTTTATCGTATGAAGAAACTCCAATTTTATTTTTAGTAATTTGACTATTTTCAAATAAATATGCATTATAAAAAGTAAAATCTTTTATAACATCTCTTGTAATATAAATAACTAGAAATTCATTTTTTTCTTTTACTAAAGAATTTAATATTATCTTATTGAAAAAATCAATTCTATTCCTTGATGAAGTTTCTAAAATTTGTATATAACCATTACTAGATTTTTCTTTAACTAAATTAATTAAATTATATATTGCTGATAAATCTTTTTCTAAATCAAACTCTCTTAATATTTTCATTTTCTCTTGTGAATTACTAATATTCTCAAATTCATATTCATACCAAGAAATTTCTGTATTTCTTATATCATTATTTTTTTTATTAATAACTGAAAAGCCTAAAAGTCTTCCTAAGGTAAGAAAATATCTATTCTCTTTTTTCATAATATCCATACTATTGCTATACTTATTTAATCCAAAATTCACATAATTTCTTATAAAACCATTAAATATTATCATTAAATCTAAATCTAACATAAAAGCTCCTCTATGAATTATTTATATGTATTTTACCATAATATTGTTTTGCTTTCACTAATATTGTTTTGTCTTTCTTTTTTTATTTTGTTTATTTCATCATTTACGAGTATATTGTTTAAGATATATTATTTAAAAATAAAGGGCGATAAATATCACCCTTTATTTTTAAATTAATTTTTGATCAAATACATTGTCTAAATTAACTTTTTTAACTCTTTCCTTTATTTGATTTTTATCAATAGTATATAATCCCAATTCTTTCATTCTATTAAAATATTCTGATCCAGCAAAAGTATATCTATTTTTTCTTCCTTCTCTTTTTGCTGCTTTTTCATTAGCATAAGATATTATATCACCTATAGCAATAGATGAAGGTAGTATTAGCAATGGTATTCCCATTGCTAATCTTACTGCATTATGACCAGCTAAACTTCCAGTGGCAATAGCTTCTGTATGTCCAACAAACAAGCCTGATTTTTCTCCAGCACAAAATAAATTATCAACCCCTTGAACTTTTAAATCATTAGTCCTTGGGGCTACAGATAGGTATCTAATTGAGTTCCCTTTACTACCTGCATAAGGATCAACATATTTTGCATATTCAAGGCCTTTTATTTTCCTTAATTTTTTTAAAGGATAATAAGTTGTCATTAGCTTAGCATGTCCAGTATCTAAGAGGATTATATTTTCAGCAAATTCCTTTAATGCATACTGCTGACATACTTTTGAACTTAATTTATCATAATTTATATCTTCTTTTGGAACTTCTAAAACTACACATCCTTTTTCATCTAGTTCTTTTACTATTTCTTTAGATAAACTTTCCTTAGCTAATTTACATGAACCTGAAAATGCTCCTAAATTATCTTCATCCCTTTCTCCCTGAATATCTGAGACTCCACATCTTTCGCTTATACTTAATCTTGGTCCAAAAGCTGGACACCTTAATATACACATAGAACAACCATTACCATATCTTAAACAATTTCCCATTGGTCCTGTAGTTCCTGTTGTCTCAATAAATACATCTGCCTCTTCATAACTACCATCACTTAAGAAAATTCCCTTAACTCGTTTTTCTTCTAACTTAACATCTGTTACTCTACTTTCTATATGAATGTTAATACCCATGTCTTCTAAATACTTACTTACCTTACCTTCAATTAAATTAACATCATAAAGAGTTGCATGTTTATGACCTGGGAATTCTATATCTTTATGCCTAGCGGTATCATCAACTATATTTATTAAATCACCAGCACCAAGCTCTATTAATTCTTCGGAGGCTGTCCATCTTCCGTTATTTCTCATAATCCCTCCGACATTACCAAGACCTAATAACAAATCAGTTTTTTCATAAATATGCACTTCTGCACCAGCTTTTTTTGCCGTAATCGCAGAAGCAACCCCTGACCATCCACCACCAACTATAATAACCTTTATCATATAAACCTTCTCCCTTCAAATACATTTCTTGGATCTGTTTGTACTTTACAAAATCTTTTTACCCTATGTCCAGAAAACCTTACAGTACAACTACCACATATGCCTTCCCCACAGCACATTTTTATATTATTACAGCATGAAAGCTTTATATCTTTTCTATCTAAACTATTTAAATAATCAATTAATTTTACAGTTAGTATATCTGCACCAGCAATGTGTATATACTTTATATCTTTTTCATTTATTAAATTTTTTATAATTACCTTTGACTCATCACTTAACTCACCTTTATCTATTAATATCTCATTAGTTATTTTTACAGCATATTCATCTAGATACTCTTTAACATAATTATCTTTATATGGGGTATTATCTAAAATTAAATTTATATTATTTTTATTTATTGATAATTTTCTAATAACAGGTATCATAGGCGCCATTCCAATACCTCTTGCTAAAACTAGCACATTATTATTTATCTGACTATTTAAATTATTAAGACCAAATACACCATTCCAATAAGGACCTCTTATAGTTATACTTTCTCCATCTTTAATTTCTAATAAATTTTTAGTTTTTATTCCTCTTATTTCAATCATTATAGAAACTATATTAGTTTCTATATTAGATTCTAGAATAGAGATGGGCACATCAAAATATATATTATCTTCATCTGGTCTAATAAAAATAAAACTACCTGGCTTTACTAGATCTATTGCCAATTTATGAGGAACCTCAAATTTTATTAGTAGAATATCTTTTTCATACAACTTAGTTTCTTTTACTAAACAATTATATGTTTTTCTTCCTTCCTTTGCTTTCGAGCCATTATTAATAAACTCATGATATATACAGACTCCTTTCCAATTTAAACAATCACAAAAGCATCCTCCTTGTAATTGTGAGCAAATTATACATTCACCAGCTTCTGCTAACTTACATGGGCAATACTCTGTTCCTGAATCAATACATTCAACAATTTCCCTCATTTTTCATGTCCCCCAGATATTCATTATACAATATCAGATTATTTTTTATCTTTTATTTTGTTACAATATTTTTAAAATAAAAAATAGAGTATATAATCTGAACTCAAATTCTTAACATCTTGAGTTCAGATTATATTACCTCTACTTTTCTCCTAAAATTATTTTTTCTAATTCTTCTTTACTTAAACTTATATTACTTATTAAAGGAAATTTACCTTTTTCATAAATCTTATTCTTAATTGATATTTTTCCAAGTATATCTCCTGCTTCTATATCTAGACTTGGATTAAATACCTCCACCTCTACTACATCACTTTCTTTATAACCGTATGTAATATCTTCTTCATCTATTATATCACCTAATCCAGCTAACTTTTCTTCCTTTAATATATCCTTATTACTTTTATTAATAAAATCATTAGATTTAATTACATAATTATATATTTTTTCTGTTACATTCCACCTATCAACACAATTTAAAACAACTATTATTATATTTCTACCATTATGATTTATAGAAGAAACTAAACATTTACCTGCCCCACCAGTATACCCTGTTTTAACTCCATTTGCTCCAGGAATCTTATATAATATCTTATTAATATTTTGATAATCTCTTGTGAAATTATACTTATCTTTATAAATAACTTTTTCTCCAACAAATTCTCTAAATTCTTCATATTCCATTCCCTTAGCTGTTAATATAGCTAAATCATAGGCCGAAGAATAATGCCTTGGGCTATCCAACCCATGCGGAGATTCAAAATGCGAATTTATTATTCCAAGACTCTTAGCATAATCATTCATTATATTTGCAAATCCTTCTATGGATCCACCTATATCCTCTGCAATAGCTATTGCAGCATCATTACCAGATCTAAACATAAGTCCAAATAATAATTCCCTCATAGATATTTCTTCACCTGCAGCATATCCTACTGTTGAACCCCTAATAGATGAAGCATTTTTACTGATGGTTACTTTTCTTTCTAAATTTCCATAATTTATTGCTATTAGAGATGTTAAAATTTTTGTAGTACTAGCCATAGGTACTATTTCATATCCATTTTGACTCCATAACACTTGCCTACTTTCTGCATCTATTGCAATAGCATTTCTAGCAGATACCTTTAAAGGTACATCAATATTAACTTCTTCAGATGATATATCTATAGAATCCTCTTCAATAATTTCCATAGATTCATAATCATTATCAATATTTTCATCTGTATATGCCTTAACTGAATAAATATTCCATGTAAATGTCAATAATGTTAATAAACTAGTTGCTATAACTTTTTTTATAATATTCATATTATCACCCTCTATACTAACCATCTAAGTGTAGTTTGTTCTAAAAGATAAATTTTAAACATTATTTCTACATAATTTTTAATTATCTACTAGTTTTTATTAGAAGAAAGGATTTTAAAAATGGCATTACTACTTATATTATTAATAATTTTATTAATTATAATTTTCCCTATTCCTCTTAAAATTAAAATTGAATATTCTAATGAGGATTTTACTCTCAAATTATTTAGATTTATAATCTTTTCTTCAAAAAATGGCATAAAAAATAAATATTTAAAAAGCTTTTTAAATAAACTGCCAACTAAAATAAAGAAAAATAAAGAAAGTAAAAGCCATAAAAATAATAGAAATAAGAAAAGAATTTCTTTTAAAAAATTATATTACAATATAAATTCTAATAAATTTAAACCCTTAATTAAAGTAAAAGGCTTTTTAACTTATGGACTTGATGATGCAGCTTATTGCGCATTATTATATGGATTACTATGCAATTTGCCAAATATAGTTTACTTTTCATTAGATAAAATTTTTAAAGTTAAGGGATTAATATTTGATATTAATCCAAAATTTAATACTGTAACTTTATCATTTGGAATAACTAGTATATTTTATTTTAATATTGCCAATATTATATATATATTCTATTTAATATTTAAATCTATGGAAAATAAGGAGGTGGCTCCCAACCACGGGAGAAATATATGACAAATCAACATCCTGTAGAAAATTTAATGAAAAGTACTATGGAAAACTTAAAAGACATGATTGATGTTAATACTATAATAGGTGATGCATTAGAAACTAAAGACGGTAGCTATATTATTCCAATTTCTAAAGTAACTTTTGGATTTGTATCCGGTGGAAGTGAATTTGGAAATCCATGCACTGTTCCTACTGAATTAGTAGCTAATCATCCTTTTGGAGGTGGTTCAGGTGCTGGAATAACTGTTAAGCCAGTGGCTTTTTTAGTATTAAGAAAAGATGTCGTAAGACTTTTACCAGTTGAACAAAACAATACTTATGATAGAATAGTAGATTCTGTTCCACAAATCATAGATATAGTTAAGGGGTTTTTTAACGAAGAAAAAGATAAAAAAAATAAATTTGAAGAAGGATCAACTTCTGATAGTTGCGACAACAGCGATTCTTCTTCAAATAATTTATATTAATTTATATTATAATTTATATAAGATATATTTTAGAATATCTAAAATATATCTTATATTTCTTTTATCATTTCACTCATATTTTCTATTAATTTATCTTCTTCATCTTTATAAAGATCTAAAGAAGGTAATTCATTTAATTCTTTTAAGCCAAACTGTCTTAAAAACTCCTCCGTAGTCCCATATAAAATAGGTCTACCAGGTACTTCTAGTCTACCAACTTCTTTTATTAAATCTTTCTCTAATAATCTTTGCATTGCACTTTCTGATTTTACACCTCTTATTTCATCTATATCAACCCTTGTTATAGGCTGCTTATATGCTATAATAGCTAAACTCTCCAAAGAGGCTTGTGACAATGATTGTCTTTTATTTTTCTTTAATAATTTCTGAATATAATTGCTATTTTCTGCTTTTGTAACTAATTGAAACTCACCATTAATAGATATTAACTTTATACCCCTTTTTTCTTCTTCATATTCTTTTATCATTTCATCTAATATACCTTTTATTGTATTAGTTGAAATTTCTAAAGCATTACTAATATCCTTTATTGTTAATGGATCCCCACTAACAAATAGTAAGGACTCAATAGCAGACTTTATTTTAGGCTTTGATGATATTTGTTCAAATTCATATTGCGCTACTTCTAATTTATTCATTATTGATTCTCCTTTCCATTAGGATATCATTAAAGTTATCATCCTGGTAAACCTTAATAATTCTAAGTTTAATAAGTTCTAATAACGCTAAAAATGATACTATAGCTTCTAATTTACATTCACTTTCTCTTATAATATCTTTAAACCTAATTATTTTCTTATTATCTATATCTAATAATAAATCATTCATTTTATCTTCAATTTTATATTTATCAACAAATATTTTTCTTTGAATTACATTCTCTTTATTTTGCTTATTAATATAATTATCAATCAAATTATTGTAGATATTATACAAATCTAATAGTGTTATATTTTTGAAAATATCTTCTTCCTTTTTCCCTACATTAACTTCTTCAATAATTTCAGGTTTTTTAACATAAATATCTCCTGAATTAATATATCTATCTCTTAAAAATAAAGCTGCACCTTTTATTTTTTTATATTCAATAAGCTTTTCCATTAAATTTTTCTCTATATCTTCTTCATTTTCCTCATCATTTCTTACTACTGGTAAAAGCTTTTTTGATTTTATTTCAATTAATGTTGCTGCAACTACAATAAACTCAGAAGTAATTTCTAAATCCATAATTTTCATATCATCTAAGTATTTTAAATATTGATTTGTAATTTTATATATTTCAACGTTATATATATCCATTTCATTTTTCTTAATTAAGTGTAACAATAGATCAAAGGGGCCTTCAAAATTTGCTACTTTAACCTTGGGCATTTCCATATATATCATCCGCCTTTAATTATACATTTTCCTTAGAATATAATAATATCAATTTTACTTGTAAAGGACAACCTTTTTTGATATAAGAAAAAGGGATCCATATAGAATCCCTTTTTTAAACACCTTTTCTGAACATATTTTTCATATTAAACTTAAAGTTTTCAAATATTCCACCTAGTTTTATATCTCTATCTGAATATAATTCCACTTCACCTATTTTATCTTCTCCAAGATAAACTTCGCATTTACCTACTATATCTCCTACCTTATATTCCTTTTTAAGTTCTTCAATTACTATCTTCTTTTCAACTTCCCTATTGTCTCCTTTTGGAATAATTGCTATTAAATCATCTTTAGCCTTTGCTATAAAGAACTTATCAGTATTTTTACTTAAATAAATACTTTCTACCTCTTCATCTTTAACTAATATCTTTTTACCTTCATATTTTGAGAAACCAAAATTCATTAACATTCCAGCATCTCTATTTCTAATTTTATATGTAGGAGCTCCCATAATTACTGAAAGCATTCTAACTCCATTTCTTGTTGCAGTAGCTGAAATACAATATTTTGCTTCTTCTGTATATCCAGTTTTTAATCCATCACAACCTTCAAAGAATCTAACAAGTTTATTATGATTTACTAATTCAATAGGTGACAATCTTCCTTCAGATATAGTTTCCATATAAGTACCTGTATACTTTAATATAGTTGGATGCTTTAATAGTTCAAGTGACATAATTGAAATATCCCTTGCTGTAGATAAATGTCCTTCTTTTGGTAGTCCATTACAATTTTTAAATGTTGTATTAGCCATTCCTAGTTCTTGAGCTCTTTTATTCATCATTTCTACAAAAGCCTCTTCTGTTCCTCCTAAGTATTCAGCTAATGCAACTGCTGCATCATTTCCTGATGCAATTGCAACTCCCTTTAATAATTCTTCAACAGTTCTAACTTCTCCTGTATCTAGAAGCATCGTGCTTCCGCCCATTTTTTTTGCATTTTCACTACATGTTACTTTGTCGCTCAATGATATCTTACCACTATCTACAGCTTCCATTGTAAGTAGCATAGTCATAATTTTAGTAACTGATGCAGGAGCAAATTTTTCATCCGCATTTTTTTCAAATAGAATTTTTCCTGAAGTTGGCTCAATTAATAATGCAGATCTTGCCTCTACAGCAATTCCCTCCTCATTGAATGTCTGTATGTTCCATTCTTCGTATGTTTCAACTTCCTCATTATATGTCTCAACATCAGCTTTTACTGGTACAATATTTAGATATAATAAGCTTAAAGTAAGTGCTATAACTTTATTAATTATTTTTTTATTCATTATGTCTCCTCCTTTCAAGCTTATTATTACCAATAAAAATAAAAATATGATAAAAAGAAATAAATTCTTCTTATCATATTTTCTATATTTATTGAACTACATCATATATCAATGGAAGCTTTTCATTTAACTCTTTTGATATTATTATATTATCAATAATACTATTTTTTGCTTTTTCTATATTGCTTTTATCATTACTATGGATATATGCTAGTATATCCCCCTCATTTACTTTATCTTCTCTTTTCTTATTTAATACTATTCCTACAGCCAAGTCTATATCACTTTCTTTTGTTTCCCTTCCAGCTCCTAGCTCCATAGCTATAAGTCCAAAGGCTTCTGCATTAATTTTAGTAACTACACCACTTTTAGTAGCTCTAACTTCTTCTATATATTTTGCTTTAGGAAGATTATCAGTATTATCGACAAGTGATTCATCACCACCTTGTGCCTTAACAAACTCTTTAAGTTTTTCAATTCCCTTACCATTCCTAATATTTTCTAACAATAAAGTTTTTCCTTCTTCAAAAGTTTTTACTTTATTACTACAAATAAGCATATAACTTCCTAATGTTAATGTTAATTCTAATAAATCTTCTGGTCCATTTCCTTTTAAAAGCTCTATTGCTTCTTTAACCTCCAATGCATTTCCAATTGCATATCCTAAAGGTTGATCCATATCTGAAATTACACCAATAGTTTTTCTTCCAACGGATGTTCCTATATCAACCATTTCTCTTGCTAAAGCTTTTGCATCTTCAGGAGTTTTCATAAATGCCCCATCTCCAACTTTTACGTCTAACACTATAGCATCAGCACCAGAAGCAATTTTTTTACTCATAATACTTGATGCAATTAAAGACATATTGTCTACTGTAGCAGTAACATCTCTTAAAGCATATAATTTTTTATCTGCAGGTGCAATATTTCCTGTTTGTCCTGTAATTGCTATTCCAATAGTATTAGAATTATTTATAAACTCATCTTCAGTAAGTTCTACTGAAAATCCTTTAAAAGATTCTAATTTATCAATTGTTCCTCCTGTATGCCCTAGCCCTCTTCCTGACATCTTTGACACAGGAACTCCTAATGAAGCAACTAAAGGAGTTAAACAAATACTTGTCTTGTCACCAACTCCACCAGTAGAATGTTTATCAACTTTTACACCCTTTATTGATGATAAATCTATAACATCACCTGAGTTTACCATAGACATAGTTAAATCTGTAGTTTCTCTTTTATTCATTTTATTAAAAAATATAGCCATAAGCAAGGCTGATACCTGATAATCTGGTATCTCTCCCCTTGTAAAACCTTGCACAAAAAAATCAATTTCTTCTTTAGATAATTCTAGACCTTTTCTTTTTTTCACTATTATGTCATATATTCTCATTAGAAAATGACCTCCTATTTGTTAAGTATATTGCTTAAAAAGCTTTTTCCATCAATACTATTTTCAATGTTAAAATAGTCTAAAATAGTCTTGCTTATATCAGTAAAGCTTTCTCTTGTTCCTATATTAACAGGATTAATCTTATTTCCATATACTAATAGAGGTATATATTCTCTTGAATGATCAGTACTTTCTGTAGTCGGATCACAACCGTGATCTGCAGTAAGCATTAATATATCATCTTCTGTCATCTTATCATATATTTCTTTTAATCTATTATCTAGATCTTCAATTGCTTTACCATATCCTTTAGGGTCATTTCTATGTCCATATAACATATCGAAATCTACTAAATTAGTAAATATAAGACCTTCTTTTACCTCATCCATATAACTTAAAGTAGCATCTACACCATCCATATTATCTTTAGTATGAACTGCTCTTGTAACACCTTTTTTATTATATATATCTTCTATCTTACCTACTGCTGCTACTTCTTTTCCATTTTCCTTTAAATACTCAAGCATTGTTTTTGAGAATGGATCTAAGGCATAGTCTCTTCTATTAGGGGTTCTTTTATAGTTGCCATTTTCGCCTATAAATGGTCTCGCAATTACTCTTCCAACTACGTTTTCTCCAACAAGCATCTCTCTTGCTATTCTACACATTTCATATAGTTCTTCTAAAGGTATTACATCTTCATGTGCAGCTATTTGAAAAACACTATCTGCTGAAGTATATATTATTGGATAACCTGTTTTTACGTGTTCATCACCAAGTCTTTCTATGATTTCAGTCCCAGATGCAACACAATTACCTAAAACTCCTTTTTTATTTACTCTTTTTATAAATTCTTCAATGATTTCTTCTGAAAAACCATTAGGATAAGTATTTAAAGGAGTATTAAGTATAACTCCTCCAATTTCCCAGTGTCCTGTTACTGTATCCTTTCCCTTTGATCTTTCTGCAAGCTTTCCATAAGCCCCAATACTATCATTAACTTTATTTAAATATTTAACCCCTTCTATATTACCAAATCCTAATTTCTCAAGATTATCAATCTTTAATCCCCCACAGGCTTTATAAGTATTGTCTAAGGTATGACTACCAACATCTCCATAAAGGTTTGCATCTGGTAATTCACCTACTCCTAAGCTGTCCATAACTATTAAAATTACTCTTTTCATTTTATCTTCTCCTTTCAAACTATAAAGCCTAGAATTATCTATTCTGTAGTTTTATTATGCTCTAGGATGGGAATTTTTATATACTATATTTATTTTATCATTATTTATTATCTCATAATATGTGTCCATATAAGTCAGCACTTGATTTCCTAAAAGTTTTTGTACTGCTCTAACATTAGCTCCATTTTGTAATAAGTGCACTGCAAAGGAATGTCTAAAGGTATTTAAATTGACTTCTTTTTTTATTCCTGCCCTATGAGAATATTCTTTTACTATTCTCCATACACCTTGTCTTGTTAATTGATTTCCATTTAAATTAACAAATAAATTATCAACTCCAGCTGATGCAACTCTATCTCTAATCTTAAAGTATTCTTTTAATGCTTCAACTGCACTTCTTCCTATTGGTATTAATCTTTCAAAATTTTTATTATCTAAACATTTTACAAAATTCAACTCCAAATTAATATCATAAACCTTTATGTTAATTATTTCTGAAACTTTCATACCTGTTGCATACATAAGCTCTAATAAAGCATTATCTCTAATTCCCTTATTAGAATCTTTATCTACAATTTTAATTATTCTGTCTACTTCTTCAATAGTCAATATTTCAGGTAGTTTTCTTGTAGTGGTAGTATTCTTATAATAAATCTTAGGAATTTCTCTAACAACTTCTTGATCTTTCAAGTAATTATAGAAACTTCTTAAACTTATTACTATCCTATTTATTGATCTTTCAGATTTACCTTGACTTAATAAATGTTGTATATAACCTAAAACTGACACATTATCAGTTTTATCAATACTTATATCCTTACTTTTTAAATACTTAACATATAAGTTTACATCAGTTACATATGCATAAACAGTATTTTCACTTTTATGGCTTTTCAATAAAGACTCCTTATAATTATTAACAATTTCTTTCATAATACTCCCCTATCCTATTTTATTAATATTCGACAAAAAATTTATAATTCCTTCTTTGTTTTCATTGGATTAGGTTATTTTATAAACTTTAGTTAACACTAACCTTATTAATCCTGGACTTAAATAGCACTCTATAAAAACTCCTATTATAAATAGAATAAAGAAGAAAGATAACTTTATAATCAATCCATTAGACATTACTTTGTTAAATCTAGTTACACCAAAAAACTTTTCTTTTATTTTCATAGATGATAATTCTAATGAAATTATACTAATTCCAACGAAAAAAGGTACATAAAGTAAATTTTGTGGTACTGTAGAAGTTAGAGCAATCCAAATTCCTTTTCCTTCAAAAGTAGTTAATAAAAAACTAAAGGTATATCCTAAAGTAAACCCTTTTATTAAATCAACGATTAAAATTATCGGTGCTCCAAAAACAGTAAATCCTAGTGCTATTATAAGTAAAATAGTTAAAAAATTATTTTTAATTATGCTAAAGAGCAATTCATTTGTTTTTATTTCTTGATTATTAATACTTTTTATAAATGCTGTAAAATAGTCTGATAAATCCTTAGCATCTATTCCATCCATATATTTTATGGTATATGCACCCAGTAATATACCAACAAAAAAGAATGTTAGTACCAATAAATAGAACATTTTATTTTCTTTAAAATTAGAGTTCATCTTTTCCATTAAATTCATAATATTCCCCCTAGAAAGTTGCTATAAAACATAATATGATACCAATCTTTGTATTATTCATAATTGAATATATGTAAATGAAAAAACTATGGAAAAGTCAATTTAATAATTAACTTTTCCATAGCCTTTAAATAATTTCTATAAATAAGAAAAAACGCTTATTGTCTTTCCATCAATAATTTCACCTTTTTTTATCATTTCTTTAACATTATTAATATTCATAATCTTAACATTTGTGAACTCATCTTCATCTTCATGCTTATTTCCTAAAGTTAAGGCAGTTGCTTTATATAAATATATTATTTCATCACAAAATCCTGGTGCTGTTGCAATACATCCTAAATATTCTAAATTTTCAGCTATATATCCGGTTTCTTCTTGAAGTTCTCTTCTTGCACACTCTTTTATGTCTTCATTTTTATTAATCTTTCCAGCAGGTATTTCTAATATTCTCTTATTTAAAGCTAATCTAAACTGTTCTACTAAAATAATATTTTCATCATCTAAAAATGCAATAATAGCTGTAGCTCCCGGATGTTTAACTACGTCCCTAGAGTAATTTTTTCCATTTGGAAGTTCTATATCTACATTCACGATATTCAAAAAACTTCCTTTATAAATTAACTTTTCTTTTAATATTTTTTCATCCAAATTCATTTTTTTCTCCTTTATATTTACAAAAAACACTTTTAACTAAAGAAGTGATCTCTAATTAAAAGTGTTTTTTAGGAATTATTTTGTTATATGAGTTATTTATAGATTATTTCTTTAGTAGATTAACTACTTAAATATTACTATAATTTTCAAATTATTTCAATATCAATTTCATCGTAAATACATTTTTTACTTAAATATATCTTTTTATGTTGTAACTTCTATATCATATTAATTCATTATAATTTGAATAATAAAAATAATCTTATATAAACATCAATTTATAATAAGCATAAATTCTTTCATGATTTTATATATTAAATTTTATTTTCTATAAATGAACATATTATATAGGTAATAATAAAAATTAGAAAACAATATACCGTTATTTAACTAAAATCATTTTATAAGAATCTCTTATTTATTAATTCTTAATCAATAAATAAGAGATTCTTCTTATCATAATATTTAATTATATATAGACACTGTTTTCAAAAATCCATAGCAAGTTTTATAATTTATCCATATTTGAATTTCTTAAGCCATTGCTATTACTAGCTTTAAGACACTTTATTCTTAAGTCTTAGCTTGTCAGCTATAATTGCTATAAATTCACTATTTGTAGGCTTACCTGTATAAGTAAACATCATTCAAAGCTAGTGTTTAAGCCATTTGTTAAAATATTACAACATATATTTTCTTCTAAATTGATAGGTTTAGACAAAAAATATTTATTGGTGTAATAGTATACTTTTATTTACATTTTGTCAATACTTGCGATACTTATCCAGCTCTTTTTCTAACTGGTCTATAAAGTCTTTCGCCTCTATCTCCTCTAATATATCTCATTTCTAATGTTTCTCTTTTTATACCAGTAATATGACTCAATTCGGTTAATGTAACAATCTTACCTTCATAATCTATATAAATAGTACAAGCCTTGTTGTTTGCTTGTATATTCTTATCTACCCATCTACAATTATCAGGTTCATAGTTGCCATTTACGTCAATCCTATCAATACTGAGCATATCATTATACCCATTATCATATGCCCAGTTGTGAAAATTCAAGTAGCTATTTCTCCACTCATCACATACTTTTATACCTCTAGCACCATAATTATAATAATCTTTATTATTAGGGTTGTAACAACGTTGTTTCATCATAACCCATCTTCCATATAACTTAGTCTTTTTAGCTAAGCCATGTTTATTCTTAATATTCATAAACCTAGTTCCTCCTAAAAAATTTCTTTTACTATTATCCGTATTTGTACCTTCTTACCCGTAAAACAAAAATTCAAATAATCAATAAAATCCAAATTTTAATTAGGTGAACACTAGGTAAATACTTGGTTTGAAGGCTCTCTGTTAATTTTAAAATTTCTATAATCCTTAAAAACTACTATGTATAGTTAAGAATTATTTTTAAAATTTATTTCTGCTACAAAAAGCAAAAAAAATCGGGATGCAATAGCTAACTAATATTAAGCTAACTACTGCATCCCGATTAATTTAATTCATTGGTATTTTCACATTTGCACCAAATCCAAATAGTGCGTTTTTCTTTTGCTTGTAAATATATTGTTTCATCTCTTCAAGCTTTTTATCATATTGCTCACACAAAGATTCTCGATTCTTTTTGATAATAAACTTTTCTGCTTTCTTTTCTGCACTTGCATAACTCCCAGCTGAAAATCCTTTTGCCTTTTCGTATGCTGGTAGCGTAAATTTATCGAGCACACTTATTTCACGAAGCTCTTTAAAGGAATCAATAATCCTTATATATGAGATACCTGATTCCCTTGAAATTTGCTTCCTTTCTAAACCAACTACAAACCCAAATGAAAAACTTGCATTACTCTTTGGTACATCTTTTAAAAGCTCTAAGTTTCTTTCACTTTTTGGCAATGTGAATAAAAATCTTAATTCGTTATTAATCTCTTCAAATTCTAACTCTTCATATTCAAATTCATGGGAATATGAATGATTTTTCAGGAGTTTTGTTTTATAACTATGAGCCTTATTACTTAGTAATGCTAATTTAAACGCTAGTGGTGAGATTTTCTCCCTAAATTTTTTGCCAGTCTTTCTATCAGTAATTGGAGTTGAAAGGCTTCTAAGAGGCAATGAGCCCCCAATATAAATGTGATTCGTCCCAACTCTTATCTCTGCATTTGTAACACTAATGCTTCTTGTTTCGTTCTCTAAAATTCTAGTTTCTAACATTATGCTATATCCTCCATAACATCCTCAAGATAAATTATCAAGATAAATTATCTTTTCTTCTATTCTACTCTTGATTTCAGCTATTTTTGATGTAGCCATTAGATATAACATATTATTTATATGTTCCTCAGTTGGTACTTCCAAGGTGCTTAAAATATCTCTAAGTTGCACACCTAACTCCTTAACTTTCTCCTCAGAAGCATGTCTTAGTGTCTTATTTATTCTTCCCACAGTCGTAATTTTTCTGTACTCTTTTTTTATTTCTTCCTCTAAGTCATCAGCAAGTTTCTGCCTTTGTTCTCTTGGAAAATCCTTATCTAACTCTTTAGTTTGTAAAATCTTATTATAGTCACTTCTGTAGCTTAAATGACTATTAATGCTTCTAATAAATACTTCTGTTTCAGTCAAAGATTCTATATCATCAAAAATTTTATTACAATCAATTTCATCCAATTTTATCTCATAATTGTTTAACTCTTCATTAAGTTGTTTTAGAGTTGTTAATGCCACTGAAACACCAATAGGATTTAGAACTAATTGTTGTTTAATGTTTGGATTCACGAGCATACCTAATGATAAATCATAATTTTCAATCATTTGTATTCTCTTTGCGTTTATACCTTTATTTGTTATACTTTTGCTTCTTACCATAAAATTAAATTCTCCTTTTTCTAGTTATTTTCTTTTAATCTTTTAATTTTTTCTGCTCTTGCATACTCTAATAGTTCTTCATCTGTATAATTTTCCAACTTCATAAGCTCCAGTATCTCTTTTTCTCTATATTCTTCCTTTATATACTGGAGGTAATCTTGCATAAGATATTCCCTTATACTCTTACCATACTTTTCTTTATGCCATTTCTCGTAATTCAATATAATCTGATATAGCTTACCAGTAAAAATATACTCATGTGGTAGTTTAGGCTTCATTGCTTTAAATCTAGCTTTGATAAACCACTGCATAAATTCATCATTCATAATAGAATTTCTTTTCTTTTTTGTCTTAACTTTTTTTATCATTGTTCCTCCATATCTAATACTAAAATTGATTTCCTACTCTTAGGAGTCATTCCAAACTCAACCAATATAGTATTTATTTTTGAATATACATCCAGCTTACTCTTCAATAACTTATTGAATAGCATCAAGTTTCCTTCTTTTTTGCACTCTCTGCATTGAGTGTTTAAATAGTCAGCATCATCCAGTAGCTCAACCAATATCTTTAATGAAAATAAATCAGTGTTTACTAGGTTTGGATAATCATTAAGAATAGCTCTAGCTATTGCTTTTTGTTTATGTCCATAAACTTGTTCTATCAATTGTTCAACCCTATCTGAATCAAAAGCATTAAAGAAGTTCTGTAACTGTTCCTCTTTTGTTACATTAAGATTATTATTGAAAATCATATCTTCCATACTCTTGACCTCTTTTCTGTGCTGGTTTCAAAAGCCGAAGGATTGTTAAAATACAGTTTAAGACTTTCTCTGATTATATCTGCTATTGATATACACTTCTTAAAAGAAGCATGATTAAGCATTTCTTTTTCTTCTTCTGTGAATCTTATTGAAATTGTTGTACTCTTACTCTTATTGTTTCTCAAAACTTTCTCTCCTTTCCTCAAAATTAATCTTGAATCTATGCTTGACAAATTTTTTATCATCATGCTAAGATAATCTCATAAATAAAAAAAGCCTTTGAGCTATTGAATTAACTAGCTTACAAGGCTTTTTTTGTGTTACGTTTTATTTTTTTATTTGTATTTCATGTGCTAATTAAAAAGTTGGTGATTTTTTAAAATATTTCACAAAAGGGAGGGGCTGAACTCTATAGCACACTAAATAAAAAAAAGAAGGTCATTTATGCCATTGTTAATCATTCCAATAGAATTTAGCTTCTTACTTTTATTTTTTTCTTTCCTCACATCATCAAACATTATTTATAATCATATTTAATATTATCTAATCACATTCAATACTTACTTATCTACATATCATCTAATGTATCAATTCATCATACACTTACTTTATTCAACTCATTTCAATATCTCATAGATATATATCAATCTACTTTTTAATACTCTATAACTCCCCCATATTCTATTGTGACTTACTAACACATTATTATTTAATCAACTTATAATATATTCTTATTGCATAGTTATTCTTAAGTTGTTAAATGAGGTTGTTGTTACTGGTATTTAATTTAGTATAGGTAATAGCCTAGCTGTCCTTACATTCTTTATCAATGTAACTTCCTTTGACTATTACCTATACTATTTATAATAAAACAAATAAAAGAATTTAATAAGCTTTGAATTTATACAAAGATAAAAACTCTACTTATTATATTTACAATCCCCTTTGAGAGATTGCATTTATCTACACACATCTAAACGTATGCACTTAAATACAATCTTTAAAGCTAGAATATCACCGTTCCTATATGATACTCTAGCTTAAAGAACTAGTATAGTAGAGAGATACTTTTACTTCCTAGTAGGAGATTTTATTTTTATGCTAGTTATGGAATGTTTAGAATCAATAGCTACCACTATTGAAATGAATGATAAATGATAGCTACTCAAAACTTACATGAAATTTAGAATACTATGGTTTTACCTTAGTGGTTTTTATTATGAAATGTAAGCTTTGAGTAAACATCAATCTTTATCACAGTTTAGTATTAAATATCTTATTGCCTGACTTCTGCTAGTATGCAATTTTTTAGCTATCTGTTCTAACTTCTGTTTCAACTCTTCATCTAGGTTCAATAACATAGAATATTTCAAGTCTTAATTGCTCCTTTCTTTTTAATAACTAGAGCTCTAGCATTATGAACTAGAGCCTTTATCTTTTGTTTTTCGGTTTTCGGTCGTTCCTAAAGGTGATATATATTATTTATATACCCCCTCAAATACTATATGATTTATGACTCTTTTTGTGCGATATTTACGAATATTTTTAAATTACTTTTATTAAATATTCGGATATTAATTTGCACACCTTATCTATTCTTCTACTAACATTTGAATGATGCAATCCAACTTCTTCGCCTATCTCTTGGATTGTCCAACCCTCATTGTACTTTGTAATGATACTACTATCTAATGCACTAAGATTCAATTCTTTAAGTGCCCTTTGTAAATCTGCAACAAGGATTATATCATCTAAATTCAAAAGTGTTTCTCCTAACCATAAATGTCCTAATAACTTCTTAATGTGCATCCAATTACTATAATTAATAATATCCAACTTATTTTCATATACTTTGGTTGGAGTTGGTCTTTCACATTCCAAACCTTTTAACTTTGTTATGCTTAACTTCATATCAGCGTTAACTTCTCCTAGATGCTCCCTTATTATTTTAAAGCTTAATGGTGTTCTTATAAGTTCTCCATCCTTTTTCTTTTTAATAATAATTTCCCTTGTATGTTCTCCTTTCTTTATCTTCTGAAACTCTTGACCTAGGAATTCCCTTAATGGTTGATACCCCCTTAAAATTCCCCCAAGATTTGATTGTTCCTTTAATAGTGCTGGTGTAATTGTAATAGCATTTGATTTATATTGAATACCATTAGTCTTTAACTTATTCTCTTGAGCTTCTTTCTGCTCTTCTGTATTCCCTTCCCCTTTAGCAATGAATCTCTTAGGCTTCTCAGCATCATTATATTGCTTGTCAGTAAGCGTAGTATAAGAATACTGTTTCTCTTTATCCATTGAACCTTTAAGCAACCAATTACTATAAGTTTCAATCCTTCTATTGTTGTAATTATCCTCACTAAGCTTATTGAAATTCCTATCATTAGCATTAGTATAAGAATCCTTAATTTCATTAGTTTCTAGAATGCTTTCTAAATACTTGCTTCTAGCTTTTGCACTTGCAATTTCCTTTTTTAATTCTACTTCTGTAATGTCCATAATCTTTTGTATCTCCCTTATTGTATATATTTGATGCAACTTAATACTGCATCCAGTGAACTTCCCCTCCTTTACTTTTCATTTACAATAAGTTTTTCATTAGAATCTAATAGACTCCCCTCAGTAGAATTTCGTTAGAAATTCGCTGAGAGTTATCTATTATGATTTTTATCTATTATTAATTTATCTATTATTATGTTATCTACTTTTTGATGATTAATATAATTAAGTATATCTACTTTTTGATGAATAATATATAAAGTATATCTACTTTTTGATAGCCTATTGAAGTGTATCTACTTTTTGATAGTTTACTCTTTTTTATTAAGTATCTCTTTATAAAAGGCACTTTCTTTATAGTGTGGACATCTAATTTCTTGAGGTGTTCCACTGTGGTGTTTAATCTCAATTATTTCGATTAACCCAACTTTTTCAAGTAACCTATTTACTTTTTTTAAGTAATCCTTATTTTTGCCATTAACACTTAGTCCAACTGCTTCAAGTGTTTTAGCTTGTGGCATTTTATAAATACCAGTATTATTATTTTTATAGCAATACTTATAATACTGAATATAGATTCTTATTAAATTCTTATGAAGCAACTTTAAAAGGTCATCTAAAAACTTCACATCAAACAATAGATTTCCACCTATATATTTTTGTGGAATTTTATAAACTCTTTCATCATTAAAAGTAGTATCAATTATAAATCCTAACTTGATAAGATTATTAAAAGCTTTCTTAAAGGTATTAACTGATACACCAGCTTTTTTTGATAACTCCGTAAAATTTATATTGTTTTTATAAATATAACGATGTGTTTCTTTCATATCAGCATTCCATTTACTTTCTAATAACAAGCTAATCAATACCTCATAATTAAACTCTTTTCTATTAATAAGTGTTTCATTGCTAGTTGGCATATTAATACTCCAATCTTCTTTCTTTTTAGTGGCTTTAGGAGCTATAATTTCAACTTTATTTTCTTGAAATTGCTCTTTAACTTCCTCAACTTGTCCAACTGTAGCTGGAGCTTCTTCCCTTACTGGATTCCCATATATATCATATACAATAGGCTCTCCATTCTCATCAAATGTATCTCTGATGATTCCTTTTTGTCTGATATCTCCAAACATTCCTCCATTGAAATTAAAATCATTACCAAAATTAAAATTACTCATAATTTAATCTACTCCTTTGTTTATCATATTTTTATCACCTTCTCTACTCCTTAATTCATCCTTCATTAAGCAATTACTTTCCTAAGGTAAAAACTCATACAAGCATTAGCAATTTAGTTCTTATATCAACTTTTAATGAGTTTGCTGGAGATTGTCTTATTTGCTCCAGCATTAGTTATCATAATTTTCTAAGAGTTATTTCTAAGATAATTTAGTACACTGCTTTGAGAACTAAAATATATAACTGAATCTTTTTCATCATCATATATAATATTTATTTCATATCTAGAATAGTAATTATTTCCTTTTGTAATAAATATTCTAATATCAGCTTTATTACAATTAAGTATTGTACACTCTTCATTTTGATAAATTGAAATTTCAAAACCTAAATCTAATAAAGCCTTTAAAATTCTTCTCATATCATTTTTAACTTTTATAATGTTATTTTCTGGTTTAGACCCTCTTTTTTCTATTCCTCCAAACGGTTTTATAAATCCTTCACAACTTCCAAATTTCACATTATTAATCATAATTATTTTGTACCTCCATTAGTTTCTAATTCATTTAATTTTCCTTCTATAATTTCTCTTATCCACGAACTTACTCGAACACGATTGTCCCAGCAAAAATCTTCTACTCTCTTATTCAGTTCCTCACTCATCCTAATATTAATTGCTTTAACTTGTTTTGCCATAATTCATTCTCCTTTTCTTTATTAATTATTCCAACGAGCTATTATCCGTAACGTACAGTAAAAAACGTAAAATTATTTTATTTTTTTACTAAAAATATTTTTGCTCTGTTATTTAAAGATAAAAAAAGAAGCATACAAACATATGCTCCTTACTACTTTTATCTATTTTGACCTGAGTGCGATATTATCGCCTTCAGCTTTTCATCTTTATCTCTTGCTGGAATATAACCACCTGTTTTTCTTATCTGCTTTAATATTTCTTTAACTTCTTTCTTAAAAGCTTTTGCTATTGGTTTTCTGCTTTGCATTAGCACTTCATAAAGTCCATCTTCTGTTAAGAACAGCATCTGTTGAGTATTTCTTGATTTGGATGTGCTATAACTATTAGTTACATCACATACCATAGTTACTTTTTCATCTTCATCTACTGTATTAAGCATCTTACTTGGATTACTATGCTCAATCCATTCAGCCACATCTTTAGCTAAGAATAGTGGATTTTCTTTTGTTCCATAAATTCTAAAATTTTTACCTAATAACTCTCTTTGGTCTATAATAGCTAGTTCATTGTTTTTAATATTAGTAATTGGAGCTTCAATAAAAATCAAATTTCATCTTACATATTGTAATTGTTAATACTAAATGATATTATAAAAGTAAGGAAGCAAGTGTAAAGATTTGTGACTACATTTTAGATAAGGGTTTTAAAAAAGTTAGTGTTCGAGCACTAGCTTTTTTGCTTTTCATCACTTAACTATATCAAATTCTTTTTTTATTACACAAAAAAGATGCTCCAATTAATCTAAACCTCTCAATAAATAAACTCCTGATTTTATTCCCATTATTTATTTTAAATTCTCTAAGTATTAACCAAGTATTTACTTAGTCATTACCTAGTAAATACTAACTTATTATAGATTTATAAAAATTACTTTAAATAGTTATTTTTATTGAATTTTACATCAATAAATGCTACTATTTAAAAGTAAAAAATCTAATAAAAGGGGATATAAAAATGAGTTTAAAAAAATATCTAATAGGTATAGATGATTTAGAATTAAGAGAAGCTGAGGTAGCAATTGTTTTAGCTGATAATAAGGAAAGTGCCATTGAAAAATATATTGCTAATATAGGTATTAAAAATGAATTTTTTTTAGAAGATGTATATTCTCCCTGCGTAAATATGTCGTATGCAGAAAGTTTATTTGAAGATAATTATGAAGAACATATATATAACGGATATGGATACTCAAGATATTCACAAGAAGAAATTGATGAATTTTTTAATGATAATGTAAAAAATTTATTCAAAGGAAATGATGATTGGTATAAATTATATATGTCAATTTTTGAATATGAAGATGAAAAAAACGAAGATGGATATTTAATACCTAAAACTGTAACATTTCCAAATGAAATGCTTGTTCATATGTTTAAAAATAATGAAAGTTATATGAATGAATTACTTTGTAAAGAAATAGGTGTAGAAATAAAGGAAATTATTTAAAATATGTGTATCTTTTTCATATGTGGGAGGTAAATGCTTAATGTTTCGTATTGATAATAACTTTAAAGATAATGATATTACTTACAACCGTAAATTAAAACTTGAAGAATATGATGATAATGGCAACATAATCGATTGTGTAGAATTTTCTCAAAAAGATTTAATGGAATTTTACATATTTAAAAATAATGGATACCATGATATTCGTACTGCTAGAAAAAGTATCAAAGACTATTTTAATGTTGGTAATAAAGAACTTAAAATTAAATTATTAAACCATATTTTCTACCAGTATACACTTAATAATGACTTAGTTAACTCTATCGAATCCATAATTACAACATACAATGAAGATGAATTAAACTTTGCATTTTCAATAAAAAACTATGTATGGAATGAATGCAAATTTCAACTTAGTATGCAAGATAGTTCTTTCTTTAAAAATATGTCTTTTGAAGAAGTTTTAAAATGGATACAAAGTGTTAATGGAATATACTATGCAGTAGCTAATGATGGAACTAAAGGAATGGCTTATCTAGATAAACCTACTAAAAAACAAGCTAAATATCAAAGACAAAAAAATGGTAAAAGAATAGTATTCTTAAGTTTTAAAGATTGGAAAGAATACTCTATATCTGAAAATGAATTAGATTAAAAAAAGGAAGCTCTTTATTAGAGCTTCCTTATATAAATTCGATATTTTATTTATATCTTTGATTATTAATTAGTAAATGCATTCTCTTAAACCAATCACTTCCGAGATGTGCATTCAAAAGCGTTATCATTTCTTCAATTGTCCATATTTGAATACGCGGATTTTCTTTTTTTAATTTTTCGCTTACATATCCAGTACAAAAAATAACTCCACGATTAACATGGTCATAGCTAATTACTCCAAAAAGTGCCCTTATAATCGTAACATCCAATTCAGTGGTTTTATATAGTTTACATTCCACATAAACTACTTCATCCCCATCTTCCCTTTTTATCCTTGCAATAATATCCTTTCCACCATCTCTAGTAGCTGGTGTTACTTGTACTTCATATCCTAAATGCTCATACAAACTTGCTATTAATAATTCAAACTCTCTTGGGGTTAAATTTAGTATATACTTCTCTAATCCATCATTACAATATATAAACTTTGCTTCTATTATCGATATACATTGATTTATTCCTATTATTCTATCATCAGGCATATATGCTACCTCTGAAGATAAATACGTACCTAACGCTTTTATCGCCTTATATGGATTATATGGTAATAATTGCAATATCCATGTTAGACCTTCCCAAGCATCTTGCCCCTCATCTAGCCTTCTATACTTTTCAATTTTTTCAAAGCTTCTTGCCATACTATGCTCAACAACATCATCATTCATTATAGTATTGTTTTCTTTAATATTTTCATAGCAAATCTTTGCATACTTATAATCCGACATATCTAATCCCCTAGTAAAAGGTGTTAATAAATGCCTGAGCAATTCTAAA
The DNA here is from genome assembly GCF_050585245.1 of Clostridium nigeriense. Lineage (GTDB taxonomy): Bacteria > Bacillota > Clostridia > Clostridiales > Clostridiaceae > Clostridium > Clostridium nigeriense_A. The sequence goes on from NZ_JBNOOF010000001.1 coordinate 109,049, forward strand.
ACATCACTTTCATTTTTACCTTCTATATTTTTAATATATTCATCTAACCATTCATGGTATGGAATCCTAAACCTTGGATATACTTCCTCATTTCTTTTTGCTAAGAAAAACCATTCATCAAGATTTTTATAGTTATCCGTATAGCACCACTCTAAAATCTCCATTTGTAACAATCTCCATTTATCTATTTTTTATTATTAAATAAATTCATACTTTCATTTCAATATAATAATTACTATTTAATCTTCTCATAGCTATTGATTAAATTTTCTTTGTTTTTTATTATATTTTTATATTCACTTATTAACATTTTTAAAAATCTATCTATTACTATCATTGTTAATACCGATTCTACAACAACTAGTCTTATATCTACCCATATTGGTATAGATACTAATTGAGTATTCGTTATTTTTTCTAACGAGTTTAATACTGTTATAAATATCGATATAAGATATATCCATAATTTAGGACTTAGTGTAATTATTACATTGTTATGGAAAGTCATTATTTTTTCGAACTCATTGACTCTAGTTCTTTTAAAAACTTTAGAAAAAATACCATCCACTATTTTAAAGATAAGTAGTCCACTTTTCTGCGGTAAATATGCCATAATACATAACGTTAATGTTAAACTAATATACGCTGATATTTTAGCATCACTATTAAAAATACTTAACAGCAATATACTTAAAATATGTATAGCATCATAAACAAGATTAATTGATATAATAAAAATAACAATAGTACTCATAACCATTAATACTAATCTTACCTTAGAAAAAATCTTATTTCTTTTATATATTTTTTCTATCATCTTTATTATATTATTTCCTACTAATTTCTTAAACTTATTTGACTTTACGTTTATTTTTAATACTATTAACTCTATTCCAACAATAATAAGCCTTATTAATTCTATAAATATAATTACTCCGTTAATTGCAAGTGTTAACGCCATTAATGGATTATTTAAAAGATTTTCAACCATACTCTACCTCCTTAATTTTACATTTTATTGAATTATATCACATTTTTAAACAAAAAAGGGGGTACTACTTAAAAATTATTTAAATAAAATTCATCTTTTATCTATCCAAAAAAGAAGCTGAAATAAATCCAACTTCTAAACTACTATATGTAACGTATTGTATCTATACTTATTATATCTCTTTCAAACTCTAACTCCTTCTTTAAATCCCTAACAAATTTAATAACATTACTTCTTAATATCTTTTTACATTCAGTATTACTATTAATCATACCAACAAGCTCATTTGGTAATGTTATTGTCAGTTTCTTATCCACTTTACCTTCTTCTATTCTCTCAATTTTACTATTAGCATTTAATAGCTCTAATTGTTCCCTTGTTAATCTCTTATCTAAAAATTCTTCTAAATTCATTTTTATTCTCCTTTGTATCTTAATTTTAATATTTGTTGCTCTCTCCAGCTAAACTCTAGCTATCCAATTATCTAAGTTATAAATTTCTTCTTCTTGTTCAATCCCACACCAGCCTTTTACAGTTACTATTGCATAATATCCATAGTCATAATGGTGCTCTATTGTTCCTCGTAGCCATTCTAGAGTATCTTCATCCAAAAGCTCTATAGTATCACCACTTGTGAAATAATAGCTTGTACCTTTAATTTGGTATCTTCCTTGGTCATTTGTGAATAATCTACCTTTTATCATTTTAATCTCTCCACATTTCCTTTTTCCATTTGTGTAATCTATCCCAAGTTGGCTCTATGTCCAACGCTTTACATACTTTTATAAACTCTTCTAATACATATATACTCATTTTTTCCTCCTTGATTTTAAACTCACAAGGTAGTATAATTCTTAATGGTTAGTTAAGAGTGCTCCTACCTTTTGGAGTGCTTTTTTTATTTTAAGCTCCATATGGAACTCCATATAGCTCTAACTCTCTTAGTGCTTCTTGAGTTTCCCTTTCTTCAGGAGTTAATCTTATGTAACTACCTTTTAAATACTTTTCAATATCTCTACTAACATATACTCCAGCTTCCTCAGCTTGGTCTATATAAAGACTTAGTAACAAACTAAAGTATTTCCCTTTCTTCTTTTTAAACTGGTGTATTGCCTTTCTAAGTGCTTCCAAATCCATATCACCAATTAAAAACTCTTGCTTTTGACTTAATTTAATACCTTGCTTTAAAACCAATCCAATTTTTTGTTGATGTTCTATTGAATATTCTGAAATCTCAACTTCATTATCTTTAATATCATTTATTGTCATTTGTAATCCTGATTCTTTACAATCACTTACTATAATTGGCTTTATAGTATCATCTTCATTTTCAACTTCTTCTACAACTGGCGTTTCTTCTGTTGGAGCTTTAGTTGAATTTTGTTTTTTATTAGAATCAACTTCTTGAGCCTTTTCTCCTACAAAATGTAGATATCTTTCTATAAAGTAATGTGATTTATTACCTATAGTTTTCTTAACTGTAATGTAGCCTTTAACAACTAAAGACTTAATTGTATCAGCAATATTAGCTCTTCTTCCGATTCCAGTTGCAGACATGATATCTTCATATTTGGGATATGCATAGTTATCTTTTATATTGAATTGTTTTATTAGATACATAAGAATTGATTTTTCTTTTAAGTTTAGATTTGAATCAGAATAGATATCATTCATACTTGCTAATAAGTCTTTAATCATAACCACTACCTCCTTTCATTGAATTAAGTTGCATTAAGTTTCTATAAACATATTACCATAGCTTTAAACTTAATGCAACTACCTTAAACAAAGTTCTTTTAAATTTCTTTAAGTTGTATTAAGTTTATGTTATACTATATATAGATAATTCAATACTTGGAGGTATTTTAATGGAGAATAAAAATAGTAGACAAAGAGAACTTGTAAATAGAACTAGAGTATCAACTTCGATAGATACAAAACTTGTAGAACGATTAGAAGAAATTCATAAAGCAACTAAAATTCCTAAATCAAAACTTTATGATGAAGCATTAGAAATGTTATCTAAAAAATATAGTGAGTAGGTTAGAAACTAACTTACTCACTTTTTATTTAAATTCAGCCAATAGAGCTTCTGCTCCTATTAGCTAATAATACTAATATTAATAAAAGTAATATATGTAAAGTAATATATATCAAATTCCTATAGTGGAATTTCTAGAAGTTTCACTGTGGAACTTCTAAGTAATTTTTGATAATTCCATAAAAAATAAAGGTCACTTTTAAAAGTAACCTTTTCTATAATATATATTTTTTTAATTTAGATTTTTGAGAATTAAAAGTTTGATTTACTACTTATTTCTCATTGTTTCTAATGGGGAGTAATTCATGTATTTCTTTCTTAAATCTTCATCTTTCAAGTCTAAATAAGCCTTTTCCGTTACCGATACACTACTATGACCTAATATTTTGGATAAAATAAAAATAGAACCTCCATTAAGTAAAAATCTTCTACTAAAGTTATTTCTTAATCCATGTGGAGTTATATTTTTATCTATCTTTGCTCTAGACAAATAGCCTCTAAAATTTCTTTCAAAATTTCCTTGTTCAATCTTTCTATTAGTTCTTTGAGTTGGAAATAATAAATCACTTTCTTGTATTACATCTTTAAACTTAATCCATCTTTGTAATAGCTTCTGCATTTCATAACTAAAGAAAACTACTCTATCTTTTCTTCCTTTTGTTATATCTCCATCAAGAAATATGGTACATCTAAACAAATCTATGTTTTCAAGCTTCAACTCTAAAGTTTCACCTAATCTCATTCCAGTATCAAAAATTAAATTGATAATTGTAAAATCCCTAAATTCGTGGAACTTTGATAAATCTAAAACTTTAATAAGCTTTTTATATTCTTCATCTGTTAACTGTTCTTTTGGTCTTCTTGTTACTTTTAAAGATTTTATAGAATGAATATTTGTTTTTTTTACTAAGTTATTTTCTTCTGCATATGTAAAAAAAGCTTTAATATTTCTTAGATATCCATTGATAGTAACATCAGAAATTTCTTTACCTACATCATGCCTTTTATCTATGTTTGCTTTTTCTATTCCAGCTTCACTAGATGCAAAACTATATTTACCTCTATCTTTGGTAAAAGCTAAATAGTCTTCTACAATCTTTTTATTAACTTTCTTTATATCAGTTATTTCCAATTCTTCTTCTAAATATTTTGCAAAAAGCATCAAAGTTTGATGATATGATTTTATAGTTTTTAATCTTAAATTTTTATAATTGCAATACTCCAAATATTCTACAATTATACTATTAATAGTTTTTGTTTTAATAATTTTGGGCACAAAAAATCACTCCTAATCATAAATTGCCAACCTATGAATTAGAAGTGATATATGTTGTATATTTATTGGTTTGAAAAACCTATTTTCATACCCTCATTATTAGTGTTGGTTGGTATAGGATTTTTCAACTTTGGCTTTATTACTCGTTCTAACTTACTTTATTCTTAAGTCTTAGCTTATCTGCAATGATTGCTATAAATTCACTATTTGTTGGCTTACCTTTTTCATTATGAATAGTATAACCAAATAGTTTGTTTATTGCATCTACTTGTCCTCTTCCCCAAGCAACTTCAATTGCATGTCTTATAGCTCTTTCTACTCTTGAGGCTGTAGTATTGTATTTTTTCGCTATTGAAGGATATAGTTCTTTCGTAACAGCTGATAATAATTCCATATCGTTTACCACCATAGTAATTGCTTCTCTTAAATACATATACCCTTTAATATGAGCTGGTACACCGATTTCATGAATTATGTTTGTAATTTCTGTTTCCAAATCTATAGGACCCTTAGATTGTACTTTTACATCTGTTTCTATCACTGTATTAGTTTGCTTTTTAATTACATTACTTGTAGTTTCATTAAACATTTCTCTGATTCTTTTTGTAAATACATCCATATCAAAAGGCATAACAACATAATAATCTGCACCTAAAGTAATAGCTCTTTGAGTTATTTTGTCTTGACCTACTGCAGAAAGCACTATAATTCTAGGCATTTTTTCTAAATTCATAGAATTAAGCTTTTCAAGCACTCCTAATCCATCTAAATGTGGCATAATTATATCCAATACCACCAAATCCGGTTGTTTTTCTTCAATTAAAGCTAAAGCTTCCCTTCCATCTTTAGCTACAGCAGTAACAATAATATCTCTTTGATTCAATAAATAATCATTTAAAATACTGCAAAACTCTTTGTTATCATCAGCTATTAATACTGAAATTTTGGAATCATTCATACTTTTCTCCCCCATCTTCCCAAATACTCCACATAAAATGAGTAAATTATAGTTCTTTAAATTTTTATCTTTATAAAACATCTATAAATACTATTTATAGATGTTCCATTAAATTACAATTTACTAAAATCGCTTTAGTATCATTATAACACATATTATTTAAATAAAATAGTTTTTTTACATTTTTTTCAAATTTAATCTAGATAAAATTTAATCTATTCAATTATGCCTGCATCTTTTAACATCCACTCTATATATATTCCATATCCCACATCTGGTTTGTTTATAAGTACATGAGTTACGGCACCTATTATCTTATTGTCTTGAATTATTGGACTTCCACTCATTCCTTGAACTATTCCACCAGTTTTTTCTAATAATTCTTGATCTACTACTTTAATAACCATACTTTTAGCACCTGGTTCTTCTTGTGGTAATAGCTTTATTATTTCAATATCATATTCCTTTGGTCCTTCTTCATCAATAGTAGTTATAATTTTAGCAGCGCCTTCTTTTATTTCACTCCTAAAACCTACTTTTAATGGCTCATTAAATACAGGATTAATTAACTTATCGCATCCACTACCAAAAATTCCAGCTTCAGTATTTTTAGCTATATTACCTAAACTATCTTTTTCATTTACAAATAATCCTTTTAATTCACCTGGTGAACCTTTTTCACCCCTTCTTATACTTATAACTGATGAATTAAGTAAATTTCCTTCTTTAATTGTAAAAGGTCTATTAGTATCTCCATCAGTTATTGGATGCCCTAATGCTCCAAATATATTTGTATTTTTATCATAAAAAGTTAATGTTCCTATGCCTGCCGTAGAATCTCTCACCCAAAGGCCCAATTTATATTCATTATTTTCTTGTTCTAATTCAATTGCTTTGTTGTTAACTACCCCATTTCTCATATATTCTATTGTAATACTTTCTTTATGCAAATTACTAATTTTCTTAGATAGATCTCTTGAGTTTTCTACATCTTCTCCATTAATCTTTGTAATTATATCTCCTAGTTCTATTCCTGAAACCTTTGCAGGACTTTCTAATTTTCCTTCTATAGTATTAATATCCGAGTGTCCAACCACTAATACTCCTTTTGTTGAAATTTTTATTCCAACATTTACTCCCCCAGGATATACTTCTAAATCTTTAACCTTAGAAACTGAAACTGATTTTATCGGTATTAAACCTAAAAGCTTAACTTCAAGTTTATCCTTAATAATTTTGCTATCCTTAATAAATATATTATTTGTAACATTAACACTATTTGTATCTTCGTTTATATATATTTTTTCTGGTATTTTAAACAAGTTAAAATATGTAAATAAACTCAGAATCAACATTGGAGTTATTATCATAACTAAATATTTAAATTTTCTATTTTTTTTCATATTATCTCCTCCTTTGTTCTGTATTTAACTTGCCCTCATATACATTCATATATGCTGTATTAAGTTTGTTAAAACCGTTAAAAATTTTAAAGAAATAACTTAAAAATATAAAAAAATAAAATCATGGTAAAGAACCATGATTTTATTTTGTTCAAAAATTTATATACTTATGTATTATATTATAAGCATTTTTCTAATATTTCTTGTTTTTTAATATCTGCAAAAGCAACCATTTCTGAAGCATTTTCCAAAGTAACGTCACTAACTTCATCTCCACTAGTCATTTTTGCTATTTCTTTAATTTTTTCATATTTATCTAAAGTTCTAATTTCTGTATAAGTTTTTCCATCTTCAACTTTTTTGGACACAAAATAATGACAGTCAGATAATGCAGCTATTTGTGGTAAATGAGTTATACATAGTACTTGATGCTTTGAAGATACTTCAAACATCTTTTCACCAACTCTTTTTGCTATTGTTCCACTTATTCCTGTATCTATTTCATCAAATATTAAAGTTGGTATTTTATCTTTATCAACAAATACACATTTCATAGCAAGCATAATTCTAGAGAGCTCACCACCAGATACAACTTTTTCTAAAACTTTTAAAGGTTCCCCAGGATTTGTAGAAATTAAAAAAGTCACATCATCCGATCCTCTTGAATTAAAACTATCACTATTTTCTATATCTATTTTTATCTCCGCTTTTTCCATCCCAACATAATTTAATTCAGACTTTATTTTTTCTTCTAAATTACATGCATATTCTTTTCTAATATTATGCATTATTTCACATACATTTTTCATTTCTTTTTCAATTTCATTTTTTTTCGAAGTTAGTCTATTGATAATCTCTTCAGAATTAACCAGCTCTTCATATTGAGATTTTAATTTTTTTAAATAATTTAAAATTTCTTCAATAGATTCGCCATATTTTTTCTTATATAAACTAATTTCATATATTCTTGAATTTATCTTTTCAAGTTCAAATTCATCATAATGAATTTCTGAGGAAAGATCTCTAATCTCTCGTGCTATTTCTTCTAAAGTATATAAAGATTCTTCTATTTTCTCTCTTCTGTCTTTTATTTTTTCAAAATGATTTTCAATAACGGAAAGTTCATAAACAGCTTTAGATAGTCCTTCAATAACAGATATTCCCTCCATAGGACTATCTAAAATTGCATAACTCTTACTTAAAGCTAAAGAAATTTTTTCAGCATTAGAAAGTAAATTAAATTCTTCTTTTAAATCCTCTTCTTCATTTATCTTAAGATTGGCTTTTTCAATATCATCTATTTGAAACTTTATGTAATCTAAAAGTTTTTCTCTATCAGTATTACCGTTTAATTCATTGATTTTTTCTATAATTGAACTTTGTTCTTTTCTTAGTTCCTCATAAACTTTTAAATGTTTATTAATTTCTTCACCAATAAAATCATCTAAATATAAAATATGAAAAGCTTTATTCAATAAGTTCTGATTTTGATGTTGACCATGTATGTCCAAAAGTTTTTCTCTTATTCTTTTTAAGTAATATAAAACTACTGATTTACCATTAACTTTAATTATACTTTTTCCTGATATAGTTGTTTCTCTAGATATTATTAATATTTCATCCTCAATTCCCTGTTCTTCTAACACATTTACTAGTTCAGGATTTTCTATAGAAAATATAGCTTCTACAAAGGTTTTTTCTTCTCCATATCTAATTAAATCTTTAGAAAATTTTCCTCCTAAAACATAATCTATAGTATCTATTAAAATAGATTTACCAGCACCTGTTTCTCCAGATAAAATATTAAATCCTTTTCCAAATTCAACACATAATTCTCTAATTAAAGCAAAATTTTTTATATTTAATTGCAATAACATTCAATATCACCTTTAATTTATAATATCATTCTTCTAACCTTTTCAACTAACTCTTCAGCCTTTTCTAAACTTCTGGCCAATATAAATATAGTATTATCACCTGCAATAGTTCCAGCTACTTCAGTATCAAATAAATTATCAATTGCTTCAGCCACAGCCATAGCAGATCCTGTTAATGTTTTTACAACTACAAAATTGTCAACATTTTCAACTGATACTGCAGCATTTGACAATATACTAGATAGTTTATCATTAATATCCTTTGTTTCTTTAGAGGATGCTACATATTTATAATTTCCTGATACGCCTTGCATTTTTATAAGCTTAAGTATCTTTATATCCCTCGATACTGTAGCTTGAGTAACATCATACCCTGCTATTTTAAGTTCTTCTGCCAACTCTTCTTGTGTTTCTATATCCTTTTCACTTATTATTTCTAGTATTTTATTATGCCTTCTTGACTTCAAATTAATCACCTTCACAATCTTTCCAATTATTAATAATTTTTGCCCGTAATACTTTAAAATAATCATAGTCATCAAATAATATTATTTTTGCATATTCTTTTGCTTTTTTTATATTAATAATTACTTCATTGACACATCTAATTGTTCTTTGACCATCAAAAATAATATTAAATTCTTCGTTATTATTTATAACTTTAACTTCAATATTACTATTGCTATTTAATACAATAGGTTGCACCCCTGTTGTATGGGCACATATAGGTGTTAATGTAATTGCATCAACAGTTGGATAAACAAATGGACCACCAGCTGAAAATGAATATGCTGTAGATCCTGTAGGAGTTGCAATAATTAATCCATCTCCTTTAAAATTATAATATCTTCTACCATCGATAAATATTTGAAAACTCATCATTCTAGATAGGCTTTCTCTAGCAATTACTATATCATTTAATGCTAATGATTCATTAACTATATTCTCTGAAGGTAAATCGCAAGTTAATAACATCCTTTTTTCTGTTCTATAGTTTCCTTCTTTTAATTTTTTAAAAGCTTTATCTATATCTGAAAATTCAACACTTGATAAAAACCCTAAATTTCCTATATTAATCCCCAATATAGGAACATCAAGTTTTCCATTAATGCCCCTAGCAACACTTAATATAGTTCCATCTCCACCTAAAACTATTATAAGGTCAAGAAATTCCTTAAATCTATAATTTATTATATCATAACTATTTAGCATGATAATTTCAACATTTTCAAAATACTTCTGTAACTTTTCTTGAACCTTAAAAGCCATTTGTTTATTTTTATCTTTAGATAGATTAATTGCAATAGCAACCTTTTTCACAATCATGCCCCCTATAGTATATTTATAACCATAAATTTTATTAAAGACTTCATGCTAATCAAGAAGTCTTTAATAAAAATAAATTTATGTTTTATAATAAATCGTGTGATTCATTTACTACTTTTTCTATATCTTCCATAGAAAAATCTGATTCCTTATTCTTATCCTTACTAAAGTATACTAAATACTCTATATTTCCCTCTGGACCTTTAATAGGTGAATAACTTAATGAAATAATATTTAAATTTTCCTTTTGTAAAGAATCAACAATATTCATAACAACTTCCTTATGAACATTTATATCCCTTACTACTCCTTTTTTTCCTACTTTTTCTTTACCCGCTTCAAATTGAGGCTTAATTAATGCAACTACCTCTCCAATATCACTTAATAAACTTAAGGTAGCAGGCATTATTTTTTTTAAAGAAATAAAAGAAACATCTATAGATGCAAAATCAATTTTTTCACCAATATCCTCAGGTGTAACATATCTTATATTTGTTCTTTCCATACAAACAACTCTAGGGTCTGTTCTAAGCTTCCATGCAAATTGTCCATATCCTACATCTACAGAAAAAACCTTTTTTGCATCATTTTGTAGCATACAATCTGTAAAACCACCTGTTGATGCACCTATATCCATGCATACCTTATCCTTTAAATATACACCAAACTCCTTTATTGCCTTTTCAAGTTTTAAGCCGCCTCTACTTACATAAGGAATTTCTTGGCCCTTAAATATAATTTCTGCGTCTATGCTTACTTTTTCACCTGCTTTATCTACTCTTTGCCCATCAACAAATATTTTACCAGCCATTATATTAGTTTTGGCTCTTTCTCTTGAAGTGAATATTCCCTTTTCTACTAAAAGTATATCAAGTCTTTCCTTTTTCCCAGACATTTTTATCTCCTTTATTTATTAAGTTTTAAAATAGATTCTGCTATTCCTTCTGGATCTAATTTATTTTCTTTGTATAGTGAATTAATATCTCCCTGAGGAACAAATGTGTTTATAAAACCTAGGGCCTTAAACTTATTTTTAAAACCTAATTCGTATAACTTCATTAATACGTAGCTACCAAATCCCCCATTAGTCATATTATCCTCAATAGTTACAATATCATAACCATCTTCAACTAATTCCATTAATACTTCATTATCTAATGGCTTAACAAATGTTGCATTGACTATTAATGGGTTTATTCCATGCTTACTTAACTCTTCCCTTGCTAATAATGCATGTTGTAGCATTTTACCAACCGCTATTATAGCTATTTTTTCACCAATAACTATTTTTTCCCATTTTCCGTAATTTATATTTTTTAGCGGCTTAATATCTTTGCAAATATCAGCTCCTCTTGGATATCTTATAGCAACTGGTCCATTATGATGTAAAGCCCAATTTATCATAACCTTTATTTCATCTAAATGCTTTGGTGCTAATACAGTCATATTAGGAATTGCTGATAAATACGATAAATCAAATATTCCTTGATGAGTTTCACCATCTTCACCAACTAATCCTGCTCTATCAATTGCAAAAATTACAGGCATATTTTGAATACAAACATCATGTATTAATTGGTCATAAGCTCTTTGTAAAAATGTTGAATATACTGCAAAAACAGGTTTCATATTGGCAGCTGCAAAGCCTGCTGCTAATGTAGTAGCATGAGCTTCAGCAATTCCAACATCGAAAAATCTATTTGGAAACTCCTTAGCAAAGTCTTTTAATCCAGTTCCATCCGGCATTGCTGCTGTTATTGCAACTATTCTATCATCATCTTTTGCTAACTCTATCATAGCATCTCCAAAAGCTTTAGAATATGTTTTATTGCTGGATATATTAGTTTCTCCACTTTCTAAATCAAAAGGACTTACACCATGATATTTATTAGGATTCTTTTCTGCTAGTTCATATCCTTTACCTTTATTAGTGACTACATGGATTATTACAGGTTCTTCTATATTTTTTGCCATTTCAAAAACTTCAGTTAAAGTTTCAATATCATGTCCATTAATCGGTCCTATATATTTTAATCCCATATCTTCAAAAAGCATTGAAGGTACTATAAATTGTTTTAAGCTATCTTTAAATCTTGAAATACAATTAGCAACCTTCTCACCTGCTTTAGAAGTTTTTAATGTTTCATTTATATTTGATTTTAATTTATTATATTTAGGCTCCATTCTTAACTTATTTAAGTGCATTGATAATCCACCAACATTTTTAGAAATGGACATTTGATTATCATTTAATATTACTATCATCTTAGTCTTATTAAATCCTACATCATTTAAAGCCTCTAAAGCCATACCACCAGTAAGTGCTCCATCACCTATAACTGCTATTACTTCATTTTTCTCTTTTTTAATATCTCTGGCTCTAGCCATTCCAAGGGCTGCAGATATTGAAGTACTACTATGACCTGTATCAAAGGCATCATATTTACTTTCACATCTTTTTGGAAATCCACTTAATCCATTATATTTTCTTAATTTATCAAATTGTTCTTTTCTACCAGTAAGAATCTTATGCACATAAGATTGATGTCCAACATCCCATACTATTTTATCATTTTCCAAGTTAAAGCTCTTAAATAAACTTATAGTAAGTTCAACTACTCCTAAATTAGAAGCTAAATGTCCACCTGTTTTAGATACGCTCTCAATTAAAAACTCTCTTATTTCAGCTGCTAAAACCTCTAATTCCACATTTGTTAAGTCCTTTACTCCTTCCGGAGAGGTAATCTTATCTAATATTCTACCCATAACTAAACCTTTCTTTCTGTTAAAATTCCCTATTCAATAAATCTAAAGTTATTTCTTCTAACTCAATAGCTTCTACAGAAAGACCCTTCAGCAAATCAATACATTCTTTAGTTAAATTAATACATTCTCTTTCACAATATTCCAAACCAAATAAAGATATAAAGTTTGACTTATTATTACTTTCATCACTTTTTGTATTTTTGCCAAGCTTTGAAACATCCCCTACAATGTCTAAAATATCGTCTTTTATTTGAAATGCTAGTCCAAGCTTTAATCCAAAATCATTTAAAATTTCTATATCTTTCTTAGGAGCATTTGCTAGTATAGCAGCTGCTACTATCGATATTCTTATTAATTCACCAGTTTTTTTATTATGCATATAAAGAAGTTCTTCTTTTGATATTAATTTATCCTCATTGATTATATCTACAACTTGACCACCAATCATACCTTCTGGTCCGGCTGCTTCTGCTATTTCTCTTGAAGCAATTAATGCTTTTTCCCCATGTTTAATAGAAAATTGAATAAGCAAACTCATTGCCTCATTTAATAGCATATCCCCCGCTAATATAGCTATACTTTCCCCAAATTTCTTATGATTAGTTGGCATTCCCCTTCTTAAATCATCATTATCCATGGATGGTAAATCATCATGAATAAGAGAATAAGTATGAATCATCTCTATTGCTGAGGCCATTTCTATTACGTCTCTATAATTATCCTTGTATAACCCATAAGTTAGTAAGAATAATATAGGTCTTACTCTTTTACCACCTATATTTAAACTATAACTTGCTGAATCATATATAACTCTATTATAACTTCCTTTGTTATCGAAATACAAATTTAAATATTTATTTATATAATCCCTATAAATTTCAATTTTATTACTCATTCTTTAGCTCCAATTCTAGATTATCTTTAATTATAGTCAACTTTCCCTCTAAAGAATTCAGGGTTTTATATAATTTATTAATTAATTTTACTCCAGTTTCATATTCTTTCATTAATTCCTCAAGAGGAAGTTCGTTATTTTCCATCTTATTTAAGATATCTTGAAGATTATTTATCATATCCTCATAAGATTCCTTTTTAGCCATAAATTATCAACTCCCTTTTAAATAGTTTATATGTCCTTTATAAATTTTCCTTTAATTTTTCCATCACTAAAAATAATATTAATCTCATCTATTTTTTCCAGCTCTTCTTTCGATGAAATTACATTATTATCTTTATCTTCTACTATAGCAAAACCTTTTTTTAGTACATTAATTGGATTATGTGCCTCCAATAGATCATTTAATGATTTAATTTTAATTTTTTCTTTCTCAATTTTATTTAATAAAATATTTTTCATTTTATCTTGAAGTCTATCTATTTCCATATAAGAATTTGATAAAACAACTTCAGGACTATTCAAAGTTAATATTTTTTTATAATTATTTAATCTTTCTTTTTCATAAACCAAAGTATCTATAGTTATTTTATAAATCTTGTCTTCATAATCCCTTATTAAATTTCTAATATCACTTTCTAATGGCACTGCAATTTCTGCTGCCTGTGAAGGAGTTGACGCTCTGAAATCACTTACGAAGTCTGAAATAGTGAAATCTACTTCATGCCCTACAGCAGATATTATAGGTATCTTAGATTTAAATATTTCTTTTGCTAAATCTTCTTCATTAAAGTTCCATAATTCTTCTAAGGAACCTCCACCTCTTCCAATTATAATAGTATCTACTAATTTCTTATCATTAAAGTATCTTATTCCTTCTATAATAGTTTTATAAGCTCCATTGCCTTGTACTAAGGCTGGATACAAAACTATATCTACTATTGAACTTCTTCTTTTAGTTACATTTATTATATCTCTAATTACAGCACCAGTCTCAGAAGTAACAACACCAATTCTTCTTGGCATTTTAGGAATAGGCTTTTTATGTTCATAATCAAAATATCCTTCTTCTTCTAACCTTTTCTTAAGCTTTTCAAACTTAATATGAAGCTCACCTAATCCTTCTTTTGATAGTTTATCAATATATAACTGTAGTGCTCCTGTTCCTTGATAAATAGAGCATCTTGCATTAGCAATAACCTGCATTCCATCTTCTAATTTAAAGTCAAGACCCATACTGCTACTTTTAAACATTACACAATTAATTTTACTTGATGAATCTTTTAGTGAAAAATATATATGCCCACTACTGTGATATTTTAAATTTGATATTTCCCCTTTGACTAATAGATTATTAAGTATAAAATCATTATCTAATATTTTTTTTATATAATTATTAACTTCACTAACTGTTAAAGTTTTTATTTTCATTATATTCTAACGCCTCGCATGAATTCTTAATTAACAAAGTTGTAGTTAGTGCACCAACTCCACCTGGAACTGGTGTAATCATATTCACTTTATTTATAACATCATCAAAATCCACATCGCCTGTTATTTTTCCATTTAAAGATGATGTCCCTACATCTATAATTATTGAATTTTCATTAACAAATTCCTTATTAATAAACTTTGCTTTTCCAATTGCCACTACAATTATATCTGCTTGTTTACATATATCTTTTAAATTATTAGTTCTAGAGTGGCATATTGTTACAGTGGAATTTTTATTTAAAAGTAATTGAGCTACTGGCTTTCCTACTATATTGCTTCTTCCTATTACAACTACATTTTTTCCTTCTAATTCTATATTATATCTTTCTAATAAAGTTACTACTGAATTAGGTGTGCATGGTAAAAATACTTTTTCACCATTGTAAAGTTTTCCTTGATTAACGAAAGTTAAACAATCTATATCTTTTTCTGGAGAAATAGTATTTATAATCTTGTTTTCATTTAAACTCCTTGGTAGAGGCATCTGCATTATTATGCCATCTACATCTTTATCCTTATTTAATTTATCTATAACACTAATAAGTTCATCTTCTTTTATATCTTCATTTAGTAATATTTTTTCAAAATTAACACCAAGTGAAGTTGCTACCTTTTCTTGGCTATTTATATAATAAACAGAACCACCATCATTTCCTACTAATATGGAAACTATTTTAGGCACTCTAAGTCCTTTAGATTTTCTTTTTTCTATAAAAGTCTTAATTTCTTCCTTAACATCTTGTGAAACTTTTTTACCATCTATTATTTTCCCCATAAAAACCCCTCGCTATTTTTTATTATAAACTTTTAAATGCGTTGTCTAATACTCCATTTACAAAAGAAACACTCTTTTCATCTGAATACTTCTTTGTTAATTCTATAGCTTCGTTAATTGCAACCTTTTCTGGTACATCTTCAATATATATCATTTCTCCAATTGCTAATCTTAAAATTGAAAGATTAACTTTTGAAATTCTATCTAATTTCCAGTTAGTTAGTGATTCTTCTATCTTTTTATCAATTACTTCCTTATTTTTTTCAACTTTTAATAGTATTTCTTTTATGTATTCTAAGTCTATAGTATTTAAATTCATTTCAAAATCTTCTACAAAAGTTTCAATTGTTTCCTCTAATGTATTTTTACTTAAAGTCATTCCAAATAGTAATTCCATTGCTATTTCTCTCGATCTTTTTCTATTCATTTTATCCTCCTAAGTGTTGTTAATAATTATATTATTAACCTTCTAAAACTTTCTAATCATAAATATACTACAACAAATTTATTTAAAGTACAAGAAAAACACCCTCTGAAAAATCAGAGGGTGAGATTATATTTCTTTACTTTCTTCTTTTTCAGTTTTTGGAACGTAAATACTTTGAACGTTAATATTAACCGCTGTAACATTTAATCCTGTCATGGTTTCAACAGTTCTCTTAACATTTTCTTGAACAGCTCCTACAACCTCAGGTATCTTAACTCCATATTCAACAGCTAAATTTAAATCTATTGTTGCATAATCTTCATTTAATGTTACTCTAACATTTTTACCAGAGTTTTTCTTACCTTTTAACAATTGTGATATGTTATTTCCAACTAAGTGTTGTAGATCTTCTACACCATTTATTTCTTCTGCAGCTATTCCAGCTATTACGCTAACAACTTCATCTGAAATCTTAACGATTCCTAAATTTTCTTCGTAGTTCTTATTATCCATGTAATTACCTCCTAAGCGTTTTGAAATCAAAACTCTCTCATATGTTAATTATATCAAAGCAATTATTATATTACAATGAATTATTTCTTAGTTTCTATTATTACATCACTTATTCCAGAAATATTTTCTACAATTTCTTGTATTGATGATGTGTCTGTATCAGTTAATTCATCAGCATTTACAACAACTCTTACATTATTTCCTTCAATTGAACATAAAACGTCTTCAAAGCCCTTATTTTTGACATTTACCTCTATTCTACCTTCTTGATCTACTAACATTGTTTTTACTCTTAATTCATTAGTAGCTAAGTCCTTTTGTTCTTGTGAGGTTTGTTCATCGGCAATTAATTCATTTAATTGTTGCATTGTAGTTGCATCCTGTTGTTCTTTTTCACTACGTAATGTATAAAAATAATCTTGACTACCTAAAGTGTCCTTATCGTCATCACTAGTTTTTTCTTCATCTGTTCCTTGTTGTGATATTACTTGGCTAAAGTCTGTTGGATCATTTAAGCCAGTCTTATTTAATCTTGCTGCTATGACTCCTACACATACTATAAGAGCCATAAGTGTGAAAATAATACCAAATTGTTTTTTTGTCATTGTGATTTCCCCCCATCTATCTTTCATATTATTTATATGCTAATTTTTCATAGGATATACATTAACCTTATCAATAGATATTCCATATAATGTTGATACTGCTACTTGTATATCATACTTAACCTTTGCGCTACTCGCACCTTCTGCAACTATTAAAACGCCGCTTATTTCTGGTTTATTAACTTGTAAAATATATGGTTCATTTTTGCTTCCGTCACCGGCCATTACCACTGTGCTTCCACCATTTTTTTGTGTTGTAGTTCTGTTTCCACCTTGACTATCAGTTTCTTCTGTTAAAGCTTCCTGTGTATTTTCCTCAATGGCTGGCACCTTTACTTCACCACTTTTAAAGTTTATCATTACCTCAACTTCTCCAACATTTTCAATTTTAGCAAGTAAGGTCCTAAGTGTTTGTTTCTCACTTTCTTCATAATTACTCATAGTATCTTTAGCAGCTTCTTCTATAGCACTTGAATTGTCAACGCTTGTACTTAATGATTCTTCAGTTTCCTTCTTTCTTGTTGTAGATAAAAAGCTAATAGCAAGTAAAAGAAATGCTAATATTAATGCTATAACAACAGCATTCAAAAATTTTTTATCATTTATTACTTTTGCCAAATCACTTTTAATATTACTCTTACCCATTTTCTCACTCC
Organism: Clostridium nigeriense; assembly: GCF_050585245.1. Classification (GTDB taxonomy): domain Bacteria; phylum Bacillota; class Clostridia; order Clostridiales; family Clostridiaceae; genus Clostridium; species Clostridium nigeriense_A. The sequence continues at coordinate 127,052 of NZ_JBNOOF010000001.1, forward strand.
CATCAATTTATTTTATATACCTTTATATTATCTTTAGTTATATTTAAAGTTACAGACAGATAATCTATAATCTCATCTTTGTTTTCTACCGTATCTTCTTGTGAAGATACCTCTGTACTTTCATCATTTCTATTAATAATTATTTTTTTTATTGTAGATATTTCTTTATTTTTAACACCTATATCTACCTTATTAATTGAATAAGTAATATTTTTCATATCTATTTCACAATCAATAGTACTTTCAAAATCTAGATCTTTAAATTTTTCTTTTAAAAGTCTTTTACAGTTTTCCTCTAAGCTCTGCTTAAAAGCTAATTCAGTAGTATTTTCATTATATTCACTATTAGTTTCTATAGATTTATTATTTGCAACATCAATATATTCCTCAATTTTTTTTGATAATCCATCTTCACCACTACTAATAAATGAAATTATCGGACTTATCATAACAGCTATAAGAATAGCACCTAAAACAAATTTTACATACTTTTTCATACCATTATCAGGAGATATTAACTCAATGGCCGTAATTAGAATAATCATACTTACTAATGTAATAACAAAGCTTTTTATTTCCTCCATTAATTAACCTCCAATAACAAATTTGCCTGCAGATGCCATTATAGCTAATAGAACAAAAAACATTAAACTAACCGATAATACACAGGACATTATTAATACTAATGAATCCCCTGCAGACGCTATTGAACTAGTTATCCTTTTATCACTTATTGGCTCTATAATAGCGGCAGTAAATTTAAATACAAATGATATTAAAACTAATTTAATTATAGGATAAAGCATCATAAGTATAATTATTACTAGTCCAATAGAACTAACAGCATTTTTAATAATTAAAGAATACCCAGCTACAGAGGATATAGCATCTGAAAATGCCTTCCCAACAATAGGAATGAAGTTATCTATTGCAAATTTTGCAGTTTTTAGTGTAACTGCATCTATTGTAGAAGAGGTTATCCCCCTAACAGTTAATAACCCAATAAAAATAGTTAAAATTATACCTTGTAACCATATAGTTGTTTGTTTTGCTAATTTACACAAATTTCCTATCTTGTGTTCTGATGAAATATTATTTGTAAATTCTAAAACAAAAGTTATTAGTATTAAAGGAATTATTATATTAGTATATATCCTAGGAATAAATAAGGTTGCCCCCATTATAATTGGATCCATAGTTGCTGCTTGCGTAAATCCTCCAATAGAACCTAACATAATTACTAATACTGGTAATATAGCAGCCATAAAATCAGATAAATCCTTTATGATATCTGTTGCAATATTTATTGAAACTAGAAAACTCTTTGATAAAATTATTATTAAAATTGCATAACATGCAAAAAAAGCAATGTTTGAAATTCCTTCATTAGAAAAAGCTGACTGTAAATTTTTTAGTAATGAACACATAATTGCAATTACTATTATACTTATTGATAATGTAAGTACAGTTTTAACTTCTTTAAATAAAAAACTAACTACAGCACTTCCTAAGGATTTTAAAGATAAATTACTTTCTCCATTTTCTATATATCCTTTTATATAATCTACAGGATCTAAATCGTTCATTATCTCAATATCCAACTTTACATTATTTATATAGTTATACAGTGAATTTAGTTTATTATTTACTCCTTGATTTTCAAAAATATTCTCTTCCTGAATAATTTCATTATTTTTATTTATATTATTTTCATTAGCATAAGCATCTTTAATATTAAAATTTATAAAAGCAATAATTATTATACCTACTGCTAATATAATTTTTTTTGTAACTAATTTTTTAAACATATATACACCTACAATATTTGTAAAATTGATTGCAATACAGCCATAAGTATAGGTATTGCAAGTGTTAAAATTAATATTTTAGCAGAAAATTCAACCTTACTGGCTATACTAGACGCACCTGCATCTTTACATATTTCACTACAAAATGTTGCTAAATATGATATTGCAAGTATCTTTAATACTACTCCAATATACACCATATCTATATTAGCCTTTGTAGTTATTTCACTAACAAAATTTATAACATCATTTATGCTGGGAATAATTAACAAGAAAAGAATAGTTCCAGCTGCTAATGTTACTAATACCGCTACATCCCCTCTTCTATCCTTAAACATAAGATAAATAAACAATGCAGTAAATGCAAAAGCCACTATTTTTATAATTTCCATTATCATCACCTATAACATAAACATTGTTTTTACAGTATTAAATAGATTACTTATTAATCCTATAACCGTAATTAAAATTATAACTATTCCCGCAATATTTATGATTACTGCTATATCATCTTTTCCACTTGCCTTCAGCACCTTATCAATAACTATAAGTAAAACTCCCATAGCTGCAATTTTAAATATAATACTTATATCTTGCATTTATTTCCCCCCTACTAAAATAAAAAAATTGAAATCATAGCGCCTATACATACTCCTATAGCTCTATACATCTTTGAATTTTTCTTTCCTAATTCTTCTGCAGATTTGCAATTTAACTTCATATTTTCTATAGTTAAATTAAATAATTTATCTTGTCCATAAACTCCAGACTCCCCAAGACCTTTTAAAAAATCTTTGATTATTACTTTATCTTCACTATTTAAATTAAAGTTTTGCTTTGAATTTGTATATTCATCTTTAAAAGCATCATAAACACTAATAGACTCTCCGATTTCAAGCTTCGAAGCAGTACTTAATAAAATATCACTAATAGGGCTATCTATCTTGATAGATATATATTTTAAAGCTTCTGGTAAAGGTGTATTTGAATACATAACTTCATTATTCAAAAAAATAACTGATTTTAGTATTGAGTTAAGTTGCCTACTTCTTTTTTTAAAGCTCTCTCCAAAATAGAAACCTATATAACAGCTAGATAAAAATATAATTATTATTGCAATCATTTTAGGCATTTAATCTCACCCCCACCTCCTATTAAATACACATTTTCGATAGTTCCCGGTCCATTTCTATTACTTAAAATAACTATTCTATCTAAAATTGAATTTTCCAATAAATCTTTAAAAACTCTTCTCTTATAAATATCTTCAATACTATATCCATGAATAGTAACTATTATATTTACTCCTGAGTTAAACGCCATGTTAAGAGCTTCTATATCTCCTTCAGTTCCTATTTCGTCACATATAAGTATCTCTGGAGATAAACTTCTTATGGACATTATCATTCCATCTTTTTTTAAACAATTATCTAAAATATCACTTCTTATTCCTACATCTAATTGAGGAATACCATTAAAGCATGAAGCAATTTCACTTCTCTCATCTATTATCGCTACTTTTTTTCCTCTTAAATTATTTATTGGCATTCCATTTGAAATATTCCTTGCTATATCCCTTAATATTGTTGTTTTACCACACTTAGGAGGAGAAACAATTAAAGTATTAAAAACTCTATCATTTTTAGAAATAAAATTCATTACTTCATTTGAACAACCTTTGACTTCTCTACATATTCTTATATTTAATGACGAAATATTTCTTATTGTCCTAACTTCACCTTGCGCTAAGACACATTCACCAGCTATTCCTATTCTATGTCCACCTTTAATAGTTATATAGCCTTGTTTAATCTCTTCCTCATAGGCATATAAAGAGTAATTAGATACTCTAACTAATATTTGTTTTATATCATCTAGGGTTGTAATAATATTTAAAATTACTTCTTTTCTAGGTAAATTAATAATTACCGGCTTATTAACCTTTATCCTTATTTCTTGTATAGAATCTTTCAAAAGGAAATCCTTAACTTCATTGCTTATCCTTGCAGGCAATACCTTTAAAATTTCTTCTTCCTTCCCCAAGCTACCACTTCCTATTCCATAGTTATATTTAAAATTATTTCTTTCTATCAAATAATATTCATACAAATAATTAAATATGTAAAATATTTAAAAATAACTATAAATTAATTTATGTGAATTAAAAAAACCTACTAGCATTTTGCTAATAGGTTTAAATAAAATATTAAATTGCTTCATTATTACAAAAAGGACATGGAATATCTTTTTTATTATCTAAAGATTCTTTTTCAACAAATAAGGGCTTATTACAATGCTTACATTTTATTTCTACATACTCCTCTTCCATTTCAATTAAATCTTCAATTGAAACTTCCTCAAAGAGTTCATCTTGTAAACCAATGATATCTTCATCTATATACCTAACACTTTCCTCCAAAGATTCTTGTTTATAATCCATTTCTTCAATGGAATCCACCATATCATTAATAATTGATAATAAACTCTTAAATATATTTTTATATTTTTCATCTTCTATACTTAAAATCTCTTCTTTAACACTATCAATTTTGCATTTAATATCCTTCATATTTTCACTTCCTTATAAATAGAAATATAATCTATTTAAATTATACCCTAATATTACAATTATAAAATTAAAAGGAACAATAGAATAAAAAGCTAAGTAAATACTTAGCTTTTGTTTATTATACTCTTTCCATGTATTCACCAGTTCTAGTGTCTACTCTGATTACGTCTCCTTCATTTACGAACATAGGAACATTTACTACTGCTCCTGTTTCTAATGTAGCAGGCTTCATAGCATTTGTAGCTGTGTTTCCTTTTATTCCTGGGTCTGCTTGAGTTATTAATAATTCAACAAAGTTTGGAGCTTCAACTGAGAAAGCCTCTCCTTTATAGAACTTAATTACTGCAAACATATTTTCTTTTATAAACTTTATTGCATCTTCAACTTTTTCATAGTTTAGTGGTATTTGTTCAAAAGTTTCTTGATCCATGAAGTAATATAATTCTCCATCTGAATAAAGGTATTGCATTTCTTTTCTTTCAATAACTGCTTCTTGAAGCTTAGCTGTTGGATTAAAAGTAGTATCAGTAACACCACCTGAAATAACATTTCTAAGCTTAGTTCTTACGAAAGCTGCTCCCTTACCAGGTTTAACATGTAAGAAGTCGATTACTGTATAAACTTGTCCTTCATACTCGAAAGTAGTACCTTTTCTTAAATCTCCTGCTGATATCATTAAATATCCCTCCAAAAACTTTATTCCACATTTAGTCTAACACTTATGCTAACTAAATTGTCATAACTTCAACAATGTTTATGACATAACAAAGCTATTTTATCAAAATTCACAAATAAATGCAATTATTTATATTAATATAAAGTAATTTATCTTTTATTTGCTTAATAAATCTACTTCTAATAAAACATTGTTATTCTCATACTTTAAGCTATAATTAGTTATTTTATAATAATCAATTTTTTCTAAATCATTCAGTATCTCTTCTTTACTTCCTTCTAGTTTGCAATTTAGCTTCCATAGACCATTTTCTGCTTTATTATAGTTTAAAATTGTTAAAGTATTATAATCTTTAAAATCTTTTTCGATTTCTTTAATATATTTTGCATTTTTTACTTCTGTTATACCATCTGATTCGCTCTCATTTATATTTTTTGCTGATTCATCTTTATAATTTAATAATATAAAGCATTGAATTATTGTTATAAAAATAACTATTAAATATACTATATTTTTTCTTTTCATAATCCAACCTCAATATAATATTTATCTTTACCATCAACATTTAAAGAATTAATCTTAAATATCTTTTCTTCTTCAATATTGTATATTTCTTGAATTGAATTCAATTCAATACTTCCAGAATCATTTTCTATTTTCAAACTTATTATATTTTCACTTATAGCTTTAATAACAGTACTTAATTTCTCTTTATTTATATCCTGATTATTTTCAATAGCACTTACTACAGGAACTATTTCATTATTATTTAATTTTTTTGATACTTTATTAAATGAAGTAGGTATTATAAATATATTAATAAAAATTAAAATTCCAATTAACTTTTCAATATTATTATTAGATTTATTATTTTGTCCTTCTATAAATTCATATGGTATAAAATATTTATTTTTCACATATTTTTTCATATATATCAACTCCTAAATCAATATAATAATTGATATCTTCTATTTTGATATCCTTTAAGCTTTTATCTACAACTAATACATAATCACTTCTTTCATTAATATAAGTGTTAACTTCCTCAAAACTTTCTGTAATTAAAGAATCTATAATAAAACCATCTTCTATATTTATTAAATGATTTAATTCCTTTATTTTATAATAAACTAATATATACTTATGTTTTCTTAACTTTTTAAAAATCTTATTCTTTACTTTAAATTGTATTGGTTCAATTATTAATTCTTTTGCACCATAAAATAAATTATTTATTCTATCATTTCTCATAGAATATAGGTAAAAATATCTTTCATTCTTTTCAACCTCATAATGAAATAATAAATTTGATTTATCTGAAAAATCTTCAGATATCTTATTATCTATATATTTTTCAATTTTGATTTTTTCTTCTGGATACTTATATTTCTTAATAAAGATTTTTTCTGAACAAATTGTAATTCTTATCTTCTTATTTATCCTACTTAATAACAATTTAATTGCATCATAGTCATACTCTACATTTTTAAAATATAACTTATCTTTATAAATTTCTACATTACTACTCATAATTTATCTCCCACTATATTTTTAGTTTTATAATAAGTTGGAACAAAAATTTTCTTATCATTATACTCTTTCACTTCAAGTTCAATATATATATTAGAATTACTTAATTTTTTAACTAGAAAATATTCCTTTTCCTTTTTAACAAGTTGATAATTAGAATCCTTATACTCCTCTTTATTATTCTTGTTAATTTCTTTTAATATAAATTCCTCTTCTAAAGTTAATGTTTTTTTATCACTATAAGATTTATAGGTTTGAGCTTTTAAATAATTTAAAGTAATTAAATTCAGTGAAATAGTTATTAATAAAATAACAAGCATAAGAATAACTAAACTTTCAATAAAAGCAAATGCTTTCTTCTTTCCCTTATTTATCATATACAAATAATCCTTTCATCCCTATTGAAATTAATTATTTTTAAATAATATATGTTGTTTTTCTTTGCAATTTTAAAATCAGATACATCTGTCATAATTATATTAGTACCTATTTTAAAATCATTCTTATTATATGTTTCTAAAACTATCTTTTTTTTACTTGAATCTAGATAAACCTTCTTTTTCTTAACGTCAGTTTGATTATTATCTTTTTTATATATGATTAAGATTTCCCCTTTATTATTTTCATTTTCTCCCTTAATTTTAATTGATTCAATCATATATCCTTTTAAAAGCCTCTCAATATTTAATACTGCATCATCAAAGGAATCTTGAACTTTTGAATTATTTATAAGCAAAGAATAATTTCTGAATGTTATAATTGCTGTATTAAATGCTAAGGTTAATACTATTAATTGTATAAACATAGATATATTCAATTCAATTAATGTAAATCCATATTTCTTTTTCCTAAATATCCATCCAATAAGACTTAATAAATTCCCTTTCAGCTAAAATTCCTCCCTTTAAATCGAAAATCTTTATTTTAAATGTCGATATTTTATAATCTTCCTCTATAGAATTATCCATTACCTTTTCTATTATAATGTTATTTCCTGATTCTAAATCTGTAAGAGGAGTAGTAAGTAAGCTTTCTAAAATATCATCGTTATATTTTAAAAATAAATTCCCCTTATTAAATACATCTTTTAAATTAGTAAAACTTATATTATATTTTATTTCATTTTCTATTGCATAAGCCACTCTATTAGCCTTTTCTTTATTTCTTCTTAAATTTATAGATTTTGATGTAATTGCAATAATTTGAATAGAAAGCGTTAAAGCTATTAAAATAATAGATAATGATATTATTGATTCCACCAATGTATTACCTTTTTTCATTGTATAATATCTCCCTCTTCTTCATCACTTTCATAACTTCTAATAATATCATTTCCTACACTTACGGTTATATTAATTCTCTTATTACTTTTATGAGTTAATGTAATAGTTCCAGCAGACTTAATATATCCTTCATCTGTAATATTATTATTATCACTTGTAATACTACTAGAAACTTTAAAATTACTTCCTACTTCAATATCTTTATTTAACTTTATAGTCTTAGTAATTGGAAAATCTTTATTTGTCACCTCAAAGGTTATAGTTTTCCTATTATTGCCCACAAGTATCTGTCCTGACACTTTATTTTTTCTACAATAGGCTTTTCCAAAACTTAATAAAGATTTTACTTCATTAGCCACACTATTAAACTCAATAATCTCCATTTTCTCTTTAAACTTCACTATATTTATTGTAGTAATAGAAGAAATAACTGCAATTATAGATAAAACTATAATAAGTTCAATTAATGTATACCCTTTTTTCATTATATCGCTACCTCAAATATAGATGAAAATAATGGAACTACAAATATCATTAAAAAAGAAATAACAAATCCTCCAACAATTAATATTGATGCTGGTTGAATAATAGCAACTTTTTTATTAATACCATCAATTAATTTTTTCTCTAAGTAAGAGGTTAATGATTCTAGTCTTTCATCAATTGATCCTCCCTCTTCCCCTAACTTAATAATAGAGATTGTATAGCTTGAATAATATCTTTTACTTATCAAACTATCAGAAATTGATTTCCCCTTTAATATACTGTAATTTAAACTTATAAACCTATCTATTAAATCCCTTATTTTAAAGCTATTTGCTGCACAGATAAGCCCTTCTGATAAGTTAACACCACTTTTCATTATTATTCCTAATATTGAAACAAATAAAAATTCACTAAACTCTCTATATAAAGGAATTTTATTAAATAATCTTATAATAATGTCTTTTAAATAATATTTGTATAAAAACCAGAATAATACTAATAAATCAAATATATAAACAAGTACTCTTACTGGATTTTCTCTTATTGAATTTGATAAATTATAACTTAATTTACATATTAAAGGTATATCAGCATCTAAACTAATATAAAAATCATATAAATTTGGTATTACAAAAAGTATAATAAAAATAAATAAACTAATAGTAGCTGTAATTATTAAAATCGGATAAGCTAGAGCATTTTTAACTGTGTTTCTAAAAAATATATTAACGTTATAATAATCTTCTAATCCCTTTAGAACTTTAAAAAGGTTTCCACTTTTTTCACCCATCGCTATCATTCCTGTAAAAAAATCTGGATATAAATAATTATAAGCCTTAAAGCAATCTTCTAAAGATTTTCCCTCTAAAATATATCTTTTAATTCCTCTAATACTTTCTTTATAATCTCTATTTAGTGGTAATTCATTAAGTAAATCTACTATCATGATCATAGAAATACCTTCCTTATAAAGTATTGCTAGATTTCCTGCAATCAAAGATAGATTATTATAATTTACTTTCTTATATAAAAATTCTATTTTTTTCATAATCCAAAGCCTCTTCTATCAAAAAATTATTATAGTCTTCTATTGTTATAAATCCATTTTTAAGTAAATATTTTAAATTCATTATCATTTCTTGGTTACTTAATTCTTTTATTTCCTGGTAAATATTTGAAATTATTTTCTTAATTTCTTCATCGATATATACAACTGCACTTACTGATTTTCTTCCTTTATATCCTGTATAATTACAATGGTTGCATCCAACAGCTTTATATACTACTATCTCATTATTATCTAAATTTATTATCTTGCCTTCTCCCTTACAACTAAAACATAAAACCCTTACAAGCCTCTGAGAAATAATTCCTATTAATGAGTCCTTTATTAAATAAGGCTTTACTCCCATATCTTCTAATCTTAATAAAACTTCCTTAGGAGTCTTAGTATGAATTGTTGAATAAACCTTATGTCCAGTTAAAGATGCAGTAACAGCTATATTTGCAGTTTCTTCATCTCTTATTTCACCTATCATTAGGACATCTGGATCTTGTCTCAGTATGCTACGAAGACCTGTTGAAAATGTAATATTTGCTTTTTTATTTAAACTTACTTGATTAACTCCATTTATTAAAACTTCAACAGGATCTTCTAATGTTGTAATATTAATATTTTTTTTGTTAATTTCCTTTAATATAGAATATAAAGTAGTAGATTTACCACTCCCAGTTGGTCCATTAATTAAAATAAGACCATTCTTCACAGCAATCATTTTTTTCAATTTTTCTCTTTGAAACTTGCTCATATTTAAATTATTAAGTTCATGTTCAAATATTTCACCATATAAAATTCTTACAACTAGCTTTTCTCCATATACAATTGGTATTGTAGATAGCCTTAAATCATAATCTTTTTTCTGTACTTTAATAAAAGCTTTTCCATCTTGAGGTTTTCTTTTTTCAGTAATATCCATATTCCCCATAATTTTAATTTGAGAAAGCAACTTCTGATATTCCTCATTTTTAATTTTTGTAAAAGGTACTAATAATCCATCAATTCTTATCCTTATAAAAATATCTTCTCTTTGAGGCTCAAAATGTATATCTGAAGCTCTTTCAATAATTGTCTTACATAATATTGCTTCTAATAAGTTATCAGATTCTCCAAGAAATACTTTAAATATTAAATCTCTAATATCATCATTCTTCATTTTAATAGTTTCTATTTTACTATTAAATAGAAATTCTAATTCTTCTTTGTTATTTAATTTTTCTTCAGAAGAAAGTACAGTTAATTTATTATTCTCTATCCTTATCGGTAAAATAAAATATTCTTGAGCCTTTGTATTTCCTAATTTCCTTGCAATATCTAAATTAATATCGAATAATTCTATTTTGTTCATATCAAATCACCATTTAAATTTATATCCCATAATACTACTTTTTATACAATATATTCTAATTTATTTATGTCATTTAATAATATCTATCAAAAATAATCTGTTGCAAAAACAACTATCCTATCAGATGAGAAAAGATGGATTAAATATAATCCACCTTTTTTTTTTGCATAATACAGTAATAATAATTTTGTATATTTAGATACACCTTGTTACTAAATATTTCTTTTTATCTCACGCTTCAAATTCATGTAACCATCTATCATTATGTGTATTATCGTCAAAGAAAAATTATTATATTCTAAGTTTAAAATTCATCACCTAACACAGATTCATTAATTGCATGGTTTACTGCTAGTTTTGAAGAAGCAAAAGCCGCTATTGGTATAGATAAAACAAGCGCTATTCCACCTGATATCCCCTGAATTATTTCAATTACTATACTATCAATATTTATTAGTTGTATATAAGGAAGATTATACATAAAATAAATAACAACTATATTAATACTACTTCCTGTAAAAGCCAATATTAATGTATTAGTCATAGTACCCATTACATCTTTCCCTATATTCATTCCAGAAGTAAATAGCTGTGAACTAGTTAATTTATTATTTACCTCATGCATTTCAAATATAGAAGAAGTAATGGACATAGTAGTATCCATTATTGCTCCTAATGAAGCAATAATTATTCCTGCAAAAAGTAAATCTTTTACTCTCAAAGATGTCTTTTGTGCAACAAAAAGCAAATCCTCTGCCTCATAAGTATTAAAACTAGATATATTAGTTATAACACCAAATAAATAAGCTAATATTCCTGCAATAGCAGTACATAAAATACAACTCAAACATGCAACTATTGTTTTCTTACTAAATCCATTAAGTGATAACATAGTAATACCTGTTGATAATATTACAATAATTATTGAGGATAATATTGGATTAACACCTATTATTATCAAAGGAATAAACAAAAATATTACACATATCATGGTGACTGCTAAAGAAAATAATGATTTCATTCCTTTTAATTTTCCAATAAATATTACGATAAAAATAAATATTAATACTAATGCATAAATACTTAATTCTCTGCTATAATTCACAATAACAGTTGTAATAAAATTATCATAGCTAGAAATTATAAACTTTGTCCCAACTTTTGCTGGCTTATTATCAACTCTACCAATAAAATTATTGATGAAAATTATTTTATCTTTTTCTTCCCCACTTATAATCTTAAGTTCCAGCTGCTGTTTACCTATATTAATATAAGAAAAATCTGGATCTGGTTCTAGTTCTTCAGAGACTATACTTATAACTTCTGCTTTTGCATATTCAATACCTACTGGTCTATCACCTGGTTTATTATAATTTAATGTTTTATTAAAAATAACTATAACTACAAAAAGTGCTAACATAAATACTATCCAAATTATACTCTCCTTATTAATTTCAAAATTTATTTTTTTAAATTTAGACATAAGTAACTCCCTCTTTATTCTTAATTTTATTTAATTAATATTACTTATATATAATTATCATTAACTCTAAACTAGCCATTTATTTTTATAAATCCATCTTTAACATTTAACTTTCCATAATTATTCTTTGTAGATAAAGTAGTTTTATCACTATCACCATTAACAGTTGCAAAAACAGCCTCGTCAATTTCAATAGCTAGTTTATCGCTTGTAATAACTGAATCTTTAAGTTTAAACATCAATTTAAATAGTATATCTTTCTTTTTACTCTCAAATCCACTCTTAACATATGCATTTTTACCTGCTGTTGTATCTAAATACATAGCCCTTATTTCTCCTTCTTGATTTGCAACTTCTTCATTGTAACTCCATTGTGGAATCTTATAAGACGTCTCTTCATCTCTTTCTGGATCATAATCGTTGTATGTTTCCATTGTTCCTATAGAAATACCAACAAACTCTAGTTTATTATTATCAAACTTTATTGATACACTTGCTGCAGGATATTCATTATCAGGTAAGTTACTTAATACTGCTGGTATTATAATCTCATCTTTATAATCAGCTGAAATATTTTCATTAGAAACTTTTAACTTTAATGTAGGTGTTGTTATATTATTTAAAATCATTATTGATAATATTAAAGCTAATACCAAGCCTCCACCGATTATCCATAATTTTTTATTTACTTTTAGCTTCATAAACTCATCCTTCTCCCCTTTAATATAATTTCAAATTATATACATATAATACATTAGATTACTCTATATTTCTTTCACCATTCTGTTAAATATATGTAATAAAAACTTAACATTAATAAATACGAAAAGTACTACAAATTGATATACAAATCACTTTGTAATACTTTCATAACTATATTATTTTGATAAAACTGTGAACTCTCTAGCTGATACATAATTATCAACTATATCTATGGCATCTCTTGTATTAATTCTTCCATCGGCATTTACATTGACAGTTATCATTTCTTTATTATCTAAATTTCTTTTTCTTAGCCAAGAACTAACTGCTACTAATGCATCTTGTGCATCTATTCCATCATTATTAATATCACCAAATGCTACTGATTCTGATTGCTTATTTGATTCTATTAAAGTATAGTTTTTCATATCAGATAAATTGTCTAAACTAGTTTCTTCTGGTACTAATGCCACATAAGTTATTTTCCCTGTTTTTTCTGTAAATTCTGGGCTATAGTAAAATTTACTATCTCCAAAGTTAATATTTGTTGTGTTCTCTACTAATGTAAACTCTGCTGCAACAGCTTTCATATTTTCAGGGATTACATCAATTCCATCTGATACATAGAGTTCCCTTGCACTTACTTGAGCTACTTCTTTATCTACAAAAGTAATATTACTCTTTGCATTTTTAGTATCATATTCTATATCTAAATCATTTTCACATCTTAAAACTAATCCTGACATCTTAATAGAAGTACTCTCTTCTTTAGACTTATCTTCCTTTAATCCAACTGTTAATGTAACAATATTCTTATCACCTGATGTATTGTTAACAAAAATAGGTTCATCATCTAAATTTGCAAGAGCAATACGCAATTTACCTTCATCAACATTATAATCCCAATTATTTGCTTTAATTATCTTATTATTCAACTCAACAGTTTTAACTTCTAAATCCTCTGGAATATCAAATGTCATTTCTGAAGCTCTTATTATAGAATCAGTTGGTAACTCATTAACCGTAACTGGAATTCTAAACTCTACGCCTGCTTTACCTTCGATATTATCAATATTTGGCATACTGGCTGTATAAGGACTTTCATTTAAATCTCTAACTACAGTTAGTGTATCGTATAGATATTTATTAGTTGTTATAGTATCTGTATCTGTATCATATTTAAACATATACGTGTTTAATGTAAATTTTTTTTCTGAAACTTCCATTTCAACAATTACTTGTTCTTTCTTAACATCACTACCAGTATCAGTTGAATTAACATCTAAGAATGAATATCCTGGTGCAAGTAAATCGCCATCGCCTACTGTGTAATTCTTTTTAGAATACCATTTTAATCCACCAGCATGACCTCCAACCATATATAGTGGTACATTTTCTGGATCAACTACAGTACCATCATCATTTGTTGTTATTTCTGCCTTATATCCATTTTCATCAACAAATCCCCTTGAATAGACATGGTCATGACCTTGCATTACTACGTCAACATCTAAATCTGTAAGTACTGGAGACCAATATTTTCTTGCCTCTATTACATCTGAATCAGTTATATGAGATGCCCCTGTATATATTGATTTATGGAAACCAACAAATATCCATTGCCCTCTTGACTTTGCTTTACTTACCACTTCTGTTAAATGTTCCTTTTGAGCTAATCTTGCATCAGCATCATATCTCGCAGTTTCTAAATTTAACATTATGAATGTTACTGGACCGTAATCATATGAATATACTATATTCCCAGATTCTGCTGGTGCATTAATATGTCTAGTTAAAGAATTATTGTCATGATTACCTTGTACTACAGTAACTAAGTTATTTCCAAACATGTCTTGTCCACCTGTTGGAAAAGCTCCATCATTATTAAATAACAATTCCCATTGAGTTTCATTTGCTGATGTATCTGTTATATCACCAGCAAGATAAATAAAATCTAAATCTTCAATATTATTTACTTCTTCTAATGTAGCACCTAATGCCTTAGCATTTGTAGCATTTGATACTTGTGTATCTGCAATATAAGCAAATTTAATACTATCTTTACTTCCAACTGCTGGAGCTGTCTTAAATTTACCACTAAAGGTATCTTCTCCTGTGCCTACTATATATTCATATTGTGTATTAGGCTCTAAATTATTTACAGCTATTTTATGAAAATATTTATTTGCATTACCTATTGAATTTTCGCCGAGTACAGTTATTTCTTTATTATCTCCAACTTTTTTTAATACAATCTTAGTTTCTAATCCAAAATTTATTGTTGTATAAGTAATGTTAACTTGGGTTGATGGATCATCCCCCATATGAACATTTACTTGCTTTGGTTTTGAGTATTCCTCTTCACTAACTGCTAAATCATATGCTTCAATTCCTTTCTCAGAATTTTCAGTAGCTACTTCATTATTCACTGTTAATTTCGATGCACCTGCTTCAATTACTCCGCTTGCCATAGCTATTGCCATAGCTATTGATAAAGCTATAATTTTATTTCTTCTAATCATAAACATCCCCCATTTATTTACTTTATTATCAATCTTTACGAAGTAAATATTAATATATCTTTGTTATAGCTATATTAAATAAATGTTATAGTTTGGTAAATTTTTACTTATGTTAACCTCTAGAATTGCTTGTCTAAATAGGAACTTCTGATATTTCTCATTTTTAATTTTTCTCAAAGTGACTAACGACTCATCAATTCTTATCCTTATAAAACTATCTGCTCTTTGAGGCTGGATACGATATCAAAAGTGCTTTCAATAATTGACTTATATAGAATATTACAATTTTTTGATATCAAATCTAAATAATAAAATATATCAAAAAAGGATATTTATAACTTAATTATAAATATCCTTAATTATAGTCTATAAAATTATATGTTCCTGTATCTACATCTAAAGTACTAATTGTTCCATCTTCACATTTATATAATTTTTCTATTCTAGTATCATCTCCTCCAATAAATAATATATTTCCACTACTATCCTTAGATAATCCCTTTTCTAAATTTATTATTTTAGGAAAATCATAAACTAGTCTTTTTACTGAACCATTATTATATTTATAAAGGGAATAATTATTATTTTCTATCCTGCCTAAAATATAAATACCATCTTCACTTACTTCTACATCACTTATATCTATAATATTATCAATTGATTCAGTAATATTACCATTTTCATCTATAAATTTTAATGTTCTTTGTTTTTCTTCTTTTTCTTGCACAAATACTATTCCATCATCAATTACCTTTAAGTATTCAACATATCCTAAATCTAATTTATATAATAATTTTTCCTTATTTTCAGATATATTATATATAAATATGCCATTATTTCTACTATCATCAATTCCATAATAGACCAAAGTATCTTTATTTAGCCAATCTATTAATTCTCCTGATATGGCTACATTACTTTTGAAATCAATATCCTTATCTTCTTTTAAATTTTTGATTTTAAGATTTAAATAATCTTCTCTTACAAAATAGGATAAATAATCTCCACCTATAGATAATTTAGGTGATGTAATATTTTTTGAATCTTCTATGTCTTTTTCTTTTCCTAAGTAATTTACTTTAAATTTTCCATCTTCACTATAAATGAAATTTTCACTTTTTGAATCATATGAAGTAATTATATAATCAGTTTCTACTTTCTCATATTTTTCATCAGCTAAATTATAAATACTATAATCACCTGAATTCTCTATTGCTATTGCGCCATTATCTATTTTAACTTTTTTAATTTCTTCTTCATCATTACTACAACCAAAAAGACCAATACTATACAATAAAATTAAACTACTAAGGAAAACTCTTTTTCTCCTTTTTTTAATCATTTTTTACCTCTTTAAATTAATAATTCGCCTTTACAAATAAAATTTGCTTCCCCAATCATATAAACTTCCTCATTTATAATTTCTACAACTAGATGTCCACCTAAAGTTATAACATTAACTCTATTTGAACACATACCTAATTTATTTAAAGCAACTACAGATGCACAACATCCTGTTCCACATGCTAAAGTAGCTCCTGCCCCTCTTTCCCATGTTATTACTTCTATATTATTATCATCAATTCTTTTTACCAAATTTACATTTGTACCTTTAGTAAATAACTCATACTTTTCTATTATCTTTCCATCTTCAATAGAGTATTCACCTTTATTATTAATTAATATAGTATGGGGAACTCCCATTAAAAGACTAGTTAATTTGTAGGCTTTATTATTTATAATAATTTCTTCATCTATTAAAGTATTTTTATCTTTTAGCAATACATCTTCTCCAAAAAAACTTCCTTTTCCCATATTTACTCTTACTAACTTTACATAATTATTATGAAGTATTACCTTAACCTTTTTAACTCCATCACCTGTTTCGATAGTAATTTCCTCTTTATTTATATGCTTTACTTCATATAAATATTTAGTAAAACATCTAATTGCATTTCCACACATATTTGCCCTAGACCCATCGCTATTTATAATTATCATTTTTGCATCTGCAATGTTTGATTTTCTTATAATAACTAACCCATCAGCTCCAATACCAAATCTTCTATGACAAACTTTCTTTGCCAATTCTATCTCATTTTCAATGATTTTATCATTATAATCTTCAATTATTATAAAATCATTACCTAAGCCTTGCATTTTAATAAAATTCATAAAATCCCTCCTTTTAAATTTACATTGCCATTGATAAAATTATCTATTAAATGTTATACTATCCTTATGTTATTACCAAAGAAAGGATGATACTTATGGCATTAGATGGTATCTACCTATATAGTTTAGTACATGATTTTAAAAAATCAATATTAAATTGTAAAATAGATAAAATCAATCAACCAGAAAAAGATGAAGTAATTTTAACACTTAGAAAGGGTAGGGAAAATATTAAATTATTAATATCAGCCTCTTCAAAATTCCCTAGAATCCATTTAACCAATATAAGTAAACCAAACCCACTTCAAGCACCAACGTTTACTATGGTAATGAGAAAGTATTTAATTGGCGGAAAAATAACCAATATTACTCAATTAAATGGTGATAGAGTAATTCAATTACATATTGAATCTACTGATGAACTAGGTTTTGACAGTAAATATGTATTAATAGTTGAAATAATGGGTAGACATAGTAACATTACTCTAGTTAGAGAAAGAGATAATAAGATTATGGAATGCATTAAACATATATCTTCAGATATAAATACCTATAGAATTTTATATCCAGGCATAAATTATGTATATCCTCCAAGCTCTAACAAATTAAATCCATTTAATTTTTCTCAAGATGAATTTAATAAGTATTTAGATAGTACTGAATTAAATATAAATGAATATTTATTTACTAATATTTTCACTGGTATTGGAAAATCTTTATCTAAAAATCTATATATAAATTGCTTACAAGATAATAATACCATAAATAAAGATTTTATTTTTAATTTCTTTAAAAAATTTATCAAAAATTTAGAACAAAATTTTTCTTACAACATTTATAAGGAAAATGAAGTATTTAAAGATTTCCATTGCATTGAATTAAAGGCTTTTAATGATATTTATTCATCTATTAATTTTAATGATCCAAATACTTTGTTAGATGAATTCTTTACTATTAAGGACAAACAAGATAGATTATTAAGTAGAAGCACATACTTACAGAAGTTAATTTCGAATAATATAGATAGGTGCAATAATAAAGATAAAAAATTAAATAACATTTTAGAAGAATGTAGAGAAAAATATAAATATAAAATATATGGAGACTTATTAACTTCTTATATTTATATGATTAACAAAGGTCAAAAAGAGATAACCTTATTAAATTTCTATAACGAAAAAGAAGAAGAATATATAACCATTAAATTAGATGAAAATAAAACTCCATCTGAAAATATCCAAAGTTTTTATAAAAAATATAATAAATTAAAAAAATCAGAAGAATCTGCATTAGAACAACTTGAAAGAAATAAAGCAGAGCTGGAATACTTAAATTCAGTTTTAACAAATATTTTAAACTGCGAAAGTTATATAGAAATTGATGATATAAAGAAAGAATTAATAGAAACAAATTATCTAAAATTCAAGGGAAATTCTAAAAAGAATAAAAAAGATAAATCTTCTAAACCAATTCATATTATTTCTTCTGATGGAACTGATATTTATGTAGGTAAAAATAATATTCAAAATGATTATTTAACATTAAAATTTGCTAATAAAAATCATCTATGGCTTCACACAAAAAATATACCTGGATCTCATGTCATTCTTTGTAGTGATAATCCATCCGATATTTCTATAGAGGAAGCAGCTATACTTGCATCTTATTATAGTAAAGCTAAAAATTCTACTAAAGTTCCAGTAGATTATACAATAGTTAAGAATATTAAAAAACCAAATGGTGCAAAGCCTGGAATGGTTATTTATCATACAAATTACACTATATATACTGAACCAAGTGAATATACTAATTTTAAATTTGAAAATAATAAAATTATAAAAAGGTAAACTTTTTATGCTTTCCTAATACAAAAAAAGTTAAGACGATTTTATTCATCTTAACTTTTTTATTCTTTAGATAATTATATATGATTTACAACCATATCTCCTGGATTCTTTATTAATTCATTATCAAAATATTGATAATAATAACACTTTAACTTACCATTATAAAGTTTTCTATTCTTGCTAGATTTTATACCAAAAGGAGTTTCGAATTTTTCATAAGAAGTTAATATATTATAATCCCAATTAAAGAACTTTTTCTTATATCTTCCAAAAATCTTATATAATTCTTCAACTTCTTTCTTTTCCCCTAATCTTTCACCATATGGCGGATTAGATATAATAAATCCATATTTCTCCCCACTAGAAAAATCTTTAAAATCTCTTCTATGGAATTCTATATATTTAGATACCCCTGCTTTTTCTGCGTTACTTCTAGCAACCTTTAGTATTCTACCATCTATATCATATCCTAAAAGCTTTATATCCTTATGCTTTATTGCTCTTTCAGCACCTTCTCTAACTTGCTCAAAAATATCCTCATCTATCGTTGGCCATGTTTCACAAGTAAATGATCTACACATTCCTGGGGCAATATTTTGCATAATCATTGCAGCTTCTATCAAAATAGTTCCTGAGCCACAAAAAGGATCAACTAATGTGAAATCTTCTTTCCATCTTGAAATAAGAACCATGGCTGCTGCTAAAGTTTCTTTTAATGGTGCTGCCCCTGCTTCTTCCCTATATCCTCTTTTGTGAAGTCCTGGTCCTGATGTATCAATAGTTAACGTAACTAAATCTTTAAGTATTGACACTTCAATTTTATATAATGGTCCATCTTCAGAAAATTGAGTTATTCCATAAGAATTGCTCATACTATCAACTATTGCTTTTTTAACTATTGACTGACAATCTGGAACACTATGTAAAGTAGACTTTACAGATTTGCCATTAACATGCATAATTCCATCTACAGGAATTAAGCCGCTCCAATTTATGCTTTTAGTACCTTGAAATAATTCTTCAAAACTTCTAGCTTCAAACTCTCCCATATTTATTAAAATTCTATCAGCAGTTCTTAAATGAATATTAGCTATTGCTATATCCATTTCATCTCCCTTGAAATGGACCTTACCATTTTCAGTTCTTAAATCCTCATATCCTAAAGCCTTTAATTCTTTTGCAGTAATTCCTTCTAATCCAAAGGTAGTAGTTGCAATTAAATTATATTCCATATCTTTCTCCTTTATTTTCCTTCGTAAATTTTAACAAAGTCTTTTCCATCTATTTCTTCAATTTCTACAGCTATAATTTCATTTTTAGATGTAGGAATATTCTTTCCTACATAATCTGCTCTTATAGGAAGTTCTTTATGCCCTCTATCTATTAATACAGCTAGTTGTATTTGGTCAGGTCTACCAGAATCCATTATAGCATCTATTGCTGCTCTTACTGTTCTACATGTATATAACACATCATCAACTAATATTACTTTTTTACCTATTATTTCAACACCTAAATTAGAGTTATTTACTTTTGGTGTATCTTTAATTTCACTTATATCATCTCTATATAAAGTAATATCTACTGATCCTACCGGTACCTTTACTCCCTCAATATTTTCTATATTCTTAGCTATTCTTTCAGCTATTGGGTATCCCCTTCTCTTTATTCCTACTAATACAACATCATCAATTCCCTTATTCTTTTCTATTATTTCATGAGATATTCTAATTAAAGTTCTATATATAGCCTTATCATCTAATAAATTTGCTTTTAACTTCATTTTACTCCACCTCTAATTCCTTAAATAATCTAATAAATCTAAATAATATTTAGGTAATTCCGAATCAAATTCAATATACTCTTTTGTTGTTGGATGTATAAATCCTAAAGTCTTTGCATGTAATACTTGACCTTCTAGCTTAAATCTTTGTTTTTTCAAACCATATAATGGATCTCCTACCAATGGATGTCCTATAGATGCCATATGTACTCTAATTTGATGAGTTCTTCCTGTTTCTAATGTACACTTAACTAGAGAAGTACCATTATTATATTGCTCCAATACATTATAATGAGTAACTGCCCTTTTACCATCATCTACAATAGCCATCTTTAATCTATCTTTTTTATTTCTACCAATAGGTTTATCAATAGTTCCTTCTAACTTATTAAATTTTCCTTCTACCAATGCATAATATTCTCTTTTGATGCTATGCTCCTTAAATTGCTCAGCTAATATATTATGTGACTCATCGTTTTTAGCAATAACTAAAATACCTGACGTATCCTTATCTATTCTATGAACTATACCAGGTCTTATAACTCCATTTATGCCAGATAAATCCTTACAATGATACAGTAATCCATTTACTAAAGTTCCTGAATAATTACCTGGAGCAGGATGCACTACGACACCTTGAGGCTTATTTAATACTATTATATCTTTATCTTCATAAACTATATTTAAATCAATATTTTCTGGCTTTACATCTAACTCTATAGGTTTTGGCATATTTACAACAATTTCATCATTCTCTCTTAACTTAAAATTACTTTTAACTTCTTTTTCATTTACTAATACAGACTTCGAGTCTATTAAACCTTGAATAAAGGATCTTGATTTACCTTCTATATTATTTGATAAGTATTTATCTATTCTTGTACCTATATCATTTTCATTAGTTACTTTAAAAAATAATTTATCCATTAATTAAATCTCCACTTTTTTATAATTCTTTACACATTATAATATATTGAATCTTCACACTCAATAGATATACCTATATAAAAATAAAAAAATCCGCCTTAAACGGATTTTATTCTTCTTCTTGAGCAAAAAAGCTTTTTATTTCATCCATATCCTCAGTATAAACATCATCAGTAGATTCTAAGTTTTTATCAGATACTTCAATATTTTTTTCTGCAATCAACTTTTCTATAGGTTCTGAAATATTATAATTCTTAGTTAAATCTTTTTCTAATTCATCAAAAGTTTCTGTTTGAGCATTCATGAAGTTTCTAAACTTAGCTCTAAATTTTACAAATTCTTGCTTAACTTTTTCATATTCATCATTTATTGCTATAACATCATTATGTGCCTTATCAATTATCCTCTTTGCTGATTCATTAGCATTCTTTAGGATTATCTCTGACTCTTTTTGTGATGTTGCTCTTGCCTGTTCAGCTGCATTTTGAGCTAATAAAAGAGTATTTTGTATAGTGTTTTCAATCTTAACATAATGTTCTAGTTTTTCATTTGCTCTGGATAAATTTTCTTTTAATCTTGAGTTTTCTTTATAAAGTTCTTCATAGTTATCTATAATTTCATTTATAAATTCATCGACCTCTTCGCTATCATATCCCCTAAATGTTTTTCTAAATTCCTTGTTGCTTATATCCATTGGAGTAAGCTTCATAAAATCACCTCTACGCATTATATATATTTTTTTATTATAATTCTCTGTCTCCCACTTCTAGTTTCCCCAATAATTTCCCCAATTATATACTTTCCACTACCTCTAATAGTTAGCCTAGATCCTAACACGAGCTCCTGGCTTTTATCTTTTGCCTTAACATAATCTACTAATACTTTTCCACTTTCTATTATTTCAATTGATTTTGATCTTGATATATTAGCAATTTTAGCAACAATCCCATCTACTCTTAATGAAGAAACATTAATTAAAATTTCCTCAAAATCTACAGAAGGTATATCCACTATATTGTATACAATATTTATTTCCACAGGAGATTTACCAATGTGAGTTAAATTTAATTGAACATAATCACTAATTTCTTCAACAATAGGTAAATATGCCTTATCTCCTTTTACTACAATATCTCCTAGCTTATTTCTTTCAATT
Organism: Clostridium nigeriense; assembly: GCF_050585245.1. GTDB lineage: Bacteria > Bacillota > Clostridia > Clostridiales > Clostridiaceae > Clostridium > Clostridium nigeriense_A. Next base: position 150,404 of record NZ_JBNOOF010000001.1, read on the forward strand.
CCTAATGATAAAATAGCTCCTAAATAATCCTTATGTTTTAAATTTGAAAAGTTTGACTTATTTTTAATCTCTAGTACACAAATTGGATAATCTATATTATAAGTATTATTAAATGATATCATTCGCCTTTCAGCTTCTTCAAAAACTCCATTTGTTTCGATAAAAAAATCATTACTTTTACAATATTTATCAAAAAAGTTCCATATGTTAGGTGGACAAAAGCTATTAGTAAAAATAGTTATATCTTTATCATAGGCAAGTTTATAATTTTCATATATTTTTATTGCTTCTTTTGCATCATCTTCAACAAAACTTTTAATAATTACTTCTTTGCTTAACATTAAAATAACATCCTAATATAAGATAATATCATTATTGCAAATAAAGGTGAAAAATCTATTAAATTATTTTTAAATACTTTATCTTGTAAAACCCTAAAAGGTAATAATACAGGATAATTAAATGATGCAATTATATTATATATATTAGTTTCCTTCATAGAAGGAAACATTGATATTATAACTTCTAATAAAATAGTTATTTCCAGAGCTATAGTTAATAATCTTATTGCTACAAAAACTATTTCGATTTAAATCTCCTCCTACTTATTCCAGTTAAATAATGCTTTTGAGCTTAATTCATTTTTCAATTCATTTGTTACTTCTACATTTGATGGCGATAATAAATAAACTCTTTGTTCAATTTCTTGTAAAGTCGCACCTAATACATAACAAGAACCACTAATAAAGTCTACTAATCTTTGTGCAGTTTTTGTTTCTAAAGTTGTAGCATTTACTAATACTATTTTTCTTGCTTTTATAGCATCTGCAATTTCTCTAGCATCATCATAATTTAACGGTTTAGTTACCATTACCTTTGCAGTAGACGCAGTATGAATATTAACCACCTTATTTCCTTTTTGCTTTGATATAATTGGTTCTATTTCCTCTTGAACCTCTTCTTCAACTTCAGTTTCTTCTAAATCATCAAAGTCGTCCTCATATTCTCCAAGCCCAATTATTTCTTTAAATTTTCCAAACATATTACCCATTTGTCATTCCTCCCACTATATTTCTTTTGCCAAAAATTCCTTCTCCAACTCGTATCAAATTAGAGCCCTCTTCTAGAGCTATTTTATAATCATGGGTCATTCCCATGGATAGAATTTTCATATTTATATTTTTATATGATTTTTTACTTAAATCATCAAATATACTTTTCATTTTTTTGAAATAAAATCTATTTTCTTCATCGTTTCCTTTTGGTATGATAGCCATAAGACCCATTACTTTACAACTATTACATTTTTCAACTTCATTTATCAGTTCTAATAAATCTTCTTCATAAATTCCACTCTTCGATTCTTCTTTTCCAACATTAATTTGAATTAAAAGATTTGCTGTAGAATTTTGTTTAGAAAATTCATCTTCAATTTTTTTTAATAGCTTTATACTAGACAAAGAATGTATTAAATAAACTTTATTTACTAAATATTTAACCTTATTAGTTTGTAAATTCCCTATAAAATGCCATCTTATATCTTTAGGTAGTATCTCTTCCTTTTCTATAAGTTCCTGGACTTTATTTTCTCCAAAGTCTCTTTGCTCTAAATCATAAGCTATTTGTATATCTTCTATAGGTTTAGTTTTTGATACTGCAACTAGTGTAGCATTATTTGATATATTTTTTTTAATCTTATTTAAGTTTTCTTCTATACTCAATGTATTTCCTCCTAAAGAAGCGTATTTACATAATTTAAGTATTCTTCAAAAAACCTTAAATTCCTTCATACTTTATAAATTTTTTATAAAAATTTATTTTCCATCATATCTTTCCATATACTTAGCATCAGTATTTTGTTTTGTTGCTGGTAGTATTATTTCATCTTTTTCTTCAATTTCAATTTTTATTTCCCTAAGAAGTAATCTCTCTATTACACTATTTTCAGATAACAGGGCAGTCTTAATTTCTTCTGGATTTCCTATCACATAAATATAAAAAGGTGCAAATGTAGTAGTTTCATCTTCAAATCCAATAAATGCCCAATAACATTTAACTGCTGAATTTGGAAGCATTCTATGATCATTTATTGCTACAGCTTGAGCTCCAGCATTTGTTATAGAATTTAAAACTTGAGCAAGATCATTATCATGTATCGTTTTTCTAAGAACTTGAATTTCTGTATCTAAATCAAGATCGTAATCACCATCTTGCATCTTTATAATCAAGCCTGGCCCTTTAATAGTAGTTATTCCACTTAAAGCTCCGTAATCAACTAGTTGATTTTTCATATCTTCAACGAGCTTCTTACTTTTTTCAGGGTCATTTCCATCATATTTACTTATTTTATATCTAAAATCTATATTTTCACTTTTTATACTTTCTATATCTTTATAAAGCTGATTTCGCTCTTCAACAGCTTTTTTATAATCTACTGCATTTAAAGATGATATATTATTAACAACTCCATTTAAATCTATGCTGTTAACAATAATGAATCCTGTAAAAATTGATGCTGCTAAAACAAATATTTTTCCTTTAATAATTTTCATTTATTCACCTCTTTTACGAGATTTTAACCTTTCAATTATTAATCTTCTAATAACAGCAAAGTTATCAAATATTCTCCCTCCAAATACAATAACCGCAGCAATATATATTGGTATTCCTAGCTTATCTCCTAAATAAGCAAGAGCCGCTGCTAAAATAGCATTACCAAAAAATCCTGAAATAAATATATCAGCCTTAAAATTCTTAGACAAAGAAGCTCTTACAGCCCCAAAAACTGAGTCTAAGCAAGCAAGTATTGCAACAGATATGTAAGGAGATAATGTTTCTGGAATGTTAACGTCTAATAATAAACCTAAAAGCACGCCTAATAAAAGTCCTATAAATGCTATCATATTAATTCCCCCTTACTAATTTACTGGTTTTATATACTCATTCTTTAAAGATTGATTTGTTTTATTAATTATTATTTCATCACTTTCTTTTACTTCACAATAGTAGTTTTGTAATGCACCATAATTTAAAACGCCTTGAAAATTAGCAGCTACACTTAATGCCTGCTTATCACCTATTGCTTTAATAACAATCTTTTCTTTAGGGTCTATTTGTCCAGCAGTTCCTATCCAAATCCAATCTCCTGAGTTTTTAATGCCACTTTGAGGTGTTAACCTAAAATCATTAACTGAAATTGCTTCAGCCTTTATATATCTTAATGAATTAACTACATGAACTATTTCATCTTCACTTATACTACTAGATGTACTAATATTAGAACTAAATATATTTGACTTTGGAGTAATTGTTATTATTATTCCTGGTCCCTTTACATCAACTAAGCCTAAATTCATTCTAGCATTATCTAACTGCTTTTTTATTTCAGCTTCTAAATCCCCCTCTTGAGCAGCCGCTTCCTCTAATTGCTTTAACTCTTGGGATAGAGAGCTATTTTCTTTTGTAAGTTCTTCTTTTTCTTTCTTTAATGCATCTATTTCAGCCATTATGTCTAAACTCTGAGTTGCTACATTCATTTTATCTTTTTCATTAAGCAATTTAAACTGATGGGCTAATAAAAATCCTAAAAACGCACAAACAATAGCCACAAAAATTTGTGAAGTTACTTTTTTCATATAAAAATTCCCCCTTTCTATTCACTTTGCTTAATAACAGGTGCTCCATTAAAACTCATATCAATATATCCTTTACTAATTATTCCTTGTTCTATAAGGTTTAACGCAATATTTACCTTATCAATTAAATCAGAACTATCTCCAAGTATTACCTCTACATCTCCTATATAACACACAATATCATTTAAATCAGAAATATTAATTTCTGAGAAATAAAATTCCTCAGGCATAACTTCTATCATTTTATAAAAAGTATCTAATACTTCTGGCAGCTTTTTATCTTCAGTTATCTTATCTCCTACTCCTTTTTCTGTTAAATCTATACCTGTTAACTTAGTTAATTTTCTTCCTTCTAAGCTATCAACTTCCTCTACTATTACCCCATCATTATTAATAGACTTTATTTTACCATTACTTTCAAAATAATATGCTATATTATTTTCTACTATATCTATACTTATTTGATTAATACCTTTTTTTCTTATTTTTACTTCATTTATATATGGATTTTCTTTTAAATCTTTTTCCATTTTATTATAGTCTATAGTAAATATATTTTTTCCAATATTATATTTTAATTTTTCTTGTAAACTTTCATTTGTAACAGTTACTAATCCATTAATATTTATTTTTTTCAAATTAAAAACAGGCGCCTTATATATAAAAATTACAATTCCTATTATAAATACAAAAAAACCTAAAATTATTCTCTTTACTATTTTCTTTTTCCTTTTTTTTCTTACAAATTTATTAACCTTAGTATTCATTTCTCTCCCACTTTTACATAACATTATCAATTATAATAGTATCACTTTTTGGATGTTTTTTCATTATAAATTTTTACTAAATTTAAAGTTTTATAATAAATTAATACTTTCTTAATAGTTTTACACATAAAATTAAAAGAGTGAGTTTAAATATAAAATCACTCTTTTTTAAAGACTATAAATCTTTTCCTTGTATCTGTCTTGATATGTTTAAAAGAATTCCCATAGCCATCATATTAATAACTAATGATGTACCACCATAACTTATAAATGGCATAGGCACTCCAGTAACAGGCATAGAACCTGTTACAACAGCAATATTTATAATTGCTTGAACTGCAATTATAGATGTAATCCCTATGGCTAATAAAGTTCCATAGCTATCCTTTGCTTTAATTGCAACCTTTATTCCTCTCCATACAAAAAATACAAATAAAAATACTATAAATAAACAACCAATCAATCCAAGTTCTTCTCCAATTATTGAAAATATAAAGTCATTATGTGGTTCTGGCATATATAATGTTTTTTGTCTAGACTGACCAAGACCAAGTCCCGTTACACCGCCAGCACCTAAAGCATAAAAAGATTGTATTAATTGATATCCATCTCCAGCTGGATCTTGCCATGGATTTAAAAAATTAAGCATTCTTGCTCTTCTATAATCTTCTCCAAATATAAAGAACATTACTGCTACAAGCAAAACAGGGGCTACTTTTCCAAATAAATCTTGAAATCTTCCTCCTGCAACAAAAAGTAAAATAAAAGTAACTATCATTATTATTGCAGCTATACTTAAGTTTTTCTCTGCTAAAATCATTGCAGCAAAAAAACCTGATACACCTAAATAAGGAACTATTCCAGTCCAAAATTTTTTAACGCCATCACCCTTCGCATCTAAACTCATTGCTAAGAACATTACTACAGCATACTTAGTCAACTCAGATGGCTGAAAAGATAATGGACCTAGTTGAATCCATCTTTTTGCTCCATTTACTGCTGGAAAGAAAAATACTGCAATTAATAAAGGTATAGTTATAATTAAAATATGCGGAGTAATTTTTCTTATTTTGTGATAATCAAAACTAGCCATAAAACTCATTACAACTAATCCAGTAATAGCCCAAATTAATTGTTTTTTCAAATATACCATGCTATCTCCCTCTTTAAACATAGCATAGTATGAACTAGCTGAATATATCATAATCACTCCTATTGCAAGTAAAATAATAACAGCATAAAAAATACCATAGTCAATTTCTCCCATTTTAACTTTTTGCTTTACTGCTCTCATAAAAACTCCTCCAATCAATGATTAAAGGGCTACAAATCCTATAAAGCATAACACTACAGTTATTATTGCAAAAATTGTTACTATTTTAGTTTCACTCCATCCAATTTGTTCAAAATGATGGTGAATTGGTGCCATCTTGAATAACCTTTTTCCTGTAAGCTTATAAGATGCAACTTGTAAAATTACTGATATAGTCTCAAGAACATATATACCACCAACTATAAATAATATTAATGGTAGTTCTAAAATTAAAGCAATTGTCGCTATTGCACCACCTATTGCTAAGGAACCTGTATCACCCATAAATACCTTTGCTGGATATGCGTTGAATTTTAAGAATCCTAGTAATCCTCCTGCTAAAACAAAAGAAAATACAGCTAACGATTCGTGTCCCATTGTAAATGATACAACACCAAAGAAAGTTAAAACTAAAACACTAACAGTAGAAGCTAATCCATCTAATCCATCAGTTAAATTAACTGCATTTGTTGCACCTGCATAATATACTATAACAAAAGGTATATATAATATTCCTAATGGTATTCTCGTTTCTATAAATGGTATTCTTAAACTAGTTCCTAAATGCACATAACCATAAACTGCTATTGCAGTAGAAAAAATTATTAATAACAACATTTTTTGCCATGCTTTTAAACCTTCATTATCTTTCTTTAATATCTTTAATATATCATCTAAAAATCCAATGAATCCAAAAGCTAATAATGAATATAGTGCAATCATTGCCTCATCTCTAGGATTAAATCTCATTGCCACCGTAACTATTAATGTAGAAATTACAAAAATTAAGCCACCAATAGTTGGCGTTCCGGCTTTTTTTAGATGGCTTTGAGGCCCTTCTTTTCTAATATTTTGACCAAACTTTAATTTAGTCAGCATAGGTATTATTATTGGTCCTAATATAATTGAAATTATAAAAGATAATACTAATCCTATTACTATTTTTGACGTTATAATGTCTATTAACTTATCCCCCATTATTACTGCCTAAATTAGGCAGTTCACCTCCTTTGTTATATTTCCAGCTCTTCTAATGAATTTACTATTTCCTCAAACTTCATTCCTCTTGAAGCCTTTACTAAAATCACATCATTTTCTTTAATAAGTATATTTATATTGCTAATAAAATCATCTTTACTTTCAAAAGTCATTATACTCTCTAAAGAATAACCGTTTTTAAAGCAATCTTTATACTTTCCTATTGCTATCAGCAAATCTAATTTATCCTTTGCATAATAGCCAACCTCACTATGTGCATTTATAGCTTCATCACCAAGTTCATTCATAGTTCCAAGTACAGCCACTTTTCTTCCTTTTTTATAAGAATTTAATACATCAATAGAAGATTTCATTGAATCAGGACTTGCATTGTAACAATCATTAATTATTGTGATTTTATCTTTTTTAATTACTTCTAATCTCATAGAAGTAGCTTCTAGATTTTTAATTCCTTTTTTCATTTCTTCAAGTGATACATTTAATTCTTTTGCTACAGCTATAGCTAACATTGAATTTAAAACATTATGTTTTCCTGCCATAGGTATATTAAATATGAATTCCTGATTATTTTCTTTAACTGAAAAGGTAGTATTATCCTCCTCTAGTATAATATTATAAGCATAAACATCATATTCATGATTATAGCCAATTCTTTTAATTTCAAAACATTTATCATTAATTTTTAATAAATAATTATCTTCACCATTTATAATTAATGTATTATTTTCATCAAAATAATTAAAAATTTCAGATTTAGCTTTTAAAATATTGTCTTGAGTTTTTAAGTTTTCTATATGTGATAACCCAATATTAGTTATAACAGCAATATCAGGTCTTGCACAATTAGCTAGTACATCTATTTCACCAAGATTACTCATTCCCATTTCTAGTACAGCTACATCAATAGAGCTATCTAACTCTAGAATCATAAGTGGTAATCCAATTTGATTATTAAAATTTCCTTTAGTTTTAAAAACCTTATATTTTTCACTTAAAAATGCAGCAATCAAATCTTTTGTAGAAGTTTTACCACAAGAACCTGTAACTCCTACAACCTTTAATCCAAGTTTTTTTCTGTAATAACTTGCAAGATTTAATAGTGCCTTTTCAGAGTTATTTACTTTTATTACTGTACCTAATTCCTTCAATTCTTCTACATTAAATAATACTTCATCTACTATAGCAATAGATGCACCATTTAAAAAGGCCTCTTTTAAAAATTTATTACCATTAAATCTTTCACCTTTTATTGCTAAATAGATATTGCCATTTTCTATTTTTCTTGTATCTATGCAAAGCCTATTAAAGGTCTCTTTTCCCTCTACTATAACTTCACCATCTATTGCTTCTAATAATTCTTTAAAAGATAGTTCCATCCTTACACCTCTAATTTTTTCTTTTATTTGCTAAAACTTCATCTATAACTTCTCTTTCATCAAAATGAACATATCCTTCTGGAGTTATTTGATAGTTTTCATGTCCTTTACCTGCTAATACTATAACATCGCCTTCTTCCGCCATACTTAAAGCTAATTTTATTGCCTCTGATCTATTTTCAATTGCAATATAATTAGTTTTATCTGTTCCTGAAATTATTTCTTTTAGTATTGCCATAGGATCTTCTTCTCTAGGATTATCTGACGTAATTATTGATAAATCAGCAAGTTCAGTTCCAATCCTTCCAATTTCTGCTCTTTTAACTTTATCTCTATCTCCACCACAGCCATAAACTGCAATTAATCTATTTCTTGTATAATCTTTTATTGTTTCTAAAATATTCTTTAATCCATCTGGAGTATGGGCAAAATCTATTATAATATCATAAGGAATATCATATTTATATCCTATTCTTTCACACCTACCTGGAACTACTACATCTAAAAGCCCTTCTTTAATATAATCATTATTTATACCTAAAATATTCATAGCTCCAACAGCACCTAATGCATTATATACATTATATTCACCAGGTAAAATTGAATTAAAATTATCTCCATTAACCTTGAAATGTATATCTCCTTCTTTTAACATAAGATCTGAAGCCTTAAAGTCGCTTTCATCCTTTATTGAATATGTCCTTATTTCCTTATTCCCTATGTTTTCAATATCCCTCACAATTCTATAACCATAGTCATCATCTATATTTATAACGCAAGCTTTACTAATTTCAAACAATTTAAATTTGGCTTTATAATAATTTTCAAAAGACTTATGAAAATCTAAATGATCTCTAGTTAGGTTGGTAAATATTCCAATTTCAAATTCACATCCATAAACTCTATCCAGATATAGAGAGTGAGATGAAACTTCCATAACACAATATTCACAATTTGCTTCAACCATATCTTTAAATAACTTATGAAGCTCTAAAGATTCTGGAGTAGTTCTTTCAGATTTAACTTTCTTCTCTCCAATATAGTTAGCTATAGTTCCTACTAATCCAACTTTTTTGCCAGCTTTTTCTAGCATTGATTTCAATATATATACAGTTGTAGTTTTACCATTAGTTCCAGTTACTCCTATTAATTTTAACTTTTTAGCTGGATGATTATAATAATTAGCAGCCATAGTTGCTAAAGCTTTTCTTCCCTCTTTTACTAATAATACTGTTATTCCTTCTACATCTATATTTATATTTTTTTCACATAATACAACCTTAGCACCAGCTGTAATAGCTTTGAATGCATAGTCATGACCATCTGCTTCGAAGCCTGTAAGACACACAAAAAGATCTCCTTCTTTTATCTTTCTGCTATCATATTGAATATGATTTACATTAATATCTAAGCTTCCACTTAAAATCTCATAGCTTACTCCATCTAATAAATCTAATAACTTCATTTCACCATCTCCTTAATATTCTAAACGAAATCCCTATGTCTTTTGTATATAAATTTAGCATGTGAGTGTCCCACATGCTAATGTAAAGGGATATTCTAATTAATCTCCATATTCTTCATTTAAAATTAATTTAACATTTGTACCTTTTGTAATAATCTCGCCTTTTGAAATACTTTGTTTAACAATAGTACCTTCACCTTCATAAGTAAGGGTAATACCTAAATCATCTAATATTTTAGTTGCTGCCTCTAAAGAGTAACCCCTTAAATCAGGCATAACGACATTTTTATTATAAGGCTCAATTTCTCCTGTGTCTATATTAATCTTAGAATTTTCTTTCACTGTGTATCCCGGATAAGGTTTTACATCTGTTATTATAGACCCATTTCCATCAATATTATACTCTAGATTATATTCTTTTAATATTTTTTTCGCTTCACTTACTTCAAGTCCCCTTATTTCAGGAATAACTACTTCCTTAACTATACTTTCTACATCATCCTTAGGCATTTCTTCACTCATATAATTAAATATATCGGTGAATAATATATTTGCTAAAGGAGCAACTATTTGACCAGCATAGTAAGTACCAGTTCCCGGTTCATCTATTGATATAAAAACAGTAACTTGTGGATCATCTGCTGGTGCAAACCCTGCTAATGATGAAATATATTTTCCCGATTCATATCCTCCGCCATTTGGATTAACTTTTTGAGCTGTTCCAGTTTTTGCTCCTATATGATAACCTTCAACATAAGCTTTACTAGATCCACCATAAGATACTGTTCTTTCTAAATAATCTCTTAATATAGACGTATTACTCTCGCTTAAAACCTCTGTTACCTTTGCTTCAAAAGTTTCTTCAACAACAGTTTCCCCATTTTCATTACTAGAAGTAATCTCTTTCATTATATGTGGTTGGATTAATTTTCCTCCATTAACAATACTATTAAAGGCTGCCATATATTGAACTGCATTTACAGTATTAGTTTGTCCAAATGAAATAGTTGCAAGATCTGCCTCATTAATATTTTCAGTTTTTTTAGTTATCCCCTTTGCTTCACCTGGTAAATCAACTCCACTAACTTGACCAAATCCTAATTTACTTATATATTCATTTAACTTTTCTTTACCAATTTTCTTTCCGATCTCCATAAATCCTACATTACATGAATTTTGTAATATTTCAGGTAATGTTAGAGTACCATGTCCTGATGTTTTCCAGCATTTTATTGTATGAGGTCCAATTTTCAAACTACCATTACATGTAAATGTATCAGACTCATCTACCAATCCTTCTTCTAAATTTCCAATCATAGTCACAACTTTGAATATAGACCCTGGTTCAAATGTATCATTTACCAAGTGATTTCTCCACATTTTTTGTACCTTTTCGGCCAAATTTTCGCCTTCATAATTTTCAGTTCCTTCATAAGGGTTATTAGGATCAAAATCTGGCTTATTTACCATAGCTAATATTTCACCGTTATTTGGATTCATAATTATTATTGAAACTTGCTTTGCTTGATTATCTATATATCCCTTTTCAGCTACCTTTTCCGCAAAAGCCTGCAAATTTGCATCTATAGTTAGTACTAAATCGCTTCCATTTACAGGAGCTGTAAATTCTGAAATTGTATAAGGAAGTTCATCATTATATTTGCTTAATTCTGATATTCTAAGACCTGGAGTTCCTGATAAATAATCATTATACTCAAGTTCAACTCCTGTTAAACCTTGACCATCTATATTAGTGCTTCCTAGTACATGAGCTAAGAAATTTCCATTTGGATAGTATCTTTTTGTATCTGGAGATACTATAATTCCTGGTATGTTTAAATCTTTAACTTTATCTGCAGGTTCCTTTTCAATTCTTCTTACTAAAATTGCAGCTCCAGCATCAGAACCACTAGGCAGCTTAGTATTTAACTTATCTAGAACCTTCTGTTCATCCATTCCTAAAGCCTCTGATATTTTGGGAGCTATATCATTATTAGTTAAATTTTCTTTTCTTAAGTGAGCTCTAATAGAGTTTAAATCAAAATCAACTCTATATACATTAGCAGATACAGCAAGTTCAACACCATTTCTATCTAAAATTCTTCCTCTTCTTGCATCAATTTTTACTTCACTAGTCCATTGTTCTTCTGCCTTTGCTGAATACTCTTCTCTCTTAACTATCATTATATACGATAGTCTTATTACTAAAAGAGCAAATAAACATATTAATGTTGTAAGCGCTAATGATATTCTTTTTTTCATTAGCGCTTTATCTCTATAATTCTTTCTATTCACATCAATGCCTCCATGTAATTAATTAAAACATGTAGAGTATCATACTCTTTATCTGGCAAGTGTACTATTTCATTCCTTATGTTACTCTCTAATATTAGCAAAAAAATCTTTAGTTATATTTACTGTGATAGTATCATCTATTTGTGGAATTTTCATACCAGCTTCAGTAGCAGCTGATTTTACATCTCCAAGAGAAGAATATTTTAATAAGTTTACTCTTAGAGCTTCCCCTTCTGCAGTAACAGTTTTTATCTCACTTTTAACGTTAGTTAAATCATTTTGCATTTTAAAAACTTTACCGTCTCTTGCTATTGTTAATACTCCTAAAACTAGAGCAATAGATGCAACTTGTAATATATTTTTAACTACAGATTTTTTAGCATTTCTTTCTCTTCTTTGTTGCTCTCTTCTTTGTCTTTCAAGATTCTCTCTTTCTTTTCTTCTTTTTACTTCGTCATACTTTCTCTTTGGGTTTAGAGCTGTATTTCCTCTTATATATTCATATTCCTTATTAACCATTTTATTACATCCCCCATATTATTTTACTTAATTTTTTTAAATTTTCTCCACTACTCTTAATTTAGCACTTCTACTTCTTGGATTTTCATCAACTTCTTCTTTAGATGGATCTATAGCTTTTCTAGTAATTATCTTTACTTTAGCTTTTCCACCACAAACACATATTGGAAATTCCTTAGGACAAGTACATGCAGTAGCTAATTCTTTAAATTTAAGTTTTACTATTCTATCTTCTAAAGAATGGAAGGTTATTATAGCCATTCTTCCACCTTTATTTAATCTATTCACCCCATCTTCAATAGCTTTATTTAATATAGAGAGTTCACTGTTTACTTCTATTCTAATAGCTTGAAAAGTTCTTTTAGCTGGATGAGGACCTTCTCTCCTTGCTTTTGCTGGTATAGCAGCTTTAATTATTTCAACCAATTCCAGTGTAGTTTCTATTGGTTTATTTTCTCTATTTTCCACAATAAATCTTGCTATTCTTTTAGCAAACTTTTCTTCTCCATAATCTCTAATTATTCTATAGATTTCTTCTTCTTCATAATCATTAATGACTTCATAGGCAGACAAAGAATTTTCTCTATTCATTCTCATATCTAAAGGTGCATCTTGCATATAACTAAATCCTCTATCACCTTTATCTAATTGATAAGAAGATACTCCAAGATCCATTAACATTCCATCTATTTTCTCTATTTGCAAATTATTTAAAATAGAGTCTATATTATAAAAATTGCTATGTACAAACTTTACATTATTAAAGTTTTGTAACCTTAAGCCTGCGGCTTTTAAAGCATCTTTATCCTGATCTATCCCTATTAAAAGTCCATCTTCAGATAATTCTTTTAGTATTTCTGAAGAATGTCCCCCACCACCTAAAGTTCCATCTACATAAATTCCATTTTCTTTAATATTCAATCCCTCAATGCACTCGTTTAAAAGTACGGATACATGTTTAAATTCCATAATAATTCTCCTTATATTCCTAAATCACTCATCTTTTCAGCAATAGAGTCAAAATCTATATCCGATTCATTATATTCTTCCCACTTTTCCTTACTCCAAATTTCAACTCTAGTTAATACCCCTATACTTACTATTTCCTTTTCAATACATGCATATTCCTTTAAATTCTGAGGAATTAAACCTCTTCCTTGCTTATCTACATCAATTTCACAAGCACCAGAAAAAAAGAATCTAACAAATGCTCTTGCATCTTTATTAGTAAGTGGTAAAGATTTTAACTTTGATTCTAAAGCCTTCCATTCTTCCATTGGGTATGCATAAAGACATCCATCTAACCCCTTAGTAATAACAAACTTATTACCAAGACCTTCTCTTAATTTTGAAGGAACTATCATTCTATTTTTTGCATCTAACCCATGTTGATATTCTCCAATAAACATCTTCAATCCTACCTTAAAATGAAATTCTCCACCACTTTTAACCACTTTAAACCACTTTATACTATTATTTTATTATTTTTCTAGGAATACTTCAAGGATTATTTGTATTTTTAGTATTACTTATTTTCAAATAAAAAAATAGATAAATATTATATTCCTTGCGACCTCGCAAGCTCCAAGTCGCCGTCATACAATATTTATTTCTTTATACACTGAAGGTAATAATTCCTCATTCCTCGGAATTATGAATTTTTGTTATGTTTATAGAGATTCCAAGCCGTTACATAATTAATAGATGCACTTAAAAGCTAAAGGAAGAAAATTATAAAAGGTATGAAATTTATATAAATTTCATACCTTTTAAATAATATATTTTATATATTAAAGCTTTTATACGTTAAATCTAAAATTAACAACGTCTCCATCTTTCATAACATAATCTTTTCCTTCTAATCTATAAAGACCTTTTTCTTTAGCAGCAGCTTCTGATCCGCATTCAAGTAAATCATCATAAGAAACTATTTCAGCTCTAATAAATCCTCTTTCAATATCTGAATGTATTTTACCAGCAGCTTGTGGTGCTTTTGTTCCTTCTTTTATTGTCCAAGCTCTTACTTCTTGAACACCTGCTGTTAAATAACTAATTAATCCTAACAATCTATAACTTGCTCTTATAAGTTTATCTAATCCTGATTCTGTCAATCCATACTCACTTAACATTTCAAGTTTTTCTTCATCTTCTAATCCTGATAGTTCTTCTTCAAGTTTAGCACATACTACAACTACTTCTGAATTTTCACTTTCTGCATGAGCTTTCACCTTTTGAACATACGCATTATTTGTATTACCTTCCATCATATCATCTTCTGATATATTACAAGCATATAAAACCGGCTTTGAAGTTATTAAGAATAATCCTTTAATAATTTCTTCTTCCTCTTCAGTAACTTCTAATGTTCTTATCGGTAAGTTTTTTTCTAAATGTGCCTTTACCTTTTCCATTAAAGCATATTCTTCTTTTGCTTTTTTATCCCCTGATCTAACTTGTTTCATAGATCTTTCCATTCTTCTTTCAAGGACTTCTAAATCAGCAAATATAAGCTCTAAATTAATAGTTTCTATATCTCTAATAGGATCTACGGAACCTTCAACATGCACAACATTTCCATCATCAAAACATCTAACAACATGTACTATCGCTGATACTTCTCTAATATGAGATAAGAACTTATTCCCTAACCCTTCACCTTTCGATGCTCCTTTAACTAATCCAGCTATATCATAAAATTCAACAGCAGTATATACCTTTTTCTTAGTATTATACATTTTTTCTAAAACATCTAATCTTTTATCCGGTACACTAACTACTCCTACATTTGGTTCTATAGTGCAAAACGGATAGTTTGCTGATTCTGCTCCAGCTTTTGTAATTGCATTAAATAAAGTACTTTTACCAACATTAGGTAAACCAACTATTCCTAAATTCATCTATGTACATTCCTTTCCTTACATAATCACATCTTAACATCTTTAAAATTATACTCTACTCTAAGAATTATTTCAATATATAAAGATGCTTAGGTAAATTAATAGGATATTTACTGTCTATTTCCAGTGTAAAAGATATATTTTAGATAAAAATAATATTATAGGAGGTGAGTATTTTGAAGATAATAAAAAAAATAACAATATCTTTACTTATATTATTTTTAGGATTTAACTTAAATATTCAAAAAGCCCTAGCTTCAGATGATTTAGAATTAAATTGGTATTTTGTAAATAGACAAAATGGAACAACTCCTGAATCCCCAAAGGAATCAGCTGGCTTTTTCAATGACTATGGAGCTTATTTTGTAGGTGATACTAATTCTAAAGTAATTTATTTAACTTTCGATGAAGGTTATGAGAATGGTAATACTCCCAAAATACTGGATACTTTAAAGGAAGAGCAAGTTCCGGCAGCCTTTTTTGTAGTAAAACCATATATAAAGCAAGAAGGAGATATAGTTAAAAGAATGGTTGAAGAAGGTCATTTAGTATGTAACCACACATCTCATCATCCATCTATGGCTAGTATAAAAGACAACGAAAAATTTAAACTAGAATTTACTGAAGTTGAAGATGAGTTTAAAGCTTTAATAGGTGAAGATATGCCTAAACTTTTTAGACCACCTATGGGTAAATACTCTAAGAACTCATTAAAGAAAACTCAGGACCTAGGATATAAAACTATTTTTTGGAGTTTTGCATATAAAGATTGGTTAGTTGATAATCAACCTGAGGAAAATGCAGCAATAAAAAAAATAGTAAATGGTGCTCATCCAGGATGTATAATGCTATTGCATGCTGTATCTGACACTAATGCTAAAATATTAAAAAACGTAATTCAAGAGTTAAAAGCTCAAGGATATGAGTTTAAATCATTAAATGAATTGCCATAAAAAAATATAGTCTCACAGGAGACTATATTTTTTTAGGGTAAATTATTTTTTCTACTTCATTAAGCAAATTACATTTCTTTACATAAGAATCATTTGTAATATTAGTACATTTATTTTCTATTTCAAAAACAATATCTTCATTTCTTAAATAATTTAAATTTATCTTGACATTAATTATAGAACTTTCAATAGCTGAATGTAATAAACTAATTGCAACACCTGCATCTGATATTAAATTCTTATTTCCAAATTTTATAGCAAAATCAATATTATTATAAAATTTTAAACATTCTTCAGCTAGTTCTAAAGGACTTTCCATTGCTTTAATAGTGAATTCTTTTATTTTGTCTTTTCTAAACTTAACTTCTTCCTCTGTAGATTTTGGTAACTTATAACATTCCATTAATCCCAAGAAGTCTTTTCTATCTCTTTCCATAAATTCTTGAGATAATTTAATAAAATCTTTTGTCTCATCATGTAATCTTAACATCTCTTCTTTTTCTTCGTCACTAAGATTTTCATAAACTTTCTTTCCTATAGTAAGTGAATACACCATAGAGTTTAAACTAGCAGCAAGTGCTGAAACTAACGCAGCAGTACTTCCTCCACCTGGAGATGGTTCACTTGAGGATAGTTCATTTAAAAATTCATCAATACTATAATCCTTAAATAGCATAATCATAACCTTCCTTCTAACAATGAATTATATACCTCTAATATTTCATTAGTAATTTTACTCTTAGAAAATCTTTTTATACATTCATCTCTAATTTCTTCTGGCTTATATAAATTTATATTATTCATAATGTAAATCATTGCATTTCCTAAATCATCAATATCATTAATTTTAACTATTAATCCATTATTAGAATTAATAATATCTTCTGCTCCACCATTAAAAGCTCCAATAACTGGCTTTCCTGAAGCCAAAGCTTCAATATATACTACTCCAAAAGTCTCATACTTAGAAGCTAATACAAATGCATCACATAAACTCATATAATCAGAAACCTCTTTTCTTGATAAAGCTCCTAAAAATTCTATTTGACTATCAATTTTAAGTTCCTTAGATAGATTAATTAAGAATTCCTTTTGACTACCTTCTCCACCTATAAGTAACTTTGCATTACTATTTTTAAAATATTTGCTGAAAGACTTAATTAAAACATCCATTCCCTTTTCCCCCTCTAAAAAGGCTAATGAAAAAAAAGTAAATGTGTTGTTTTTATTTTCACTAATATAAAAATTCTCTACAGGAGTTAAGTTATGTATTACCCTTATATCATTTCTTCCTGAAAACTCGCTCATTTCTTTTTTCAATCCATTTCCTACTGCAATTAATACATCAGCATCTAAATAGGATTTTTTTATAAATGGTTTATAACTTTCCTTAATATATACAGCTTTTTCTAAAGAAGAATGTTCTGTTATAACTAAAGGAATATTATATTTTTTTGAAATATAAGCAGCACTAATACCTGCCCAAAAGGAAGATTGACAATGTATCAAATCTATCTTACCTTCTTTTTTAACTATTTCATTATATAATTTATCTAATCTTTTATTGAATATATTAAACATTTTCGGATTTTTAGGTAAATAATTAAAATTCTTATACCTATAAGTTCTTAAGTTTTCTTCAATTTTAAAACTAAGTCCTATTTTTTCTTTAACTTTAAATAGTAATGTTAGAGGCCAAATTTCATTATATGCTACCGTAACTTTTACACCACTTTCTTGAATTGCTAAAGCCTGTTCTTTAAAAAAACTACCATGAACAGAATTCCTTTTATTATGATACCATGAAGGTATAAACATAACGTGCATATTAATCCTCCCTTAGAATAGAATCTAACCTTTTAGATATATTTTCCCACTCATATTCCTCTACTTGATTAGATTTTTCATTTTTAATAATTTTATCACATACCTCTATTATAGAATTCTTAATAGACTCATCATTATTTTTAGAAACACTACACTTATCTAAATCATTAACTACATCAATAATTGGATCATTTTCATCACCTAAAATTACTAATATATATCCATAGCATCCAAAATAATCATATATTTTTGCAGGTATTTGCTTAGAATTCTTATTTCCAAATAACAATAACACATCAGCATTTATCATATAACTTAAAGCTTCATTATATGGAATTCTATTAGAAACTTTTACATTATCTATTTCCAATAATTCTTCTTTAACTTCATTATTATCTATATTCCCAAAGAATAAAATGTTCAACTTATTATATAGATCGCCATTTTCATTTTTCATCTTATTAATAGCTTTTATGAAAGGTCTTATATCTCTAAGTTTTGAAAAAATTTCTCCTGCGTAAACTAAATTAATTTTTTCTTTGTTAATCAACTTAGGAATTTCATTTTTTTCTATTTCCTTATATACTTTATCATCATATCCTCTAGTTATTATAAAAGTATTATCCTTTTTAAGGTTATAAGTTTTTATATAATCATCTCTATTAGCTTTAGTTACAAAAATATGTTTATTAGCTAAATTAACTATTTTCTTCTCATAATAACCTTCAAATTTTCTTCTTATAAGAGTTGAGCTGTCTCTTGTAGAATCTTTAAGCCAAGGATCACTCCAATAAGCTATCCATTTAAGGCTTTTGAAATTTTTTTTAATTTTATAAGCACATATATGGCTTGAAGGTGGCTCGTGCATAGAAAACATTACATCAAAGTTTTCTTTTGCCATTAATCTAACTCCATATTTACTTGCATTTATAGCCCAATACAAATACATATCTGGCACTGCAAATATTTTTTTAATTTTTCTTAATAGACCTTTTATCTTTAAATTTAATTTATTAACTTCGGTAACAACTTCACCTTTTTTCTTCTTAGGCATAATTTTTTCAAAAATTATGCCTCCAGAAATTATATGTAACTTTATCCTCGGATCTAACATACTAAATATATATTCATCATAATAAATTGAGTTTGGAGGAAAGTTTACAGTTAAAAGATGAATTTCATTTTCTTCAAACTTAGCTAAATTATTCAAATATTGAAGAGTTTCTATAGATGCCGAATTATTAATTAATGGCGAATAGCATGCTATAAATAGAATTTTCATTAACTATCCCCTCCTTACAAATTTTTCTCTAATAATACTTAACACTTCTTCAAATTCTTCTATATTAATAACTTTACATAAAACAAAGAATATAATAGCTCCTATAGTACCGTCTACTAAAATAAATATAAATGAACTATTTATATTTATTAATTTATTTAAATAATAAAGTACTACTATCATAATTGACGAACTTATTATTATTTTAAATATTTTTAACAAGAGTTCACCAACATTAAAAGAACCTATCAATTTTCTTGTAGAATTCAATAGTAATATTGCTATTATGAATGCGGATATAGATGTAGCTATTGCAATTCCAAGCACTCCAAAATATTTAGATAAAGTAATACTTAAAACTATATTAATAACAACTCCAATTATTCCATTTAAGGCTGTTATCTTTGTTTTTTTCATTGAAAATAAAGAAGAATTCAATATATCTCTTATCCCTGCAAAAGGTAACTGAATTGAATATCCTAATAGGGCCATGGAAGTAAGAATAACAGCATTAGAATCAAATTTTCCTCTTTCATATATTAGCTTTACAATGTCATTACTTAAGAAAATAACTCCAAAAGTAATTGGTACTAAGAATATACAAATTATTACTATTGATTTACTTAAATATTTTAAAAATCCTTCCTTATCTCCCTCATTAAGTCTATTAGCCATAATAGGATAGACTACTGAGACTAAAGAGGTTGTAATAGCAGTATTTGCAAATTGTATTATTCTTTGAGAATACTCTAAAGCTGCCATAGATCCTGTAACTAAACCTGAGGCTACACTTTTATCCACTAACATATTTATAGAATTTGCACCTGCTCCAATTATTACTGGAACTATTAATTTCATCATCCTTTTGAATTTTTCATCTTTCAAATCAACGAAAAGCTTTATCTTATATCCTTGCTTATATAGTGAAGGAATTTGCACCATAACTCTTAATAAATTTCCTAATACATTAGCCACAGCTAATCCAATAACGCTAACATCCTTAAACAATATTAAATAAATAATTATAGGAAAATTAAAAAATAATCCTAATAATGACGGTATTATAAAATCCTCACAAACTTGTAATATAGATGCAAAGCAAGAATTAATACAAAGGAAAATAACATTAATTAATGTTATCCTTGTTAGGAAAATAGTTAACGCCATTTTTTCATTAGAGAAATTAGGAACAAATATATTAACTATTTCTTTTGTAAAGATTAATCCTAAAATTATAACAAATATAGATAATATAGATAGAATATCAATAACATTATTCGCAAAACTAAACATCTCTTCTTTACTTTTATTATGTTTAATTTCACTTAACATAGGAATAAATGTAGTTGAGATAGCAAGGCCAACAATCATAAATACTGATTCAGGTATAGCAACAGAAGCTATATAAATATCATAAGATCCTTCTACCCCAAAATGATAGGCTGCTAAAATATCTCTACCAAATCCAATAACTCTACTTAAAATAGTAATTACCATAACTATAAATGTTGCTTTAAAAACTTTATTTTTACTCATAATCTACTTTTTTCCTCTTATAACAAGTAATAAAAATTTAGGGATACTTCCTAATCTTTTAATTCTCCATGGCTCTTTTAAAACTCTATATAACCATTCTAATCCTAATTTTATCATCCATTTTGGAGCTCTATTAACCTTTTCAGCAATTACATCAAAGCTACCTCCAACTCCCATAAATATTTTACAAGGTAATTCATCCATATATCTTACTATAAATTCTTCTTGTCTTGGACATCCCATTGCTACAAAAATAGCATGAGGTTTTTTCTCCTTGATTTCATTTATTATTTCAATAGGATTATTAATGTCAAAAAAACCATTTTTATATCCTGTAATATTTATACCTGGATACTTTATTACTAAATTAGCTACACACGCCTTTAAATTTTCATCTGTAGTTCCAAGTAAATATATACTCTTATTTTCCAAAGAGGCTTTATTAACAATTTCTTTCATTAAATCTATACCTGCAATTTTTTCTTTAACAGGAGTTTTTAAAATTTTTGAAGCTATTTGAACACCCACACCATCAGGTATAATAAAAGAATCCTTTGATGTAAAGTTTTCAAATAATACTTTATTATTTAATCCAGTATATAAAACTTCAGGATTACCTGATATTATATGAATTTTATTAAATCCATTAACATAATTAACAGCATCTACTAAGCTATTTTTAAAAACTTTGTACCCTAATACATCAATAAAGTTATTATCTTCCATCTTATCTCCTTAATAATTAAAAAGTAAAATTATCCATAATTATAATATCATATTTACCTGCATTGCTAAAGTAAATACTTATAATACATAAATTGGGCTGTCGCAAGAGACAGCCCGTTTAATATTACTTATTCAGCATTTTCTCTAAATCCTTAACTATTTCATCTTCTGGATTTAATTTTTTAGCAATTTCTAAATGTAATTTAGCCTCTTCATAGTTATTTAAATTCATATAACACATAACTATATTAGTACATATTTCTACTTCCTTAGTTACTTCAAAAGCCTTTTTAAAATATTTTATTGCAGTCTCAAAGTCATTTATACAAGCATAATTTATACCTAATTCAACAACTACTTCGTAAATTCCACTTTCTCTTTCTAAACTTTCATTTAAATAATATATAGCCTTTTCATAATTTTCTAATCTTCTATACGCTACACCTAAATAATAGTAAATTAAAGGATTGTTATCAAAATTATCTAGTAGTTCTAATAAAATCTTTATAGTTTTATCTGGATCATCTTTTAAGTGATCAATAGCTATTTCATAATTTGAAACATTATTTATATCCTCTAATAACACTTTTATTTCTTCTGTAACTTTACCACCTAAATTTATATATTCATTAATTGCAACTTTAGCTGCCTTATAATCATCATTATCTTTTAATACTAATGCTTTATATAGATAGGCTTCTGGAATTTTCAATAAATGCTCTTCACAGTATTGAATATCATTTAATAATATATCTTTAAATCCACTATCTTTTTCTCTTATGCTTTCACCTACTAATAATAGCCTTTTCATGATCTCTATATCTTTTGAAAATCTATAATATCCTTTTAAAAGTAGATATCCATCAACAAGATTATCATCTTTAATCTTCTTAGCTATTATGCTTTTTATACAATTATCAGTATCCTTTATGTACGATAATATTAATTCATAGTCATCATTAAATCTTAATTTCTCATCAGCCCCTATAGCTAAAAACATTCCTTCTATAAAATAATATATTGGTAAGTTTTTTATTTTAATCTCATCTTGAATATTATTAGTAATATAATCAGAAGAAATAGGTAAATATAATTCCTTATTATCAAAAGAAATATAACTTGGTATACCAACATTTCTTTTAAAACCCTCTTTATCTATTTCTAAGAATAATAATTTCCCTAATTTTTCCTTAAAAACTGAATTATAATCCAAATAGATTCCTCCTTTATCTTGGCTTAATATAAATAATACTATATATTTATGAAGCTTTCAAATCTCATTTTTAAATTCTACAAAGTTATTTAAAATATAACTATTTTAATTTAAAAGAAAAAGTGGAAGTCTATTTACTATAAGAATAAACAAATAGCTCTAGACATTCCACTAATATTAATATTAATTTAACTTTTCATTTATTAATTTAACTACTTCTTCTTTAAAGCTTTCAAGCTTTTCTCCTGAATCATTTAATCCTGTTCCTTGAACTGCTATATAAGCTTTCATCTTAGGTTCAGTTCCTGAAGGTCTAACTACAAACCATGATCCGTTATCTAAAATAAACTTAAGAACATTTGATTTTGGAAGATTTATGTCCTTCTTTTCTCCGCTTTCTATATCTTCTTCAATTCTTAGCTTATAGTCATACTTAGTATTAACTTTAACGCCATTAATTTCTACAAGTTTTTCGTTTCTTAAAGAGTCAATACAGTTAGCTATTTTTTCTGCGCCTTCTTTCCCCTTTAATTCAAATGATACTAAAGCTTCTTTAAAATAACCATACTTTTCATATAAATCTATTAATCCATCATAAAGGCTTTTTCCTTTTTCCTTATAATATAAAGTCATTTCTGCAATTAACATAGATGCTATTACTGCATCCTTATCTCTTACAAAATCTCCTGCTAAATAACCATAACTTTCTTCAAATCCAAAAAGATAAGTTTTATTGTTATTTTCTTTAAAACCTTGAATTTTTTCTCCTATATATTTAAACCCTGTTAAAACTTCCATGATTTCAATATTATATGATTCTGCTATCTTCTTAGCTCCATCTGTAGTTACTATAGTCTTAATAACTACTCCATTATCAGGTAATCTTTTTTCTTCTTTTAATGCGTCTAGAATATATTGTGTTAATAATAATCCTGTTTGATTACCTGTTAAAACTCTATATTCTCCTTCACTGTCTTTAACAACTACACCTATTCTATCACAATCAGGATCTGTTGCAAAAATTACATCTGGATTTTCTTCCTTAGCCATTTCTAATGCTAACTTAAATACTGCTGGTTCTTCTGGATTTGGATAAGATGCTGTTGGGAAGTTTCCATCTGGCATCTCTTGTTCTTTAACTACTGATACTCCAGTATAACCAAGCTCCTTTAAAACTCTTCTTACAGGCATATTTCCTGATCCATGTATTGGTGTATAAATTACCTTTAAATCTTTAGCCTTAGCTTCTACTAACTCTTTTCTTATAGCTAAAGACTTTACTGCATCTATATACGCCTTATCTACAGCTTCACCAATATAAACTAATAAATTCTTTTCAATTGCTTCTTCTTCAGAAATAGTTTTAATCATATCAAAATTATTGATTTTATTTACTTCAGTTATGATAATATTTGCTTTTTCATCTGTTACTTGACCACCAAACTCATCATAAACTTTATAACCATTATATTCCTTAGGATTATGTGAAGCTGTAACTACTATACCGCCAATACAATCTAAATGTCTTACTGCAAAAGAAAGCATTGGTGTAGGTCTTAAATCTTCATATAAGTACACTTTAACATTATTAGCACAAAGAGTTAAAGCTGCTGCCTTAGAAAACTCCTTAGACATATTTCTTGAATCATAAGCAATTGCTACTGCTGGATTTTCAAATCTTCCATTTAAGTAATTAGCAAAACCTTGAGTTGCTTTAGATACAGTATATATATTCATTCTGTTACTTCCTGCTCCAATAACCCCTCTAAGTCCACCTGTCCCGAACTCAAGATCCTTATAAAATCTATCTTCAATTTCTGTTTCATCTTTAATTTGTCTTAATTCATCTTTCATCTTCTCATCAATAACACTTGATGTTAACCAATCATTATATTTATCCTTATATAACATTTTATACCTCCTAAACTACTTAATAATCAGGTAATATTATACACTAAAGAAATAGATTTTGGAATAAAAAAATGTAAAGAGAGCAAATATTGTATCTCTTTACATTTTTTACATTTTATTTATTTTTCATTATTTTCTTCTTCTGCTAATTCCATATCATCACTTACAGTTTTTCTTTCATATGTAACCGAAGCAATTACCATATTTAAATCATCTATTATAGAAAGCTCAGATGCAATCTCTAAGTCTCCAGCTCTATATACATATCCATTATTACTTCCATTTATATTTATTTTTATATACTTTGGAAGCTTATCAGCTATACATTCAACTCTTATAGAATCTTTTTCTTTTTGAAGCACCATCCCTTTTTTATTCAAATAATTTTCTCCTTCATAAATAATAGGTATAGTCGAAATTATCTTATCATTATGATTTAATTCTTCTAAATCTAAGTGAATTATTTTATGAGTAACTGGATCTCTTTGAACATCCTTTATTAATGCACTACAACTATCTCCGTCTAAATCAAAATTAATAACTCCATGTTCACCATTTTTTGATATTTCTCTACATAATTCTAATTCTCCAACCTCAAACAAAAAGTCATTTATTTTCTTTCCATAAAGTATTCCCGGAACCTTACCTTCTCTTCTTAATTTTTTAGCATTATTAGATATACTTGTATCTCTCTTATTTAAATTTAGGCTATTCACAAATAACTCCTCCTATAATTCATTTTCTCTTAAAATATTGTTAACATAATTATTATTTTTTATTCAAAATTTACTAATTTACTATTTATTAAATAAATTTAAGGATTTTATTGCATAGTTCTAATTATTAAAATATAATATTTATGTTTGTATAAAACTAATAGGATAACTAATAATATTCTTAAGAAAGAGGGTGCTTTTAGTGTATAAAATGAATCAAAATGAAACTCCACTATTTAACGCATTAATGGAATATGTAAATAGAGAAACTTTACCCTTTCATGTACCTGGACATAAAAAAGGAATTGGAATAGATAAAGATTTTAAAGATTTTATAGGAGAAAATCCTTTTAAAATAGATGTTACAGTATTTAAGCTAGTAGATAGTTTACATCATCCTACAGGACCAATAAAAAAAGCTCAAGAATTAGTAGCTGATGCTTATGGTGCTGATGCTTCATTTTTCTCAATCCATGGTACATCTGGAGCAATACAAGCTATGATTTTATCTGTAGTAAAAGATGGTGATAAAATCCTTGTTCCAAGAAATGTTCATAAATCAGTTACTTCAGGAATTATTTTAAGTGGTGCTAGTCCAGTATTTATGGAACCTGAAATTGATAAAAAGTTAGGTATTGCACATGGAGTCACTCCTGAAACTGTTGCTAAAACTTTAGAAGAAAACCCAGATGCTAAAGCAGTTCTTATTATAAATCCAACTTATTACGGAGTTGCAACTGATATTAAAAAAATTGCTGATATAGTTCATAGCTTTGATATACCATTAATAGTAGATGAAGCTCACGGTCCACATTTAGCTTTTTCAGAAAAGCTACCTATGTCTGCTTTAGAAGCGGGAGCTGATATTTGCGCTCAAAGCACACATAAAATAATAGGCTCTTTAACTCAAGGGTCTTTATTACATGTAAAAAGTAAATATGTTGATCCAAAAAGAGTTCAACAAATAATGAATCTGCTACAAACAACATCACCTTCATATATTTTAATGGCATCTTTAGATTGTGCTAGAAGACAAATTGCTTTAGAAGGAAAGGAATTATTAAATAACGCTATAGAGCTATGTAAGTATACAAGAAATGAAATAAATAAAATTCCTGGTTTCTATTGTTTTGGTGACGAAGTTTTAGGAAAACCTGGTTCTTATTCTTTTGATCCCACTAAGCTTACAATATCATCTAGAGAACTTGGTATTACTGGTTTTGAGTTAGATATGATTTTATCTGAAAAGTATCATATTCAAATGGAATTATCAGATTTTTATAATGTTCTTGCTGTAGGTTCATTTGGAGATACTAAAGAAGGAATGGATATATTAATTTCTGCTCTTAAAGAAATTTCAGAGGAATACTATGGCAAAAGAGAGCCTGTTCAAGATTTCTTAGATATACCTACTATTCCAAAAAAAATTCTAGAACCAAGAGAAGCATTTTATAGTGATAAAACATCTAAGCTGTTAAAAGATAGTGTAGGAGATATTTCGGGAGAATTTTTACTTGCATATCCACCAGGAATACCTGTACTTTGTCCTGGAGAAATAATAACTAAAGAAGTTATAGATTACGTTCATGATTTAAAAAGAGCAAATTTATACGTTCAAGGAACTGAAGATTCCACTGTAAAATATATAAAAATAGTTTCTAAATAAAAATGTATAAAATTAAATTTTATATATCTTAAAAGATTAAAAAGAAGCTATCACAACAAAACTAAATCTGTTAGTGATAGCTTCTTTCTTATTCTAATCCTAAATATTCTTCTAATGTTAAATCACTATTTTCAAAATTTTTACTATTTTCTACTCCTATATATCTAAAGTGCCAAGATTCATACATATATCCAGTAATCCATTCTTTCCCTTCAGGATATCTTAAAATAAATCCATATTTAGTACAATTTTCTTTAAGCCATTTTGCTTCATCAGTGTATTTAAAATCCTCTTCTGCCCAAAGAGATCTATCTACACCACCTATGTCAAAAGCAAGTCCAGTTTGATGTTCGCTAAATCCAGGCTTTGCCGAAAATGTGTCAGCTGAATCTTGTCCATAATTTGATACATAATTATTATATAGTGTATATTGACTCCAGTAACTTCTATATGTAGAAAATGCATTTAAATAAATTCCTTCTTTTGCAGCATCTGTCTTCATTTCCTCAAAAGCTTCTCTTGCCTCAGCACTTTCTCCTGGAGCAAAATCATCAGGTAGTCCATATTCTTTATTTGCAATTAATATTCCATTAATATATGTAGGCTCTCTTAAACTTGCATCTTCACTTGATTTTTCTTCATATTTTTCATTAATACTTCTTAGATTTACATTCTTCTTTGTTTCATTTATATAATTACTTAATTCATCTAATTTACTTTTAGCTTGTTTGTAATTTTTTTCTTTAAATAGATTATTATATTCGTTTATAAGATTATTTACTTCAGCAATTTCATCTTCATTGAAATTATTTAAGCCACTATCATTTATGCTATTAAAGTATTCTTCCAATTCTCTTTCATTGGCAGCACTTAAATCATTTACCTTTGATTTTAATTCTGAAATTAAATTTTCTAATTCGTCACTAATTTTATTAGATAACTTACCTTCTATGTAGCTTATTGAATCACTTATTTTTTTTAATTCTTCATCATCACTATAAAGGTTATTATAGCTATCTTTAATGTATTTAAAGTCCTGTATTGCTTCTAAATTTTCATTAAACCTTTCTCCAGCACTTACTTCTCTTTTTATTAAAGAAAAATGTTTAACTTTTAAAGGAATATATAAAACTGACCACAATACTGTTAAAAATAAAACTACTTTTATAAAATTCAATTTAAATCTTTTTTTATTATTCTTTTTCAAACTTAAACCCCCATCTTTTTTATTTTATTATAATATTATGGTATATTTATTCATTTAAAATCATTTTAATACTTTCTCTTAAATTTTTATCTAATGAATATTCACTTAAATAATAAAGCTTACTATTAATATCATCATCATTTTTATCTAAAGAATAATATGTTACTGCTGCTTCTATACTTAAATTCTCATCTATTTTTTGAAAATTAATAGTTTTAGGATCTCCATCTTCTAACATTGTAATTTCTTCTAAATTTATACTTTCTTTGCCCATTGCAATGTATTTCAAAAATTTTAAATGTCCTTGAGTAAATCTTTCTGCTGCATTTATTAAGTGCTTCAATGTTTTAAATGCATATTCAATTTCACCATTTTTTATAAATACTTTATAAAAATGCTGTATCAACCCAATTACTTGATTATTATTTTTAATTTGTGACATAAATCCTAATATTATAATTTTATTATCATCATTAAAAGCAATTAAATTGTTCATTATCCAATTAACTATTTCGTCTGTTTTAACTCCTTCACTAGCTAATTTACACAATAAGTTAGTAGCTTTTAAATTAAGTTTAGAATTTTTTTGAGAAATTCTTTCAAGAATAGGAACAGCATTCTCATTAAAACTATATATAATCATTAATATTGAATTCTCTACTACGATTGTCCACTCGGAATCTTCAAAATACTTATTAATATATTTAGCAGGCCTATGTATTTTCCCATTTAAAAACTTTGGAATTTCTCCTAAATTTTCTTTACCAATTTTTTTAGCTGCTTCCATTGCAGCAACTTTAACTTCCTCAAAATCATCATATATATCTATTATTCTTAATATTTCATTATAGATTAATTCATCTAATTCTTCCTTAGTTAGCTTAACTTCCTCTATTATTTCTTTAGGTTCCTCTTCTATTTCTTTTTCTTCAACTTTTAAATTTATCTCAATATTTTCATCTTTATCACTATCAATATAATCTACAGTTTTTTTATATTCTTCAATCTTTTCATCAAACTCTTCACTATTTTTATCTTTTATTCTCTTTATAAAACTAAAAATCCCCATTTTTTTCTCCTCCAAGGTCTAATTCGCTTATAATTTCAATTCCATTTTCTTTTAAAATAGTTGCAGTAATTCCTTTCCCAGCTATCTTTTTACTAGTAAAACTGCCATCATATATATAATTTACGCCACAAGAAGGACTTCCTTCTTTTAAAATAGCCTTATTTACATTACTTAATTTTGCTATATATAAAGTTTCATAAGCACCCTTTAAAAACTCTTTAGTAACATCTATATTGTCTTTAGTGACAACCTTGTCTACCTTCTTTATAACACCATTTGCTGTTCCTTTTATCTCAGCTGGTCTTCTAGGTGTTGAAAGGCCACCTAACTGCTCTGGGCATACTAATATTGCCTTTCCTTCCTTAAGTAGTTTAAGACATTGTTCATTTAAGTTATTACTACCACTATATTTACAGTTAACTCCACATAAACAGCTACTTATAAGGTACATATAAACACCTCTTTTCCAATTATAATTATATCACAAAAAGAGACTCTAAAAAATGAGTCTCATTATATTAATTTTCTTTTAATATTATTTAAGTATTACTATCGTTACACCATCTCCGCCTTCACCATATTCTCCCAATCTATAGTCTTTCACATGAGGATGTCTTTTTAGCATATTATTAATAGCTTTTCTAAGTACCCCTGTTCCTTTTCCATGAACAATAGTTACCTCTCCTAAATTAGCCATATATGCTTCATCTAAATACTTATCAACTTTATAACAAGCCTCTTCTGAATCCATACCTCTTAAATCTATTCTACTTTCAATAGATTTTAAGTTTAAATTAAGTTCTCTTCTTTTCTTTTCTTTTTTAGTAGATGTATTATTTAATTTTCTTAAATCCTTAAGCTTAACATTTATTTTCATTATACCTGCTTCAACTTGTACTTCTCCCCTAGAATCTGGCATAGAAATAATAATTACATTTTGATTTAAAGAAGGTAAATAAGCATCCATTCCTAATACGACTTTATCAATTGATTCTCCTTTATTTTCTCTTTCTTTATAAAGTGAAGCTTCTTTCTTTTCTAAGCTATCTTTAAGTTTCTTTCTTTCTTCTTCAAGTCTTGCTCTCCCACCTTGAGCAATACCAAGCTTTTCAAGTTCTCTCATAGCTTTAAGTATTTCATCAGCTTCATCTTTTGCCTTAGAAATAATATTTCTTGCTTCTAATCTTGCATCACTATAAGCTTTATCTCTTACTTCATCTAGTCTTTTTACTTTTTCTTCATATTTTCTTTTTATTTCTTCAGCTTCAATTTTAATCTTTTTAGCTTCTCTTGCATCTCTATTTGCTAAAATACTTTTTTCTTGTAAATCTCTGATTAAATCTTCAAATTTTAGATTTTCAGAAGATATATTTTCCTTAGCCTTAGTTATTACATCTTCTCTAAGACCTAATCTTTTAGATATTTCAAAGGCATTAGATTTTCCTGGAACACCAATTAAAAGTCTATAAGTAGGTTTTAATGTTTCTACATCAAATTCTACAGATGCATTCTCAATTCCTGAAGTTCTTAATGCATAACCTTTTAACTCACTATAGTGAGTAGTTGCAATTATTCTTGAACCTTTACCTCTTAAGGTTTCAATTATTGCAATAGCAAGTGCAGCTCCTTCAACAGGGTCAGTTCCTGAACCAATTTCATCAAATAAAACTAATGAATTATCGTCAGATTTATTGATTATTTTAACAGTATTAGTCATATGAGATGAAAATGTTGATAAAGATTGCTCTATACTTTGTTCATCCCCTATATCTGCAAAGATATTTGTAAAAAAGCTTATACTTGAGTTATCTTTAGCCGGAATTAATAATCCACTTAAACCCATTAGATGTAATAATCCTACTGTCTTTAAAGTAACAGTCTTGCCTCCAGTATTAGGACCAGTAATCATTAATGTGCTAAATTCCTTACCTAAATAAATATCTGAAGGAACTACAATCTTTGAATCAATTAAAGGATGCCTTCCTTGAATTATATCAAAACTCTTATCTTCATTAACCTCCGGACATATAGCATTTAAACTTGATCCATATTTTCCTTTAGCAAATATAAAATCTAACTCAGTTAAAATCTTATAATTGCTTTCCACAGTATCTATAACTTCATATACTCTATTGGATAAATCCATAAGTATTCTTTCTATTTCTGCTTTCTCTTTAAGCTTAAGCTCTTTAATTTCATTATTTAAATTAACAAGACTCATAGGCTCTATAAAAAGTGTAGCTCCTGTTGAACTTTGATCATGCACTAACCCAGGAACTGAGCTTTTATATTCTGATTTAACAGGTAAAACATACCTATCTCCTCTCATAGTATATAATGAATCTTGTAGATATTTTGCATTTGCTCTTACAATAGAGTTAATTTTATCTCTAACAGATGCATTCTTTTCTTTTAAGTTTCTTCTTATAGAACTTAAAGCACCACTAGCTCTATCGCTTATTTCATCTTCAGAAATTATTGATACTTCTATAACTTCTTCTAAAGATTTTATAGGGGTTAAAATATATGCTAAATCTTCTAAAATTATATGTGCAGTTTCATCTTCTCTTCTAGAAATATAGTCCTTAAATCTTCTTGAACACTTAAGCATTGCACCAACTTTAAGTAATTGACCAGCTGTCAGTATCCCTCCCTTTTTTGCCCTTTCAACTCCATCCTTTACATCATGTAATCCTTCAAATGGTGGATTTCCCTTTGTAATTAAAAGGTCTAAAGCTTCATCTGTTTCCTTTAATTTATTTCTAACTTCAAATACAGTTTCATAAGGCTCAAGTTTTTCAATAAGTTCTTTTCCACCTTTAGTAATAGCATAATCTTTAAGCTTTTCTTTTATTTTATTAAATTCTAATACTTTAAGAGTTCTTATTTCCATATTATCTCCTATTCTATACCTCTTCTATAATGACCCTTAGTATATTCACTTGTATTTATTTTTTCTTCACCACTTATCATTTTTATAACTTTTTTAACTTCTTTATAATTTTCATCTCTAAATTCAACTCTAAAGGAATTAACTCCAAGGCTTCTTAAATCTTCTTTTTCTTCAATTAAATTAAGTGGCTTAGG
This sequence comes from Clostridium nigeriense, assembly GCF_050585245.1. GTDB lineage: Bacteria > Bacillota > Clostridia > Clostridiales > Clostridiaceae > Clostridium > Clostridium nigeriense_A. The sequence goes on from NZ_JBNOOF010000001.1 coordinate 182,862, forward strand.
ATTTAAGATATAACTTCTACAAAATACATCTGTCATTACTCTAAACTTTTCATTCATCCTATCTATTAAAGTAAATTTATCTCTAGTACATGCCAAGTTACAATCCCTACAAGCTGATTTTTCACCAAAAGTACTTCCAATTGGACAATATTCACTTATCATAAGTTCAGTTTTTCCATAAATAATTCCTTGAACATTCCCTCTATTGCCTTTTAACACAGATTTTATCTCTTTTCTATTTAACTCCAAACTAAGAGTAGGAATATCAATTTCTTGTTGATAAAAATTCAAAGCTTCCGAATTAATTATATTCAATTTATAATCTCCAATTATCGTCATTTCCCTTTGATATTTTCTTATTATACCAACATTAACTGTTACTATACCCTTAATATACGGTTTAATTTTTTCAATTACCTTAATAACATTATTAAATTCACTTTTTATTATATTTGGTACTTTTAAATATATATTTATATTTCTCATGCTAACTAAATCAATTATATCTTTAACTTTTATAGCATCTATATCTCTATTAAAAACATCTACAATTATATCATTAATATTCTCTTCTAATAGAGCATTTAACTGTTCATTTGTGATACATTGATACATAATATCTAAATCTAAATTTTTAAAAACTTCTTTTTTGATTTTATTTATCTTTTCAGGTCTTCTTCTTCTATATGATTTAGTAATTGATTTTTGAATACCTTCTACAGCTTCTCTTCTTAAATTATTTAAATCACTTACTCTTAAGAATCCATCTTCAAAATCTGTAAACTCAACATTATCTATTTTAAATACACAATCTGAAGATTTATTTAATGCCTCAATAATTCTTTCTTTACTTAAAGGCTTTTTTTCAGCCCTTTCAACTACTTCACCTAAAAATTCATATTCTTTGTTATTATAATTAATAGTTATCTTTAAAGGTTCTGCTATCTTAAAACTAACTTTAGCCTTTAAAGCAATCTTTCTATTATATGATTTCAATGAGTCTTCTAAAGAATCAAAAAGCTTTTTATCTGAGGATTTAAATATTTCATCTCCTACCTTATATGCAGTTGGAAATATCTTAACTTTATCCCCTCTTTTAGCTTCTTTAACCTCATTTCCATTCTTTAAAATCTTATTTACGTTATATCCTGTATCTCTAAATCTAAAACCATCACCTAACGCAATATCTTCTTTTAAAATTATTTCACTGTTTTTTTCTATTCTACCAAGAGGAAGTCCTGTATTTCTTGGACTATTAAAGCTCATCATATCCTTACCTAAATTCTTATGTAGGTAAGCTGTTGAAAAACCCCCTCTATTAAAAAGTTGAAGTAATTGCCTTTTTCCTTTACTTACATTATATTCAGTATTATTCAATTCTTTTTCTACAGCTTTTTTATAATTATCAACTACCCCTGCAACATATTCTGCTCTTTTCATTCTACCTTCAATTTTTAATGAATATGTTCCAGAATCTATAATATCTTTTATATCTTCAAGTGTACATGTATCCTTTGGGCTTAAAAGATGGGCTTTTCTTTCCCCTGATGTTTCTCCTTTTAAAGTATATTCCATTCTACATGGCTGAGCACATCTTCCTCTATTCCCGCTTCTTCCTCCTATCATAGAGCTCATAAGACATTGTCCTGAATAAGATATACATAAAGCACCATGAACAAAAATTTCCGTTTCTATTCCTAAATCCTTTGATATATATTTCACTTCATCTACTGAAAGTTCTCTAGATAGTACAATTCTATGAAATCCTCTTTCTTTAAAGAATAATGCCCCTTCTCCATTATGTATAGTCATTTGAGTTGAAGCATGTATTTCAAGATCAGGATAATCCTCCTTAATTCTTTTAAATAATCCAAGATCCTGTAATATTATTGCATCTACACCGATTTCATATAAAAAGCCAACATATCTTACTGCTTCTTCAATTTCATTTTCCTTTAATATAGTATTTAACGTTACATATACCTTAGCTCCATAGCTATGTACATAATCAACAGCTTTAATCATATTATCATTATCGAAATTAGAGGCATAAGCCCTTGCTGAAAACTTATTTCCCCCTAAATAAACGGCATCGGCACCTTTATTCATTGCAGCAATAAGACTCTCCATGCTCCCGGCTGGAGCTAAAATCTCAACTTTATTCATAAATAATTCTCCTAAGCTTTAGTTTATAATTATCTAAAATCTTTCTTATTATATATAACACAATTTTTATTATTTTTCTATTGTGATATTTAATTACTCTAAAAAATTTTAAAGGAGATGCAAAATCATCTCCTGAAAAATCATATTATTTTAGTAATGCATTAGTTTTTTTCTTTTCGTTTGCTAAATTAACTTGGGCATCTAATAATTTTTTTTCTAAATCCAATACCTTATATTTTAAATTTTGGAACTGGAATTTAGTTTCTTTATGCCTTTCTTTTAGCTTGTCTTTTTCTAACTTACTCTTATTATATTCTTCTTCCATTATTCTATAATCTTCATTTAATTTAATAAATTTATCTCTATATAATTTTTCATTATCTTTGAGTATATCATTATTTTCTCTAGTAGTTTTTACTTCTTTATAAGAATTTTCAACCTCTTCTCTAAGAGTTAAATTTTCAGCTTTTAAATCTTCAATAGCCTTCTTTAATTCATCAATATTTTCAGACTCATCTCTAATTTCCTTAATTCTTTCCTTAAGTGTTGAATTTCTTTCTTCTAAAGAAGCATTTTTCTTCAAAAGACTTTCAATCTCTTTATCTGCTTTATATAGCTCATCAGTTATGTTTATAGCCACTAATGTTGCGCCAGCTGTTGAACTTAACTTTCTATTACTTGACATTATATCTTTAACTTTTTCATCTACATAATTAGCTATTTTTAATAAATACTCTTCGCTTTCTCTACCCTTTAAATTATACTCCATACCATTTATATTAATTGTAACAGTATTCATAATACACCTCGTTAACATAATAATTATATTAATTTAATTTTAACATAAAAATATATAATTATATATATGAAATTATAATCTAATTATAGTTTTAATAAAATTTAAAGTATAAAATTTCAAACAATAAAAATAAAGATACCTTAGATAGATGTTTATCTAAGATATCTAAAATTTAATTATTCTTCACTTTTACCTATTTATTTAATTATTATCTTAAAGTAGCACCAAGCTTATATTCAAGGCTTCTTAAAATCTTATCATGAACTTTATTTACATCATTATCAGTTAATGTTCTTCTTTCATCTCTATAAGCTATTGCATAAGCTATACTTTTCTTTCCTTCAGGAATTTGAGCTCCTTTATAAATATCAAATAATTCTACTTTTTCTACTAGATTTCCACCAGCTTTTTTAATAGTCTCTTCTATTTCTTGAACTAAGATCTCATCATTTACAAGTAAAGCAATATCTCTTGTAACTGCTGGGAACTTAGGTAAAGCCTTGTATTTTCTATCTGTCTTAGAATATTCAAATAATAAATCTAAGTTTAATTCTGCTAAATAACAATTTACATCTACTTCATAGTTTTCTGAAACATCTGGATGTACTTCCCCTAAAACACCAACCTTTTTATTACCTATCATTAAAGCTGCTGTTTTTCCTGGATGGTAACTTGGATTATCACTTTCTCTTACAAACATTACCTTATTTAAGCCTAACACTTCAAGAGCGTTTTCAACTATTCCTTTTAAATCTAAATAATCACAATTACCATACATTCCAATAGTTAAAATATTCTTTTCAGTTGGTATAACACTTTCATCTTCATTAGGAATATATACTTTTCCTATTTCAAATAGTCTTGCATACTCATTATTTCTTGAATAATTTCTTCCTAAACATTCCATCATAGAGTGAATAGTAGTTGTTCTCATAACTGAGTAATCTTCCCCTAATGGATTTTTGATTTTTATAACCTTTCTTAATTCACTATCATCAGGAAGATTGATTTTATCAAATACCTTAGGTGATATAAATGAATAACTTATCGATTGATTTAAACCACTTGATACCATATTACTAACCATTAAATCTCTTAGTAATTCATTTTTGTACTTAGGCTCTCTGCCAGTCGAAATGTTAAATATAGTTGCTGGCACATTATCATATCCATAAATTCTTGCAATTTCTTCAGCTATGTCTTCTTTTATAGCAATATCTATTCTAAAAGTAGGTATTGTTATATCTAAATCATCTCCATTTATTTCTGTTTTTAGTTCTAATAAATCAAGATACTTCTTCATATCTCCAGCAGAAATTTCTGTTCCTAAGAACTTATTTATCCATTTAGAATCTACAGTAATATGTCCCTCTTCCTTTTTAGAGTTATATATATCTATAGTTCCTTCCATAACTTCTCCACAACCAAGCTCACATACTAATGCACAAGCTCTATTTATAGCTAACTCAGCAAGGTTTGGATCTATGTCTTTTTCAAATCTTGATGAACTTTCACTTCTTAAATTTAACTTTTTAGAATTAACTCTAATATTAGTTCCATCAAAATTTGCTGCTTCAAATATAACTTCTGTTGTATCATCTTGAATTTCTGAATTTAATCCACCCATAATTCCTGCAAGACCTATAGAGGTTTCATTGTCCTTTATACAAAGATATGATGAGTCTAAATTTCTTTCAATTCCATCTAAAGTAACAAATACCTCATCATCTTTTGCTCTCTCAACTACAATCTTACCACTTTTAATTTCTCTTGCATCAAAGGCATGCATAGGTTCACCTATTTCTAACATAACAAAGTTAGTAATATCAACTATATTATTTATAGGTCTAACCCCTGCTTCTAATAGTCTTTCTTGCATCCAACCTGGTGAAGGCATAACTTTAACATTTTTAACACCTCTAGCCATATATCTTCTGCAAAGCGAGTCTCTAACTTCAACTTTTATTTTATCATTTATATTTTCATTACTCTTTACTTCATAGTTTAAGTTTGGCATCTTATAAGCTGTTCCTAAAGTTGCTGCAGTTTCTCTTGCCATACCAACAATACTTAAACAATCTGGTCTATTTGAAGTAATATCAAAATCTAGAATTGATTTGTTAAGATTTAAATATTCTTTAATATCCATTCCAAGTGGAGCATCAGCTGGTAATATCATAAGGCCATGTACAGGTTCATCTCCTGCTATGCCAAGCTCTTCTTCAGAACAAAACATACCATTAGATACTACTCCTCTAAGTTTACCTTTTTTAATTTCAGTTCCATCAGCTAAAATTGATTTATGAAGAGCAACTGGAACTATGTCTTGCTCCTTCATATTAGTTGCTGCTGTAACTATTTGAATTGTTTCTTTTCCAATATCAACTTGACACACCTTTAGTTTATCAGCATCCGGATGTTGTGTTATTTCTACAATTTTACCTGTAACAATGTTTTTAATTTCATCACCTTGAGTAATAACCTCTTCTAGTGCTGATCCTGATAAAGTTAATCTATCTCCAAGTTCTTTTGCATCTATATTTACTTCAACGTAATCTTTAAGCCAATTAAATGGTACCTTCATATCCTTTACCTCCTGTTAATTAAAATTGATTTAAGAATCTCATATCACTTTCATATAATAATCTGATGTCATCAATGCCATATTTAAGCATAACCATTCTATCAACACCAAATCCGAAGGCAAATCCACTATATACTTCTGGATCTATACCACAGTTTCTAAGTACTTGTGGATGAACCATCCCACATCCTAATAGTTCTATCCAACCGCTTCCCTTGCAAACTCTACATCCCTTACCTTCACAAACAAAGCAAGTTGCATCCATTTCTGCTGAAGGTTCTGTAAATGGGAAGTGATGAGGTCTAAATTTAGTTTTAACCTTATCTCCAAACATCTTTTTAGCAAAAAGCTCTAATGTACCCTTAAGATCAGCAAAAGTTACACCTTTATCTATCACTAATCCTTCCATTTGATAGAATATTGGTGAGTGAGTTGCATCAACTGCATCTGATCTATAAACTTTACCAGGTCCTATCATTTTTATTGGAGGAGTTTGATTTTCCATAACTCTTATTTGAACTGGTGAAGTTTGAGTTCTTAACACTAAATTATCATTTATATAAAATGTATCTTGTTCGCTTCTTGCTGGATGATTTTTAGGTATGTTCAAGGCCTCAAAATTATAATAATCTAACTCTACCTCTGGTCCTTCTTCTATCGTGAATCCCATAGATATAAAGATATCCTTCATACTTTCTAAAGTTAGATCAAGAGGATGTCTCTTACCTATCATATTTTTCTTTCCTGGCATAGAAATATCTATAATTTCAGAAGCTAATTTGTCATTTTTCTCCTTTTCCTTAATTGCATTAAGTTTTTCTTCTATTTTATCTTCAACTTCTTTTTTTACTTCATTAACAAGTTTTCCTACTACTGGTCTTTCCTCTTTAGATAAACCTCCCATACTTCTTAGTATAGTTGTTAATTCTCCTTTTTTCCCTAGATACTTTACTCTTATTTCTTCTAATTTTGAACTGCTATCTGCACTTGTTAATTCATTAAATGCATTTTCTTTAATAGACATTAACTTTTCTTGCATTTTTCTTCCTCCCTTATTAATATAATTAGAAAATATAATTTTCTAAAAAATAAAAAAACTCCGTCCCCTATAAAGGGACGAAGTGTCGCGTTACCACCCTAATTGGTTAAGAAACCTTAACCCAACTTAATTTAAATAACGGAAAATCCGCTAGAAACTACTATTATTTCACTTCTAGAACTCCTGAGCGAACTTCAATATAAATTTCTTTGAAACAGCTTACAGTCTTAGACCATTTCTCCCTGAAAAGTCCTTTATATCTACTTTCTCATTCACAGTTTTTACATATTTATTTTACAACTAATTATACAAATAAATATAAATAATTTCAATAGTAATTTTGAATTATTACTAAATCAAATTTTGTCTTACTTTTTCGAATAAAATAATTGAAGTGGCAATAGATACATTTAGTGATTCTGCTCCTCCAGGCATTGGAATTTTCACTTTTTTATCTGCTAACTCAAAAAGTTCATCACTTATTCCATTACCTTCATTTCCAACTGCTAAAACTATTTTACCCTTAAGATCTTCTTCAAAAAAGTTCCTTGATTCTTTTAAGGATGTTGCAACTAAACTAAATCCATCCTTCTTTAGATTTCTTATTATAGTAAAATCTTTATCATCATAAAATATAGGGACATAGAATATAGATCCCATAGTAGATCTAATAGTTTTATCATTATATATATCCACAGTTCCCTTTGTTAAAACTATTCCATCCACTCCTGCTGCATGAGCAGTTCTAATAATAGTTCCTAAATTTCCTGGGTCTTGAACCTTATCACAAATTAAAAAGAAATCTCCAATTAAATCTTTTTTCTTGTCATTTTTTTTAATAACAGCTATAATTCCCTGGGGATTTTCCGTTGATGCTACTTGCATAAACAAATTATTAGCTAATATATTTATTTTATTACTTGAAATATTGTTTTCTAGTAATACTCCATTAAACTTATTTTCATAATCTTTAGATATAATAATATATTCTATATCCATATTTGCTTTTATAGCTTCTTCTATCAAACGAAGTCCTTCTAAAATAAAAAGTCCTTCTTTATCTCTAAATCTTCTTTCCTTAAGTTTTTTTACAAACTTAAATAAGTTATTATCTTTACTTTCTATATAAATCAAAGCAACCACCTCATTAGTTTGATTTAACTATCATGCCTTCTAATCTGCTTAAATCCTCTGCGGAACCTATAGCAACTATTATATCATTTTCTTCAATTATATCATCTGCTGATGGAGATAAATTAACTTTATTCTCTCTCTTTATAGCCATTACATTAATTCCATATTTGCTTCTAAGCTTTAATTTGTTCAATGTACTTCCAGACCATTCCCTTAATGCCTGAATTTCCATAATACTATAATCTTCTGATAACTCAATATAATCTAAAATATTTGCCGATACTAAGTTATGCGCAACTCTAATTCCCATATCCTTTTCTGGAAGTACTACTCTATCAGCTCCAATTTTATATAATACCTTTTCATGTAAATCACTATGACCCTTGGCAATTATATATTTCACACCTAGTTCTTTAACTAGTAAAGTAGCCATAATACTTGATTGAATATTATCACCTATTGTAACTACTGCTACATCAAAATTTCTTATACCTAAAGATTTTAATGCATTTTCATCAGTTGCATCTAATTGAACTGCATGAGTAACACTATCTGCTATTTCTTGAACTACATCCTCATCTTTATCTATAGCTAATACATCATTTCCTAAAGAATATAGCGTTTTAGCTATTGAAGAACCAAATCTTCCAAGTCCTATAATTACAAACTGTTTATTAGCCAACTACTTCATCTCCTATCCAATTAAAATTTTTCCTTCTGGATATTTGTACCCTAATTTCTTTTTCTTTCTTGTTAAAGCTAACATTACTGTTAATGGACCAACTCTTCCAAGATACATCATAAAGATAATGAGAATCTTTCCTATTAAGCTTAATTTAGGTGTTAATCCAAGTGTTAAGCCAACAGTTCCTAAAGCTGATACAGATTCATAAAGCAAATCAATAAAACTAACCCCAACCTCTGTATATGATAATATCATAGTTACAATAATTACTAAAGATAATCCTATAAATACAATAGTAAAAGCCTTATAAACTATTTCCTTCGTAAATTTTCTCCCAAAGACTTCAGTATCTTCTCTTCCTTTAATTACAGAAATAACTGTTAAAACTAAAATGCTACAAGTAACTGTTTTTAAGCCTCCAGCAGTAGATCCTGGTGAGCCACCAACAAACATTAAAATTATAGTTAAGAACTTACTAGCTAAAGTCATACCGCTAGTTGAAACACTATTAAATCCTGCTGTTCTCGGAGATACTGACGCAAAAAATGAATTTAAAAATTTATCTCTTATATTCATAGAACCTATAGTCTCTGGATTACTATATTCAAATAACAACATTAATATAGATCCAGTGAAAATTAATATACCAGTAGTTATAAGAACTAATTTAGAATGAACTGAAAAATTTTTTATTCCTTTAAATTCATAAATTTCTAAAAGTACAGCAAAACCTAATCCTCCAATAATAATAAGCGCACTTATTACTAAAATTACAACAAAATTATTTGAAAAATCAACAAGACTTGTTCCAAACAAATCAAATCCAGCATTACAAAATGCTGATATAGAGTGAAAGATACTATAAAATACCCCTTTACTTAATCCATATTCAGGTACAAATTGAGTTGATAATAATAATGCTCCAAAAAACTGAACTGATACAGTAAAAATTAAAATATATTTGACCATTTTAACAAGTCCCTGAATAGAATGTGTATTCATAGCTTCTTGCATAACCAATCTTTCTCTTAAAGTAATTTTCTTTCCTAAAATTAAAGATAGAAATACTGCAAAAGACATAAATCCAAGTCCACCAATTTCTATTAAAGTCATTATAACAGTTTGACCAAATATACTCCAATGTGTACTAGTATTCAATGTTATTAATCCAGTAACACAAACTGCAGAAGTAGACGTAAACATGGCATCTAAAAAATTAGTAACTTCTCCACTTTTTGATGAAATAGGTAGAGTAAGTAAGCCTGCACCAATTAATACTAATGCTAAAAATCCTAGTGATAATATTTGAGCCCCATTTAACTTAAAAAAATTTTTAAGGTTATGTTGCATATCTTCACCTCACAGATATACTAAATTTTGTACTAACACTAATTATTGTACACTATTTTTGCAATTTTATTTCTATTTTATCTACAAAAAATGCGACCACTAGGTCGCAGTAAATTATTTATTTAATTGACTTTTTGCTAATTCTACTAAATCTGCAAATGCTTTTGGATCATTGATAGCTATTTCTGATAACATCTTTCTGTTCATATCTATTCCAGCTAATTTGATTCCGTTTATGAATTTTGAATAAGAAAGACCATTCATTCTTGTAGCTGCATTAATTCTTGCTATCCAAAGTCTTCTAAAATCTCTCTTCTTTAATCTTCTTCCAACATAAGCATTTCTTAAAGCTCTAATTACTGATTCATTAGCAGTTTTGAATAATCTACTCTTTCCACCGTAGTAACCTTTTGCAAGCTTTAATACTTTTTTATGATTTTTACGTGAATTTACCGCTCTTTTAACTCTTGCCATGCTCCAATCCTCCTATAATCTTATAAATATGGTAATAATTTTTTCATTGCTTTTTCTTGAGTTGTTGAAACATAAGCTGTTTTTCTTAAGTTTCTCTTTCTCTTAGAGCTTTTCTTAGTTAATATATGGCTCTTAAAAGCTTTAGCTCTCTTTAATTTTCCAGTTCCAGTCTTTTTAAATCTTTTTGCTGCACCTCTGTGTGTTTTCATTTTTGGCATAATAAAATCCTCCTCTCAAATTATGCTTTAATAATAAGTTTAAAAATAACTAAGATATTTAAAAACTTATACAAAATAAAAAAGACAGCATTATGCCGTCCTCACAATATCCATTCTTTAATTTAAGTATCAATAAATTAAAATAGAATATACTACCTTACTAAGCTATGCCGTAAGGTGAGAAACGGCTTTGTTCCTTCTTAACAATAGTAATTATATTATTTGACAAAAAACTTGTCAATATGATTTTATAATTTAACTTGCTTTTCAACACATAATATACATTCATTACAAAAATACACCTTATTTTCAAAAACGCTTTCAATAGTATCCATAAACTCTTTATTATTACAATTCTTCTTACCATGTATTATAACTCTTTTTGGTGCATTAGTTATTAATCCACTAATTATAATATCTTCCATTTTTACATCACTATCAACTTTACATTCAATTAATTCTTTCATAAATTCTTTGAATATATCATTTTTATTTCTATCTATAATTAAATAATTCCCCCCTTCCTCTATTACTATATTTACTTCTTCAATTTTACTTTCCTGAATCTCTACAAAATATTTTAAAAGCTTAATAAACTCCTTATACTCCTTTTCAACCATATAACTTTCTATAACTTTATCAATTATATCTTCTATATCTTCTCTAAGTTCTTTCATTCTAAACCTGATAAAACCATTTATATTAATTTCAGAGTTTTCTTCTAGACAATTCTTAATTTTTTCAATTATAGAATTTATTTTATTCATGCAATATATTAGATTATCAAAATTTAAAGCTTCATTTCCTAATAAAATCTGCATAATTTTTTCTTCAACCTCAATTATTTCATCTTGTTTTAAAAAGAAATAATTTTCAGTTAAATAATCAAACATTTCTTTTTCTTTATATTCTTCTAAAACAATTTTATATAGTACATTACTTATATATAAATTAATAATTTCTTTAACTCTTTCATTAAAACTATTATCATCACATAATATCTTTATAATGTGATTATCCAATTCCACACTTTCAACTATTCCTATTTTAATGTCTTTTTTCTTTAGGACTGATCTTAACTCCTGAATTTCTCCTACAAAATCTAAGTCGCTGTTGTAAACAAGTCTTAATACAAGCATGGATTCCACTCCCTTTCTAATAATAGTATGTATAAAAAAATTAACTATATTCAAAAATTATTTCTTAGTAATCGACAAATAACTTTTAATATTTTATAATAAATTAACTAAATTTATTTAGGAGGTTATTATGGTTTGTTTTGTTGACTATAGAACAACTTATCCTGAAAAAGAAAAATTAAGTTCTTTTGGCCTAGAAATTATTGAAATTCCAATATGTAATAATTTATATGAAGCTATAAATGGACATGTTGATATTCAATTTAATATATTAGATAAGAAGTCTAAAAAGGTAATTATAAACAAAAATATAAACAAAAATTTCAAAAATAGGCTGAGAGATAAAGGAATAACTTATATAGAAAGTAAAAATTCACTAAAGGATAGTTATCCAAATAATATTATATTAAATGCTTTAATTTTAGAAAATTATTTTATACATAACTTAAAATTTACAGATGAAAACTTACTTAATAATCAAAAAAATAAAATTTTAATAAATGTTAAGCAAGGCTATACTAAATGTTCTTGTTTATATGTTTCTGATAAAGCATTAATAACAAATGATTCTGGTATATATAACACCCTATGCAAGTATGATTTTGATATCCTACTATTGCCACCTGGTGATATTATTCTAGAAGGCTTAAATTATGGATTTATTGGTGGCACAGGGGGATTAATAAATAATACTACAATGGCTTTTTTTGGAGACTTAAATCATTATAAATATGGTAATAAAGTCGTTTCATTTTTAAGTAAATATAACGTTAAACCTATTTATTTAAAAAATAGTAAACTTACTGACAGAGGAAGTCTTTTTGTAATTTAATCTTTTATATAATACGTATTTTCTATATAAATGTTTCTATATAATAATAAAATAGAAGGCGAACTCGCCTTCTATTTTATTATTATATTTTTTATTTCATCTATTTTAAATTTCATATCATTATTAATATTACTATTTTCTCTTTGAAGCTTGTCTAATATGGCTTCTATTTCATTTAACACTCTTATCTTATCTTCTATATCTTGATTTCCTCTCCCCAGTTTATCACATATAAATAGTAATATTATATCATTATAATTTTTACTTTTTATAAGATTAGGAATATCAGAAAAAGGTAAATCCTTTAATATATAAATATGATGCATGTGAAACCTAATTATTTGACTAATATCATTTACTTCTTCATCTTCTATATAATACTTCAATATATTATATGTAATTTTTTCTCCTTCAGTATCATGATTATATGATCTATATCTTCCTTTTATAAATTCAGTAGTAGTTATTTTTCCTATATCATGAAATAAAGCTGACCACATAAATACTTCCTTATTATTAGCAAAATTTCTAACCTTAGCTGCAAAATCAATAACCATCTTAGTGTGATTCCACACATTTCCTTCCGGATGAAACTTCTTATCTTGAGGAACATCTTTTAACTTTGCTAACAATTCAAAAATGCTATTATTACACTCTTCTTCTCCCATTAATTTTTCAATTTCAATAGAAGGATTTTCACTATTTAATAATATATCATTTATTATTTTAAATGCGTCCAAACTAACACCTCCTATTAGTATTATCTTCATATATAAAATTTTTATTTACGTATAAGTATCAAAAATACAATCTATGTATATACTATTAATATAAAATCTGGCACTATAGCCAAGTGGTAAGGCAGAGGTCTGCAAAACCTTTATTCCCCAGTTCAAATCTGGGTGGTGCCTCCAAAAAAAGATTGCACAGAAATTATAATTTTTGTGCAATCTTTTTATTAATACCATATTAAATAACTTAATATAAAGAAATTTTAATATATCTTTTATTTACTTCTAGCTTTATTTAAAATTTCTCCTATTTCTTCATGAGAAAATTTATATGAAGCATTACAGAAGTTACATTTTACTTCTTCTTCTTTTTTATCATTATATATTTCTTCAAGATCTTTTTCTCCAATTGAAATTAAAACAGACTCAACCTTTTCTCTTGAGCAGTTGCATCTAAAATCTGGTGTTGCTTCTTCTAATATATTTAAATCCATACCATCAAATATATATTCTAATACTTTTTCAATGCTTCCATGTTCTAATAGCATTGATGTTATAGATGGAATTTCTTCTAATCTATAAGTAAGTAAATCAGATAATAGTTCATCTGCATCTGGCATCATTTGAATTATAAATCCACCAGCAGTTTTAATTGAGTAGTCCTTATCAACTAAAACACCTAAAGCTACTGCTGAAGGAGTTTGTTCTGAAACAGTAAAATAATAAGCTAAATCTTCTGCTATTTCTCCAGTATATATTGGAACTTGACCAACATAGGGATCTTTCATACCTAAATCTTTAATAACTGTAAATTCACCATTTACACCAATATATCCACCAACATCTAATTTTCCTTTAGAATTTAAAGGAAGTTCTCCATATGGGTTTCCAATATATCCTTTTACTATTCCACCTTCATATGCTGTTACAGTAACTCCCTTTGCTTCTCCGCCGCCATTAATTTTTAATGTTACAACTTCTTTTTCTGACTTTAATGTTACCCCCATTAAAGCACCTGCAGTAAGCATTCTTCCTAAAGCAGCTGCTGCTACTGGAGTACATTCATGTACACTTGTACCTGTATTAACTAAATTTGTTGTTTCTCCAGCAATAATTCTTATCATTCCATCTTTGGCTGTTGCTCTTATTATTTTATCCATTATAATTCCTCCATTACTTAAATAATTCCTTTTTAACTACATATACAATTCTTTCTGTATTTATACTTACCTTCTTATCTGTGTAACCATCAAATTTACCAATTATCTTTAGACCGGTTTCTTTTAAAGCCTCTTCTATAAAATCTTCTGTATAAGCTCTTTCTAAATGTTCCTCTTCAAATCTCTCATATAACTCTCCTCTTTTAACAAAGAAGGTTAAGTACATACTTAGAAGCTCATCTTCAAAAGTATTTTCCCAAGTATAAAATACATCTTCTTCACTATATGTATATATATTATTGCCTAATATATTAGAAAGCTTATAATATGAATTAATATCAAAAATAAATAATCCATCATCATTTAAATGATCTTTAACAGATTTTAAATAATTCATAAACTTTTCTTCTTCAATAATATAATTAGATGAATCTAATACAGAAGTAATTAAGTCAAATTTTCTATTTAGACTTAATTCACTCATATCTTGGCAAATTATTTTACATCTAACTTTTTCTTTTTTTAGCTTTTCAAAAGCTTCTCTTAACATATCTTCTGATAAGTCAACAGCAAAAGATTCCTTAAAGCTTTTTGCAAGTCTTAAAGTAACATTACCTGTACCACATGCTAAGTCTAAATAATTATTAAAACATATATTTTCTTTATTACATATTTCAATTACCCTAGAACACATAGAATCATAATTAATATCTTCATATATTAATTCATCATAGATCTCTGCAAAATCTCCATATGCCAAAGTAATCCCCCCCACTTATATAGTTTTCTAAAACTATATTAAATGTAAATTTTCTTTTAGTCAATGCTACTTATTAAAAGCATTAGAAAAACTATTATTTTCTTCCTAATATTTCGTCATTTGTTGGTATTTTAAGTATTCTTTTTCTTTTAGTCATTATTCCTCCTATGCGTCCTGTTTCTTCTGCTGTTAATCCACCCCATCCATAGACATCAACCTTATCCTTTAACCCTAACTCTTCTGCAATTTCATACTTTATTTTTTCCCTTAGGATTTCAGCATCACTTAGCTCTTTATTTGACTTAATTTTTGATTTAATTATTTTTTTTAAAGGTGTTTTACTCATTTATATACCCCCTATAAATTTAATATTTATATTTTCTCCAAAATAAAATTGAATATACTACTAAATTTATTTATCACTATATATAATGAATATTTATATATTGTAATAAAGTATTGTATTTTTTGAATAATTTAACTATAGTTAATAGTAAGTATATTTTTTATATTTTTACTATTATAAAAAGGGGGAAAAATTTATGTACAATGTTGCTATAGTTGGGGCTACTGGTAATGTAGGTAGAAAATTTTTAGAAATTCTAGAAGAAAGGGATTTCCCAATTGAAAATCTATATGTTTTTGCATCAAAAAAGTCAGCTGGTTCCAAACTAAAATTTAAAGGATATGAATATTTAGTTGAAGAAACTGCTGAAGAAAATATTAAGGATAAGAAAATTGATTTTGCTTTATTTTCAGCTGGTGGAGATGTAAGCTTAAAATTTTCTCCTATATTTTCATCTTATGGAGCTATAGTAATAGATAATTCTAGTGCTTTTAGAATGGATGAAAATGTTCCTTTAGTAGTTCCTGAAGTTAATCCAGAAGATGTTAAATGGCATAATGGAATTATAGCCAATCCAAATTGCTCAACAATTCAAGCTATGCTTCCATTAAAAGTCTTATTAGATAACTATGGAATTAAAAGAATAATATATTCTACTTATCAGGCTGTTTCAGGAGCGGGTATTCAAGGTATCTCTGATCTAGAAGAGGGTATCAAAGGTAATCCACCAAAGAAATTCCCTTATCCGATAGCTGGAAATTGCTTGCCTCATATAGATGTATTTTTAGAAAATGGTTATACAAAGGAAGAAGTTAAAATGATTGAAGAAACTAAGAAAATTCTTCATAATTCTGACTTAAGGATTACAGCAACTACCGTTAGAGTACCTGTGTTAAATAGCCATAGTGAAAGTATTAATGTAGAACTAGAAAAATCATTTGAATTAAATGATGTTTTCAATTTATTTAGCAATACAAAAGGAATAACATTATATGATGATGTAGCTGAACTTAAATATCCTACCGCTTTAATGTCAACAGGTAAGGATAATGTATTTGTTGGGCGTATTAGAAGAGATTTTAGCATAGATAATGGTCTTAACCTATGGGTAGTCGCTGATAATATTCGAAAGGGAGCTGCATTAAATGCAGTTCAAATAGCTGAACTATTAATAGGGAGTGATAAATAATGTCAATTTTTAAAGGGTCTGCTGTTGCAATCGTTACGCCTTTTAATAAAAATAATAAAGTTGATTATGAAAAACTAAAAGAATTACTAGAATGGCATATAGAAGAAAAAACTGATGCCATTGTAATTTGTGGTACTACTGGTGAAGCAAGTACTATGAGTAAAGAAGAAAAAGAAAATACAATTAAATTCACTGTAGATACTGTTAATAAAAGAATACCCGTTATTGCAGGAACTGGGACAAACAATACTGAAACTTCAATAGAAATGAGTAAATATGCTGAATCTGTTGGTGTTGATGGTTTACTAGTTATAACACCTTATTATAATAAAACTACAAATAAAGGCTTGTTTAAACATTTCGAAGCAATTAACAATTCCGTAAATACACCAATAATTTTATATAATGTTCCAAGCAGAACTGGTGTTAATATAACACCAAAACAATTATTAGAGTTAACTAAACTTAATAATATTGTTGCAATAAAGGAAGCAAGTGGTAATATTAGTCAAGTTGCTGAAATGAAATCTCTATGTAGAGATAAATTAGATTTTTATTCAGGTAATGATGATCAAATAATACCAATAATGTCTTTAGGAGGCATTGGAGTAATTTCTGTATTAGCAAATGTAATGCCAAGAGAAGTTCATGATATGGCCCAAGCTTATTTAGATAGCGATATCAAAAAAGCTCTTAATTTGCAACTAAATACAATGGATATAATTAGTAAATTATTTATTGAAACAAATCCTGTTCCAGTTAAAACTGCTCTAAATATAATGGGTAAAGAAGTTGGTAATCTTAGACTTCCATTATGCGAAATGGATGATAATAACCTTAATTTACTAATTGGAACATTAAGAAAATACAATTTAATTTAAGGAGTTAAGAATGGTAAAAGTTTTATTAAATGGCTGCTGTGGAAAAATGGGACAAATGATAATAGATTCTTCAAAAAATTTTCCTAATATAAAAATTGTAGCCGGTATAGATAGATTTTCTAGTGATAAATGTAACTTTAAAATTTTTAAAAGTGCAGGAGATGTTAATATAGATTATGATGTTTTAATTGATTTTTCAAGACCTGATGCACTTAAAGATTTATTAGAATTATCAATCAAAAATAATAAGCCTATAATTTTATGTTCTACAGGATATAGTGAGGAAGATTTAACTTTAATTAATGAAAAAAGTAGCGTAATTCCTATATTTAAATCTGCCAATATGTCTTTAGGAATTAATCTATTAAATTCATTATTAAAAAAAGTTGTTCCAATTTTATTTGAAAACTACGATATTGAAATTATAGAAAAACATCACAATCAAAAGGTTGATTCTCCAAGTGGAACTGCTCTCTTATTAGCAGACACTATTAAAGAATCAATCCCAACTGAAACTAAATATATTTATGGAAGAAGCGGAGATTCTAAGAGAGAAAAAAGCGAAATAGGAATCCATGCTGTTAGAGGCGGTTCTATAGTTGGCGATCATGATATTATATTTGCAGGCTCTGGTGAAATTATAGAACTATCTCATACCGCTCTATCTAGAGAAGTATTTGCTGTTGGAGCTTTAAAGGCAGCCGAATATATGAGCACTATTATATTTCCTAGGGTTTATAATATGGAAGATGTTTTAGGAATTTAAATAAAAAGGCTATTGTATCTAAATACAGTAGCCTTTTTATTTCCAGTTTAAATTTTTAAATTAAGTGAAAAACTATAATATAATATAGTTAAGGAGGGTAAAAAATGCCTAAAGATAGTCAACCAGATAATAAAAGATCTAGAATGGAAAAATGTAATTATCAAACTCCAATAACAGAAGAAGGTCATAATCATAACCCTAATGCCAAGCATAAATCTATAAAAAGAGAAGGATTTTCAAGCCAGCATATTAATAAAGCCGGAAATTAAAAAGAAGAGTCGAAAGACTCTTCTTTTTAATATTATTCTTCAATATAAGCCTTATCAAAGAATACATGTCCTAAAGTTGATACTCTAACACCTTTAACTTCAGGTTTAGCACCTTTAACCTTAGTATAATAGTATAATGGAATAATCGGCATATCTTCCATTAATATATCTTCTGCTTGTTTCATCATTTCCCATCTCTTATCTAAATCAGCTTCAACTTTTGCAGCTTTAACTAATGCATCATATTCTGAGTTAGAATATCCAGCATCGTTATTTCCTCCGCCAGTTACCCATAAATCTAAGAATGTCATTGGATCAACATAGTCTCCAGACCAACCATGTCTTGCTATTTCATATCCACCTTCTTGTCTAGTATTTAAGAATACCTTCCATTCTTGGTTAGTTAATTCTACATTAACACCTATTTTAGCCCAGTCTTGTTGTATAGCTTGTGCGATTAATTTATGATCACCTTCTGTATTAAACATAAATTCTAAAGTTGGAATTCCTTCTCCATTTGGATATCCTGCTTCAGCTAATAATTGTTTAGCCTCTTCTATATTTGCTTGATTTGCATCATAATATTCTCTATCTGCAAAATCTTCTCCATCTTCATTTTTTATTCCTTGTGGAACAAATGAATATGCAGGAACTTGCTCTGCTTTAGTAACATTTTCAACAATCGCTTTTCTATCTATTGCAATTGATAATGCTCTTCTTACTTTTGCATTGCTTAAAACTTCTTTAACTTCATCTGGTAAAGTTGATTGCTTACCAACGTTAAAAATTAACATGTAAGTTGCAAGATTTGGATATATAGTAACTAATCCTTCTTCTTCTCCACTTGCTATTTCTGAAGGTGGTACTGTATCTACCATATCAAATTCACCTGATTTTAATGAAGCATAAGCAGTATTTTGATCTGTAACTAATTTATAAACTACTCCTGGAAGCTTTACTTCTGATGCATTCCAATAGTTTTCATTCTTTTCAAATATTAATTGATCCTTCATATCCCATTGAACTAATTTGAAAGGTCCATTTGAAACATAAGTTTCTGGTTCTAATGCCCATCCTTCTGGATCTGCTTCAACTATATCTTCTCTAACTGGGAAGTATGTAGTAAATGCTGTAAGTTCTAAGAAATAAGCAGTTGGAGCTTCTAAAGTTACTTTTAATGTATAATCATCTACAACTTCAATTCCAAGTTCTTCTCTTGTAGCTTCTCCATTATAAAATTTTTCTGCATTTTTTATGTAATATAATTGATATGCATATTCAGCTGCTGTATCTTTTGTTAATGCTCTAACCCAAGCATATTCAAAGTCATTGGCTGTTACAGGTTCTCCATCTGACCATTTAGCATCTTCTCTTAAATGGAAAGTATATACTAAACTATCATCAGAAACTTCATAGCTTTCTGCAACTCCTGGAATCGCCTTTTCATTTTCATCAAGTCTCATTAATCCTTCAAAAGCATTTTCTATTATAGTTCCTGCTCCTGAAGAAGTATTTAATGTAGGATCGATAGTCTCTGGATCTTCTCCTAAATTATAAATTAATTTTCTACTATCTCCTGAACTACTACTTCCGCATCCTGCAAAAACAGACATTCCAAGAGCAAGTGTTAGTGCTACAGCACAAATTTTTCTAAGCTTATTGCTCTTCATTGTGTTTCCCCCTTAATGTATTTATTTTTATACTAACTGCATAAATGCAATTGATAACTATTTATTAAATAAGTGACATGCTACAAAATGTCCTGGTTCAACTTCCTTTAATTCTGGATCTTTTTCCCCACAAATTGGCATTGCATGCTTACATCTTCCTTTAAATCTACATCCAGCTGGTGGATCTATAGGCGAAGGAATATCACCTTCTAATACTATTCTCTTATTTGTCTTAGCTTCCTTAGGATCTGGAATTGGTACAGCTGAAAGTAATGCTTGTGTATATGGATGCTTTGGTTTCATATATACATCATCAGCCGGTCCTTTTTCAACCATTCGCCCTAAATACATAACTCCTATATGAGTTGATATATGTTTTACCATTGATAAATCATGAGCTATAAATAGATAAGTTAATCCCATTTCTTCTTGTAACTCTTCTAGCATATTAATTACTTGTGCTTGAATAGAAACATCTAATGCTGAAATTGGCTCATCACACACTATAAAATCTGGTTGAACTGCAAGAGCTCTTGCAATACCTATTCTTTGTCTTTGTCCACCTGAGAATTCATGTGCGTATCTGTTTATATGACTTCCATTTAAACCAACCTTATCTAAAAGAAATCTTATTCTCTTTTCTCTCTCTTCACCCTTATATAATCCGTGAATGTCTATAGCTTCTCCTATAATATCTCCAACTGTCATTCTTGGATTTAATGATGCATATGGATCTTGGAATATCATTTGCATATTCTTTCTTAAAGATACCATTTTCTTTTCACTAAAATTAGTTATATCTTCACCATTAAATATTATTTGTCCAGAAGTTGGTTCATATAATTTTAAAATTGTTCTGCCTGTTGTTGTTTTACCACAGCCTGATTCTCCAACTAATCCTAATGTTTCTCCTCTTTTAATAGAGAATGAAACATTATCTACAGCCTTAACATAACTTTTTTTAGCAAAAAGCCCTTTATCTACAGGGAAGTACTTGCAAAGATTCTTAACTTCTAATATTACATCATTTTTCTTTTCCATTATTCTTCCCTCCTAATTGGTGATTCTACCTTTGGTGCATTTTCATGACATAACCAACATGCAGCCCTATGTCCTTCTGAAATTTCAAATAAAGGTGGTTGTTTTTGTATACAAACCTTCATAGCATATTTACATCTTGCAGCAAAAGGGCATCCTACTGGTGGCTTTAATAAATCTGGTGGTTGTCCTTCAATTGGAACTAGTTTTTCCTTTAGCTCGCTCTTAGGATTTGGAACACTATTTAAAAGTCCCCATGTATATGGGTGCTTACCATTGTAGAAAATATCTTCATCAGACCCTTCTTCTACAATTAATCCACCATACATAACATTTATTCTAGTACAAAGATCTGCAACTACTCCTAAATCATGAGTTATAAGTATAATAGAAGTATTTACTTTTTCTTTTAAATCTTTCATTAAATCTAATATTTGAGCTTGAATTGTAACATCTAATGCAGTTGTCGGTTCATCTGCAATTATAAGCTTAGGCTCACAAATTAAGCTCATAGCTATCATAACCCTTTGTCTCATACCACCTGAAAATTCATGTGGATATTGTGATAATCTCTTCTCAGGGCTTGGTATTCCAACCATATCAAGCATTTTTATTGCCATTTCGTTAGCTTCTTTTTTTGAAACCTTTTTGTGTTTTATTAAATGTTCTGTTAATTGATCTCCAACAGTAAATAATGGATTTAATGATGTCATAGGATCTTGGAAGATCATAGCCATATCATTTCCTCTTATTTCTTGCATTTCCTTTTCTGTTGGGTTTGTTATATCTTTACCATCAAAAAGTATAGTATCAGCTTCTATTACAGCATTATCTGCTAATAATCTCATTAAAGACATCATAGTTACTGATTTTCCGCATCCAGATTCTCCAACTATACCTAAAGCTTCTCCTTTATCTAAATGTAAGGATACACCCCTTACCGATTTTACATCACCTATATGTGTTTTAAAGGAGGTTTTTAAATTTTTAACTTCTAATAACTTACTCATAGTATTATATCCTCCTATCTCTTATTCTTAGGATCTAAGGCTTCAGTTAATCCATCACCTAATAAATTAAATGCTAATATAATTACACAAATTGCAGCTGCTGGGAATATTAATTGATAAGCATCTGTACTTAATAATCCACTAGCATCATTTGCTAAAGTTCCTAATGAAGCAAGAGGTGGATTTATACCTAATCCAATAAAACTTAAGAATGCTTCTGTAAATATAGCTTGAGGTACAAATAATGTTAATGTTACTAATATTGATCCCATACAGTTTGGTATTAGATGTTTAAATAAAATTCTTGTTTTTGAAGCTCCTAAAGTTTTAGCTGCAAGAACAAATTCTTGTTGTTTTAATTGTAATATATCTCCTCTAACTATTCTTGCCATACCAACCCAATAAGAAATAGCCATAGCTAATATAATTGTTACAAGACCAGTTGATCCTTCTTTTTTTAATGCTGCCATTAAAATAATTACATAAATTTGTGTAGGAATAGAATATAATACGTCTACTATTCTCATCATTATATTATCAACTTTTCCTCCAAAAAATCCTGCAATTCCTCCATATAATACTCCAATAACTAGGTTAATAGCTGCTGCTGATATTGCAATTATAAGAGAATATCTTGCACCATACATAACTCTTACAAATAAATCTCTACCTAAATTATCAGTACCAAACCAATGCTCTGCACTTGGTCTTAAATTAGTAGCATTTAAATCTGTTGCATAATATGTATATCCCATAATTTTTTCCATTAATATCGGACCTAAAAATGCTAAAATAAATATAATTCCTATTGCTATTAATGAAACTATAGCAAGCTTATTAGTTTTAAGTCTTCTCCAAGCATCAGCCCAAAATCCTACACTTGGTCTAACAACTTGTTCAAAATTCTTTTCCTCTTCACTTAAAGGAGTAAATAATTCTTTATCTATATTTAAATCAACTTTTAAATTTTCCATTTCTTTACCCCCTATTAACCTTCTAACTTAATTCTTGGATCTATTAATACATATATTATATCTACTAAAAGATTACATACAACTATTAATGTACAATAGAATGCTGTAACACCTAATAACGAAGTATAATCTCTATTAGTTATTGTTGTTGTAAATTCATTTCCAAGTCCTGGTATTGCAAATATTTTTTCTACTACAAAGGATCCTGTCAAAACTCCAGCTACTAATGGTCCTAAATATGTAACTACTGGAATTAATGAATTTCTTAATGCATGTTTAAATACAATAGTTCTTCCACTTAAGCCTTTTGCCTTAGCAGTTCTTATATAATCTGATTTTAATACATCAATAAGTTTACTTCTTGTTAATCTTGTTATAAATGCCATAGAACTTCCTGATAAAGCTAAAACTGGCATTATATATCTATTTGGTGTGCTAAGTCCTGTTGATGGTAATAATTTCAAATTCGTTGTGAAGATGAAAATTAAAAATGTCCCCATTACAAAACTAGGAATTGTAATACCTAAGGTTGATAAAATCATACATACCCTATCCGGCCATCTATCTGCTTTTAATGCAGCTATTATTCCAAGAGCTATACCTACAGCTACTGAAAATATTATTGAAGCTACACCAACTTTTGCTGAGTTTGGAAAACTCTTTCCTATTATAGAAGCAACATCTCTACCTTTATACTTCATCGACTTACCAAAGTCGCCCTTTAGAAGGTTTTTCATATAAATTGTATATTGTTCTCCAACAGGCTTGTCCAATCCATATTTTTCATTTAATTGTGCTTTCATTTCAGGTGTAATTTTTTCTCCATCAAAAGGTCCACCTGGCATTATTCTTACTAGAAAGAAAACTATTGTTACTACAGCCCATATT
Organism: Clostridium nigeriense; assembly: GCF_050585245.1. GTDB lineage: Bacteria > Bacillota > Clostridia > Clostridiales > Clostridiaceae > Clostridium > Clostridium nigeriense_A. The sequence continues at coordinate 206,964 of NZ_JBNOOF010000001.1, forward strand.
GTAATGATACTAGTTAAAAGTCTCTTTCCTATATACTTTACCATTCGTTTTCAACCCCCATTCATAATACTACGAACATTCATTTTTGTAGTTATTAATAATTATATTATCTTATTCAAATTTGTCAATTAACTTTTTATTTTTCAATTGATTATTTTGTCGATTTGTTAATAATACATTCTTTTTTTTCATACTTAAGAAAAGATATATCGAACTTTCGAAAACGTTTAATGTGTTATTATTTCAATATTTTTGCAAGTATAAATATTAAACTTTCATTTTTCTAATTATTATTAATCTAATAATTTTTTTAAACTATTTTTTTATATAATTTGAATATTATACGGACATATCTAGTAATTTGTTCGTTATACAAATACATTTTTTAGCATATTTATATATTCATTTTAATAACTAAAGAATATTTATTCAAAAAAAGTGCTTATTAATATAATTTCTTTCATATAATAAGCACTTTAAATTTATCTCTTTATAAAGTTTTCAAGTCTATCTAATGCATCTTTTAATTCATTTATTGAATAACAATAAGAAATTCTAATATATCCTTCTCCACCAATTCCAAATGCACCTCCAGGTACACAGGCCACCTTTTCTTTATATAGTAAATTTTCACAGAACTCTTCTGATGTTAAATTAAACCTCTTTATCGATGGAAAAATATAAAATGCTCCCTTTGGCGATATAAAATCTATACCAATTTCTTTTAATCTACTTTCAACATACTCTTTTCTTTTTAGGAACTCATTTTTCATTTTATCAACGTTATATAATCCATATTTTAATCCTTCAAGAACCCCATATTGTCCGATAGAGTTAGTACAGGAAACATTATATTGATGCACTTTACCTATTTCTTTCAAGAATATATCCTTAGTTGCAATAAATCCGATTCTAATACCTGTTATTGAAAACATCTTAGAAAACCCACCTATATATATAATATTATTTATAATATCAGCATTCATAGCAACGCTATAATATTTATCGTAACAAAAAGCTTCATATATCTCATCACTAATAACAATTAAGTTTTTATCTTTTATTAATTTTACTAGATTAATATACTCATCTTTACTTAAAATAGCTCCTGTTGGATTGCAAGGATAAGATAAAACCATATATTTTATTTTTTCGTTATTAATTATTTCTTCTAATTCTTTAAAATTTATTGAAAAATCCTGATTTAAATTATAATTAACAACCTTTCCTCCTAATATTCTAACTATATTTTCATAAGCAGGATACGCTGGAGTAGGAATAAGAACTTTATCACCTTTATTTATTAATGCTGCAAATGATGAAAATAAAGCTTCGCTACCACCTACAGTAATACAAATATCTTTATGACTATAATTAATTCCCCTAATATTTAAATACTTAGAAATTTCATTTCTTAATTCTATAATTCCAAAATTATCTGTATATACTGTTTTTTCTTCTTCTATAGCTTTAATCATCCCATATTTAATTTCCATAGGTGTTGTAAAATCAGGCTGCCCTAATGTTAAAGATATTGCCCCATCCACTTTTTTAACTTTATTAAAAAACTTTCTTATACCTGACATCTCTATTTCTTCCAAATTCTTATTCATATGTTAGCCCCCTATAAATTAATATTCAATACCTTCTCTTGCTGGTATTCCTTCATTATAATAATGTTTTATACATTTCATTTCTGTAACTAAGTTACTTTTTTCTATTATTTCACTAGGTACATTTCTTCCAGTTAATATAACTTCCATATTTTTAGGCTTATTGTCAATGATATATAATACATCTTCTACCGATAAGAACTTATTTGATAAAACAGCCATAACCTCATCTATTATTAAAAGATCACATTTATTTTCTTTTATAACATCTAAAATAAATTTATATCCATCTCTAATTTCTAGTCTTAACTCTTCAAGCTCTTCGTCATTTAAATTCCAAGTGAAATCCTTAGGCTTTTCAAATCTAAATATTTTAAAATTCTCTCCTAATTCTTCTATGGTGGTAAGTTCTCCTGTTTTACCACTCTTTAAAAATTGTATCATATATACTTTTAAACCATTACCATAAGCTCTTATTCCCTGTCCTATAGCTGCAGTAGTTTTCCCTTTACCTTCTCCAGTATATACTTGAACTAATCCTTGTTCTAACTTCAATATTATCACTCCTTTTTATAAATTTTACATTAATTATGTCTTCTTTGTAAATATTATAATATTTTTTGTTGTTTTTTATAATACTACTCTTGCTATCCCATTAATATATTGATATAATTTTTTCAACTTATGTTATTTATGTTATTATTTGGGGAGGATTTTATTATGAATTATAATTTAACTGATCCTTATGAAATTGCTAGATTTATTAAGGATTCAAAAAAAACTACACCTATTAGAGCCTATATTAACGGAAACTTAAGTGATGTTAATTTTAAAAATTTAGAATGGTACGGAAATAATAATTTTTATATTATTTTTGGTGAATCTGATTTAGTTATTGAATTTATTGAAACTAATAAATCATTAATAAATCATTTTAGATTTGAAAATGATAGAAGGAATTCTGCCATTCCTATGCTAAGTCTTTTAAATATCGATGCAAGAATTGAACCTGGGGCTATTATAAGAGATAGAGTAAAAATTGAAAAAAATGCAGTAATTATGATGGGAGCCGTAATAAATATAGGTTGTGAAATAGGAGAAGGCACTATGATAGATATGAATGCTGTTTTAGGAGCAAGAGCTAAAATTGGTAAAAGATCTCATTTAGGTGCCGGTGCAGTTGTCGCTGGCGTATTAGAACCACCTAGTAAATCACCTTGCGAAATAGGCAATGATGTATTGATTGGTGCAAATGCTGTTATCTTAGAAGGTGTTAAGGTTGGAAATGGATCTGTTATAGCTGCAGGTTCTGTAGTAACTAAAGATGTTCCATCAGGTGTTGTTGTAGCTGGAAGTCCTGCTAAAATTATAAAATCTGTGGATGAAAAAACAAGGGATAAGACAAAATTATTAGATGATTTAAGAAAATAAAATACATAAATAAAAGGTGAAAAGCTAAACTTTTCACCTTTATTTATTTCTACATTACTTCTTGTTCATTATTTTCATTAACAGGCTCTAATTGTTCCCCTTGAACTCTTTCCATTTTAGAAACTGATACTTCATAAGCAATTTTCTTAATCACATCTGTATCATTTAGTTTCTTTTGATATTCTCTACTTTGTAATCTACCCCAAACTCGTATATTATCCCCTACTTCTAAAGTTTGGCAAAATCTCGAATTTCTTCCCCAAGCTATTGTAGGAATATAATCAGATTTATTATAAGCTCTATTTACAGCTAATAACACATCCGCAATTTCTCTTCCAAATGGAGTTGTCCTATAAACAGGTTCCTTGCATATAAATCCATCAAGGAAAATTTCATTTGGATTCTTACTTCTTTCAATACAAGGTTCTATATTTCTAGCAAATACTGTTAATATAAGTTTATTTGAACCGTCTACAAATTTATTGTAAGATCTTAATTGACCATCTACTATTATTTCTTTACCAGTAGATAAGTCCATATTCGCAATAAGTCGCTCAGATACTGTTATGTTTAAAATATCTACTGAGTCACTAAGCCTCATAACTTCCATTGAAAATGTATAAAACCCTTCCCCATACATTTCATGGCTAAATTCTAATTCTGATATTACCTTTCCCTCTAAATAAATCTTGTTATTTAACATCAAGTTGTCCATCACTAACCCCTCTCTCCCTTAGTAATAATTTTAATTCTTTTGCTATTTTATAACTTCAATGGATATATTTCCATTATAATACATTATATCATCATTTTTCAATATTTTTTATTATTTTTTTATTTGCTCACCTTTTTCATCAATATAATAATCATCATAATAGATCATTTCTCCTACTGTAACGAAATTATATCCCTCTCCTTGAAGTTCTTTTATTATCTTATCCAAATTTCCTGGAGTGTACTTTGCATTATTATGAAATAATAGTATAGATCCTGCTGATACTTTCTTCATAACTCTATTATACTCTTCCTCAGCACTAGTTTGCTTCCAATCAACAGAATCAACATCCCACTGAATGCTAATCATTCCTTGTTTAGATATAAACTCACTTGCTTTTTTATTATAGTCACCACTTGGAAATCTAAATAACTTAACCTCTTCTCCTACCGTTTCTTCAATTATTTTATTTGTTTTATCAATTTCTTCTTTCATCCTTTCTTCAGAGATTTTACTAAATATAGGATGTATATAGCTATGATTTCCTATTTCATGGCCTCCCTCCTTTATTTTTATAAGTTTCTCCCTATTTTCTTCACTATAATTTACCCAACCTCCCATTATAAAAAAGGTTGCCTTTACATTATATTTATCAAGTACTTCTAATATGTTAAAAAGCTCTTCATTTTCTGCCCAATTTATATCAAAAGTCAAAGCTAATTTTTTTTCATCTGTATTAACCCTATAAATTGGTTTATCGTTATATACTTCCATAAAACTATATTTTGCTTTTTCAGTAGCTATAATAGAAACTACAACTGTTAATATTAGTAGTAATAAGCTTACAACAACCCTGTATCTTCTTTCCATAGTTAAGCTCCTATATATTGTTATAATTAATTTATATTCGCTACAATTTGTAATAATGACAATAATATGTGGTTATGAAATTTTAAAATATTGTGTTATAATAAAGTTATACTTTCTAAAATGGAGGTTTAATATGTACGAAAACTCAGCTGAATTAGCAGAAAATAAATTATTAGTTCTTTATGTAATGGAGTCATTAAAACAACCTATTACTAATACTCAACTTACAGAAATTATTTTAGAAAATAACTTTATAAATTACTTTACTCTTCAACAATATATAAGTGAATTAATTTCATCAGATTTTTTAAAGTATGAAAAAGTAAATGATAAAAATCTAATACATATAACAGAAAAAGGTTCAAATACTCTTTCATTCTTTTCTGATCGAATTTCTTCAATAAAAAAGAAGATAATCGATGACTATCTTCATTCAATAAAAGATTCTATAAAAAAAGAACTAACAATTCATAGTGATTATACTCTTGGTAAGGATAATTCATTTATTGTAGATTTACAAGCTTTAGAAAATGATAACTTATTGATTTCTTTAAAAGTTTCAGTACCGACAAAAAAACAAGCTTTATCTTTATGCAATAGATGGAAGGAAAATCCTTCTGATATCTACAATAAATTAATGATTTCTTTATTTAGTGAGGCTAATTAATAAAAGGTCATAGCATTAGGTTCTTTACCTATTGTTATGGCTTTTATATCATTATTATTTAAATCTAAACAAACTAACCTTCCATTAAGATAATCTCCAATATAGGCTATATTATCATGTTTAACTAATACCCTAGGCATACCACCTATATTTATTTCTCTAATCTTTTTTAAATTAATCTTATTAATTAAAGCAATATTAGAACCCATTAGGTTGCATATATAAAGAATTTCCCTATCTTCATATATATCTATAGGTACCTTACCAACTTTGATTTTCCCTAATGATTCTAATGTTATTAAATTAAAAACCTCTATATATCCTTCATTTTCATCCCCCATATAGCTTTCACAAACGTACAGAAGTTTCCCATCGTTAGAAACCTTAACCTTTGTTGGGTACTCTAATGTAACTAACTCACCAATAATCTTATTAGTTTTAATATCAATAACTGATATATTATGACTTTGAAAATTTGTAATAAATAATAAATTTAATTTATAGCTAATTTCAATATTATAAGGCCAGTTATTTGTTTTAATTTCTAAACTTATTTTTTCTTCATTTAAATCATATAGTACTACAGCATTTGACTCTGAACAGACTATATATAAGTATTTATCATAACCAATTAAATCATTTGGATGAGCCCCCACATATATTGTGCTTTCTTCCTTTAAGGTATCCATATTTAGCATAGATATAGAATTACTATAATTATTTGCTATATAAGCTATACTATCTTTAATATAAATACCATTCGGTCCTAGAGGTTTTTCTCCTTCAGTAAGAAATATTTCTTCGTATAATATACTTTCTTGTAAAGAATTTACTAAAGGTATTTTACTAATAGAATCACTACCCGTATTACATACAATTAAAGAATTCATACTGCACCCCCATTTTTATTAAGCCTATTGTAGATACATTTATAGTATATGTATAAGATAATTATTTGGACCAAAGTTTTATCTTTTTTTTCATTTTTCTACATATAGTCTTTATTTTTTATAAATATAAATATATAATATTGTTGCAATAAAATTTGGAGGTATTATATATGTTTGTTTATAAAACTAAAGGGGTTTGTTCAACTGAAATACACCTTAATATTGAAAATGATATTATAAAAGAAGTAAATTTTGTTAGAGGATGTCCTGGAAATCTAATAGGGATATCATCATTAGTATCTGGTATGAACATAAATGAAGCTATCACTAAGCTGAAAGGAATCACTTGTGGAAATAAAGATACTTCTTGTCCTGATCAATTATCAAAAGCTTTAGAAGAATACAAAAAATCTGCATAAAATATAAGGGGAGCTATAAAAGCTCCTTTTTATTATTCTTTATTAGATTAACTACTTTATCTCTTATTTCATCCATAGGAAAGTTTTCACCTGGACAAAGTGTCTCATATACATCCCTGTGCCCAATTATTTTATAAATATCATATTTCAAAGAAATATATAATGATAAATTTACAAGACTATTGATTTGCTCTTTAGTTAATTCCTCTTCTTCGAGATTCCCTTCTATGCAAATACCTATAGAATTGTTATTCTCGCCTCTTGTATGGGCTCCTTCTGCATTTTCAGGCCTTCCATAGTAGATAGTACCATCTTTTCTAATATAAAAATTATAACCTATTCCCTTCCATCCTTTTGATTTATGAAATTCATTTACTCCTTCTGGGCTCCATTCACTTCTTGCTGCATGATGATATATTATTTTGTTAGGCTTATTATTTAATGTTAATTCCTCAGTCCAATTATAATCTATCTCTATAATATTTAGATTATTTTTCATATTTTCAACTTCTTCACTATCTATTTTAATATTATAGTAATCTTTGTAGCTAATTTTAAAAAACTCCCTTACATTATTTCTAAATATAAAAGTAAATAATAAAAATATAAATACACCAAAAATTAGGACAAGATAAAGCTTTTTTATTTTCAATACTATAAACACTTAAAATTCCTTTCTAACTTATACTATATATTTATAATTATTATAAAAAAACATAAATATTCTATGAGATTAGTGTTTATACAAATTCATCATCTCTTATACTTTATAATATAAATCTACTTACTAAATTGCTAATATGCTATAGTGAACATTGTTCAATATAGTGAAAAAAACTATTAAAATCAAATCTTTTTAGTGATATTTGCTAAAATTTGAGCCTTTTTTAGATTTGATATTTATAGTAAAAAGTTGTAATCTTTAAATATAAAATATTAAATGATAATCGTTATCGAAAGGGTGCTATAATGAATAATTTTATGATAGAAATAAAAAACAGAAGTAATGTACTACATAAAGCAGCTGAAAACTCAGGATTTAATCAAAGACTTCTAAATAAAAATGCAAGTGTTGAAAGTTATACAGAATATATTTATAATTTATGCTATGTATATGAAGCAATAGAAAATAACCTAAATAAATATAAAAATATTGAAGATGTTAAACCTTTTGTTACCCCTGAAATATATAGATCAGAGCTTATTAAAAAAGATGTTAATGCTTTATCTAATAACAATAAAATAGAAGTTTTATCTTCAACTTTAGCTTATGTAGATAGAATAAATTCTATATCTGAAAAAAATCCAAAATTACTTATAGCTCATGCTTATACAAGATTTTTAGCTGATTTATTTGGAGGTAGAATATTCTACTCTCTATTAAAAGATCATTATCAAATAGGCGATGAAGCTCTAAACTACTATGTTTATGAAGACTTAAAAGATATAAAAGCTTATGTTATGAACTATCACTCTATGTTAAACAATCTTAGTTTTAATGAAACCGAAAAGGAAGAATTCGTTTTAGAAGTATGTAATTCATATATTTATAATATTGGAATATCTAATGAATTAAATTCTAAATTCTTTTAAATCAAAAAGCTAATAAGAGTAATTAAACTCTTATTAGCTTTTTAAATATAATATATAATTGTATCTTTTGATTTCTTATAATTATCTACTAAATCTTCTAATGTTATTGAAGAAAAATAATCTTTAATTAAAACATTTATATCTTTCCATAAGTTTTTATTAATGAAGTCTTCTAATTCATTTTCTTCTTTTTCATTAATATCTATAAAAATACTATCTCCTTCTAAAACCTTTAATATTTCTATTATTGTAAGTTCACTAATATCCTTACCTAAGATATATCCACCTTGTGCTCCTTTTCTGCCCAATATAATGCCAGCTTTTCTTAATAAAGAAAAAATTTGTTCTAAATATCTTTCCGAAATATTTTGTCTTTCTGAAATAGACTTAATACTTACATTTTCAGAATCCATATTAATAGCTAGGTCAATTAAAGCCCTTAATCCATATCTTCCTTTAGTTGAAATCTTCACTTAATCACCTTTCTCTATTTATTATATATCTTAATAATAAAAGTCATTACTAAAAATAGCAATGACTTTATTATAAATTATTTATATAAATCAGTTGATAAATATCTTTCTCCTGTATCAGGTAAAATTACAACTATATTTTTTCCTTTATTTTCTTCTCTTTTTGCTAATTCTGTTGCTGCAACTATTGCTGCTCCTGATGATATTCCAACCAATAATCCTTCTGTCCTTGCTAAATCCTTCGAAGCTTTAAAAGCAGCTTCATTATCAACCTTTATTACTTCATCAATAATTGAAACATTTAAATTTTTCGGTATAAATCCTGCCCCTATTCCTTGAAGTTTATGAGGTCCTGGTTTTCCACCTGATATAACTGGTGAATTAGTTGGTTCAACAGCAATAACTTTAACATCAGACTTCTTAGCCTTTAAAACTTCTCCAACACCTGTTAAAGTACCGCCTGTACCTACTCCAGAAACTACTATATCAACTTGTCCATCTGTATCATTCCATATTTCTTCTGCTGTAGTTACTCTGTGTATTTGTGGATTTGCAGGATTTTCAAATTGCTGAAGAATAATTGAATTCTCATTTTCTGCTTTTAATTCATTAGCCTTAGCAATAGCTCCTTTCATTCCTTCTGCACCTGGAGTTAATACTAATTCTGCTCCTAAAGCCTTTAATAAATTTCTTCTTTCTATACTCATTGTATCTGGCATAGTTAAAATTAATCTATATCCCTTTGCTGCTGAGATATATGCTAGCGCAATCCCTGTATTACCACTAGTTGGTTCAATTATAACTGTATCTTTATTTAATAATCCATCTTTTTCAGCAGCTTCTATCATTCCAAATCCTATTCTATCTTTTACGCTACCACCTGGATTAAAATATTCTAGTTTTCCAATAATTGTGCCTAAAGTTTCCTTTTCCTCATTATAATTTGATAATTCTAGTAATGGTGTATTCCCTATTAATTGAACTAAACTTTTTGCTATTTTCATATAAACCTCTCCTTTATTCCTACTATTCCGATATGTTTATTTCCTTTAATAATATATTACTCCTTTTTAGCATATTTGTGAATACCTTTTTTTAAATAAGCAAAAAAAATTTGCATCAATTAAGATACAAATTCTTTTTATTTTATTTTTCTTTTATTGAACTTAAAAATAATTTTAAGAAATTAAATAAAACAAATGATATTATAGCTGTTGTAATATATAGCTGTATTCCTGATATTTGTTTTGTTATATTTCCAAAAGTCTCATAACCAGTATTATTTAAGAATCCAGACATTTTTATTGAAGCTAAAGTTCCTATAGCCATTGGGAATGTTAATCCTGCAAAAGCTGGAGTGAATTTAAATGAAAAGAATTCATTTAGCTTGTACACTACAAACAAAAATGTAATAACCACAAGGAAATATAAAGGATATATAACAAATTTATTAGGGTTTTCTATAACATTTAAATATGAAACTACACAAAGGCTAGACGGTGCTAATAATATAGCTTGAGTATGATAAAAAGCATCTTTCAAAGGTAACTTTATTAATCTAATTACCATAAACGGCATAATAAGAACTAATACTGAGACACCATAATATAATACTATTTTATTTATTAGTGGTTCCTTCATAGCTCCTCCTACTACAACAGAAACCATTATACCATTGTACGTTACAAACCAACTTGGTACAAATGTATCTTTATTAATACCTTTGACAACATTTCTATATGTAAATATTATTATATGTATAGCATGTAAAGTTAGTCCAGTAACCCATAATGATTTACCGAGAAAATTGTTATATTCAAAATAGTAAGATCCTAAAATCATTGTAATCATTGTAAACCCTGCATATAAACTTGCTGGAACAGTATTAGAATATTCTTTTTTACAAGTATCTGTAAATGCTAAAATTTTAACTAAGTAAGCCAATAAAATTGCAGTTGCTATCCACATAGTTATATGTCTTATCCAACTATATCCTAAACTTGAATAAATATTAGATAATGTTGCTGCTCCAACCATAGTTGGCAATAAAGGTGCTGGAATGTTTTCTGTTTTTTTAAGTAAATTATTATTCATTTTTCCCTCCTAATTTAATAACTTCTTAAATTAACCTTATCTTTCGTTTTCTTGTTAATTTTTTCACTTAAATTATTATAATAATTTCATTAAATAAGATTGCTCTTTAATTATACACCTTTAAAATATAAGTTCTGTGATTATTATCACAAAATTTATATTTTTTTACGTTAAATAAGCCAAAGAAAATTCTCTAGCTTATTTAACATCTAACTTTTATTATAACTTTTCACTAATATATTTATAAAATTATATAAAACAAAAGCAATTATAGTCGTTGTAATATATATTTGTATTCCACTAACTTCTTTTATTATATAGAATAATGATTTATAACCAATACTTTCAAAATATGAAGATGCTTTTATAGATGCCACTATTCCTATTGCCATAGGGAAAGTTAACCCTGCAAATCCAGGAGTAAAAGTATAAGAAAAAAACCTAGGAAGCATATATAAAATAAATAATAATGTTAAAATTATAATTATATATAATATATAAATTAGCATTTTATTAGGGTTATTAATAAAATTTAAGTAACTAACTAAACAAAGGCTAGATGGTGCTAAAAGTATAGCTTGAGTATGAAATAACGCTTCTTTTAAAGGTTCTTTTCTTAACCTTCTAATCATAAAGGGTAAAATTATTATAAATATAATTATCCCATAATACACTACTATCTTTCCTATAAATGGCTCATTCATAGGCTTTCCAACTACTGTTGAAACCATAATTCCATTATAAGTTACAAACCAACTTGGAACAAAGGTTTCCTTATTAATTCCTAAGAATACATTTCTGTAAGTAAATATTATTATATGTACAGTATGTAAGGTCAGCCCTACAAACCACATAGCTTTACCTATAAAATTATTATAAGTAAAATAGTATGAACCTAATATCATTAAAATCATAGTAAATCCAGCATATAAACTTGCAGGTACAGTATTACTATATTCACTTTTACAAGTATCAAAATATAATGTAATTTTAATTATATAACAAATTAATATAATCGTTGCTGACCACATAGTAATATGCCTAATCCAATTATATCCTATTATTTGATAAACATTAGATAATGTTGCTGCACCTACCATAGTTGGTAAAATAGGTACAGGCATATTTTTAAGTTTTTTCAAAATAGAATTTGATTCCAAAATATCACCTACTTTATTAATAAACAAACTCTAAATTTTGAGTTTCATTAAAGAAATCAGAATAATCTATATCAAATAAAGGTTTTTTAACCTTATTTATATTGATTTTTTCTTTTATTAATTGAGTTAAAACCCCTACATAAGATAAATCCCCTTGAATTATAGCTCCATAAATTGCCCCATCCTTATATATAATTTTCTTATAATCCTTGCCATCAATATCTATTACTTCTTCATAAGTATCATCTGGTTTAACTACAACTCCAAGAGACATTGTTGCGAGTCCACAAAAGTTCATTGTATTTTTACTTCCAAAGAAATCTTCCATATATGTTTCTTTTCCTACCATATTATTAGCAGCTATTATTCCTTCTTTAACTGCTGTTGGCCAAATTGGATTTCTTCCTGTTATATCACCTGCTCCGTATACATCTTTAACATTTGTTTCTCCCCTTTGATTAATAATTAATCCAAACTTATCACATTCAACTCCACTATCCTTTAAAAAGCCTACATTTGATCTCACTCCTGTGCAAGCTATAATAACTTCACAAGGCACCTCTTCCCCAGTATTTAGTTTTATTGAAACTGGATTATTTTCATTATCTACAATAATTTTTTCTGCTCTTACTCCAAACTTTAAGTTAACTCCTTCTTTTATTAATCTTTCCTCATATGCACTTGCAGCATATTTATCTAATTGCAAGGGAAGAATTCTATCTCCCATTTCTATTAAAGTAATATTAACATCATAATGTAATAATCCAGCTAAAGCATCTACACCAACAAGTCCTGCTCCTAATATTGCTATATTCTTAACCTTTGTTGCCATTTCTTTAATTTTTATTACATCATCTAAATTTCTTAATCCAATAACATTATTAGCACTTCTTAAATTTTCTATTGGTGGCAAGAAAGATGATGAACCAGTTGCTAATAACACCTTATCATATGATATATTCTCCCCGTTATCTAAAGCCAATTTCTTTTCTTTAATATCTATTCCTGTTACTTCAACACCTTTAATCCACTCTATTTTATACATATCAAAAAAGTTATCTGGTGTAAAATCTAAATCTTCTATTTCTCTTCTACCATCTAAAAAATGATGAAGTATACATCTCGAATAAACATATATATCTTTAGAAATTAATGTAATATCACAGTTCTTATCAAATTGTCTAAGTGTTCTTGCTGCATTTATACCTGAAGCTGATGCTCCTATAATTACATATTTCATTATTCTTTTACCTCCTCTAATGTTAAAGCATCCATAGGACATTTATCTACACATTGAGGATATTTACTTTCTGTAGATAAACACATATCACACTTCATAACCTCTCTATTAGTTTGATAATCCATTTTTAGTACTCCATAAGGGCATGCCATTATACACATATAACAAGTAGCACATCTACTTTTGTCATAAATCACATAACCAGTTTCATCGTCTCTTCTCATAGCTCCTGTTGGACAGGCGTAAACACATTCCGGTCTAGTACAATGTCTACAATAAATAGGAGCATATCTTCCTTCACTATTTATTACAATTCTTCCTCTTGTATCTCTACATCCATGAGAAACCTTACAAGCAGTAGTACATGTTAAACAACCTATGCACTTTTTTCTATCAATTTTAATTCTCTTCATAACTATCACCTTTTATCTTTTCTATTTTAACTGGTACATATTTATAATTAGGCTCTTTAGAATAAGTATCAAAAACTGAAGGTAATATTGAATTAGCTTGAATATAATGCATCGGAGCATATAATTGATCTTTTTTAACAGTCCTACTTAACTTAACTAAAAATCTATTACTTACACCATTAGGTGAACTTACTTTTACTACATCATTTTCTTTAATATCAAGCTCCTCAGCTAAGTCAGTATTTAAATTAATATATCCTTCCTTAACTATTATTGCTTCTACATCTGGTATTTCTCTAGTTCTAGTTTGTGTATGCCATTGACCAACAGTTGCTCTACCAGTGTTTAATATATATGGATATTCTTCGCTCTTATCATATGGTGGATTCATAATTTCTTCATATATAAATTTAGCTTTTCTATTAGGTGTATAAAACTTTCCATCTTCAAATAATCTTCTTTGATTATTTCCAATATTTTCATTTTTTCTATAAGGCCATTGGACACCTTCTGATCCATTTAATTCATCGTAATTTACACCTGTTATATCACAAGGCATTCCTTTAGTACATTTTTTTAAAACTTCAAAAGCCTCTTTAGGGGATTTCCATTTATCTAATAAACTTCCCATCCCTAATGCTTTTCCTATTCCAAGCATAATATCATAGTCTGATAATTCATTTTCTTTCTTCTCAAGAACAGGCTGAATCTTAGATAGTCTTCTTTCAGTATTAATAATAACTCCGTCCTTTTTTAACCCACTTGTTGAAGGAAGAATTAAATGGGCATATCTAGCAGTTTCTGTATCAGAATAAATATCTTGAACTGCTAAAAATTCAAGTTTTTCAGCAGCCTTCTTAAATTCTAAGTCGTTAATCCATGAAACTAAGGGATTAGTACATAAGACCCATAAAGCCTTTATTTCTCCATTATTTATACCATCTACTATTTCGTTATATGGCTTTGTCGGCTTCTTAGGTATAAGTTCCTCATCTATTTCTAATATTTCAGCTACAGCCTTTCTTCTTTTTTCATCGCTATACTCTCCGCCTCCATAAAGACCTGTTGTATTACTAAAAAGTCTAGACCCCATAGCATTACATTGCCCTGTAATAGAGTTTGCACCAGTTCCAGGCTTTCCAATATTACCTGTCATCAATGCTATATTTATTATTGCTTGAGCAGTTCTTACTGCTTGAAATCCTTGATTTACTCCCATAGTCCACCATAAAGAAACTTTTTCTCCTTTATGAATTATTTCTGCTAAATCTAAAACCCTCCCCTTTGATATTCCAGTATACTCTTCTACATCATTAATATCATATTTTTTTACATGACTTTTGAATCCCTCAAAATCCTCTGTACTATTTTTTATAAATTCTTCATCAATCCATCCCTTTTCTATTAATACATTTGCTAAAGTGTATAATAATCTTATGTCTGATTTTGGTTTAATATCTATCCACATATCAGCTCTTACCGCAGTTTCACTTTTTCTTGGATCTATTACTATTACTTTTTTGTTCTTATTTTTATTTTTTGCAACTCTACTCCATAATATTGGATGAGCTACTATAGGATTGCATCCAATAAATATCATTACATCTGAATGCTCTAAATCATCTAAAGTATATGGAGGGGCATCAAAGCCAAAGCTTTGCTTATAAGCTACTACTGCTGTTGCCATACATAATCTAGTGTTTCCATCACCATTACCACCTAAAAAATTTCTCCCAATATGTCCAGCTAATGCCATTTCTTCACTTAAAAGCTGACCAGTACTTAAAAAAGCAAAACTTTCTTTTCCATATTTATCTTGAATTTTTTTAACCTTATCTGCGAAAACATTAAAAGCTTCTTTCCAAGAAATATGTTCAAATTCTCCATTTTCTTTTCTTATTAGAGGTAAAACAGGATTTTCATGTATAGTATTTTGCTTGTCTAAATTTAAACCTTTTACACAACAAAAGCCTTGATTAACTGGATAATCCTCTGCTGGTTTAACTCTTTCAATAAATCCATTATCATTTACATGAAAATCAAAATTACAAGCTATAGAACAATAATTACAAGTAGACCTAACAACCTTCATATTTTTATCTCCTTTATTTTCATATACATTTCATAATTAGTATTTCAAGTATTTACTATCTATATTCATTTATCCTTTAATGAAAAAGTACTTCTATATAATTTTGCTTATTCCGTCGCAAGCTCCAAGTCATCGCAAAATTAATAGAAGCACTTCAAAGCTGAAGGAAGGAAATTATAAAAAAGTTATTTACAGGGTAACATCTTTATAATTTCCTAAAGAGTAAAAAATGAGTGTTTAAATATCATATCTGGGTTCCGTCGCTGACTCCAAGTCACCCCGCTATGATATTTAAACACTCTACAACTAATGGTTGGAATTAATCAAAGCTTAATTCCTTTTTTATTTTTTATAATTTCCTCATATAACAAAAAACATTGCTAGCAATACTTTTCAGCACTACTAGCAATGTTTTATAATGTAAAAACTTTTTTTTCACTTTCTAATAAAGTACATTTATCTCCAACTCTTACTTTTCCACCTTTTAAAACCTTAGTAAAGATTCCATTCTTAGGCATTATACATTCACCAACTTGATAATAAATTGCACATTTATCATGGCACTCTTTTCCTATTTGAGTTACTTCCAATAATACTTCTCCAACCTCTATTCTTTGTCCTATTGGTAACTTATTTAATTCAATACCTTCAACTACTAAATTTTCTCCAAAGGCTCCAAAGTCAACATTTCCACCTTTATTTCTAAACTCATCTATTTTTTCAAAGGCTAATAAACTAACTTGTCTATGCCATTTTCCTGCATGCGCATCTCCTTCTATTCCAAAATCCTCTATGAAATTTGCTTCATTAATTTCTTTTTTTAAAGTTCCCTTATGCTTACTTGTACATACAGCTAATACCTTGCACATATATTTATCCTCCAATTTGATTCATAAACTTTAATTCTTTATCTTTACTTTTTTCTAAAAATAAATGTTTTTCAGGCTTATTGAAGATATTATCTTTAATAACATTTAAAATTTCTTCTTCTGAAGCTCCACTTCTAATTAAATTTCTAAGATCAATACCATAATTAAAATGAAGGCATTGCTTTAAAAATCCTTCTGAGGTAATCCTAATTCTATTACAATCTTCACAAAAACAATTACTAATTGCACTTATAAAGCCTATTTTTCCCTTGCCATCCTTTAACTTAATATAAGTTGCAGGGCCACCATTTTTATTTCTTTTTACTTCCTCAATATCTTTATAATTCTCATTAATTAATTTTATAATTTCTTCGTTACTTACTCCTTTATACTTACTTCCAACACCTATTGGCATAAGCTCTATAAATCTAACATCCATATCTTTATCTAAAGTAAGATTTACGAAATCTAATATTTCATCTTCATTCATGCCCTTTATCATAACTGTATTTAACTTAACCTTAATTCCAAGTTCTAAACATTTATCTATGGCAGACAATACTTTTTTTAAGTCTCCTAATCTAGTTAACTTTTGAAACATTTCTTCCTTTAATGAGTCTAAACTAATATTTACACCCTTTAACCCAGCCTTTTTTAATACTTCAACTTTTTCTTCTAATAAGATTCCATTTGTTGTTAAGTAAATCTCCTCTATTCCAGGAATATTATTTATTCCTTTCATAAGTTCCATAATATCATTTCTTACTAAAGGTTCACCGCCAGTTAATCTAATTTTCTTTATACCAAGTTTTGCACTTGCACTAACTATTTTACATATTTCATCCTTCGTAAGTCTTTCTTCATCTTTAAAGAAAGTATTACCTTCTTCCTCCATACAATAAACACATCTTAAATTACATCTATCTGTTAATGAGATTCTTAAATAATCTATTTCTCTGCCATACTTATCCTTCATATTATATTAAAGAGCCTATTTTTAAAAGTTAAACTCTCCGCTCTTACCTCCTGTTTTTTTAAGTAAATGAGTTCCTTCTATTATCATTCTCTTATCAACAACCTTGCACATATCATAAATGGTTAGTGCTGCAATAGTAGCTGCTGTTAATGCTTCCATTTCTACTCCAGTTTTATCTACAATTTTTACTGTTGATTTAATATCTATACAGCTTTCTTCATCATTAATTTCAAAATCAATATTACAACTAGAAATCATAAGAGGATGACACATAGGAATTAAATTTGAAGTTTGTTTACTTGCCATAATCCCCGCAACTCTCGCGACTCCTAATACATCACCTTTTCCTATTTTTCCTGCCTTTATTAGAGATAAAGTTTCTTCACTTACTCTTATTCTTGAAACTGCAATAGCAACTCTTTCAGTTTTATCTTTTTCAGATACATCTACCATTCTAGCATTTCCTCTATTATCAAAATGAGTTAATTTATTATCCATGAATACCTCCTACTTACCAAATGAACAATGTGGGAATGTACAAACTTTACAATCTAAACATAAACCACCATGCCCATATTCAGCTATATCTTCTAAAGTTAATCTTTCATCTGCTAAAACTCTAGGTAAAACTAGATCTAACACTGTTCTTTTAGAATACATAGCACAGCTTGGAACTCCAAGTATTGGGATATTATTGTAATACGCTAATAGGAACATAGCTCCTGGTAATACTGGAGATCCATATGTTACTAACTCTCCACCACATTCATTAATTGCAGTTGGAGTCACATCATCAGGATCTACTGACATTCCTCCAGTACAAATTATCATATCAACTTTTTCATCAAATCCTTTTTTTATTTCTTCTATAATTCTTTCCTTAGAATCTGGTAAAATTACTTGTCGAATAACTTCACTTCCATAATATCCAAGCTTAGACTTAATTACAGGTAAAAAAGCATCTTTAATTCTACCACTATATACTTCATTTCCTGTAGTTATGAGTAAACATTTTTTATGTCTTATTTCCTGAATATAAATAATCTTATCTCGTATAAGCTCTTCTGCTTTAATAATCTTATCTTCTTCTATTATCAATGGAATAACTCTAGTAGCACCTATCTTTTCACCTTTTCTAATAGGAGTATTATTATGTAATGTAGATACTATAATTTCACCTAAAGAATTTAATTTAAGTAGCTCATCCTTATTTATTTTTAATACTCCATCTCTATCTGCAAAAAAGTCTACCTTGCCTTCTTTAATTTCCTCTGATTTACTAACACCTTCACCAAGTACAAGATTTGCTAATCTAATAGCAGCATCATTTTCATGTAATTCCCCTTCTTTTGCTTCCCATACATAAATATGCTCTTTTCCTATAGATAAAAGCTTCTCTATATCCTCTTCCTTTATTATGTGACCCTTTTTAAATAATCTACCTTTAAATTCTCCAGGTATAATTTGAGTAACATCATGTGATAAAATGCATCCCACTGAGTCATATACACTTATCATCTTCATATAAAACATCTCCTACTATATAATTATTTTCTTGCACATTCCTTTTGTTCACCTAATAAAATACCAATACCATGTTTTAATTCTCCTAATACAAAGTCTAAAGCTTCTTCACAAGCTTTAGGGCTTCCTGGTAAATTAACTATTAATGTATTACCTCTAATTCCAGATACTGCTCTAGATAACATTGCTCTTTTAGTAATTTGCATGCTAAGCATTCTTATAGCTTCGCATATTCCAGGTGCTTCTCTTTCAATTATCTCTTTAGTAGCTTCTGGAGTAACATCTCTTTTTGAAAAACCAGTTCCCCCTGTACTTAAAATTAAATTTAAATTTAATTCATCACTCATATAAACAAATTCTTTTTTTAACATTTCTTTTTCATCTGGTAAAATAACCTGTCTTTTTACTTCAAAACCTACTTCTTCTACTATTTTTTTAATAACCTCTCCACTTTTATCTTCACGTTCTCCTGCATATCCCTTATCACTACTTGTTATTATTCCAACCGTATACAATTAAATCCCCTCCAGTAATTCATATTCTTTTTCTGTATTTATATTTGAAAAATCTTTTATACATAAATTATTTTCTAAAACTTTATACTTTGTAGACAAAATGAACTTTTGAAGCTTATTTTCACCATTAAGCAGAGCCTTTTCAATCTTAGGAATTAAGCTTTTAGAATATATAGCACACATTGGCTGAAGTCTATTATCAACATTTGGAACTAAAACTTCATAATCACCATCAACCTCACCGATGATATCTAAAGTTTTCTTAGATATTAGGGGCATATCACAAGCTATACAAAGAACCTTATGATTTTTTGAGTTCTTTAAGGCCGAATGAATTCCAGATAAAGGTCCATTACCAATATATATATCATGATAAACTTTTAAATTTAAGTTTTTATAATCTTCTATTTTATTTGCTATAATTATTATTTCGTTAAATTCATTTCCTGCATTTATTATATTTTCTATAAAGGTTTTTTCTTTATAAAGTAATAATGCCTTATTGTTATAATTCATTCTACTGCTTTTTCCACCAGCTAAGATAGCTAAAGTCTTTTTAATCATTTTTATCTCCTAAAGTTTTATAATATTTACTAAATCTCCAGTTTGTATTTCTTCATTATTAGCTCTAACTTCTATTATACAATTTGAATTTATTGTTGAACTAAGTATTCCATTACCCGATTTTTTTTGAGTTATACAAACATATTGTTTGCAATCTTTTATTTCAAAATATCCTCTAATAAACCTTCTCTTAGAAGATTTTTTAATATTTCCTTCTGCTAATATAGCCTTTTCACTATTAATTTTTATTTCCTTATATCCAGACAGCTTTTCAAGAGTAGTTCTTGCTAAAAGTTCAAATGTAGTTAATGCAGCTGTTGGATTTCCCGATAAACTAATAACAATAGCTTCATTAACCTTACTACACAAAACTGCTGAACCAGGTTTAATCATTATTTTCCAAAATAATTTTTCTCCACTTGTAACATCAATAGCATCTTTTAGCAAATCCTTTTCTCCTACAGATACTCCACCTGTTGTAATTATTAAATCTACTTCTTTAGATATTTCTTCTATTACAGTACCTATTTCCTTATAGTCATCCTTTACATGAAGAATTTTATTAATATCATATCCAAGCTCTAAAATCCTTGATATAATCGAGTATTTATTACTATTATATATTTTACCATCTAATAGTTTATCCCCTACATCCATAACTTCATCTCCAGTACTAATAAATGCTATTTTAGGTTTTCTAAAAACCTTTATTTTATTAATACCTGAGCTAGCTAAAATCCCTATATCTGCATAATCAAGTTTTTTATTTTTACTTATTAGTAAATCACCTTTAGATATATCTTCTCCTTCAATACATATATTTTCATTTTCTTTTATATTGCTTTTAATTACTATATTATTTCCTTCTAGAATAACATTTTCTTGCTTTATAACAGCATTTGCACCATTTGGTATTGGAGCTCCTGTCATTATTTTAACTGCTGTATTTTCTGTTACAAAACTTTTACAAACTCCACCTGCATATACCTTATCTATTACTTTTACCTTATTATTAATAAAAGAATCTTCTACTTTTAATGCATACCCATCCATGGCAGATTTATTGAAAGGTGGGTTATTTATTTTAGAGTATACATCTTCACTTAATACTTTTTTTAACCCATTAAATAAGGTAACTTCTTTATCATCTAAATTGTTTACTTTTTCATTTAATATATCTATAGCTTCTTCTAATGAAATAAAGGATCTCATATATGCCTCCTATAAAAATACTTAAATAATAAAAGGCTTATTATTCATTTTGCGAATAATAAGCCTAAATTTAAATATACTTAATAACTATAAATATAGCATTAAAATTCAGCTTAAGATAACATTTTCCATAAAAATATTTCTTAGGCTACTATTTAAATCAACTTATTTTCCTTCCCAAAACGTGGAGATACTATCTTTTCAGATATGTACCCTGTGAATTTAAAATTCAGGTATAAGAACCATAGAAGCTCCTTAGGAATCTTATACTCTAGAAAATTTTATTGATAATTAATTTTTAAGTATTATATTCTTTTTCTTTTAAAACTAAATCTACTAATTTTTTAAAATCATCTTTTTTTATTACTAAAATATCTTCAAGTTCCAATTCATCATCACTAGCAATTGCTATTAAATTTTCCTTTGATGATATTATCTCCTTGCTAAAATCTTTTCTATATACTTCTATTTTTCTCAGGCTACTATTTTTATATCCTTCTACTAAAACTATATCTTTATCCTTAGCTAAATTAATAAGACTTTCTAAATCCACTTCCTCTTTAACTTCTTTAATCATGGCAAATCTTTTAGGCGAAGAAATTATTACTGTTTCAGATCCTGCTTCTCTATGCTTATATGTATCCTTGCCTTTCTTATCAATATCAAAGCCATGAATATCATGTTTAATTGTGGCAACACTAAGACCTCTATATATTAATTCTTTTATTAGACCTTCCATAACAAAGGTTTTTCCTACATTAGATTTATCTCCAACTATATTTATAACTTTCGCCATAATACTTCATCCTTTAGCTTAAATTATTAAAACTATTTTATATAAATATATCTTCTATACTTATTATAATAATTTTTATCATTTTAACAATTAAAAAGTAATAAATATAAAATTTCAAGTATATATATTTACCTACCTAATTAATAAAAATAAATTTATATGGAAATTAGTATTCCTAATTTCCATATAAACATTCTATTTATAACTAAATTCAAAATTCTTTTCTAAATTAAAGAAATCTGCATAATCTATATCAAAAATATTTTTAGTTACTTTTGATATATCAATCTTTTCTTTTATTAATTGTGTTAGTACACCTGCATAAGATAAATCTCCTTGAATTATAGCACCGTATATTTTACCATCTTTATGAATTATCTTCTTGTAATTACCTTCTTCAATGCTTATTTCAACTTTATACGTTTCATCCTTTGGTTCTACATCTCCTAATGACATAGTTGCAATTCCAACAAAGTTCATTGTATTTTTGCTACCAAAGAAATCTGTCATTATCATTTCTTTATCTAGCATATTATGAGCTGCTATTATACCTTCTTTTACTGCAGTTGGCCATATTGGATTTCTACCAGTAACATCGCCAGCTCCATATATATCTTTAATATTAGTTTTTCCCTTTTCATCAATTATTAAACCAAATCTATCACATTCAACATTGCTATCAGCTAAGAATCCAATATTAGATCTAACACCAGTTGCAACTATTACTAATTCACATGGTATTTCTTCTCCTGTGTTTAATAATAAAGCCTTAGGATTTTTTTCTTCATCAAGTATTAACTTTTCTGCTCTTACTCCTAGCTTCAAGTTAACACCTTGCTCTGAAAATTTATTTTCATATACTGAAGAAGCATATTTATCTAATTGAATAGGAAGGACTTTATCTCCCATTTCTACTAAAGAAATATTTACCCCTGTATCTATAAGTCCACTTACAGCATCTATTCCAACAAGTCCAGCCCCTAAAACAACAACATTTTTAACCTTAGAAGCTTCTTCTTTTATTAAAATTGCATCATCTAAATTTCTAAGACCTACTACATTTTTACCTTCTCTTAATCCTTCAACTGGAGGAATAAAAGCAGAAGCACCACTACAAATCATTAACTTGTCATATTTAACAGTTTCACCATTTGAAAGATTTAATGTTTTTTCTTCATCCTTTAAAGCTACAACTTCTACACCTTTAATCCAGTTTATATTATATTCTTCAAAGAAATTTTTAGATGTAAAATTTAATTTTTCAATATTTCTATGATTAGATATATAATGATGTAAAATACATCTTGAATATACTTCAGTATCTTTAGAAATTAATATTATTTCAGCATCCTTATCTAATTCTCTTAAAGTTTTTGCACCGCTAATTCCAGCTGCAGATGCTCCTATAACTACATATCTCATTAATTAGATACCTCCTCTAATGTAATAGCTGCCATTGGACATTTTTCTAC
Organism: Clostridium nigeriense; assembly: GCF_050585245.1. Classification (GTDB taxonomy): domain Bacteria; phylum Bacillota; class Clostridia; order Clostridiales; family Clostridiaceae; genus Clostridium; species Clostridium nigeriense_A. The sequence goes on from NZ_JBNOOF010000001.1 coordinate 230,562, forward strand.
ACATTGTGGAGTGCCTGCATCTTTACAGCCATCACACTTCATTATTTCCATCTGAGTTCTACTATCTGCTTTTAAAACTCCATAAGGACATGCCATGATACACATATAACAGCTTGCACAACGATTTTTATCATAAGTTACTAAACCCGTATTTTTATCCTTGCTCATTGCTCCACTCATACAAGTATAAACACATTCAGGTCTATCACAATGTCTGCAAAAAATCGGAGCATATTTCCCATTACTATCTATAGTTATTCTACTTCTTGTATCCTCCGAATTATGTGAAACTATACAGGCAGTTGTGCATGTTAAACAACCAACACATTTAGATCTATCAATTTTAATTCTTTTCATCTTTAAATCTCCTACTTCTTAGAAATATTTACTGCAACAGTTTTAAAAGATGGTTCCTTTGAATAAGGATCATAAACTGAAGGAGTAAGTGAATTTGTTTCAATATAATGCATAGGTGCATATATATGATCTTTCTTTACATTTTCTGAATATACAACATTAAATTCGCTAGTATTTCCATTTTGAGAAGTAATATTTACTCTTTCGTTTTCTTCAATATTTAATTCTTTTGCTAATTCTGGATTCATTAAAACATAAGATACTTTACTATAAATCTTATTATGTTCTATTTCTCTTGATCTAACTCGAGTATGCCATTGACCAACAGTTCCTCTTCCAGTGTTAAGTATATAAGGGAAGTCTTCTGATGTCTTATTTGGATTTTCTGCTATATCTTCAAATAAAATCTTAGCCTTCTTTGAAGGTGTATAGTAGTTTCCATCTTCATATAATCTTCTTTCATCTTCTTCTAATACTTGTCCCTCTCTAAATGGCCATTGAACACCTCTAGAGCCGCTCATATTTTCTCCTTCTAACATCTCATAAGTAACACCAGTAATGTCACAAGGCATTCCTTTAGAACATTTCTTTAATAATTCGAAAGCATCTCTTGGAGTCTTCCAATTATCTAATAGGCTTCCCATACCTACCTTTTCACCTATTTTGAAGAATATTTCGTAATCAGTAAGTTCGCCTTCTTCTTTAGGTATAACAGGGTTAACCTTTGATAATCTACGTTCAGTATTTATAAGTACCCCCTCTTTTTTAATAGCTGGAACTGAAGGTAAGTATAAATCACAAAGCTTAGCTGTATCTGTATCTTCATATATATCTTGAACTACTAAGAAATCTAAGTTTTTAGCAGCCTTAACAAATTCTTCATTGTTAACAAATGAATGTCTTGGATTTGTACAAACTACCCATAAACCTTTAATTTCGCCAGCAATAGCTTTTTCTATTATTACGTTATATGGTAATGTTGGCTTAGTAACAAGATCTTCTTCTTTAACACCTAAAGCTTCTGAAACAGCTTTTCTTCTTACAGGGTTATCAAAATCTCCACCGCCATAAAGTCCAGCCGTATTACTAAATGCTCTTGATCCCATTGCATTACATTGTCCTGTTAATGAGTTAGCTCCTGTTCCTGGTCTTCCTATATTTCCAGTAATTAAAGCTAAGTTTATGATAGATTGAGCTGTTCTTACTGCCTCATAACCTTGGTTTACACCCATTGTCCACCAGAAAGACACTCTTTTACCATTATGTATTATTTCTGCTAATTCAAGAACCCTTTCTTTAGAAATTCCTGTTTTTTCTTCAACATCTTCTAAAGTAAATTTAGAAACATGTGCCTTAAATTCTTCGAATCCCTCTGTATGTTCTTCAATATAATTTTTATCAATCCAATTCTTTTGAATCAATGTATTGGCTAATGTATACATTAAAATTAAATCAGCTTTTGGCTTAATATCAATCCATAAGTTTGAATTTACAGCTGTTTCTGATTTTCTTGGATCTATTGTAATTATCTTAGCATCCTTATTCTTTCTTATTCTTCCCCAGAAAACCGGATGAGCAATAACAGGGTTCGCTCCTATTAAGAAAATTGTATCTGAAAGCTCAGCATCATTTAGAGTATATGGAGGAGCATCAAATCCGAAGCTTTGCTTATGAGCTACTACAGATGTAGCCATACATAATCTTGTATTTCCATCTCCATGCATTCCCATATAATTTCTACCAACATGACCTAGTAAAGCCATTTCCTCAGTAGTCATTTGACCTGTACTAATATAGGCAACACTTTCTTTTCCATATTTTTTTTGGATATCTGTCATTTTTCCAGCAAATACCTTGATTCCTTCTTCCCAAGATACTTCCTTCATATCTCCATTTTCATCTCTTAATAATGGAGATTTTCTTGCCTTTATTTTAGTTTGTTGCTTATCTAAATTTAATCCCTTTATACAACAAAATCCTTTATTAACAGGATAATCTTTAGTAGGGGAAACCTTTTTTATTTCACCACTTTCAACATAAAAATCTATGTTACATGCTAAAGCACATAAGTTACAAGTTGATTGAATTTTTTTCATATAATTTACATCTCCACTTCTAATTTTAGAAATTAATTTATATTGATTATATTTTAACATTTATAAAAAACATAAACTGTGATAATAATCACAATTAAAATATTTTTTTGTTATTTTATTAACAAAATTAGATTAGTGGTTTTCTAAATACAAAAAAGAGGTTAATTTAACCTCTTCTATATATATAACATCTCTTGCACAACAGGCTCACCCTTAAGCAAAATATATCTATTAACAAATTCCTTTACTTCATTAATATCATGACTAATTATTATTACTGTTTTTTGCTTTTCCTTAAAATAATCTTTCAAAAAATTTATAATTCTTTCTTTATTATCCTTATCTAGACCCTTAAAAGGCTCATCCATAATAAATATATCTCCATCAGATAATATTGCTCTAGCAATGCTAACTCTTTGTTTCATTCCTCCACTAAGTTCATGTGGAAAAAGACTCTCTATACCTTTTAAATTCATATTATTTAATATTTCTTTAATTATTTTTCTTCTTTCATCTTTACTATATTTATCTTTTATAACTAATTCTAAGTTTTTATATACATTCTTCCAAGGAATTAATCTACTTTCTTGAAATGTAATACTTATTTTATTTCCTTTTGTTAAAAGTTCATCCTTTAAATACTTTATTAATGTTGTTTTCCCTATTCCTGATTCCCCCATTATAAAATTTATAGAGTTTTCAATAAATGAAATAGAAAAATCTTTATACAGTATTCTCTCACCAAAGGATAAATTTATATTAGTAAACTTAATCAATTAAATATCTACCACCTTTTAAAAGCTTGTTTATAAAACTCATAATTACTTTATCAGTTATAAAACATAAAATTGAAACAATAATAATCCATGCAAATATTCCTGCTGTATTAAAATTAATTTTTTCTCCCTGTATTGCTGTTCCTATACCAAAGGTTGGCTGTCCAAAAACTTCTCCTGCAATTACAACTTTAAATACTAATGAAAATGTTGAGGTTGCAATTTGTGAAATATTAATTATAATAGACTGAATATGTAAATTCAAAAGTCTATCAATAAAATTAATATTAAAAGAATTAAGCATTTCAAGTAAGTCTTCATTAGAATTCAAAATAGAGTTCAATGTACTTTCATATAATATTGGAAAAGCTATAACAATTCCAATTAAATATGGTGCATAGTTTTTATTTAGCCAAATTAATGCTATAAGTATAAATGCAATATTAGGTATAGATTTTAATATTGCATTAATTGGATAAAAGAAGTTATAAAATACTTTGTTAAAGCTTGAGATAATACCCAATATAACTGCAATTATTAAAGCAACTATAAAGCTAAGAGCTCCTCTTATCAAAGAATATATTATATTTTGAATAAATCCTTTTTCTTTTGCAATATTACTAATTTCCTTAATTACTTCACTTACCTTAGGTAAATATATAGAGTTATTTATTATATTGGATATAATAATCCAAATAAGAATTATTAATATTAATGATATACATATAAGTTTTTTATTCTTCATAGAAGAAGTTTTCATCTGGTAACTTGTCTCCTATAGATTTAGCATTTTCACTTTCTAAAACCTGAAAGTAAGCCATATAATCTTCTTCATTATCTTTCGCTTTTATAAATGTTATATTGCTGTTAGATATTGACTTTTCTAATATTGCTTCTTCTACTTGTGAACCATTTTCTATTGAATATGTTGCCGCATCTTTGTTATTTTCATTTACCCAGTTTATAGAAGCTTCTATTTCCTCTGTTAACTTATTTATAAAGTCTTTATTTTCATTAATTAACTCTTCTTTTACTATTAGACTTGATTGCGGAAAACCAGTATCACTATTAAATTTATCTTTCCATAAATCATTTAAACTAGCAATTACCTTAATATCAGGATTTTTAGTTAATATAGTAGTTAATACCGGCTCTGGAACTACTGCATAATTTGCTTTTCCCCCTAATATATATGGTGCTAATTCAGTTGCCCCACCAACGTAACTTAATGTAACATCTTTAATTCCACTTTCATTTAATAGAGCCTTAAATACTATATCTGGTGTTAATCCACTTCCAATATTAAATACTTCTTTTCCACTTAGATCTTCAAAGTTTATTTCTCCTTCAGTTGATACTAAATATAAGGCTCCTAGTCCTGTTGTTCCTACTAACTTATATCCTAATCCCTTATTATACGCTTGAAGAGCTAAATTAGATGGAACTATTGCTATGTCAGGTTCTCCCTTCATAACTGCTGTAGCTAAAGTATCAGATGTATTTTCAATAGAATAATTAATATTATAATTATCATCTATTTGAACATTTTCTTTTATCATCTTAGAAATAGCTGTAGCTGGTACTCCACTAGGTGCAACAAAAGAAATTTCCTTTTTCACTATATTTGCATTATCATTAGCCTCTTCTTTTGGGCTACATCCCACAAATGCTAACAACATAAAAATTGATAATGCCAAACTAAATTTAACTTTATTCTGTTTATTCATAATCTCGTCCCTCCTGATTCTTCCATTATATCACTTTTTAAATATAAATAAAATGAAAAGCATAAGTGGTGTTTTTGCATTAATCTCAGTTGTAAGAAATATGATATGGCTTTCTTAATTTCAATTAGAAGAAATAGAAGATACTTCTTATAGCAATTAAATTTAAAGCCTTAAAGTTTAATTTATAAACTTTAAGGCTTTTATCATTCCATCATCCCCTATTATAGTGTTTTCAAATATAGATTTTGCATTTTCTATAAAATCTTTAGGTTCGTTCATTGCAGGGCTAAAGTGAGTAAGTAATAATTCATTGACTTTTCCTAAATCGGCTAAGGTTGCTGCTTCTCTAAAGGTCATATGCTTATTTTTAATAGCTTTATTTATATCATCATCACTACCATAAGTTCCTTCGCATATAAATAAATCACTACTTTTTATTAATTCTATAATTTTATCTATTGGCCTTGTATCTGTAATATAGCTTAACTTTATTCCTCTTCTTTCATCGCCTAAAACCATAGAACTATCATAGAGTAATCCATTAAATTCAACCATTTCTTCTTTTTGCAACTTACTCCATAATTCCTTTGGGACATTCATTTCTATAGCTTTTTCTAAATTGAATTTTCTTCTTCTTTTAAAATATAAACTATAACCTAAACAAGGAGCAGAATGATCAAGCTCCTCAGTATTTAGAATAAAGTCACATTTATCCTTACTACTTAAGTCTATTAAATCCTTATTAAAAATAAACTCCAACTTTCTTGGATTCTCTATTATTTTTAGTTCATAAGGCAAATATTTAAATAAAACACTTAGTCCCTTTATTACATCAATTATTCCCATTGGACCGATAATAGTCAACGGATTTTCTCTTCCACTATTCCCTATTGTAGAAAGAAGTCCAGGCAATCCAACAATATGATCTCCATGAGCATGAGTTATTAATATTATATCTATATCTTTAAATCCTAGCTTATTTTTTCTTATTGCAACTTGTGTTCCTTCTCCCACATCTATTAATATCTTTCTTCCTTTAACATTAATAAAAAGAGATGATAAATGTCTATTAGGCATAGGCATTCCACCACCACATCCAAGTAAAGTTAAATCTATCATAATACACCCCTTAGTGTGCTTCGCACAATGAATAATTAATAATTAAAAATGAATAATTATAGAAAAAACTCCCGTAGGAGTTTTCATTTTAATCTTTTTTTATTTTGCAAGCTCTAAAGCAATTTCCATCATATCTGTAAAGCTTTCTTGTCTTTCTTCTGGTGTAGTTTCTATTCCTTTAAATACATGATCAGATATAGTAAGAATTGATAATGCTTCTACTCCATACTTTGCAGCAAGGGTATATAGTTCTGCTGACTCCATTTCTATAGCCAAGCATCCATATTCTGCCCAAAGCTTTGCTCCACCTACATTTGTATCATCGTAGAATAAATCTGAAGATAATATATTACCAACCTTTATATTTAAACCTTTTTCTTTTCCTTTATTATATGCTTCTAATAAAAGATCAAAGTTTGCTGTAGGAGCATAATCCATTCCAAGGAATCTTCTTTTATTTATTCCTGAATTAGTAGATGCACTTTGAGCTAAAACTATATCTCTAACATTAACATTATCATTTATTGAACCTGCTGATCCAATTCTTATAAGTCTTTTTGCCCCATAGAATCTTATTAATTCATTTACATAAATCGAATGTGATGGTAATCCCATTCCTGTTCCTTGTACTGATATTTTTTTTCCCTTATATGTACCAGTATAACCATACATTCCTCTAACTGTATTGTAGCAAACAGGATTTTCTAAGTAAGTTTCAGCAATAAATTTTGCTCTTAGTGGATCTCCTGGTAATAATACTGTTTCTGCTATTGCTCCTTCACTAGCCATTATGTGTAAATGCTTTGACATTTTAAAAGCCTCCTTAATTTATATTTATAAAAACTTTTTATAATCCTATACTATTATATACTTATATTATTATTTTAAAAAGAGTATATATAAAAACACTCTATATTAACTATATTTTATACTTATTTAGCCTATTAAATATATCTCTCATTTGTCCAATCATATACAATGATCCAGCTGCTAAAATTAAATCTTCTTTACCTGCTTTTTCTATTGCAACTCTAGCTGCCTCTTCATAATCCTCAAAGGATAAACAATTTTTATTATAGTTCTTTACTATTACTTTTAAATCTTCTGAACTTTTTGCTCTAATAGAATTAGAAGTTACTGTATAAACTTCTTTAGCTAAAGGACTAATTATTTCTACTATTTTTTCTACTTCCTTATCAGCAAGTATTCCAATAATTAAATATAAGTTTTTATAAGCGAAGTATTCCTCTATATTTCTTTTTAAAAATTGAATTCCAGCTACATTATGTGCACCATCAATCACTATATAAGGATTTTTACTTAATATTTCTAGTCTACCCTTCCATTTTACTTTTTGAACAGCTAATTTAATTTTATTAATATCTAAATCAATATAATTTAAGTTTTCTAACTCTTTTACAGCTTCTATAGCAAGAGATAGATTAATAATTTGATGCTTTCCTAGTAAGGATAAATTTAATAATTCATCTTTACCTTTATAATTGACTAAAATTTTTTGACTTATTGTATTATTTTTATCTATTTTTAGGAAATTATAATTATTAGGATTAACTATTATTAAGTTAGAATTCATCTTAATAGCTTTTTCAGTAATCACCTTCATTGCTCCATCTTTTTGTATACATGTTACAATAGGAATAAGCTTCTTAATAATACCTGACTTTTCCCTTGTAATTTCTTCAATAGTATCTCCTAAAATATTGGTATGGTCTAAGCTTATTGATGTGATTACAGATAAAATTGGAGTTAATACATTAGTAGAATCTAATCTACCTCCAAGTCCAACTTCTATAACTCCAAAATCAACATTTTGCCTATATAAATATAGAAACATAATACAAGTTAAAACTTCAAATTCAGTTGGATGATTAAACCCTTCTTCAACTACCTGATTAACAAAAGGTTTTATTTCATTTATTAAATCTATAAAGTCTTCTTCTTTTATATTTTCATCATTTATTCTTATAGTTTCTTCAACTTCCTCTAAATGTGGAGAATTAAAAAAACCAACTTTATATCCATGCTCTATTAGTATACTACCTAAAATTGCAGATGTTGAACCTTTACCATTAGTACCTGCAATATGTATCAACTTTAAACTATTATGTGGATTTCCTAATAGTTCTAATAATCTTTCTGTACGTTCTAGACCATAATTTGATCCAAGTACTCTTAATTCTTCTAAATATTTTAATGTATCTACATCCTTCATTTTTACTCCATCCCTTTAATTTCATTAACTATATGATTTAAAAACTTCTCCATAGTATCATTTATACCTAAGTAGCTTAACATCCTACTTCCAACAGCATCTTCAAATTCATTAAATAATATTTCTCCATTTTTTAATAATAGAAAGTCTATTCCACCAAAATCTATATTTATATTTTTTAAAATCTTATTTATAATTTCTTTTTCTTTAATAGAATAATTATAAACTTCTACATCCCCACCTTTTGTAAAGTTTGAAACTAAACTATCCTTCTTGGGAATTCTTATTACTGCATGTTCAATATTGTTATTTATTATGTAAAATCTTATATCTCCAACATAATCATCTATATACTCTTGATAGACATTTTTGCTAAAATTTAAACTATTAAAATCTTCTAATATTCTTATATTAGCTCCACCATGACCATTTTTAGGTTTTTCTATAATTTTTTTATCTTTTTCAAAATCCTCTAAGCTACTGTATACCTTAGGATATTTTATTCCTAAGCTTTCAATATAATCATAGGCAATTAATTTATCATTTCCTAATATACAAAACTTATATTCATTAAAAACCCTAATTCCACTTTCTTCCAACTTATAAGTTACATTAAAGTTTCTAGATCTATTTATTGCAAATTCATATTTACTTCTTAATTTATCTATATCCTTATCTAACATAAGATTTATATTAATATCTTTATTCTTTCCTTCTTCTATTAACCAATTAATATAACTTTTATTTCTGTCTACATCTTTTTCATCATAAATAACTAAACCATCTATCATAAGATTTCCCCTAATATATATTGTAATATTTTTTTACCAAAACTTTTTCCCCAAATCTTTTCAAAACTTAAAAAATTTAAGTTTGAATTTACTTCACATAATAAAGGCTCGTTATTTTCTCCAAATAATAAATCAACACCTGAAAAATCTAATCCTAGAACTTTATGTGCTTTTAGTGCTATTTCTTCTTGTGATTTAGTAAGCTCTATTAATCTCCCCTTGCCACCTTGTGAAATATTAGCCCTAAAATCGCTATTAGACTCTCTAAGCATAGCCCCTATTACTTTATTCCCAATTATATTAACTCTTATATCTCTTCCAAAACTACTTTTAATATTCTCCTGAATTATAAAATCAATATTATTCTTATTTAATTCAGTAACCTTATTAATAAATTCTTCCCTATTATTTATTAAGTAAACTTGCATTCCAAAAGATCCCATGGACTCTTTTATTATTACACTTTCACCTAAAGTCTCATAGCATTTTATTAAGTAATCTTCACTATTTAATGAATAATCAAATATCATAGGAGATAAAATAGTTCTTGGCATTTTTATATTATTATTTGATAGAACTAAATGCATTAGTCCTTTATGATCACAATACTTTATTGCTTTACTTGAATTAAAAACTTTATAACCCATTTTCTCTAAATGACTAGCAAGTAGTACATCTTTATCCCAAAAAATTATAAACTCTGGTTCTTCTAATTTATTTAGATACACTAATTCTGCTTTTCCTTCATTTGAATACATAGGAATTATTTCAGTATTTTTAACAGCTTCTAACTTTATATTTAATTTCTTTCCTTCCTCAACTAGAGTATCTACTAGTTCTTTTATCTTTGGTACATTTAATGTTCCATTATATATTATCCATCCTGTCATATTCAACCTACTCTCTTGATATGTAGTATTAATTAACCTATTTTTATCACTTTTAAAATTCTTTGTCAACATATATACTTATATTATCAAAAAAATACAAAGGAGATAATTATGAATGATTTAAAAGAAGTATTAAATTTAAATTTAGACAATATATCTATTTTTGAAATAAATGAAGAAAAATTAATAGAACTAAAAAATTGTGATTATTATTTAAAAAACAATTTCTATTTTTGGCTTATAAATAAGATTTACTATTTTGAAGATACAAATAATAATAAAGATTTAGCATATGCCCACTATCTAATGTCTTATTATATCTTTATAGTTCTAACGCCTTTATCCTATGAGTCTTTAGCTTTTAATCATATAAAAAGAGCTTTAAAATATGATGATAATATTAAATATAAAGAATGGATTCTTATATTCTCTACATTGCCAACTAGTTATCTAAAGCAATATGATGCTATAAAAATAGCTGAAGAAGTAATTAATGAAGATCCTACTAGCTCATTGGCCAATACTATATTACAGATATTTTAATATTAAAAAGTTGTCTATTAAAATTTATTGTTTTTATAGCTATTTTCATAATAAAAAACTCTCTAATAAACTTGAGAATATCAAGTCTATTGGGAGTTTTTTTAATAAATCTAATCTCAGTAATTTGGTACAAATTACTTCATTAATTTTTAATTTTTCATTCTTAATTCTTCATTCTTAACTAAGCGCTTCTATTCTAACTAAAACTGCATTTAGCATTTCTTGATACTTTTCTCTCTTTTCTTTTTCGCCATCTATTACAGCTTGTGGTGCTTTAGATACGAAACCTTGATTAGAAAGCTTTTTATCTATTCTTTCAACTTCGCCTTCTAATTTCTTCTTTTCTTTATTTAATCTTTCAAGTTCCTTTTCCTTATCTACTAAGTCTAGTAAAGGCATAAATAATTCTCCACCTTTAACAACTAAAGATACTGCATTTTCAGGAACTTCATTTTTATTATCAATAAATACTACTTCTGAAGCAGAAGCTAATTTTTCAATATAGTTAACTCCTAATGTAAAGGCTTCTTTTGCTTCATTTGTAGTATGAGCTATAACCTTAGCCTTTCTTGATGGTGGAACATTCATTTCTGCTCTAACATTTCTTAATCCTTTAATTGCTTCAATTATAAAGTCCATATCTTTTTCTGCCTTATCATTTCTTAAGGCTTCATTATATTCTGGCCAATTTGAAGTAACTATTGATTCACCATCTGTTAAAGTAGTATATATTTCTTCAGTTATAAATGGCATTACAGGATGTAATAACTTAAGTCCAGTTTGTAGTACTTCATTTAAAACATTATAAACTATTCCTTTTGCTTTTTCATCTTCACCATATAATACACCCTTAACTAATTCTATATACCAATCACAGAACTCAGTCCACATAAAATCATATACTTTTTGAAGAGCAATTCCTAATTCATATTTTTCCATGTTTTCAGTAACTTCACTAACTAAAGTATTCATTCTTGAAAGAATCCAATTATCAGCTAAACTATACTCTTTACAATCTGCATATTTCTTCATTATTTCATTATCTAAATTCATCATAACAAATCTAGATGCATTCCACATTTTATTTGCAAAGTTTCTAGCTGCTTCAACTCTTTCTGGAATATATCTTATATCATTTCCTGGAGAGTTACCTGTAACTAGCATAAATCTTAAAGCATCAGCGCCATATTCATCTATAACTTCTAATGGATCTACACCATTTCCTAATGATTTACTCATTTTTCTTCCTTGAGAATCTCTAATAATTCCGTGGATTAATACAGTGTCAAAAGGAGTTTTATCCATGTTGTGTAATCCTGAGAATATCATTCTTGCAACCCAGAAGAAAATAATATCATATCCAGTAACTAAAACATTTGTTGGATAGAAATATTCTAAATCCTCTGTTTTATTTGGCCATCCTAAAGTTGAGAAAGGCCATAATGCTGATGAGAACCAAGTATCTAATACATCTTCATCTTGATGTAAGTGATTTGATCCACATTTTAGACAAGCAGCTGGAGCATCAATTTCAACTATCATTTCTCTACAATCATCACAGTACCAAACAGGAATTCTATGTCCCCACCATAATTGTCTTGATATGCACCAATCTTGAATATTTTCCATCCAGTTGAAGTATATTTTATCAAATCTTTCTGGAACGAATTTAGTTTCATTATTCTTTACAACTTCTATTGCTGGTTTTGCTAAAGATTCCATCTTAACATACCATTGCTTTGATATAATAGGTTCTATAACAGTTCCACATCTATCATGAGTACCTACATTATGAGTATGAGGTTTAACTTTAACTAATAATCCTAAGTTTTCTAAATCTTTAACCATTTGCTTTCTTGCTTCATATCTATCTAAGCCTTGGTATTTTCCACCTAACTCATTAATAACTCCATGGTCATCCATAACTCTAATTTGAGGTAAGTTATGTCTAAGTCCTACTTGGAAGTCATTAGGATCGTGAGCAGGGGTAATCTTAACAGCACCTGTTCCAAATTCAATATCAACATAATTATCTGCAACTATAGGTATTTCCCTATCCGTTAATGGTAATTTTATTGTTTTTCCTACTAAATGTTTAAATCTATCATCATTTGGATTTACAGCAACAGCAGTATCACCAAGTAAAGTTTCAGGTCTTGTAGTTGCTATTTCTAAATATCCACTACCATCAGCTAATGGATAATTTATATGCCAGAAGAATCCTTCTTGTTCTTCATATTCTATTTCTGCATCTGAAAGTGCTGTTGAACACTTTGGACACCAGTTAGTTATTCTATTTCCTTGATAAATTAAGCCTTCATTATATAACTTAACAAAAACAGTTCTAACTGCTTTATTTAAATTTTCATCCATAGTAAAGGCTTCTCTTGAAAAATCACAAGAAACTCCCATTTTCTTAAGCTGAGTTCTTATAGTTCCTCTATATTCATCTGCCCATTCCCAAACTTTCTCAAGAAATGCTTCTCTTCCCATTTCTTTTTTAACTAAGCCTTCTTTTAAAAGTTCATTTTCAACCTTAACTTCAGTTGCAATTGAAGCATGGTCTTGTCCTGGTAGCCATAAAGTGCAATATCCTTGCATTCTCTTAAATCTTATAAGCATATCTTGAAGTGTATTATCAAGTGCATGACCTAAGTGAAGCTTTCCAGTTATATTTGGTGGTGGCATAACTATTGAAAATGGCTTCTTATTTTTATCAATTACTGGTGTAAAATACTTATTTTCTTCCCAATTTTTATAGATTCTTTCTTCAAACTCTTTTGGGTTATATGTTGTAGCTAAGTTCTTCTTTTCTGACATATATTTTCCTCCTTTATCTAATTAGCTAATAATAGAAATATAATATTTAAAATAATATGGCTATTAACCTATTATAAATATCTTTTTAAATAACAAAAAGAGCCTTCATCACAAAAGGACGAAGACTCGCGGTACCACCTTTTTTCTTAATATAAATCTTTATATTAAGCTCTTTAATTATTAACGACTAAGAACAGCCGCCTTTACCTACTTTATTTCAGTAAAGATGCTCAAAAGCTACCTTCAGGATACTTTAATATAGAAGGCTTTCAGCCTGTGACCTTCATTCTCTTTATATGCAGTATTCCCTACTCCTCTTTATCATTGCTTTTAATATATGATTTTGTAAGGTTATCTTATACTATATTATTATTTTTGTCAATATTCTGCTATTCAAATAAAATTTTAAAATATAAAGCTACCTTAATGGTAGCTTATTTTTATAATATTAAATTTTAAAATCCTTTGTATCGTGTTCTTTTGCTTTTGGTTCTCCAAAAGCTGCTTTTACACTTTCTACTTGTGGATTATGATTAATATGTTTTTTATGACTATTTTTAGATTTTTTACTCACTTCTTTCACCTCCAGCTTGTATAATTAGCTTATGTAAAAGAAATTAAATTATGTAATTAACCTTCTATCCAAGTCATATCTTTTATAAATTCATTAACAAAGTCTTCACTCATATTTGGATTTATAGTTTCTTCGTGCATTATAGTTACTATAGACATAGCCATAGCATATTTTACAGTATCCCTTATTGAAAGATTATTCATGTATCCATATCCTACACCAGCTACGAATGAATCTCCAGCTCCTGTAACATTCTTCACGTCAACACAAGTAGTTTTAATCTTTCCTTCTTCATTATAATTTTTATAATATATTCCATCTTCATCTAAGCTTATAAAGACATTCTCTACTCCTAATGATAGAAAATAATTTGCTGCATTAATTAAACTTTCATTATTTTCAACTTTAAATCCACATAGCATTTCAGTTTCAATTCTATTTGGTTTTACTGTATGAAAATATTTAATTAAATGACTAACTCTTTTTGCTTTAGTTGCAGAAACTGGATCCAAAATAAATTTAGTTTTTCCATAAAACTTAGTTAAAATGTATTCTAATAATTCTGGATTATCTGCATCTAAAATTACATACTCAGCATTTTCAATAACACTTGCTTTTGAATCTATAAAAGAAGTATCCATTTTATTCAAACATTCCATATCTACAATAGCTGATTCCATTTCACCATTTTCATTTAAAATAGCCATATATGTAGGTGTATATTCATTTTCTAAAATTAAAGAATGCTCCATATTATATCCTATTTTTTTAGAGTTATCTAATATATTTCTACCTTGATCATCGCCACCTAATATAGATATAAACTCAGTATTTACATTAACTCTTGCTAAATTTTCAGCAATATTTCTACAAACTCCACCTAAAGATATTTTAATATGTCCAGGTATTGAATCTCTTTTCTGATATTTTTTTCTACTAAAGCCTATAATATCTACTATTGATGCCCCTAATACTAATATATAAGGTTTATTCTTACACATACCATCTCTCCCGATCTATAAAGTCCATTCAAAAAAACATAAATACATTATATTAAAGAAACATAAAAAAATAAAGAAATTTTTTAAAAACTTTGTCGAATTTTATTTTTGCTATAAAACTATCTATTTGTACCCATAATTTATATAGCCTTCATATATTGAATATTAACTTACTAAAATGTCAATAATTTTATTAAAAGATAATTATTTCTGGAGGTATTTATGAGTTTCTTTAACGAAGGCAATAAATATTATAATCTCAAAGATTATGAAAAAGCTATAGATTTTTATAAAATGTCTATAGAAAATAATGAACATACCGCGTGCTCTTATTACAATTCTGGAGTTTGTTATATAAAATTAAAAAATTTTGATAAATCAATAGAAATGATAAAAATAGCTTTATCTAGTCAACAGGAAAGTAAATATTTTTTTAATCTGGCATATTGCTATGCTATGAAAGATGATATGAAAAAAGCATTGATTTATTTTAATATGTCTTGGTCTTTAGACCCCTCTGATAAAGATTGTGAAAAGGCAATTAATTTAATTATGACAAAAAATAAAAAAGCCTTATAACCTTTTTAGGTCATAAGGCTCCTTTAATTCCATTCCCCTGCAATTTCTGCATTTAAATGATCATTATTAAAATCTATATTATCAAAGTAATCTCCTGATAAATAGAAAGTTGGATCTACATTAATCCATATTCCTTCATCCTCTAAATAAGCTTGATTCCATGCATGAGGCCCATAATTTTGCCCATCATAAGCCTCTCCAGTAATTATTCTACTTCCAAGCCCAACAGCCCTAGACATTGCTACATAAAGACATGCATAATCAAAGCATATACCACTTCTAGTATTCCACGCTTCTATTGCTCCACTATTAGTTACCCCTTCAGGTCCAAGAGCCTTTTCTGCTTTACTAAAATCATATTTTATATTAGAACCAATCCAAGCATATAGTCTTTTTGCTTTTTCCCTATCTGTTTTAGCATTTTCTACTATTTCTTTTGCTTTTTCATCTATTTCTGGTAAAGATTTTATTCCATCTTCTAAGGTTACACCATTATAGTAAACAATGACATTAGTATTAGCTGGTATATATTCTTTAAAATCATTATAAGATAAAATTGGCTTATTAATAGTTACTATATTTTCTAATGTATTATATCCGTTTATATCATTAAAAATGTTTATTTTCATTCCTCTGCCAAAGGTAGAATTATATGTTATCACTCCCATAAACATTATTAATATAATTATTAAACCTTTTACAAAGCCAAAAATTGTTGAAAATAAAACTATTCTTATTTTACCTTTATTTAATAAAAAGTTATATACTTTAGTTAAAGGTTCATTTAACCATTTCAAAATCAAATAAATAATACATTGAAGGATAAGAAATATCCCTCCTAATATTAAAGCCTTAAATAAATTATTATTTAAGCCATATAAATTAGGATTATTGCTTATAAATTTTAAAATTACTAAATATATTTTTTCTAAATTTAGGAGCATAATTAAAAATGTTATAAATATAGAAAAATAATATATTAACTTATTTAAGGAGTATTTTGCACTTTCTTCTTCTAGAGAACCCTTAATACTATCTTTTATTGAAAAAATAATTAATAAGGCACCAATAATTTGTGGTAAATATGCAATCATTATTGTCTCTCCTTTAAAATATTTTAAATATTATTCATATTTGTAATTTTCTTTACAACATATGAAACTGTGTCATAATCATATCCTTTTGATAATAAAAATCTATATAACTTTTGTGATAATTTAAATTTATCATCTTCTCTTTTAGCTATTGTATTATATTTTTTTATTGCTAAATTATATGCACCTTCTCTTTCACCTTCTCTGTCTATGTTTGATATTTCTTCTTCTATTATATTATCTGTTATTCCTTTTTTTATTAAATCAAACTTAATTTTCTTTTTTCCTTGAATTCTACTTTTATCCTTAACATACATCTTTGCATAATTATTATCACTTAGGAAATTATACTCTTTTAAAAAATTCATTGTTTTATATATAGATTCATTATCATATCCTTTTAAAATAAGTTTATCCTTTAGCTCTTTTTCACTTTTATATGCTTTTTCCACTATTCTTAACGCAGTATTTTTACATTTTAAATAATTATCTTTATTTGCGATATCCTTTATTTTTTCTATATCAACTTTTTCATTAACCTTAAGTCCTTCTTTATAAACTAACTCACAGCTTAAAGAAAAAGCATAGTCATTATCAATATAGATATTAGCCCTATCTTTGTTCCTCTTTTGTGATTCAATTTTTGTAATAATATTCATAATTATCTCCACTTTATTAAGATTTTAATATATGGATAGTTGGATTATTTAAAACTGTATTTGCAACTTCATGAATCTTATTTATATCTAATCCATTAAGCTTTTCCATATCATCTACAAACTCATAAATATCTTCTTTATCTAGTGCCTGATGAAGCATATAATTACATAATTCAGATGGGTCTTCTAAAGTTGAAATAACAGCAGTCTTATGAACCTTTTTCATAAGTTCTAAGTCTCTTTCCCCTATTGATAAATCACCATTTTTAACAGATGTTATTGTTTCATCTATTGCTTCAATAGCAGAAGTTAAATCCTCTTCCCCTACTGCCGTATATATATATAAAGTCTTTACATTATTAGTCATATCTATACTAGTATAAATATCATATGCAAGTCCTCTTTTTTCTCTTACTTCTCTAAATAATAGTGAATTAGAACTTTCACCTAGCCTATGATTTAAAATTCTAAGAGGTAATTCTAAATCCTTACTTAAATTATAAAAAGTATATAAATAAACTATAGTATTTTGCTCAATATTATCTTTAATTGTAGTTACTGATTTTTGAAAATTATTTTCTTGAACAAATGATTTGTTAGGTTTTTCCCCCATTTCCCAATTAGAAAATACTTTTTTAATTTCCTCGAAAGCTTCACTATGCTCATAAGAAGATACCATAGTAACTAAAGAGTTATTTGGCAAGTAATACTTATTATAATAATTCAACAAATCCTTTCTTTTATATGTTTTAACATTTTCTTCCACCCCCGCTACATCATATTTTAACGGATTCTTATTAAATGCAATTTCATTAGTTCTTTTAAAACTTAAATCTTCAATATCATCTTTACTTGCTCTCATTTCAGCAAGTATTACTCCTCTTTCTTTTTCTAACTCATCACTATTAAATGCAGGATTTATTATCATATCACCCAATATGCTAATTGCATTTTTAATTTCTTCTTCAAGACAACTAATAGTATAAACAGTGGATGTATAATCTGTATATGCATTATACTCTCCCCCTAAAAACTCAAGTTCATCATTTAACTCCTCATAAGTTCTACTTTTAGTGCCTTTAAATAACATATGTTCTATAAAGTGTGATATTCCCTTTTCATTTATTTCTTCATATAATGATCCAACCTTAACTCCAACATTAATTGAAGTTATTTTAGTATCCTTTTTTATAGTAATAACTTCTAATCCATTATCCAAAAAATGTCTTTCGACATCAAAGTTCAATTTTAACATTCTAGTCCACCCATCCTCATATTATCTTGTTTATTTAAAATATAATATGACTACATTAAAAATATAACAATATAATTATATCCATGTTTATAGTAATTATCTACATAATTTGTCTTATTTAATTTAAATAATTTATAATAAGACTTTACCATATTTTTATTGGCATTTATAATAAATATAACAAGAAAAAAAAGTGTGATATATAAATTTGCTTATTCTGTCACATTCGTTCCAAGTCATCGCATCCTTATATAGCACACTTCGAGGCTTAATGATGGAAATTATAAAACATTATTCACAGGGTAACATTTTTATAATTTACTAAAAAATAAAAGAGGAGGACTTTTATGAAAAAAAATATCCTTTTAATAGAGGACGAAACTCGTATAAGATTTTTACTTAGAGATTATTTTCTAAAAGAAGGTTTCAATATTATAGAAGCATGTGACGGGGATGAAGGAATTAACTACTTTATAAATAATAAAATAGATTTGGTAATCCTAGATATTATGATGCCTAAAGTAGATGGAATAACAGTTCTTGAAACTATTAGAAAAGTTTCTTCTGTACCTGTAATTCTTCTAACAGCAAAGGGACAAGAAGAAGATAAACTTTTTGGTTATGAAATGGGTGCTGATGATTATATGACTAAACCATTTTCTCCAAAGGTATTAATTGCTAAAGTAAAAGCTCTACTTAAAAGAACATCAGAAGAAACCTTTTCTAGCTTAAATGAATATGATGGTTTAACTGTTAACAAATTATCTCATGAAGTTAAGATTAATGATGAAATTATAAACCTTTCTCCTAAAGAATTCGAGTTATTACTATACTTATGTGAAAACGAAGGTATAGCTTTATCTAGAGACACCATATTAGATAATGTTTGGGGATTAGATTATTATGGGGATTTAAGAACTGTAGATACAAATATAAAAAGACTTAGAGAAAAACTTGGGGATAAGGCTTCATATATAATTACAGTTAGAGGAAGTGGATATAGATTTGAAGCAAAAAATTAAATTTAGTCTTTCAAAAAAATTATTTTTAATAACATTTGGATTAATTTTTATAGTATTAATTATTAGTATGCTATTTCAAATCTTATTTTTTGAAGATTTCTATTTAAGTAAAAAAATTAAAGATTTAACAAGAGAAACAACAAAATTTAGTGAAATTTATTCCTATGATATTTCAGACTATAATAATCTAAAAACAGCTTTATTTAGATTTGAACAAGAAACAAATTCTAGAATTGCTATTTTTTCTACAGACGGTCAACTTAAATTTTTACTTAATTATAATAATACAAATAGTGATGATTTGCATACATTAACTTCATTCTTTTCAGAACTTATTAATGATAAATCTCTTATTAATAAAGTTCTTACTACTGGTAAAGCACAAGCTAGTGTTTTTGAAAACAAAGTTAGTAATACTACTAAAATTGGTATTGTAGCTCCAATGTCTTTAAATTCAAAAAATGACTCTATTATAGTAACTGTGTCTTCAATGCAACCTATTCATGAAGCTAATGTTGTGATAAGAGAGTTTTATATTTATTTATTTTTAGGCTTTAGTGTAATTGGAATATTTTTATCTTCTGTTTATGCAAACTTAATATCAAAACCTTTAGTGAATATAAATAAAGTAGCTAAAAGAATGTCCGCTATGGACTTTACTGTAAAATGTGAAGAAACCTCTGAAGATGAAATTGGAAATCTTGCTATTACGCTAAACTTTTTATCATCGACCTTGAAAAATACATTAGATGATTTGAAACTTAAAAATAAAAAACTTGAAGAAGATATTGAAAAAGAACGTAAACTTGAAGAAATGAGAAAAGACTTTGTTGCAAGTGTTTCCCATGATTTAAAAACCCCTATAGGTATAATTGAAGGCTATGCTGAAGGATTAAAAGATGGAATAGCTACTGGTGAAGATGCCTTATTATATCTTGAAACTATAATTGATGAATCACATAAAATGAATAAATTAGTAACAAATATGTTAGAGCTATCAAAACTAGAATCAGGTAATTTAGAACTAGTAATAGAAAAATTTAATATTTTAAGATTAATTCGAAAATTACTTAAGAGCTTTAAACTAGAATTTGATTCAAAGAATATTAATATAATGCTTAATACAGATTTAGAATATTGTTATGTTATAGGTGATGTTTTTCAATTAGAGCAAGTAATAACTAACCTTATAAGCAACGCACTTAAATACACGCCAAATGGAAATAATGTAATAATAGAAGTAAATTGTATTGATGACTTACTAAACTTGTCAATCGAAAATAAGGGTATTCATATTCCTGAAGAAGAAATAGATAACTTATATAATAAATTTTATAGAATAGATAAAGCTAGAAATTCCTCAAATAATAGTAATGGTTTAGGTCTTGCTATAGTTAAAAGAATTTTAAATTTACATGAAAGCTCCTACTCTTTATATAATACAGAAGATGGAGTAAAATTTGAATTTACATTAAAAAAAGCTGATGATGTTGAACTAATATAACATTTATTTATTAGTTTGAAATTATTTTAAAAACTTTTCAATATATCTTCAAACTAAAAAAGAGGAATTCTAAATATGAATTCCTCTTTTTTATAATCTAATAAGAATAAGCTTTTGTGATTATTTTTATTAGCTAAAAGGTTTATAAACACTACTATCTATATATACTTCTGATATTTGTTCACCAGCTGAATTATATCCATATAAATAAGTATCTGCTGATAAAGTACCAGTTTGATAAGCCTTTGGTTCGTAAGTTATTCCAGCTGTTGCTTGGCTATTTGACCAAAACTCTGCTGTAATAGATCCAGAACCATCAGAATAAACATTTACTACTATAGGATAATCATATGGATTTTCAAAAATCAAATCTGGCCATTCATCACCAATAGTTGCATCTAACCCTTGTGGTACATATGATACTGTCATTTCATGATTCATTCTATAAGTTGGAATAATTCCTGCTCTTAACTCTGCATTATAAATAGTGCTAGATATTTGACACACTCCACCACCTAGGCCTGGTACTACTTTACCATTAAGATAAGTATTAGCAGATACAAATCCACGATCTACTGTTGTAGGTCCTATAGCTTCTACTGTTGAAAATTCATCCCCAGGCATAAGCACTCTACTACCTATCATTCCAGCTCCTCTTGTTATATTAGTTCCACTAGGTCCTGCTGGAAAATGAGTAGTATAAGAAGAAATCTTAGTATCTACTGATTGTAATGCTTCTGCAGTTATATATGGTTGTACTTCATTAAGTTGTCCAGATATTGAGACTAAATTTTCTCCATTTATATCAGATAATGCTGTTTCTATTTTGGTAGTTAAATCCTCTTTATTTAACTCATATCCAATTGCGCTAGGTGTAATATTTACAGTTCCATTGCTTATAGTTACTCCTGCATCAGTAGGATTAACTAATACCTGTTCATTTACCTTATCTAAAAATGTAGAAATCTTTTCATCGCTATATGTTAAATTAAACTCATAAGTTTTACTTTCAGGTTTTTTTATCAGATTAAGCTTTTCAAAAAAACTCATATCCTTTCCATACCCTAATACTTCATTTTCAAAAGTTTCATAATCTATAGTAGTATCAAAATCTAAATAACTTTCTTCAAAAGTATTATCACCTATAGAAATGTTTATCTTTCTTGATGAAATATCATTTACCATTTCCTCTAAAACATTATGCAATTCACTTTTAGTTAATCCTGAAACATCTTCATCAAAGACAAAGGTTCCTGGATATACTTTATCATTATAGGAATTTACAAGTTCTCTATTTTCTATACTTAAATAGGCAACAGTTGCTCCAACCAATATAACAATAGCTAATATTACAAAGAATACTATTTTCTTTACTTTATTCTTTGGTTTATTAATTACTTCATTTGTTTGTGGTGTAATATTATTATCCATCTCAATCTCCCTTCTTTTTAAATAACTCATACCAATTCTGTAAATCTATGGTCTTAATATATTATATATTTATTTGATTTTTTTTACAATTATCTTTTGGTTATTTTTTATATAAAGAAACTTGTAACTAGTAAAATAGATAATACGATATTTGAAATTAACAGTAACTTATTATTAAAAACAATACTTTTCAAATCCTTTTCTTCCTTATTTTCAATCATATCTACAATTATTAGTAATTGATCTAACTTAATTAAAATTTCTTTATTAACCTTTTTATTTTCACTAATCTCATTAATATTTTGTATTACTTCATTTTTACTTTTTAATACCTCTTCTTTTATATCATCAATTACAACATCCTTATAAAGTAGTTTTAGCTTTTCTTTGACACTGCCCTTTATTGTATCTTCCCATAAATAGTTATCCACCTAATAACTCCTCCTCTATAAATTGCATTTTTTTAGTTATTAATGTTAAATGCTCAAAATTCAATATTAACTCTAAATCCTCTAGACTATTAAAATTTAAAGCATTAACTATCTTTCTTTTTTCTTTATTAAATTCTCTTTTTATATATGTTAAAAATATATAAACTAAATTTTCCTCTTCTAAGGATGATTTATTAAAACTATCAAATTGTTCCTTTATATAATTTACTTTTTTAATTTCAATATCTCGTATTCTTTTACTTTCTAATATAGCATCTGTAATATCTTCTAGCTTTTCCTTACTAATTTCACTATCCTCATTGATTTTTTTCAATCTTATATCTTTTTCGATTTCTAATTCCTTTAAAGTATTATTTAGCAATATTATATTATTTTCAATAAAATTAATTTTCTCTTTGAACTCACTTCTCTTAGATTTAATATATCTAATAGTATATAGTTTTGCTTCATAATATCTTTTAATATATAAAATTTCCTTTATACTAACATCCCTAATATTTATTTCATAATCCTTAATAAATGCTTTTATTCCATTTGTTAAAAACATTTCATCATTTATATATGTTTTTTCTTCCAATTCTTGTACCAAACACTTTCCTCCCTTCATTCAAATTACCCTTTAATACTTATGTTATGTTTATTAAATTCTATGCTTATAACATTGATATTATTATAAAAAAAAGAAATAACTAAGTCACTATAAGAACACCTTAGTTATTTCCATTAATGATGTATGAAAAATGAATCCATCTTATTTTCTATATTTATTAACAAATCCAATTACAATATTTAACACGTTATCTTGATAAAAAGCTGGTCCCCCATGATCTGCTTTTCTTAAACGATAAAATTCAACTTCTTTATTATTTTCTTTAAGTGCCTTATATAACTCAATACTATGTTTAAAAGAAACAGTTCTATCTTTCGTTCCATGAATCATAAGAATTGGTGGAATGTCATGTTCCAAATACTCCATCGGAACAGTTTTAGTCGCAAGTTCCATATTTTCTAAAACATTAACCTTCCCCAAAAGATATCCTTCTGGACTATCTGCTTGTTGATGATTATCTGTGTTAGGGAAGCCATCAGTCATACGAATATCAACAACACCATAGAAATCAATAATCCCATTTACATTGCAGGAATATTCAGGATAGAGATTATTATCTAATTCTTTAATATCTTCAGTTAATCCTGTTAATAAGGCTGTATGACCACCTGATGAGTCACCCCAAACAAACACATTATTTGTATCTATACGATATTCATCAGCATGTTTTCTTAAAAAACGTATTGCTGTTTTAGTATCCTGAATTTGAGCTGGAAACGGAGCAATATCACTTTCACGATATTGTACAATTGCAATTACATATCCTTTTCTTGAAACATAACCTAATTGAGGAATACGAGAATAAACATTTTGTTTATGCCAAGCTGATCCTTGAACATAAACTAACAATGGATATTTCTCATCTTTATTAACTCTCTTATTTGGAACTAATATTTGAAGAACTCTTCCTATTCCGTCATAATTAACATATTCAACATCAGGAATATATAAACTTTCAAGTTCTTCATCATTCATATCTAAGGTTTTCATTCCTTCTAACATAATTTCATTTTCCTTAAACTCTTCATATGTATACATGATTAAACCTTCTTTCTATTGTATATAGCAAAGTATTACTTTTAATTATTTAATAATAGGATATACAGTACACTATATATCCTAATTTAATAATATTATATTAATTATTTATCATCAAGTTTCATTTCACCAAGAAGAGCTGCAAAAGGATTATTATTAAAGTCTTCTGCTTCCTTTTTCATTTTTTTCATAATATTATTTACTTCTCTTTTATCAACTTTTCCCTTCTTATCAAATCTCTTTTCAAATTGTGAAGCCTTTTCTCTAAAGTTACAATTTGCTCCTGTACAAACATAAATCTTTCCTTCACCTTGACCTCTGATTTCTAGTTTCTTTTTACATTCAGGACATCTAGCATTAGTAATTCTACTTACACTTTCCCTATATCCACATTCCCTATCTTGGCAAACATTCATAACACCATTCTTACCTTTTACTTCTAAAAGATATTTACCGCAATTAGGACACTTTTTTCCTGTCTTATTATCATGAATAAATTTACTATTGTCTTCTTTTACTGCCTCAACTAATGCAATTGCGTAATTTTTCATCTCTTTAATAAAAGCATTTGGATTTTGCTTACCCTTACTTATTTCATCTAATCTTTTTTCCCACTTTGCTGTTAGTAAAGGTGACTTAAGCTCATTAGGAACTAAATCTATAAGTTGCTTTCCTTTTGAAGTTGGAATTATTTCTTTTCCTCTCTTTTCAATAACAAATGAATTAAATAATTTTTCTATTATATCAGCTCTTGTAGCAACTGTTCCAAGTCCTCCTGTTTCATTTAAAGTTTTAGCTGCTTCCTTATTTACATTTACATACTTTTGAGGATTTTCCATTGCAGATAAAAGTGTTCCTTCATTAAATCTTGCTGGTGGCTTAGTTTCTCCCTTAATTAAATCAATTTTATTTACTTTTATTAAATCACCTTGGCTAAGTTTAGGAATAACCTGTTCCTTTAACTCATCATCATTTACATCCTCTTCAGAATATTCCTTATCATATAATGACTTCCATCCTTTAGATTTAATTACTTTTCCTTTAGCAATGAAATCTTCTCCATTTATTTCTGCTCTTATATTAGTTTGTATATACTCAAAAGGAGGCATAAGTACACTTAAGAATCTCTTTACAACAAGGTCATATATATGTCTTTCCTCACTGCTTAAATTGCTTAAATTTGGTTTTTGTTCTGTTGGTATTATAGCATGGTGATCACTTACTTTACTATTATCTACAAAACTTTTATTAGCATTAATCTTTTTCTTAAGTATATCTGATGTAGCCAACCTATATTCACCTATTGATATAGCTCTTAATCTTTCTGGTATAGTTGCAACTATATCTGTAGAAATATATCTTGAATCAGTTCTTGGATAGGTTAATATCTTATGATTTTCATAAAGTCTTTGCATTATTGATAAAGTTTGCTTTGCTGAATAGCCCCATATCTTATTTGCATCTCTTTGAAGCTCTGTTAAATCGTAAAGAGCTGGTGAGAACTTTTTCTTTGGAGTTTCTGTTATTGAAGCTATCTTTGCATCATGTCCTTGTATTTTATTAACTACTTTATTGGCAAATTCTTCATTAAATATTCTTAAATTATTATCTTTATTCGTCCATTGGAAACTTATATCCTTGCCTTTAGTATATATAGTGAAATATTCCTTAGGTTTAAAGTTTTTAATTTCTTCTTCTCTATCTACTATCATCGCTAATGTAGGTGATTGAACTCTACCTGCTGATAGCTGAGCATTGTACTTACATGTTAATGCCCTTGTAGCATTAAGTCCAACTATCCAATCTGCCTCTGCTCTACAAACTGCTGCCTTATATAAATTTTCATATTCACTTCCTGGCTTTAAATTTTTAAAACCTTCTAAAATAGCCTTATCTGTTTGAGATGATATCCAAAGTCTTTTAATAGGCTTTTTAACTCCTACTTTTTCAATTATCCATCTTGCAACAAGCTCTCCTTCTCTTCCAGCATCAGTTGCAATTACTATTTCCTCAATATCACTTCTATTTAACAGTTTCTTAACTTCATAAAACTGCTTTGATGTTTTCTTCAAAACTGTTAGTTTCATATTATTAGGTAACATTGGAAGAGTTTCCATACTCCAAGTTTTATATTTTTCATCATATCTTTCCGGATCTTGAAGTCCAACTAAATGTCCTAAAGCCCAGGTAATAACGTATTTATTTCCTTCAATATAAGCTCCTTTATTTACATTAGATTTTAAAACCTTTGCTATATCTCTACCTACCGAGGGTTTTTCTGCTAATACTAGTATTTTTCCCATATTCATATCCTTTCTGGCGCTGCCTTAAGGACAGCAAATTAAGAATTATTAATTAAAAATAAAAAATTATATCAATAATTTTTCATTTTTAATTGTGCCATAGCACTAAAGTCATTATACCATAGAGTTAGAATTATTGTTATTTTATGATATAATAACCATAAACATCTAACGGAGGACAAGTTTATGGTAGAAATATTAAAATTAACAGCAAGTTTTATAAATGATTTACATGACAAAGTATTAGATATTGTAAACATTGCAGGTTATCAATTAAATGATAAACAACTTCATTTTATATTTATGGCTTTAATTGGTATTTTTATATTTGCTTTTACTCAACTTATATTTAAACAACTAGCTAAATATAGTATTACTGCAATTTCATTTATCTACACATTCACAGTAATGATAGTTATAGTCTTTGCAATAGAAATCCAACAAAAGCTAACAAATAGAGGTAATATGGAATTTGCTGATATTGTCTATGGACTATACGGTTTTATTTATATATTCTTAATTTATCTTCTAATTAAACTAATTATATTAGCTATAAAAAATCTTTATAAAAAATACTCAAAACAAGCTAAAAAATCAAAATAATGGGCTGTTACAAACAGCCCATTAATGTATAATACATTATTCATTTTCAATTGTGCGATATCACTTAAACCATTCCACCATCTACTTTTATAATTTGCCCAGTTAAATATTCACACTTATCACTGCATAAAAAAGTTACCATTTTAGCTACTTCCATAGGACTTCCGAATCTGCCAAATGGAATTTCTTCCTCTAATTCTTCTCTTTCTTCCTTTGATAGAAATGAATTCATTTCTGTATCAATCACACCTGGTGCTATAGCATTTACTCTTATCCCCATCGGTGCTACTTCTTTAGCAAGTGATTTTGTAAATAAATTAATAGCTCCCTTAGTACTAGAATATAAGACTTCACATGACGCTCCAGCCTCACCCCATATAGATGAAATATTTATTATATTACCTTTTCCTCTATTAATCATATGCGGAATTGCTTCTTTGCTTAAGTACATAGCTCCTAATACATTTATTTCAAAGATATCATTTATGTTATTTTCTGAAAAATCCATAAATAATCCTCTAAAAGATACTGCAGCATTATTTATTAATATATCTATTTTGCCAAATGTATCTATTATATAATCTATCATACCTTTGCATATATCATAATTTGATATATCACCTTTATACAATTTACAATATCCACCTATATCTTGAACTTCCTTAAGTGTTTCTTCAGCAGATAAATCATCCTTAGAATAATTTATAATTACTGTAGCTCCTTCTTTTGCTAATTCTATAGCTATAGCCTTTCCAATTCCTCTTGAGGCTCCTGTTACTAATGCTATTTTACCTTGTAAGTTTTCCATTTTTAACTCCTTAATTTAAATTATAACCATTCCTTAAGTACTCTTTTAATATTTCCATAAAAGATCTTATCAATTTCTGAATTAGTAAATCCTTCTTTTAATAATGCATCTCTTAACTTACCAATTTCACCTATATTCTCAACTTCAACTTCATTTCCTATTCCATCAAAATCTGTACCAAGTGCTAGTACATCTATACCACCAACGTTCTTTATATGTTTTACATGAGATATCATTGAATTAATTGAAGGTACCTTCTCATTTCCTAAGAAAGGCGCACAGAAATTCAATCCCATAACTCCCCCCTTATTTGCAAGTTTAACTATCATTTCATCAGTTAAATTTCTTGAATGATCTGTAATTAATCTAGCATTTGAATGGGTTGCAATAAAAGGCTTTTTACATATATCGACCAAATCATAAAACCCTCCATCTGATAAATGAGAACAATCTGGTATAATTCCCACTCTCTCCATTTCTTCAACTATTTCTTTTCCCTTTTCTGTTAATCCATAATCTTTATATTTAAATCCAGCATTAGGATATCCAATACTATTCTTAAAATTCCATGTTAGAGTAATAAATCTAATTCCCATATCATAAATTTCTTTTACTCTTTCTATCTTTCCTTCTAAAACCTCTCCCTCTTCTATAGATAGAAATGCTCCAATCTTACCTTTATTATTTACTTCTTCTAATTCTAATAAATTTGTAACTAACTCTATATCATTTTTATTTTCTTCTAATTCTTTCATGAAATTACTATACATTTTCTTAAATTCAGTATAAGGATTATCTACAATATTTAACTCTATAAAGTGAGCAAAAACTTGAGCTTTTGCATTAGCTTTTTTTAGTTTTTTAATATCTACCTTACATTCACTTTCCTTTAATTTGAAATTTTCATATAGTAATCTACTTGCAGTATCACAGTGTAAATCAATTGAATACATATTATTCCCTCCTTAATCTTTCTTCCTTCTTTTCTTCTATCATTCTTATTCTTTCATCTCTTGCCCATAGCAAATAATCCTCTAAACTATTAGGTCCTGTAATAACTTTTCTTCTAACCCATAAAACTCCTGATTCTTGAGATTCTATATTCCACTTAACTAAAGCTATCTTTCCCTTTTCAACCTCTATTGTTGTAATTGCATAAGGTAATATACAACATCCATCATTAAAATAAGGTGGCTCTTTACATTCTGGCATACGACTATTATGAGTGTGTCCACAAAGTATCATTTTACAGCTATCTTTTGACCATTTTTCAAGCTTCCTATCAACTTTACTACCTTTTTTATTATTTTTAGCAGGACTGGTTGGATCATTAAAGCCAGCTAGTCCATTTAAAAATTTCCATACATATCTTACAAGGAATCTAGATAATAACCAATAAGTTGAATTCATTGGATCTGCTTGATGACCATGAGTTACTAAAAACTTTTCATTAACTGGAATATATTTAAAATTTATTCCTTCAAAAAACTCTATATCCTTTATAAATTTTAAAAAGTTTTTCCCATAATTTTTACCTACTTTTTTAAGAGCTCTGTATTGAGTATTATAAAAGCTTTCCCTATTCTTTATTATATCATGATTACCATAAATAAGATAAATTCTATTTTCTTCTTTAAATTTATTTAATAATTTGAAAATGTCATTATAAATATACGAAATATCATTACAATTTCTATTTTTCCATAGTTCATCTCCATCTCCAACTTCTACATAAGTAAAGCCTTTTCTATAATAATAAGATAATGCAGTTTTATATATATTTTTATTAGGCAAAAGAGAATCGTAATATGTTCCATCACCTCTATGGACATCAGAAATAAAAACAAAATTATCATCATCTCCAAATTTAACTTCCTTTGAATTTTCATATAAATGATTTAACCTTTTCATTTAACTACCTTTTAAAAATTAATTATATATATTATATGGTTTATATAACTTTTTTGCTAAAAACATCCTACTTAAATAATCATAACTTATATATAAATTTAATTCTTTTAGTACAAACTACATATAAAGTTTAAACGAAAGGGGAAAGAAATTTGTGAAGTTGAAATTTATTAATATAATCTTAATTACCTTGCTTATTTTTAATATAATTCCTATATCCATTTGCTTAGCATTAGAAGATGAATCTAATTCTTCTAAAGTAGATTATTCCTCTGATGAAGTAAAAAAAGAATTTAAGGATTTATTAGAAAACTTATTTGCACAAAGAAACGCTGCCATAGTTTCAGCTGACACTGAACTCCTTAAGGGATTTTATGATTTAGACATTAAAGTTAGCTTATGGGCCTATGAAAGCGAAGCTAAAAAAACTCAGTATTTAATTAATTGGTCAGAAAAGCAAGCTGTTAAATTTAAAGATATAAAGTCTATAGTAAGAATTAGAAAAGTTGCTGAAAAAGAACCTAACCTTTATGGTGTTATTTGTGATGTAGCAACCGATTTTAATTATTATTACATAGATAGTCCTGAAACTATTAATCATTTTAGACTTGGAACTAATCATTATTTAAATTTAAAAAAGCAAGAAGATAAATATATTATAACTAAGGAATGGTACACCGATCCCTTTGCAGATTCTTTAGAGTTAAAGAATTTAAAATCTGAAGAAATAAAAGAATATATATTAAACCAAAACTCTCCAGAATATACTCCTAGTGAAAAAATACAAAATGCAATAGATTACGCACATAAATACTGTGGAGTTTCTGAAGATGAAGAATTTACATTTAAATATAATTCTAATTATAAAGATCATAACCCTGATGGTGGCGATTGTGCAAATTTTGCTTCTCAAATCTTATTTGAAGGAGGAGAATTCAAGAAAAATTCTGCATGGAACTATGCAGGTAAAGCAGGTACAAAAGCTTGGTTAAATGCTCAAGGCTTTAAAAATTATATGGTTAACAGTGGTAGAGCTTCCTATATTGCTAAAGGATCCTATGAACAAATTTATAAAGCTGCTTTTAATATGAGACCAGGTGATTTCGTAGCATATGAAAAGAAAGGAAGAATAACTCATGTATCTACAGTAACAGGATTTGATTCTAAAGGATATCCTCTTGTAACTTGTCATAATACTAATAGGCTTTTAGTTCCTTATGACTTAGGTTGGAGTAACGATAATATCAAATTTCACCTTATACATGTTCATTATTAATTATTAATTGTTAATAATGCATAATTATTGAGTAAGTTGAAACAAATTACTTAAAAATATTAAATTAAGGGGCTGTATACGACAGCCCCTTAATTTACAATCATTCTATTTTAAAAATAACAAATTATCTTCAGGCAATCTTAAATATAGAGTTTCTTTATTTTTTCTATTATCCCACTCTTCTTTTTTTACCTTATATAAAATTATATTGTTATCACTTTTTATATTTGAATTTTTATTTTCAAACATTATGTTATATTCAAATACATCTTCTACTATCTTATTTATTTTACATTCTATAATATTTTTATTATTATTTTCGTGGATATTATCAATAATTTCAAAACTATGTGCTCTAATTCCTACATAATTTATATTATCCATCAATGCCTTCTCTACTTCCAAAGTAATATCCCAATCTAAAGCATAAACCTTATTATCAGCTATTACTTCACACCCTGAAATGTTTTTACATCCCGTAAGAATTGCTACTTCTTTAATTTTAGGATCTTCAAAAATATCTTTAGTATTACCAATTAAAATAGAACTTCCCTTTTCAACTACAACTATATTTTTACAAAATTTATAAACTTCATCTCTACTATGGGTAACCATCAGTACTTCACCTTCATACAATCTCAGAAGCTCTAAAAGTTCTGTTTGAAGTTTTTCCTTTAAATATGAATCTAATGCAGAAAAAGGCTCATCAAGCATTAATATATCTGGTTTATAAATTATACATCTAGATAGAGCAACTCTTTGTTGTTGTCCACCAGAAAGCTGATTTGGATACTTTTTTTCAAGTCCCTGTAAACGAAATAAATTAATCATTTCCTTTACTTTCTTTTCTTTTTTACTTTTAGATCCAACAAAACCTATTCCTATATTTTCTTCTACCGTCATATTAGGAAATAAAGCATAGTTTTGAAATAGATATCCAACATTTCTTTCTTGAGGCTTCAAATTAATTTTATTCTTAGAATCAAATAACACTTTTCCATTTAACACTATAATACCTTCATCAGGTGTTTCAACTCCTGCAATACATTTAAGTGTCATACTTTTTCCACTTCCAGAGGCTCCTAAAATTCCAAGATAATCACCATTTGTTTCAAAAGAAACATTAATAGAGAATCCTTTTAACTTCTTTTTTATATCTACAAATAAACCCATTAGCTTCTTCCTTATTTTAAATATTTTCTTTCTTTTATGGTAAAATAATTTGTTAAAACAACAACTACAAATGAAATCACAGTAACAATTAATACATAGTTTAAAGCTGTATCCATATTCCCTGCTGATACTTCAGAATAAATTGCTAATGGCAATGTTCTTGTTTTATTAGCAATATTTCCCGCTATCATGGCTGTAGCTCCAAACTCACCTAATCCTCTTGCAAAGGCTAAGATACCTCCTGAAGTAACTCCAGGTAGTGCCATTGGCATAATTACACGCCAAAAAATCTTTCTTTCTGACATACCTAAAGTTCTTGCAGCCATAATTAAATTTTGATCCACTTGTTCAAAAGCTCCTCTTGCTGAACGATACATAAGTGGAAATGATATTACTATAGAAGCTATTACTGTTGCTGACCAAGAAAAAACTATCTTAACTCCCAGAAAATCTAATAGCATCTTACCTATAGGCCTATTAATTCCAAAAACAATTAATAAGAAAAAACCCATTACTGTTGGTGGTAAAACTAATGGTAATGTTAAAATTCCATCTAAAATAATTTTTACTTTTTCATATTTTATATTCACTATAAACCTTGCTATAAAAAGACCTAATAAAAACGTAATAATCATTGATACAGTTGCAGTTTTCAAGGAAATTATTATCGGTGATACATCCATTACATTCTCCTATTTATTTGCTGAAAATCCATAAGACTCAAATACCTTCAATGCTTCCTCAGTTTGTAGGAAATCATTAAAACTCTTAGCTGCTTCTTTATTTTGGCTATTCTTTATTATTCCTATTGGATATATTACTTTAGAAACACTTCCTTCAGGAGCTTCTGCCACCACTTCAACTTTATCATTTGAAGTAGCATCTGTTGAGTAAACAACACCACTATCAGCACTAGCTTCAGCAACCCAATTTAAAACCTCTGTAACATTAGTTCCTAAACTTGCTTTTGAAGATACTTCATTCCAAATATTAAGATTTTCAAATAATTCTTGAGCATATTGTCCAGCAGGTACACTTGCTGGATCTCCTATAGCAATTTTATCAGATTTTAATATGTCTTCAAAGTTTTTTATTCCATTATCGCTTCCCTTTGGAACAATAAGTACTATTTTATTTTCAAGAAGCTCAACTATAGATCCATCTTCAATTAGTCCTTCTTCGTTCAATTCGTTCATCTGCTTTTTTGCTGCAGACATAAATACATCTATATCTGCGCCTTCTTCAATTTGACTTTGTAATTTCCCTGAACTATCATAAGTTGCTTGTACTTTGATATTAGGATACTTCTCATTGAACATAGGGATTAATTTATCATCCATACAATTTTTTAAACTTGCCGCTGCAGCAAGAGTAATGGTTACTTCTTCTTCATTATTATTTGTATTGTCTGAAGATTGATTATTATTAGTGCATCCACTTAAACTGAATGCTAATAATCCCATGCTTAAAATTAAACTAATTTTCTTTTTCATTTTTTATTCTCCTACCTATAAAATAATTATTAATTTTAATATCCATTAATTTTAATAAAACTAAATAAAACATAATAAAACAGAACTAAAATGAACAACATTGATTATAATGTAAAAATTACCCAGTGTCAATAAACTTTTATCCTATGTCTACCATCTAAAACACTCCGAGCTAATTTAAGTGATAGATAATGGCTAACATTCTCCCCAATAAGTTCTTGGAAAACTAAGATGTTGATATTTATTGCTCATGTAAGCTCCATCTCATTCTAAAAATTATTTTATTTATATAGTTATTCCCATCCAGATTTAAATATATAAATTTGATAGATCATTTTATTTATTATATATTTTTATTTGTTATATTTTAATTATTATGTTAAATTATTTTTATAATAAAAAAGTATTAAAATATGATATCTAGGTTCCGTCGCTTCGCTCCAAGTCACTTTGCTATGATATTTTAATACTTCAAAACTGAAGGATGGAAATTATAAAACGTTATTCACTGGGTAACATTTTTATAATTTCCTAAAGAATAAAAAATGAAAAAGGTGAGTAAAATGATCGAAGATATATTATATACACCAGATGAGATTGCTCAAAAATTAAAAATAACTAAGAATACTGTATATGAAATGATAAAACGTGGAGATTTAGATGCTCATCGTATGGGAAAGCATATCCGTATATCTAAATCTCAATTTGAAATTTATCTTTTAAAAGCAAAAGGATACGAGAATAGTTATGAAGCTGATTTAATTTTTAAAGATGAGGAAGTATTTGCAAAAATAAATTCAGTAAAAATACATGTAAATACTGAATTAGAAGGCAGAGTTAAAGTTTCTATTAAACCAGAGGATATTATATTAAGTAAAGATTCCTTCATAAGTAGTGCAAGAAATGTCCATAAAGGAATTGTTTCTAATATTATCTTAGATGGTACTAGTGCTAAGGTAATCCTAAATATCGGTATACCTATAGTAGCTTTAATAACTAAAAAATCCTTAAACGAGTTATCTATTGAAAAGGGAACTGAGCTTTATACTATTTTTAAAACTATGTCTGTAAAAGTATATAGATAATTAAAAATTAAGAATGCCGAATTGATGATTTTATTTGTTCCAAATTAATAAAATTTAAATTAAAAAGCTCCTTACGGAGCTTTTTAATTAATTTTTCATCTTACATTTTTAATTTTTCATTTCCTTATATTTATCTAATGAATCTGCCACTATATTCATAAACTTTTTTTGATAATTTTCATCGCATAACATCTTATCTTCACAGTAATTACTCATAAATCCCATTTCTAATATTAAAACTGGTACTGTTGACCAATTAAATCCTGTAATATCATTTCTTTCAAAAACTCCATTTACTTTTATACCTTTATTTTTTAAATCTTCCTTTAATATAGTTGCAAACTTATTACTTTCTTCATAAATAGCCTTAGTATTACTTTCCTTACTAGATGGAACTAATATAGTAGCTCCTGTTTTGTTTCCATCCTTTAAACTATCACAATGGATTCTAATAGTCATATCTGCCTTTGAATTATTTGCAATTTCAGCCCTTTCGGCATTACTTATATTAACATCATGACTTTCTCTAGTCATGATCACATTATATCCTTTATTAGATAAAATATCTTTCAATATAAGTGAAGCTTCCAAATTCACTACATATTCAGGTTTTTTTGTTCCTACTCCCTCTGTTCCTTGAGATACCCTAGGTTTTTTATTTCCTGAACCAGGAGAAACAGATTCTAATTTACTATTACCTTTCTTTTGATGCCCTGGATCAATACATATAGTAAATTGCTTTTGACTTTCTATTACACTATAAGCAAAAGGTAATTTGACATTAAAATTTATAAATACTATTGTTAATAAAAATAAACTTATTTTTCTAAACTTTTTCATTTCAACCTCCAAAGCTATAATAATTTAATATTATAGTCTCCAAGGCTTGTTCAAATTATTCCTTAGCCTTTATTAATTTAGCAATAAAAAATCCTTCCATATGTTTATTAGGTATTATTCTAATAGCGTTTTTTAAGTCATCATTATAAATTTTATCATCATATTTAACTCTTCCTCTAATAATATTGGATAAATTTATATTAATTTTCTCTAACCTCAAATCTTTATATTTTTCTAAGATATAATGAATTACTTCTTCATTCTCAAAAGTATTTAAAGTGCATGTTGAATATACCATAGTTCCACCGGGTTTTAGTGCATTATAGGCACTATCTATTAATTTTTTTTGAAGCTTAGGATAATATTCTAGTCTTCTCTTATTCCATCCATTAAATCGTTTATTAAAATTTATTTGAATAATTCCTTCTCCTGAGCATGGAGCATCTAAAAGTATTCTATCAAAATATCTATTTAAACGTTTTCCTATTAAAGATCCATCAGATCCAAATGCTATAATTGAACTAGCCCCTTGCTTTTCTATATTATAATTTAATCTTTCTCTTCTTATTTCATTAACATCATTAGCTAAAATTGTTGCTTTATTATTAGTTAAATCAGCCATATAAAGGCTTTTCCCTCCTGGAGCTGCACACATATCTAATATAACTAAATCTTCTTTTAAGTCTAAAAATAAAGGTGGAAACATAGAAGATATATTTTGCAAATAAATTTTTCCATATTTATATACCTCTAATTTTCTTAATGTACTCCCCTTTTTATCTCTAACTATAAAGGCATTTTTCAATACCGGATGGTTTACTGCCTTAATTTTACTTTTCATAAGCTCTTCCATTACTTCCTTTGTACTTCCCTTTAAAGTATTAATTCTAAAGCTAGTACTTCTTCCCTTATAAAAACTTTTATAAATTGAATCTAATTGCCCTGTTGTATATATTTTTTCTAAAATTTCTATAAGATCCTCTGGTAAATAATTTTTAACTTCCTTTATTGACACTACATCACCCCCATTTACTATTATATTATTTTTTCCCCTATAAATGTAAAAAGTTACTTTATCATTATATTAAAAATGATAAAGTAACTTTAAATTCGCCTAAATATTAATTGTAACTTCTACAGGACAGTGATCTGAGCCTAGAATTTCTGTATGAATTTTAGCATCTTCTAACTTATCCTTTAAAGAATTTGATACTAAGAAATAATCAATTCTCCATCCTGCATTCTTTTCTCTTGCTTTAAATCTATATGACCACCAAGAATAAGCTCCTGTTACATCTGGATAAAAATATCTAAATGTATCTATAAATCCTGAATTTAATAATTCTGTAAATTTACCTCTTTCTTCTTCTGTAAAGCCTGCATTTCTTAAATTAGTTTTCGGATTTTTTAAATCTATTTCTTTATGTGCAACATTTAAATCTCCACAAACTACTACTGGTTTTATCTTATCTAGCTCCAATAAGTATTCTCTAAAAGCATCTTCCCAAACCATTCTATAATCTAATCTAGCAAGTTCATTTTTAGAATTAGGTGTATAAACTGTTACCATATAAAAATTATCAAACTCTAACGTAATAACTCTTCCTTCTTTATCATGTTCCTCTATGCCAATACCATAAGAAACATTTAAAGGTTCTTCTTTAGTAAATATTGCTGTACCTGAATAACCTTTTTTTTCAGCATAGTTCCAATATTGATGATAACCTTCTAAGTTTAAATCTATTTGACCTGCTTGAAGCTTGCTTTCTTGAATACAAAATATATCTGCATCCATTTTATTAAAATAATCTAAAAAGCCTTTTGTAACACAAGCTCTTATTCCATTAACATTCCATGATATTAACTTCATTACATTTCTCCTTTATAGTAAAAATATTTTATATATATTATAACAGTTTTACCAGGTAAAACATAATAAATTTATATGCTATTTATATAAAGGGTGTTTTTCACATAAAGTTTTTACTCTAGCTTTTAAGCTATCTATATTAGGATTTTCTACAGAAAGAGTATCATTTATAATAGAAGCTATTTCCTTCATATCATCTTTATTAAATCCTCTAGTTGTAATAGCAGCTGTTCCAATTCTGATTCCTGATGTTATAAATGGACTCTTTGTTTCATTAGGAACTGTATTCTTATTTACTGTAATACCTATTGAATCTAATAGAATTTCTGCATCCTTCCCAGTAACATCTTTATTATTTAAATCTACTAAAATCAAATGGTTATCTGTACCACCAGAAACAATTTTAAATCCATATTTGTTTAATTCATTAGATAATACGCTACAGTTAACCACTACATTATTTATATATTCCTTGAAAGATGGATCTAATGCTTCTTTAAAACATACTGCTTTCGCTGCTATAGTATGTATTAGAGGTCCTCCTTGTATTCCTGGAAAAATAGTCTTATCAAGTTGCTTTGCATATTTCTCTTTGCAAAGTATCATACCTCCCCTTGGTCCTCTTAAGGTTTTATGAGTAGTTGATGTAACAAAATCTGCATATGGAACTGGTGATGGATGTGCTCCTGTTGCAACTAATCCTGCTATATGAGCCATATCAACCATAAGATAAGCTCCAACCTCATCGCAAATATCTCTAAAGGCTTTAAAGTCAATTACTCTTGAATATGCACTAGCGCCTGCTACAATTAACTTAGGTTTATGTTTTAATGCAATTTGTCTAACTTCATCATAATCAATTGTTTCTGTTTCTTTATTTACTCCATAAGAAACAAAATTATAAAGCTTACCAGAAAAATTAACTGGTGAACCATGAGTTAAGTGACCTCCATGACTTAAATCCATTCCTAATACAGTATCACCATATTCAAGTATTGATAAATATACAGCCATATTGGCTTGTGATCCAGAGTGAGGCTGAACATTTGCATGCTCTGCTCCAAAAAGTTCTTTTGCTCTTTCTCTAGCTATATCTTCAATTTCATCTACTACGTGACATCCACCATAGTATCTTTTATTTGGATATCCCTCTGCATATTTATTAGTAAGATATGATCCCATTGCTTCCATAACAGCTTTAGAAGCAAAATTTTCAGATGCAATTAATTCAATTCCATCTTGCTGTCTTTTTAATTCCTTATTAATTAATTCGTTAATAACTTTATCTTCCTTTGAAAGATTTTCAAAATTCATTTTATCACCCCAATTTAATATTTAAAAATATACTTTTTAATAAATTATAAATTTAATTTCAATAATAATCAATTAAAATATGTAATTAATTATTATTTTTATTATTTTTTCCTTTTTATTATTAAATATAGAAAGTAGTGTATACTATACAATATTCAATATGTTATAATACCTTAAGAAATTTTAGATATAAGGAGTATATCTTATGGATTTAAATGAAATACTTCATGTAGCCACATTCGCTGGAAAAATTATGCTTGAGTCTGGTGGAGAAACTTATAGAGCTGAAGAAATCATATGGAGAATATGTAAAATTTACGGTATAGAAGAAGCAGAAAGTTTTGTAACTACTACTGGAATAATGGTTTCAATTTGCCATAACGGAAAAACTTACTCTCTTATTAGAAGAGTTTCAACTAGGACTATAGATTTAGATAAAGTAGATAAGGTTAATGATTTATCAAGAAATATAATTAATAGAGGATTGACAGTTTCAGAATTAAAAGAACAACTTAAAATAATTAATAATGGTGAAAGATATAATGATAAAACAGCTATAATAATTTCTGCTCTAGGTGCATTTTGCTTTGTTTTTCTTTTTGGTGGAAAAGTTCCTGAAGCAATAGCTGCATTTTTTATTGGACTTGTCATAAAGTCATTATCTATAAAATTTGCTGCCCTAGAAATAAATCAATTTTTTATTAATAGCATATGTGCAGGAATAACTGCAATAATGGCAATTATATTTTTAAAAATAAACCTTATAAATGATATTGATAAAACTATTATTGGATCTATAATGCTATTAGTTCCAGGTCTTGCTATTACTAATGCTATACGTGACACTATTTCTGGAGATTTATTAGCAGGATTAACTAGAGCCGTTGAAGCTTTTTTAGTGGCAATATCAATTGCTGTTGGAACAGGAGCAGTACTTAGCTTTTGGATTTCTACATTTGGAGGATTATAATGAGTAACACAACAATGATTACGCAATCAATTTTTGCTTTTTTTGCTACCCTTGGCTTTGGAATATTATTTAACATTAAGGGTCATAAGCTTTTCTATGCTGGATTAGGTGGCGGTATAAGTTGGTTTATTAGTTTATACTTTGAGAATCTAGGATTTGATACAACCTCTTCCTTTTTTATAGCCTCTATTATTTTTAGTATTTATTCGGAAATAATGGCTCGAGTTTTAAAAACGCCTGTTACCACTTTAATTATTTGTGCATTAATCCCTTTGGTTCCAGGTGGTGGGATGTATTATACTATGTATGAGGCAATCAACGGAAACATTATGGAATCTATTGAATTAGGTTTACATACCATGGCTAATGCTGGCTCCTTAGCCTTAGGAATAATTTTTGTATCTACTTTAACTAGACTTTTTATGTCAGCTAAAAAGAAAAGAGAAGTTCGTGAATTAGAAAAATTAGCCAAAAAAAAGCCGCATATTTCTTAACTATGCGGCTTTTTCTTGTCTATTATTCTTCTACTGATATTGCGCTTACTGGACAGCTATCGCAAGCTTCTCTTGTAGCATCTTCAAATTCTGCAGGAACATCTCCTTCTTTTGCAGTAGATACTCCTGTTTCTAATGTAAATATTTCCGGACAAATTCCTTCACATAATCCACAAGATATACATGTATTTTCATCAACAAATGCTTTCATAAACCCGCCTCCTTTATTTATATTAAACTCATTTTTCCATAAGTTAACATCTATTTATACCATCATTATAAATAATTATTGAAAATTGTCAATAATTTTCACAACCCATAATATGCGATAAATATTAATTGCATCAAATTAAATTGCTTATAATAGTTTTATATCGTATTCTCTACATATTTTCATATTTTTATCATCCCATGTACTTGCTTGAACTTCTCCAATATGAGCTTTATTTAAAAAGAACATACAAATTCTAGATTGTCCTATTCCACCTCCAACAGTAAATGGAAGTTCTTCTTTTAATAAAAGCTTATGAAATTCCAATTCTCTTCTATGGTCATTACCTGAAACTCTTAACTGATAATCTAATGCTTTTTTATCTACTCTAATACCCATAGATGAAAGTTCTACTGCTCTTTCTAATAATGGATACCAAAATAGTATATCTCCATTTAGGCTCCAATCATCATAATCAGGACTTCTTCCATCATGCTTTTCTCCTGATTTTAAACTATCGCCAATTTTCATTATAAATACGGCCTTATGCTCTTTACATATAGCATCTTCTCTTTCCTTTGGTGTTAATTTAGGATATATATCTTCTAACTCCTGAGTAGTAATAAAGAAAATATCCTCTGGAAGTTTATCCTCTTCTTTAATCAAATCACTATGAACATATTTTTCAGTTTTCTTAAAAACATCATATATATCTTTAACTATCTCTTTTAATTTTTCTTCATTTCTATCTTCTTTAGTTATAATTTTTTCCCAGTCCCATTGATCTACATAAATTGAATGTAAATTATCTAATTCCTCATCTCTTCTAATTGCATTCATATCTGTATATAAACCTTCTCCTACATTAAATCCATATCTATATAGGCTTAATCTTTTCCATTTAGCTAAAGAATGAACTATTTCAACCTCTTCACCAGTTGCTAATATATCAAATTTAACAGGTCTCTCTACTCCATTTAAATTATCATTTACCCCACTTTTAGCATCTACAAATAA
The DNA here is from genome assembly GCF_050585245.1 of Clostridium nigeriense. GTDB lineage: Bacteria > Bacillota > Clostridia > Clostridiales > Clostridiaceae > Clostridium > Clostridium nigeriense_A. The sequence continues at coordinate 272,501 of NZ_JBNOOF010000001.1, forward strand.
AGGTGCTGAAACTCTAGTTAAATTTAATTTTTCTGCTAAAGTCTTTTCAAAAAAATCCTTAATTTTCTTAATGTTTACTTCTGTTTCAATTAATGTAGTGTTACTTTTATAATCCTTTGGTACTATTATTCCTTCGATTTTCATAGAAAAATCCCCCTTTAATCTATTAGTAATTTATTTTATAAAATAAAAAACTTTCATCCTATAAAAGGATGAAAGTAAAATTCCATGTTGCCACCTTAATTCGCTATTATTTCACAATAATAACCTTATCAAGTACATAAGTAAACTTAGATACTCTATCACTATAACAGGTGAACCTGATTACCGCCTACTAGTTGTTATCTTTCGGGATATAGCTCAGAGATGTTATTCAAATTAACTTTCTTATTCTACTTTCAGCCATGGTAGAACTCTCTTTGAAGATACATTAACTCTACTTCTTCTCTTCATTGCCTCTATATACAATATTTTATTGAAATAAATAATATCATCTTATTATAAAAATGTAAATACTTTTTTTGAATTATTATTGAATTTATTTTACAAAAGTATTAATAGTTTTAATAAGTTGTTTTAATGTTTCCTGTTCCATTGATCCTTCTTCTATATTTAAGCAATTATTAGCATAATATTCAATAGTTAGTCCTCCGACTCTATTTATAGCTGATCTAATAGCCGAAATTTGTACTAGTATGTCTGAACAGCAAACGTTTTTTTCAAGCATACCTTGAATTCCTTTTACCTGTCCTTCAATTCTTTTAAGTCTATTAATAATGTCTTTTCTTATCTTTTCATTTTCTTCTTCCAATTTAATACCTCCATATTACTATACCTCTATAGGGTATCTTTATTTTAACATTTATCTATGTATCTTTCAATTAATAAAAATATATCATTCTAATAAATATAAAATGATATAATTAATATATATTATTATGTTAATTTATTTATAATGTGATACCTTGGAGGTTATTATGGACAAAATAATAGAGATATTTAATAGGCAAAAAAACTTTTTTTACACTAATAAAACTAATGATTTAAATTTTAGAATTAATACTTTAAAAAAACTTAAACTTATCATTAAAGAAAATGAAGAAGAAATCATGGAGGCATTATACAAAGATCTAAAAAAATCGAACTTTGAGTCTTATGCCACTGAAATAGGAATAGTATATGATGAAATTAACCTTCATATAAAGAAATTAAAATCTTGGGCAAAAAAAGAAAAAAAGAAAACTCCTCTAGTACATTTTCCTGCAAAAAGTTATATATATAAAGAGCCTTATGGAGTTGCTTTAATCATTGGACCTTTTAACTATCCTTTTCAGCTTATTATAGCTCCTTTAATAGGTGCTATTTCTGCTGGAAATTGTGCAATAATTAAGCCTTCTGAAAATAGCCCCAAAACTGCTTTACTTCTAGAGAAATTAATAAACAATAACTTTGATAAAAGTTATATCTCAGTTATTGATCCTCTAGGTGGAAAGGAAACTGTTTCTTATTTATTAGATTTAAAATTTGATTATATATTCTTTACTGGAAGTGTAATAGTTGGAAAAATTATTATGGAGAAAGCATCAAAAAACTTAATTCCTGTTACATTAGAATTAGGAGGAAAAAGTCCTTGTATAGTAGATAATACAGCTAATATAGACTTAGCTGCTAAAAGAATTATATGGGGTAAATTTTTAAATTCAGGACAGACCTGTGTAGCTCCTGATTATATATTAGTTGAAAGTAGCATTAAAAACAAACTATTAAAGGCTTTAGTAAAAGAAATTACAAGTCAATTTGGAAATGATATTAAATCTAGCCCTGACTTTCCTAGAGTGGTAAACAAAAGCTCATTAAATAGGCTTAAAGAATATCTTACTGATGGTAAAGTATATTTTGGTGGCTCTTTTGATGATGAAAATCTATATTTAGAACCTACTATTCTAGTAAATATAAAGGAGAACTCCAAAGTTATGGAAGATGAGATATTTGGCCCTATCCTACCTATTATAGAATATTCAAACTTAGATGAGGCAATTAAATTTATTAGATCAAAAGAGAAACCATTAGCCTTATACTATTTTTCAGAAAATAAATCTTCTATTGAAAAAGTATTATTAAATGTTTCTTCTGGCGGAGCAACTATTAATGATACTATTATTCATGTAGCTTCTTCCTATATCCCCTTTGGTGGTGTAGGTACTAGTGGAACTGGGCAATATCATGGGAAAGCAAGCTTTGATACATTTTCCCATAAAAAATCAATTATAAAAAGAGGAACTTTTTTTGAGCTTCCTATTAGATTTGCCCCATACAATAATAAGCTTTCCACTATAAAAAAGCTTATGAAATAAAACAACTATATTTTTTTATTTGAAACACTCTATTTTTTAAAGTATTATTAATATATAAATATATTTATTTAGGAGGAGTTATGAGAAATTTTAATTACAAAAATGAAACAGAAATTATCTTTGGTAAAAATACTGAAGAAAAAATCGGCAAGGAAATAAAAAAATATACTAATAAGATTTTACTTCATTATGGTGGAGGTAGTATAAAGTCTAGTGGATTATATGATAAAGTTATTTCATCTTTAAAAAATGAAAATATTGAAATAGTTGAACTTCCTGGCGTTAAACCTAACCCAAGACTTTCTTTAGTTAAAAAAGGCATTGAAATTTGTAGAAAAAATAATATAGATTTTATACTTGCTGTTGGAGGAGGAAGTGTCATAGATTCTGCTAAAGCAATTGCTGCTGGAGTAAATTATGATGGTGATGTTTGGGATTTATTTATAGATACTTCTATTAATCATCCTTGTTTAAATGTTGCAACTATATTAACTATTCCAGCAGCTGGTAGTGAAACAAGCTCTGGTTGTGTTATAACTAACGAAGATGGATGGTATAAAAGAAGCGCTGGCCATCCTACTCTAAGACCTGTTTTTTCAATTATGAATCCAGAACTTACTTTTACTCTACCAAAATATCAAACTTCTTGTGGAATTGCAGATATGATAGCCCATATTCTCGAAAGATACTTTACTAATGAAAAGCATGTTGACTTAACAGATAGATTATGCGAAGGTACTTTAAAAGTTATCATTGAAAATGCTTTAAGATTAAACATAAACCCTAATGACTATAATGCAAGAGCTGAAATTATGCTATCAGGAATGATAGCTCATAATAACTCTTTAAGCATGGGAAGAATTGGTGATTGGGCAACTCATGATATCGAGCATGAACTAAGCGGTATTTATGATATAGCCCATGGTGCAGGGCTTGCAATACTTTTCCCTGCTTGGATGAAATATGTATATAAACATGATTTAAATAGATTTGCTCAATTTGCTAATAGAGTCTTTAATATTGATATTAATATTAACAATCTTGAAGAAACTTCTTTAAAGGGTATAGAAGCACTTGAAAACTTCTTTACTGATATGGATTTACCAACTAGATTAAGTCATGTAGATATTGATGATAGTCGCATTGAAGAAATGTCTAAAAAACTAGTTGCTTATTGTGATCATGTTGGTAACTTTGTAGAAATAAGAGAAAGGGAAGCTTTAGAAATATTTAAATTGGCTCTATAATTTTTACTTGTTAAATTAAACAAAATGGAACTGCTTATGTCAGTTCCATTTTGCTTTTCTATAATAATCTCTATACTGATATACTTTTCTCCTCTTTATTTTTCTTACTGAAAGTCTTTTTATAATAATATAATTTACATATAAATATATAAGCCATTATTATAAAAATTATAACTATTGCATATAACATAAAAACTTCTTCTGGTAAAACTTTTATAATAGGATCTGTTCTTTCATCAAAAATCCAATAGTCATTATTAAAGAATATCTTATGAAATATAATAAATGCTTTTGAGAAATCAATAAATATAGCTAATAAAAGTACAGCTATTATACCTGTAAGTGTATTAGCTCCATAATTAAATAGCTTGTAAATATTAATTTTTTTCTTCTTACTCTTTCTTATAATAAATAAAACAATAAAAAATATAAAAATTATAAATGTTAAAAGATAAATTGCTAAAAATATTTTCTTAACTTCATAAAAATGAAACTCTCCATTATTACTCATAGAAAAATTTTCAAAATTCAACTTATCTACAAACGGATTTTGTAAATAATTAATTAATGTACTATAATCCTTCATAAGCATTTTTTTAGATACTTGTCCCACTTTATCTAGATTATATTTATCTATAGAAAAACTATATATAAACTTAAAATTTAATGATATAATAGTTGAAATTCCTATAGTAAATATTGCTAATAAAAAGCCATAAAAAATTTTTTTAAATACTTCTAATATTCTCTTCATATTCCCATCACCCAATTACCTACTTATTTTTTATTTAATAATAACATAAAATTTATTATATATACAAAAAAAGAAGGTTACCCTTCTTTTTTTTTGCTAAGTTTCTCAAACTTTATAAATTCAACTCTAATATGTATATTTTTTTATTATTATATTAAATAGATTTTTCTTTAAATTTCCAGAATATAATTGCTGCTAACAATAAAGCTCCACAAATTGCAAGATATACTAAAAATAATGGATTTGTAAGACTACCAAAGAAAATTATAAGTGATCCTACTGATGCTAAGATTGGATTAAGTTTTCCCTTCCAAACTCCTTTAACTTCTCCGCTTAAACCCATTCTAAAAACTTTAAAATACAATAATATGTATAATAAATAATTTACAGTTATAGATATTTCAGATACATCTGTATTTGGTAAATAATTATTTTTTTGAGTTATATAATGAATTATTAAACAAACTAGAGTTATTATGAAAGCTATAATTGCTGAATAAATTGGCATTCCTAATTTTTCATTAACAATTTTTATCTTTCTAGATTTTGGGAACATACCTCTAATTGCTAATGAATAAGGCATTCTTATATGTCCCATAATAAGTCCATTTAAAGTTCCTAATATTGAAACAACTACAAATGTTAGTATAATTTTAGCTCCCCATGTACCGAATAACATATTAGCTGCTAAATTAACGTGTGCATCTTCTAAAGCCATTATTTTTTCAGGTCCTACATATATACTAATTCCAACAAAATACAAAACATATATTATTAGTATAAATAATGGAGCAATTACTAAAGCTTTTGGAAGATTCTTTTTTGAATCTTTTATTTCATGTCCAATAGATGTAGCTATTATCCAACCATCAAAAGAAAATGCAATTGGAGCTATTGCTGCCATCCATGTTGCTGACTTCATATGAGTAACATCACCAATATTAATTACATTTGGATTTCCGAAAAATACACCAGCTAATGCAATTAATATTAAAGGAATAACTTTAATGACTGTAGATATATTTTGAAAATAGCCACCTAATTTTCCTGATAATATGTTCAAAATATAAAATATTACTATAAATGCAAATCCAATAGCTATATTAAGAGCTAGTCCACCATCAATTCCAAATAACATACATATATATATTCCTGCAACCCATGAAACTACAGCAATTAAAGTTGGATAATACAAGAATGTATGAAACCATCCAAATGCACATGCTGCAGATTCATTATAAGAATATTCTGCATATGTTATTATTCCCCCTGGTCTACTTTCCCTAGAAGCAAGCTCTGAAATAGTTAAACTTCCAAATATAATTCCCAAAGCAGCTATGCAGAAAACTATAACACCTAGACTTATACTGCCATTTGTTGCAACAAGTATATTATCACTCTTAAAAAATATACCTGATCCAATTACTATACCTACTATCATACCTATGGCAGTAAATAAGCCATATTCATTTTTCTTCATAATTCCACCTCATTTTTAATATAATATTCTATAATGCCAATTTTCTATGTACAATATATCATATAAATCAAAAAATTAGAACAATAAATTTATTATAATTAAAAATTTTTAAAAATAATAAATTCAACTCTTTATAATTTAATTAAATAATTTTTATTTCTATAATAATTATTCCAGTATATAATTAACCTATAAAATAAATTTTATAGGAGATTAGTATGGAAAATATTTTATTTTATTATTTAATTTTAATTAATATTATTGCTTTTATTACTATTTATATAGATAAACAAAAAGCTATTAAACATAAGTGGAGAATCAAGGAATCAACTTTATTTTTATTATCAACTGTAGGAGGAAGCTTAGGAACTCTTTTAGGTATGTATACATTTAGACATAAAACTAAACACAAAAAGTTTACAGTAGGAATTCCATTAATTCTAATTCTTCAAATTTTAATTTTTATCTTTAAATAACAATAATAGAAATATATCATAGTGCTTGCTCCATCACTTTGCTTCAAGTCGCCACACTATACTATCTATTTTACGCTAAATCGGAATTAAGAACAGTGCTTGCTCCGTCACTTTGCTCCAAGTCATTGAAAAATTAATATATGCAGAAAGGAAAGTATAAATAGTTATTAAAAGGATAAACTTTTACACTTTCCTAGACATTAAAAAAGAGATAGTTTTTAAAACTATCTCTTTAACTACTATTGTTCTTTTTTAATTATTGAAATTCCTAAATCCTCAAGTTGATTTTCATCTACAATATTAGGTGCTTCACTTAAATAGCAATAAGCATTTTGATTCTTAGGGAATGCAATAACATCCTTAATATTTTCAGTTCCTGCTAAGAACATAATCATTCTATCAAGTCCAAAAGCTAATCCGCCATGTGGTGGTGGTCCAAACTTAAATGCATCTATTAAGAATCCAAATCTTTCTTGAGCTGATTCTTCTGTAAATCCTAAAGCCTTAAACATTTTTTCTTGAAGCTTAGAATCATGAATTCTTATAGAACCTCCACCTAATTCTTCTCCATTTAAAACTAAATCGTAAGCTTTTGATCTAACTGCTCCTGGATTGGTTTCTAACATATCTATATCTTCATCCATTGGTGATGTAAATGGATGGTGAGCTGCATGATATCTTCCTTCTTCTTCATTATATTCAAATAGAGGGAATTCTGTAATCCAAGTAAAGTTAAATTCATTCTTATCTTTTATTAAATCAAACTGCTTTGCAAGCTCTAATCTTAATGCTCCTAAGCTTTGGAATACTACTGAATTTTTGTCTGCTACTATAAATATAGCATCACCAACTTCAGCATTCATAGTTTTTATAATTGAATTTGTTACATCATCAGTTAAGAATTTAGCAATTGATGATTTAATTCCGTCTTCTTTAATTTGAATCCATGCAAGTCCTTTAGCCTTATATGTCTTAACAAATTCACCTAATTTATCTATTGGCTTTCTTCCTAAAGATGCTCCACCTTTTAAGCAAAGAGCTCTTACAGAACCACCATTTTCTATTGCTGATTTAAATACTACAAAATCCATATCCTTTACGTCTTCTGTAATATTAGTGATTTCCATTCCAAATCTTAAATCAGGCTTATCTGAACCGTATTTTTCCATAGCATCTTTAAATGTCATTCTCTTTATAGGTAACTTAACATCTACTCCTGCTACCTCTTTAAATACATGAGATATTAAACCTTCATTCATTTTTATTACATCTTCTTCTTCAACAAAACTCATTTCTAAGTCTATTTGAGTAAATTCTGGTTGTCTATTTGCTCTTAAATCTTCATCTCTAAAGCATTTAACAATTTGATAGTATCTATCAAATCCTGAAACCATTAATAGTTGCTTAAATATTTGTGGTGATTGAGGAAGTGCATAGAACATTCCTGGATAGTTTCTTGAAGGCACAAGATAATCTCTTGCTCCCTCTGGAGTACTCTTTGTTAACATTGGAGTTTCCACTTCTAAAAAGTTATTTGCATCTAAATAATCACGTACTGATTTAGAAACTTTACTTCTAATCATAAATATTCTTTGCATATCAGGTCTTCTAAGATCTAAATATCTATATTTTAATCTTATATTTTCTGCTGCATCTAACCCTTCCTTTATGTAAATAGGAGGAGTATCTGACTCTGAAAGTATTTTTAAACTTTCACATTTAAGTTCAACTAATCCAGTTGGCATATTATGATTTGGAGCCTCTCTTAAAACTACTTCTCCAGTTACAGCTATACAATATTCTGGTCTAACATCTTTAGCTTTTTCAAAGGCTTCTGCATTAATTTCTTCTCCAAAAACTATTTGCATAATTCCTGTTCTATCTCTTAAGTCTATAAATTGAAGACCTCCTAATTTTCTATTTCTTTGCACCCATCCCATTAATGTAATCTTTTGAGAAACATTACTTTCTCTAACTTCTCCACACATTAGGGTTCTCTTTAATCCGCCTAAAGCTTCGCCCATTTTTCTTCCTCCTAACTATTTAATAACCTTCGCTATTTCATCTATATTATCTAAACTAACTTCAAATTGTTCACCATCACTCATTCTTTTTAGTTTTAACACTTTATTTTGAAGTTCGTCATCGCCTATTATAGTAGTAAATGCTGATCCAATTTTATTAGCATATTTCATTTCTGCTTTTATGCTTCTGCCCATGTGATTTACTTCTGTTTTAATTCCATTAGCTCTTAACTTATTTGCTAAGACAAAGGCCTCTGTTTTTGCTTCATCACCTCTAGCTCCTATATAAAGCTCAATAATATCTTCCCTTGGAATTTCTATTCCTTCCTTTTCTAATGTCATTATAAGTCTTTCTAATCCTAAACCAAACCCTACTGCTGGCATTTCTGGGCCACCTATTTCTTCAATAAGTTTGTCATATCTACCACCACCACAAACTGTGAAATCATCATTTAATATTTCAAAAATAGTTTTAGTGTAGTAGTCTAAGCCTCTAACTATACCTGGATCAATAGTATATTTTATATTTAAAGCATCAAGATATCTCTTTACTTCAGTAAAGTGAGAATCACATTCATCACATACATAATCTAATATGATTGGAGCATTTTTAGTAATTTCTTTACAAGTTCGTTCTTTACAATCTAAAATTCTCATTGGATTTTTTTCAAATCTAGTTTTACATACATCGCAAAGATTATTGTAATTTTCTTCTAAATATTTCTTTAAAGCATCATTATATTTAGGTCTGCATTTTGGACATCCTAAATTATTTATATTTAAACTTAAGCCTTTAAGTCCTAATTTTTTTAAAGCTTCCATAGCTAAAGAAATAACTTCAGCATCCATTGATGGCTCTTTCGAACCAAATACTTCAACTCCATACTGATGAAATTGTCTAAGTCTTCCTTTTTGTACATTTTCATACCTAAAACATGGAATCATATAATATAACTTCGTAGGTTGAGCTTCATTAAACAATCTATTTTCTATAAAAGCTCTAACAGTAGGGGCTGTTCCCTCTGGCTTTAACGTTATACTTCTATCACCTTTATCATTAAAAGTGTACATTTCCTTTTGTACTATATCTGTAGTTTCTCCAACACCTCTTAAAAATAACTCTGTATGTTCAAATATAGGTGTTCTTATTTCTCTTACTCCAAATGTCTTTGAAACTTCTCTTAAAATTTCCTCAATATAATGCCACTTATATGCATCTTGAGGTAGCATATCCTTAGTACCCTTAGGTGCTTGGATTTCCATATTATCTCCTCCTATTTAAGGTAAAGTGTATCTAAAAGTTTTTTCTTTTCCTCTACCATTTCCTTAATTCTGCTCGTATACTCTCTAATGTCTTTTACATTTCCAAATCTTTCGATTCTATTATCTTCTAAAAATACTACTTTAGATACGGCATCTGCTCCTAATGCTATAATAGTTTGTTTATCTTCTATCATTTGAATATTATATAAACACTCTTTTCCTTCTTTAGAATACCCCAAATTCTCCATATTTCCAACCATATTTTTTTGTCTGTACATATAATATGGTTTTATTTCTAGGCTATTAGCCAATTTTCTACTTACTTCGTACATTGAAGAAAGTTCTTCTTGCTTCTTAATTTGTATTCCCTTTTTTAAAATGAAATTTTCATAAAGAATTGAAGCTCTTTTTAATGATAAACCATGAACTGTTAAGCTATCTGGTCTTAACTTCAATATTTCTTCTACAGTATGCTCAGCCTCTTTAATTCCTTCTCCAGGGAGACCAATTATCATATCCATATTTATATCATTAAAACCAAGGTTCCTAGCTAAGTTAAACTTATCAATAACATCTTTAGATGTATGTCCTCTTCCTATCATCTTTAATGTATTGTCATTCATAGTTTGAGGATTAATGCTTATCCTAGTAGTTTTATATTTTTTCATAGTTTCTAACTTTTCTAAAGTTATACTATCTGGTCTACCACATTCAACTGTAAACTCAAGAATATTTCTTTCTTTAACAAAAGCTATATATATTTCTTTCATTATAGCTTCAAATTCTTCATTATTTACCGCAGTTGGAGTTCCTCCACCAAAATATACACTTTCTATTTTTAATCCTCTCTCATCAACATAATTCTTCATTTCTTTAATTTCATATGTTAATGCTTCTAAATAAGGATTCACTAATTTTTTATTACCACCTATTGGATTAGCTGTAAATGAACAATAAAAACATCTAGTTGGACAAAAAGCCATTCCAATATAAATAGCAATATTTTTTTCATCCTTATTTATTGATTCCTTTTCTTTTTTTGCAACCTCAATACAAAGCCTTGCTTTATCTTCAGAAGCTAAGTGTTTATTCTTAAATATCTCAACTATTTCATCATCACTTTTTCCCTCTTCTAAATATTTAAGGGCTATTTTAGATGGTCTTATTCCAACTAATATCCCCCAAGGATAATAGTCCCCAGTTATATCCTTAAGAGAAGAAAAAATAAGTCTTTTAATGTCTTCTTTAATATTTTCACTTAAGTTGGACTCTTTATAAAAGTCTTTATATAAAAAAGAAACTTTATTTTCTTCTATATTTACTATATATTCTCCCCTATCTTCGAATTTAATTTCTTCTAAAGGATAATATATATTAAACATTTGATATACATCATATCTGTACTTTAAATCATTTAATTTTACTATTACTTCCATTTATTCTCCTCTTACACTAGGAATGGATTTTTCATCCTTTCATGAAAAATAGTTGATTTTGGCCCATGACCAGGATATACATTTATATCATTATCTAAAATCATTAGCTTACTCTCTATACTATTTATAAGTTCATTGTAACTTCCACCTAAGAAGTCAGTTCTTCCTATTGAACCATTAAATAAGGTATCACCTGTAAATACATTATCTTCTACTAAATAACAAGTACCTCCCTTTGTATGTCCAGGTGTAAATATAGTTTTAAAAGTTAAATTTCCAACTTTAATTTCTTGCCCTTCATTTATATATTTATAAAGCTTTGGTAACTTACCAAAAATACCTGAAGAATCTATCTCCATATATTCTTCTTCAGCTTTATTTATATATACATCAACATTATATTTATCTTTTAACTCTACTACCGCTCCATTATGATCAAAGTGGCAATGAGTTAAGAGAATAACATCTATTTGTATACCTAAAGCTTCTATTTCCTTAATTAAATAATTTGCTTGTGCTCCTGGATCTATTATTGCTGCATTATTTGTCTTATCATCAATGGCTAAGTAACAATTAGTTTGTAATGATCCAAGAGAATATGCCTTAACTATCATAAATTATTCCTCCTAACTAAAATTGTTTTTTACTATCTAACATTAATGTAACTGGCCCATCATTTTGAATATCAACTATCATATGAGCTCCAAATTCTCCAGTTTCAACTTTCAAACTAGATTCTCTTAATAATTCAACAAATCTTTCATATAAAACCTTGGCTCTTTCACCACCTTCAGCTTCCATAAAATTAGGCCTTCTTCCTTTTCTACAATCACCATATAAAGTAAATTGAGATATAGCCAAAATTTCACCCTTAACATCTAAAAGTGAAAGATTCATTTTATCATTTTCATCTTCAAAAATTCTTAAGTTTACAATTTTATCTTTTAAATATAGTAAATCTACTTCAGTATCTTCTTTAGAAATGCCAATAAGTAAATTAAGTCCTTTACCAATAGAACCTATTATTTTATCTTCTACAATAACCCTTGAAGAGTTTACTCTTTGAACTACTACTCTCATTATATTACCCCTCTAACTATTCAATCTATATACGTCCATTACACCTTTTAACCTTCTTATTTTTCTCATAAGCTCTTTAAGTTGCTCAATAGAATCTATTTTTACTCTAATATTTATTACAGCAATATTTCCTTTAGAAGATTTTGCATTTAATGCATTAAGAGGTAATTTAGCTTCAGTTATTATTGTCATTATATCAGATAATATTCCAATTCTGTCTTCTGCCTTAACTTGTATTTCAGCAACATACGCAGCTCCTTTTGATAACCCCCAAGATACCTCAACTACTTTTCCACTATCATAATTAATTAATGACTTTAAATTGCTACAGTCACTTCTATGTACTGAAACCCCTCTTCCCTTAGTAATATATCCTTGAATTTCATCTCCAGGTACAGGGTTACAGCATCTAGCAAATCTAACCATAATATTATTTACACCTTTTACTGTTACTCCATAAGAATTAGCTGGTGCAGACTTAATATTAGACTTATCAGCCTTACTAATATGATCATCAATCACCTTATTTAAAGTTTCAAAAGTTTGTTTTTCAATTATATTATCTTCTTTAAGTTTAGAAATAAATGCAGAGGCACAAATCTGACCTATGCCTATTGCTGCATACAAATCTTCCATATTGTGGATGTTATATCTTTTAACTGCCTTATCATATCCATCTCCCTTAGCAATTTCTGAAAATATAACTCCTTGCTTTTTTATTTCTTTTTCAAAGACTTCTTTTCCTTTATCTATATTTTCTTCTTTTTTAATTTTCTTAAACCATTGTCTTATCTTGCTTTTAGCCTGATTACTCTTAGCCATATTAAGCCAATCTATATTAGGTCCTTTTGCATTTTTAGAAGTTAAAACCTCTACTATCTCACCAGTCTTTAATTTATAATCAAGTGGTACTATTTTACCATTTACTTTAGCCCCAACACACTTATTTCCAATATCAGTATGAATTCTATATGCAAAATCAATCGGTGTTGCTCCACTTGGTAAGTTTATTACTACCCCCTTAGGAGTAAATACAAAAACTTCATCTGTAAATAAGTCTATTTTAAATCCTTCTATAAACTCTTCTGCATCTGCAGTTTCCTTTTGCCACTCAAGCATATCTCTAACCCATGCTAGCTTATTTTCAAAGGAATTCTCTTTATCATCTTGAGTATCCCCTTCCTTATACTTCCAATGAGCTGCTATACCATATTCAGCAGTTTTATGCATTTCAAAAGTTCTAATTTGGATTTCAAATGTCTTACCTTGAGGTCCTATTACTGTAGTATGAAGAGATTGGTACATATTGGCCTTAGGCATTGCAATATAATCCTTAAATCTACCTGGAATAGGCTTATATATAGTATGAACTATACCTAATACGCCATAACAATCCTTTACTGTATTAACTAGTATTCTTATAGCAGTTAAATCAAATATTTGCTCTATACTTTTGTTCTTTGTAACCATTTTTTTATAAATACTATAAAAATGTTTAGGTCTTCCATCTATATCTGAATCTATTTCAGACTCTTCAAGTCTTTTATGTAAATCTTCCTTTATTTCTGATATATAAGTTTCTCTTTCCACTCTTTTTTCAGCTATCTCTTTAACTAAATCATAATATTCTTCTTCATGTAAATATCTAAAAGATAAATCTTCAAGCTCCCATTTGATTTTAGAAATACCTAATCTATGAGCTAAAGGAGCATAAATATCTAAAGTTTCTTTTGCTTTTTGTTTTTGTTTTGCCTTTGGCATATATTTTAAAGTTCTTAAATTATGAAGTCTATCTGCAAGTTTTATAATAATAACTCTAATATCTTTTGCCATTGCTAAAAGCATTTTTCTAACATTATCTGCTTGTTGCTCTTCTTTTGTTTTATATTCTATTTTGCCAAGTTTTGTAACACCTTGAACTAAATTGGCAATTTCCTCGTTAAAAATATTTTTAATATCATCATAGGTATATTCAGTATCTTCTATTACATCATGAAGAAGGCCTGCAGCTATTGTACTAGTATCCATACCCATTTCTGCAAGTATTACAGCTACATCAATCGGATGGGTAACATATGGTTCCCCAGATTCTCTTTTTTGATTTTTATGTGCATCAGATGCTAAATCATATGCTTTTTTAATTATATTGGTATCAACATTATTACAATTTTCCTTTATTTTCTGTAATAGGCATTCATACATATGGGTAATCTCCTTTGATTTAGTCTAAAATAATTGGCTGGTTGTTAAAACCAGCCATTTTTCTTATATTATATAATATTTATCTTGATATTTCAACAATATTAAAACTCATAATCAACTAATGACATGACTTCATACTTTTCTAATTTTTTTCTTCCATTAAGTCCAGTAAGTTCAATTGCAAAGTCTAAGCAAACAACTTCCCCACCAGCTAATTCTACAAGTTTAGCTACAGCATCTATAGTTCCACCAGTTGCTAATAAATCATCTACTATAGCTACTCTTTGACCTTTTTTTATTGCATCCTTGTGTAATTGTAATGTATCGCTACCATATTCTAAGTCATAAGTTACTGATACTGTTTCTCCAGGTAATTTACCTGGCTTTCTTACTGGAACAAATCCTATTCCCATAGCATATGCTACAGGTACTCCATATATAAATCCTCTTGCTTCTGGTCCAACTATTAAATCTATATTTTTATCCTTTAAATGCTCTACTATTTTATCTATTGAATATTTTAATGCTTCACCATCTCCAATTACAGTTGTAATATCCTTAAAACTTATTCCTTCCTTTGGAAAATTTTCAATTACTCTTATTTTTTCCTTTAGATTCATGATAACTCCTCCATTACTAAAAATTATAAACTATATAATTATTATAACTACTTTTACATAAAAATAATATAGCTTTATTATTATAGTAATAATTAAAATAATTATATAGTCATTCTTGATTTATTTAAATATTTAGTTATTTGTTCTGCCCTATCCTTTTTATTAGTAGTTAAAAGTTCTATAATAATACGTGCATTGTCCATCATTCTTACAGCATTTATCGTTGGTGTAATGACATCTATAATCTTTAAAATACATTTATCATCCATTTCTACCATATTATAATGATTCATTATAGCTCTTAACCCATAATTATTTGTATTAGTAAGAAACTTTCTACCCTCTTTTAAAATCACACCATTTTCACCTTTTAAAGGAACTTCTGCCCATTGTTCTCCTATAAGAATTAAATCTAAATACTTGTTTATACTTTTAATATTATAGTAAATTGCAATTGCCTGCATCAATTTAAAAGTAAGTCCACTAATCGACAAATTCTTATATCTATATTGACATCCCTTTTGATTAGGATTTATGTATATGTACTTTCTTTCTTCATTAACTTCTTTATTTTCCAAAACTATCAAATCTATCCCAAGATCCCTACAAAGCTTTTCTTCTTCCTCTGAATTTAAATCTAACCCTAAAGTTATTAAAAGTTGCCCTCCTAAAAAGCTAACATCGTCTATTATACTTTTAGAAGTAATTCCAGAATCAGAATTTTCATCATGGATTACATATTCTATATCTGCATTTAAATACTTTAAAACTAGATTTAAAGATGATATAGCACATAATCCATCAACATTTGGTACCCCATAAACAACTATCTTTTTTCTATTGTTTATTGCCTCTACCATATGTTCAATAGCCTTATTCATATTTTTAAGTATAAAGGGATTATATCCAGTAATATAATTTGGACTATAAATACTCTCCCAAAACTTACGCATTATAAACTCCTCCATAAAACTTAAGAAAACACATATATTATAATGTAAAATCATAAATATTACAAATGTTTTATTATAAAAAAACAATAAACCTCCAAATAATTTAGGAGGTTTATATGTTTTTTATATATTTTATGGTTTAATTCACTTTACCTTCAGCTTTCTTAGCTTCTCTTTTTCTTAAAACAACCCAAGTTGGTGCTGCTATAAATATTGAAGAATATGCTCCTGCTGCTATTCCTATAATTAATGGGAATGAAAATTCCCTTACTGTTGGAACAAATATGTTTACTGCAGCAATAGTAATTAAAGTGGTTAGTGTAGTATTAATAGATCTTGCCATTGTTTGAGTTAAGCTCTTGTTTGCTATTTCTGTATCAGAGGCTCTTCTCATACTCTTAGCATTTTCTCTTATTCTATCAAATATTACTATTGTATCATTAATAGAGTATCCAACTATTGTTAATATAGCTGCTATAAATGGCGTATTCACAGGTATATCAAAAATTGCAAAAACACTAACTGTAATTAATACATCATGTACAAGAGCTACTATTGCTGCTATACCATAATCCATCTTAAATCTTACAGCAATATATAATAACATAGCTAAACAAGCAACAACTAAAGCAATTATTGAATTTTTAGTAAGATCTTTACCAACCGAAGCTCCTATTTGATCTTGAGATAATAAGGCATCATCTTCTAAATTGTATTTATCTTGTAATGCCTTAAATACTTCTGAAACTTTATCATTATCTAAATCCTTTGCTTTAATCTCATATTGAGTATCTTCAACTTCATTAGTAACAGCATCAGGTACTAATGCTTTAACAACTTCATCTACTTCTTCTTTGTTAAAACCTTCTCCAAGTTCAACAACTACCTTAGTACCACCTTGGAAATCTATTCCTAAGTTTAATCCTCTTGTAACTGTAAATCCTACTCCAATTAATATACATATTAAAGATATTGCAAACCAAATTTTAGTTTTTTGAACTATCTTTAATACTTTTCTCTCTTTCTTGGTTCCAAACTGCCATATTTTCTTTAATAATCCCATATCTACAGCTAAATTAACTAAAAGCTTAGTAATTATTAAAGCTGTAAATAAACTTAAAACAATACCAATCATTAAGGTAACTGCAAATCCTTTAACCGATCCAGAACCTATAAAATACAATATTAATGCAGCAATAAATGTTGTTGAATTTGAATCAACTATTGATGCCATAGCATTTTCAAATCCAGCCTTAATTGCGCTTTTAACAGATATTCCTCTTGTTAATTCTTCTTTGATTCTTTCAAATATTAATATATTGGCATCTACAGCCATACCAATAGTTAATAATAAAGCCGCTATTCCAGGTAATGTTAATGCAACCTTCATTTCTGTAAACACTAAAAGGACTAAAGTAATATACAATGTTAATGCAATACTTGCAAATAATCCTGGTATTCTATAATAAACAATCATAAATAAGAATATTATTCCTACGCCAATAACTCCAGCCTTTATCGCATTGGGAAGTGCTTCTGCACCTAATTGCGCTCCAACATTACTAATTGAAGCCGCCTTAACTTCAACCGGCAATGCACCAGAACTTATTACTCCTGCAAGCTTTGTTGCTTCATCCATTGATGACATTCCATTAATTACAGCCTTACCATCAGTAATTGCACTTTGTACTACAGGTGATGAAACTAATTCATCATCCATATATATACTAATGGCTTTCCCAATGTTATTTGCTGTAACTTCAGCAAATTTTTCTTTTCCATCATCATTAAACTCTAATGATACTACAGGACTAGATGTACTATCTAAGACTGCTGTTGCTTCTTTAACATCTTTCCCTGTTAAAAGTACATTTCCATCCGAATCTCTAAACTCTAAATTACCAGTCTTACTTAAATTCTCAACTATTTCATTAGAGTCATATTCTCCAGGGATATCAATTCTTATTCTGTTATCCCCCTCTACAGTAACTACAGTTTCAGCTACTCCGATACTGTTAACTCTAAGCTCTAATAATTGTTTTGTTCTTTCAAGTACATCAGATGAAACGTTATCTTCTTGTATTTCCATTAAAACAGAAACTCCACCTTGAAGATCAAGACCCTTTGTAATTGCATTATTAAAAGATTTAACTTCCCAGCCCGCTATTTCAAATCCATTGAAACCTACAAAAGCTAGTGACATAATTACAACTACACAAAGTACAAATAATATTGAGCTTTTGCTCTTGCTTTTGCTTCTCCCTTTCATATTCTTCCCCCTCTGGTACATTTTCTATTAAATTATATTACTTATGTTAAGTAATATCAATAGCTTTTTATATAGTTTGTATAATATTGCCAATATTAAGTTGAAATTTCTTTATTTAATTTTTATATTATCAAAATCATATAATACAAAGACATTAAAATTAAAAATGAAGAATTAAAAATGAATAATTATTGATACAATTTGTTACAAATTGCTAAAAATAATTTAAATTAAAAACTCCATTAGGAGTTTTCTCCTTAATTTTCATTTTACCTTCTTCATTTTTCATTGTTCGATAATAGCTATAAATTTATTCCAAGCATTCCAGATAGCAATCCAATAAATATACATAAAACAAATTTTATAAAATCATATATGGTTAATGTAGCTTCAGCCCCGAATAATATCCCTAAAATATATAGTGTTATGTAAAAGATACATCCTACAGCTAAACCAACAATCCACCCTTTGCTACCATATGATTTTACAGCAATTACAGAACCTAAAACTAAAGCTAAACATGTAATTACCACATATATAATATTGAATATTTTTTCTTCAATAGGAACTCTATTCATTACAAAGGAAAAAATAACTGTGGTTATTATTGTAACTACAAGTGCCCAAATAAGTCCTCTTAATACACTCTTAAAGTAACTTATCCACTCCATAAAAGTTCACCCCCTAGTAATAATCTTATGATTTACTAGGGGGCATTATTCTTATTCTTGTACTTTATTTACTTTTGTAGCTATTCCATTTTTAGAAATTTTAAGTTTTGTTCTTTCAGCACTACTTTCAATGATTACATAATCATCTTCAACGATAATTATCTTCCCCATAATTCCGCCTCTAGTAACTATCTCATCATTTTTTTCTAAAGCTGATAACATTTCATTGTATTTTTTTGTTCTCTTCTTTTCTGGTAATATTAATAAGAAATACATTAGACCAAACATTAAAGCAAATGGTAATACTAGTGATAATGCAACTTCCATTATATTCATTCCCTTCTTATAAAAATGCATAATTAAAAATTAATAATAAATAATTATTGATGTAATTTATTCCAAACTACTAAAAATAACTTCTTTAAGAGTTTTAATCAACTTTTATTCTTCACTTTAAATTCTTAATTTTAGATAACTTCATAATATAACATTTAAATAGTACTGTCAATTATATTAACAGATATTTAATACTTTAAGCTCTTCCATTCCACTCTTTAAGTTTTTGCTCCTTAAATTCTTTAAAGTATCCTCCATCTATAGCAGCTCTTATATCTTCCATAAGCTTATTATAGAAATAAAGATTATGTAAAACACAAAGTCTCATAGCAAGCATTTCTTTAGCCTTAAATAAATGTCTAATATATGCTCTTGTATAGCTTTTACATGCTGGACATTCACATCCTTCATCAATTGGTCTTATATCTAACTCAAACTTAGCATTCATTAAGTTTATCTTACCTTCTTTAGTAAATACATGACCATGCCTACCATTTCTTGCAGGTAGTACACAATCGAAGAAGTCAACTCCTCTATCTACAGCCTCTAATATATTACTTGGAGTACCAACTCCCATTAAATATATTGGCTTATCTTCTGGTAAATGTGGTACTACTGCATCTATAATTCTATACATTTCTTCATGAGTCTCACCTACTGCTAATCCACCTATTGCATATCCATCAAGATCCATTTTGGTAATAGTCTTAGCATGCTCTATTCTTATATCCTCATAACAACCACCTTGATTAATACCAAATAACATTTGTTCTTTATTAATAGTTTCTGGTAGTGAGTTTAGTCTATCCATTTCAATTTTACATCTTTCAAGCCATCTAGTAGTTCTTGCTACAGACTTTTCTACATATTCTCTTGTTGATGGATTTGGAATACATTCATCAAAGGCCATAGCAATTGTAGATGCAAGATTACTTTGTATTTGCATAGATTCTTCTGGTCCCATAAAAATCTTTTTACCATCTATATGCGAAGAAAAATATACTCCTTCTTCTTTTATCTTTCTCATTCCAGATAAAGAAAATACTTGGAATCCACCTGAATCAGTTAAAATAGGTCTATCCCAGTTCATAAACTTATGTAATCCACCAAGCTGAGCCACTACCTTATCAGACGGTCTTAAATGAAGATGATACGTGTTAGATAATTCTACTTGACATCCTATTTCTTTTAAATCCATAGTAGATACCGCCCCCTTAATTACGGCTAAAGTACCTACATTCATAAATACAGGTGTCTCAATCGTTCCATGAGGAGTTTCAAACCTTCCTCTTCTAGCATTTCCATCTTTTTTTAATAAAGTATATCTTTTTTTACTCAATTTTTCACTTCCTCTTTTTGTTATTCTTTAATAATCATAGAGTCTCCAAAGGAGAAAAATCTATATTTTTCTTTAACAGCTATATTATATGCATTCATTACATTTTCCTTACCTACTAATGCAGAAACTAACATAATTAATGTAGATTCTGGTAAATGAAAATTTGTAATAAGTTCATCTATAACCTTATATTTATAACCTGGATAAATAAATATATCAGTCCAGCCACTTTGTTCTCTTACAAATCCATTATCATCACCTATAGTTTCCAAAGTTCTTGTAGAAGTAGTACCTACAGCTATAACCTTGTTTCCTCTTTTTTTAGTTTCATTAATTAAATCTGCATTTTCTTTATCTAAATGATAATATTCTGAATGCATTATATGTTCATTAATATCTTCAACTTTAACTGGTCTAAAAGTACCAAGTCCCACATGAAGAGTCAAATATGCTATATTAACTCCCTTAGCCTTAATCTCTTCTAATAAGTCATTAGTGAAATGTAACCCTGCTGTTGGAGCTGCTGCTGAACCTTCTTCTTTTGAATATACTGTTTGATATCTTTCTTTATCATCAAGTTTTTCAGTTATATATGGTGGCAAAGGCATTTCTCCAAGTTCATCTAATACTTGTTCAAATATACCATCATATGAAAACTCAATTATTCTATTTCCTTCTTCAATTATATCAACTACTTTACATTTTAGCTTTCCTTCACCGAAAATAAAACTTTGACCTATTTTAGCTCTTTTACCAGGCTTTGCAAGACATTCCCATTTATCCCCATCTAGTCTCTTTAAGAGCAAGAACTCTATTTTTCCACCAGTTCCTTCTTTTTCCCCTATTAATCTTGCTGGCATTACTCTAGTATTATTTAATACTAGAGTATCTCCTTCATTTAAATATTCCATTACATCATGGAAATGTCTATGTTCTATACTTCCAGTTTTCTTATCTAAAACCATTAATCTTGAAGCATCTCTTTTTTCTAAAGGATGTTGTGCTATTAATTCTTCTGGTAAATCAAAATCAAAATCGCTAACCCTCATTTTATTATCTCCTTATCTTTAATTGCATATTTATTAAAATAATTTTTGCTGTTCCCCTAAGTTTCCTCTTTTTTTCTTGCTTCTTCCTAAATGTTCGTAAGCCTTATCAGTTGCAACTCTTCCTCTTGAAGTTCTAACAATAAAACCAGTTTGTAATAAATATGGTTCATATACATCCTCTATAGTTCCAAGCTCTTCTCCAATAAAATAAGAAAGAGTTTCTATACCAACAGGTCCTCCATTAAAATTATCAATTATAGCTTGTAATATTTTATTATCAACTCTATCAAAGCCCTTATTATCTACTTCTAATAATTCTAAAGCAGCCTTCGCTTCCTTATAACTTATTAATGAATCA
The DNA here is from genome assembly GCF_050585245.1 of Clostridium nigeriense. Classification (GTDB taxonomy): domain Bacteria; phylum Bacillota; class Clostridia; order Clostridiales; family Clostridiaceae; genus Clostridium; species Clostridium nigeriense_A. Next base: position 294,412 of record NZ_JBNOOF010000001.1, read on the forward strand.
GAATATACTTCAGCATAATCTCTAACTCTTTTTAATAACCTGTTTGCGATTCTTGGAGTGCCTCTTGAACGCCTTGCAAGTTCATATGCCCCCTCTTCAGTAATATGACAATTTAAAACAAAAGCAGATCTTATAATAATTTCTTTAAGTTGCTCTTCTGTATAATATTGCATATCGCATAATACTCCAAATCTATCTCTAAGAGGAGATGTAAGCATTCCAATCCTTGTAGTTGCTCCTATTAAAGTAAATTTAGGCAAATCTAATCTAATTGATTTAGCTGCTGCTCCCTTACCTATTACTATATCTAAAACATAATCCTCCATAGCTGGATATAATATTTCTTCAACATTTCTATTTAATCTATGAATTTCATCTATAAATAAAACATCATTATCCTTTAATGTTGTTAAAATAGCCGCTAAATCACCTGCCCTTTCAATAGCAGGTCCTGAAGTAATCTTAAGCTCTCCATTCATTTCTTTAGCAATAATATTAGCTAATGTAGTTTTTCCAAGTCCAGGGGGCCCATACAATAAAACATGATCTAACGCCTCATCTCTATTTTGAGCAGCTTTAATAAATATATTTAATCTTTCTTTTACTTTGTCTTGCCCTATATATTCCTCTAATGATTGAGGTCTTAAACTTAAATTACTACCATCTTCGAAAATTTCCTGTGGAGTTATAATTCTTTCCATAAATTCACCTCTAACCCATAAGAACTTTTAAACAATTCTTTATGATATTCTCCAAGCTATCCGTTTTATCTACTTTTTTAAGAGCAATCTCAGCCTCTTTTTCAGAATATCCTAAAGCTAAAAGTGCTCCTAAAGCTTCCGCTATATTACTTGCATTTTCAGGTATAATATCTTCAAAATCTCCAACATTTTCAATGCCTTCTACTAAATCTTCCTTTTTAATCTTATCTTTTAGTTCTAAAATAATTCTTCCAGCAGTTTTCTTTCCAATTCCAGGAGCTTTACATAAATGCTTTTCATCTCCCATCATAATTGCATATCTAAGATTGTTAATTCTACTAATAGAAAGTAATGATAATGCCGCCTTTGATCCAACTCCATTTATAGAAATTAAAAGCTTAAACATTTCAAGTTCTTCTTTAGAATCAAATCCGTATAGTCCTAAAAAATCTTCCCTAACTATTTGTTCAAGATAAAGCATAACTTCTTCATCAATTTTAGGCATAGATGACATAGTTGCCCCTGAAGTAAAAATTTTATATCCTATACCATTATTTTCTACAATTATATAATCTTTATTTATACCTTTATATTTTCCTTTTATGTATTCGTACATACAACTATCCCTCCTTTATGCCAATAAAAAAATAATCTATAAAATTTTAATCTACACTATACTTTATCATTATAGATAAAATAATTCAAGGCAAAAAAATGAGGCTGCGTAAGCAACCTCATTATCTACAATATACACTGTAAAATTTTTAGTTACTATAATATTTCTATTGAAATAACTAATTTTTTATTTTACACTTCTAACTTATCTATCATTTCCTATAAAGAATAATGCCACTGTTCCAGGCCCTGAATGGCTACCTACTGCTGGACCTACATTATTTATAATAACATCTTTTACATTCACTTCTTCTAATATTAACGCTCTTAAATGTTCAGCATCCTCTAAACAATCTCCATGGCTTATAAAAACAACTTGTTGTTCTGGATTTACAATTCTTTCTTTCAACTTTTCTTGTAATGCCTTTATAGATTTTTTTCTTCCTTTAACTTTTGATATAGGAATTAATCTACCTTCATTATCTACATGCATTACAGGTTTTATACTTAGCATTGTACCAACAATAGCTACTGTACTAGAAACTCTTCCACCTCTTTTTAAGTGGTTTAAGTCATCTACTGTAAACCAATGATTTATTTTAAGCTTATTTTCTTCTATCCAACTTATTATTTCTTCTTTATTTTTTCCTTCATCAAGCATATTAGTTGCATAATACACAATAAGCCCAAGCCCCATTGAAGCACTCTTACTATCAATTATTGTTATATCAGCATCTTTTATTTCTTCCACAACAACCTCTTTTGCTAATCTTGCACTATTTACACAACCACTTAATGCTGATGAAAAGCCAATATAAATAATTGAATACCCTTCTTTAACAAACTTTCTAAAGCTTTCTTCAAAATTACTTACATTAGCTTGAGATGTTGTTGGCATTTCTCCTTCTCTAATAAGATTATAAAAATTCTTATGCGATATGCTTACACCTAAATCATCTGGTATATCTTTACCTTTAATATTCACCCTTAAATGCATAACTTGAATATTATTTTGTTCAACAAAACTTATAGGTAAATCACAACAAGAATCTGTGAAAATTATTATTTTCCTCATAATTACTCCCATTTCTACTAATATGAATTCTATCACTTCATATCATATTTTTTTATTTTCTTAATTATAAATCCTCTTCTTTACTCTGTCTAGATATGTTTAGTAATATACCCATAGCCCCTAAATTAAATACCAAAGATGTTCCACCATAACTTATAAAAGGCATTGGAACCCCTGTTACTGGCATAGAACCAGATACAACCGCAATGTTAATTATAGCTTGAATAGCAATAACCGAAATAATTCCAACAGCTACTAGAAATCCATAATTATCTCTAGATTTTATAGCAATAGATATACCTTTTATTACTAGAAACATGAATATTAAAACAATAACAATACAACCTATAAGACCAAGTTCCTCACCTATAATAGCAAAAATAAAGTCATTATGTGGTTCCGGCATAAATAATGCCTTTTGTCTTGAATTTCCAAGACCTACTCCAAATATACCTCCTGATCCCAAGGCATAAAGTGATTGTATTAACTGATAGCTATTATCTGACATATCTGCCCATGGATCTAAAAAGCTTGTTAATCTTTCTAATCTATAGCTTTGAGTAAATATTAATGCAATTCCTGCAGCTAATCCTACAGGTACTAATGAAAACAAATGGCTAATTTTAGCTCCTCCAACCAAAATCATTATAAATGCAACCATCATAACTACAGCTGTTATACTTAAGTTTTTCTCAAGTAATATCAATCCTGCAAAAACCCCTGCTACAGCTAGATAAAATATTGTTCCTTCTTTAAACTTATTTATCTTTCCTTTTCTCTTATCTATTAGTAATGCTAAATAAAGTACAACTACATATTTTGCTAATTCAGAAGGCTGAAAGGATAATGGCCCAAGCCTTATCCACCTAACAGCTCCATTTATATCAGATCCAATAAACAAAACTAATACTAAGAATGCTAATGTAATTAATACTAGCCACGGTGTCCACTTTTTATAGACATGATAATCTATTGACATAGTAACAAACATACCTACTATACCTACTATAGCCCAGGTTATTTCTTTGTAAAAATAAAATTCTGTATTGTATACATTTTTTTGATACAAAGCATAATATGAACTTGATGAATACACCATAACTATACCTATAAATAATAATACTAATATAGCACATAACAAACCATAATCTATACTTTTCATACTATACTTTTTTCTTTTTCTACTTGACTTTCTCCCCTTTATATTTGACTTTTTAACTTTTTCCATCTTATCTCCTACCATATTATTCTTTCAAATTTAAAGTTACCTTAGTATCTTTTTCTATAAGTTTTCCAGCTATAACATCTTGTCCATCCACTACCCCAGTACCATTTGTACTAAAACTAATATTCATACTATTTAATATATTAGTAGCTTCTTCTAAGGTCTTACCTTCTAAATCTGGCATAATCAGCTTGTTATTATCAACAGTATCATCAGATACATTTATGCTAATAGTAGCTCCTTCTTCAACTAAAGCTCCTGGATATGGTACCATATTTGTAACTTTAGATGAACTATCCTCTAATTCAATATTTAAATTTAATTCATCTAAAATCTTTTTAGCTTCATTAACACTTTTGCCTCTTAATTCTGGAACTATAACTTTATTTTTTTCTGTATATCTTTCTTCATATATTTCAGAATCCATATAGCTAAATAAATCTGTTAGTAAAGATTTTAATATTGGAGTAGTTACAGGTCCTCCATAATATTGGCCAGCACTTGGTTCAACTACTTTAATATATATAGTGACTTGCGGATCATCAACTGGATATAATGATAAAACTGAGGCTATATACTTATCTGATGAATACCCTCCATTTTCTGTATCTACAGTTTGAGCCGTTCCAGTTTTTCCACCTACTCTTCTATTCTTATCTCCCATAAAGGTTCCAATTTCTCCACCTGCATTTATAGTTCTTTCTAAATAATCTCTTATAATAGCAGTTGTTCCTTCTGAAACTACACTTTTTTGAACAGTTGGTTTAAAAACTTCATCTATTACTTTTGTACCGTTGCTTGCTTCATAACTAATTTCTTTCATAACGTGAGGTTCAATTAAATCACCACCATTAGCTATAGCATTAAATGCTTGTATTAATTGAACACTATTAACTGTATTAGTTTGTCCAAATGCAATAGTTGCTAAATCCATCTCACTCATATCACTAACTGATTTAACTATCCCGTCACTTTCTCCAGGTAAATCAATCCCAGTTAATTGACCAAATCCAAACTTGTCTATATACTCTTTTAACTTTTCACTCCCAAGTCTTGCACCCACTTCCATAAATCCAACATTACATGAATTTTGTAAAATTTGTGCTAAAGTTTGAGTACCATGTCCATTTGTATTCCAACATTTTATAGTAGTAGATCCAAACTTCAATCCTCCACCACAATAAAATGTATCATTTTCACTTACAACTCCTTCTTCTAGAGCTGCTGCTAAAGTAAAATTTTTAAAAGTTGATCCAGGTTCAAAGGAATCACTTATTGCATCATTTCTGAACATATTTTGAAGTTTGTCAAAATCATTATCACCTTGAAAATTTTCATAATCTTCATATGGAGTATTAGGATTAAAATCAGGCTTATTAACCATAGCTAATATCTCACCATTATTGGGATTCGTAACAATTATTGTTACTTCTTTTGCCTTATTATCTTCATATCCTTGTTCCGCTGCTTTTTCAGCAATTAATTGAATATTTTCATCTATTGTTAATGCAACGTTTTTACCATCAACAGGACTAGTATATTTTACTGTTTGAAAAGGTAACTCATCTAAGTTCCCATCTACCTCAGAAATTTTATAACCTGCTATACCTGTAAGTTCTGAATCATATTGTAATTCTATACCATTTAAGCCTGTATTATCAGAGTTTACACTTCCTAATACATGAGCTAAAAAATTATTATTAGGATAATATCTTTTAGGACTAATTGTAATAACAACTCCATATATATCTAAATCCTTAATTTTATCTGCTAGCTCTTTATCTATGCCAGTTATTAGAGTGCTTGTCTTAATTTGATTTCCATTTTCGTCTGTAGAACTTAATTTTTGATTAACTTCTTCCAAAGTTAATCCTGACGCCTCTGATAGTTTTTGTGCCACTTTATCTTTAGTTATTCCTTCATCCTCTATATATATATCTATTGCTTCTAAATCTAAGTCAACTCTGTAAACATCAATAGAAGTTGCAAGAATAGCACCATTTCTGTCAGTAATATCACCTCTATCTGCTTCGACTGTTACTTGAGAATTCCATTGTCCTTGAGCCATATGTCTGTACTCTTTACTTTTATATATCATAATATAAGTCAGTTTGCATATTAACATTAAAAAAACTAAACAAACTCCTAAAGTCACATATAACGCTCTTACTCTATTACTATTTTTATTTTTTCTTTTAGCACTTTTAACTTTTCTATTCATCCTAACCCCCCATGGTTGTAATTATATTTCATAGGCTATATTACTTAATTATAACAAAAAATAAATCATTATGTAAATCAGTTAAGTATACTAAATTAAATAAAAGTAAAAGTGAAAGATCACCTTTACTTATTTTCAAATAAGACTAAATATTCTTCATAACCTTCTTCTTTCATCCTATCTTTTGGTATGAACTTTAAGGCAGCAGAATTTATACAATATCTTAATCCTCCTAGCTCTTCAGGTCCATCACAAAATACATGTCCTAAATGAGAATCCGAAGATTTGCTCCTAACCTCAGTTCTTATCATCCCATGTGTTCTATCTATATTTTCATTTATCAACCTTCTATCAATAGGTTTTGAAAATGCAGGCCATCCACATCCAGATTCAAATTTATCTGTTGATATAAATAAGGGTTTCAAAGAAACTATATCTACATATATCCCTTCCTTAAAATTATCAAAATATTCATTTAAAAAAGGAGGCTCTGTTCCATTTTCTTGTGTAACCTTATATTGAATATCCGTTAATTTATTTCTTAAATTCTCTTTATTATTTTTACTCATTATCCATCCTCCATTTATTTATATTATATATGTATAATGTATATTTTTCTATTTATTCTTTGTAACAAATATTCTTTTTACTGCAGTTTGTGGTGGAATTGATTTAGTCATAGCATCACTAACTCTCATATATACTAAATCACCCTTCTCTAATTTAATGTTTTCCTTTTTATCATTAGCGGAATTCATTATCTTAGTTTCATCATTAATTATTCCAACTAAGGTTGTTTTATAGACCTCTTTATCCTTAATATAACCTTCTACAGTAATCATAATAGATTTACCATCTTCACCTTCTTTAACCTCTGTAATTTCTCCAATAACAACAGGACTTTTAGGATTCATCCCATGTCCTGGATCAGCACCAACTAAAATAAAAGAAAATAATAAAAGTGAACAAACTACTACTAATGATTTTTTAATTTTCATATAAAAACCTCCTTGAATTTAAATATCATTAATAGTTTTATATTATTTAATATAAATATTCATTTTTTTAATTATTAATTTCTAGATACATATGGATTATCCTTTATATAGAATCGCCAAAGAAAATCTTTTGCTTCTTCTGCATAATCTATTCCTATTCGTTTGGTCTCTACTATTTCTATATTCTTATCGGGATTATATTCCAAATATAAATCTTCCTGTAAATATAACTTTTTATAATTATCCTCCCTTGTAATACTTAATGCACTACAAAGTTTTGAAGGCCCGTTTGTTAAATTTTTCATTTGATATTTCGTTAATTCATTATAATTCTTTTTATACCTCTTATTAGCAAGATAATCAAAGCTATCTATAGGCTCTATTGCTCTTATTAAAACAGCTTCTGGTTCATCCTTCACATTTGTTACTATATTAAAGCAATGATATAGTCCATATATGAAATAAACATATGCTAAACCACCTTCTTCAAATAAGGGTTTAGTTCTTTCTGTCTTTTTGTAATTATATGCATGACAAGCTTTATCCATTGCTCCAATATAACTTTCTGTTTCAACTATAATAGACTTAATTTTTCTTCCGTCTACTTCTCTAACAAGAAAATCCCCTAAAATACTTTTTGCAACTTCTATTGCTCCTTTTTTATAAAATTCTTCACTTATTATCATTTCATCGCTCCATTAAATAATAATTATATATACTTATTATATCCTATTTTAAATTACTCATTATTATTTATTTCTTAAATTTAAATTAAACTAATTTTTTTCATTTTTTATGGAATACTAAATATAAAATTATTATTATAGGTGGTAATCATGTTAGAGTTATTTATAAAAACTATAATTCCTATCTTAGTTAACATATTAGAGTTAATAGGTATTTTTATTATATGTATAGGTTCTTTAAAAGCTTTTTATCATTACATTGATTCTTTAATTAAGAATACTAATTATCCGTTAAAATGGGAATATGCAAACTCTATGGCAACAGCATTAGAATTCAAGCTTGCTGCTGAAATTCTTAAGACAGTTATTATTAGAAATATGAATGAATTAATTATTTTAGGTTCAATAACTCTTTTAAGAGGCTTTTTAACCTTAATAATTCATTGGGAAATGAAATCTGAAACTCCTAAACAAAGAAAAAATAGCAAAGATAACGGAGCTAACTAAGAGCTCTTCTTTGCTATTCTAAAACATTCAATAAATCTATAGTTTTATTTTTATCTTTATAATTAATATATATTTCATTATCTATTGTAGATATTTTTATATATGGTCCACTTTTGCCTTGAATATATAACTTTACATTTTCTCCATTTTCCAATTTAAAATCACCTTTTTTTATTGAACTCCCATCACTATAGCCATTAACTTTTAATGATATTTTAGGTAACTCATCAACCAATTCAATATTTCTTATTTCTGATTTTTTAATAGTTGTTCCAAAACTACCATCTATAACTATTGTTTTATCATTTATTTTAATTTCATTAGTTTCTCTACCATAAGAAAAAGTTATTATAGTTATAGAAAATGTTATAAAAGCAATTACAATAAATACAATAGTCTCTGCTTTGCTTTTCTTATTATGATCAAACCTTTGCAAGTAAAATAAGTATCCAAAAACTATTAACATAATTAGTATAGTAACTGGGAATATTGATATTCTTGTATAGTTTGTAACAATTCCACCTATAAATAATACTAAAGCAATTAAGTAACACATTCTCCCCATATGCATAGCTACTTTTTCGATTTCTATTCTAGATTGCTCTTCTTTGGACGCAGTATTATATCCAGAAATTAACCAATAGCATCTATATTTACTTATAGCTAATCCAATTGCTATAAATAATAAACTAATTGCAGCAAAAATAATTATAGTTTTCATTATATCAAATCCCCTTCAAAAGCATATAATTACCTCGTATAATGTTAATTATATTGCTTTTATTTACACTGTCAACATCCTAATAGATTATTGTTTACCACTCAATTGTTAGAATATTTACATCATCCTTAATTAACGATACTTTATATCCTTCAAAAATTAACCAAGATAATAGTTCTTTTTGTATCTCCTCTTCATTGCAGACAAGAAGTGCTGAAATTTTATTTATTTTAATTTCCTTTGCATAATTAATATTTTCTAAAATCTTTCTTTTTTGATCTACTAATATGTTCATATCCATGAATATTCCCCCTTCCTATTTTATATTATTCTTATAGATAAAATATTATGTCACTTATTTTTATTTAATTATTAAAAGCAAAAAAGAGATAAGATTAACTTATCTCTTGCTTAATTACACCTATTGCAATTCCTAAAATACTTACATCTCTATTACTTAGCTCTATTGGTGAATATAATGAATTAGCTGGCATTAATTTAGGGGAATCACTATTTAAATTTAATGTTTTCAACGTTGCTTCTCCATCTAAACTAGCGGCTACTATATCATTATGATTTGCATTTGCCTGTTTTTTAATTACAACCAAATCTCCATCACAAATATTTTTTTCAACCATGGAGTCACCTTTTACTCTTAATATAAAAGTATCTTTTCCTCTTTCAAGCCAATATTTAGGTAAATAGAACTTTCCTTCTATGTTATCGTTAATTTCAATAGGATTTCCTGCTGCTATGTTACTAAACATAGGTAAATCTACTAAATCTTCTTCATTATAAATAGTATTTTCGTTATCAAATATTTCTTTTTTATTAGATGCTGTATCTATATTAAATTCTACTACATCTTTATTTCTTAAATTAATATATTCATATTTTTCTATTGTATTAATTACCTTCTTCTTCTTTTCAAACTTTAATTTAAAACTAAAGCTCTTCCCTTTTACATCAACTCCTAATGAATTAAACTTCCTACCTTTTATCATCCAAGAATTTTCCTTATTATTTAGTTCGCTGTTTAATATAAAAATAAATGAAGAATAATCTTTTTCTTTATATATAGACTTAATAAAATCTATTTCAGCCTTGGTTAATCTTTCTATATCATCTAAAATTATATGACTATATAATCCTTTGAACTTTTTAACATATGAAAGTGCAAATAAAACATGATCATACTCATCAATAAGAGAATTCATTGATAATTTTTTATTATACAATTCTTTTATTTTATATATTGATTCCCTTGTATATGAGCTTTTCTTTATTCTTTTTTTTCTTCCCTTTCTATCTATAACTAAATAATCTTCTAATTCAAAATTGCTAGCTTTAATCCAGAGTATTTCATCTAGTAAAAATTCTAATTTTGCTTTTTCAATAAACTTAGATTTTTTATAAAAAGAAGATATTTCATCATCTAAGCTTTCTAATAACCTTAAAGCGTCCTTTTTACTAACTATTTTGAACACTTGTCCCTTTTCTCTTCTATAAGCATTATAGTATGTATTAATAAGCTCCTCGAAAGTAACTATATTTACTCTATTTTTATCTAATGAAAATAATGAATAAAAATATTCTTTACTACTTTCCTTATTATATAATTCAATAGCTTCACTATTTTTACTATAATTTGATGTAACAAATAATATTTTATCATCTTCATAAAGGCAATAGTTATTTTCTAGATTTAAAGCTTTATATATGGATGCCGTACTTTTACCTGTTCCTTCTTTACCTTTTAAAACTTGATATCCAGAAGACTTATGTCTTATAAACTTATTTTGAGTATTTGTAAATTCCATTTTTCACCACCTCATTCTATGTTCAATTATTTATGTATTTTAATAATATATTTTCTAGTAATATAAGTCAAACTTTTACTTATACATATTTATTATAGTTACCCTAAAATTTAGCTTTATTACAATTTCCTAACGAATGAAAAAAGAGCCTATAAAATATTATTTTATAAATAATTTAATAAGCTCTTTCTATTAATTTTTAATATATATTTAAACAAACGGATTATAAAACCTTCCATTATTAATTTTAGTAGCAATTATAGCTAAAATTAATAATATTATTGCACATGCAATTGTTATATAATCTCCTTTTTCAAACTTTCTTCCATTATACCAAGTACGCTTCTTATTTTTTCCAAAAGCTCTTAATTCCATTGCTGAACTTATAGTCTCTATTCTCTCTAAGCTTGAAAATATTAATGGCATTAATATAGAAGCTGAATTTTTAATTCTTTTTGTTAATTTTTCCTTTTTAGACATATCTATTCCTCTAGCTTGCTGCGCAAATGATATATCTTGATAGTCACGTTGAACATCTGGAATATATCTTAATGCAATTGATACAGAGTAAGCTATTTTATAATTAACACCAATTCTATTTAATGATGCTGCAAATTCACTTGGATTAGTTGCAACAATAAATAACAATGCCATCGGTATTATAGAAAAGTATTTTATCGTTATATTAAATTGATAAAATAACTGTTCTAAAGTTAATGTATAAGGCCCTACTATCTTAAACAAATCAGTTCTACTTTCATATATTTGTACTCCTTCATATGGTGAGAAAATAAAAATTGCTAAATTATTTAGTAATAAAAATGCTAATATAAAATAAAGCACAAATGAAACTTGTTTAAACTCTACTTTTGAAATTTTAAATACAACTATACTTAAAACGAACATTAAAATAAGCACTCTTGTATCATATGTAATCATAGATGCTACTGCCCATATTATAAAAGAAATTAACTTAGCTGCACCTGTCAATTTATGAATAGGTGAATCTATGTTTGAATACTCTAACATTTTACTCATATACCTCTAATCCTCCTATCATAATCTATAAATTTTTTAACAAATTCTCTTGGATTATCTAATTCAGACTTTATTGCTAGTTCATATAGAGATGTTTCTTTCAAATTTGCTTCAGATATAACATTTTTATCTGTTATTACATTTGCAGCAATATCATCTGCTAATTTTAATCCATTTGAAAATACTATAGCTCTATTTGTATATTCAAGCATTAAATGCATATCATGAGTTATCATAATTATTGTAACTCCTTTTTTATTTAATTCTTTTAAAAATTCCATAATTTCAGTATAATGCTTAAAATCTTGTCCAGCCGTTGGTTCATCTAAAATAATTACCTCAGGATTTAATACTAATATAGATGCAATAGTTACACGTTTCTTTTGTCCAAAACTAAGTGCTGAAATAGGCCAATTACGGAATTCATATAACCCACAAATTTTTAATGTGTTAAATACTCTTTCCTTAATTTCCTCTTCATTTAATCCCCTTACCCTAAGACCTAATGCTACCTCATCAAATATCATTGTTTTAGATATCATTTGGTTTGGATTTTGCATTACTATTCCAATTTTCTCTGCACGTTCTTTAATAGTATCATTTTCTAAGTTTCTTCCATTAAATAATATTTCCCCTTCAGTTGGTTTATAAAAACCACAAATCAGCTTTGATACTGTAGATTTTCCTGCTCCATTTTTTCCAACTATACTAATCATTTCACCTTTTTTCACATTAAAAGAAATACCTTTTAATGTTTCTCTATCTTTTTCATAACCAAACTTAACATTTTTTAATTCTAATATAACTTCATTATCTTTGTTGTTACTTTGTCCAACTGCTTCATCATACCAATGTTTAAGTTTATCTTTGCATTTATCTAAATTTAATGTATTTATATGCTCTGGGTTAATATCTGAAATAACTTCACACCCTGCATATCTTAAAGCTGTAATATAAAGTGGTTCACGTATTCCTACTCTAGATAATATATTAGAACTTAAAAGTTCATTTGGAGTCATGTCTGCAGTAATCTCTCCATTATTTACAACTATTATTCTATCTACGTTACAATGTAATACATCTTCTAATCTATGTTCTATAATAACTATTGTTTTATTTGTCTTCTTTTGTATTTCATCAATTAATTCAATTGCATTTTTACCAGTAGCTGGATCTAAACTTGCAAGTGGTTCATCAAATAATAATATATCTACATCTCCAACCATAACACCAGCTAATGTTACACGTTGTTTCTGACCACCCGATAGACTATATGGTGCCAAATCTAAATAATTATCGATACCAACAATTTCAGAAGTTATTTTCACTTTTTCCATCATCTCATCTTGAGGTACACAATCATTTTCTAATTTAAAAGCTATATCCTCAGCAACAGTCAATCCAATAAATTGACTATCTGGATCTTGAAGAACAGTACCTACTGAATTAGATAATTCAAAAATACTCATTTCTTTAGTTTCTTTACCATTTATTTTTAAGCTTCCTGTTATATTCCCCTTATGATAAAATGGAATTAATCCATTTATACAATTTGAAATTGTACTTTTACCTGATCCAGATGGACCAACAATAAGAACTTTTTCACCTTCATATATTGTTAAATTTATATTATTTAATGTTGGCTTTGCTTGAGCTCTGTATTGGAAGGTAAAGTTATTGAACTCAATTACAGGTTTTTTCATAGCAAATCTCCCTTTACATGTAAAATATATATTAAAGACTTTGTCTCCGATTTAAAATATTACTACATTTTTCGCAATATGTATACAAAAAAATGCTAGAAACCTAAAGTCTCTAGCATTTTAACTACATACTACTCTCTATCTAAACTTCCTTTTTTAACTCTACTTTTTGAATATGTATAAATTAAAATAGTCCCTAGTACACCGACTGTAATTGAGTTAGAAATTGTAGCTGCTATTCCCTGTAAATATACCTTATTTGATGGTTCTGCATAAATAAAGATATCTAATGTAGGAGCAATTAAAAGCCATGCTATAGCATTTGCAACTATTTGATAAATGTTAAATAAAATAATTTCCTTTTTTTCAAAATCTCCTTCATTAACCTTTAATTTTCTCCATGATAATCCTAATATAAGACCTACAGAAGATGAAGCTATAACCCAACTAAACCAAGGTAAACCGGTGAAAACTAAATCTTTTAAAGTATGTCCTATAAAACCTATAGAAAGTCCTGCTATTGGACCATATAATACTGCCATTAGGGCTAAAAATGCATAGCTTGTTTCTATATTAGTATTTGCTATTCCTGATGGAATAGAACCAAAACGTCCTAATATCATAAATACAGCCGCACCTATTCCTATTGCAACTATCGTTTTAATAGATAAATTTTTTCCCATTCCATTTCTCCTTTGTTTAATAATATATTAGAAGTATATAATACCAATATTATTAGAGTCAAATTTTTATTCGTAATTATATATAAATATTTTTAATGTTATATGAATTTTTAAATAATAATAAATTAGATTTTTTAAAAATAAGTATAATTTCTATACTAGTCGATCTTTAATTTTTAATTCTGCACTAATAGGATAATGATCTGAAGGATATCTTCCATCAATGTTATAGTATATTATTTCACTGTTTTTAACATCAAACTCTTCTGTAACAAAAATATAATCTATATGAAGGCCTTTTCTACTTCCTTTAAATTTACTTAAAGTTGATAAAGAATATATTTCCTTTTTACTATCTTGAACAGCTATAAATTTCTTACTACTGTATTTACCTTCTGATAAATTTCTAATTACTTTGCTATTAGGACTAGAATTAAAATCACCCATTAATATAGCTGGGTAATCATCTTTTTCATGTTGATTTTCTATATATTCCCCTATTTTTTTAAGTCCATATTCTCTAGCTTTAGGTAATAGAAAATCCAAATGTGTATTATAAACTCTAACTATATTACCATCCTCTAATTCAATTAATGCAGTAGTACAGATTCTTGGAAAAACAGAATACCAAACAGAACTACCTATTTTTTCAGGATTTTTAGACAGCCAAAAAGTATTATACTCTATTATTCTATGCCTATTAGAAACTAAAATATCATTTCTTTCTATAAAAAACTTACTACTTCTTGGCATTCCAACAAAATTATAATTAAATATTTCTGAAGTAAGATCATTAAACATTTTATTATTTAATTCTTGAACTCCAATTATATCAAAATCATTATTTTTTATTAGTTCATAAACTATTTCTTTCCTTTTATCCCATCTATTATTGATATCTAAAGGAAAATCTGTTCTTAAATTAAAAGTCATTACCTTCATAGTAATACCTCGTTATTTATAGTTATTTTGCTGTTACTTTAAAATTCTTTTTCTAATTTTTATATTATCAAAAGCATATCCAGCTAATAAGAATATTATACCACTAACTACAGGTTGTATAGCCTCTAAATATAAAGTTGCTAGAGGTGCAATAAAGTTTCCTGACATAATAGCTCCTGCTAAATAATAACCAAAACATCCTACAAAACCAGAAATAAATAATGCTAATATATTTCTTTTGCATAATAATTTATCTGATTTAGATGTAAAGAATAGCACCATAACAGGTTTTATTATTATAGTTGCTATAATCCATACTATTCCACCACTTAAAGCATCTGCAAGTCCAGCACCAATTCCTGCTGCCACCATAGCATATGGTGTAGGTAAAAGTACAGCTGCCAAATATATAAAAGTATCCCCTAAGTGAATATACCCTCCATTAAATCCAGTTGGAATTCGAGGTATAAAAGCAATAGTTGTACATATTATTGCTGCAAAGAGTGCTGCTAATACAATATTTTTAGTTTTATTGCTTATATTCATTTATTAATATCAGCTCCTTTAAACATGGCTCAAACATAATTCCTTCTCTTGAATCAGATTTAAATTTTGAAGTAAACTCAATAGCTTTAAATATAAAATCTGTAGCATTTTTAATAGCATAGTTTAAATCGTGTCCATTTAACAATAGTCCAATTATAATTGATGTAAATATATCCCCTGTACCGCTATAAGACTCATTATTAAAATCTGATTCTACTTTTAAAAATTCACTTGTTTTTTTATCATATGCAAAATTGAAAATTTTATTTTCTCTTATAATTCCAGTTATAATTACCTTTTCAGGTCCCATATCAGATATCTTTTTTGCTATTTCTATTATCTTTTCATCACTAGTATTATATTTATCATATATATCACCAGTTAAAATACAAGCTTCCGTTAAATTAGGTGTAACTATATTAGCAATTGAAACCAAGTATCTCATTTTATTACACATGTTTTCTGTAAAAGTATCATAAATAGCACCATTATCTCCCATTACAGGATCAACTACAACTAAAGCCTTTTCCTTTCCTTTAACAAAATTTAAAACTATGTCTATTTGCTCTTCTGATCCTAAAAAGCCACTATATATACAATCAAAATTTATATTTAAGTTATCCCAGGCCTCCTTATAACTAATCATTTCATTAGTAATATCTAAAAAAGTATAATTATCAAACCCAGTATGACATGATAATACGGCTGTTGGATAAGGACAGCATTGAACCCCTAATACAGATAAAACTGGTATTGCTGCTGTTAAAGAACATCTTCCAACTCCTGATAAATCATTAATTGTTGCTACCTTTTTAACTTTATTCATAAGTGCACCTACTTCTAAATTTATTTACTTTATAATAATTCAATAGTTAAATTTTGTCCATTGTATCGATACAATAAAAGTGTTTCTATATAATTTTCCTTATTCAGAAGTAAGCTCCAAGTCATCGCAAAATTAATATAAGCACTTCCGAACTAAAGGAATGAAATTAGGGATAATAAATTAAAAATCTATTATCCCTATTAAAACTAATTTTATATTTATTTTTTATAAATCTATTACCAATTTTAATAGTTTATTGCTTCTATCAATGAAGCTATCCATTTCTTGAGAAGTTAATTCCTTATTGGATAATAAAGCAAGGTCTAATATATAATTACATATTAAATTAATCCTTTCCTTATCTTCTAAGCTTACATTAGTTAGCTTCTTAATAATTGGATTATTATTGTTTATTACTAAAGTTCTTTCTTCGCTGAACATATTAGGCATATCCATACCACCAAACATTTTACTCATTTCAGCCATTCTTCTAGACTGTTCTGAAACTAATATCATTGCTGGTGTTTCTGAATTCTTAAGACTCTCAACTTTTATTTCTTTTACATCATTAGAAGCTACTTCTTTAAATAAATTTTCTATTTTTTCATTTAAATCCTTTAGCTCTTCTGTTTCATCACCTTTTAAAGTTTCTGAAATATCAGAGTCTATTCTTGCAAAAGTAACCCCAGCTTCCTTAGATTCTAAGAAACTAATAAAATGATTATCTAAAGAACAATCTAATACTAAAGCATCTAAGTTAGCTTCCTTAAACATCTTAATATATTGAGATTGTTGCTTTTCATCTGTTACATAGAACACCTTATTTTCATGTTTTTCTTTATTTTCTTCAAGGTATTCTTTTAAAGTAATATACTCACCATTTAATTTTCTAAAAACAATTATATCCTTAATTTTTTCATAAAAGCTTTCATCTCTTAGACACCCATATTTAATAAATATTTGTATATCCTTCCAAAAACCATTGAAATTTTCTCTTTCATTTTTATAAAGTCCTATTAACTTATCTGCTACCTTTTTAACTATATGTTTAGAAATCTTCATAACGTCCTTATCTTTTTGAAGGAAACTTCTTGAAACATTTAATGGTAAGTCAGGACAATCTATTGTTCCTTTTAATAATAATAAGAAATCTGGTATAACTTCTTTAATATTATCGGCTACAAAAACTTGATTATTATAAAGTTTTACTTGACCTTCTGTTGCTTCTAATTCATGTTTTAATTTAGGGAAATATAATATTCCTTTTAAATTAAATGGATAATCGACATTTAAATGAATCCAAAATAAAGGATCATTAAAATCTAAAAATACTTTTTTATAAAAATCTTTATATTCTTCATCTGTACAATCCTTTGGAGACTTCATCCATAATGGAGTTGTATCATTTAAAGGCTTTTTATCCTCTTCTTTCTCTTCCTTTCCTTCTTCTTCTAAGTATATTTCTGTAGGTAAGAAAGAACAATACTTCTCTATAATTTCTCTAACCTTATAAATTTCTAAAAATTCTTTACTATCATCATCTACATATAAAGTAATAGTTGTTCCTCTTTCTTTTCTGTCTTCAGATGGATATATTTCATATTCAGTTCCACCATCACAAACCCAAGTTACAGCTTCTGATCCATTTAAGTATGATAAGGTATCTATTTGGACTCTTTTAGCTACCATAAATGCTGAATAAAAACCAAGTCCAAAATGTCCTATTATATCTTTATCATCATCTATTCTATCTTTATATTTATTTATAAAATCTTCAGCTCCAGAAAAAGCAACTTGCGTAATATATTTTTTTACTTCTTCTTCAGTCATTCCAATTCCATTATCAGTAAACTTTAATGTACCATTTTCTTTATTAACAGTAACTAAAACTTTATACTTTTGATTTTCGTCTATATTTGCTTCTCCTAAAGTTACTAACCTTTTTAATTTGCTTATTGCATCACACCCATTACTAATAAGCTCTCTTATAAAAATATCTTTATCTGAATAAAGCCACTTTTTAATAATTGGGAAAATATTTTCTGTATGAATTGATATATTTCCTTTATTTTTCTCCATAAATAATTCCTCCTCTTATATGAAATAATTTTAGTAAATAGAAAAAGTTATGTCAATATTTACTATATCCTATTTTAGTTCATTTATGATTTATTATTTAATTTATATTAATGAAAATAATAATTATATACTAACTCTTTAAATATCTAGTACTTTAATCCTATTATCCTCTAGCCCAATTACACTTAATTTATTGTCTATATAATTCCTTATTATATCAATAACTTCACTAGTTATTTTTTCCCCTGGACAAACTACAGGTATGCCTGGAGGATATGGAACTATAAACTCATTAGATATTTTATCTAACGAGTTATCTAAACTTATATATTTATATTTAAAATTAAAGACTTCATAAGGTTCTAAAATTTTTTTAGGATATGACTTACTAAATTCTATTATATTTTCTTCAGTTTTTAATAAATCGATATTAAGATCTTTAATAGCTAAATATATTTTTTCAAAATCCACCTCTGTATTTGATGGAGATAAAATTAGGACTACACCTTTGCCAAAGCTCATCTCTGCTTGTATTTTTTTTGATCTTAAATATTCTAAAAGCTTATGCCCACTATACCCATCTCTCACAGTCATTAAATATCTACTTTTATCTATTTTATATTTTTCTTCCATATCTTTATTGCTAACTATATATACCTTATTTAATGAATTTATATCTTGCCTATATTTTTCTGCCATTTCAATTAGATTATCATAATCATCTTTAGAATAGTTATCTAAGTAATATCTTGAGTAATCTAAGGATGCCATAATTAAATATGAAGGAGAGGTTGTCATAAAGGCTTTTAAGTAAAACTCAATATTATCATCTACACTATTTAATAATAAAAAAGCTCCTTGGGTAAGGCTAGGTAAGGTTTTATGAGCACTAACTACTACATAATCACCTAATGTAGCCATAGATTTAGGCAATTTATCATTAAATCCAAAATGAGCACCATGAGCACTATCAATTATAACTTTCAATCCTTCTTTTCTTAATTTTTCTATTGTTTTTTCTAAATCGTAATAAACTCCAAAATAATTCGGGTTAGTTAAAATAATACCTTTAGGGCTTTTTGCCTTTTCTAAAGCATCATTTATCTCCTCTTCTCTAGGGGGTAAAAATATGCCTAAATTATTATCTACCACAGCATCAATATATATAACTTTTAGCTTTCTTAAAATTAGTGCATTATAAATTGATTTATGACAATTTCTTTCTACTAGCACTTCATCGCCTTCATTAAACGCTGAAAATATAGCTGATAAGTTACCTGATGAGCTACCATTTACTAAAAAATAAGCTTTTTTAACTTTATATGTCTTTGCTAAAAGTTCCTGTGCTTCTTTTATAACTCCCTCTGGATTATGTAGATTATCTAAAGGATCAACTTCTGTTATATCTAATTCTCCTAAAGAATCTTTTAATCTTCTTCCTAATTTATCTCTTAAAAAACCTTTTCCAGACTTATTTCCTGGCATTGATAAAATTAAATTATTTTCACTTTTATATTTTAATAATTCTTCTAATAATGGTGCCTTATTCATCTCTTCTCCTTTAATTAGTTGCTTATTATTTCAATAGACTTATTATTTAATACCTTTTTCGCAACATTTAAAATAAATTCCTTATTTAAATATTCTAAACCATCTAATTCTTCATCATATATCCTATAATTTCCAAACATTGTATTATAAGTAGATAACTCTTTTGCAAGAATTATATTTTGTTCTTCTCTAAACCATCTCTTTAACTTTATAGACTTTATATAATCTTTTATATCTTCATCATTAATATCTGTTTCTTCGCCTATTACTTTCCTTATGCATTCTTCTATTAATGATAAAGCCTTATCTAAATTTTGCTTTGAAGTACTAAAAGTTATTTTATATAGCTTAATATATTTTTCATAAGCAATTCTAGTTAAAACATCATATACAAGGCCATTTTTCGTTCTTAATCTATCAAATAGTACTGAATTGACACCCTCTCCAAAATACTCATTAAATATTCTTAAGGCTTTTAATTCATCAATACTAAGGCTATCTATTGGAAATATAATTTCCACCTTAGAACCATTGATTCCTTCCTTAACATCTTTATAAACTCCAAAACTATCTATATCATAAATTATTTCATTATCTTTATTATCATTATTAATTGACCAATTTCCAAAGTATAATTCTATTATTTCTTTAATTTCTTCAAAATTTAATGATGATACAACTGCTATAGATGTATTTTGAGGATTATAATTTTCTAAATAAAAACCTTTTATATCACTTAAAGTAATTTTATTCAAACTCTCCATAGTCCCTATAATTGGATATTTTATTCTTCGCTCTTCAAAACTATTAAGAAAAAGTTTATCTTCACAAAACTGATCTACCTCTTCATCCCATTCCCTTAATTCTTCTTTTATAACATCCATTTCTTCTTTAAATCCTTTTTCTTCAAAACTTGGATTTATTATTATATCCGAAAAAAGTTCTATAGCTTTTCCTAGATCTTCACTTAACATAGTTCCATAATAAATAACATATGGATAATTTGTCATTGCATTTTGAAATCCAAAAACTCTACTTAATTCCTTATTTATATCTTCTTCACTTCTATTTTTAGTTCCTTTATACACCATATGCTCTGTAGCATGTGCTAACCCTAAAATTTCTCTTTCTTTACAAGCACCTGCGTCTATTGAAACAGATATTGATGTAAGCTTAGACATTGTTTTTTTATAAATTAGCTTTATTCCATTATTTAATACCGCTTCCATTACTACCTCCATATATTTACTAATATTATTTTAATATTTCTATTATTAAATGTAAAACTAAAAGGGCTGTTATATAATGAAAATGAAGAATTTGCAATACACATTTAATGTAAAATTAAAATTTAAGGGGCTGTTTAAAAAACAGCCCCTTGCTATAGTTCATCCTTATTCTGCTTTTAAAGCAATTGCACATTCAATTCTCTTCTTTTGCATTTTACAGCCTATTTCATAAGGTATTTTCATATCTCCATTAAAGCTAACGTTATTTGCTTGACATCCTCCACTGCAATAAAATCTTGCCCAACAATCTCTACATTTTGGTTTATTATAAATATGAGCTTTTTTAAATTCCTTACCAAGTTCAGAATTATATGTATCATCATATATAGTTCCAAGCTTAAACTCTTCTTTTCCAACGAATTGGTGACATGGATAAACTTCTCCTTGTGGAGTTATAGCTACATATTCAAAACCTGCTCCACAGCCTGAAATTCTCTTATATACACATGGTCCACCATTTAAGTCTACATTAAAGTGATAGAAGTTATATTCACCATTCTTTTCTCTTTTTCTTTTAGCCATATCTTCATATAACTTATCATAGTTTTCCATTATAGTAGGTAAATCCTCTTCTCTTAAAGCAAGAGGATGTCCATTTTCTAACACTACTGGTTCAATAGAAACTTCATCAAATCCTTCATTTACCATTGCCATTACATCTTCAAAGAAATCAGTATTAGCTCTTGTAAAAGTTCCTCTTACATAATATGTTTTACCTGGAGTTCTCTTTTCAATCATCTTTTTGATATTTGGTAAAATATCATCATAAGACCCACTACCATTAACTTTAATTCTTACATTATCGTTAACAGATTTTCTTCCATCTAATGAAAGGATTATGTTTCCAAGCTCCTTGTCCATAAAATCCATCATATCATCATTTAAAAGTGTTGCATTAGTTGTCATAGTAAATCTAATATTTTTATTCCAACTCTTCTCATTATCTCTTGCATACTGCACTATTTCCTTTACAGTATCCATTATCATTGTCGGCTCTCCACCAAATAAATCTATTTCAATATTTCTTCTTGGACCACTTCTTTTTACTACGTAATCAATAGCCTTTTTAGCAGTTTCAATAGACATAACACCCTTATGTCCATTATATTCTCCTTCATCTGCAAAACAGTACTTACATCTTAAATTACATCCATGAATTATATTTAAACAAACTGCTTTAATATAATCTCTATCTTCCATTGAACCATGAGCTATATCTTCATACTTATCTTCTGAATATAGCATTCCATCTTTTATAAGCTCTAATATTTCATCATAAGCTTCTTCAATAGTTTCTTTATCGTATTTATGAGATAAAAGCTTTATAGTTTCTTCCTTATCTTTCATTCCATCATCATGCACTAAATCATATACTAGCTCGTCTACTATATGAACAGCACCTGTATTTACATCTAATACAAAATAATTTTCACCTTGTTTAAATTTGTGTATTAAAGACATCTTAATCCCTCCAAATGATTTATAAAAAAGTACATCTATGTAATTTTGCTTATTCCGTCGCTCTGCTCCAAGTCATCTCAAAATTAATAGATGCACTTGAAAGCTGAATGATGGAAATTATAAAAAGTTAGTTACAGTGTAACATTTTTACAATTTCCTAAAGAATAAAAAGTAAGCAGCAACTTTAATGCTGCCGCTTTCTTTTTAATTAGTTTTCACACTCTAAGTTTGCAACTGTACATGATGTTTTGCAAGCTGATTGACATGAGTTAGCACATTCTTTACAGCCTGGTTTAACTAAGCTGTTTTTAATATTAGTTTTGTTAATTGTTTTAATATGTTTCATAACTATACTCCCCCATACTTAAAATACTCCAAGATTATATCATAAAATTTTTAAGATGAAAAGATGATTTTATACAAATTCCTTTTCTACTTAATATTTAGTCATTTAAATATTCTTCAAATTTTCTTATGTTATCTTTTTTACCTATTAGTACTATTAAATCATTTTCTCGTAGTATATGATTAGGATCAACTTCGATAATAGTTTCTTCATTTCTCTCTAATGCAATAATATTTAAATTAAAGTCATTACGAATTTTTGATTTTATCACAGATTTTCCATCTATCTTATCTGTAACCCTTATTTCCTCTATATGAATATCATTATTTAATTCAATAAACTCTAATGCTTCTTCATTTAATAATCTATTAGCAATTCTAATTGCCATATCATTTTCTGGATAAACAATTTCTGCTCCTATTTTCTTTAATACACATCCTTGTTCATAAGTGTTTGCTTTTGCAATAACTCTTTTCACTCCCATATTTATTACATTTAATGTAGTTAGTATACTTACATCTATCTTTTCTCCAATACATACAAATACAGTTTCACAGTTTTGTATTCCAGTTTCCTCTAAAGTTTCCTTATTTAATTTATTTACAATAAAAGCATTTTCTGTATATGATCTAATTTGCTTTATTTTATCTTCATCGCTATCTAAAACTACTACTTCTTTTCCTGCTTCTATTAAGGTTTTAGCTAATGCAAAACCAAATCTCCCTATTCCTATTATTCCAAATTCTATTGATGATTTATGATTAAACATAATTATCCCCCTATCCAATTATAACTGTTTCTTCTGAATAACAAGCATTTGATGATTCTTTAAAATACCAAATACTAGCCATTGTCATCGGTCCAAGCCTTCCAATAAACATTATTAAAGATACTATCATCTTACTTAAGTCTGTAAGATCTGGTGTTATCCCAGTAGATAAACCAACCGTACCGAATGCACTAGTTACTTCAAACAGTAATTGTATAAATGAATACTGAGGTTCAATTACAGTTAAAGCAAAAGTACCAAGACAAACTACAGTAAGTGCTAATATAATTAAATTAAATGCTTTAAAAATTACTGAAGTAGGTATCTTTCTTTTAAATGCTACACAATGTTTATTAGTAGAAGTACTATATATACTCTTAAACAAAGTAAATAATGTAGTAGTCTTTATACCACCTCCAGTAGATCCAGGAGATGCCCCAATGAACATTAAAATAGTTAAAATAAACAACCCTGCGTTAGTGAAGTTTCCTAATGGATACGTACTAAAACCTGCAGTTCTTGCAGAAGTACTAAAGAAAAATGCTCCAAGCCATGTAATATCTTCAGTTGCCTTTAAAAGCACAGTCCCAATTACAAGTAAGCTAGCTGTCATAGTAAGTACTATCTTAGTATGTAAACTAAATTTTTTAAACCTTTTCTTTTTAATTATTTCCTTAATAACTAAAAATCCAAGACCACCAAAAATAATTAACCCACATGTAGTTAAGTTTAATAAAATATTACTTTTGTAAGGTATTAAATTTTTAAGTCCACCTAAAATATCAAATCCTGAGTTATTAAAAGCAGCTATTGAATGGAATACACTTATACCTAATGCATCTAAAGGGCTGTAATCCTTAGAGAATACTATATAACTTAATATTACCCCTACTACTTCAAAGCTTAGTGTTAATAGTAATACTGATTTAACTAATTTTACTAGACCTTTCATTGAATCTAGATTCATAGATTCCTTAATTAGCACTCTTTCCTTAATCCCAACCTTTTTACCCATTAATATAATAAAGCCGACACCTACAGAAGTAACTCCAAGTCCACCTATTTGAATCAACAAAGCTACTACAGCTCGTCCAAAAACAGTAAAAGTGTCGGCCGTATCTACAGCAATTAATCCAGTTACGCAAACTGCACTAGTTGAAGTGAATAAAGCGTCAACAACCGAGACCTCTACCCCCTCATTAATGGATATCGGCAGCTTTAATAATATAGTTCCTATCACAATGACATAAAAAAACCCCAAAACAATTATTCTGCCTGGGCTTATTTTTTTTAATAATTTCATATTAAGCTCTCCTTTATTACATGTAACTAAAACAAATATTTTTGAATCATTTCTCAGTATTTAGCATTATTATATATTCACTATTTTTTACTGTCAATTTCGTTATTTTTACCTAATTTCTTTTAAAAAAGCTGATAAATGTAAATAGGATTATTTACTTTCTATTTAATTATAAAACATCAAAAATGCGACATTTCTTAGTATTATTTTAAAATTTGAAATTCTTTATAAAATCAAATAACAAAAAAAGACTACCTCCTATTCTTTAAAATAGAAAATAGTCTTTAAAAAACACATCATAAACAAAGATCTTAATTGATGTATGTCACAATATATTATTTTTCTTAATTAAACTTTAATTTTGTTCAAAAGTTGTAATTTCAATGATTACAAGGTCTACTCATCCCATCCTTCTGGGAATTCAGCATTGTGGTAAACTTCTTGCACATCGTCATCATCTTCAAGTAAGTCTAACATCTTTTGGAATTTCTTAGCATCATCTTCATTTATTTCAGTATATGTATCTGGAATCATCTTTACTGCTGCTTCTAAGAATTCTAATCCTTCTGCTTCTAAAGCTTCTCTTACTGTTCCAAAATCTTCTGGAGTAGTTGTTACTACAAATACTTCATCTTCAGATTCAAAATCTTCTGCTCCAGCATCTAATGCAAGCATCATTATTTCATCTTCATCTTTATCTTCTTTTTCTATAACAATTTCGCCCTTTTCTTGGAACATAAAGCCTACACAGCCTGTAGCTCCCATGTTTCCACCACCTTTAGTAAAGGCACTTCTTACATTTCCTGCTGATCTATTTTTATTATCTGTTAATGTTTCTACTATTACTGCAACTCCTGATGGCCCATAACCTTCATAAACTATTTTCTCATAGTTTACTCCTGAAAGTTCACCTGAAGCTTTTTTTATTGATCTATTTATTGTATCACTAGGCATATTTGCTGCCTTAGCCTTTGCAATTACGTCTCTTAATTTTGGGTTAGTGTCGGGAACAGGACCACCATTTTTAACTGCTATAACAATTTCTTTACCTAACTTTGTAAAGATTTTTCCTCTTTTTGCATCTGCTTTTCCTTTTTTGTTTTGTATATTATGCCATTTTGAATGTCCTGACATTTTTAATTCCTCCCAACATTAATTTAAATTTATAAATACAGTGGAAATTATATCACAATTATTTTATTATGACAAATACCTTAAATTATCTTGTAAAGCCTATTTTCTTCTTTAAAGTAAATATCTTCATCACTTTTATTTATTGTTATTTTTCCATTAGATATTTCTATAGCTTTTTTTTCAATTTCATTTGCTAAATCTAATTGTGCTAATAAGTGTACAACTACCTTATCTGTATATTCAGTATCTTCAATATGCCAATTGTTTTCATTACAAGTATATTGAATTTTGCCAAGCATATCATATTCCATACAAAGAGATACTTTAACTCCTCTTACCTTTTCAACTACTCCTGCAGCTTTTAAAGCCACTGAAGCACCTTTAGTATACGCTCTTGTAAGTCCACCTGCTCCAAGTAATATTCCTCCAAAATATCTTGTTACTACTACTGCACAGTCAGTAATATTACTTTTTTTCATAACTTCTAAAATAGGTATACCTGCTGTACCCTGTGGTTCTCCATCATCACTATATCTTTGAATTCCCATATTTTCTCCAATAACATATGCAAAGCAATTGTGTGTTGCTTGTTTATGCATATTTTTAATTTCAGAAACGAAAGCCTTTGCTTCCTCTTCAGTTTCACATCTTTTAGCATATCCTATAAACTCTGATTTCTTTTCTATAAATCTATCTTCTCCAAAATCTCTTATAGTAACATAACTCATTGCAGTTCCTCCTTTATTAGTTCTATTCCTTCTATTATTTTGCCTTTACTTACTTGTGAGAAACTAATTCTAAAATGATAATCTTCACTTAAAGAATCTTTGAAAAATATTATTCCTGGAGTAATGTATACATTCTTTTTCTTTAATTTATAAAATAATTCCTTAGAAGTAATATTTTCATTTTTTATTTTTAAATAAAAATATAAGCCTCCTTTCGGATCAATATACTCTACCTTATCATTAAGCTCACTCTCAATTAAATTTTTCATCAATTGATACTTTTCTTCATAAAGCCTTTGCTGATAATCTATATGTTTTTTCCAAAATCCCTCACTAATATATAACTCTAATGCCCTTTGCATAAGACTAGATGTTGCAATATCTGTATTAATTTTAGAACTTTGAATACTTTCATTAAAAGATGATGGAGTAATCATATATCCAAGCCGTATTCCCGGCAAAAACACCTTAGAAAAACTTTTTATATAAATTACCCTTTCATACTTATCTAAACTTTTAAAAGGTTCATGATTAATCTTCTTATCATAAATAAGCTCTGATAAATAATCATCTTCTATTATATAAAAATCATATTTATTAGCTAATTCTAATAACTTCATTTTTTTTTCTAAACTATAACTTATACCCGTAGGATTATGAAAATAACTCATAGTATAAAAACAACTTATACTATTTTTCTTTAATATTTCCTCAAAAGCTTCTAAATTAACACCATC
This sequence comes from Clostridium nigeriense, assembly GCF_050585245.1. Classification (GTDB taxonomy): domain Bacteria; phylum Bacillota; class Clostridia; order Clostridiales; family Clostridiaceae; genus Clostridium; species Clostridium nigeriense_A. The sequence goes on from NZ_JBNOOF010000001.1 coordinate 322,116, forward strand.
TTCTTCTAATTCAATTTCAAAAATATTTGCCCTTCTCCATTTAAATACTGATATAGCACCTCCATAAGTAGGCTTTTCTACTATTACATTATCATTAATATTAACTATTGCCTTTGATGCTATATCTATTCCTTGTTGAGCACCAGATACTATAAGAATATTATTTAAATCTATTTCATTATTCCAAAAGGATTTATTTATAGTTTTTCTTAAGCTCTCATATCCAAGTGGTTCTTTTATTAATAAGGCATTAGCCCCATCCCTATCTAGAACTTTATTAATTACATTTTTAAAATCCTCCATAGGAAAATAAATCTCCGAATTTGTTTCTCCTGTGAAGTCTATTATTCTTTCTAAATCTTCAGATTTGATACTTTTAAATATCTTAGAATACTCCCTATTAAATGCAGATGTAATTTCTTTTCTTTTTGCATAAGTACCTGATCCAACTTTTTGATAAGCATATCCATCTGCCTTTAATTTATTATACGCATTTACTATAGTAACTTTATTTACATCCAAATTCTTAGATAACTCCCTTATAGTAGGTAGTTTTTCACTATCTTTAATTTTTTTATTATCTATTAATTTTTTTAAATAATCTGCTATTTGAATATATTTAGGAATTTCTTCTTGAAAAGTTATATCATATAATTCTTTCATACAGAGCCCCCAAATCAACTAATTCTTGTAACTATATACATTTTCCATTGCTAATAAACTTCCTTTAGAATCTCTAAACTCTCTCTTGTCCTTAATTATAATGTTATTCTTGTTTAATACCTTTAAAATTTCTTCTACCTTAATTTTAAAATTTTTAAAATATGGATTCATAGTAATTTCATGAGCACTTAAGGGCTTATCCTCGGCTTTTATAAAATCAATTATTTCATTTGAAGCTTTCTCTATATTATATTCTAAGTAGTTTTCCATATAATTCAATAATTCTTTTATACTTTCATCACTTACTTCTTTGTATAAAAGATTTTTAACCTTCTCATTTAAACTATCATTTAAATTACATGCCATAGTTAAGGAATCCTTACTAACAGTATAACCGTTGATACTTAAATAAAGCATAGAAAAATTATTTAATGCCCTTATAAGTAATTCATGAGCAGTATATCTACTTCCTTTACTCAAATATTTTTTACATATTCCAATATCCCTGAAGAAATTCCCAAGATAAACCAAATTCAATCTTCCTTTATCCGAATCCAGCATATAAATAATTTTTTGATATAAATCTGTTATCTCATGATCTATAGAATAAATCATCTTAGAAGACATTAATGAGCTTTTAATTATATCTCTTTTACCTGCTTCATTATAATATTTTTTAAAGGAATCCTTACTTATAAATTTTATATGTATTGGAATCTCTAGAACCTCTGAATATACATCTCTTATTTCATGAAAATCATCATTATAAACTGCAAACAAATCTATATTTGAACCTTCCCATAGGTCTCCACTTACCATGCTGCCAAATACAAATATAGAAATAATATTAGTGTTTTTCTTTAGTATCTCAGTTATCTCCATATAGGCATTTTGGTAATCTACTACTGATTTCGCCATTACTCATCCCCCTACTTTACAAGAATTGTATTATTACAATAATTATATAGAATATATATAAAAACTGCAATAAAGTATATCCTTCATTGCAGTTTTTACTTTAATTAATATTAAATTTAAGCTAATACATTTATAATAAACTCTTTAGATTTATTATAGGTTTCATCATCAACTTCCACTTTCATATAGCTTCCGTTATCTCTATACTCCTCTTCTAAAACCCTAGCATTTCTATGAAGATACGAATTCATATCACTTCTATTATAAGGTATTAAATATTCACACTTTTTCATTTTATAAGGAAGTTTTTCTTCAATTAAATCTAAAAGTCCATCTAAATTTATGCCTTCCTTTGCTGAAATTTCTATAGTTAAATAAGATTCACATAATTTTCTTAACTCTTCTAACTTTTCTTCATCAGCTTTATCTATTTTATTTAATACTAAAATTGTATCTTTATCCCTTGCTCCAAGCTCTTCAAGAACCTCTTCTACTGCATTTATTTGATCTATTGCATTATCTGATGATGCGTCTACCACATGACATAAAAGGTCTGAATAAATAACTTCTTCTAAAGTAGACTTAAATGCTTCAACTAAATCATGTGGAAGTTTTCTAACAAAACCAACTGTATCAGTTATTGTAACTACTCCCTTATTTTTAAGAATAATAGATCTTGTTGTTATATCAAGAGTTGCAAAAAGCATATCTGCTTCAAAAACCTTTTCTTTTCCTTGAACTTCTTTTTGAGCCGCTAAATCACATAATTTATTTCTAAGAGTTGATTTTCCTGCATTAGTATAACCAACTAAAGATACTTTTGGTATACTTTCTTTATTTCTTTTTTCTCTTTGTACTTCTCTATTTTTCTTAATCTTTTTAAGTTCGTCATTTAAATCATAAATTGTTTCTTTTATATGTCTTCTATCAGTTTCTAATTTCTTTTCTCCAGGACCTCTAGTACCTATTCCTCCTCCAGTTCTTGAAAGCACTGTTCCAAGACCTTGAAGTCTACTCATTCTGTATTTTAGTTGAGCAAGTTCTACTTGAATCTTAGATTCTTTACTCCTTGCTCTTCTAGCAAATATTTCCAGAATTAATGTTGTTCTATCAATAACTTTAGCTCCTAAAGCAGCTTCTAAATTTCTCACTTGAGATCCAGAAAGCTCATCGTCAAATATAATTAAATTTGCATGTCTACTTTGTCTTAGTGATGCTATTTCTAAAACTTTTCCCTTACCTATATAAAATGCTGGATCCACCTTGTTTCTGCTTTGATAAACTAAATCTAAAACAGGTATATCACAAGCCTTAGTTAATTCGCTTAGTTCTTCTAAGCTCTCTTTAGTATCCGATCCAACTAAGATGGCCTTTTCGCCTTCATCTTCAATAATTTCCCTTTCCTTTATTAAACTTTCTATATGTTGAATTTTATCTAATATATGAATTGAAAGAAGTTCATCTAAAGAAAGATTTAGTTTTTCATCATAATCTAATAAATCATTAGTTATTGTAATCATACCTAAAGAATAATCTGTTATATTTCCATTATAAACACCAACAGCTACAATAGCATCCAGCTTTAATTTTAATAAAGCAGACAAGTCTAAAGCTGAAAGATTAGAAAAGCCATTTGGATGTGTATGAATTACCCTTACTCCAGATAATCTCTTCTCTCTAATATCTATCATTCCAATTTCTACTGATGTTGAATCACCAATAGCAACTGAAACTACCTTTCCTCTCCTATCTATAGCAACGCTTATTTCTCTTTCTATAACAGATGATATTCTTGAAATTATATTTATAATTTCAGAACTACAAACCTCATCTTTTAAAACTCTTATTCTATAAATATTTTCGAGTTCCTCTAAATAAGATTTTTTTATCCCATCTATATTACCGAATATCATTATATCACCTCATTTATATACTATTAGCAACTTTCCTATAATTTTATACTAATAATTAATCATTGTAAACTAAGGCATCAACATATATTTTAATTTTATTAATTACTTATATTTAACTGATACCAAAAATAAGTTGCAAGAACGTTAAATAATATGTAATATAAAACTAATAATATTATTAGTTTTAAAAAGCATTTATTTTCACATAAACTTTTAGGAGGATTATACTAATGAATGAGAATAAGAGAAACATACTTTTTACAGAAGAGCAAATTCAAACAAGAATAAAAGAACTTGGTAAAGAAATAACTGAAGATTATAAGGATAAAAAACTTTATGTTCTTCCACTACTTAGAGGAAGTTTTATCTTTGGAGCTGATATATTTAGAGCACTAGATTGTAAAGCAAAAGTTGGATTTATGACTACTTCAAGTTATGGTCATGGAGAAGAAAGTACTGGAGAAGTTAAAGTAGTTAATGATATTCCTGATAATATTGAAGGATGGGATGTACTTATAGTAGATGACATAATTGATACAGGTTACACAATGGAGTTTGTTATAAACTACGTTAAAAAACGTGGAGCTAACTCAGTAAAAACTTGTACATTATTAGATAAACCTTCTAGAAGAAAAGTTGATTTATCACCTGACTATTGCTGCTTTGAAATAGATGACCTATTTGTAGTTGGATATGGACTTGATTATGAAAGTTTCTATAGAAATGTTCCTTATGTATTCAACTGGGAAAACAACTAAAAATTTATAATTCATACTTAGATATGAAATTTGTTTCAACTTACTAATAAATAGTTTAAAACTCCCATACGGGAGTTTTTTCATTAATTCTTCATTATTCATTATTCATTTTTTATTCTTCATTGCTTGTTTAGCTCTATTGCTGTATTCGGTATTTTACCAACAATAATTGTTTCTGCTATTGGTATTTGTGATACTATTTCTACTTCTTTGCTCTTTAATGGAACTACTATTTTTAATTTCATATTTACATTCAAATAAATCTTATGTCTAGTTTGATTTATTCCCGCACTTTCAAATACAGATTCATAACTGCTTGTAACATTACCTACCTGCGTCATTTTAATGTTAATCTTTGGACCCAAATTATAGAAAACTAGATTCTTAGTCATATATCCTAGAGGAATATTTAATCCTACTTCTTCTAATTCACTAATTTTTTTATTAGATGCTAATATTAATCTTGAGGATAGATAATTTAATTTAACAGTATCTGCTCTTAGCATTGTAATATTACCATCATTATCTTTTTCAACAATTATTATATCTGAATAATCAAATTGATTAGAATAAATATCTAGTGCAGTTTCATTAATTATTGTTGTTGCCTCACTTCTAAGCTTTTCCTCGCCAATAATTAACGCTGCAGGTAGAATATTTTTATCAAAAATGTACAATATAGAATTAAACAATACAAAAATGGCAATAATAACCATTATAATCTTCGGGTGTTTAATTTTGAATCGCATTTTAGGTCTTTTTGTATAATACTTCATAGGCACCTTCTAGAGTTATTATTTTACTCTTTATATAAATATGCTATAATATACTATATTATTTATTTCACATCATTAAATAATTATAAATTATAAGGGAGGAACAAATGGCTAAGAAAGACACTTCTAGAACAGAAAAAAGCCAAGCTACTGTTAAGAATAAAAAGAATAGTAGCAAAAAGAATAAGAAAAAAAATCAACCTAAATATAAGAAAATTTTAAAAGGTACATTTCTTGGAATACTAATAGCTGGTCTTCTATGTTTTGTTGTAGGCCTAGGATATGTGTTTGCAATAATAAAAAGTACAGATCCACTTGATGTTAATAAGGTTTTAAGTTTAAATGAACCTTCTATGATTTATGATAGTAATGGAGATTATATTGATAATCTTCCTACTAATGAAGAAAGATACAAAGTTAGTCTGGATGAAATGTCTGATTACTTAAAAAATGCCTATATATCTATAGAAGATGAACGTTTTTATACACATAAAGGAATAGATATTAAAAGAACTTTAGGATCTGCCTTTAGATCAGCAGTGTATTATATTACAGGAAATGGTACTGTACAAGGCGGTTCTACTTTAACTCAACAATTAATAAAAAATACATTATTGACTAATGATGTAAAAATTGAAAGAAAAATTAGAGAAATTTATCTTTCTCTAAACTTAGAAAAACAATTAACTAAAGATCAAATATTACAAGCTTATTTAAATACTATTCCCCTTGGTGGAAAAATTTATGGCGTTGAAGCTGCTGCTAAATATTACTTTGATAAAAGTGCAAAGGACTTAACTTTACCTGAATCCGCCTTTTTAGCAGGTTTAACTCAAGCTCCTACAACTTATAGTCCATATAATCCTGATAATATAGAGGATCCTAGTCTGTACTTAGATAGAACTAAAACAGTTTTATCTAAAATGTTAGAATTAGGAAAAATCAGTCAAGAAGAGTATGATGAAGCATATGCTTTTGTAGATGGAAATCAATTTGCATTTTCACAAACAGTTACAACTTATAAGATAAACTATGAATGGTTTGTTTACCCTGCATTAGATCAAGTAAGATCTGATTTAAAAGAAACATATAAATATACTGATGAAGAAGTTGACAGATTATTCTCTACAGGTGGTTTAAAAATTTATACTACTATGGATAGATCAATACAGGATTCTACTCAAGCAGTAATAGATGATAGAAGTAGCATTCAACAACTTGATATATATGCTAACCCAGAAGTTACTGATGAAAATGGTGTTTTAGAACTCCAAGCATCTGCTGTAATTATGGATTATAGAACTGGTGAGGTAAAGGCCTTAGTTGGAGGTAGAGGTGATCAACCTGCAAGATCTACTAATAGAGCTTATTATGCACTAAGATCTATAGGTTCAACTACTAAACCTTTAACTGTATATGGACCTGCAATTGATACTAAAACAATAACTGCTGGAACTGTTATAGATGATTCTACCCTTCCAAGTTCAATAACTAGTAAATATCCTGGTTGGACTCCAACTAACTGGAACAAAGTATCAAATGGATATATTACTGCAAGAGAATCTCTTGCTTTATCTAAAAATGTTCCAACTATAATTATTGAAGATAAGCTTGGTCTAGAAACCGGTCTAGCTTATGGTGAAAAACTAGGGCTTGTATATGGTGAAAATTCTAAAACATTATCTACCCTATCTTTAGGTGAATTTACTGGTACCTATGATGATGGCTCTACAGATGGTGGTAATACATTTATACTTGCTGCTGCTTATAGTGCTTTTGGAAATAATGGTTTATATACAGAACCTATGCTTTATACTAAAGTTGTTGATGCTAATGGAAATGTATTATTAGAAAAGAAAGCTAAACAAGAACAAGTTTTCTCTCCACAAACCGCTTATATTATGAGAGATCTACTTAAAGGGCCTTTAAGTTTCGATGGTGCCTTAGCAAAAATTCCAAATATGCCTGTTATAGGTAAGACAGGTACCACAAACGATGTTACAGATTTCTTATTTGCTGGTTTAACCCCTTATTATTCTGGTGCAGTATGGATAGGATATGACGACAATAGAGTAATAGGTGGTGCTAGTTATAGTTCATCAGCTGCATCTTTATGGGGTGCTATAATGGCTCCTATTCATGAAAACTTAGAATACAAGGAATTTGATGGAAACCCAGGAGGAGTAACCACAGTATCAATATGCAAGGATTCAGGAAAAATAGCTACCGACCTTTGTGCTCAGGATCAAAGGGGATCAAGAGTTTATACTGAAATGTTTATATCTGGTACTGAACCTACAGGAGTTTGTGATGTTCACGTAACAGCTAAAGTAAATAAGAACAATAATAAATTGGCTACTGAAAATACTCCTGAAAATTTAATAGTGGAAAAGGTATTTATAAAGAAACAAAATCCAAATTCAAGTACTTTAGATTATCAATATATCCTTCCAACTGAAAAAGATGATACAAAAGCATCTGCAAATGAAGAATTTAAATTATCAGACTTAGGTATTAAAGTTGGAGGTAATGCAGATGATGCAATTAGTATTTTAAAATCTAAAGGTGTTAATATAACTATTAAAAATAACGACTCTAAAAATAGAACAATTAAGAGTATATCATCAGATAAAGCTAAAAAAGGTGATACTATAGTTATAGAACTAGAATCAGATTCTACAAATAACAATGGAAATGATACTGGAGATAATAATTCTACTAATAATAATCAAACAGGAAATGATGAAGATGAATAAATATTAATGAGAGCTGAAAAGCTCTCATTTTTTATATACAAGAAAGTATAAAAAATTTACTATATTATTAACTATTTATTACCTTCTGTACTTTAGCTTTAAATTTTTAATTAAAATATTGTGACTAAATAAAGTAAACTATACCAATACACTTTTTTCAAAATTATGAATAACTTTTATAAATAAAATTCAATATATATGTAAATAATAAATTATATTACCGCTTTAAATTGCATTTATGAATTTTCCATATTTTAATCTTGCAATATTTCAAGATATAATATATTATATCTTTAGTAAAATAAATTTTAAATACAAATGAAAAAGGGGGACTTATTCTATGAATTCTTTAAATAATGCAATATTAGCATTTAATGATTTATTATGGACATATATATTAATTGGAATGCTAATAATAGTTGGACTTTACTTTACTTTTAGAACTAAGTTTGTTCAATTTAGAAACATAAAAGAAATGTTTAGATTATTAAATGATGGAGCTACAAGCGATAAAGATAAAAACTCTGTTTCATCTTTCCAAGCTTTTTGCATAAGTACAGCTTCTAGAGTTGGAACTGGAAATCTTGCAGGTATTGCTACTGCTATTTCTATTGGTGGTCCAGGATCTATTTTCTGGATGTGGCTTATAGCTTTAATAGGTTCTGCTTCAAGCTTTATTGAATCAACATTAGCTCAAATATATAAAGAAAAAGATGGCGACAACTATATTGGTGGTCCAGCATATTATATGGAAAAAGGCCTAAAAAAGAGATGGATGGGTGTTTTATTTGCAATTTTAATTACAATTGCATTTGGATTAGTTTTTAATTCTGTTCAAGCAAATACAATTGCACTTTCAATGAATAGTTCATTTGGCTTTAACAAGACAATAATAGGTGCTATTATAACAATATTAACCTTAGTTATTATTTTTGGTGGAGTTAATAGGATTGCTAAGGTATCCAGTGTTATAGTACCAATTATGGCTATTGCATACATATTAGTTGCTTTATTTATAGTGTTTAAAAATATTACAGCATTACCTAACGTATTTAAGACGATTTTTGAAAATGCCTTTGGCATTCATCAAGTTGTTGGTGGAGGTATCGGTGCTGCACTAATGCAAGGAATTAAAAGAGGTTTATTTTCAAATGAAGCTGGTATGGGTTCTGCACCAAATGCAGCAGCTACTGCAACAGTATCTCATCCTGTTAAACAAGGATTTATACAAACTCTTGGAGTATTTACTGATACATTAATAATCTGTAGCTGTACAGCCTTTATTATATTGCTATCTGATGTTCCATTAGACGGCTCAGTTAAAGGTATTGAACTTACTCAATTAGCTATAAACTCTCAAGTTGGTTCTTGGGGAGGAATATTTATATCAATATGTATCTTACTATTTGCCTATAGTTCAATTATTGGTAATTACTACTATGGAGAAACAAATATACAATTTATAACCAATAAAAAAATATATTTAGGTCTATACAGAATCTTTGTTGCTTTAATGGTATTCTTTGGTTCTTTAGTTAGCATGGATATTGTATGGAATTTAGCAGACGTATTTATGGGACTAATGGCTATAATTAATCTAATCGCTATAGTTTTACTAAGTAAAATTGCTTTCAAAGCTTTAGAAGATTATATGATTCAAAAAAGATCTGGAATTAAAGATCCAATATTTAATTCATCATCTATACCTGAGTTAGATGACGAATTAACTGAATGGAAATAGATTATTAATTAATACCATAAAAAAGCTGTAATAAATTTTTATAAACGAATTTATTACAGCTCTTCTTATTTATTTTTTTGCTACAGACTCTAAATTGTAGTTTACTACTTCCCCTGTATCTGCTCTTACTGAAGAAGTACAACTTTCTTCTTTTCCATCTTTATCTTTTAAATTTGAATTAAAAATATAAGCTAGTACCATTTCCTTATCTGAAACATTTATATAAGATAGTAATGGATCCTCCATTGATGTTACTTCTAACTTTAAGCCTTCAAAGTTATCCTTTAAAATCTTAATTGCCTCTTTTTCATCAATATTAATTTCTTCACTATACTTAATATTTTCTATTGGATAATTTGTATATCCCTCTAATTTACCTGTAAATTTATTTATTACAGTTTTTATTTCTTGTTTATAATATGGATAACCATTTCTATATTTATAAAAAATAATATTATAAAATGAGCTTTCTATATTATCTTCCTTTTTAACTTCTTTAAATTCAAATTCATCCTTAGTTATCTTTGATAAGTATGACTTGGCCAAATAAATAGCATCCTCTTCACTTATTAAATTAGATTTTACCATATGTTCATCAATATTTTTATTAGAAAAGCCTAACACATTGAAATTCTTATCTATATCTACACCATATTTTCCAATTATAACAGAATATTTTATTATAGAATTCTTATTTGATAATTTATTTAAAGTTTCTTCTTTAATTACAGCTTTTTTAATACTATAACTATTTTCTATTATGCCACTATCATAAAGCTCCTCTATAAAATCCTTCGCGACTTTAACTTCTTTTGTACCTCTTTTTAGTATATTATTCACTATAAATCCTATAAGTAATAACAATACTATAATAACTACACTAAAAACCATACTTGCTTTTTTAATCCTCATTGTATCCTCCTTACCTACTATATTAATAAAACTAAAAAATTTTATTTATACAATGATTTTTATTATATTATTGTTCATTATATATTTTAACTTATTTAACAAACAATATAAAGCTATTTCTTAAAATTTTCTTAAGAAAAGAAAAAAGGCCATCCAAGATAGCCTTTAATGTAAAATTATTAATTATTCATTTATATGCATCCGACTATTTCATTTATATCTTTAACACCTTGCTCTTTACAGAAAACTTCCATTTCATCTATAATTTCCTTACCAGCCATAGGGTTAACAAAATTAATAGTTCCTATTTGAACTGCAGATGCTCCTGCCATCATAAATTCTATTGCATCTTGTCCATTAGAAATCCCTCCAAGACCTATTACAGGTATATTTACAGCCTTTGATACTTCATGAACCATTCTAAGTGCTATCGGCTTTACAGCTGGTCCCGAAAGCCCTGCATATGTATTATTAAATATAGGTTTTCTTTTATATGGATCTATTGCAAATCCCTTTAATGTATTTATTAGTGATATTGAATCAGCTCCTGCTTCTTCACAGCTAACCGCCATTCTTACTATATCTTCTGCATTAGGAGAAAGTTTAACCATTAGTGGCTTATCAACAATATTCTTTATTTTAGAAACTACATCATATGCTACATCCGATTTTATTCCAAAAGCCATTCCCCCTGATTTAACATTAGGACATGATATATTAAGCTCTATCATGTCAATATCAGTTCCTCTTAATTTTTCTATGGCTTCTTCATAATCTTCCATACATCCGCCACCAACATTTGCAATAATATTAGTTCCTAATGTTTTCATTCTTGGAAGCTCTTCAGAAATAAATCTATCTATTCCTGGATTTTGAAGTCCAACCGAATTCATCATACCTGATGGAGTTTCATATACTCTAATTCCTTCATTTCCTTCTTTTTGCATTAATGTTAATCCTTTTGAAGATATTCCACCTAATATTCCCACATCGTAAAAATTGTTATATTCTGCTCCAAATCCAAAGGTTCCTGAGGCAGCTATTACTGGATTTTTAAATTCTACTCCATTTATATTTACCTTTAACATTATAATTTCCTCCCTTGATTTTAAAGCTCAACATAATTTCCATCAAAAACTGGTCCATCTTTGCAAGTTCTCTTATGCCCGTCTTTTGTTTTACAAGTACATACTAAACAAGCACCTACTCCACAAGCCATATGTTTTTCCATAGATACATATATTTTAACATTATCCTCCTTACACATATCTATAACTTTTTTCATCATTATTTCTGGGCCACAGCAAAGTACAGTATCATATTCTTCAACTTTAATAATATCAGTTACAAATCCCTTATGACCATGCTTTCCAGTATTAGTGCTTACATATGTATTATCAGTATATTCCTTTATTTCATCTATTAGATAAATATCGTCCCTAAATCCTGCATATAAATCTATTTTTGAAGAATTATTGTTTTCTCTTAGTTTTTTAGCTACCTCAAGCATTGGTGCAGTACCAATTCCTCCTGAAACTAATGCAACTTTTCCAAGCTCTTCATATACATTAAAGCCATTTCCTAATGGTCCAGTAAGATTTATGTAATCTCCTTTTTTAAGGTCTACATATTCTTTAGTACCATTTCCTACTACTGCATATAAGAAAGTTATAGTTCCTTCATTTTTTTCACATACACTTATTGGTCTTGGAAGTAAAGTTTGTCCATTTAACTTTAACATGTAAAATTGTCCTGCTCTTACTTCATTATTGTCCTCTACAACCATTTTATATATTCCATGAACTATCTTTTCATTTGATATAACTTTTGATTTAGTATAAGCCATCTTCATTAGTTTTCCTCCTATAGACTCTCTACTGCAGCTCTTATTTCATCTCTCATTCTAATAGCTTCTTCTCTTGCACACAATGCAAATTCTTTTTCTCTTCCTTCTTGCTTTTTATAAGCTAAAAGTATAGCTCTTGAGGAATTAACAACTCCTCCATTTCCATCGTTTAAATATAATGCTACATCCTCTGCTTTTCCACCTTGTGCTCCATATCCAGGTATTAAAAAGAACATATTTTTAAATCTTTTTCTTATTTCTATCCCTTCTTCAACATGAGTACACCCTATTACTCCACCTATGCTTGAATATCCACAATCTCCAGATACTTTACTACCCATCTCAGTAATTTTATCACCAACTACCTTATAAATATCTCTTCCATCTACAGTTTTAAGCATTTCTATATCTTCTGCTCCTGGATTAGAAGTTCTAACTAGTGAAAAAACTCCCTTATTTCCTTTTTCCATATACGGCATATATGGCTCTATACTATCCATTCCCATATAAGGACTTAATGTTATAAAATCGGCTTCAAAATCTCCTTCAAAGTGAGCCTTTGCATATTGTTTAGCTGTTGCTGCTATATCCCCTCTTTTTATATCTGCAATTATAATTGCATCTTTTTCTCTTAAATAATCCAATGTTTCCTTATATGCTATAAGTCCTCTTAATCCTAAAGCTTCATAATAAGCTATTTGTACCTTGAAACAAGCTACTATATCTATAGTGGCATCTATTATTTGCTTATTGAATTCAACTAAAGCCTCTACTTCACTTCTTCCTTCCAAAAGATGACTTGGTATATATTCAATTGCTGTATCTAAGCCAACACATACCACGCCTCTTTCCTTTACTCTATTGTATAACTTATCTATTATAAAACTTTTCATATTATCCTCCTAATTTTTATAAAGTACTCTACCAGATTTTATTGTCATTTGAACTTCACCATAAAATTCCTTTCCTTCAAAAGGTGTGTTTTTAGCCTTTGAATGAAATTCTTTTGAATCAACCACTACTTTTTTCTCTAAATCTAGCAATACTAAATCTCCATCTAATCCTGGGCTAATTCTTCCTTTATTCATTCCTAAAATCTTAGCACCATTTCTAGACATTATTTCACTTAATTTATTTAAGCTTATTTCTCCTGATTTAACTAAGGTTGTATAACATATTGGAAAAGCAGTTTCTAATCCAACCATTCCAGGTGAGCCCTTTTCTTTGTCTTCCTTTGTATGCGGAGCATGATCTGTACCTATACAATCAACTACTCCATCTTTAATTGCCTTTACTACCTCATTTACATCTTCTTTTTCCCTTATAGGAGGATTTACCCTATAATTATTTACTTCCTTAGTTAGACATATATGATGAGGAGTAACCTCACAAGTTATATTGCTAAAGCACTTCTTTGCATCCCTAATATATTTAATGGCTTCTTTTGTGCTAACATGGCACATATGAAGTCTAGCCCCTGTTTCTTTTGCTAAGTATATATCTCTTAATGTCATTATATTTTCAGCTATCTTCATATCTATATCTGAAAAGCCTTTATCTTCTGCGTGGGACATTATTATCCATCCATGCTCTTTTGCTTTAAGCATTGCCTTATACATTATTTCAGAATCCATAACTCCAACACCATCATCTGAAATTGCTTTAAGCCTTTCATCCTCTATAAAATCATCTAGATGACTTAAATCTTTTCCATTAAATCCCTTAGTAACAGAAACACATTGATGTAAGTCTACTAATCCTAATTCTTTTTCTCTATTTCTCACTCTTCCTAAAACTTCTTTACTTGAGCATATCGGTTGAGTGTTTGCCATTAAACAAACCCCCGTATATCCACCTCTTAAAGCGGCCCTAGAACCTGTTTCTATATCTTCTTTATAAGTTAATCCAGGTTCTCTAAAATGAGCATGTGTATCTATAAAAGAAGGCATTACTAAAAGCCCTTTTGCATCAATAGTTTCTATATTATCTATATTAATACTTAATCCTACTTCTTTTATTATTCCTTTTTCTATATAAATATCTCCAATAAAATCCTGTGAACAATCAACTATTCTAGCATTTTTTATTATCAAATCCATAATTACACCTCTTATCCTTATAAATCAGATAACTTTGTTATATTATCACAATAATCGCATTTATAAGTTCCTCTATCTTTATTAATTAAACTAAATGTATGTGGAACATAATTTTCTACAGTAGTTATACATCTAGGATTATTACACCTTAATACATCTACTACCTTTTCTGGTAATTCCGGTATTAACTTTCTACATATTTCTCCATCTTTAACTTCATTAATAGTTAGATGTGGTGATAGCAAACTTAATATAGTGTAGTTAATCTCTGAAGAATTTTCTATTTTAATAATATCTTTTTTACCAATCTTCTTACTTTTTACATTCATAATTAATGCAACTTGACTATTAACCTTATCTAATTTCAAATAATTAAATATTTTTACTCCCATTCCAGCTTTTATATGATCTATTACTAATCCATCTTTTATACTAGTTATTTCTAACATCTATAGCACCCCCAAAAGTTTTGCAATTAATGCCATTCTTACATACATGCCAAATTCGGCCTGCTTAAAGTAACACGCTCTGCTATCTTTATCTACTTCAATTGCTATTTCATTTACTCTTGGTAGTGGATGAAGTACAATCATATCATCTTTTGCTAAATTCATCTTTTCTACATCTAGTATATAACTATCTTTAAGCCTTAAATACTCTTCTTCATTAAAGAATCTTTCTTTTTGAATTCTTGTCATATAAAGAATATCTAGTTCATTAATTATTTCTTCTAATTTCTCAACTTCCTTGAATTCTATGTTATTTTTAAGTAATATTTCATCTCTGATATAATCTGGTATAGATAATTCCTTAGGTGATATTAGTACAAACTTAGTTCCCTCATATCTAGACATTGCTTTTATTAATGAATGAACTGTTCTTCCATTTTTTAAATCACCGCATATTCCGATTGTATGATTATATAAACCATCTTTTAAAGAATTAATAGTTAGTAGATCCGTTAGAGTTTGAGTTGGATGCTGATGTCCACCATCTCCTGCATTAATTACTGGAACTTGTGAGTACATACTAGCAAGTCTTGCTGATCCCTCCATATGATGCCTCATTGCTATTATATCTGAATAGATAGATACCATAGTAATAGTGTCTGCTAAAGTTTCACCTTTTGCTGTTGAACTTGAATTGGGTTCTGAAAAACCTAATATTTTACCTCCAAGTCTCATCATAGCAGCTTCAAAACTAAATCTTGTTCTAGTACTTGGTTCATAAAAAAGTGTAGCTAATATCTTTCCATCACATACATGTGAGTATTCTTTTGGATTTGATATAATTTGACGTGCTAAATTAAATATTTCTTCTAATTCTTCTTTAGAAAAATCCATTGGATCAATTAAATGTTTGTTTTTCATATTATCACTCCTTGTTAACATCTCTGTGTTAAATTTAAAGGTTTTACTGTTTTTATACATAAAAAAAACTTCCTTATGTAAAAGGAAGATATAATAAACCTAAGAATTTAAATTACTTCTTATCTCCCTTATCAATCTCTCTGGATTAAGTTAAAGGTTATCTTTTCACTAGAATAACACTTATAATATCTATTGTCAAGAAACTATTTATATATTAAGAATGTCCTAGAAATTTATTGGACACTCTATCTTTACTATTTTATTTTTAAAACTTGTCCTGTATATATTAAATTAGGATTACTTATTCCATTTAATCTTGCTATTTCTTGATAAGTTGTTCCATAATTTTGTGCTATTTCTGACAATGTATCTCCTGATTTTACAGTATAATATACAGTACCTGAATTAGAGTTATTATTTAATACTTGTATTTTTAAAACTTGTCCTGTATATATTAAATTAGGGTTACTTATTCCATTTAATTTTGCTATAGCTTGATAAGTTGTTCCATAATTTTGTGCTATTTCTGATAAAGTATCTCCTGATTTAACTACATAATTTATTACAGAAATCGAATTGCTATTTTCATTCGAATTACTTTCTCCATTATTATTTGAACTTCCATAACCATTCATCTTTTTTTCTAATATAATACTTGGATAATCTACAAGCATATAATTTTGATCACAGACTACTCCGGCAACTTTATTACTTCT
The DNA here is from genome assembly GCF_050585245.1 of Clostridium nigeriense. GTDB lineage: Bacteria > Bacillota > Clostridia > Clostridiales > Clostridiaceae > Clostridium > Clostridium nigeriense_A. Next base: position 338,584 of record NZ_JBNOOF010000001.1, read on the forward strand.
AATTAAGTTCGTTTCCCCACCAAATTGCCACATTCCATATTGACCTTGATAGGTACATTTTTCAGCCCATTGAGCAACCCATATAGAATAGTTATTTCTTATTTCATCATTCAAATAAGTTTCTAAAAAATACTTACTTGAATAAACTCCAACAAAAAAGCCTTTATCTTGTAAATAATTTAGCCAAACTTTTGCAATATTAGAAACTTGTTCTTTACTTGAATTTTTATGAATATTATCCTCTATATCAAAATATATAGGAAGTTCAAATTTCTTATTAATCAAAACATTTTTTCCCAAAAATTTTGCTTCTTCTAAAGCCTCTTGCACTGATAATGCCATACTATATTGATAAACGCCAACATTTAATCCCACGGCTTTAGCATTGTTATAGTATTCCTCGAACCTAGTATCCTTACTTATATTGTAGGCACCTCTTAATATTGAAAATTTAACACCTTCTGATAAAGCTTGTCTAAAATTGAAATTGCCCTGCCATACACTTACATCTATTCCATATATATTTTCCACTCTAAATTCCACCTTTGTTTATAATAATAAATCTGTATTTTTTTAGTTACTTTCTCTATTCATTATATTAATTAAAATAAATTATGTTATTGGAATTAGAAAAATATCTCTCAAATTAAATTAAATAGAATTTAGAAATAAAAATAACCCCTAGAATCCTAGGAGCTATAAGACTTACTATTTTAATGCCAATTGTTCATAACCTCATCCCACATCATTTTCCCACATTTTGCAAGAGTTACAGTCCCATATACACTATTAGGTATCCCCATAGATAATACTGTAAAGGAAAAATTGCCTTTTGGTAATCTAATTAATTCAGTATCATTCTCGACTCCATTTTTATCTCCAGTTTTACTAGAAATCTCATATTTTAAGTCATCTGGAATATATAGAGCTAATTTGTTTTTAATCTGTTGTCTCATTAGTATATCTATTAGCATTTGGCTATTATCTTCATTTAAGAATGTTCCATTATATAAATTCTTCCATACTTGAGCAAGATCATAAGCTGATGTCATATTTTCAACTTCATCTTTAGAGTTTCTCTCATCTGTAGTCTTTCTATTTAAAACAGTATTTTTTAATCCCATAGCTTTAATATCTCTATTGATATTATCCATACCAACTATATCAATAATTTTATTTGCAGCTGTATTGTCACTTTGAATTAACATTGCAACTAATAATTCAAAAACTGTATACTCTCTTTCATTAAATTCATGAATTATCCCTGTCCCATAAACCTTATCTTTACCATCTATTTTAATCTTATCTAAAAAGTCTATCTTATTATCTTCAACTGATTTTATTAATGACACAGCTATAGGCAATTTCATACAACCAGCCGCTATCATCTGAACGTTTTCATTATACCCATAAATATAACCACTCTTTAAATCCTCAAAGAAAAATCCATATGTTCCAATTCTTGATTCTAAATATTTCTTTATTTCTTTCATAATACCCTCCAGCTTTCTTACCGTATTCTTTGCCTATTACAATTATATCATATTGTCAGAAAATTTTGAAGTATTCATTGTAATTATTTAAACAAAAAGGTGGTGAAGTAAATCCCCACCACTTATAATACCCTAATCCGCAAAAGAAATTCCTATTTTCTTTGCAATTTGAACTAGTTCTCCTTCTGGATTAACTAGTTTTGATTTTTGACCAATAACATTTTCTAAGCTATCACTTGAGATTTTACCATCTTTTAAGCAAACCATATAACCAAATTTTCCTTGATTTATTAATTCAACTGCTCCTACCCCATATCTAGTTGAAAGAATTCTATCATATGTTGATGTTATTCCACCTCTTTGGATATGTCCAAGAACAGTACATCTAATCTCCTTATCAGGTAATAATTTTTCTAAATCATTTGCTAATTTATTACCTATTCCTCCTAATCTTATAGGATCTGGACTATCAGCGACAATCTTAGCAACAACAACCTCTCCATCCTTAGGTTTAGCCCCTTCTGCAACTACTATTATACTAAATCTTTTTCCTGAATCTTCCCTCTCTTTAACTTTTTCAACAATCTTATTAATATCATAAGGCATTTCAGGTAAAAGTATAACATCTGCTGATCCTGCAATACCTGATTCTAGCGCAATCCATCCTGCTCCTCTGCCCATAACTTCACAAATCATAACTCTATGATGTGATTCTGCAGTTGTATGAAGCCTGTCTAAAGCTTCTGTAGCTACATCTATAGCTGTATTAAATCCAAAAGTAACATCCGTAGAGGCTAAATCATTATCAATTGTTTTAGGAACTCCTATAACCTTAACACCTTTTCTTGCAAAATCTCTTGCAGAAGTTAAAGTTCCATCGCCTCCAATTACAACTAAAACGTCTACTCCCTCTTTTTTTAGATTTTCTACCGCTACATCTGAAACATCCTTTTTAACCATAACACCATTTTCTTCAATTGAATAATCAAATAAATTATCTTTATTTGAACTATATAAAATAGTCCCTCCTCTATGGAGTATTCCTGAAACGCTGTCTAATGTTAGAGATACAAAATCATTGTTGTATAATCCTCTATAACCAAACTTGTAGCCTATTACTTCCATACCATAATCTAATATAGCTGTTCTCGTTACGGCTCTTATTACTGCATTTAACCCTGGACAATCACCACCACCTGTTAGTAATGCTATTTTTTTAATTTGTTGTGTCATAAAAATTCCCCCTACCCATTTAGTTACTATCAAATTGACTATACTTTTGAAATTTTCTGTCAATTTTAATTAAAAAAAATATTTCTTCTTTTTTATGTGCAATTGTTTTTATTTCTTTGTTTTTCTTATCATATTTATAATATCATAAAGATATTAGGCTGAAAAGTGAATTTATTTATATTTTCAAGATTTTTTAATAGTAAATGTATTGTAAAAACTAATAATACTTTATAAGATTTTACTAAAATCATTGATAAATAGTATTATTTACTGTATAATACATTTATAAATATCGGTTTAGGAGGGTAACATGTATAATTTTAATGAAGAATTTCTAAAAATAGAAGAGGACAGAAATAGACTAAGAAAATTAAATTCTAAACTTTCTACTATAAAAAATGAAATAAATAAGGCTGAAAAAATATTAGATAACCTTAATAAAAATTTATCTAAAGAAAAAAATGATGTGGATAAACTTGAATACTTTAGCTTATCTTATATTTATTATAAGATGAAAGGTAATATAGATGAAAAACTATCTAAAGAAAAGTTTGAGTTTTTTGAAGCACAAGCAAAATTAATTGAATCAAAAGATTATTTGAATAGGTTAATAACTAACAAGAAGGAATTAATTAAAGAAATCTCTACTATAGGAGATTTAGATTTAAAATATGATGATTTACTAAACAATTCAGCTGAATATGTATTAAAGTTAAATAATGAAAAAAGTCAAAAGATTTCAGAAATATTAGACAGAATAAAATTTATTTCTTTAGAACAAAAAGAAATAAGAGAGGCCTTATTTGAGGGAGATAGACTTCTTCCATGTATAAATAATTCTATTTCACATTTAAATAGTGCTCATAATTGGGGAATTTACGATATTATGGGAGGAGACTTATTAGCAACTATGGCTAAAAGATCTAAAATGGATGATGCTTCTAAATCTATTAATTCAATTAAAGTAATGTTAAAAAAATATAATACTGAATTAGATGACTTAAGTGAAGAGATAAACATATCATTACAGTTAGATGGATTATCAAGTGTGATGGACTATTTCTTTGATAATTTCTTTACAGATTATTTCATCCAAGGAAAGATCAATTCTGCCTTAGACTCAACAATAAACTTAAAAAATAAAGTTATAAATATTCAAAGTAATTTAACTAATAAATCTAAAGCATATTCAAGAGAATTAGATAGTTTAAAATTGAAATTAGAGGAAGAATTAAAAAAATAATAGGGCTTTATATGCCCTATTATTTATATAGTTAATGTTACTATTCCAGCAACAGATAATCCTAATAATACTATACCTGCAATTATTCTATATATAGCAAATATTCTCATAGGCTTCTTCTTTAAGTAGCTTACAAACATATCCATAACAACTATTGACACTATAAAAGCAACTAAGAATCCAACTATTAATGCTACTATATAAGTAGAGTTCATTATTGAGTAGTCAAAGTTAATTAAATCCATTGCAGAAGATCCAACCATAGCTGGAACTGCTAAGAAAAATGAAAATTCTGCTGCTACTGGTGTTGAAAGTCCTGCAATCCATCCACCCATGATTGTTGAAGCACTTCTTGACATTCCTGGCCACATAGATAGAACTTGGAATAATCCAACCTTTATAGCTTGAACTGGCGTAATATCAAATACGTCTGTTGTTGGAGTTTTTCCTATCTTTGACACTCTATTTCTAAATCTATTTTCTATAACTAGTAATAATATACCACCAACTATAAATCCAACAACTACTGCTGAAGGCTTAAATAATCCTTTTATATTATCATATAAAGTTAGTCCTACTATTAAAGCTGGAATAGAAGCAATTATTACATTAATTCCAAATTTAAAGCCTGATTCTCCTTTTTTTCCTCCTGAAAATATAAAAGTAAAGAAATCTACCACAGCTCCCCAAAGCTTATTCCAATATAATACTACTACAGCTAATATAGCTCCAAGTTGAATTACAACTTCAAACATTGAAGCAAACTCTGCTGCTCCAGCTGATCCAGACCTAAATCCAATTAAACTTCCAACTAATATCATATGACCTGTTGATGATACCGGTACAAATTCTGTAAGACCTTCAACTATAGCTATTACTATAGCTTTAAGTATATAGATAAAATCTAAACCCATTACTTTTCCTCCCTTATCACTTCATCTCTTACAACAAAGTTTATTATACCTTTATAAACAAATACTGTCTATTACTTAAAATATTAAAATTTTATTATTTTATATTTTTTTACTAGGTCTTTATAAAGTTTATTATATATAAAAAAAGTGCTAAATAGCACTTTTAATATATTAATTTAATTCCACTAAGATCAAATTCTTGAGAATCATTACTTAAGAATTCTTGGTAAACTTTTTTTGCATTATTGTAATTATCTATTATTATCTTTTTACTATCCTCATCTAAAGATGCTGATATATCATCATAAGCACCTTTAATATTTTCATAACCTCTTGCAATATCATTCTCCACCATTAGATAATACCAACCTGCATTATTTAATGTAATTGAATCTTTTTCATTCATTGAATAAGCTTTACGTGTAAGCTCTATTCCTTCTTCATTAATACCTTGTTCTAGATATAAAGCTCCTAAAGTTCTATAATAAACTGGGTTTTCTTCATCTAACTTAATAGCTTCCTCTAGTTTTGCTATTGCTTCATCAGTTTTTACCTCTTTTATATCTAAATCAAATATTTTTAAATATAAACTGCTGTCATCTTTTCTTATATCTAAAGCAAGTTCATAATAATATCTTGCTTTAGTATCATTAGAAACTATATTTGCATAATAATCAGCCAAGTTCATTATTAACTCATAATTATATGGTTCTTTTTGTAATGCAGTTCTATAATAAGATTCCACAGAATTAAATTCTTGCTTACTAATTAATATCTGTGGTATTAAAACCCCATAACTGTCAGCATTATTACTGCTTGCATTAATACTTTTTTTAGCATAAATTAATGCTTCATCATATTTAGAATTATTTATAGATCTAAGAGATAATAAATAATATGTAGTGTACGACTCTTTGTTTATAGCCTCAGATTTGCTTATAGCTCCATTTAGGTAATCACTTGCTTCATCTACATTATTTAAATTCTTATTAATTTCATACTTAATTAAATCTGTTCCTATATTATCTATTCCTTCATCATCTAATTCATTGATTATATCTAATCCTTTATCTGAAGTATCTTTACTCATTGAATATGTTTTAGCTAAAAATACTTTATAAGCATCCTCATTAGATTCTTTTAACTTATCTTCTAGTGTGTTAATTAAAGAATCTTTATTAAATAAATACATACTTTCTAATACACTATATATTTTCAATTCATTTTTATCTAATGACCATGCATCCTTTAACAATTCTATTCCTTTATCCCATCTATTAACCATCATATTCATACTAGCTAGTTCTGAAATATCATATGCCGACTCTTCATCTAACGGATAATTTTCTGAAACTTCTTCTGCTTTATATATATGGTTATTTGCAACATATGCTAAGAATAAAGTTTTAAGCATATCCTTATTTTCTCCATACTCATTCATATATTGCTCTCCAAAGGAAATAGCTTCATCGTATTGCTTGTTTAATGTAAAAGTAAATAACATTGAATTAATTAACTCTAAATCCCTCTCCTTATTCTTATCATAGCCTTCATCATTTACAATTTTATCTCTTTTTACTATAACTTCTTTTAATAATGTACTTGATTTATCAGTTTCACCCTTTAAAGAGTATATATCTGCAATCTTAACTGTCCATATAGGCCAATTATCTTCATCTTGCATTTTTTTATATTCCTCAATAGCTTCATCATATTTGTTTTCATAATATAAATATTCTGCTTGGTTACTAGTAATACTTATTTCTTCTACTGTTGTAAAATTCTTAATTCCCAAAATCATCATTAGAACAAATAAACAGGAAGTACCTATTACTATTATTGGTTCTACATATTTATTCTTTGAATTTACCTGTCTATATTTATTGCTTATTTTTTTGCAAATATTATTCAACGTCCTATGAACTGGTTTACATGCACTTTTAACTTTATTGATAAACAATTTTACACTTTTATCGAACTTAGAAAAAAGCTTTTTTACTTCTTTCATATTTCCCTCCAAATTACTTTATCCATATGATTTTATACATATTGATTCTATCAAAAATTTATAATTTTTACAATTAATATTTTATTACTATTATATTAATAAAAATTTAAAAAGCTAATACTACTTTTAATAATACTAGCTTTTTATTACCATATTTAATTTATACTCTTCAATTTATCTTCCAGCTTTGCTACTATTTTGTACATTATAAATGCTATAATAGAAAGTATTACTATACTCATCATAACCATATCTAATTGAGATATTTGTCCCCCATAAACTATTAAAAATCCCAATCCCTTTCTTGCAACTAAGAATTCTCCCATAATTACTCCAACCCATGATAATCCAACATTGATTTTTAATGCTGAAATAATAACTTGAATATTCGCTGGAAAAACTAGATATCTTAAGGTTTGAAATTTACTTGCCTGTAAAGTTTCCATAAGCTTTAACTTTCCCTTATCAACTTCTTTAAATCCAGTTAAAACCGTTATAATAGTTGTTACTATAGATATAAGCAGTGCTATAACTATAATTGCTGTAATACCATTTCCTACCCAAAATATAACTATAGGTGCTAATGCTACTTTAGGTAATGCATTTAATACTACTAAATATGGATCTAATACCTTTGATACAAACGGAAAAGCCCATAATATAACTGCAATTATTGCTCCTAATATTGTTCCTAATGTAAATCCTAATATTGTTTCGTAGCAGGTTATTAATATATGTGAAAATAACGTTCCCTCTTTGATAAAAGAAATTAATGATTCTACTATTCTAATAGGACTAGAAGTCAAGAATGTATCCAATATCTTTAATTGTGCTAATATTTGCCACAATGCTATAAATACAACTAATATAGCAACTCTAAATATAGTAATCTTTAAAATCTCTGATTTTATCTTTTTTATATATTCTAAATGTTCCTTACTCATTTACTGTGTCAAGCTCCTTCCATAATAAATTAAAATATTCATTAAACTCAGGCTCTTTTCGCCTTTGAAAAGGAGTCGCTTCTTTATTTTTAAAATTAATTTTTACATCTAATTTCAATTTTGCTGGTCTTTTAGTAAGAACTATTATTCTATCCGACGTTGTTATTGCTTCTCCTAAATCATGTGTAACCATTATGGCCGTCTTACCTTCTTTTTTAATTATTCCTTTAACATCATCACATACTTTTAATCTAGTTTGATAATCTAAAGCAGAAAATGGCTCATCTAAAAGTAGTACATCAGGATTTAAAGCAAGTGTTCTTATTAATGCAACTCTTTGTTTCATTCCACCAGATAACTCTGAAGGCTTATGATTTTTAAATCTATCTAATTGATAATTTTCTAATAGTTTATCTGCTCTTTTAATATTTTCTTCTGTATCTAATCCCTTTATCTTTAGTCCAAGCATAACATTACTTCTAACCGAAAGCCATTCAAATAAATAATCTTTTTGAAACATGTATCCCATTTTATCTAATCTATTTTTAATATCTTTATCATTATAAATAATCTTTCCATCTGATGGCTTTAATAAGCCACTAATTATATTTAATAAAGTTGACTTTCCACAACCAGATGGTCCAATTATACTTATGAACTCTCCTTTTTCTATTGAAAAATTCAAATTGTCTATCGCTGGTGTTTCTCCCTTTAAAGAATGATAGGTTAAGCTTATATTAGAAATATTTATTAAACTCATCGTCTTTCCTCCCTTCTAATTATGTAAAAATAATTAATTTTTTCTAAGCTAGCCCTCTATAGAGCTAGCTTAATAAACTACTTAGCTTTCATTGCTTCTTCTGAAAAGCTATTATTAACTATTTTTTCAAAGGAAGGTCTTGCTGGTAACAAGCTACTATCATAACTTTCTATAACATCCATAAGCCTATTTAAATCTTCCTCTTCTATAGTCGGTTTAGTTGCTATAGCATCAATATCTTTGTAGTTCTTAACAACTGAAATAATAATATCTTTATCAGTTCCAGGAAAGAATGATATTATCGAATCAGCTATTTCTTCATTATTGTGAGATTCAACCCACAATTGTCCTTTATATATTGCATTAGTAAATCTTTGTATTATTTCTGGATTTTCATCGATATAAGACTTAGTAGCAAAGAAGGCAGTATATGGAAGGTTTCCAACTTCTTTTCCAATAGATGCAACTATATGTCCACTGCCTTCCTTCTCAATCATTGATGCAGTTGGCTCAAATAAAGTTACATACTCACCAGTACCTGCTTTAAAAGCTCCTGATGTAGCTGTAAAATCTATATTTGTAATCAAGTTAACATCTGTTTTCGGATCTAATCCATTTAACTTAAGTGCATATTCAAAAGCCATTTCAGGAACTCCACCCGGTCTTCCCCCAATAACTTCTGCTCCCTTTAAATCTGTCCATTTAAAATTCTCATTTGCTTCTCTTCCTACTATAAAGGCTCCATCAGTTTGAGTTAATTGTGCAAAAATAATCGGATAGTCCTCTCTCCCTTGATTATTAATGTATATAGCTTGTTCAGGACCTGCAAAACCAATATCTGCATTTTTACTCAAAACTTGTTGCATTGTCTTATCTGCACCTTGTCCAGTTGATAGGTCTATTTCTATACCCTCCTCTTCAAAAAATCCTTCATTTATTGCAACATACATTGGCGCATAGAAAACCGATCGTACAACTTCATTTAATCTAACTTTAGTTAATTTTTTTTCTGTATCAACAGTTTTTTTATTACAAGAAATTAAGCTTAAAGATACTACTCCTAATAAAGCAACCATTGAAGCAATTTTAATAAATTTACTTTTCATTTAAAACTCCTCAAATATTTATAATTTATCTATGCTTCATAATATGAGATAATATCAAATTTTGTTAAAAAGCAAGAAATTATAATTAATTTTTACATTTTATAAATTTTAATGAAATGTAAATGCTATATTGCATTTACATATCTAATCAATAGTGATAAATTATTAATTGATAGTTTAAGGAGGTTAAATAAATGAAAATTTTTAGAGAAGCAATAATAGTTCTTAGTATATATTTAATAGGGGAGCTTATATCTAAAGGTTTTTCCTTATCATTACCAGGTAATATTATTGGAATGATTATGTTATTAATATTGTTATGTACAAAAGTTATTAAAGTTGAAAAAATAGAAAATATATCTACTTTCTTTTTAGACCATCTTTCGTTTTTCTTTATTCCTGCTGGAGTGGCTTTAATATCATCCTTTGATTCTATAAAGGATAGTTTAGTATATATTTTAATTTTATGTATTATTACTACCGCTATAGTAATAATTAGCACGGGACTAATTGTTCAATTTATAATAAAAATAAAAAGTAATAAAATTAAGAAAGGATAAATAAGAATAATGGAAATTTTATCAGAAAACATTTTATTTGGAGTAATAATTTCACTAATAGCTTTTGAAATAGGATTATTTATTTATAAAAAAACTAAATTTCCTCTATTTAATCCTTTATTAATTGCAATTGCATTAGTAATTAGTTTTTTATTAATTTTTAATATTGATGTAGATGTGTATAATAAAGGTGGAGATTTTATAAATATGTTTTTAGGACCAGCAACTGTAGTTTTAGCTGTACCCTTATATAAACAACTCCAATTACTAAAAAAACATTTAGTTCCAATAATTTTAGGTATTTTATTTGGTAGTACTATAGGTATTTCTTCTATAATATTATTATCTAATATATTTGGTTTAGAAAAAATATTAACTATATCCTTACTATCGAAATCTGTTACAACACCTATTGGTATCGAAATTACAAATCAACTTGGTGGTTTAGTTCCTGTTACAGTCTTGGCAATTATTCTATCTGGAATAATTGGAGCCATAATTGGACCAATATTATGTAAAATCTTTAAAATAACAGATAAAGTTGCTGTTGGAGTGGCACTAGGGACATCTTCACATGCTCTTGGAACTACAAAAGCCTTAGAAATGGGTGAAACCGAAGGTGCCATGAGCTCATTATCTATTGGAATTGCAGGAATAATGACAGTATTTTTAGCTCCTGCTTGTTATGCATTATTATCAATTTTTACAAAATAGAAAAGAGATAAATATTATATTCCTTGCTCCGTCGTAAACTCCAAGTCAACCTCATACAATATTTATCTCTTTATCCACTGAAGGTAATAATTTCACTTCAAAACTGGAAGGAATGAATTTAGGCTGCCTAAAGGACAGCCTATTTCTATTGTTGATTCTTAATTTTCAATAACTTTGTATTTAATAAACCAATATTTGAAGCCTTTAATACTCTTTCAGTATTCTTTATTGTATAGGCTTCAAGCTTAGTCATAAATTCCTCTGGTTCTATTTCCTTATCATTTACAAGCTTTAATCCCTTTTCCCAAGAAGCTGTTAGTGAAGGATTTAAAAGCGAAGGTATAGAAACTTTAATTGATTCATAAATCATTTCTCCAAGGTTAGTTGGAGTTATAATTTGAGTCTTCTTATTTGCCTGCATATATTCAATATTAATTAGCTTCTTAAGAATTTCTGCTCTAGTTGCAGAGGTTCCTATTCCTGCTCCCTTTATATGTTCTCTAAGCTCTTCATCTTCAATAAGCTTACCTGCGTTTTCCATAGCTATAATCATTGATCCAGTAGTATATCTTTTAGGTGGTGAAGTCTCCCCTTCTTTTATTTCTAAGTCATTTATATTAACTGTTGTACCTTTTCGTAGATTCTCAGGAAATGCTTCTTCAGTTTCTCCCTTATCATTTCCAAGAATCACTAAATATCCTTTATCAATACAAATCTTTTTATTTAATATAAAGTGTTCTTTTCCTACTAATATTGTTATAGCCATTTTACTATATTGAGCTGGAGGATAAAATATAGATAAAAATCTTTTCAAAATTACAAAGTAAACTTGTTTATCTAAATTAGGTAATTTTAATAAAGTATCTCTGCCCTCACCAGTTGGTATTATAGCATAGTGATCTGTAATTTTGCTATCATCTACATATTTACTTTTTAATATTCCTTTTGTATAATCCTTATCTAATATTTCATTTGCAATATTAGATAAATCCTCACCAATAGGCATATTTTTAAGTTTAATAATATTTCCCTTCACGCCCTTTGCTACGGCCGTAGATAATACCCTAGCATCAGTTCTTGGATATGTAACCATCTTTTTTTCATAAAGATTTTGAACTATCTTTAATGTTTCATCTGGGCTAATTTTAAATCTTTTAGTACATTCATTTTGAAGTTCTGCTAAGTTATATAACAATGGAGGATTTTTCTTTTCTTTAGTTTTCTTAATTTCTTTAATAGTTCCATGTCCGATGTCCCTTAGATTAGATATTAATTTCTCTGCATCTTCTTTTTTATTAAAACCCACTTCACTATATAACTTAGTAGATTCAAAGTAATCAGAACCACTTATAGCTTTCCAATCTGCTATAATTTCAGCAGTATCATTTTCCTTAGAAAAATTTCCAGAAATCTTATAAAAAGATTTTTTCTTAAAATCTCTAATCTCCCTTTCTCTTTCTACAACCATTCCAAGGACACAAGTCATAACTCTACCAACAGCTACCACTACATTCTTATCCTTTTGAAGTGCATTAGCTAAGGTTTTTCCATATTGTAATGTTAAAAGCCTTGAAAAATTTATACCAAAAATATAATCCTCTTTGGCTCTTAAATAAGCTGAATGAGCTAGTGAATCATATTCTTCTAAAGGCTTTGCTTCCTTTATACCTCTTTTTATTTCCTCTTCTGTTTGTGAGTCTATCCATACTCTTTTCTTTATCTTTTTAGGATTTCCTGCCATATCGTCAACAAGTCTATATATATACTCTCCTTCTCGTCCAGAGTCTGTACATACATAAATTGTCTCTACATCATCTCTATTCATTAATCTACTCACCACATTAAATTGAGCAGATGCTGAAGGAATCACTTCATACTTATATTCTTTTGGTAAAAAAGGTAAGTCTCTTAAATTCCAAAATTTTAATTTTTCATCATAAACTTCTGGATAACTCATTGTTACCATATGCCCAACACACCAAGTAAATATGCTTCTTTCACCTTCTATATATCCATTATTTCTCTTTCCCTTTACATTTAGTAGCTTAACAAATTCCATTGCTACTGAAGGTTTTTCTGCAATAAATAAAGTTTTTCCCATAGAAACTTCCTTTCTAAACAAAAATAAACCTTCATAAGAAGGTCTAATTTTATTATACTACAAATTAATTTACATTTCATTAAAAAACCATATAAAGTAATTCAGAACTCCTGCATAAATAAGCCAAAGCATATATGGAATCAATAAAAGCCCGGAATTTATATCTATTCTTATAAATTTAATAAAAGTTATTAAAACAAATATAAATAACAATATTATCCATAAAAATGAAATCCCATATAATCTAAATGTAAAAAAGATAAAACTCCACATAAAATTTAATATAAGTTGAACTAAATAAAAGAAATAGGCCCCCTTATCATCTACAGATGATTTATTTTTAATGTATATTCTATATGCAGCAATTCCCATTAATAAATACAATACTTCCCAAACTATTACAAATGCTATATCTGGAGGAGTTAAAAAAATTTTTTTTAAAGATCTATATGTATCAATAGAATTTCTATTTATATATCCTACAATAAATGATCCTAGTATTGGAATTAATATATTTACTATTAAAGGAATAATTTTTACATTTCTTTTTAATTTTTTTTTCATATAATGCACCTCTATAAGATATTCCTTATTATATATGCATTAAATAATAAAGTTATGTTATTAAAAATAAATATCAGAAAACTCGATATCTATTTTTTGTTGTAACTCATTAATCTCTACATTATTATTTTGTAAAGTAATATTTTTTTCTATAGATTTGTCATATGGTAATACTATTTTAAATATATTACCGTATTCTATTCCAGCACTAATACTAATTTCTCCACTATGAAGCTCAACTAGTCCTTTTGTTAAATAAAGTCCTAAACCACTTCCTTCAGAAGGTCTATTTAAAGAAGTATTTACTTTTGTAAATTTATCAAAAATAACATTTCTTTTATCTTCTGGAATTGCTTCTGCATCATTGGTTACTTCTATTATTATTTTATTATTTTTATCTATTTTAACTGCAACATAAATATTTCCATTCTCTTTTCCATATTTCAATGAATTTGATAAAATATTAAGCATTATTCTTTCTATATGATTTTTATCACAATATAAATATATTTCTTCATATTGTGGATCATATATTAGGTTAGTTTTTTTAAGCTTCATGTAAAAATCACAAGATAAAACAACATTTTCAATTATATCTACTAAATTATAATATTTACAATCCATATCTAAATAACCTTCTGAAAGCTTATTACTATCTATAAAATTATTTATAGTTCTAATAAGTCTTAAGCAATTTTGTCTAATAATATCATTATTCTTACTTATCTTATTTAATTCTTTATTTTTTAAATATATATCATTTAATTGCAACGCAGAATAAATTACATTAATAGGGGTTCTTAATTCATGAGAAATATTAGAATAAAACTCATCTTTTATATTTTCTTCAGTAATTTTATTTTCTATCTTTATTATTTCTTCTCTTTGCTTAAATATTTCAGTAATATCATTAAACACAAGGATTTTTTTATTTCCATAGATTTTCATCAAATATATTTCAATAACCTTTTTTTCATCATTTGCATTGGTTGTTACTATTTCAGTTGTAAATTCATTAATATCCATTTCACTTGGATATTCATCACCAGTAATTTTATTTAAAATATTATTAAGTGTAAAAATCTTTCCATCAAAATTAAATTCATCATTTTCATTATAATAAGTTTCTTCATAATTATTAGAATATGTTAATATATCATTTTCAAAAAGTAATAAGCCTTTAGAAAAAGCATGTACAACATCATGATACTTTTTCTCACTTTTTTCTAATACTAGGTTTAATTCCTTTAATTCTTTTTCTCTTCTTTTCAAGTTTTTATTTAAGTTCTTTTTAGTTTGTTTTGCTTTATTCAAATTTTCATATGCACTAGAATAGGCATTAAATAATAAAGTTTCCTCAAACTTATTATATGCTATAAAGTATGCTAATAATTTAGTAATCCATATAAAAAATGTTAATTCCAAATCAATTAATCTTGAAATAAAGAAAAAAGAATTACTTAATAGTATTAAAAAACTAAAAAAAACAATCCAATTATCTTTTTCTTTAGTTCCAACCTTCTTATATAAAAATAATATTATTATAAATAAAATAAACATTACTATTTGATTTACTATTATTCCGTCTTTATTTGTACATATCCATGATAAATAATATAATCCTTGACATTCGTTTGCCAATATAAAGTAACCTACTGGCATTAAGATAAGTAATATAGAACTTAACATTTTAATTGAATAATTTTTGTAGTAAAAGTATATACTTAAAATACTATTTAATAATTCTAAATAAGTTATAAGTTGTGTAAAAATTATAAGAATACTTATATCCATTATGTACTTAGATACTTCTATATCAATAAATCTTAGTATAGATATAAAAAAGCATCCTATCCCATAATACTTTAAAACACCTTTTTCTTTGTTATTAACCCTAACTATGCTTATAATAAAAATTAATACTGATATAGATAAACATAATATTCTAGTTATAAAAATATATTCTTCAGTCATATTGAAAATTATTTTAAGCATAGTAAGAACTAAAATTATAGGAGTAAACATATGAGCCATTAATCCTCTATACCTATAATTAATCATCCCTTTAATCATATATTATTCAAACACCCTTCACTTATTTAAATGTATAATGAAAGTAGTACCTTTACCTACCTCACTATTAATTTCTATATTCCCATTTTGTGCTTTAATTAAATTATATACAACAAACAATCCTACACCAGATCCAGTTGGATTATTAATTCTAGATCTATCTTCCATTTCATATTTATTAAATGCTTTATTTACGAACTCCTTGCTCATTCCTGAACCACTATCCTTAACCTCAATAAAAACAGTATTTAAGGAATTTTTTATCTTTATGGAAATTACTCCACCAGGATTAGTAAATTTAATTGAATTTGACACTAAGTTTAATACCACCCTCTGCATCATCTCTTTATCAAAATATATATATATTTCTTCTTCATCAGTATCAAATATAACATCAATCCCACTATTATTAATATAAGGTGTTAAGGAAACTAAATACTCTTCAATGAATTCAACTATATTATCTAAAATCATATTAGCTTCTAGATTTTCAGAATCAATTTTACTTATATCAATTAAATTATTAGTGAATTTTGTAAGTATAAAACAATTTTCTTTGCTAATTTCGTTATAATCCTTCATCTTTTTAATATCATTATTAGAAATTAATATTTTTTCTAATTGGATAGCTGAATATATTACATTAACTGGTATTTTAATATCATGAGATATATTAGATAGAAAGTTTTTCTTTATTTCTTCTCTAAGCTTAATACTTTCAAGTTCTTCCTTCATAGTAGATAATTTTGTTTCTTCTGCTAAGTCTTTAAATAACATTATGCATTCTTTTTCATCATTATCTAAATGGAAAAATCTTATTTCAACTTTTTTTGTATTAATATCTATAGTAGTTGTTTGTGGTCCCTCATTAATATCTAATACTACCTTATTCAAATCTAAATTAAAATCAATGTAATTATCTATTCTTCTATTTACAACTTCTTTAATATTCTTCTTTCCTATTTCATATATAAACTTTGAATTACAATAAGAAATCCTAAGATTATGATTTACTATTACTATTGGATTTGGTAAGCTTCCTAAAAAGCTCTTATATAATCTTTGTCTATCTTTTAATTTATTGTATGTTTCCTCTAATTTATTATTATTTTTTATTATTCTCCTATTTATAGATTCAAGATACTTGCTTGTATCTATAGCTTCTTTAAAAACAAAATTATAGTTCTCCTTGGATATATTAAATATTATAGATATTAATGTAGATATAAATACTATTTGCATAACTATACTAGCAACAATATTTATTGCATATATATTGAATATTTTTGATGCTAATTTTAATAAAAAAGTAATTAATGCTAAAAATACATTTAACTTTAATAAATCTATCTTTTCATTTACCTTAAACTCAAAATAATATATATTTTTATAAGCAAATAAAATAAATACTGCTAATAACAATATATATATTACCGATATCGGTAACCATGAATATACATTACGAATATAAGCTATAACACTAGATAATATAAGTAAAAATGTATATTCAATATAAATAATTTTACTTATATTTTCCTGTTTTCTATACTTAGCTATCATGTAATACATCATAATAATATTCATATATCTAATATTATAAATTTTGCTATAACCTATCTTTTCTAAAAATGATTTAAAAGATATAAATTGTCCATAGGGAGTTAAATAGACTAGATAAATAATACAATTTATAAGAAGAAATATCTGAAACAATCCATATATATCTCTATTAGTTAATCTCTTTAAATGAATTGCAAACATAAGCAAAACCATCGTCATTATTAATCCTATTAATCCTGTTAAATCATTTGCTATTTCTTTATTGAATAATGCTATTATAATTACTAATAAAAAGGTTACCGTAGTAATAAAAATATACATTAATATATCTCTTAAATTCATATAATAAATTTTTTCTTTAAAGTTATTATAATCCACGTTTTTTCCCTCACCCAAATATAATCACTACATAATTTTACATCATTTTTTTAATTCTGTGAATATAGTTGTAAACTTTTGTATATTAATATAAAATAAGCAAAAAAAGAGGACATAATCCTCCTTTTTGTTTTAAAATTTATGTTTTTTTAACCAAGATAATAAATCTGATATAACTTCATCTTTATTATCTTCATTTAACATTTCATGCCTACCATCTTTATATAATTTATATTCTAAATCTTTAACTCCTATTTTTTTATATGTATTATATAAATTAATAATACCCTTTCCTAAATACCCTACAGGGTCCCTATCTCCTGCAAAAATAAAAATTGGTATATTTAATTTCTTAACCTTTTCTAAATTTTCATTTTTATGAATATCCCAAAGTCCATTTATTAAATCATAATAAAATTCTGTTGGATAAATAAATCCACAAAATTCATCTTCAATATACTTATTTACTTCATCTAAATTTCTACATAACCAATCAAAATCAGTATCTGGATTCTTCACACTTGAATTAAATCCTCCAAAAGATAACTTATCCATAAGTTTACTTCTATTTCCTTTACCTTTTATTAACATTTCATTTCTACAAACTAATAATCCTAACTTGGTAAATGACTTTGGTCTTCCATTACTACCAGATAGTATTAATGCATCTATAGTATTTCCATACTCCTCTAGATATCTTTGACTTAAAAAAGATCCCATACTATGTCCAAATAAAATAACAGGAACATCTCTATTTTCATTTCTAATAATATCATTTAAAGTTTTAATATCTTCTAACATAGTATAAAAAATATTATTATCACTTATATAACCTAAGTCATTTACGCTCTTAGCGCTATTACCATGTCCACTATGATCATGTCCATAAACTATATATCCTTCACTGACTAATTTATTTGCAAAATAATCATATCTTCCTACCCACTCAGACATTCCATGTACAATTTGAATTATAGCCTTAGGATTATCATTTTTTCCCCATTTATAATAAGTTATAATTGAACCTTCTTTATTTGTGAAATTGTGTTTCTCCACTTAAAATACTCTCCTTTATAATATTCTTAATAAAATCTTATCATAACTTTATTTTTAAGTATATAAAGTTATGATATACTATTCATAGTAAAAATCAAAAATTATTTTAATCTTTGATTATCTCTTAATATTATTGTACATAATATTGGATAAGTATTATAAGGTGGTGAAGAAGATTAGTATTAAATCTATAGTAAGCATTATAGCTTCAAAATTAACAATTTTTCTAACAAAAACAATACTAAAAGGGGGAACGACATTTCCAGGAAAAGTGGCCTTAAAAATAGATAAAAATATACTAAAAAAAGTATCAAAAGGTTACAAGGTAGTTTTAGTTACAGGAACTAATGGTAAAACTACAACAACAAGCATGATATACAACATAGTAAAAGAAAGTGGAAAAGAAGTAATTACAAATAATACCGGTGCCAATCTTTTCCCTGGTATAGTAACAACATTTATTGATAATTACAAATTCTTTAGTACTCCTAAAGATTCTTATGCAATTATTGAAGTAGATGAAGCAAACTTAAAATATATTACTGAATATATTTCTCCAGAAATAATTACAGTAACTAATCTTTTTAGAGATCAATTAGATAGGTATGGCGAAGTATACACTACTCTAAGTAAAATTTTAGAGGGTATCAAACTTTCACCAAGTACCACATTAGCTTTAAATGGTGATGAATCTCTATTAGGTAAGCTTGATCTTCCTAATAAAACTGTATTTTATGGTTTTAATGCAAAAATAAACGAAAATAAAAATATCGATATTAATGCAGATGCAAAGTTCTGTAAGTTCTGCAAGTCTCCTTATAAATATAATCATATTACATATAATCACTTAGGTGATTTTTACTGTACAGGCTGTGGATTTAAAAGATCTGAGTTAAAGTACGCTGTAAATGAAATATTAGAATTAACTCCAAATAGTTCTACTGTTAAATTAAATGACTTAGAAGTTACTATAAGTCAATCAGGAGTTTATAATATTTATAATGCTTTATGTGCATATTCCATTGCTAAGGAGCTTAAAATTGATGATAATTCAATAAAAAAATCATTACAAAATCAAGATTCAAGTTTTGGAAGACAGGAGTCTTTAAATATTGATGAAAAAGATGTTAAAATCATATTAGTTAAAAATCCAGCTGGATATAATCAAGCTTTAGATACTCTTTGCTTAAATAAGGATACCTTTGCTGCTGCATTTTTATTAAATGATAATTATGCAGATGGTACTGATGTTTCTTGGATTTGGGATGTTGATTTCGAAAAGCTTCATAATTTGAATATAGATGAAATATTTATTTCTGGTACTAGATGTTACGATATGGCCGTAAGACTTAAAATTGCTGGATTAAATAAAGAAAATTTCATAATTGAAGAAAACTTCGAATTATTAACTGAAAAAATTAAATCTAGTAAAAATAATAAAATATATATTCTTGCTACTTATACTGCAATGATTAATTATAGAAAATACCTATACTCAAAAGGTTATATTAAAAAGCTTTGGTAAGAAAGGAGTCTATTAAATGGAATTAAATATTTGTCATCTTTATCCTGACTTACTTAATGTATATGGCGATGTTGGTAATATATTAATACTAAAACATAGAGCTGAACAAAGAGGAATAAAGGTTAATATAATAAACTCATCATTAAATGATAAATTTGATTCAGAAAATACGGACATCTTATTTTTTGGTGGTGGTCAAGATTTTGAACAATCAATAGTATCTGATGATTTAAAAAATATAAAGAAAACTGATTTACAAAGATATATAGAGAATGAAAAAGTAGTTATTGCAATTTGTGGTGGATATCAACTTTTAGGTAATTATTATATGGCTCCTAATGGAGAAAAAATTGAAGGTCTTGGAATCTTAGATATATATACAGAAGGTGGAGAAAAGCGTTTTATAGGTAATACTGTAATTTATAATGAAGAGTTCAATGAAACTTACGTAGGCTTTGAAAACCATTCTGGAAGAACTTATATAAATAACCTAAAACCTCTCGGCAAATGCCTTCATGGTTATGGTAATAACGGAGAAGACGGATATGAAGGGTGTATTTATAAAAATACTTATTGTACATACTTCCATGGTTCTCTTTTAGCGAAAAATCCTGAATTAGCTGATAAATTTTTAAAAATTGCTCTAACAAAAAAATATGGCGAAGTTAACTTATCACCTTTAGATGATGAATTAGAAATTAAAGCTAAAAATACTATGATTAAAAAATTAGATAATAAATAAACTACGGGGGATGTCTTAGTTGCATCCCCTTTATTTTAATTTCATATAAGCAAAATATTAAATAACAATTCTATTTTTAAGAAATGACTATATATACTAAATCTGGATATAATTCATATTGTATTTATAAACTAAATATCTAAGTAAAAAATACATTGTCATTAATTATTAAATTTATATTATATATAATTTAAACTACTTAACATATGGATAAAATATTGTTATTATTTATTTTAGATGCTATACTGTAAACAGTGTTTAAGTCGTATACATAATAAATGAAATTCTAATGAAATGGGGAGATGAACTTGAAAGTAAAACACTTATTAAAAACACTAGCATTTGCTCTTTCAGTTTCATTATTAGCTCCTATTGCTAATAAAGTTAGTGCACAAGAGACAAATATTCAAGCTCCAGAAATTATGGGCGAAGCTGCCATAACTATGGATATTGATACAGGAGAAGTTATTTATTCTAAAAATGCAGATGTGAAACTATCACCAGCAAGTACTACTAAATTAATGACTGCATTACTATTTGCAGAAAACAAGTCTAAAACAGATGTTTTAACTTTTTCTGATACTGTTTTAAAGGTAACAGAAACTGCATTAAATAATTATGTATCATTACATTCAGGGGATACAATTTCCGCCGATGATACAATGAAAGCTGTACTTATTTATTCTGCTAATGATGCTGCTTACTTAATGGCAGAATCTGTAGGTGGAACAGTTGATAATTTTGTTAATATGATGAATGAAAAGGCTTCTGAATTAGGGCTTAAAAATACTCATTTTGAAAACCCTTCTGGTCTAGAAGAAGATCCTTTAAATCCAAATAATGCAACAATAAATCAAACTACAGCCTATGACCTAGCCAAAATTGCTATTGAAGCATTTAAAAATGACTGGATTAAAGAAACCATGTCCCCTAAGAATATTGAAACTACTATTAACCTATCTGGCTCTCCAATAATTATTGAATCTAGAAATAAGATTCTTGGTAAAGATGGAAATATTGGTGGAAAGACTGGCACTGAAACTTTAGCAGGACACTGTTTCGTTGGTTTCTTTGAAAGAGATGGTAGAGACTTAGTTACTGTAGTTCTAAAATCAGAATATGGTGCAACTGGCTTAAATGTATTTGAAGATACAGAAAAAATAGCTGATTATGGTTACTCTGCAAAGAAAGAGATATATAAAAATTCTGGTGATGAAGTAGGTACTGTAGACTTAACTTATAAAACTTTTAGATTTTTTGGTGCTGAAAAACAAATAACTGCTCCAATATACTTAACTGAAGATGTAGAATACTATAAAAATGATTTTAATGATGAAAATGCAACTATCTCATATAATGGTGATATAAAAGATGCATGGAAATTAAGTGGTAATAAAGAAGTTACATTAACTTATTCAACACCTGGTTATTCTCAAGATATTACTGGAACAATTAAAATTTCATCTATGGAGCTTATAAAGGCTAATTTACCATTATACTTATTATCATTATTAATTTTAGTTATAGTAGTAGTTCTAGTAGTATTAATTATTAAAATAATTAATACTAAAAAAAGAAAAAGTAGAAGAAGATACTATTAAAGATTCCGAATAAATAATAATTTTATTTTAAAAACTCCTAAGGGAGTTTTTATCTTTTTATAAAATCAAAAAATAAAGGATGGTTAAATTATATGAAAAAACAAAACTTCAAAGGTAGCGTAATGTTAAACCCTACACCAGTAGTAATAGTTACTTGTAAAAATAAAGAAGATAAAGTAAATGCTTTTACTGTAGGATGGATAAGTACTGTGTGTACTAAAGAGCCAATACTTGCTATGGGGGTTAGACCTGAACGTCTTTCTTATGAGTATATAAAAGAAAGTGGTGAATGTGTTATTAATTTACCTACAAGAGATATGGTGAAGTTCTTGGATTACTGCGGTGTTGTATCCGGAAGAAAAATAGATAAAATAAAACATTTCGGATATAAATTAAATGATGGTGTAGCCATTAGCACTCCATCAATAGATTTATCCCCTGTTGCTCTTGAATGTAAAGTAAAAAGTATAACTCCTCTTGGAACTCATGATCTATTCTTATTAGATGTTGTTAATGTTAAGGTAAATGAAGAAATAATAGATGAAAAAGGTAAAATCTGTTTCAATAAAGCTAATTTAATATGTTATAATCACGGTGAATATTATGGCTTAAATGCTAAGCCTCTAGGGTCTTTTGGATACTCTATAAAAAAGAAAAAAAGAAAAAAATAAAATATTTTATTTGTATATTTTATGATTATTCCAATAGCTTCCTTGACATTAATTAAAAATCTATCTATACTCAATTATATTGAAATGAATTAATTCGGGGGATACGCAGTATGTTTATATTAACTTATAATATTAAATTTAAAGAGCTAGATGAAAAAATAGAAGCTTTACAAATCAACGATATTTTTAATGTTTTTTATGAAAGCCCATTAGAAATTACAACTGATGAATATGGATATGGCTATTTAGAAAAAGAAGTTAATACAATCGATATTAAAATTGCTTATGATGAAGATAAAGAAGGTTTAGACTTATTCAAAGGTAAACTTACTTCATTATTAAACAGCGATTGTATTTTAATTGAAGAAGCTCATAATAATTATGAAACTTATGATTTTCCAGTGGTTCATATAAATGATAATTGGGTACTAGCCTCCCCTAATGAGGATATAAATGATAAAAATATAAGCAAAATTTCTTTTATTTCTCAAGGTGCTTTTGGAACAGGCTTACATGAAACTACAAAAGACTTATTAAATATTATTTTAACTAAAATAGATTTAAATAGTAAAAGAGTTTTAGATATTGGTACTGGATCAGGAATATTATCTATTGCCTCTGCAATAATCGGTGCTTCTAAAGTAACTGCATTAGATATAAGAGATGTAAGAGAAGAAGTTGAATTAAATGCAGCATTAAATGGCCTTTACAACGTTGAAACCTTAGTTGGTAATGCACTTAATGGTGAAGTTCAAATTAATGATAAATTTGATTGGATTTATATAAATATCGGTGGAGAAGAAACTGAATTATTTATGGATCTAATAAAAGAGCATTTACTACCTAATGGTAGCCTATTAGTATCAGGACTTGTTGAGTGGAGTTTTGATAAAGTGAAATCTATAATTGAAAAATATGGATTTAAATTAGAAGAAAAATATCAAAGCAATGAATGGATAACAGCTATATTTAAATAAAAAATGCACCAAAAGGTGCATTTTCTTATTTATCGTAAAAGAATTTATATATATTATAATTAGCTTTTACCTTATCTACATATTTTTTTGTTTCTGGAAAAGGAATATAATCTAAGTTTTCCCCATCTAAAGAATATTCTTCCTGACTTAACCATTTATTCACATTTCCACTACCACCATTATAAGCTGCTAAAATCAAGTCTAAATTTCCATCAAATTCATCTTCTAAATTTTTTAAATACCAACAGCCTATTTTTATATTAAGTTCTGGATCAAAAAGCATGGAAGTTTCAAAATCATTGAGTTCTAACTCCTCAGCCACCCATTCACCAGTAGTATCCATTATTTGCATTAAACCTTTTGCATCCTTATTAGATACAACTTCTTGATTAAAATTGCTTTCTGTTTTTATTACTGCCAAAACAAGATATGGCTCTAATTCATATTCCTCACTATATTTATTTACATACTCAGCATATTTGTAAGGATATACATACTTCTTCATTGCAAACATAAGTCCAAAATAAGCTATAAGTGCTACAATTAAAATGGTTAATATACGCTTAAATTTCATTATTTTCTCCTTACTTATTAATTACATTTAGAAACTCAATTACCTTCTCTACCTGCTCCTTAGTTTTTAATAAATCTCCGTTATTATCTATAATTATATGGGCATAATCTCTTTTTTTATCTAATGATAGCTGAGCATTAAGCCTATTTATAGCTTCATCTCTAGATAATCTATCTCTATTTTTTAATCTAATTATTTGAGTATTATTATCAACCCAAACTACTATAATATAATCCATATATGTATGGAGATTATTTTCTATTAAAGTTGGTGCATCAATAATTACTATTTTTTCATCAGCCTGTTCATAATCATCTAAAGCATCAAATATCTCTTTATTTATATATGGAAGTATAATATCTTCATATTTTTTTCTTTGCTTCGGAAATCTAAATATATGGTTACCAAACTCTCGTCTTCTAAATTCACCTCTCCAATCAAAAAAGCCTGTTCCAAATTCAATTTTAATTTTATCAATTATTTCAGGATATTTAATTAAAACATTTTTTGCTATAACATCAGCATCAATTAGCTTAAACCCATTTTCAATTAACATTTTTGATACAGTGCTTTTACCTGAACCAATTCCTCCTGTTAACCCTATTTTTATCATTTTAGTTAGGCCCCCCCTATTTAGCTTCATACCATGTCTTTCCTATATTTATATCTACCTCTAAAGGTACTTTCATTTCTAATACCTTTTCCATTTCATTTTTTACAATATTCTTCACTTCTTCTAATTCATCTTTCTTAACATTTAAAATAAGTTCATCATGAACTTGTAAAATAATCTTACTTTTTAATTCTTTCTCTCTAAGTTTATTATATACATTTACCATAGCTAGCTTAATTATATCTGCTGCACTTCCTTGAATAGGTGCATTCATAGCTAATCTTTCACCTAAAGCTTTAACGATTCTATTAGAAGCTTTAATTTCTGGTATAAATCTTCTTCTATTTAAAATAGTAAGTACATATCCATTTTCTTTTGCTTCTTCAATTAATCCATCCAAATAGCCTTTAATCTTTGGATATCTATCAAAATATATTTCCATATATTCAGCAGCTTCCTTCTTAGTTATATGAAGATCTTGTGAAAGACTGAAATCACTTATACCATACACTATACCAAAATTAACAGCCTTAGCTCTACTTCTCATTAAAGATGTAACTTCTTCTACCGGAACTTTAAATACTTCTGAAGCTGTTTTTCTATGAATATCACTATGATGTTTAAAAGCATCTATCATATTTGTATCTTGAGACATTTCAGCTAAAACTCTAAGCTCTATTTGAGAATAGTCACAAGATAATAATATATCTTCAGCTTCATCAGGTATAAATACCTTTCTAATTTCTCTTCCCATTTCATATTTAATAGGTATATTTTGAAGATTAGGTTCTGTACTTGATAATCTTCCTGTAGTTGTTACTGTCTGATTAAAAGTTGAATGTATTTTTCCATCTACATCAATAACATTTTTTAAACCTTCCACATAAGTAGAATTAAGTTTTGTTATTTGTCTATAATAAGTTATTTTAGGTATTATTTCATGCTTATCTTGAAGTTTTTCTAGAACTTCAGCATTAGTTGAATACCCTGTCTTTGTTTTCTTAATAACTGGTAAGTCAAGCTTTTCAAAAAGTATTTTTCCTAATTGCTTTGGTGAATTAATATTGAACTCTTCTTCCGCTAAAGCAAATATTTCTTTTTCTGTTGTTGTAATTTCTTCTTTAAATTTTACTGCTAAATCCTCTAACATAGATTTATTAATATTAAAGCCTAAAGATTCCATAGAAGACAATACAAATATTAAAGGATGTTCAACTTTATAATAAAGCTCTTCCATCTTTTCATCTTCTATTTTTCCATGAAGTATATTATAAATATCCTTTAACTTACTATTTACCTTACATTTAATTTCATCATCACTACCATTTACATCTTCGCCAAGATATTCATTTATTAAAGATAATAAATCATATGCATTTCTTGCTGAATTAATTAAATATGCTGCTATTGCTGTATCAAACTCAAAACTTTTAATAGAAATATTAAGCTTATTTAATATAGTAATTAATGATTTTCCATCATGAATAACCTTTTTTATATCCTTGTTTTCCATAATAGTTTTTAAGGCTAGGTAAGCATTCTCCTTATCTTCATTTACAATTTCATCAAACTTTATAAAATAAGTTTTACTATCACTTGATAAGTAAACATTCTTCAATAAAATTTCAGAATATTTTTCACTATTAATAGTTTCATATGTTATATAAATCTCATCTTTTAAATTCTTAGATAACTCTAAAAAAGATTTAGAACTATTTATATATGTTATATCTATAGTTTCCTCTAAAATCTCCTCCTCTATCTCATTCCCCTTTGGTAACTTATCAATCATAGATTTCATTTGTAATTTAAATAATAATTTCTTTAATCCATCTCTATCATAAGATTCCTGACTCTTAATTTCATCTAAATCAAATTCTATTGGTACTTCTGTAACTATAGTAGCTAATTTTTTGCTAAAAATAGCCTGTTCTCTATATGTTTCTAAATTTTCTTTTAACTTTTTACCACTAATATTATCTATATTATTTAATACTTCTTCAATAGAACCATACGTTTGAATTAATTTGTAAGCTGTTTTTTCACCAACTCCAGGAACTCCAGGGATATTATCTGACTTATCTCCCATAAGCCCTTTAACATCTATAAATTGAGTTGGTGTAACTCCAAATTCATCAACAAAGCTTTTATAGTTATATGTTGCAGTTTCTGTTACACCTTTCTTTGTAATTACTACATTTATATTTTCTGAAGCTAATTGAAGAGCATCTCTATCTCCTGTTACTATAAAAACTTCAATATTATTTTTTTCTGCATATTTTGCTAGAGATCCAATAATATCATCTGCTTCAAATCCGTCTAACTCATATTTTGTTATTGATAATAAGGCAAGTAAATCCTTTATTATAGGAAACTGCTCAGCTAATTCCGATGGCATTTTCTTTCTTCCTGCCTTATAATCTTCATATTCCTTATGTCTAAAAGTAGGTCCTTTTTTATCAAAAGCTGCTACTATATAATCTGGTTTTAATTCTTCTTTCATCTTGAACAACATATTTACAAAACCATAAACAGCATTAGTATGAATGCCTTCTGAAGTTGTAAGCTCTGGAATTGCATAAAAAGCTCTATTTAAAAGAGCATTTGAATCTAAAATTAATAATCTTTCCATGTTTTCCTCCAAATTAAGGGATAAATTCCTTAAAGGTATTTTTATATAAATTATACTATTTTTATGAAAATAAATCATTATATTTTCATAAATATATAGCTTAAAAAATGCTTAAATCTAATTCCTGTGATAAGTCTTTAATTAGATTTATTCCTGCTATACTATTACCTCTGTCATCAAGAGCAGGACCATAAATACCTATTCCATATTTTCTTGGTACTGTAGCAATTATTCCACCACCTACACCTGACTTTGCCGGTATTCCTACATTAACTGCAAACTCACCCGAAGCATCATACATTCCACATGTAACCATAATAGTCTTTACTATTCTACATACTTCCTTTGGAATTATTTTTTCATTTGTCCATGGTATAACTCCATCATTAGCAAGTACTGCGCCAAATCTTGCTAAGTCTCTTGCTGTTAGTTCTATTGAACATTGCTTAAAATATAAATCTAATATTTCTTCTACATCTCCCTCTAAAGCGCCAGTACTTTTCATAAAATAAGCTAAGGCTCTATTTCTATTTCCTGTTTCTTTTTCCGATAAATATACACTTTCATTTACTGTAATTTTATCATTATTAGTTACAGCTTTCATAAAATCTAATATTTTCTCAAATCTTTCTTCTACATCTTTTCCATCTATCAATGAAGTAGTTACTATAGCTCCAGCATTAATCATTGGATTATAAGGCTTTCCAGTATCACTAGCCTCTAAATTAACTATTGAGTTAAATCCCATTCCTGTTGGCTCTACATCGACTTTTTTAAATACATTATATCTCCCATTATCTCTTATAGCCAATATCAAAGTAACTATCTTTGATATACTTTGCATAGTAAATTTTTTATCATACTCCCCTGAGTAATATTCCTTTCCCCTAGAATCTACCAGATATATTCCAAGGTCATTTGGATTTGCCTCTAATAACGCAGGAATATAAGATGCAAGCTTTCCCTCTTTACCATATTCTCTATTTTTTTCTACTAGTGTATTTAATAAATTAAACATAAACTTTCACCTCTTATTTTTCCTAAGCTTTTCGTAATATCTATTATATTAATAATTATTATTATACACAAGGAAATTTATACTTATATATTTTTAACTAGACTATTTTTCTATATTATGTAAGAATAAATAGTAGAAAGATTTTAATTATACTATTGAGGTGATTTTATGAATATGAAAAATATGCTAGAAAAGTATGCAAAACTAGCAGTAAAAAAAGGTGTTAACTTACAAAAGGATCAAGTTTTATTAATAAATTCTCCTGTAGAATGTGTAGATTTTGCAAGAGCTATTACAAAGGTTGCTTATGAAGAAGGTGCAAAAGAAGTCATTGTTCATTATGGTGATCAAAATATACAAAGACTTAAGCTTCAATATGCAACTATAGATACCTTAAAGGATGTTCCAAACTGGGTTGCTGAATCATATATCTCTTATGCAAGAGAAGGTTGCTGTGTAATTTCAATTTCAGCTTCTGATCCAGACGCATATAAAGGAATTCCTATGGAAAAGATATCCGCATATCAAAAGAGCAGACAAATAGCATTAAAAGAATATTATACTTACTCTATGTCTAATAAAATTCGTTGGACAGTAGTTTCAGTTCCAACAGAAGCTTGGGCTCTAAAAGTATTTAATGAATCAAATGCAGAAGAAGCTGTAGATAAGCTTTGGAATGTTATATTTAATGTTGTTAGATTAAATAATGATGATCCAATTAAAGCTTGGGATGAACATAATGTAAACCTAGATAAAAAACTAGAATTTTTAAATAAATATAAATTTAAAACACTACATTATACAAATTCTCAAGGTACAGATTTAACTATTGAACTTCCTGAAGATCACATATGGCTTGGAGGCTCTGAAAAATGTAATTTAGGAATAGAATTTAATGCTAATATGCCAACTGAAGAAGTATTCACACTTCCTAAAAAAGATGGTGTCAATGGTATAGTTACTTCATCTAAGCCATTAAGCTATGGTGGTAACTTAATTAATAACTTCTCATTGACTTTTAAAGACGGTCAAGTAATAGATTTTAAAGCAGAAGAAGGATATGATGCACTAAAAGACTTATTAGATAGCGATGAAGGAGCTAGATACCTAGGTGAAGTTGCCTTAGTTCCATATGACTCACCAATCTCTAACTCAAACATAATTTTCTATAACACATTATTTGATGAAAATGCAGCTTGTCACTTAGCTTTTGGTGAAGCTTATCCAACTTGTTTAGTAAATGGTGAAAACTTATCTAAAGAGGATTTGGCTAAAAAAGGTGCTAATTCTTCTATCGTTCATGTTGACTTTATGGTAGGCACAAAAGATTTAAACATTGTTGGCTATACTTCAGATAATGAAGAAATTCAAATCTTTAAAAACGGAAACTGGGCAATGTAAAAAAGCTGAGTTTCCTCAGCTTTTTAAACTATAGATAAAAGGATTAACTATCCTTTTATCTTTTAACTAATTATCCTCTTTTCTTGGTTTATTCTTACCAAGCTTTCTAGATTCCTTTGAATATCCTATTTCATCTGCTGTCTCAACTTTCATCTTTTTAAGTTCTGTTTTAGTTTTTTGACTTGATTTTTTATTTTTCTTTGAATTCTTATTATTTTTATGAGCCATTATAAACACCTCCTTAAATAGTTTTAATATATAAGGTGTTTTTTATTCTAAGAAAAAAGTAGCTACAAAATCTTGCAACTACTTAATTTGTTAATTATTATATAGTTTTTCTAATCTAACTCTTATTTCCTTAATAAATTCAGAAGAGTTAGTTACTGTAATATTATTCAAATCTGAAAGTAAGGCTAAATCCTTAGTCATATAACCTTCATCTATTGTTTGCATAGAAGCCTTTTCTAAATTATTAGCAAATTCTATTAATTCATTATTATTATCTAATTCTCCTCTTTTCCTTAAAGCTCCTGACCATGCAAATATAGTAGCAATAGAATTAGTTGAAGTCTCTTTTCCTTCTAAATGATTATAATAATGCCTTTGAACTGTTCCATGAGCAGCTTCATATTCATAATATCCTTCTGGTGAAACTAATACAGATGTCATCATAGCTAAAGATCCAAAAGCAGTAGCTATCATGTCACTCATTACATCGCCATCATAATTCTTACAAGCCCATATATATCCACCTTTAGACTTTATAACCCTTGCTATAGCATCATCTATTAATGTATAAAAATACTCAATGTTTAATTCATTAAATTTTTCTTTATATTCACTATCAAATATTTCTTGGAAAATGTCTTTAAATGTATGATCATATTTTTTAGAAATAGTATCCTTAGTAGCAAACCAAAGATCTTGCTTTGTATCTATTGCAAAATTAAAACAACTTCTAGCAAAACTTTCAATAGATTTATTTAAATTATGCATTCCTAGAACTACTCCATCTCCATTAAAGTTATGGATTAATTCTCTCTTTTCATCTCCATTTTCATTAGTAAAAACTAATTCTGCCTTTCCCTTGCCTTTTGTTTTCATTTCTACATCTTTATAAATATCTCCATAGGCATGCCTAGCTATAGTAATAGGCTTTTCCCATGTTCTAATATAAGGCTTTATAGAATTAACTATAATAGGTGCTCTAAATACAGTGCCATCTAATATAGATCTAATAGTTCCATTTGGACTTTTCCACATTTCTTTTAAATTATATTCCTTCATTCTTGCAGCATTTGGAGTTATTGTAGCACATTTTACTCCTACTCCATATTTTTTAATAGCTTCTGCTGCTAATGAAGTAACTTCATCATTAGTTTCGTTTCTATATTCTAAACCTAAATCATAATATTCTGTTTTTAAATCAATAAATGGATATAACAATTCATCTTTAATAATGCCCCATAAGATTCTTGTCATCTCATCTCCATCCATTTCAACCAATGGATTTATCATTTTAATTTTTTCCACTTTTAGCCCCCCAATTCAAATCTTTAATAAGCTAATTATAACTTATAAGATAAGTTTTTACAATTATCTTTCTTTTTGGTAAATAAAAAAGTACATATATATGTACTTTTAAAAGAATATACTAATAAGAATTATTGCAAAAACAATTTGACAAATTCCTACTGTTCCACCATAAAGCATTGCTAAAGGTCCTTCTTTAACTAAATCTGAAATTTTCACCCTCATACCTATACCAGCTAGAGCTATTATTTCAAAGTTGCTACTTATCCATTTAAACAATTTTGAAATTGATTGTGGAATAAATCCAACTGTATACAGTACACATATAATGAAAAATCCTGTTATAAACCAAGGAATATTTATTCTTCTTTTTTTATCAATATGAATAACTTCATCATTTTCATGTGGTACTTCATATGCAGTTAAATCTACTTTTTCAAATACTAAAACCACAACTACAAGTAATATTATTCTAATAATTTTAAATACAGTTGCTAAATTTACAACATCATCCGATACAAACTTAGCTGATCCTATTACTTGACCTACAGATTGCAATATACCGCCCATCATAGCAGATGTATGTAGAGTCTCATTATTATATAATGCTGCTGTTATAAATGGTAATAAAATCATAAGTATTGTACCTATTACATTAACAATAGTAATGGCTATTACCTTATCAGAATCGTTAGCCTTAACTACTGGAGCTGTTGCTCCTATTGCAGAAGATCCACAAACTGCATTGCCTGAAGCCATCAATAAGCAATATTTTTCATTGAATTTCAACTTTCTCCCTATCCAATATGCTGTAACAATAGTTAAAGTCATTTGTAGAACAATGAAAAGTAATCCATTGAAGCCTAAGCCCATTATTTCTGCAAGGTTTAAATTTGCTCCCATTAAAACTATTGAGTAGTTTAATAAGTCCTTTTCTGCAAATTTAGTTCCTTCATCATACTTTTTACTTTTAAATATAGTATT
Source organism: Clostridium nigeriense (assembly GCF_050585245.1). GTDB lineage: Bacteria > Bacillota > Clostridia > Clostridiales > Clostridiaceae > Clostridium > Clostridium nigeriense_A. Next base: position 371,562 of record NZ_JBNOOF010000001.1, read on the forward strand.
ACCTGCAACTATACCTATAAAAATAGCAAAGGTAGCTGCTCCAACTGTAGAAAACTTTTTACCAAGTACTTCTGATATAATTCCAATAATTAAACAAATAACTATCCCTGGTAAAATATTTATTACTTTTTTCAATTTTAACACCTCAATATCTATAAACTATTTACCAAAATTCATTATAGATATTATTTGTTAAAAGTTAAAATACTATTATTTTATTATTATAATAACCATTTACCTATATATAACTTTTTGAATACTCAATAAAGGTCTTCATATTATTAGAAATAAATTTATCATTATGCATTATTAAGCATAAATCTCTTTCTATTCTTCCTTCTAATAATCTAAACATAAACAATTCTTCACTTTTGACTTTATCTTCTACAACCCTATAAGAAAGACATCCCACTCCTAAATTTGCTTCTACTGTTTTCTTAATAGCCTCTGTATTTCCTAACTCTAGGAATGTATTAAATTTTATTTTATTTTTCTTAAGGAATAACTCCATATGTTCTCTTGTCCCACTTCCAGTTTCTCTCATAATTAACTTCTCATCTTCAAGCATTTTCCCTGGAATTTCATTATAATCTTTAATTCGATTTTGGTCTCCACAAATAAATACTAATTCATCTTTCCAAACAACTTCTTTTGTTATTTCTTCTGAATGTATATCCCCTTCTACAAAAGCAAAATCTACTTTATTTTCTAAAATTAAATTTTCTATATTTTTAGTATTTTCAATTATTAAAGATATTTCTATATCCTTAAATTTATTTGAAAAATCCTTTATTATTTCTGGTAATATATATATACCTATAGTAGTACTCGCACCTATAATTATTTTCCCTTTTTCATTACTGTTAAAATCTCTTATGGTTTTAACTCCCTCATCATATAAATTAAGAATTCTTCTAGTATAGTTTAAAAATACTTCTCCCTCATGAGTTAAAAATAATTTTTTCCCTATTCTATCAAATAATTTAACCCCCAAATCTAATTCTAATTCATGAATACTTTGACTTATAGACGGCTGACTTATGTACATTTCTTTAGCAACTTTTGTCATATTCAAATACCTTGCAGTTTCATAAAAAATTTTAAGCTTTCTAAAATTCACTATTTTCTCCCCTTTTAAATAATAAAAAACTCAGCCAAGGCTGAGTTTTTCTTATATTATTATTTCTTTACATCTTCATAATCAACATCAATAACTTCACCAATAGAATCATCTATCTTTTCATTAGTATAAGAAGATTTATATTCTGAAGTATAGTTACCTGTTGAGTTAGTCCTTTTTTTTCTTCCAAAATAATTTTTTACTTTAAAGATAACCCATAAAGCTATTATAACTGGAAGCAATAATAATAAAAGTTTAAAAGCTAGAACTCCTACTACTCCAATAACTAATATTGTACCTGCAATATATAACAAACTTTTAATGCTGTCACTCATATTTTAATACCTCTTTAATTTATTAATATTATTTTTCTCCACCTTGAAGTTATTATACCATAGATAAAATATTTTTTCAATAAGAGATATTATTTATTCTTTTAAAAGGTTATATATACTCTTTTAATTGTTATACAATTAACTTTTTCTAATATTTTTTATTAAATAGTTTCACTCCTTTTTAGATAAAAAATACACCCCATATTAAATAAAAAAGAGCAACTAATAAATTAGTCACCCTCTTACTATCTGTCAACATGATGTCAACATATATAAAATACCGTTGACAATCTGTTGACAAAATTAAATTTTCAATGATTTTTAATATAATTACTTATAAGTATAAATTTATTAAAAAATTCTTAAGACATTGATTTTACTTTATTTCATTGCTTCTTCAATAGCAACTGCAACAGCAACTGTAGCTCCTACCATTGGGTTGTTACCCATTCCGATAAGGCCCATCATTTCTACGTGAGCTGGAACTGAAGATGATCCTGCAAATTGTGCATCTGAGTGCATTCTTCCCATAGTATCTGTCATACCATATGAAGCTGGACCTGCAGCCATATTATCTGGGTGAAGAGTTCTTCCTGTACCACCACCAGATGCTACTGAGAAGTATTTCTTTCCTTGATCTACACATTCTTTCTTATATGTTCCTGCAACTGGATGTTGGAATCTTGTTGGGTTAGTTGAGTTACCAGTAATTGATACATCAACTCCTTCGTGATGCATTATAGCAACACCTTCTCTAACATCGTTAGCACCATAACATTTAACTTTTGCTCTTGGTCCATTAGAATATGGAACTTCTCTAACTATTTCTAATTTACCTGTGAAGAAATCAAAATTAGTTTCTACATAAGTAAATCCATTTATTCTTGATATGATGTATGCAGCGTCTTTTCCTAAACCATTTAATATAACTCTTAATGGCTCTTTTCTTACTTTGTTAGCTTTTTCAGCTATTTTAATAGCACCTTCAGCAGCAGCGAAGCTTTCATGTCCTGCTAAGAAAGCAAAACATTTAGTTTCTTCTCTTAAAAGCATAGCTCCTAAGTTTCCGTGTCCTAAACCAACTTTTCTATCATCTGCAACTGAACCTGGGATACAGAAAGCTTGTAATCCTTCACCAATAGCTTCAGCAGCATCAGCAGCTTTTGTACATCCTTTTTTAATAGCTATAGCAGCACCTAAAGTATAAGCCCACATAGCATTTTCAAAAGCAATTGGTTGAGTTGATTTTACGATTTCGTAAACATCTATACCTTTTTCATCGCAAACTGTCTTTGCATCTTCTATTTTAGTCATACCGTATTTTTCTAATACAGGAATGATTTGATTTATTCTTCTTTCATAACTTTCAAATAATGGCATAATACTGTTCCCCCTTCAAATTATTCGTGTCTTGGATCGATAACTTTAACTGCTTCGTCAAATCTACCGTATTGTCCTGTAGCTTTTTCCATAGCTTCATTAGCATCCATTCCCTTAGCAACCATTTCCATCATCTTTCCTAAGTGAACAAATCTATATCCAATTATTTCATTGTTTGCATCTAAAGCTATTTTAGTTACATAGCCTTCTGCCATCTCTAAGTATCTTGATCCCTTAGCAACTGTTCCGTACATAGTACCAACTTGTGATCTAAGACCCTTTCCTAAATCTTCAAGTCCAGCTCCTATAGGTAGTCCGCCTTCTGAGAATGCAGTTTGACTTCTTCCATATACTATTTGAAGGAATAATTCTCTCATAGCTGTGTTAATTGCATCACAAACTAAGTCAGTATTTAAAGCTTCTAATATAGTTTTTCCTGGTAATATTTCTGAAGCCATAGCAGCTGAATGAGTCATTCCTGAACATCCTATTGTTTCAACTAATGCTTCTTCTATTATTCCATCCTTAACATTTAAAGTTAATTTACAAGCTCCTTGTTGTGGTGCACACCAGCCAACACCGTGAGTTAATCCTGAAATGTCCTTTACTTCTTTAGCTTGTACCCATCTTCCTTCAACCGGAATTGGTGCAGGTCCATGATTTGGTCCCTTAGCAACAACGCACATTTCTTCCACTTCTCTTGAATACATCATATTATATCTCCTCCCTAATTATAGATCTCTGTAGCCATCGTATGTTTATAGCTCCACTTAAACTTATGCTACTTTAATCGGGACAAATAAAGCCCCACTATGGGCATATTTATCCTATATCTATAATAACAGATGTAAAAAGGTCTAACAATATTTTCTTATAAAAAACTTATGTTTTCTTTTATAAAAATTATCTCTTGCTATTTTAATCATATTTTGTTATAATTATTTTTGTCTTAAGTCGGCATGGCGGAACTGGCAGACGCACATGACTCAAAATCATGCGGGAAACCGTGAGGGTTCGATTCCCTCTGCCGGCACCAATAATTATAAGAAATGGCTTTATCACTAGGTTTAAATAGTTTTTGATAAAGCCATTTTTTCTTTTTGTTACACTATTTGTTACAACTAAAAAAGGACTCTACAAATAGAGTTCTTTTTAACTTTTATTTTATATTTTCAGCACTTTTTAACTTCAGATATTGCTTATCAATCTTTACTTCTATATAAGGTATTTTAAAGTTAGACATATTTTCTTTGTATCTATATTTTATATTATCTTTAAGTATATTATTATCAACTAAAATAGCAATTCTATACTCTTCTTCTTCATTGAATTTATTTCTTTTAAAAAATATTGAATAATTTATAGCCTTTAAATAAAGTATAGATTTTATTGTTTCTCTTAACTCTACTCTATTAACTTTATAGTCATTTAATATGATCGTGTTATTTCATTATATATATCATTTATATCTTCTATGATTATCTTTAATATTATAAATAACCTTTCCTTCTATTATTAAGCAATCCTTCTTTTCTTTAATATATAGATCACTCAATTCTTTTTTATTAATTTCTATTATTTTACCATTTCCTTTCGAATAATTTTCTATCAAATACTTATTATTCTTTTTCTCAGTTAAAGATAGCAGAAAAAAAGTTGCATCACTTACAGGTATATTACCTTCTTCATACATATTTATTATAGATTTAATTACAAAAATTATATTCAAGAAAATTTCTTTCTCCAAATTATTTTTTACATACTCATCTTGTTTTTTAATTAAATAATTTATAGCACCTCTCAATATTTTTGAAATATACTTTAACTCTTCATTATCATCTAAATAATTCCACTGAGTAACCCACATACATCCATTATCGTATATATTATTAGCTGCAATTTCACCTGTATAATGAAATAACCTTTGCTTTTTACTTATATCTAGCTTAATAATAATTGGATTCTCTCTTGTAACTTCATAACAATATATATTTCTTACATTCTTCAATTTATTTTCCATTTTTTACCTTTCCTTTTATAATTCTACAGATAATAGAAAAAACCTTTATAAAAAATAAATTATCATTTGTTATCTATATTTCGCATAATCGTTATTTAGCGAAATTAATTAAATGCTACTAAATACAATGTTCTACAAATCAAAAATATCTAAAATTAGTTTAATATTAATAAACTTTATTAAATTAAAAGCCTGCTTATAAAACATAGCAGGCTTTTCAAAATCATATTTTATTGCTATTTTCTATTAATTAATTTGTTCTCATATTTCTAATTTGGAAACCACTTCTTTGTTTTATTTGCTATTTTGACCAGAGTAAGCATTACTGGTACTTCAACTAATACTCCTACAACTGTTGCAAGAGCAGCACCTGATTGCATTCCAAAAAGAGAAATAGCAACTGCTACTGAAAGTTCAAAGAAATTACTTGCCCCTATCATACCAGCTGGTGCTGCAATATTATGAGGCAACTTCCAAAGTTTTGCCCAAATATATGCAAATCCAAATATAAAGAATGTTTGAATTGTAAGCGGAATTGCAATTAATAATATATGAATTGGATTATTTAATATAGTATCACCTTGGAATGAGAATAATATTATTAAAGTTAAAAGTAACCCTACTATAGTTACATTATCAAACTTCTTTAAAAATACATTTTCAAAATAATCTTTTCCTTTATTTTTGATTACTAAAGTTCTAGTAATATAACCTAGTACCAAAGGAATTACTACAAATAAGATAGTTGATAATATAAGAGTTTCAAATGGTATAGAAACATTACCTATACCTAGTAAAAATGCTACTATAGGAGCAAATGCAAATAAAATAATTAAATCATTCACCGCTACTTGTACTAAAGTATAAGCTGGATCACCTTTAGTTAAATGACTCCATACAAATACCATTGCTGTACAAGGTGCTGCTCCTAATAAAACTGCTCCTGCTAAATACTCTTTAGCTAAATCTGGTGCAATAATTCCTTTAAATACTACTAATAAGAAAAATGCTGCAATTGCATACATAGTAAATGGTTTTATAAGCCAATTTGTTACACAAGTTACAATTAATCCTTTTGGCTTTTTAGTGGCATTTAAAATACTTGAGAAATCTATCTTTAACATCATTGGATATATCATGAGCCATATTAAAATAGCTACTGGTATAGATACATTGTAATATTCAAACTTATTTAATGTTTCAGGTATAATAGGAAGTAGCTGTCCAATTGAGATGCCTATAACAATACAAATAACAACCCATATTGTTAAGTACTTCTCAAATACTCCCAGCCCCTTTCCGTTTTTTTCTTCTTCCATGATTCCCTCCTATATCTCCTTATTCTCAACTCTCTTTGCTAAATCTTTTATTTTTTCCTCTATAATTTTAGCCACTTTAATAAACTCTTCATCACTTTTACCAGTAGGATCTTCTAATCCCCAATCCTCAACATGACTAGCCGATATCACAGGACATACAACATTACATCCCATTTTTATAGCAATATCTACATCTGGTATATCAGTAAGTAATTTAGACTTTTGAGTTTCATTCATATCTACATTGTATAAATCTTTAATAATTCTCACTGCATCTTGATTAATTTGAGGTTTAGTTTCAGTACCTGCTGAATAACTTTCAAAAACTTCACTTCCATATAATTTTCCTAATGTTTCTGCCATTTGAGACCTACACGAGTTATGAACACATATAAACGCTACTTTCTTTTTCATGTTTACTTTCTCCTTCTAGATAATTATTTCCAATAGTTTATCGCCTTTTACTTCTTCAGCTTTCCATTCAATTAATGCAAAATTTCCTTTAGATATTTTATCTACTTTATTTATCCATTGTATTTCATTACTTGCCTTTGCTTTTAATATTTTATTACTAGAATTAGTAGCATAAAGGCTTGAATTTATAACCCACCATTTACTATTTAATCCTGCTCTATTTAAGTCTTTTTGTAATCTCATAGCCTCATATACAGGCGTAGTTTCTGCTAAGCTTACAATTATTACTTCTGTTTCTTTTTCATTTCTTAATTTTGGTAGAAGCTTTTTAACTGATTCAGGTATATCTCCTTCTGATCTTTGAATTTCTCTATTATAGCTTTGAGTTGAATATAGAAGTAATAATGTATGTCCAGTCGGTGCAGTATCAATAATCACAACTTCATTTTCTGATTTTTCAACTATATCTGCAAAAGCTCTAAAGACTGCAATTTCTTGAGTACAAGGAGATCTTAAATCTTCTTCAACATATTCTATATCTGCATCACTCATTGTTTCTCTTGCTTTAGTTAATACTTCTTCTTTATATTTTTCTAATTCTTCTTTTTCATCAATACTACTTAGAGTTATTCCATAATTTTCATCAATAACAAACTTTAAGTGGGCTGCTGGATCAGTAGTAGTTAAGTGAACCTTCTTACCTTTTTTAGCAAGTCCTATTGCAATTGCAGCTGCTATAGTTGTCTTTCCTACCCCTCCTTTTCCCATTGTAAAGATAACTTTTTTATCACTATTAAATAAATCTTCAACAACATTTTTTAACTTAAGGATTTTTGTCGTATTTATTTTATCTGTACTTATTCTTATATTGTTGTCTTTTAATAATGCCCGTACATTTTCAATTCCGGTTACATTGTAAGGTCTTAGTGGTATTTTATAAGTTTCAATGTTCTTCAAATTCTCTGGCATATCTTTTAATGCATTCTGTTGCTTCTCATATAATGCTTTAGATAATTTATCATCATGGTTTTCCAAGACTCCATTAATAAATAGCACCTGGTTTTTCACACCAATTTCTTTCAGCTCATTTGATGCTCTCTCAGCTTCCTTCAGTGGAGATAATTCTGGTCTTGATACAAGAATAAGAGTTGTCTTTCTAGTATCTGATAAATTAGCTACTGCATTTTTATAAATCTCCTTCTTACTTTCAAGTCCTGATAATTGTCCTAAACATGAAGCTCCATGAGTACTCTCACTTATAAAATCACTCCAAGCTGATGGCAACTGAAGCATTCTTAATGTATGACCAGTTGGTGCTGTATCAAAAATTATATGGTCAAATTCATCAGCTGCCTTTTCATCAGTAATAAATGAAGAAAATTCATTAAAAGCAGCAATTTCAACTGTACAAGATCCTGAAAGTTGTTCCTCCATATTATTTAGTACAGCTTCTGGTAACTTACCTCTATATGGTGATATAACACTTTATTTATATTCTGCTGCTGCTTCTTCAGGATCAAAATTTGCCACTACTAAATTAGGAACATCTTTTATTGGAATACCTTTATTATTTAGTTCTGTATTAAAAACATCTTGAAGATTAGAAGCTGGATCTGTACTAATAAGCATTATCTTCTTTCCTTCATCTGCTAAAGATACAGCTGTTGCACAAGCTGTTGATGTCTTGCCAACTCCACCTTTTCCTGTGAAAAACAAATATTTAGTTAAGTTGATATCTTTTATATTAAATGTTTTATACATCTATATTACCTCCTTTTAATTAACAACATCCGCCTTTACAGTTACAACCATTAGATTTATTGACTTCTGCTTTTAATAAGTCAGGAGATATTTCTAGTAAATTGCATATTTCTTCATTAGTTAGATAACTTCCCACTTTTACAATCTTCCCTTCAAGCATTGTTACTGGAAGCACATCAACACCTTTTTTCATCAGTAGTTCATTTATAGTTTTATTATCAACAAATATTTGAGGATTACTTGTTAAGTTATATCTCTCAACTAATATTCCTTTATTGTTTAAGTTATTTACTGTTGTTGATATCCTTAAAAGTTCTGGATTTACAGATGGTCCGCAAACACCTGTAGAACAACACATTGCTGGGTCAAAAATAATCATTTTTTTCATAATTTACACACTCCTTAATTTAATCTTTTTTACATACACACTCCGTTTGCTTACAAATACATTCTTCAGTATCAGTAATGATATTCATTAAATTTAACATTAATCTGTTAGCATTAGTCATATGTAATCTATAATAATTCCATATTCCCTCTTTTCTTGTTAGCACTAATCCACATTCAGTTAAAACTTTTATATGATGTGATAATGTAGGTTGAGTAAACTCAAAGCTTTCTAATAAATCACACGCACATTTTTCTCCACAAGATAAGATATCCAGTATTTTTAATCTATTAGGATCTCCTAAAGCCTTAAATATTTTAGCATTCACTTCATAATTATTATTCATATTATCACTCCTCATATAGATAATGGTCTATATTTATAAATATAGACAATTATCTATATGTAGTCAATATACCTATTAATTTTATTGTTTTTAAATAATATTATATAGATAAATATCTATGTGATATGGTATGATTTTATTCTAACTTTGCTACTTTAGTAAAAACTTCTTTGTTGTATATTCCAATATATAGATATTTATTAATAGGTAAACTTCTATATTTAATGTTTAAAGATTCTTAAACATTAAATAAAATCACTCTTTGCATATAAACATTTGTACGGGATACATTTTATGAAATGTGGACAGGAGAACCCATTAGACAAATAGGTATAATGGTAGGAAATCCATCACTAAATAATTACTATCAAACTAACTTTTTCAAAGAAAAATAGTTAGTGAAAAAAGAAATCTCAATAGAATTATCAATGATTTTAATTAACTCAATATGAAATATTACCCTTTAATTCAAGATGTTATCCTACCTTTCTAATACTTAAATATTTTGTATAAAATTAGGACTACTAGTCAAACTGGTAGTCCTAATTTCAAATATATGCTATTTATTATTGTTCAATTACATTAATCTGATCATTTAATTGAGATCTATTATTATCACCTGTTTGAGAGTCACTAGTCCCTGTATTTTGCTCTAAAGGTTGTTGAGTATCTGAAGAATTTGAAGAGCCTTCACCTTCTACTTCCCCACTTCCTCCACTACTAGGATCAGATGGTTTATTAAAATCAATATCTGGATCACTTGGTTGATCAGGTTGAGGTTCTGGATCAGGTTCTACTGTTTCTTCACTTGCTGGCGGTGTTGGAACTACTGGTTTTGTAGATGGTGGATTTGATACTTGAGGCGTCTGTGTTACAGTATTAGTATTTCCTCCTGTGCTAGCGCTTCCTCCTGTACTAGTATTTCCCCAAGTACTAGTACTTCCACTAGACTCATAATATGTTTCATCATTATATATATTATCTACGGAAGTTTCTTCTTTATTTTCATCTTCTCCCTCATCTTCCTCATTAGTCAACAACTCATTATAAAGATTTTCATAATATAATATATCTTTATCTATATCTCCTTCAGTTATATTTAAATCTACACTTTCATCTAATTCTTTTATTTTATTTTTTATCTCTTCTAAAGCTTCCTTCTTTTTAGTTTCTTCTTCTTTCTCTTTATCCACTTTAGCGTCTTTTTCAGTAGAATTATTCTTTTTAATTACTTGAAAAGCTAAATTCTTACTATTTAAATCATTTGAATAAAGTACTCCACTTACTACTACTGTAATTAAAATAACTATAAGAAATATGCATATTCCTAATTTAATCTTAAAGTTATCTTTAACTAAGTCAAAAACTTTTCTTATAAATCTCATATAATCCTCCAATCTGTATTTACAATAAATTTCTTCTATATTTTAGCAAATCACAAAATAAGATACAATTAAAATCTTAATATTATAATCTTATATTTATTTAAATGTAATTATATTTATTATATATTTTACCCAATTCGATATAATATATTCCCATATTATTCATATTTTGGTTTTTTTAAAATAACGGAAACTTTTTAATAAAAAACTGTTCATAACAACGAATTCTATGTAAAGACAATTGATTGTATATTTTTTCTCCAAATATTATTCTGAATAATACTTATATTAATAATATAAATATAAAAATCTCAACAAGAAAACATAATTATAAAAATAGCATGTAAGATTACTTTTTATGTATATTTTATATTTTTTAGTAAATAATACTATTGTCTTTTAGATATTAGATAAATTTACTAAAAGGAGGAATATTAATGAAAAAGTTTGTGTGTACTGTTTGTGGTTATATCCATCAAGGGGATACCCCACCTGAAATTTGCCCTGTTTGTAAAGTAGGACCTGAAAAATTTAAAGAGGTTAAAGAGGAAATGGCCTGGGCCGATGAACACAGAATTGGAACCGAAAATAATCTTAATCCTGAAGTGTTAGAGGCTTTAAGATCTAATTTCACCGCTGAATGTACTGAAGTTGGTATGTATTTAGCAATGTCTCGTCAGGCTGATCGTGAAGGTTATCCTGAGGTAGCTGAGGCTTATAAAAGAATTGCATATGAAGAAGCTGAACATGCATGTAAATTTGCTGAAATCTTAGGAGAAGTTGTAGTTGCTGATACTAAAGCTAATCTACAAGCAAGAGTTGAAGCTGAATATGGTGCTTGCGACGGTAAAAAGCAACTTGCTGATTTAGCTAAAAAATTAAATTTAGACGCTATTCATGATACAGTTCATGAAATGTGTAAAGATGAAGCTAGACATGGATGTGCTTTTAAAGGCTTGTTAAATAGATATTTTAAATAAAGGAGAGATTTTAATGCAAATTATAAATTGTAATGCAGTTAACTGTTCTCATAATAAAGAAAGAGTTTGCTACTCTAATAGAATAAATATTGTAGGAATAAACTCAAATAAGGATGGAGATACTTCTTGTTCTTCATTTTTAGATAGTCAAACTTATGGAACTTTAACAAATAATGTATTTCAAAGTGGAGAACCTTGTGATTGCTTAGTATGTAATGTTAATAGCTGTAAATATAATGAAAATCAATTATGCTCTCTTGACTCCATAAATATTTCTGGTAATGGAGCTAATTTATACAGTGAAACCAATTGTGAAAGTTTTTCTAAAAGATAGTATAAATGAAAAATGATATCCTTGAGAGGATATCATTTTTTTATTAAGGGGATAAATAACTAATTGTTAAGCACTAACAACTATATTTATATAATACTATGACTATATGTCAATATTGTTACAAAAGTAGTAAGAAATTATTTCTTTTAATTTACTAAAATCTTAATATCAAATTATATACATATAAAAGTGCTAATATTAAAAATCCTCCTAGGATTATCCATAATACTATATTTATTATATTAGCTTTATTCATGGCTCTCTTCCTTTACATTATAATAATCTATAGCATTCTTTAAGAATTTAACTGTTTGAATTGGAGCCTTTCCTATAGATGTTTCTCCAGCTAAAAGAAATCCATCTACTTCATAATTAATAAACTTATATATACTTTCTATTTCTGGTAGAGTTGCTAAATACCCATTTTTCATACTGTTTAATAAGTGTGTTGCTATAATAACTTTTTTATTTTTTTCTTTAATAACCTTTATAGCTTTTTCTTGAAGATTAATTGAATTTAATACTCCTGCCTCAGGAACTAGGTCACCTCTTCCTATTACAACAGTATCTACTGTTTCTAATATTTCATTGAGGTTATTTATTCCAACAGGCGTTTCAACTTTTGCCCAAATATCACAATATTTATTTCTTTCCTTAATTAAATTTCTTATTATTTCTATATCATCTTTTTCTTCAACGAAAGACTGACATATTATATCTAAATTATTTTCTAAAGCCCAGGTTATATTTTCAATATCATTTTTACTTAAATTACTATTATTATCGTATATTTCTGATATGTTACACCCTTTTCCACCTCTTATTATTCCACCATTTAAAACTTTAGCTCTTACTACACCATCCTTTTTATTTACAACTTCAAACTTCATAGTATTATCTTTCATAGATATAGAATAAATATTACTCTTATTTATTTTCTCCGTTTCTATATTTATTGGAATATACTTTTTATCTTTTAGTTCCTTTATATTTAACTTGTTATAGTAATCTTCTCCACAAAAATATACTTCCTGATTATTATAAACCTTGTATATATACTTTAAATTCTTAGATATTCGTATTTTTTTTCCTGATAAATCAACTAATATATGTACATCACTTTTTATATCTCTAGAGTATCTTATAACTGTTTCAAATTCCTCTTTATTAAAATGAGAACAGTTCAATCTTAATATATTTACTCCATTTTCAATAAGCTCTTTTATAACCCATTTATTCATTGATTTTGGACCTATAGTTGCAATTATGTTCATATTACTCTCCACAATATTATTATCATTTATCTTTACTATGAAATTAATTTTTTTATTACAAAATCTATTAAATATAATCTTGCAAAAATTATATTTAATAGACTTCTTTTTTCATAATTCAATACTTCTTAATATATTAATTAATTCATCTAAGAATAACCCCTCTAATTTTTCTTCATATTGCAATGGTATTTTTACATAAACTACTGGTGCCTTTGTATTTTTTAATAAATAAAGATGCTGCCCATCATTACAAACTGTATTTTTAAATCTACTATTTAAAAGGTTCATAATCTTTTCACTATAAATTTTTGAACTACTACCTTCTCCATAAAATATTTCACAATTAAACCATGAATTTTTAAATTCAATAGCAAAATAAAAATCTATATTAGTTACATTAGCAATTAACACTTTTTTTAAAAGCATTTTTCCAATAATTATATTTTCATGTTCAGTTAAATCAACAATAAAGTTTCCTCTGTATTTTAAGCCTTCAGATATAGCCTTTAAAATTCTCTCATTATTAATATCAATCCCGTATTTCACTATACCTCCAAGATAAATTTATTATTCTTTCATTTTATTCTCTTTTCAATTAAAATGTTCTAAAGTCTTTTCCAAAAGAATAAATTAATATAGAGCTTAATCCTAAAGGAGGTTTCTATGAAAAAGTATATTTTTTTTATTGTATCTATTGTAATTACATCTTTATTAATTGGTTGTAATTTTAATAAATCTCAATACATAAGGCCAGATGCTAAACCTACTTCAAATTATTATACTAATGAAATTAAAGAAAAGTTAAATGAAAATAAAGATTATACTATTAAAGTATTTGATTTAAATATATATAAGTATTATGAAGTAAGCAAAGAAGAACATAGTATCCTTCCAGAATTTATAGATTATTTAAATGATGAAAATTATGGAGTTGAAATAACTAAAGATATAACTCCTGAATATAAAATTATAATCGAATTTGATAAAGAAAAATATATAATAAATACTTATAATGATAAGTTAATTTCCATTTATCCTTGGGATGGTGTTTATCCTGAAGATACTATTTCCATGGAAGGTATTCCTGATTATTATAATCTATATAAGTTCTGCGAATATATAAAGAAAGTTTCTAGAGGTTTTGAAGGCTAACTATTCTAGATCTCGTTATAAACTAAATAGAAACTCAAAATTTTAGTTTTGAGTTTCTATTTAAGCTATATGATTTTCGATTAGCAAAATCAAAGATTTTGAATCTCACTTAGCATTCTAAATATTCTTTTTTTGGTTAATGGATGTATTAAATTTGGTGCAATTTCATTTAATGGTACTAGCACAAATTCTCTTTCTTCCATCCTTGGATGTGGTATAGTTACATAGTCATCAGATGTTATGTAATCATCAAATAATATTATATCTAAGTCTATTATTCTTGGACCCCATTTAATTATTCTTTCTCTTTTCATTTCTTTTTCTATATTTAATAATATAGTCATAAGTTCTCTTGGATTTAAAAAAGTCTTTATTTCAATAGCTGCATTTTTAAAGCTATCTTGGTTTTCATATCCCCAAGGTTCTGTCTCTATTATACTTGAAACTTTTGTAACTTTTATTTCATTTACTTCTTTAAGCTTTTCTATAGCCATATTAATATTATCTTCTTTTTCTCCAATATTACTACCTATAGAAATATATGCTTTATTCCATTTTCTATATATCTCAACTGCTGCAGTATCTAAGTGTCTTCCTATGGGAGCCCAAGGTTTCTTTAATAAAACCTTAACTCCATTTACTAAATCATAATTATATAAAATATATTCTGCTACCTTTTCTGCTGCTGTTTCAATTAAATCATAGCTTTCCTTTTGAAATTCTTTCTCTATATTATGGCATAGCTCTCCGTAATGAACAGATTTACTTAAATCTCCAGTTACCGCTGCTTCTCTCAAATCTACATCTAATTCTAAAGACATAATAAACTTTTGCCCTAAAGATTTTTCTTCTTGAAACACGCCATGATTAGCAAATATCTCTACATCTTTTAAGTACAATTTATCCATGGTTATTCCTCTATTTCCTATTTATTATTTTGTCAGTCATAACACAAGCTCTCTTATTTTCAAAAACATCGTGTACTCTAACTATTTTGCATCCCTTCATTATTCCTATAACAGTAGTTGCAACGGTTCCCTCTACTCTTTCATCTACTGGTAGATCTAAAGCTAATCCAATCATTGACTTTCTAGATGTTGCTAATAAAACTGGGAATCCTATGTCTACAATTTTTTCTAAATTATCCATAACTATTAGATTTTCTTCATAAGTTTTAGCAAAGCCAATACCTGGATCTAAGATAATATTTTCTCTTTTTATTCCTGCATCTAATGCTATATTAATACTTTCTATTAAATCTTCTAATACTTCTTTCATCAAATTCTTATAAGGCTTTGGTTCCCTATTATGCATTAATATACATGGAACATTATATTCAGCTGCAACCTTTGCCATATTACTGTCTTTTTTTAATCCCCATACATCATTTATTATATCAGCACCAGCTTTAATTGCCTCTTCTGCTGTTTTACTTTTATACGTATCTATTGAAATTAACACATCCAGCTCTTTTTTTATAGCTTTTATTATAGGAATAACTCTTTCTATTTCTTCTTCTTCTGATACATAGCTTGCTCCAGGTCTTGTAGATTCACCACCAATATCTATAATATCAGCACCTTCTTTTACCATTTCCTTTGCCCTTTTTACTGCTGCGTCTATTTCATTATAGTTACCACCATCTGAAAAGGAATCTGGGGTTACATTTAATATTCCTATAACATATGTTCTTTCATCTAAGTTTATAATTTTATTACCTATTTTCATTTTTCTCACCCTTTACTATAATTTTATAATTTTATTTTTCTTTTCCTCCCCCCAATAACAATCTTTATAGGCATTACAGTTAAAGCAATTTCTTGAAAGCTTATCACTTTCATAAATTATCTTAGATAATTTATCTTCACTTTCTTTTCTATGCTCTTTAATAGCCTTAATAATTTGATCCTTCTCTTCTTTATTAAAAGAAGTTTCTAATAATAATTCATCAGCTATTATTCCACTTCCTTCATTATGATCTATTCCTTTATTATATTGTAACACTCTTCCAATATCATGTAATAGTGCAATAGAATAAATTACCTCTTTATTATAATTTAACCCTTCTTCTAATACTTTAATATATGCAATTCTAGCAACATCTAAAAAATGTTCTAATGTATGATTACAAAATTCTCTATCCTTTTCTAACTCATTTAATTCTACTAATAATGATTTATACTTAGGATGGTGTAAAATCATATTTACGTTATCCAAATTTTTCACCTTCTTTTAATATAGGTTATTTAATTAAACTCATTACTTCTCTTCTTAAGTGTAAATCCTCTTTAAAACATCCTCTATAAGTAGTCGTAATAGTTTTTGCTCCTGGTTTTTTAACACCTCTCATAGTCATACACATATGCTCACCTTCAATAACAACCATAACTCCTTCTGCATCTAAATAATTCATTAATGCATCTGCAACTTCAGTTGTAAGTCTTTCTTGAAGTTGTGGTTTCTTAGCGTAAACTTCAACACATCTAGCTAGCTTTGATAGTCCTGCTACTTTTCCTTTTGGAATATAAGCTATATGAGCCTTTCCATAGAAGGGAACAAAATGATGTTCACACATAGAATAAAAAGTAATATCCTTTTCTAACACTAAATCATTACCTTCAACTGTAAAAGTTTTTGATAATTCTTTTTCTGCTGTTTGTCCTATACCTGAAAAAATTTCTTCATACATCCTAGCTATTCTATCAGGAGTTTCTAATAAGCCTTCTCTATTAATATCTTCTCCAATACCTTCAATAATAAGCTTAACTCCCTCTTTAATTTTTTCCTTATCTATCATTAAGTCTCCTCCTTAATTTCAATTCTTGCTTCATATTCTTTCCTAAGCATAGTAGTTATTTTATTTTCTGTGAAAATTCTATTTTCAAATTTACTTATTCCCATTATACCTAATAAACTATTAGTAATAAACACTTCATCAGCCATCATTGCATCTTCAATTGTAAGTTCTTTTTCTATTATTTTATATTCTCTAATAAGAAAATTTCTAACTATACCTGGTAGCAATCCACATTCAATACTTGGTGTATAAACTTTTTTATCTTTTACAATAAATATATTAGACATACTACCTTCAGATAAATATCCATTTTCATTTAAAAACAAGACTTCATTATATCCATTCTTCAAAGCTTCTTCTCTAGCTAAAATATTTTCTAAATAATTTATTGATTTTATGTAAGATAGCTTAGATTTAGAGTTTCTATTAATATTAGATAGCTTTAAAGAAAATCCTTTTAAATAATCATCATATTTATAAGGTATATCCCTTTTTTCTAAAACTATATTTTTTTCAGTAACTACAATTTTAAGTCCGCAATATTTAATATTATTTTCATTAATTATTTTTAAAATGTCTTCTAGTCTTACTTTCTCACCAATATTTAAAATATTAATACCTTCATTTAATCTAGAAATATGTTCTTCTAAAAAAATTGGTTTATCTTTAATTAAAATGGTTTCAAACACGCCTCTTCCGAAAAAATATCCACTATCTAAATTAATTTTATTTTCATTAAATATTATATCTCTCATTATAGTACCCTCATTAACGCCTTAGCCTTATCTAAAGTTTCATTATACTCATCTTCTTCTATAGAATCATAAGTAATACCGCCACCAACTCCAAAATAAGCCTTATTATCTTTTTTAACTATGGTTCTTATAGCTATATTAAAATCCGCATTTCCTCTAAAATCAAAATATCCTATGGAACCTGTGTATATATTTCTTTTTAATCCTTCTAATTCCTCTATAATCTCCATAGCTCTTATTTTAGGAGTTCCAGTAATAGATCCCCCTGGGAAACATTCCTTAATACATTTTATAGCAGAAACATCCTCCTTTAATACTCCCTCAACTGTGGAAACTAAATGAAATACTGTTGCATAAGTTTCTAACTTAAATAATTCTGTTACCTTTACAGAATGTGGTTTGCATACTTTACTTAAATCATTTCTTTCTAAATCCACAACCATTAATAATTCAGCTTTGTCTTTCTCACTATTTAAAAGTTCTAAACTATTTTTTATATCTTCCTCTTTATTTTCTCCTCTAGGTCTTGTTCCCTTAATTGGTCTTGTAATAACTTTTCTATTATTTATTTCAAGAAACCTTTCTGGAGAAGAGCTTATAATTTGAAAATCTTCAAAGTTCATAAATGCTGAAAAAGGAGCCTTATTTATAGTTCTTAGCTTTTTATATATTTCAAATGAATCCTCAGTATTTTCTGTATAGAATCTCTGAGTCATATTGGCAATATAAACATCTCCACTTACTATATAGTTTTTCAACTTATTTATAGCTGATTTATAATCTTCCTTATTAAAATTAGATATAAACTCTTTATTAACTTCTTTTACTACCTCTTCATATAAATGAATTGCTTCATCAATTTTATATTGAATAGCATTAATTTCCTCATCTCTACCATTTAAAGAAGTTATATATTGCTTATTATTTTTCAAATCAAAAATAATAATATTATTATAAAAAATAAATTTCATATCACTAATATTGAAGTCTTCTTCACTACTATCAGGTATGCTCTCTAAGATTCTACAAACATCATAGGAAATATACCCGATTGCTCCAGATAATAGTGGAATACCACTAAAAATATCTTCAGAAACTTTATATTTGCTTATAAGGTTATCTAAAACATTAAATGGATCTCCATCTACTTCTTTTCCATCTACAAAGGCTTTATTTTCTTTAGATTCAAATATCATAAATGGATTTAGTCCAATAAAAGAAAACTTCGATAAATTCTCATCTTCCTTTGAAGAATCAAGTAATATACTATCTTTTTCATTTTTAAAAACATTATATATTTCAAGAGGATTAAAATCTATATTTACTTCCTTTACCTTAAGCATTTTTATCCTCCTTAAGTTTTTTTGTTATCTTTATAAAATTTTCTAGTATCTTATGTCCTTCTTCAGTCATTTCAGCCTCAGGATGAAATTGAACTCCAAATATAGGATAAGTCTTATGTCTAACCCCCATAATTATATTATCATCTGTATAGCTAGTAATCTCTATATCCTTATTAAGATTCTCGTTATCAATTATAAGAGAATGATATCTAGTTACTCTTAGTGGATTTTTGACCCCTTCAAATAAATCTCTACCATTATGATTAATATAACTTATTTTTCCATGCACAGGCTCTCTTCCTTTAATTACTTTATTATTAAAATAATGTCCTATACATTGATGCCCTAAGCATATTCCAAGGATTGGCTTTAATCCTTTAAAATTATGCAAAATATCTAAAGATATTCCAGCTTCCTTTGGAGATTTAGGCCCTGGTGAAATAATTATTCCATCAATATTTAATTTTTTAATTTCTTCTATAGAAATCTTATCATTTCTATAGATTAAAACTTCTTCCCCTAGTTCTTCAATATATCTAACTAAATTAAACACAAAGGAATCATAATTGTCTATCATTAAAAGCATATTTATCCTCCAAGTTTTATGTTAAAAACTATGTTTATGTGTTAAAATATTTTTAATGAATAGATTATATCATAATAATTTATTAAATTGAAAGGAGATACGATGTTTAAGTGTGATTTGCATACCCATTCAATTTGCTCAGATGGAAGATTTAAGCCAGAAGAAATAATACAAATGGCAAATGAAAGAAATTTAGATTATATTTCTTTAACAGACCATGATACTTTATCAGGTATAAATGATGCTATGGAAGAAGCTAAAAAACTTAATGTTAATTTTATTCCTGGCATTGAGTTATCTACAGAATATAACGGTGAATCAATCCACGTTTTAGGATTTTTTAATAAAGAAACCTATAATAATCCTAAACTTAATAGTATATTAGAAGAGTTTAAAGAAAAGAGAATTTCAAGAGCATATAAGATAGTTGAAAACTTGAAAAAATTTCATAATATAGAATTAGATATAAATAAGGTTTTATCTAACGGAAAAGATACTATTGCAAGACCTCATATAGCAAAAGCTATTATAGATGCTGGATACCCCTATAATCATGACTATATATTCAAAAATTTTATAGGAAATGACTGTCCTGCATATGTACCTTCTACTAAATTATCTACTATAGATGGAATTAAGCTATTAAAGGAATTTAATGCTTTAGTTTTCCTAGCCCATCCTGTATTAGTTAAAAAAACACCTGTAGAAGATTTACTTAAGCTAGGCTTTGATGGACTTGAGGCAATTTATTATAAAAATACTCCATCTGATACTGATAAATTTTTAGATTTAGCAATGAAAATGAATTTATATATTTCTTGTGGCTCTGATTGTCATGGTATTCCAAGTGATATATCTCATGGTAATGTAGGAGATGTTAATATTCCACAAGAAAATAATATACTTAATATGTTAAAATGGTTAAAGGTACAAGGTTAATTCCTTGTACCTTCTATTTTTTTATTCTAAGGCAATAAATATAAATTCTATTTATATTTATTTGTCTACACTATCTGAATTATTCTTTTTCTTATCATCTATATACCATTTGCATTCAGTCATTGGGTTGCTTATTATTCCTAATGCAACCAAGATAGTTAAAATAGTATTTGAAATAGCTTGATACTCATCTGGCACTATCTTTACCCCAAAGGAATTTAATATAATTGGTATTAATGCAAAAATAGACACCCATAATCCATAATTCTTAAACCTTGACCAATCAAAATTCATATTAAATCACCCTCTATGGTACATTTTATTCACATATTTAAATTATGTTAACAAAATATATTAATAAATCAAATTATTAAGTAATCCTTTTTAACTAACAACTACATAAAGCCCAAGCTAAAAAGCTTGAGCTTTATAATTTTATTTTCATTTTAAGATTTAGATAGTTTTTTATAACTGTTTATTCTCTTAATATCCTTCTAAAATCTATCTACTTTCTCAATTTTAAAGTTATCTTAAGAATTAAAATGACTATTGATTATTTTTCTTCCTTCTAATCATAAATGATCCTACTAAGGCACTAATGGTACCGAATAATCCAACTGCAGCTGGTGAATTTCCTCCTGTACTTGGTAAGTTATTTGAAATATTACCTTTTCCAGTATTATTACTTCCAGCACTTCCGTTATTAGTGCCACTATTTTCAGTGCTTTCATCATTATTACCTTTTGCTAATTCCAAACCAGCTAAAGCTAATTCTAATTCTTTTGCAGCTTCATCTACTTCTTTTTGACTAGCTTCTTCATTATCTAATACAGTTTTAACCTCGTTTAGCTTTTCATTAAGCTTATTAACACTTGCCTTAGTGTATTTAGATGTATCTATTGACTCAGCTTTATTTATCAAATCTTCTAGAATAGATTTATCTGGTATTAATCTTAAATCAAGATAAGCTTTAATCAACTTATTATAAGCTTCATTTATTTCTTCTTGAGCAGCATCTTTATTATTTAATATTTCTTTAGCATTAGCTAATGCTACATTAAACTTATTAACACTTCCTACTGTATACTTAGATAAATCCTTACCTTCTAATTCTGATACTAAATTTTCAAGCTTAGATTTATCAGCTGCTAGTTCTAAATCCATAAATGCTTTATTTAAATTTTCGTAAGTTTTAGCTACTTCTTCTTCCATAGCATTTTCATCTGCTATTACTTTATTAGCTTTTTCAAGTTCAGCTTGTAATACTGCCCAAGTTGAACTTGTATACTTACTTTCATCTAAAGCAGTAATTATTGCAACAAGCTTTATAAGTTCTTCCTTATCACCTTGTTTAAAATCTAACATATGAATTACATTTATTAACCTCTTTATAGCTATATCTACTTGAGATTCTGAAGCATTTTTGTCTAATAAAACAGTTTTAGCTTCTTCTAATGCAGCTTCAAATTCTTTAACTACTGCTGGAACAACATTTTCAAGAGCACCATTTGTCTTTACCTCTTCTGCATAATCTATAACTATTCCTAATATCGTCTTATCAACTTCTACAGGTGCTTCTTCTCCTCCATTTCCCACTTTTATATTTACAATATTTGAAGTTACAGTATTTCCATCAACGGTTACTTCTACTGATAAAGTAGCATCTCCATCCTTTAATCCTCTTATTTTTCCATCTTCTATAGAAATCACACTTTCATTTGAAATAACATATTTAACTTCTGCACTAGATAAATCTACATTAGTTCCATTACTCATAAGTGCATTAACACTAAAATCAACTGCTAAGTCTACTGGTATTTCATTTAAAATAATATTTAAATTTACATATTTCAAATTTGGATTTTCTTCTTCATTAATTTCTTTAACATACATATTATCTAAAATTATTTCTTTAAATCCATTTCCTTTATCTAACGAAATATAGTAGTCATTTTTATTATCAGTAGTAAATGTTTTAGCTATTTCTTTAGCATTTGTGTATTGTCCTGATGCAACATCAGTGGCTGCTAATGGAATATCAACTAAAGTTCCCCCTGATAATGATTTAACTTTAATAGAATATCCAGGTGCTGCGTCTGCAAGAGAATATAAGAATCCAAGTTCATATTTAGTATTAGGCTCTAAGTTTAATGTTGATGAATCAGTCACTATCATTTCTCCTGTTTCACCAGCTTGCTGATTACTCTTTAATGAGAATCTTCCATCAAGAACCCAATTCATTTTTTGTCTTCCATATAAATCTTTTTCTGCTAAGTGTGTTCTATTTGAAGTACCTCTTCCTGGTGCTAAGAAGAATGGCGTTATTCCTTCATCAACATTTTCAAAATCTTCGTAGAATACATATCCATCTTTATTGGTATGACCAGGGTGTTCCCAAATTCTAAAATCATCAATTAATACTGGAGTATTTCCTTCTTTAGCCTCTATATAGATATTAGCTAAATCTATATTTTCAGGAACAGTAAATTCTACTTCCATTCTGACATAAGTATCATTTAACCATTTAACACCTTCTCCTTGCCTTACTCTTCCGCCTCTGGTAATAACATTATTAAGACTTTCGTCTCCTAAGTTAACTCCTAAAATCACTTCCCTATTACCACTATTTTTAACCCAAGCAGATAGTGAATAAGTTTTTCCTACTTCTAATCCTTCTATATCTTGACTTATTTTTCCTTGACTTTCTCCAATTGAAACTATATCATTTCCTTTTCTAACGCTATTATCTTCATTAACAAAGGTTATATGATCTGTGCTTCCAGATTCAGATTCTTTATTCCAATAATTCCAACTTTGTGAATCAAATCCTGGATCAACTATATTACTTCCTTCACCCCATGAATCTATTCTATCTTCTGAAACTTCTCCTTTAGTTACTATATAAGGAGTATTTTGTTCAACATCTAAAGTTACCTTTCCGTTAACAACATTAATTGTCTTAACTTTAGTTCTTCCTAAATCAGATAATTCATAAAGCTCAACATTTTTTAAATTTTCCCAACTCTCTGGAAGTTCCCATTCAGAAGTAGTTCCAAGTGGATTCCAGTGATATATTTTTTCATCTTCTTCAACAGGGTTCCAAGGTAAGAACAAAGTAGTTTTTCCTTCTCCAATTGAATTAATTGTATTTTCAGGAGTTGTTGCAACTAATCTACCATCTTTATAGTAATTTATATTTTTCCCTTCTCTTACTGCTCTTAAATCTTCATTAAATATAACCTCATCTTCTGTCATTTTCATTATATCAAAATGTTGCATATACTTAGTAGGTAGAACTTGATTATAGAATCTCTCTACTCCATTTGTACCTTCTATTGAATGGTTATTTCCCCATCCACCTGATAATAAATGCTTACTTCCCTTTAATAAAGGATTTGATAAGAATCCATCCTTAGTGCTATTTCTTATAAATCTCAATATTTCACTTGTACTACCTTGGTTTGGATATGCCGGATCTGAACCCCAGTGATTCCAAATTACATGTTCTTCTAATGGACTGTGGAATTCTGTTGCTACTGGGTAACCTAACTCATTTAGTTTTTCTCCAAGCTGATGAGCATTCCATCCATTGCCTGTATAAACATCTACATAAACCCACCCTAGATTTGGCACATCTTCCTTTAACTGATCTAACCTTTCAAATAATTTTCCTGTTAAAATATCTGCTCTTTGATCAGCATAATAAGCTTGGTCTAACCAACCCCATCCAGCGGAATTCTCATTAACTATTCCGTCTGGGTATTGAAAGGCATCTAATTGATATTCTGTTGCATTTATATGAACACCAAATTTTGCATTATATTTAGCACCTTCATTTATTAATGTATTAAAATCTTCAACCCCACCTTGTCTTATACCTATATGTCCACCGTAATCAGGAATTGAATCATCATGTCCTTCTGCTTGATAACCTTTTTCAAGTACCATTTGCCCAAATCCATCTGTATAGTTATATAATTTCTTTACAGTATCTAATGTTCTTAAGAATGGACTTTGTGTATATCCAATATTAAATGCTATATAGGAAAGACTATCTTTAATCATGTCTCCTCCCATAGGAGTCTCTACATTATTTCTATATTCTATTGCTGCATCTTGCCAATCTAATTCTCCATCTGAATTCATATCCTTTGTTATCATAACTTCTGTCCATAAAGTTTCTTCAGCATATAATTCAGTATCTGACTCTAATACTTCTCTATATGTCCATTCTCCAGTTCCCATTGATGTAGCTTTATATCCATTTTTATTTTGGGTATTTAAAAGTATTCTTTTTGAATACTCAATTACATTATTATTCATTGTTATAGCAAAGTTGTTGTCATTAATAAATGCATATGTTTTATTCTTTACTGATGGCTCTAAATCTTCAACAGTACTTATTTCATCAGTTATTTGATGCCATGCACCTGTTGATAAAACTCCTGCTATAGCTCCGCCTTCATTACTTTTAACTGTTGCAAAACTATTATTAGGCAAAGATATTTTCTTTACTTTAAAATTCCCCTCTTCTTTTATATCTGTTATTTCCATTCTAACTTTATTATTATTTACAGATACATTTAATGTTAATGTAACACCTATTTCTTCAATATACAAAGTATATTTAGCAATATTGTCTTCTATGACACATATTACTTCTGGAGAATAATTTTCATTATTTATTTGAACTTTATTATATCTATCTTCTTGACCTATCAATTTAGAAGCATCTGCCTTCCAAATATAATCTATTATTCTTGGGAAAGTATTATCAAGATTAACTTTTATGTCGTCTGACTCTATACTTTGAACTTGCACTTCTGGTAATTCTTCTTCAACTTCTGGAGTTATTTCTTCAACTTTCACATTATCTAAAGTTACTGTTTTATTTGCAAACCATCCTACTAATCCTATTTTTCCAGCATCACTAGGTATATTTGAAGTTGTTGTGCTTCCTAATAATTCATCATTTATCCATAATGTTATATTGCTATCTTCAACTTTTAATTTTAATTTATAAATTTTATTAGCTTCAATCTTACTTGATCCAGGGAATGATCCATAACTCTCTTCTCCATTTTTAGCTGCTTTCCATACCCATGATCCTGCATCATAACATAAAGCTCCCCAGTTATTTACATCTTGAACTCTAAATGCTAATCCAATTCTTCCAGTATCACTATTTACACTAAACTCTGTTTCATACGTAAAGTTTTTTACATTTGGAGATTTATTATCATATGCTAAAGAAACTCCATTCATAGGTACCTTAACTTTTCCATTTTCTATTGTAGTAGTTAATCCACTTGGTTTTAATACTTTCCAATCTCCACTACTTTCTGGCGAATCAAAATTAGCTTCATATGAAACCTTTTCTCTTACAGTTATGTTTGCAACAGCCTTAGGAGTTTCTTCAGATGCCCCTCTTATTGTACCTTCAACCTTAAATGTTCCAGCAGTATCATAATTACTTGGATCAATATAATTCCAAATAACTACTTCTTCACCAGTTGTTCCATCTTCATATGTTACATTAACTTTATATGGTAATTCTGGCTTAGCCTTGACTAAGGTTTCAATATTTAATGGAGTAATACTAATGATATCATTTGCAACTACACTATCAAGTTCCTTAATTTTTAAATAGTCAACAGTAATATTCTTATTATCATACCAAGTCCTAAATCCAAATTTACCTGCATCCTGAGGGAAATTATTCATTGATATAGTATCATTAAATATTTCTTCTCCATTAACAGTTAAAGTTAAATTATTTCTCTTAAGCTTTACATTCATAGTAACCCATTGGTCTCCTTCTATTTTAGGTCCAACTATATCATCTTTCCAAGAAGTAGGTGTTTCTATTAACCATCCTGTTGCAATATTATATCCTACAAATCCATAGGTATTAGCATCTTTTCCTCTAAATACGAGACCAAACCTCCCTGCCTCTTGACCACTTTCTGGATTTAATTTAAATCTCGTTTCTGCTTCGAAATCCTTTAGCTCTGGACTTTGATCTTCTACAAAAACTAAGTTATTATTACTACTGCCTCTTTTAACTGTTAGGGCCCCTTTTGAATCTCCATCAGTAAAGTCAAAAACTTCTTTAATTTCACCATCTCCAACAAGTCTTGTCCAAGTATTACTATCATAGTCACTATATTCTTGATTATAAATAAAGGAATCGCTTGCTTCTTGAATACTATCTACTTGCTCAGTATTTACACCTGCTAATACAGAAGCCGGTATTTGCCCAACTGCAACTGCAGCAGCTATTATAAAAGCAATACTTTTATTAAGTGATTTTCTTTTCATACTACTTCCCCCTTGTATACATTTACAAACCCAATTATATTTTAATATATAATCCTATTGAATAATCTATCAAAATTGGGATATATTGTAAATATATTGCTTTTTTATATAATTCTTTGTTTTATGTAACCCATAAATTATATTTCTTAATTAATCACAATAAAAATAGATATTGAATTTAATCCAATATCTATTTTTATCTAATTCATAGTATTTTCTTTATGTCCACATTCACTACATTTATAATATTTCTTTCCATACTGATTATTATCATAAGCATATTCATATTCTTTCATTGTCTCACCGCAAATTGGACATATTTTTTTCTTTATATCTTTCATATTCTTTCCTCCTTAGTATCCTTAAAAACTTTATTATAAAATATATTTAAAATCTTATATTTATTTTATAGAGGCAAATCTCTTTTACTAAATCTTAAAATTCCCCCTATATATAATACTAGTCCAATTACTAATAAAATAATAAACATCCATACCCCAATAGATTCACCTTTAATTAATTTATCTGTATCTAATAAAGTAAAGATAGTAAAGTATTTAAAGTTCTCTAATTTTCCACCCATATTAGCTAAAAGTTGTATAATGAAGAATCCAATTGGAATTCCAGCACTTATTGAATAAGAAAGCTTTGTATCATTACTAATACAAGAAGCAAAAAATCCTAATCCACTTATTGCAATATGAAGACAATACAGACCTATATTCATTAAGATATATTTCTTTATATCTAAATCTCCTCGGAAATATACTTCACTAGAAATTATTCCAACTAAAGTAATAAATACTATTAAAGCGCCTAAAGAAAATAGCATAAAAATTGCTTGGGTTATTGCTATTTTACTTCTCTTATTTGGAGTCGCTAAAAGATAAGCCATTGATCCACTATCAACATATTTTGCAATTACTTTATTAACTATTATTATCTCAAATATCATTGGAAATACAATAAATAAAAATCCAAATAAATAGGTATTAATAAATTCTATTAATGTTGTCCCAGAATTACTCATTCCAAAGGCAGCCATCATTTCTGGCATAGCTTTTTCAAATTCAGCCAATGCATTACCAATTTCCGGATCAAACATTGGAATTATTACTGATATATACATAGTTAATACTGCTGCAAAAATTAAAAATATCTTATAATTTGATTTTATTTCTCTTTTTAAAAGTGGAATACTAATCATTATTTTCACCTCCATAAAAGTGCATAAATAAATCTTCTAAGCTTTGTGAATATGACTCTAAACTTAAAACTTTATATTTCCCTAAAGCTTTAATAAAAGGCATAATATCTCCTTTTACAATTATAGTAACATTGTTTCCTTCTACCTCTTTAATTTTAAATCCTTCCTTTATAAAGTTACTTACCATATCAGAATTTTCAAAGGTTATATTATATAGCTTTTGTTTAGATTCTTTTAAAGTAGATATATTTTCTACTTCTACTATTTCCCCTTGTTTTATAATAGCTGCTCTATCACAAGTCTTTTCAATTTCTTCAAAACTATGAGAAGACATCAATATGGTTCTTCCCTTTTCTTTTTCATCAAGAATTAATTTTATAAATTCATTTTGCATTAAAGGATCTAATCCACTGGTTGGTTCATCTAATATTAAAATATCTGGCTCTTGCATAAATGCACATACTATTCCAATCTTTTGCTTCATTCCCTTAGACATCTTTTTTATTTTACCATTAGGATTTAATTCAAATCTTTCTATTAATTCATAAGCTTTAGATAAATTTTTAATTCCCTTCATTTCTGCTACAAACTTTATAAATTTTATTCCTGTCATATCATCTAAAAAAGCAATTTCCCCCGGTAAATATCCAAGAAATTTTTCTATCTCACTAGAATTATTAAAACAACTTAATCCATTAATACTACAACTACCTTTATCCGCTTTAGAAAAACCCATTAAATGTCTAATAGTTGTAGTTTTTCCTGCTCCATTTGGGCCAAGAAACCCAAGTACCTCTCCCTTCTTAACTGAAAAAGTTATATTAAATATTCCTTTTTTATCTCCATAATCCTTAGTAAGGTTGTTAATTTCTATAACATTCATTTAAATCACTCCACAATATTTATTAGAATTTCCATTTAATGAGTTGTATTATACTTAATAATTTATCTTTACTCAATTAGAATTGTTAATTTTTGTATCTACATATTTTAATTATACAATCTTTGGAATATAATGTAATTATATTTTATTACAAAGGAGGTAATTTCTATAAAAAATTTATTTAGAAATAAGATATTTATAAGAGTTCTTGTTATTATTCTTATACTTGTAGTCGGTGCTTTTTCTTTTTTATTTTATAAGGAAAGTAAGTCTGGAAATTTAGAGGCTAAATCAAATATATCTGAAATTCAGAAAATAGATAAAGAAATTTCTAATGAAGAATCATCTGAAATACAAGATAGTGAATATTACCCTATAGAAAAAATCTATGATATTATGCATAGAATGAGTAATACTAAAATAGTTGCTGAAGACAATCAA
This sequence comes from Clostridium nigeriense, assembly GCF_050585245.1. Taxonomy (GTDB): domain Bacteria; phylum Bacillota; class Clostridia; order Clostridiales; family Clostridiaceae; genus Clostridium; species Clostridium nigeriense_A. Next base: position 401,045 of record NZ_JBNOOF010000001.1, read on the forward strand.
ATTTGGGGAATGATAGAAATGGATCCTGAATATATTACTTCATTAAAAACCCTAATAGAAAAAGTTGATTACCAAGATAGGGACTATATGTTAGAGGTCCTTACTAGATGGCAAAATAATGACTTCTCTCAAGCTGTTGATGAACATAATTACTTTTGGAGAAAATTAGGCGGAACTGTAGGAAAAGCAATTTCTTTAAAAGAATGAAAATGAGGCTGTTTCAAGCAGCCTCATTATGCAGAAATTAAAATTATATTAGTATTTATACCTGAATACTATTTTTTATTATTCTAATAATAATTCCTTAATTTCATCTACTCTGTGCCCTTGTCTTTTTAATTCTTTAATCTCATCTATTCTTTTTACAGCTTTTTCTCTTGGAAATCTTCTTGTTAATTTTTCTTCCTCTTGTTCAAAAGGTAACATTCCTTCTTCAGTATAAAACTTAAGAGTACTGTATCTTGAATTAGTAATTCTAACAAGCTCCCCAATTGTAACATATTCAGATTCTAATATTTTTTCCATAGAACGCTGTCTAGACATTAATTTTCAACTCCTTTAAATTGGGTATCTTCTAAGACGTACTCCATGTATTGGGACTCTCCCTCTAACTGCTTCTGGTATAGCTTCATATAATATATTGTCTATTTTTAGTAAAGGTACATCTCCCAAACGTACAATAGTATAAATATGACCATTTTCTTCTAACCTTTTTTTAACACTATCAAATCTCTCTCTTGAATTATGGAACCATTCTTCTGTATCAATAAATATAGATTGAGAACGTTCAAGTGCTGGAAATATAAAATTTAAACCAGTTCCTATAGGCGTTTTAATTGCATTTTTTTTCATTCTTAAAAAACTTTTTACTGCTATTTCAATACCATGATAAATATGAATATTATAAAGTTCTTTAGAAAATCTATTATCTATAAATAAATTATACATATTTTTATATACTATTTCTAAATCTGCCTTTGAAAATACATCCTGAATACAGCCACTTTCTCTTAATAGCCATAACATAATTATACTTTCATCACTTATTTCACCTTCTTCAAGAACATCTGCCTTCAGTCCCTCAATAATTCTAGAATATTCATTACCATTACTTCTATACTCTTTTAATGATAATCCTGCTGTTTGATAATACATATCACACCCTAATAAATTAGGGATTTCTTCTATATAATCATCCCCTTTTAAAGAATCTGACATAGCAATTTCAAGAGCTTTCAAATGTTTTTTTGAAAGATTTGAAGATTTATATAACCACCACTTTAAATCCTCTCTTATATATTCCTTTTCATTAAAAAGAGGTTTAAAAATAGTTTCCTGATATAAAGTAACATTAGGATTATCAAAAAATGATTTATTCAATACTAACTTTCCATCTACTTCTTCAAAATATCCATCTAAATATGACTCTAAAACAACAGCAGCTGCAATTGCATGAAGTGATACCTTTTTAATAGTTGTCATATTAACACTATCTTGTGCATTCAAAGCAATCATCGAAAAATTTTGTGATAATTTTAATTCTCTCATAAATAAACACCTCTTTTAATTATACTAAGTAATTTTTTTACATTTACTTACTACTTATTACTTACTATTTAATTATATATCATATATATTTTTTTGCAAATATTTAATAGTTAGTATAGTTTAATCATTGTATTATTTTAGTTTAATTAGAAGTAAAAACGAAAAAAGTACAAAATACTTTCTTATAACTAAAAAATAGCAGCCTAAATTAGCTACTATTTTTTACAACTTATACTTCATAAAATAAAATTTAATCAGGTAGTTGATTCTTATATTCTTCATTACTTATTCTTTCAATATCCTCAACATAACCATTGTCATTATAATTACTATCAGTATAATTATAATCGTATTCTGGAGAATTTCTTATTTCATTAAATCTTCCTACAGCTTGATAGCTATCTTCTTCGTCAAAGCCTACTTCATCTTTATCATTATGCTCAGATTTATGTCCAAATGGTTTACCGATTACACTTTCTTCTACAACTCTTTGATTAGAATTATAGGTTTGTATATTACTAATTGTATCTTGGCATTCAATGCAATTTAGTGCATAAGGTAAAAACTCTAATCTTCCTTCATCTATATCTTTGCCACATATTTTACACTTACCATAACTTCCATCCTCTATTGCATTTAATGCATCATTTATCTTATCTAGTAATGATGTTTCATTTGCTTCAAGTGCTCTACCTTTTTCAACTTCAAAGGTTTCACTTGCTATATCAGCAGGGTGATTGTCATAAAAAGATAATTCACTAGCAGTCTCAGCATTAAATTTAGTCATTCCATTATCGCTTAGTTGTTTAATAACATCAACAACTCTCTTTTTCTCTTTATTAAGTTTATTTTTATAATATGCAACTTTTTCCTTATTCATATAAATCATCCTTTCAAAAGTAATACTCGATTATATTCTTTCTTAAAAAATGATTTTTTAGTACATTAAATTATATTATAATTATTGTTTTCTAAAACTTCTATTGCTCTTTTTATTGATTCTTCTTTTATAAGGATATAATCTGTATCATAAGTAGAAATTGCAAATATACTAATATCGTTATTAGCCATTAATGTACTTATTCTTGATAATATACCTAGTAAAGAGAAATCTAATGGACCTTCTATTTTTAATATCTTCCAATCTTTTTCACATTTGATATCTTCTTTAATTTTATCTTGTAAGCACACTATAGACAATTCATCATCTGTCCTAGTTATAGAAAAGAATTCTTCTTGAAAAATCCATTTTGGAATTTCATCATTTTTATTTAATCTACAAACTGAATATCTATCCTTTAATATTTTTAAAGTTAATTTTTTCTCTATCTCACTCATATTAAATCTCCTTATTAACCTTTCTTATCTTTACTTCTGCAAATACTGGATAAAATCCTGACTTTAATGCTACCTTTTGAGATATTATATGAGATTCAACAGTACCATAAAAAGGTACCTTCCCTCTTTTTAATATTTCATTTTTTAATGATTGTACTAAAGCACTAGCAATTCCTCTTCCATTTGCTTCTGGTAAAACATTAACTCCAATTTGCCACATAATATTAGAATCCTCACTTGCTCCAGCCATTCCTAAAATATTCTCTTCATTATCTACTACTGCAACTCCTAAAACATCTGGATAATTTTTGTTAAAAGCAAAGGCTTCATCAAATCTATTATCATCTTTAAATTGTAGTATATCATCTTTTTCAAACCATTTTAATTTAAAGCCATTAATTTCTTCCAAGTTACTATCCTTTGGTAAGTAATAATGATGAGTATTATCTATTTCATAACCAAATTCATTTAACTTTTTATCAATTCTTCTTAAAACTGAATATAAAAACATCCACTCTCCAGGAAAGTTTGATAATTTTTCAATGCACCAGTTTTTAATACACTTATCAGCAGATATCACTGTTTTTCCATTGATTATAAGTATCTTTAGTATTTCTTTATCACTGCTATATTTTCTACTACCATCTATTATTTTTAAATCTGTAATTAAATTTTTATTATTATCAAAATCTTCAATTCTACAATTATAATCTTTTGCAAGTTGTTCTTTTACTTTAATTAAAATATTTTCATTCATAAATTTCATCCCTTTTAATAAGCTCAAACTTCATATTTTAAATTCTATTACTTAAAATCAATTATATTAGTTATTTTAATTAATATCCAACAATTATTAAATTTAATATAAATTATTAATTAAACAAAAAAGGTAGACTTATATAATAAATCTACCATAAATTATTAATTATTTAGATACGACTCTAATTGAATCTTCTTAGAATTTAAATTTTCTAATTCATCTTGTTTACTTTCTATAATCTTTTTATTTTCTTCAATTTTTGAATTTATTTCAGTAGATAAAGAATAATCAACTCTATTTATACTACCTATTGAATTTCCTAAAATAATCCCTATAATTATCGCAGCAAATACTTTTAAAACTTTTTTTAATATCATATTTTCTTTCAGCACATTACAAATATTATTTTATTTTCTCTATAATCATTATTTCTCTTTAATTACTATGTATTAATTTTTTATATTTTAATGCACCTTTACCTCCATATATTTTTACGAAATCACCTATTAATAACACTTTTTACACGCTTCGAACCCTTGTGATATTGCGCTCTCTCGAGTAACTTGTCTAGCTTTATTAGGATTCATATTTCCACAATTATTAATTCTATGATATTTAGTTCCTGTTGCTGATAACCAAACCATTTCACCAACTGGTGTTTCTGAAACCACTGAATTATTATTGTAATTATTATTTCCAGATACTACATAAGTACTTGAGCTTTGTTGATTTTGTGCAGCTATCTCCGCCTCTTCCTTGGCTAATCTTTCTGCTTCTTCTTGTGCTAGTCTTTCACGTTCTTCTTGTGCCTTCTTTTCGGCCTCTTCCTTAGCTTTCTTTTCAGCTTCTTCCTTAGCAATTCTTTCTGCTTCTTCCTTCTTTTCTTGAAGAGTATTTACATCATCTTGAATATCTGTTAACTGCTTGTCTAATAAAACTATTTCACTTTCTAAGTTTTGATTTTGATTAATTAGACTGTTATACTCTTCTTGTGACATATTCCCTATGCCACCTATAAAACCAATTCCCAAGGCTATAATTAATGAAATAACTGTGCCTTTATTTTTTAAAAATAAGTTTTTAATTTTCATATTTTCCCCCTAGTTAAAACATTATCTCATAAATTTTACCATATTTCAGCAAAAAAGTCTTGTAAATCAAATAGCATTTTTTAGAATTAACTATTATTTTTTTAATTCTAAAAAGTAGCTCAAAAGGAGAGGCAGTAAAATATTTATCAAAATACTTTAATTTAGATAAAAGTTAAGTTATGTTCATTGGAGATAGTAATAATGATATTTCTATGATCAAATTTACAGGTATAGATATTGCTATAGAATTTGTACATTTAGTAAAATTATTTATATTTTTATATAATTCTTCATTATAGACCAACTTTTATGGCATATCTTTTTCAAATTGAATCTTTTGTCCCATATTAATAAAATTATGCTTCCAATTAGATAACATAGAATATCCTTAAAATCAAATGTACTTCCAAGAATAATTGAAAGTATTCTATTATTATGTAATCCCACTATCTCTAGAATATTAAATAATTGTATTACTTCAACAAATGCCGCAAAGATAAATAAATATATTGATAAAAATCTTATTTCTTTATTTATAAAACTTTTTATAAAGGTATACATTAAGATAATTACCAAAATATCTCCAATGTAGGGCCTAATAATTCTATCATTTATAAACAGTGCAATTCCGACTTCAATTAAAAATAAAATAATGAACGCTATTAAGTATTTAATATTAATTTTCATATATCCTCTTCCCCCAACTTATTAACTATTTTAACTATAATACAATTAATATACTCTTATTAATTATATCAAAAATAAACTAATATAATTTTAATATGCAATTTATTTTTTCAAATTAATTACTTTTAATCTATAATTTTACTTATAATTATTTAAATGTTATTATATAAGTGATCTATAAAAAATTAAGGGGTGGTATAAATGAATCTAAAAGATAAATATGGTGAATGGGGAATTATTCTAGGTGCTACAGAAGGAGTTGGAAAAGCTTTTTGTGAAAAAATTGCTTCTGAAGGTATGAATGTTGTTATGGTTGGTAGACGTGAAGAAATGCTAAAAGCTTTAGGTAAAGATATTTCATCTAAGTATGGTGTTGAACACTTAGTTATTAAAGCAGATTTTTCTGACTCTAATTCTGCAGATGAAATATTTGAAAAAACTAAAGATTTAGATATGGGATTTATGTCCTATGTAGCTTGCTTCCATACCTTTGGAAAACTTCAAGATACTCCTTGGGAAAAACATAAACAAATGCTAAATGTCAATATAATAACCTTTTTAAAATGCTTCTATCATTATATGGGTATTTTTTCTAAGCAAGATCGTGGTGCAATAATAAATGTATCCTCACTTACTGGAATTAGTGCATCTCCATATAACGCTCAATATGGCGCAGGAAAATCTTATATACTTAAGTTAACTGAAGCAGTTGCTTATGAAGCTTCAAAAACTAATGTTGATGTAGAAGTAATAACACTTGGCACAACAATAACTCCTAGTTTATTAAAAAACCTTCCTGGAGGTCCTGCTGGAGAAGCAGTAATGAAATCTGCATTAACCCCAGAGGCTTGTGTTGAAGAAGCTTTCGAAAACTTAGGAAAGAAATTCTCTATTATTGCAGGTGAGCATAACAAAGCTAATATTCATAATTGGAAAGCTAATCATACTGAAGATGAATTTATCTCATATATGGGATCTTTCTACGAAAGATAATTAAAAAAATAATGAAAAAGTATAATAGAGCTTATTTTCTATTATACTTTTTTTAAATTTACCTGTTTTCCGCCATAACTCCTACTAAACTATGTGGCACATAAGACTCTTCTAAATATAAAATTTCCTCATCTGTTAAATTTATATCTACAGCACTGACAGCCCCCTCAATATGATGAAGTTTTGTTGCTCCAACTACTGGCGAAGCTACTTTGCTCAATAGCCATGCTAATGATATTTCTGTCATAGACACTCCTTTTCTTTTAGATAATTCTGCTACTCTATCAATAATTATCTCATCTTGTTCCTTTGATGAATCATACTTAGATTTTGCATAATTATCCTTTTGTAAACGTTCGGACCTTTCTCCTTGATACTTAGAAAGTCTTCCCCCAGCTAATGCACTATACGGAGTTAGTGCAATATTTTCTTCTTTACAATAAGGAACCATTTCTCTTTCTTCTTCTCTGAAAATAAGATTATAATGTCCTTGTACAGAAATAAATTTTGCAAATCCCTCTTTTTCTGCCAAAGCATTTGCTTTTGCTATCTGCCATGCAAAGCAGTTAGAAATACCAATATAACGAACCTTTCCTGCCTTTACCATTCTATTTAGTCCATCCATAATTTCATACAGTGGGGTATTATAATCCCACATATGATAGATATATAAATCCACATAGTCCATTCCAAGATTCTCAAGGCTTTTATTCAACATATTTTCAATGTGCTCTTGGCCACTTATACCTTTCTCTATTTCCGCTTTTGTACGTGGCAAAAATTTTGTAGCCACAACTACATCTTCTCTTTTTGCATAATCTCGAAGTGCTCCTCCTAAATACTTTTCACTAGTTCCTCCTTGATATGCAATAGCAGTATCAAAAAAATTCACTCCTAGTTCTAAAGCTCTTTTAATAATTTTTCTAGAATCCTCTTCATTTAATGTCCATGTATGTTGACCTTTTGTAGAATCTCCAAAACCCATACAACCCATACAAATACGGGATACATTTAAATCCGAATTACCAAGCTTTATATATTTCATTAATCTTACCACCTTTCATTTATAAAATTATTATAAAAAATATTAATTAATATTAAAATTTACAAAGCTAAAGTAAAATCAATATCTTGACATTTATATAAAAATGTCAACCTATCTTATATATGGATTTTTTCCTATTTCTCCATCTTTAAATAGCTTTTCCATCCCTATACTTCTAAGCTGATTAATTAAATCTGCCATTTCTTCACATGAAGCAGGCATATCTGATAATATCCAAGATAACACCATACTACTTGATGCCATTGCATGATATTCAGTTGCAAACCGTAATGAATTTGGCATTTCATTTTTACCATAAAGCTTTTGATGCCATTTTAAATCAAATTGTTTACAATGTTCGAATATATAATTTTTCAAACAATTTTGAGTATCTATTAAACAAGCTTGCTTCATAAAATTATGATATTCCTTCATTCTTTTTAATGAAGCTAATAATGAATCATGAAAATTCATATTTTCTGATGAATTAGTACTGTATTCAGGAATTATCTTACTTAAATAAATATACTGAATTAAATCATTCTTATCTAAAAAATGATTATAAAAAGTTTGACGACTAACTCCAGTTTTAATTAAAAGCTCTTTAATAGTTATCTTTTCTAAAGATTTTATTTCACATAATTCTAGTAATCCCTCAACAAGAATTTCTTTCACACTTATAGCCATATATAAATTCCTCTTCTTTATTTATTTATTTCTATATATCTTTATAATTTAAAATTAAAAGTCCTTCTATTAAAATTTACTTATTATTACTATATATTATTTATTGCATAATTACCTATCTATGTAAAGACAATTAAAAATCAAAGAAAGAATAAAACTTACATGATTTCATTTAAAAATATTATAATTTATAGTAATATTGTATAGTAAAATTAAAGTTCTATTATTTGCTAAGGAGTGATTATAATGAGCGAACATAAACCAAATAAAACATGTCCTATATGTGGAGAAGATAATAATTGTCAAGTTGGACAAAAAGAATGTTGGTGCCATACTGTGAAATTTACAAAAGAAATTTTAGAAATGGTTCCAGAAGAAAAAAGAGGAAAATCTTGCATGTGTAGATCCTGCTTTGAAAAACTTTCTCAAAATAAATAAAAAACTCTCCTATGTAACTATTGTTACATACTTAAATTAATATTTTATATATAATTACTATTAATTTAAATTTTCGGAGGTAAAATTATGAGTTGTGGTTGTGGAACAAATACTAAAGACGGAAAAGCTATTGTTGATAGATTAAGAGAAAAAGGAAAAGCAAATTTAAAACTAACTACTCCTTATCCAATAAAATGTTCATGTGGAGAAGAATTTGTAATGGAGACTTTTGTAACTGTTTGTCCAAATTGTAAAATGACTTATGGAATTACTCCATGTTCTCAAAGTGATATTAATAACATAAAGTCAGCAGGAATTGATTATTAATTAAAAGGTATGAGTTTGTTCTCATACCTTCTTTACTTTTTACGTATATTTTTAGATTTTTTCACCTTTACCTTTTTACTTGGAGGTTGTTTCCTTATATACTTTAAATATTTAATTATATTATTATCATTTTCTAAACTATTTAATGTAATTAATATAAGTTAATTACTATATGATATTATAAAGCTGATTATAAAAAAGACAAAAGATTTAATCCATTTAATTTAAATCTTTCGTCTTTAAAATTTATAGCTATAAAATTAACTTTTTACTTTTCTAGAAACTTTTTCTTATTTCGTAGCATTTGATATCATATGACATGCTAAGCTACCTCTTATCATCATATTCCACAATATGATGATATCTCTCTTTGACATAACTCTTTATTAGACATATACTAATAATACAAGTTGGCTAAGCCAATATGTAAACATAATATCGCGGGATGGAGCAGTTGGTAGCTCGTTGGGCTCATAACCCAAAGGTCGTAGGTTCAAGTCCTGCTCCCGCAACCAAAACCTTACTCTTACTGTAAGGTTTTTTTATTATTTAAAAGCTTCTGAGTTATTTGTTAACTCTCTCAAAATTTTATTTAAATTATGTTAATTAATTGAAAGATAACAGAGCTAATTTACTCATCATATGTTATACTTTCATTTAGACATTATGAAAGAAGGTACATATTTAATGAATTATAAAACTTTTGAAAATAAATTTGATGTTAAAGAAAACATTGCTTATGCCACTGTTTTAAGGAAAGATGGAAGTGAATTAGTTTTCCTAATAGATGCTGATGATGTTGAAAGAATAAAATCTATGGGAACTTGGTTTGCTGAATGGAATAAAGACTTTAATGCTTATACAATTCAAAATATAAGCAAATCAAAAGGAACTAAACCTTTAAAACAAAGTCTTCAAACAGTTATTTTAAATACTAATCAAAAAGCTCCTGTTAAACATATTAATGAAAATATGCTAGATAACAGAAAATCTAATTTAGAAATAGTCCCAAGGGCTCAGAAAAATCATTATGAAAAAGTTGATGATAACACAATTGCTATCATCTTAACTAATAAATACGGCACTCCACATGCTAGAGCATTAATTTCTTCTGAAGATTTACACACTGTTATAACTGATGAGTTTAGCTGGGTTCAATATAAAAAGAATGGAGTTATCATGATTATTGCAAATACTCCACAAGGTAGAATTCCTTTAGATAAACTTATAATGAATCCTACTGAATCTGAAACTGTACATCACATAAACTTAAACCCCCTGGACTGTAGACGTAGCAACTTAGAAAACAAAGTAATCGAATAAATATCCTAAAGAAAGCCTAGTGATGTAACACTAAGCTTTCCTTATTTATCATATGTCAAATTTTTACAAATATTTCATTTGTTTGAGGTCCGGTTCATTCTATACTATCCTAATTTAATTATAACTTTAAACTATAAAATCAATATTTTATTTAATTCAAATTCAATTGGAAAAGCACTACCGATTAATTTATTATAAAAGTATTTTAGCAAATTCCATATTATCAAATTCATTTTCTTTTATGTACTCTAATGAATCAATTAAATAACTTTTATGATGTTCTATAGTTTTAGAAAAAACTTGGATAAATTCAACTATGCTTTCTTTAGATTCCTGTTTATTGTATATATATTTCCCAACCAAATAAAATCTAATAAATGAATATCTTGTTAAAAGCATAATATATCCATCAAATATTGATTCAGATTCAGAAAATGGAAAAATATTATTATATATGAAATTTACTAAATAATTTTCAAAAATATAGCTATTATTATTAATGAAATTTTCATTATAATCTTCAAATGCTTTTATGTATAATCCTGAATATTCACTTATTTCAACATTTTCATCAAACTTAAATCCAACTATAATTTGCTTTGTATATTCTTTAAAAGAAAAGCTATCCACATTTTTAGATACATTTAAAAACTCTAACATTTTTTTAAAAAAATCAATTTGAATAAGATAATTTAATTGATTTTTTTCATAATGATCATTAACTAAATTTATATCATATTTTTTAATAAATTTAGGTACATTACTATAATTATCTTTAAGCTCGTCCTCTAATGTATTAATGAAATCACCTAATATATAAAGCCTTTTACTTAAATTTAATTTTCTGTTTTGTATTATTTTAATACTAAGATCTCTAATTTCTTTGAAATACTTTATTGGTGACTTATTATATTTTTTAGATTTAGTATCAATCTCACTTGATACTATATGTTTTCCTAAGTTTTCTTCACTTTCTTTAAACTTAATTCCCTCTTCCTTTAACAAAAGAATTCTTGCAGCTTCAGGACAGGCTACATCAAGGGACATTTCATAATAACCATCTATTTTATTAATTATTCTAGGAAAAGATGTACAAACATTTGAAAGATATTCTTCTCCAAGCTTAGAATAAATAATGCAATAATTTTCTTCATCCAAAAAAGGACACCTTTTATCAGCTTTTAACTTTACTTTCCCATAATCTACATCATAACTTGTACAAAAATCATTGTTATGAACATTTTTTTGAAACATTCTTTTCATTTCTTTATCTTGAATTTTATAATATTGTTTGAAGGTAGCCTTATCTATATCTATATCCCAACCAACACAACAGCTATCTTTGCAGTTTCCACCTATACACTTAAATTCTTTAAAATATCCTGGGGATCTCATTTTTATATTTTCTCCCATAGTATAACTTCCTTTTCAAATAAATTACTTAAACTATTCTATTACACATTTATTTTACTACAGAATTTTAAGTTTGTCAGATATGCCTCAATTTCTAGATATAATATCAATATTATTCCTCCGAAATCAATGTATTGTCCCATTAAAAATATATTCTATATCTTCTAAAGTAAGAAATAATTCTTGCATCTTTATATGAGTAAGTTCTCATGGCCAAATATAAAATTTAACTGTTTAATTTGGTTACGATTCACTATTTATAATCCTAAATCCAATAGTACTAAAGCAAGCTATTATACTATTTTAGTTGTCCAATCCTCACAGTTCCATATTTCCGTTACAACATCTCTATAGAATTCTGGTTCGTGAGATACTAGTAAAATTGAACCTTTATATTCTTTTAATGCTCTCTTTAATTCTTCCTTTGCATCTACATCTAAATGGTTTGTAGGCTCGTCAAGGATTAATATATTTGTTTCTGTATTTAATATCTTACATAATCTTACCTTTGCTGCTTCTCCACCTGATAAAACCATTATTTTTGATTCTAATTGTTTAGTTGTTAATCCACATTTAGCAAGGGCTGCTCTTATTTCGTATTGTGTCTTACTTGGGAACTCTTGCCATACTTCTTCTATACATGTATTTGTATTTTTTTCTCTATCTTCTTGTTCAAAGTATCCTATATGTTGATAGTCTCCTAAATAAACTTCTCCACTTAAAGGCTGAATTTTTCCAAGTAAGCTTTTTAATAATGTACTTTTTCCAAGTCCATTAGCTCCAACTAAAGCTATCTTTTGTCCTCTTTCCATATAAAGATTTAAAGGTTTTGTAAGTGGTGAATCATATCCTATAACTAAGTCTTTAGTTTCAAATATAGTTTTTCCAGAAGTTCTAGCAATTTTAAAGTTAAACTCTGGTTTTGGTTTTTCTTTAGAAAGTTCTATAATCTCCATCTTGTCTAACTTCTTTTGTCTTGACTTAGCCATATTAGCAGTTGCAACATTTGCTTTATTTCTTGCAACGAAATCTTCTAATCTAGCTATTTCTTTTTGTTGCTTTTCGTAAGCTGCTTCTAATCTCTTTTTATTTTCATCGTATAATCTCTTAAATTCATAGTAATCACCAACATATCTTGTTAGCTTTCTTTCTTCAACATGATATATTAAATTAACTACTGAATTTAAAAATGGTATATCATGAGAAATTAATATAAATGCATTTTCATAATTTTGAAGATATCTCTTCAGCCATTCTATATGTTCTTCATCTAAATAGTTAGTAGGCTCATCTAGAAGTAGTATATCTGGATTTTGTAGTAATAACTTACCTAAAAGTATCTTAGTTCTTTGTCCTCCTGATAAATCATCTACATCTCTATCTAAACCTAAGTCTAAAAGACCAAGCCCCTTTGCAACTTCCTCTACCTTTGCATCTATTATGTAAAATCCATTATGATCTAAAAGATCTTGGATAACTGCTGTTCTATTTAGCATCTTTTCTAATTCTTCTGGTGTACAATCTCCCATTTTTTCATAAAGAGAATTCATCTCTGTTTCTAAATCAAAAAGATATTTAAAAGCATCTCTTAGTGAATCTCTAATGCTTTGTCCTTTTTCTAAGGCTGCATGTTGATCCATATATCCAACTCTAACATTGTTTGACCAAATAACTTTTCCCTCATCTGGCATAAGTTTATTTGTAACTATACTCATAAAAGTTGATTTCCCTTCACCATTGGCACCAATTAATCCAACGTGTTCCCCCTTTAATAATCTAAAGGACACATCTTCAAATATAGCTCTATCACCAAAGCCATGACTCATATCTTTAACTGTTAATACGCTCATTTACTAGCCTCCTGTAGTTATATCTATTTACTAAAAATTTAATTGTTTTTTCACAAAAATAAGGTATGATTAATATCATACCTTACCTATTATAAACTATAATCTAAGAAAATAAATAGATTTTTTTTAACAATTTTAGTATTCATATTCTTTAATATTTTCACAGATAGAAATACTTAAAGTTTTATCATCTATAACTTTTTTATAAGAACATAAAAAGTCATTTAGCTCTATATCATTTAAATCTACTTTTCCTTTACTAGTTAAAATAATTTTTTCTCCATCTGTTAATATATTTAAATCATTTTTATCATTCTTTATAGAATAACGATTAACTGTAGAAACCTTTATCCCATCTTTATATTTTTCTTGAAAACTTATATTTTTTCTTATTTTTTCAATGTCTCCTGCACCTGGAATAACATTACTTAATCCTAAAGATTTAATTTGTTCCTCAATTCCAGATGAATCAAATCCGTATCTTTCCATAAGCTTAGTTTGCATTTTTAAAAACTTATCTTGGGATATATTATTTTCTTCCATATATTCCATCATCTTTTTAGTGAAGTCTGACATATTTAATTTTCCAGAAGACATATCATAATATAAATTATAAATATATGATTCAAATTTATCTATATCTTTGTCATTTACTCTATTTTTTAATTCATTAAAATCTATAATTCTATCCATAATACTAATCAACTCCTATATGTTTAATAGATGTTATTAATATTATACTATTAATCCATACTTTATTCTATTGACTTAATTTAATATTAATATTTTTTAATAAAATTTTAATTAATTTGCTGTTTTTACTGCATCCCAAACATTTTCATATAACTTAAGCTTTTCTTGAGGTAAGTATTTATAAACTTCACATTTCTCCATAATATTTTGTGGCATATATGCTCCTTCATTATTTCTTACTTCCTCTGGTTGCTCTTCCATAGCTAATTTATTTGGAGTTGTATATCCTATTTCTTCTGCAATTTTGTAAGCATTATCTTTACTACTTACAAAATTTATAAACTCTTCTGCAGTTTCCTTATCATTTGCATTAAGTGGAATAGCCCAAGAATCTAACCAATAATTAGCCCCTTCTTTTGGAATTACGTATTCTAAGTTTTCATTTTCATCTGCTAAAGTTAAACCTTCTCCAGACCATATCATAGCAATAGCTACTTCTCCTGAAGTCATTAAATCTTTAACTTCATCAGCACCATATTTTAATACTAATGGTTTTTGTTCAATTAATGCGTTCTTAGCTTCCTCTAACTCTTTTTCATCAGTTGTATTTAATGAATATCCTAATTTCTTTAATGCCATTCCTATAGCATCTCTTTGGGCATCTAATACAAAGATTTGTTTCTTGTATTTTTCATTCCACATTATATCCCAGCTATCTACTGGATCAGATACTAAATCTTTATTATATATAATACCGATAGTACCATTCATATAAGGAACAGTATAATCATTATTAGGATCATATGGTTGTCCCATATCACTTTCATTCATTTCTTCTAAATTAGGGATTTTATCCTTATCTATCTTTTGAAGTAGTCCTTCTTGAATCATTCTATCAGCCATATAATCAGATACTAAAACTGCATCCCAATTAGTTTTTCCTGAAGAAACTTCTATGTACATAGTTTCCATATCATCAAAAGTTTTATAATTTACTTTTACATTATACTTATCTTCAAATTCTTCTATTATTCCATCTGCTATGTTTTCCCCATAGTTTAGCACATTTATAGTTTTCTTATCACTTTTTTGGCATCCTGCAAATAATCCAAAAGTTAAAACTAAACTACAAATTAACGCAGAAATCTTCATAGACCTTTTCATTTATAATCTTCCTTTCATTTACAATAATTATTTAACAATAATAATTATAAAGTGTATTTTATTTATTGCAAGTAAAAAATATCCATATAAATTATATATTTTATTATATCCTTTTTTATACATATTTAATATTTATATTTCTATTGAAATAAGAACGTTTGTTCGGTATAATAATCTTAATTAATTTAAGTAGGTGATTTTATGAATATAAAAGAAAAACTAAATATTCTTTCAGCAGCTGCTAAATATGATGTATCTTGTTCTTCTTCCGGATCTAAAAGAAAAAATACTAATAATGGTTTAGGGGATGCTGCTAATAGTGGTATCTGCCATAGTTTCGCAGCAGATGGAAGATGTATTTCTCTCTTAAAAATTTTATTAACTAATTACTGTATTTATAACTGCAAATATTGTATAAATGCTTCCTCTAAGGATATTCCTAGAGCTGCTTTTACCCCTGAAGAAGTTGTATATTTAACTATTAATTTTTACAAAAGAAATTATATTGAAGGGCTTTTCTTAAGCTCTGCGATTTTTAAAAATCCTAATTATACAATGGAGCTTTTGCTTTCAGTTGTTAAGAAGCTAAGATTAGAGGAAAATTTTAATGGCTATATTCACTTAAAAGCTATTCCAGGAGCAGATGAAGATTTAATTAAAGAAGCTGGGAAATTTGTTGATAGAATGAGTGTAAATATTGAACTTCCATCCTCTTCTAGCTTAAAACTTCTCGCTCCTCAAAAAACTAAAGAAAATATATTAGCTCCTATGGGAATTATTAAAAATTCAATTTTAGAAAATAAAGACTTAAAAAAGAATATAAAATCTACTCCTTTATTTGTTCCTGGGGGACAAAGTACCCAACTTATTGTAGGTGCTACTCAAGAAAGTGACTATAAGATTTTGAATTTATCAGAAAATCTATATAATAAATTTAATTTAAAAAGAGTTTATTACTCTGCTTATGTTCCTGTAGTTAAAAATGAAAAGGCTCTACCAGATATAACTCATCCACCTTTAGTTAGAGAACATAGATTATATCAGGCAGATTGGTTATTAAGGTTTTATGGGTTTAAAGCTAATGAATTGTTAAAAAATGAAAGTGAAAACTTTGATTTAAATTTTGATCCTAAAACTTCCTGGGCTCTAAATAATATATATAGCTTTCCTATGGAAATAAATAAAGTTTCCTATAATGAACTTCTTAGGATTCCAGGAGTAGGAGTTCGTTCTGCTCAAAGAATTTTAATGGCTCGAAGAGTTCACTCTCTTTCATTTGAAGATTTAAAAAAGATAGGAGTAGTTTTAAAAAGAGCTAAATATTTTATTACTTGCAAAGGAAAATACTATGGAGATGTGTCTTTTAATGATGAAAAAATTAGAACTAGATTGTTATATATGGATAAACCTAAATTAGATAATGAAAATTCTAAGCAATTATCTTTTTTTGATGATATATATACTAGTTCTAAAAGTAATATACTTCTTCCAGAACCTAAGAAGATTATACTTCCAAAAGATAAATTTACTTCTATTACTGGTGAAATATAAGGTGGTGAATCTATGTTAAAAATAATTTATGAGGATTCCTTTGAAGGTTTTTTATGTGCAATTTATTATGCTTTTTACTCTAAAGACGAAATAACTTCTATAACAACTGAGAATGATTTTGATGTTGATATGTTAACTAAAGTTGAATATGTAGAGACAGATATAGAAAAATATAAAAAAGTTAAAGATTCTATAGTTTTAAAAATTGATCCTCTTGCCCTAAATAAAATATATAAACTTTATTTATCAAATTATAAAAATAAAGGATTACTATGCTATAAATATTTAAAACTAGCCTTTAAATTAGGAACAAATATACACAAGCACTTATATATAAATGAAGTTAGAGAACTAGACTTAATAGAAAGACGTGTTTCTCTAGAAGCCCATAGATTTACTGGATTTATTCGTTTTTCACTAATAAATAATAAATTTCTATATTCTTCAATAGAGCCTGATAATAATATTCTTGAATTAATATCTCCTCATTTTAAGAGTAGATTTAGTAATGAATATTGGATTATTCATGATGTTAAAAGAAATATTGCTTCTATCTACAATAAGATTTCTTGGGGAATAATCGAAATGGATAATGATTTATATAATTCTTTTAAAAATTATAATGATGAATTTGAGGATCTTTGGAGAAATTATTTTAAATCTACTTCTATAAAAGAAAGAAGTAATTTAAAACTTCAAAAAAGATCAATGCCTAAAAGATATTGGAATAACCTAACCGAACTAAAAAATCACTAAAATTTAAAGCTATTAAATTTTAGTGATTTAGATTAAATTATATCAATAATTATTCATTTTAATTTTAATAGGGGCCCTATAGCCCCTATTAAAATTAAAGTGTTGCTATAGCTTCTATTTCTATTAAACAATCCTTAGGAAGTCTTGCAACTTCTACACAACTTCTTGCTGGAGTATTTTCAGTAAAATACTGTCCATAAACTTCATTTACTTTTGCAAAGTCATTCATATCCTTAATAAATACCACTACTTTAACTACCTTATCTAGACTAGTGCCAGCTTCTTCTAAAATAGCTTTAACATTTTCTAAAGATTGCTTGGTAGCAGCCTTTATTTCTATTGCAATTTCTCCCGTTACTGGATTGACTGGAATTTGACCTGAAGTAAATACCATATCTCCTATTTTAATTCCTTGAGAATAAGGTCCTATTGCTGCTGGAGCATTAGGAGTTGAAATAATTTCTTTTTGCATATAATATACACCCTTTCTTTTATGTATTTTTTTATTGGATTTTATTTAAAATATTCATATCCATTTTTTACTAATAAAACTATACACTGTTTCAAAGAAAACTTCAACATAAAATAAATCAATATATTTTTCTTATAGTAATTTATTTTATTTTTTTATATTAGTTTAATATTTTTTTAATAAAAACTTTAATAATTTATTAATAAGTGATAAAATAATATTAAAATTCTGAGGGAGGTAGTATTTATGAATAAAGATGTTAAAATTGATTGGGATAATCTTGGTTTTAACTATATTAAAACTGATTACAGATATATATCAGTTTGGAAAGATGGAAAATGGGACGAAGGTATACTAACTGAAGATAATATGTTAACTATAAGTGAAGCTTCAACAGCCCTACATTATGGTCAACAATGCTTTGAAGGATTAAAAGCTTATAGAAGAAAAGACGGTAAAGTTCAATTATTTAGAGTAAATAGAAATGCTAAAAGAATGAATGATAGCACTAAGAAATTACTTATGCCAGAAATACCAGAGGAAAAATTTATAGATGCTTGTATGCAAGTTGTAAAAGCTAATGAACATTATGTTCCACCATATGGTACTGGTGCTACATTATATTTAAGACCTTTTATGATAGGTGTTGGAAATAATATTGGTGTTAAACCTGCACCTGAATACATATTTTGCGTGTTTGCTGTACCTGTAGGTCCATACTTTAAGGAAGGTTTATCACCATGTAACTTTATGATAGCAGACTATGATAGAGCTGCTCCACAAGGAACAGGTGGCCAAAAAGTAGGTGGAAACTATGCTGCTTCATTACATCCACATTTAATTGCTGCTGAAAGAGGTTTTGCTGATTGTATCTATCTAGATCCTGCAACCCATTCAAAAATTGAAGAAGTTGGTGCTGCAAATTTCTTTGGTATAACTAAGAATAATGAATTTGTTACTCCAAAATCACCATCAATTCTTCCAAGTATAACTAAATACTCCCTAATGGATATTGCTAGAGATTATTTAAATATGCCTGTATATGAAAGAGATGTTTATGTAGATAATCTAGATGAGTTTAAAGAAGCTGGTGCTTGTGGTACTGCTGCTGTTATAACTCCTATTGGTGGCATAGAATATAATGATAAACTTCATGTATTTTATAGCGAAAAGGAAGTTGGCCCTGTTATAAAAGAACTTTATAGAATACTTTGTGGAATTCAATTTGGTGATGTTGAAGCACCAGAGGGTTGGATATTTGAAGTAAAATAATTATAATTCATTATTTTTAACATTTTAAGATATTATAAAAAATGATGTATCACATAGTGATGATACATCATTTTTTATAACTAAATATGATTTGCTACTTCATAAGCATCCCAAATTGCATACATTATATTAGAAACTTTACGAGCATCCCCTAAAAGGTGAATATTAGGAACTTCAAACTCTAACTCATTGTATAATGAATTTTCTTCTTTATATCCTATAGCAAGAATAACTGAATCACATTTTATAGTTTCTAACCCATTTTCTCTTTCTATTTCAAGAACTCCATTATTATATGATTTAACCTTTGAATTTACTTTTACATCTATATTATTAAATGGAATTAATCTTTCTAGCATTTCACTATTTGCTGAACATAAAGGTCCATTTACCGCTAATATTTTATTAAGTGCTTCAACTATTGTAACTTTCTTTCCTTTCTTTACAAGATCAAGTGCTAGTTCACAACCAACTAATCCTCCACCTACTATAACAGTATTATCTCCACAATCTTCTTTTCCGATTAATACGTCTGCTGCTGTATATACTTTACTATCGTCACCAAGAGAAAATACTTTTGGAGCAGAACCTGTTGCAATTATTACCTCATCTGCATTTGAATTAAGAATATCTTCCTTTGTAATTTCTGTATTTAAATTTACTTCAACATCTAAATTTTTTAAAGTATTATCATACCAAGTAGCTAACGCAATATCATCCTCTTTAAAATCTGGGGCACCTCCTGGAATTAAATTACCACCTAATTTGTCACTCTTTTCATAAACTACTGGGATATGTCCTCTTAATGCTAATACCCTAGCAGCTTCGCATCCAGCTACTCCACCACCAACTATTAAAACTTTTTTCTTTTTTAATATAGGATTTAAAGCATTATCCTTCTCTCTACATGCTTGAGGGTTTACTGCACAATTAAGCATAGAATAATGTTGAATACGTCCCATACATCCTTCTTGACAAGATATACATGGTCTAATTGATTCAATTCTATTTGCTCTTAACTTATTTACATAATCAGGATCTGCAAGTAATGGTCTTCCAAGGCTTATCATGTCACATGTTCCATTTTCAATAGCTTCAAGAGCCATATCTGGATTATCCATTCTTCCTGCACATATTATTGGTACATTAACTGTATCTTTCATTAATTTAGCAAAAGGTCTATATAATCCTTTTTCTTGATACATTGGAGGATGACTCCACCACCATGAATCGTATGATCCTACATCTACATCTAATGAATCATATCCATAAGATACAAGTAATCTAGCAGCTTCTATTCCTTCTTCTAAATCTCTTCCCTTTTCAGTGAATTTTTCTCCTGGAAGAGCTCCATCCCTTAAATCTTTTATAAAACTCTTTGGTGAATATCTAAGAGTTACTGGAAAGTCTTCTCCACATCTTTCTTTAATTTCTTCAACTATTTCACGAGCGAAACGAAGTCTATTTTCTAAACTTCCACCATATTCATCGCTTCTTTTATTAAATAATGATATGGCAAATTGATCTATTAAATATCCTTCATGAACAGCATGAATTTGAACTCCATCAAATCCAGCTCTTTTAGCGTTATACGCACCATCTCCAAATTTCTTAACTATAGATTTTATTTCTTCTATAGTTAACTCTCTACAAATTTTATCAAGCCATCTATGTTGTATAGGTGATGGGGCAACTGGTGGAAATTCTCCTAAGTTAGTAGGTATTGTAACTCTACCAAAACCACCTGACATTTGTAGAAATATCTTTGCGTTATAAGCATGTATTCTTTCAGTCATTTCTCTAGCAGTTCTAATAAATTGAACTGGATTGTGTGTTGGACAAGGACAATTAGGCATTCCATGTTCTTCAACAACATTATCTACAAAAGTTACACCAGTAATTATTAATCCTGTTCCCCCTTTTGCTCTCTCAGTATAATAGTCAATTCCCCTTTGATTAAATCCACCCTCACTATCTGATAATCCTAGTGGACCCATTGGTGCCATAGCAAAACGATTTTTTATTTCACATTTTCCTATTTTAACTGGTTCAAATAATTTTTTGTATCTATTCACGAAAATCCCCCCTGTTAGTTAAAAAATTAACATTTACAACTCCATTATATTACTCAAATATAAACATGTCAATATTTACATGTTTATATTTATATTAATATTTTATTTTATATTTTTTCATGATAAAATATTAAATATAAATATTGTAAGAAAGGTAGTACATATGAGGACATTAAAATATGCAATCTTAGGTCTTGTTAATAGGAGTCCATTAACAGGCTATGATATAACTAAAGCTTTTAATTCAGGATTAATTGAGTTTTGGTATGCAAAACATAGTCAGATTTATCCTGAATTAAAAAAATTAACCGAAGAAGGACTTATTTCTTATGAAGTAGTTATTCAAGGAGAGAAACTTGAAAAAAAATTATATTCTATTACTGAAAAAGGTAGACTTAGCCTTCAAAATTGGCTAAAAAAAGATGATCCTTTAGAACAGACACCTAAAGATATTTTTAGATTAAAAGCCTATTTCTGTGATGAAATGGATAAAGAAACACTAAATTCTCAATTTCAAAGTGCCATTGCAAAACATACAGAAAGATTATCTTATCTAGAAAGTGCCATGGAAAATTTATTAAAAGATAAAGAGATTTCAAAAGTCTCTTCCCCAGGATTTGGTGACTATATTGTTTTAAACGGAGCAATAATGAGAGAAAAAAATTATATTGATTGGCTTAATGATTGCTTAGATAAAATATCTAAAGAAAATTAAACTATAAAAAGTTCACATATGTAAATTTTGCTTATTCATACGCTTCGCTCCAAGTCATCGCAAAATTACATATGTGAACTTTTAATCTAAAGAAAATTATATACAAATATTCACAATAAACATACTATCTTTAAGTTCTATACTTAGATCTCCACCTTGTGCCTCAGCTAATCCCCTTGCAATGTCTAATCCAAGGCCTGATCCCTCTGTACTTCTTGAAACGTCTCCTCTTTTAAATCTTTCAACTAATCTTTCTGCATCTATACTTATATTTTCTTCTACCTTATTAATAAATATCACTTTACTCTTTTTATTAACCTTACTTTCATCATATTCAATTATTATAAAAACATCTGAGGGCCTTATGGCATATTTAATAATATTGGATATTAGATTTTGATATATTCTTAATATTTTATTATAGTCTCCGCTAACTATAATCCTTTTTTTCTCTTCTATACTAGATTCTTTAGAGTTAATATAAATCTTTATATTAATATTTAATTCTTTTTCTAGTAATTTCTCCTTTACTTCAAGCAAAGCTTGATTCAATACTTCTATTAAGTCTATTTCTTTTATTTCTAAAATAACTGTTTCAGAATTTGCAATTATAGACTCTTTTAAATCCTTTAATAATATACTTATTCTATTTGCTTTTCTTTCTAATATATTTATATATTCTTTTCTATTCTTAGCATTAATATCCTCTTTACTTAAAAAATCAACATAATTTATTACTGATGTTAAAGGAGTCCTTAAGTCATGAGATACATTAGTTATTAAATCTATCTTATTTATATTAGAAATAGCTTCTCTATCTTCTATGTCCCTAGATATTAAAATAAAATCAAAAATGGCTCTATTCATTATATTAAACTCAACTCCATTAAGAATTGCATAATTACTTTTATTAATATTTAATATTTCAATAACCTTAGTAAAGTTACCATCTTCTAAACATTTAATAGTTTTATCTAAAACTAAGTTTATATTTTTAATTATTAAATTATTTTTTACAAGACCTATATAAAGATATAAAGTAACAATTGTATTTAATATAATTATCCAAACTAATATAGTTTCTTTTATATCTATTCCACTCATAGTTATTTGAAAAATAATTTGATAAAAAACCATATAAAAAATCACATTAATTACTATCTTTATGAATCTATCAAATACTTTTACCTTATAAAATCTCTTTTCATATTCTTCTATATTACTTTTATTATATACTCTACATTTTAAAACTATTTGAATTACTGAAATAGCTACTATTATAGTGAAAACTATCCAAGTTAATAAAACTATATATTTAGGTCCTTCAGTATTGTAATTTGGTAAAAACTCTTTACCTGTTGTATTAACTAATTTTCTGACAACAAAATAATTAATTAAAATTAAAATCTTACCTATTATTGTCTCTAATAATACTTTTTCATTTATTAATATTAAATTTTTAACTTCATAATCCTTAAGCCAGCTTATATTATTTTTTAATAAAACCTTATCTAATAACATTAATTCACCACCTTATCTAAGGAAGCTTCAGTTAATAACTTTATATTAAAGGTAATAATAACTTTAAATAAATCTCCATCTATATTTATTTTAAAATCTCCCTTTTGTAATAAAACTAAATTTTTTGCAATTTCTAACCCAAGACCGGAAACGTCTTCACTTTTATTACTATTAATTAAATATACTAAATCCTTTGGATCTATATTTAATTCCTTTTTAGAAGTATTTTTTAAAATTATATATATCTTTTCATCTTCTCTTTTCACATCTAAATAAATTCTACTATTTTCTAAAGAATGCTTTACAACATTTTCAAAAATAATATCAAATACTCTCCATAGCATTTCTCCACTGCAGGATATATATAGTCCTTCCTTAGGAAAACTACTCTTAATTATTAAGTTCTTATCTAATAACTTATCTTCTATTTCTATAGTTGCTTGCTTTAAGAACTCTATTACTTCAATATCATTTAATTCTATTTCCATATCTCCTGTAGCAGTTTTAGAAGCTTCAAATAATTCTTCAACTAATTTCTTTAAGTTATTTGATTTAATCTTTAAAATTTTTATTGCATCATCATTATCTTCTTCTATCTTCAATTTATTTATATTAGTACTTATATCTTCTAATGGCTTATTTAATTTATTTGTTAAATTATTTATAAGCTCCATATTAACCTTTTCATTTTTTCTAATATTTATTGCAGATTTTTTTAAATCTAGGGATATATAATTAATTTTATCTATTAAATTTAAATAATTTCTATCTATAGGTAGTTCAATATTTTCTTTATTAAACACTTCCCTTTGAATATAGTAACTTGATTTTTCCTCATTTTTAAAGTCCTTTATCCATTTTTCAATACCACTCCATACAAAAGAACTCATACTATTATTTTTAAATAACTTTATAAACATTAAGACATTTAATAATGTCAAAACTATAATAATCGATACTAAGGTTTTATATTGTGGAACTATATATACCACCAATAAAATTAATAAAATACCTAATAAAATAAAAAATAAATATTTTAAGTTTTCTCCTTTATTTTTCAAACTTATATCCAACTCCCCATACAACTTTTATATATCTTGGTTTTTTAGGATCTACTTCTATCTTTTCTCTAATTCTTCTTACATGTACCATTACTGTATCTGTATTAAAGCATGGTTCCTCCCATACTCTTTCATATATTTCTTTTGCAGAAAATACTCTACCAGGACTTCTTAAAAGTAATTCTAAAATCTTATATTCTGTTTTAGTTATCTTTATTTCTTTTCCATCTAATTCTAATAATTTCTTATTTTTATCTAGTTTTATTATTCCATAGGATAAAACATCTTCTTCATTCTCTCTTGAATAATTACCTAAATCTACATATCTTCTTAATTGAGATTTTACTCTAGCAATAAGCTCTAAAGGATTAAAAGGCTTAGTTATATAATCATCTGCACCAATATTTAAGCCTAAAATCTTATCTGTATCTTGAGATTTTGCTGATAAAATTATAATAGGTATATTTTTATATTCTCTTATATTCATAGTTGCCCTCATTCCATCCATTTTAGGCATCATTAAGTCCATTATAACTAGATGTACATCTTCTTTTTTTACTATATTTAATGCTTCTATTCCATCATAGGCTTTAATTACGTTTATATTTTCATTTTTTAAATAAATTTCAATTGCATCTGTTATTTCTTTTTCATCATCAACTACTAAAACATTATACTTCCCCATATTTTTATTTTTTTCTCCCTTTTCTTTAAGTTATTATATGTAAATTATAACATCTATCAATTATATATTAAGTTATAAAGTTAAAAATAATCTATAATATTTCTAACAAATTCCTTACAAATAGAATAGGAGATAAAAATCATATTTATTATTCCATTGCTAAAGCTCTAAACAATAAAAATATGATTTTTATCTCCTTCTATATTTTATTTATAAATTACTCATAGATTAATTTCTTAAATTATTTTTCTTTGCTTCCACTAGTAATAAAGTAATATGGTAAAGCTAAAAATAATACTCCACCGATAAAGTTTCCTAGTGAAACTAAAACTATATTATATGCATATCCACCTAAAGTAATTGTTGCTGGATCTATTAAATAACCCATAGCTAAAAAGCTCATATTTGCAACACTATGTTCAAACCCAGCAGTTATAAAAGTAAATAAACACCAGAATATCATTAATATTTTAGCAGTTTCTTCTTTTAGCTTATAGCACATCCAAACGGCTAAACAAACTAGTATATTACATAATATACCCCTAATAATTAACTGCTCTGCTGGAGTATTTATTTTAGCAAGAGCATTACTAACTATAAATTCTCCAATATAATCACTTTTACCACTTGCTAAACCAGCTTGGACAAATAGAACTGCGCCAATAATTCCTCCAAGTATATTTCCAATCCAACTTGCAAACCAAATTTTTAAAGCATCTATCCAAGTTACTGTTTTTTCTAAAGCTCCCATAGTCATAATCATGGCGTTACTTGTAAATAAATCTCCACCTGCCATTAATACTAAACTAAGTGCTACTCCAAAAGATGCTCCCATTAAAATTTTATAAGTATCCACTCCATTATGGTGCAATATTCCACCTATACTATAAATTAGCATAATTCCTAAACTTACAAATAAGCTTCCTAAAGCAGCACTTATTAAGTATCTAGCTTTACTTCTTTTTAATAAATTACTTTTAACCTCTGCTGAATGGGCTAAATTATGAATTTCTTTGCTGTACATGTTGCACCCCACTATATAATATCAATTTTTTGCAAATCACTTAAACTAGTAATTTAATTTTTTGCTAAAAAATATTGTATAATGAAAAACAAAGTTTTGCAATTAAAACTTTGTTTTTCATCTATATTATTTAATTTTTTCATGGATTTTACTTATATAAAACTCTCTAACTTCTTTATATTCTAATAATGATTTTTTAACTGGATTTACTTTGATATTATTTTCTTCCATTAAAGTTCTCCAAGAGTTTTTATCTCCAAAAATATCTCTTTTAATATGATTTCCAGGCAACATCAAAATTGAAGCCATTGATACTTCTTCAATATTATTCTTTATAAGTTCTCTTAATATATCGGTTTTCTTAATTTCACCTTCTAATGTTCCCATATATACACTTTTAAACCCTTTTTTAATGAAAGTATTTTTTAATTCATTATAACTTTCATTATCTATACTTTTTGAACCATGACCAACTAATACTATGTTTTGAGTTTTCTTTAAATCCTCATCCATAGCATCTACAATCAACTTACATCCTTCATGCAATGATTTTTCTTCATTTCCCATAATAACTTCACCTAAAGTTATTTTAGAAAAAGAATAATTGTATTCTTTTATAGTTTTTTCAATAGATAAAAATTCAATACCCTCTATAATATGAAGTGGTTGTATATATACTTCTCTATATTTATCATTACTTAAATTAAATAGTACCTCTTCTAGCCTAGGTACTATCTTTCCATATTTATTAAATAAAATATTAGATACTATACTAGATGTAAAGGCCTTACATACATAGTACTTATCATTAAAACTTTTTCTTATTTCTTCTTCAAAGTCTTCTATCTCTTTTAATCCATCTAAATTAGATGTTCCAAATGAAACAATAACAATTGCTTTTGACATAATCATCCCCCTATTAAATATTAAAATTTCTGAAGACTTCTAGGAATTTATTAATATGATCTTCTGTATGAGCAACACTTAAAAATAATGCTTCATATTGAGATGGAGGTATATTAATTCCATTTTCAATCATATGTTTAAAATACTTCTTGAAAATTTCTGCATCACAAGTTTTTACATCTTCATAATTTCTTACTTCTTTTAAAGTTGTAAAGAATATAGTAAGCATTCCACCATATCTATTTATAGTTAATGGAATGGACTTTTCTTTAGCTATCTCTAATAATCCATCTTCTAATAATTTTCCAAGGTTCTCTATTTTTTTATAATATTCTTCTTTATTGTTTTTAAGCTTATTTAATGTTGCAAGCCCTGCTGCCATTACTATTGGATTTCCTGACATAGTACCTGCTTGATAAACTTCACCTACTGGAGATAAATATTCCATTATTTCTTTTTTACCACCGTAGACACCACAAGGAAGACCACCACCAATAATCTTTGCATATGTAACTAAATCAGGCTTTGCAGTAAATAATTTTTGAGCCCCTTCATAGGATACTCTAAATCCACTCATAACTTCATCAAATATTAATAAAGTTCCATATTTATCACATTCTTCTCTTAATAGATTCATAAAGTCTTCTTCAGCCTTTATTACTCCCATATTTCCAGCTACAGGCTCTATTATAACTCCTGCAATATCATTTCCATACTTATCAAATAAAGATTTCACGCTATCTTTATCATTATAAACTGCAATTAATGTATTTTTAATGCTATCTTCAGGAACTCCTAAAGAACCTGGAATCCCATTAGTTAATACACCTGAACCTGCCTCTACTAAAAATCCATCAAAATGTCCATGATAGCATCCTGCAAATTTTATAATTTTATTCTTTTTAGTATACCCTCTAGCTAATTTGATAGCACTCATAGTTGCCTCTGTTCCTGAATTGACCATTCTTATCATTTCAACATTTTCTGAGTTTTTACATAAAAACTTTGCCATAGCTAGTTCTAATTCAGTTGGAGCTCCAAAAGCTATTGCACTCTCTGATACTTCCTTTATAGCCTTTACTACATCCTTATCAGAATGCCCTAGTATCATTGGTCCCCATGCTAATACAAAATCAATATATTCCTTTCCTTCTTCATCTATTATTATTGCCCCTTTTCCACTTTTTATAATTGGAGGAGTCATTCCTGTATTTTTGTAAGATCTAACAGGTGAATTAACTCCACCAGGCATATATTTTTTGGATTCATGAAATATTACATCATTCCTCATAACTTAATTCTCCTTTAACCATCTTACTGCATCTAAAGCAAAGTAAGTTATTATAATATCTGCACCGGCTCTTTTCATAGATAACAACATTTCTAAGGCTACTGACTTTTCATCTATAAGACCTGCCTCTGCTGCTGATTTAACCATTGCAAACTCTCCACTTACATTATACGCACAAATTGGAACATTTACTAACTCTTTAGCTCTTCTAATAATATCTAAATAAGACATTGCTGGTTTAACCATTATTATATCAGCACCCTCATTAATATCCCATTGAATTTCTTTTAATGCTTCTTCTGAATTAGCTGGATCCATTTGATAAGTCTTTCTATCCCCAAATTGTGGTGTTGAATGAGCAGCTTCTCTAAATGGTCCATAGAATGCTGATGAATATTTAGCTGCGTAACTCATTATAGCTACATTTTCATATCCATTTTCATCTAAGGCCTCTCTTATATAACCTATCCTTCCATCCATCATATCAGAAGGTGCTACCATATCAGCTCCAGCTTTAGCATAAGATAATGATATCTTTCCTAATACATCAAGAGTTTTATCATTATCAACTTCATTTCCATTTAATATTCCACAATGACCATGACTAGTATATTGGCACATACAAACATCTGTTATTATGTATAAATTCTTAGAAATTTCTCTTATTTTTCTAATTGCTTGTTGAACGATTCCATTATCCTTATAACTCTCTGACCCACAATCATCTTTATGATTTGGTAATCCAAATAAGATTACTCCTCTTATATTACATTCTTCAACTGCTTTAATTATTTCAGGAAGTCTATCTAAAGACCAATGATAATTTCCTTTCATTGATGCTATTTCTTCTTTTATATTTTCTCCTTCTACAACGAAAATTGGGAAAATAAAATCATTGGAATTTAAAACATTTTCTCTTACTAAATCTCTAATTGCTGAATTTGCTCTTAATCTTCTTCCCCTTTTAATCATTTAAATCACCTTATCTTTCTTTATATGTTTTGTATATTTCTACTATTTCATCTAAGAAGCCATCCTCCGAATGTTTTTTACACATATGCGCTTCTATTGAATTTTCCTTTAAAGCTTTGAAAGTTTGTGGACCAATCGCAATATTATATTTTTCTTTTATTTTATCTTTACCAAATAATGATATCATATTATTAACAGTACTTGGACTAGTAAATAAAATAAAATCAACCTCTTCAAATGCTCTTTCATTTTTCACTTCACCACAAACAGTATTATACGTATGAATTCTATCTACAATTAATTCTAATTTTTCAATTTCATTTTTTAAATACTCTCGACTTGCTGATGAACACGGAATCAATACTTTTTCTTCACTTCTCAAATGAGGTTCTAATGCTTTAAACAAGCCCTCACCTACAAATTCTCTTCCCATAACAAAAGCTTGAATACCTCTATTCTCAAGAGCCTTTCGTGTAGCCTTTCCTACAACTGAAAATTTTGCCTTTATTGCTCTCAAATCTATTTTATTTTCTATAATATAATCAAAAAATATATTTACACCATTTACCGAAGAAAATATTATATGATCATAATCAGAAAGCTTATCCTTAACTTCATTTAAGTTATCTTTCGTAGGCTCTATTTTTATAGAATTTATTTCTGTAACCTCTGAACCTAATTCTCTTAATCTCTTTTTTAAATTAGATGATTGCTCTCTAGATCTTGTAACGCAAATATTTAAACCAAAAAGAGGTTTTTTTTCATACCAATTAAGTTTATCATTTAATGAAACAACTTCTCCCATTACTATTATACATGGAGATTGTAATTTAGCATCTTGAACTTTTTTTTCTATATCCTTTATAGTTCCTACGACCTTCCTTTGTTTTGAAGAAGTTCCTCTCATTACTACAGCAACTTTGGTATTTTCATCTTTTCCATATTTTAATAAATTTTCAATTATAGAACCTAAGTTATTAAGTCCCATCATAAATACTAAAGTTCCTTTTTCTTTTGCAATAGCTTCCCAATTAATATTTAAAACTCCTGATGTCATACCTGTAATAATGTGAAAGCTTTGGGACATTTCTCTTTGAGTAATCGGAATTCCTGCATAATTTAATACAGATATTGGTGAAGTTACCCCAGGAATAACTTCAAATTCTATATTTTCATCAATTAACGCTAAGACCTCCTCTCCACCTCTTCCGAAAACATAAGGATCTCCACCCTTTATTCTTCCAACTATATGACCTTCTTTAGCTAATTTTACTAAAGAATCATTAATCTCTTCTTGAGTTTTATAATGAGCTCCTGGTTCCTTTCCACAATAAAAAATTTTACAATCTTCTTTTAAGTAATTTAATATATTATTAGAAACTAATCTATCATATAACACTGCTGTACACTTATTTAAAGTATCTACAGCTTTTAAAGTTAATAAATCCTCATCCCCTGGTCCTGTACCAATTATATAAACCTTACTCATTTTAATTATCCTTTCAATATTTTCTTTGCTAGCTTAATTCCAAGTTCAATATTTTCTTCTTTATTCCCTAAAATATCTTTTTTAACTACTTTTCCCCCTATATCAAAAGTTCCAATCATATATAAATCATTGTTTTTAATTTCAGAATAAACACCTATCACAGTATGACATCCACCATTTAATTCTTTCATAAAACTTCTTTCTGCCTCTACTGCTACTCTAACTTCTTTATTATCTAATTTTTTTAAATATGGGTTATACTCACTACCTTCTAGAGCTTCTATTCCTAATGCCCCCTGTCCTATGGCTGGTAGGAATATCTTAGGATCAAAATAATCTGTAATAATGTCCTCCATATTTAGTCTCTTTAACCCTGCTGCTGCTAATATGATTCCATCCATATTTTCATTTTTCATTTTTTCTAATCTTGTTTGAACATTACCTCTAATTGGAACTATCTTTAAATCTTTTCTAATTTCTCTAAGCATTGCAGCTCTTCTTATACTACTGGTTCCGACTACAGCCCCTTTTTTTAAATCTTCAAAAGGAATATTATTTCTAGATACAAATACATCTCTAATATCTTCTCTTTCAGGAATTGCTACAAGTTCAAATCCTTCTGGTAGATTAAACGGAACATCTTTCATACTATGAACAGCTGCATGAGCCTCTTTATTTAAAAGAGCATATTCTATTTCCTTTACAAATAAGCCTTTACCACCTATTTTAGATAATGTTACATCTAGTCTTTTATCTCCCTCTGTAACTACTAAAAGTTTTTTTGAGCTTATATTATTTTTTTCTTTAATAAGTTCTATAACTTTATCTGCTTGCACTTGAGCCAACTTACTTTTTCTAGTTGCAATTATTATTTCCATAAAATATCTCCTATAAATTCTTATATATTTTATTTAGCACTTCTTCTCCAAAAAACATTTCTATAACTATTTTATCTTTTTTCTTTTCATATATATATTTAAAATCCTCACTACATACAAAGTCTATTATCTGCTTTTTATGTTCTTCTATATTTTTTGCACTTTTTCTAATTAATGAAGAATATCCAATGAATTCATCATATTTTTTTAAAGTTTCTATTATTTTTTCGGCTACCATTAATGAGCCCTTTGGATTTCCGTAATTAGTGTTTACTGCAAAACTTATATTATTTAGATTTCTTTGTACAGGGGCAATTGCCATACTATTTAAGTAATCTTCAGCAAATATATATATTTTATAAGCTTCCTCACAATCTTTTTTTATTCTTAAATTTAAATCTTTATTATCAGTTGCTATTATAACTAAATGTTTATCTTTTATAAACTCTTTATAATAACCTTTCTTAATAAGCTTAATATTTTTTATATGTTTAAAATCATCTACAAAGTTTAAGGATAATACTTCTACATTGCATTTTTTTAATAAAAAATTTTTACTTTTAATATATCCAACCTTGCCTCCACCTATTATTCCAACATTAAATTTGTTAGACATAATAGAGAGATATGTATACTCTATACTTCCTTTAGAAATATCTTTTCTAATATCTTCATGCATTCTTTGCCTTGCCCCTTTAATTGCTCTTCTTTTAATACTTCTATAGCTCTATTAACATAATAATCTGAAGTGCTTTTTATAAGAATTTCAGCAATTTCTATATCCTTTTTATCATGACATTTATGCTCTAATGTTTTTTGTCTTTCCTTTATAACTTTAGAGCTATTTTTTTTCATACTTTTAATTATATCAGATACTTCTCTTAAGTTTTTCCACTCAGAAAAATTGTTTATATGTTCCTTAATTATGCTTTTATATTGCAGCATCCTTTCTTTTCTTAAATTTTTATTTTCATCATCAATAGAACTTATTTCATCTATATCAAAAAGTTTAATTCTGCTAAAATCTTTAATTTTTTCATCTACATCTCTAGGCATTGCTAAATCAAAAATAACTATATTTTTTCCTTCTTCATTAATATGTCTTTTCTCTATAATTAAATGTGGTGCAGATGTACAAGAAATAACACAATCCATTTCATTTATTACTTCTCTACCATCATCATAAGTCATAACTTCTACTCTTTCATCATAAATATTAGTTACTTTTTCTACGGTTCTAACTACTAAATTTAGCTTTTCTATATTACTTGAAAGAGCATATTTAACTACAAGACTTCCAACTTCTCCATATCCTATAACCATAATTTTTTTGCAGTTACTTTTTGTAGCCTCACTTACTGCAATAGATGCTGAAGAAACAGGTATTTCATATAATTTTCCTTCTGTTCTAAACTTTTTACCACAAGTAATTGCTTCTTGGAAAAGTCTTT
Organism: Clostridium nigeriense; assembly: GCF_050585245.1. Taxonomy (GTDB): domain Bacteria; phylum Bacillota; class Clostridia; order Clostridiales; family Clostridiaceae; genus Clostridium; species Clostridium nigeriense_A. Next base: position 434,521 of record NZ_JBNOOF010000001.1, read on the forward strand.
GAAGTTCACGATTGGCAGATCCAATTTCCATAGCTAAAGCATATGCTTCTTTAATTTGTCCTAAAATTTGATCCTCCCCTAAAATCTTAGAATGAAATCCACAAACTACTTCCATTAAGTGCTTTATAGTGTCTTTTTCTTCTAAATAAAAGCAGTTTTCTTTAAGCTCAATATCCCAATTTAAAACTTCAAAAATTTTTAATAAGCTTTCTTCTCCTCTTAAAGAGCCATTATAATAAATTTCTGTTCTGTTGCATGTACTTAAAATAATTATTTCATCAAAATATTGAAGTAACTCCTTTGTATATTCTTTTCTCTTTTTTGGAGATAACGTTAGTTTTTCTCTTATTTCTACTCCAGTATTTTTCCTAATTCCTAAAAGCTGAATCATAATTTTTCTCCTAAAACAAATATACTTCTGTGTTTTTATTATATTACCCTTATTATACACCGATTAATTATTTTTTTCATTTTTTACATTTTAAATATATTTTTCTTTTACAAACTAATTTAAGACCGCTAATTTAATATAGCGGTCTTAAAAACTTATAATATTTATTTTACATATTTAACATTGTATTTGTCCACTAGGTAATTATAATGTAACTTATAAGCAATTACTTATATTAATATTTTATTCCACTCCAATAAATATTGTTTTTAAGTATAGCCTTGTCTGAAAGTTCAACTCCTTCAAGGGCCCATTTCTTAAATTCCATAAAACCAGTTCTATCTACTATATATCCAATATGCTCTTTTCCACCTGGGGCATCTTTATCTATATATTGTTCAACATATTTATAAGTGTTTAAAATTATTTTAATTATGCTTTCTTCATCAACCCACACTATAAAATCTTCTGCTAATCTTGGGTTCTTCTTTCCTGTTCTTCCCATAATAGCTAATCTATAATACTTTTCTTTACTTCTAGTCCATGCTCCTGTTGGACAGTTAATTACACATTCACCACAACCTATACACTTACTATGATCTCTAACCGGTCTATAGTTTTCTGCATGTAAAGCTGCTGTTGATTTCTTAGTGCAAGCTCTAACACAAGCTCCACATGATACACACTTATCTCTATCAAATTGAGGTTCAGTCATTCCTATAATACCAAAGTCATGCATTCTAGCCTTAATACAATCATTTGGACATCCTGTTAATGCTATTTTAAAATGTAAATCATTTGGAAATATTGCTTTTTCTATTTTTTTCGCAAAATTTGTAGTATTATAATTTGCAAATGGACAAACTTTATTTCCTATACAAGCTGATACATTTCTCGTTCCAGCTGCTGTATATCCCTTTCCTGGAACTTCTTGATTTATTTCTAGCCCTTCTATTATAGGTTGAAGAAGAATGTTAACCTCAGCAATATCCTCCATATCTATTCCTGGAATTTCAAAACCTTGTCTTGTAGTTAAGTGAACTGTTCCATCACCGTATTTATCTGCAATTTCTTGAATTAACCCTAAATATTCAGCCTTTAAGAATCCACCTGGAACTCTTATTCTAGAAGCTGTTATTCCTCTTCTTTTAGTTACTCTAAAGGCATTCTTTTTCAGCTTTTTAGTATTGATATCCATAGTGTCTCCTCCTAATCTATTAATTCTTTTCCTTTTACATAATTAAAAACTGGTCCATCTAAACAAATATAAGTATCATCTATTTTACAGTGACCACATTTACCAATTCCACAACACATTTTTCTTTCTTGTGAAATCCATATATTTTCTTCTTTAATTCCAAGTTTTAAAAACTCTAAAACTGTAAATTTCATCATCATAGGTGGTCCTACAACAATTACTTGTACATTTTCTTTATCTTCAATATCAATTTCTGGAACATATTTAGTAACAAGTCCCACTTTCCCTTGATAGCCTTCTTCAGCACCGTCAACAGTTAATATAAGATTTATATTCTTTTCCCATTCCTTTATATCATCTTTAAAAAGAATGTCATTAGGGGACTTAAATCCTGATATTAAAGTAAAGTTCTTGCAATCTTTAGTGTTATTTGAGAAATAATCTACTATTCCCTTAACTGGTGAAAGTCCAGTTCCTCCAGCTACCACTATAACTTCTTTATCTTTATAATTGTTTATATCAAAGCCATTTCCATAAGGTCCTCTTAAGAATAACTTATCTCCAACATAATTATTAAAGATTTCATCTGTTACCTTACCAACTCTTCTTATTGTTAAGTCAACATAATTTTCACCTATTCCACTTACTGATATAGGTGCTTCCCCATACTTTGGTAATGATACTTCAAAGAATTGACCTGGCTTAACATCACCTTTAAATTCCATTCTGAAAGTATATTCAATTTCTGTATGCTTAATAACTTCTAATATTTCTGAAATAAATGGTATATATTCATTTTTAGTCATATTACTTCACCTCATCCATAGCTTTTTCTAATTTATTTACACAATTTGAGAATGAAATATATTCAGGACATGCATCATCACATCTTCCACATCCTACGCACATATGATATCCCCATCTCTTTTTATAATCATAAACCTTATGAAGAACCTTAAATCTCATTCTTTGTCCTTTTTCTTTTCTAAAGCTATGACCTCCAGCCATGTCTGTATAACCATCTACTTGACAAGATGCCCAAACCCTTCTTCTTTCTCCTGCTTTTCCATTATCTTTATAGAAAATATCTTGCATAGTGAAACATGTACATGTAGGACACACAAAATTACATCTTCCACAAGCTATACATCTTTCTGAATACTCATCCCATACTTTTGAATTTATAATCTTTAAATCTATATTATCTGGGATATTTACTTTAACATCATTGCTTTCAACAAAGTCAGGATTAACTTCCAAAGATTCATTATCTATATTCTTAAATAACTCTTCAAATTCTTCATCTTTAATATCTAAATAAACATCATTTCCATTTTGCTTTACGTAAGCACTGTATTCATCAGTTTTGTTAGTTCCCATACTTACACAGAAGCAATTTTCAAAGCTTTTTTCACATCCTATAAGTACAAACTTTGCTTTTTCTCTTAGTTTCTTGTAGTATGGATCTTCAAATTTATTTCTTAAATATATATCATCAATTCTTCTTAAGGAATGCATATCACAACTTCTTAAAAATATTAGTATAGATTTTTCATCTACATTAGGTTCCTTAAACTCATCTTCTGTAAAGAAAAATAAAGTTTGAGTTATTGGAAGTAATACTTCTTTATAAGAAAAATTTGATTTTTGATTAAATTCAATTTCTTCAATTTTTGAAACTTCACCATATCTAACTATATCAGTATCTGAAAATTTACCTTGCCCTTCAAAAATCTTTGGTGCATATATCTTATATTTCTTCGATAACTCTTTTAAACCTTTGTTAAATTCCTCTGCTTTAAATTTATATCCCATCTTAAACACCTCTTAGTTTAATATTTGCTTTTTAGAATCATAAAATATCAACGTAAAAATTAATATCAATATATTTGAATATTTAAAATTTAAAATATTATATAAAACTTTTAAACTTGCAAATAATTGTTATTTATATAACAATATCTTTCTTAGATTATAAATCTTATTAAAAATAAAAACTGTGATAAACATCACAGTTTTTATTTTTATTATTTTTATTTGTTATATATAATTGAAATATTAAGGTATTAATAAAAAATGTATTGAATACTAATTTCAAATTTCTAAGAAATACCTTTAAAGAATTTAGAAAGATTATCTTTATCTTTAATAATTATCCTTTTATTTTCAAAAATAATTAAATCATTTTCTTGAAGAATTTTCAATGCCCTAGATATAGTTTCTCTAGGAGTTCCAAACATGTCAGCAAGATAAGTTATACTTATATTTAAATCAATTAAAATTCCTTTTTCAACTTTAATTCCATAATCCTTAGAAAGTTTCCAAAGCTTTGCTGCTACTCTTTTCTCAACCTTAATTGGGGTAGAATTCTTTAATTGTCTATATAATCTTCTTACCTTTATTGTTAAAGAGGATATAACTAACTTTGTTAATTCAAAATCACTTCTCATCAATTCTTCAAATCTCTCTTTTTCAAAAGACAATATTTCTGCCTTTTCAAAAATCTCACAATTTATTGATGAAGCTAAGTCATCTAATACTACAGCATTAATAATTGCACCATTACTTAATATAAAAATTACTTTCTTATGCGCATATTCATTTAACTTATATAGCGCAACCTTCCCAGTATACACTATATATATCTTATTTACTTTTTCTTTATCCATAAATATATGGCTTCCCTTTAAATAACATTTTGTTTCACCAAATTCAGATAATGCTTCCTTAGTTTCTTCACTTAGTTTATCAAATAGCTCCATTTTATTTAATTGAGCTTTTACTAATTCTTTCATTCATTTGCACCCATCCTATAAAAAAGTACTTTATATTAAACTATATAACAGAAATATAAAAACTGCAAAATTAGATAAAAATAAAAAACATTTTATTAATTAAAAATGTTTTTTATCTTAAAGTATATTTATTTTTCCCAATATATAGCTTATTATTCTTTAATTGATTTATTAACTATAATTACAAACCAAATTAAAGCAACTGACAATAATACATGTGAAAGTCCTGATATATGACTTAAGCCAGCAAAACTATTTCCTAATACTTGAAGTATTCCTCTAGCAGTAAGAGTTCCTAATAAATATATTAATGAGACATTATAAAGTATACACCATCCTTTAAATCCTTTATTATTTGATATATTGAAACTTTTTTCTAAAAGTAATACCAAAATAAAGAATATAAACCCTAGAGTTAATGCATGAGTATGAACAACTGATAAAATAGTTTGTCCTTCAAATCCATTAATTTTTGTAAACTCTCTATAGAATACTCCCATAACTAGTCCTAAAACTAAATAAAAAATTGATAAATTAAAATACTTCTTCATATCTACTCCACACTCCAACAAAAATTACTATTTAATATTAATTGTTAATAATACTATATACTTTATTTATATTTATTTCAACCATTTCATAATGATAAATGTAGTTTTTAAATTTTATATTCATCTTTAAATTTAACCAATGCTTGTATATTATAAAAATCATTGTAAAACTTAGTTACTTTATTTAAAGAATCTAAAACTGCAGTATGAAGAGTTAATGGATTTCCTTTATCATCCCTTTGTATTTTATCTACTAAATTAATTAGCTTAGTATTATGTGATGTTTTTAAAGCCTCTAAAAATAATATAACATTTACATAGCTATTCTCTAATAATTCTTTCAACTCATTCTTATGTTCTAAGCCATATAAATTATAAATAACTTTTGGCTCAATAGAGTTTAATAAAAATCTTATTTCTTCAAATTCGTCATTAAATCTTATTATAGGTATAGTATTTTCAATATCCTTTAAAGTTATAAATTCTTGATTTTTTTTAAGAGCTAAATATACTTCTAAGTCATTCTTAATAAGATATTTACAAAATTCCAATAAAGATTCATTAATTTCGCCTAAAACTATAGCTCTAGATTTCATATTTCCTCCATTTTTATGATTCATAAAATATTATACTATTTAAAACTAAAAAAAGTGCCATTGCAACATTAAATTCATTTTATAATAGCATTTTTCTAAATTATTTAATATTTTCAATCATAAATGGAGTATTTTGATAAATACAATAATTTAACCAATTGCCAAAAACTATATTGGCACTTCCTCTCCACTTTACTAATGGAATTTCATTTATATTATTGTTTGGAAAATAGTTCTTAGGAATATCTATTTCTACTCCCTTATTTAAATCTCTTAAGTATTCATTTTTTAAAGTATCTCTATCATATTCTAAATGTCCTGTAATAAATACTTGCCTCTTATCCTCTGTAGCAATAATAAATGCTCCAGCTTCTTCTGATTCAGCTAATATATCAAGTTCTTTAATCTTTTCAATATCTTCTTTAAGTGTAGTAGTATGCCTCGAGTGTGGTGCATAAAATATATCATCAAGCCCTCTTGTTAAACTCTCATTATATTTATTTATTTTATGAGGGAAAACGCCGAAAATCTTTTTTTCTAGTGTTTTTTTTCTTATATTATAATGGTAATATAATGCTGCTTGAGCTCCCCAGCATATATGCAAGGTTGAAAATACATTTTTCTTACTCCATTCCATAATTTCCTTTAATTCATTCCAGTAATCAACCTCTTCAAACTCCATAGTTTCAACAGGTGCCCCAGTTATTATTAATCCATCAAATTTTTGATCTTTTACTTCATCAAAATAATTGTAAAATTTTTCTAAATGTTCTATAGGTGTATTTTGTGAAGTATGTGTCTTAGTTTGTAACAATTTTATTTCAACTTGAATTGGAGTATTTGATAAATATCTTAACAATTGATTTTCTGCCTGAATTTTTATTGGCATCAAATTTAAAATTGCTATTTTTAATGGTCTTATATCTTGTGTTTGTGCTCTTTCTACATTCATTACAAATATGTTTTCATCTGATAATACTGTAAACGCTGGTAGTTCCTTTGGAATTTTTATTGGCAAAATTCCACCCCCTTATAAAACTATTAAATAATATATTCTATTTTTCATATTCCTTATTTCCAAATATTATTTTTACTATTCATATATAATATATAAAGAAAAGTTGCTTCTTTGAAATTACGAATATCAAATCCTGTTTCCTTCTTTATTTTTTCAATTCTATACATTAATGTATTTCTGTGTATAAACAATTTTTTTGCTGCCTTTGTTAAAGATAAATCACATTTTAAAACTTCTTCTAAAGTCTGGATTAACTCATGATTAAAACCTTTAAATACATCTTTATATTCTACCATTAATTCTTGTGAATAATTCTTTGATAAATTATATATTGCCTTTTCTAAATACATTTCTTTAATGCTATATATTTCAGGTTTCATTTTAAATTTATTACCTATTTTCAAAGCTTGTACAGCTCCATTATATGCCTTTATAAAGCCTTCAAAGGTTTTATCAAATTTTGCAATACTAATTTTAGCATTTAATCCTAAAACCTCATCTATAGTTTCTTTTAAAGATATAGCATGATCTTCTTCATCTTCTAATTCCCCTATTAATATTATTCTATCGTATATTTCTCCCACATATACTTCATTATTATCATAGGTATCCATTACTATTTCAATAGCATCATTTTTATTATTTACTTCTATAAGTAATAATTTGCTAGAATTCACAATAATCTTTTCTTCTATTGCATCCCATTGCTTTCTTCCTTCTATAAGCTCTTCTATAATATTTTCTCTTACTATTAATTTATTAAGTAAATATTCTATCATAGCTATTAGCTTAATATTATCTTGCTCTAAGATTATCTTGAAAGTCTTATTAGCTATAGAAAGCTTTCTTGTTATATTTGATTCAGTTAAAGGCAAGTTATCAAAAATTATATTATTGTTATTATCTAGTAATCTAATTTTTAATTTTGTTTCCTCACATAATTCTTTTAATAATTCGACTATTGCTACCATATACATCCACCCTTTTATAAATCCTTTTCAATATATATTATATAATAAATTTAAAGTAATGTAATAAAAAAGAGCCTAAAATATTAAATAGGCTCTTTCAAATTTATTTTTATTATATTTTTCTCTATTTTAAAAATACTGATTTTATTATCTTTAAAATATCTTTTAAAATCTCATAATTATTAACAATATTCTCTTTAGTTACAATAGCATCAGCAGTAAACTCCGTTGCTACCTCACTTATATCTTTAATATTCTCAGTTATTTCACTTATATTTTTAGTTATAATAGGTAAATCAGTACATGTATTCTCAATATTTCTTTTATTATTTTCTATTAGCTGAAAAATATTATTTATCAATTTATTTAACTTAAATAATATAATAATACCAAATACTAATGCAAATATTAATAGTGAAAAAATTGTAAATTTATAAAGTCCGTCTAAACTAATATACATTATTTATACCTACTCTAAATCATTTCCTTCATTATTTTCTTCATTATTATCTTCAACTATGATTTCTTCTTTATTTAAATTATCTTTCTTTTCTTTTAAATAATCTTTTATTTTATACTTAGCTTCTTCTACATTACTTTTTATATTTTTTGATTTTTCTATAGTCATTGATTTAACTTCATCTACTTTTTCTTTTATATCATTTCTAGTTTCTTTTCCTGACTTAGGAGCCAATAATACTCCTGATAAAACTCCTACTGCTCCACCAATAACTGTTGAAACTGTTGCAGTTCTAACTAATTTTCTTTTTTTCTCTTTTCTTTTCTTTTCAATTAAATTATACAAAGCCACTAATAGCTCCTCCTTTTTACATATTACTTTATTTTTATCTTTATTATAACATATTTTTTATAATATTCCTACTATAAATTTATTGAAAATAGGGTATTTATGCTTATTTATTTAATATTATAATAAAAATCTAAAAAAATAAATCACTCATATTAATTTTATGTATTTTAATAGATTGCCCATCCTCAAATAAATTTTCTTTAATCTACTATGTAGAAAGTTTTTCACTAGAACATGAAAAAACTCAAGCATTAAATCTTGAGTTTTTCTTTTTATTTACTATTTTTTATATATTTTTCTATTTCCTCAGCAACTACTTTTGCATGAGCTGCAGCTTGAACTACTGTCTTAGCTCCTGTTACAACATCCCCTGATGCAAAAACTCCCTCTTTTGTAGTGTGACCTAATTCATCTGTTAATAATAATCCCCATTTATTAGTCTCAAGTCCTGTTGTGTTCGAAACTATATTATTCTTTGGTGATTGACTTACTGCAACTATTATGGAATCACAGCTAAATATACCTTCTTTTCCATCAATATTTACTGTATTAACTTTACCATTTTCATCTATTTCATTTTTAGTTTCAATATATTTTATACCTTCTTCTAATAATTCAACTGGTGATTTAAATAATTCAAACTTAATTCCATCTGAAATAGCACCTTCAAGTTCTGCCTTAGTTGCAGGTATATTTTCCATTCCTTTTCTATATAATATATATACTTCATCTGCTCCATTCTTTTTAGCAGTCCTTGCAGCATCCATTGCTACATCTCCAGCACCTATTACACAAACCTTCTTACCTAAATTATACACTTCAGGAGATTTTAAATAATCAATGGCATAATGTACATTACCTAGTGTCTCTCCCTTTATGTTTAAAGTCTTTGGATTCCATACTCCTGTTCCAATAAATATAGCTTTGTATCCATCATAAAAAAGCTTATCTAAAGTCAATACTGGTCCAATTAAAGTATTAGGCCTTATTTTTACACCTAATTCCACTAATCGTTCTTCATAGTGATCTATTATACTTTTCGGTAATCTAAATTCTGGAATACCATATCTCAATACTCCACCTATTTTTTCATGGGCATCAAATAAAGTAACCTTATATCCCTTCTGTGCTAAAATAAATGCTATAGTAATTCCAGCTGGTCCCCCACCTACTATTGCAATTCGTTCTTCTAATTCTGCTTCTTTTTCTAATTTAATATTTTCTAAATAATATTTTGATATATGCCTTTCAATATCACAAAATCTAACTGGCTCATCCTTAATTCCTCTAATACAATTTCCCTTACATTGATCCTCGTGAGGACAAACTATTGAGCAAACTAAAGATAATGGATTATTATTAAATAATATTTCCCCAGCCTTTGCTATTTGTCCTTCCTTAAATAATTCTATTATTTCCGGGATAGGAGTACTTATTGGACAATTTGCTTTACATCTTGGATTCTTACAAAGGTAGCACCTATTTGATTCTAAAACTAAGTCTTTCATTCTAACTCCCCTTTTTCCTTTGTATAATTTTAGCTTTTATATTATATCATCTATTTTTATATTAAACAAAGATAAACTTCTTTCTAATATTCCATTTAAATATGCTAAAACTATGCCATAATTAGTAATAGGAACATTTTTATTTTTACATTCTTTTACTCTATTAATAACAGTTTTTCTATTAATCATACATGCACCACAATGAATAATTAAATCATACTTATCTATATCTTCTGGGAAATCATGAAAAATACTATAATCATAACTTAGCTCTGATCCAACAAATTTATTTATTAACTTAGGAATTTTCACTCTTCCAATATCTTCATGCGATACATTATGTGTGCAACTTTCTGCTATTAATATTTTTGAGTCTTTATTTAGCTCTTTAATTTTAAAGGCTCCTTTTATAAACTCTTCAAAATCTCCCTTTTGTCTTGCAAATAACATTGAAAAACTAGTTAGTTTAATATCTTTAGGAACTATTTTATCTACTTCTTTAAATGCTTGAGAGTCTGTTATAACTAAATCTACATTTTTTATATCTTCTAATGCTGACTCTAGCTCAGTATCCCTAACTACATAACTCTTTATTCCATGATCTAAACAATCTCTTATACATTGAACTTGTGGCAGTATTATTCTCCCCTTTGGAGCCTCTGAATCTATAGGAACTACTAGCACTACCTTACTATCATACGGTAATAAGTCTCCAACTATAGGAAGTTCCTCTTCTTCTTCCTTTAATATGCTAATAAGCTTTTCTTTTAAATCTTCAATTCCTTCTCCTGTTAATGAAGATAAGAATAAATAGTTCTTATTTCTTTCTTTTAATAAATCTAGTTCTTCTTTTTTTAATTTATCTATTTGATTAATAACTACTATATATGGAATATTGTATTTTTTAAAACTTCTCTTTATATTTTCAAACTCTTCTAAATCCATGTCAAGAGCATCAAAGACATATATTGCTACATCTGTTCTCTTTAAAATATCTAGGGTTCTTTTGGCTCTTATTTCACCAAGGATACTTTCATCTTTAAATCCTGCTGTATCTATAAATAGAACTGGTCCTACAGGTATTAATTCCATGGTCTTTTGAACTGGATCTGTAGTAGTTCCTTTCTTTTCTGAAACTAAAGATACTTCTTGACCTAAAAACTTATTAATCAATGATGATTTACCTGCATTAGTTTTACCATAAATAGCAATATGCTTTCTATTTGCATTTGGTGTCGAATTCATTACATACACCTCCTATAAGTATAGATCTCTTTCACCAGCTCTTAATTTTTCTAAATTCTTTTCTAGTAAATCTTTGATATCTTTTCTCTTAATTTTTTCTTTTTCAGTATTAATAACAGATTCAGCCTTTTCTAAAATTTCTTTATCACCATAGTCTATTGCGAATTCTAAAAGAGTAGTTATTGCATTTGGTTCACAAACATTTTGAATTTCCCCACTCTTTGCAAGCTTCATAAATCTTTCTCCAGTTCTTCCTCTCCTATAACAAGCTGTACAATAGCTAGGAATATATCCATCATCTAAAACAGATTTAATAACTTCTAAAGGAGTTCTATCATCTGAAGTTTTAAATTGAAGAGTTTCTCTTCCCTCTTCTCTTTCTTTATAACCACCAACTCCTGTACTTGAGCCTGCACTTATTTGAGATACTCCATATCTTAATAATTCTCTTCTCATGTCTGCTGTTTCTCTAGTAGACATTATTATTCCTGTGAATGGAACTGCTATTCTTATAATTGCGACTAACTTTTTAAACATTTCATCATCTACTAAGTGAGGGAACTCTTGTAATGTTACTCCTGAAGCTGGTTTTAATCTTGGCATAGATATTGTATGAAATCCTACTCCATACTTATCTTCTAAATGTTTGTTATGCATCATAAGTCCTATAACCTCAAACTTAGGGTCAGCTAATCCAAATAATACTCCTGCTCCAACATCATCTATTCCAGCTTCCATTGCTCTATCAAAAGAAGTTAAATGATAATTATAATCTCCCTTTAAAGATTTTGGATGCATATTATCATAAGTTGGTTTATGATAGGTTTCTTGGAATAAAATATATGTTCCTATTTTTGCTTCTTTTAGCTTTTTATAATTTTCTACAGTAGTTGCTGCAATATTTACATTAACTCTTCTTATTTCACCATTATCATTTTGAGTTGCATAAATAGTTTTCAAACACTCTAATACATAATCTATAGGAGCATTTACTGGATCCTCTCCGAGTTCTAATGCAAGCCTTTTATGTCCCATTTTTTCTAATATCTTAACTTCTTCAGCTACTTCTTCCATAGTTAATTTTCTTCTACAAAACTCATTAGTTCTCTTATATCCACAATATACACAATTATTTACGCAGTAATCACTAACATATAATGGAGCAAAAATAACAACTCTTTTACCATAAATAGAATCCTTTATTTCTCCGGCTAATTTAAATATTTCATTTAAATCTCCCTTATCTTCAACTTGAAGTAAAACTGCAATATCTTCATAAGATAAGCCTTCTCTTTTTTTAGCTTTTTCTAAAACAACTTTAATATCTTCACTTGTTGCGCCCTTTGCTTCCTCTAAAATTCTTTCAATATACTCATGATCAATAAACATATAAACACTCCTACATTATAAATTTTATATTAATTGAATATTTTCAAGTTGAATATTTCCTTTAGTAACTTTATAATAGCCATTATCTTTAGCCCATGCTATATTGTCTCCTCTAGTAACTTCAACTCTAAAACCAGCCCTATTTATTCTTCCTTCTATGCACTTTCTACACTCTGCTGCTTCATCACCTGTACATATTTTTCCATCATATAATGAATACTTTTCTCTTACACTAGTTGGAGAAAGATTTGGCATTACTACATTTCCTCCAGCCTTTAATCCTTTTTCTCTTCCCACTGGATCTATACTTCCAAGAGCAGTAGTTGAAGGTAATAAAACATTTGGAAGTAATAATCTAATTAAAGCCAACATTGTAGTAGTCTTTTCTACAGTTCCAGCTTCTTCATCCTTTAATGGTGTATCTTTATGTGGTATAAATGGTCCTATACCACACATATGAGGCTCAAACTCTTTTACAAATAGCAGATCATTAACTAAATCTTTATTAGTTTGATTTGGAAGCCCCACCATAAAACCAGCTCCAACTTGATATCCAATTTCTTTTAAATCTCTTAAGCACTTTCTTCTTTCTTCAAAACTTGCACCAGGATGAAGAGATTCATAAAGTTCTTTGGTTGCAGTTTCATGCCTTAAAAGATATCTATCTGCACCAGCTTCAAACATTTTTTTATATGACTCATAACTTCTTTCTCCTAATGATAGGGTAATAGCATTTTTAGGATATTTCTTTTTTATTTCTTTAATGATTTCTATCATTCTATCATCAGTAAAATAATCATCTTCCCCACCTTGAAGTACATAGGTCTTATAACCAAGTCTATCTCCAATTTCTACACATTCTAAAATGTCATCTAAAGTAAGCCTATACCTATCAGCAAGTTTATTTTCTCTTCTAATCCCACAGTAAACACAGTTTTTCTTACAAATATTTGTAAATTCTATTAATCCTCTCATATAAACTGTATTACCATAGCTTTTCATCCTAGTTTCATGAGATTTTTCAACTAAATAACTTTTATCTTCCTCATTTAAATTATCTAGCAAAAATAATAACTCCTCCTCACTAGCATTATTCTCTTTATAAAGCTTATCTATAATATTTTTAACCTTCATAATATACCTCCATAAACATGTTAGTAAGTTTTTCTATATTACCTCTTTCTTGCTAATAGCTGTTTTTACTGTTACTCCATCTATGTTTCCAAGCTTTCCTGTTAAACTATTTATTTCATTTAAACTTCCAACAACTACTATTGAAATAATTGAAGTTTCATTTTCTAATGGTATCCCCATCCTTCCTCTTATGCTTCCTCTAAAACTAGCAACCACCTCATTAAATTCCGAATTACACTTACTTGGTTCTTCTAAAATTGCACTTATTACACCAATCTTCATAGTTCACTCCCCCAAACTAATTAATGAATTAACTTAAATGTCTTTGCCCCAAAAAATAAAAAAGCCTGTCTTCCAATAAAAGAAAACAGGAAATATTAATAATAAAAGCTACTAACTTAAATAAAACTATTTAAAAATTAATTTATAACCTTTATTATTAATATATAATTTCTATTTTCTTCCAAATTAGATTTCTCTTTTTTGTTAGATAAATAATTATTTTTATACCATTAAAGATAACAAATATACAAATGAGTGAAGATAAAAAATCTCTAATCAAATGAGTATTTATTATTCTATATTTACATCATAAATATTGCATATAAATATGTCAATACTTAATCTCTTATGAATATTTTAAGTTTATAAAAGCACCTCATTTTTTATATGAAGTGCTTAATCTACTTAATTATTTTATATACATTAAAATTTTCTCTTTTTCATCATCTGCAAAATCAAAATCATCTAATTCATTTGTGCTTATCCATCTACCTTCAGCGATATCACTTCCATAAACTACTTTTTCATTTAATACACCTTCATATACTGCACAAACTTCATTTAAATTTTCATCTAATATGTATTCTCCTACTCTTGCTAAATTAAAAACTATAGACTTTAAATCATCTTTTACAGCACGCGATATACATTTTTCTTCTATTTCTCTTCCTCTTATTTTTCTCCCCACAATGTACCATAATTGTGGCTGATTCTTTTTCGTCTTCTTTCTAACTATAAAAATATTATTAAAATCATCTTTTATAATTATAGAGCACTCTGCAACTTTACTCATTACTTTTCCCCCTTTAAGCCTAAATACTATTATGATATTAGCTTCAGTATCAATAAATTGCATTACTATAATTTATATTCTACATAAAGTTAAATTTACCTTTTTATAAAGTAAAAATATATAATATTTCTATTAAAAAGTATTTAATAATGGCAAAAAATTCTCTTGTATACATTACAGGTATTAAAGCTGTTAATGTCTTATTAGTTAAAAAACTGCTCTCTTCATAATCTAAATTTTTAGCAATTAAATTACTTCTAAAAGCATGGAAATCTGAAGTTATTATCTTTATATTTATATCTTCAATATTTTTATTAGAATCCTTTTCTATAATTTCTTTAGAAAAAAGTAGATTTTCTCGAGTATCAGTAGATTTGTCTTCCATTATTATTTCATTTTCTATACCATTCTCCACTAAATATCTTCTCATGGCCTCTGCTTCTGATATATCTTCACCCGCTCCTTGACCACCGGATACAATAATCTTAACTTCATTTTTTTGACTATTTACATATTCAATAGCTTTTTCTAGCCTTTGTACTAAGGTTAAACTTGGTGTCTCCCCTTTTACACCAGCACCTAATATAACTACATAGTTTGAATATGAATCATTCTGTTTAGGGAAAATAATTATTGCAGCTTCAATAATTATAAATATTATTATCCCTATTGAAACTAAAAATCTAAACACATTAAATCCTATTTTTAATGTCTTATTTTTACTTATCAAAATCATTAGTTTACTTTTTATAAAATGATAAATAACACATAAAACACCTATAAGAAGAAAAACTTCACTAAAAGTTATTTTCCCAAATATTAAATTTATAGCTATCGCATACAAAATTATAATAATACCTAGTATTAAATCTATATATCTTTTCAAAGCTTCACCTCTCTCATTTATAATCATAATAAATATTATCATAATTTTGTATTTTTATTACTAATAAAAATCATTTGTAATTTTTTCTTAACTATTAAAAAAAGAGCTGTGAAAACAGCTCTTTTTTTAAATTGGATTTCCATCGAAATCTGTATACTCTGGTTTATTTTTATCATTACCTATATTATTTTGATTTTTATGCAACCTTTGCCTTCTTTGTCCTTTTTGTTTAGGAGTTTCTGTTTTAGTATTCTTCGGCATAACAACACATCCTTTCAAATGTATTTTATACCCTAAATAAATTTTAATACATTTATTCTACAATTATATTAAACTTCAAAATTTTCAATTTCTATTGAATATGTTCCACAATTCTTACACACCATAATAGTTACTAAATAACTTTTATCTACTACTCCTTCTATATTTAATCTAGTGAAAGACTTTTTGTCATATTCAGAATCTATACTACTAGTTATAAAATTATTATCTTTTCCATATGCATAAAAATAATATTCTAAGAAATCAAATACTTTTTTCTTTTCTTCTTTTCCAGCTTTACAGTTGCTACAACAACTTTCATAATAAGCATTTTGGAAATCAACTTCATCACTATTGGAAAGTAGCTCTAAAATCTTGTCTACATCTATTCCATTAAGTTCTTCATTCTCATCATTAGCAAAGTATTCTAAATTATCTTCTCCTAATTCGTACTCTTTTCCATCAAAACTAAACTTGTATTCCATTTATCTCTTCCTTTCGAGGCTTAATCAAATATATTATATCATAATGGCTATAATCTAATTAATATTTCATTTATTTCTTCACTTACTTTAATTCTCTCTTCATAAATCCATTTAAAATCAAATTCTAAATTAAATACCTTACAAAATGAATAATACATATTTATTCTTTGATAGTAAAGCTCTAATTCATCTAAATTGCCTTTAAAACATTGAGGCTTACTTATAACCTTATTTTTTAGCATAAATAATTCTTCTACATATCCCAAGAAGGCATTCATTAATTCATCTTTAGAAATATCAAAAGGTATTTTTAATAGCTCCCATTGAATTTCTTCTTTTAACTTATACCTTTTAATTCTGTCTAGTATAATTAAATATTCATTTATATCCATTTTTCTATAATAATCTAAAATATCTTCCCTTGTAGCCCATAATGCTAATTTTTCATTTAAAGGTAATCCTTTAATATTTAAGATAGCTTCCGAAGGTCCTAAAACAGCCTTTCTTATTATTCTATCCTTTTCCTCTAACTTTTCTTTAATAAACTTTTGATTATCTCTTACCGTAGCTACATATCCAACTTCATAAATTCCTTTTCTTCCAGCTCTTCCTGCTACTTGTTTTACTTCTTGCGATTTTAAATTTCTAATTTCTTCTCCATCAAACTTTTGAATATCTAAGAAAATTATTCTCTTAATTGGTAAATTAACACCCATTCCTATAGCATCTGTAGTTATTAGGACTTTATTTTCTTTATTTATAAACATATCATATTGTTTTCTTCTTACTTCCGGTGGTAAATCTCCATAAATTATGCTAGCTTTTATTCCTTCTTCAGAATATTGCTGAGCTATTTGTAAAACCTTTTTCTTAGAGAATACTACTATTGCATCCCCCTCTTCAACATCTTTATAGCTAAAATTCCTATCCTGCACTTCTAATGGAATACTTCTCTTATATTCCTTAAATTCATAGTCATCATTGCAATCTTCTAGTATTTTTTCAACTACTTCCCTTGCATTTAGTGCTCCACATATATGAATTTCATTACATCTTAATCCTAGTAATGTTCTTGTCCACGCAGCTCCCCTTTGGGAATCATCTATCATCTGAATTTCATCTATAATAGCAATATCATATTCCTTCTTTAAATCTACTTTTTCTATAGTACAAGAAGTATGTGTTGCTCCTTCTTTAATTATTTCCTCTTCTCCAGTTAAGAGATTACACAAAATTTGACTATTATTTAATTTTTCATAATTTTCTAAAGCTAATATTCTAAGAGGAGATAAATAAACTCCATGCTTTGCTTCCTTTAATCTTTCCATAGCTGTATAAGTTTTTCCAGTGTTAGTCTCTCCTAGATGAATATATACCTTTCTTCTCATATTTCTTGCTAATTTATACTCATCCTTTGGATTATCAGGAAAGTTTTCTTCAAATTCCTTAGATATTATTTTAGGTATATGTTGTTTAGTTAAAACAGACATAAATCCTGAATTAATAAAACTATTATAATTTCCTCTAATAACTTGATAAAAGTCAAAATCAGTATTATTTTTCTTGTTATAATCATCTAATAATCTTTTAGATACATATTCTAAAAGATCTTCATATCTTTCTCTAACATCCGAATATTCCTTAAACCCTTCCTTTTCCATATCTATAAGTAGTCTTATTTTTTTTCTTAAGGAAGATTCTTGTTCTATTAATGATCCTACTTTGGAATTATGAGCAATTTCTTCAATATGATTAATCTGGGATTTTAACTTTTTAAATTCCCTCTGCATTGCATTTTTCTTCAAATCCTCACCTCTTAACAAATATACTGTAAATCCTCATTTATAAATTATAACATTTATCATTTATATATTTCTATTTTTAGTTAAAAAGAGTTTTTTATTATATTATATTCATAATTAATTTATTATTTTTATATAATTTGTTAATATATTTAACATTTTTCATATTTTCTTAAGGATATGTTAAGATTTATATTATATAATTATATATATTTATCTTTTATAATCTTATTTTTATTGGAGGATGATTTGTTGTAATGAGTAAAAAGTATATATATCTAGTATTTTCTAATACAGGAACAATACTATCAAAGTGTATTAATTATTATACAAAAGATAAATATGTACATGTCTCTTTAAGCTTAGATGATTCTTTTGAGAAAATGTATTCCTTCGGAAGGATTTTCCCTAGCAACCCATTTATAGGAGGGCTTGTTGAAGAAAATTTAAAAGATGGAGTATATAAAAGATTTCAAAATAGTCAATGTGTAATTTATAAGATTCAAGTAAGTAATAGACAATATTCTCTACTTATAAAAGAGCTTGAAAACTTTTTAAAAGATCAAAAAAAGTACAAGTATAGCTTGCTTGGATTAATAGGCGTAGCACTGCAAAAGCCTATAAAGAGACCTAATAGATATTTTTGTTCCGAATTTGTATCCCATTTGTTAATTCAAAGTAATATATATGATTCAAACAAAGTTCCTAGTTTAACTAAACCTAGTGATTTATTAAATATTAATCATAAAGAATTTATATATGAAGGATTAACTTATGACTATAAAATAAGTTAAAATATTAATTTTAAAATAATTAAATTTAACTATATTTTTATTTATTAGCAATTATAATTTAAGTTATTTATTAAAATGAAAAACGGTGTATCTATAAAGTTACACCGTTTTAATAATCTTATTATTTCTATATATATCTAGAAGTCAGAAGTATATATTAATATCATCCTAAATACTTATACTAACTTATCATTTCTATTTTCTTCAAAAATTTTCTTTAAGAAATTATAAAATTTATATAATCTCGGATGCATTTTTTCTTCCTCCATCTTAATTTTACATTCAGCCATTTTCATAATAGGCGCTATAAGAGCCATTGCATCCATATAACCTTCTCTAATTCTATTTTTCTTAGCTTCTTCATCTAAATTTAATGTTCCATTTATAACACTTTCATTTAAATTTCTAGGATAAATTTCAATTATATGCGTATTAGGATATAATGATCTATCTATTCTTGCTTCTTTTGATAATAATACTACTATAATTATATCGCAACCTTCTCCATATACTGGCTGTATTGGTGTATTGTCAGCTATACCACCATCTATATATCTTTCGCCCAACACCTCAGTTGATTCATATATTAAGGGAAGAGATGCTGATGCAATTATAATATCTTTTCCTAATTCTAAAGCATAATCATTAACTTTAAAATATTTAACCTTAAAATCTGGTAGTTCAGTACAAGCTGCATAACATATTTTATTATTCTTTTTAACCGCTTCTATATCTAAATACTTATCTATTATTTCTTTAGCACCATCTTTAGATACCGATCCCTCATCTATTTTCTGATTCATATACTTTTTAGCAAAATTCATACTTTTGCCACCAATAAAAAGTCCTATTCCCTTTTTTAACAAATCAAATTTACTTATTGGAACAAGCTTATCCATTGTTACCTCTTCCCATA
Organism: Clostridium nigeriense; assembly: GCF_050585245.1. Classification (GTDB taxonomy): domain Bacteria; phylum Bacillota; class Clostridia; order Clostridiales; family Clostridiaceae; genus Clostridium; species Clostridium nigeriense_A. Next base: position 454,347 of record NZ_JBNOOF010000001.1, read on the forward strand.
AGGCTTCAGCAGCTTCCATATTATCCTGAGCAAATAGGACCGCGTTAAAGGCTCCTATTGATGTTCCTGAAAAAACCTCTATGTATTTATCTATATTGAGTTCCTTTAAAGCCTTCCAAACCCCAAGCTCATATGCGCCTTTTCCTCCCCCACCAGATAAAACTAAGCCTATCTTCATAGTAATCCCCTCTTTTATAACGTTAGTAATTGTAATTTATTATATTTTAATTATAGCCCATTTGTTCTCTTTACTTCATTAATATTATATTAAAAATATTAAATTTTTTAGTATTTCTGAAACTTATTTGTTGAACTTCTATTTCTTATATAAATTGCAAAAAGCCTATATAGTAGATGCAATCTACTATATAGGCTAATTTTAGCATAAACTACTAAGATAGTTATATATTATTTAACAGAATTTTTTGCTAATTCAACTAAATCTGCAAATGCTTTTGGATCGTTTATTGCAATTTCAGATAACATTTTTCTGTTCATGTCTATTCCAGCTAACTTAATTCCATTCATGAATTTTGAATATGAAAGTCCGTTCATTCTTGTAGCTGCATTTATTCTAGCTATCCAAAGTCTTCTGAAATCTCTCTTCTTTAATCTTCTTCCAACATAAGCATTTCTTAAAGCTCTTATTACTGATTCGTTAGCAGTCTTAAATAATCTGCTCTTTCCACCGTAGTAACCTTTTGCAAGCTTTAATACTTTTTTATGATTCTTACGAGCATTTGTTGCTCTTTTAACTCTAGCCATTTTAATCCTCCTAAAAAACCTCTATATTATAGGTATGGTAATAATTTCTTCATTGCTTTTTCTTGAGTAGTTGAAACGTACGCAGACTTTCTTAAGTTTCTCTTTCTCTTAGAACTTTTCTTTGTTAATATATGACTCTTAAAAGCCTTAGCTCTTTTTAATTTTCCAGTTCCAGTCTTCTTGAATCTCTTTGCTGCACCTCTGTGGGTTTTCATTTTTGGCATGATACTATTCTCCTCTCAGGTTATGCTTTTTTTGGTCCTAAAACCATTGTCATATTTCTTCCTTCATGTTTAGCTGGTTTTTCAACTACACAAACATCTTCTAGTTTCGAAACAAAATTTTCTAAAATTCTTTGTCCAATATGTCCTAATTGTGCTTCTCTACCTTTAAATCTAACAGTGATTTTAACTTTATCACCATCTAATAAAAACTTTCTAGCATTTTTTGCTTTAATAGCAATATCATTTTCTTCAATAGTTAAACTACATCTTATTTCTTTAATTGTAGTAACCTTTTGCTTTTTCTTTGCTTCTTTTTCTTTTTTAGCTTGCTCATAAATGTATTTTCCTAAATCCATTACTTTACATACTGGTGGAATAGCATTTGGAGAAATCATTACTAAATCTAATTCCTTCTCATCTGCAATTTTTTGAGCATCCTTTGTAGGAACAACTCCTAATTGAGCACCATCTGCATCAATTAATCTAACTTCCTTAACTCTTATAGCTTCATTACAAGTAAAATCCTTACTTATATCAAGTCACCTCCAAAATTTTAAATAAAAACACAACAAAAATAGAGGACATATAATGCCGCCCTCTAGTAATTATAAAAATCTAGTTAATACAACTAGTAATTATTACATAACTAATTACCCTACTAAGCATTGCCGTAAGGTGAGAAACGGCTGTTTCTACTTAAATACATAATTTATTTTATCATTGTTTTTTATTATTGTCAATTATTTTCTCATATTTATTTTATACAAAAATTAAAAATTTTATACTATATTCTTATGTAAAAATAATAATATTTTACTCAATTTCACCGTTAAAATCTAATATTCCTCCTCTTAAATTATATAAATTATCAAAACCTTCTTCTTCTAAAAATGCGCAAGCCATACTACTTCTTACACCTACTTTACAATATACTAAAATAGGTTTATCTTTATATTCTTCTAGTTCTTCCACCTCCCACTCAATCTCTTCCAGTGGTATATTTATAGAGTTTAGTATTCTTGATTCTTTAAATTCATTAGTTCTTCTAACATCTAAAATTACCAGTTCCTTATTATTTTTAATTAGTTTTTCAGCTTGATTACTATTTATTGATTTAATACTCATCATCTTATCTCCTATTATTTTTATACTATTATAATACTTAAGTTTAGTATACTCAACTTAAGCATTGGAATTAAATTAATCCTTTAGATGAGAATTAAAGATATTTTACTGCATTAAACTTGAAATTTAATTTCTAGAATCACTTTTTATTAAAATACCTATAAATTTTTTTATTCAATATTTTTTTATTACTTTACTTCTAATTTTTCACATCAAAAAGGAGCTATCGCAAATAGCCCCTTTTAATTCATTAAGTAAAATCTTCCATTCTAATTAAATTATTTATTTTATAAACTGAATTTAAATTGCATACACTATTTATTGCATTATGAATATTTACTTCTTTGCTATCATGAGTCACTAATACTAGCGTAACTTTATTTTCGGAAGACTCTATTCCTTTTTGAATAACTGACTTTAAACTAACATTCATTCCACCAAAAACTGAAGTTATTTCTCCTAATACTCCTGGTCTATCTTCAACTGTTAGTCTAATATAGTATTTGCTATTAATTTCATTAATAGCATTGAATTCTTTCTTCCATAAGTTGTTTTTTACTACTGGATTTAAATTATCAATATCAATATTACTTCTTAATATCGAAACTATATCTGAAACTACAGCACTTCCTGTTGGAAGATCCCCTGCCCCTCTACCATAAAACATTAAATCTCCAACTGCATTTCCCCTAATTAAAACTGCATTAAATGAATCATTAACATTAGCTAAAGGATGGTTTTCAGGTATCATAGTAGGATGGACCCTAAGATCTAAAATTCCATCATTATCTTTAACTATAGCTAGCAATTTAATTACTCTATCAAATTCTTTAGCATACTCAATATCTATAGATTCAATTTTTGTTATTCCTTCTCTATATACATCTTCTACATTAATTTTAGTTCCAAAAGCTAACGAAGATAATATGGCAAGCTTATATTGGGAGTCAAATCCTTCAATATCTGAGGTAGGATCTGCTTCAGCATATCCCATATCTTGAGCACCTTTTAAAGCTTCTGAAAAATCTAATCCATCATATTCCATCTTTGTTAAAATATAATTAGTAGTTCCATTTACTATTCCATATAATCTTTCTACTTTATTAGCTGTTAAACTCTCATTTATTCCATTAATTATTGGAATACCACCAGCTACACTAGCTTCATAATTGAACATAACACCTTCTTTATCAGCCTTTTCAAAAAGCTCATCTCCACCCGTTGCAAGAAGCATTTTATTTGCTGTAACAATGTGCTTCTTCCTATCCATAGCTGCTAGCATATATTCTCTAGCTGGTTCAATCTCACCCATTACTTCAACTACAATTTTAATTGAATCATCTTCAATAATATCATTAAAGTCTGTAGTTAAAATATTTCTAGGTACTTCAAAACCTCTTTTTTTATTAATGTCTCTAACTAAAATTTTGGCTACTTCTACTTCATAGCCCGATCTTTTCATGATTTCTTCTTTGTTTGAATTTAATATCATCCAAACACCACGTCCAACATTGCCTAGCCCCATTAAAGCAATTTTGACTTTTTTCATTTTTCTTCCCCCTTAAATTTTTTTAGCGTAATTTTACAATTTCTTATTGCTAATATATCCATTATACTAATTTATTTTATAATTTACCATTATTACTTCTGATAAATCATTTAAAAATATAATTTTTAAAATAGTAAAAAAGTAAGAAATATTCTATATCTTGTGACACCATATAATATCATCACAATAATATAGTATTTCTTACTTTTCAATTTATAGTATATATAATCTAACTCTTAATATCTTTAACTTTAAATCTATCTTTTTCCTGCATCAAAAGGCTCTCCAGCTGCCTTTGGTGCTTGTGATGATTTAGAGAATAAAACTAAAGCTATTAATGTTACTACATATGGGAATATCTTTAGTATAACTCCTGGTATTTGAGCTAATGATGGAATTGCTTGTGATACATTTGCTATAGTTGAAGCAAATCCAAAGAAGAAAGTTGCTCCAAGTATTCCAAGAGGTCTCCATTGTCCAAATATTAATGCTGCTAAAGCAAGGAATCCAAGTCCTGAAACTGTTCCATTAAACTCTCCGGAATATGTTACTAATATTATAGCTCCACCTAAAGCTGAAAGTCCTCCAGATATCATAACACCTATATATCTCATTTTAAATACACTAACACCAGCTGCTGCTGCTGCTTGTGGATGCTCACCACATGCTCTTAATCTTAATCCAAAGCTAGTTTTATAAAGTATAAATATACTTACAACTAAAATTAATAATACTAACCAAGTAGTTGCATAAGTCTTTGTAAAGAAAAGTGGACCTATTACAGGTATTTCTGAAAGTACCGGAATATCCTTTGGAATAAATCCATTAGTTACTCTTATGTTACCACTTCCTGTAATATTTCTTGCTAAGTAAATTGTCAAAGCTCCTGCCATCATATTTATTGCCGTACCACTTATAACCTGATCTGCATTTAAATTTATGCTTGCAAAAGCATGGAGTAATGAGAATAATACTCCAACTAAAGTTGCTACTAATAAACCTATCCATAAAGCTCCTGCAACTCCATTTGCCTGTAATTTAGAAACTGTTAAGGCTCCTGCAAAAGAACCAACTATCATAAGTCCATCTAAACCTATATTTACAATACCACTTCTTTCACAGTAAAGTGCCCCTAATGCTGTTATTAGCAAAGGAACTGTGTAAGAAATTGCATATGGAAAAACTTGTTCAATTATACTCCACATTATTTTTCCACCATCCTTTCAGAAGATGTATCTCCATCATTTTTTCCTTTGTTTTTATTCTTTTTAAGCCACCTTACTACTCTATCCATTACCATACTTGTAGCTGCAAAGTAAATTATTGTAGCCATTATAGTATCTGCAAGTTCTGGTGGTACTTTTACAGCCGCATTCATAAAGCCTTTACCAACATATAGAACTCCGAAAAATAAAGATGAGAATATAACTCCAACTGGATTACTTGCTCCCAGTAATGCAACTGCTATACCATCAAAACCTTGGCTTGGCATAACTCCAATTTGCATTATATTAGCATTACCTGTATATTGTATAGCACCTGCAAGCCCTGATAATGCACCAGCTATCATCATAGAGATAATTATATTTCTATTAACAGGCATACCTGCATATTCTGCACCAAATCTATTAAATCCACCAGCTTTTAATTCATATCCTAAAACTGTCTTATTTAAAATAAACCATATTATTAAAACCGCTATTAAAGCTAAAAAAATTCCTAAATTTATATAAGATCCTTTAAATATGTTCGTTAGCCAATCTACTCTTAAAGTAGCTGATTCTGATAACATTCTAGATTCAGTTTCTAAGAACTCTCCTTTAAAGTATTGTGGTACCATATAATAAATTATCCAATATGCAGTCCAGTTCATCATTATCGATGAAACAACCTCATGAACATTAAATCTAGCCTTTAAATATCCTGGAACTATTCCCCATACTGCACCTCCAAGAACTCCAGCAAGAACAATTATAGGTACTAATATTCCTCTAGGCAAATCTAAAGTTAATCCTATTGCTATAGAACAAAATCCTCCAAATAACATTTGTCCAGGAGCTCCAATATTAAATAATCCTGTCTTAAATGCAAAGGCAACTGAAAGTCCAGTAAGCATTAATGGAGTTGCTGTTGCAATAGTATTACCTATTCTTTCTAGGTTCATTAAACCGCCTTTAAATAAATATATATATCCTTCTACGGGATTAAAGCCCATAATTAGCATTAATAAAGCTCCAGCTAAAATACCTAACAATACAGCCATTATGGATTTAATACCTTGATTTTTTCCCATTAGCTTTCTCCTTTCTTTATTCCTGCCATCATTAATCCAACTTCATTTTCATCAGTTTCAGCGGCATTTACAATTCCTACAAGTTCACCATTATTAACAATAGCTATTCTATCTGAAACATTTAAAACCTCATCTAATTCAAGAGATACTAAAAGTACAGCTTTACCATTGTCTCTTTGTTCAACAAGTCTTTTGTGTATGTATTCTATAGAACCTACATCTAAGCCTCTAGTTGGTTGAACAGCAATTAATAAATCTGGATTTGATAAAATTTCACGACCTATTATTCCTTTTTGTTGGTTACCACCAGATAAAGATCTTGCTATTGATGCTCCCCCTTCCCCAGATCTAACATCAAAAGTTTTTATAATTTCATCTGAGTACTTTCTTACTTCTTCTCTATTTATTAAACCATTCTTTGAAAATGGCGGATTTTTATAAGCTTTAAGTACCATATTATCTTCCATAGTATAATCTAAAATAAGTCCTCTTTTATGTCTATCTTCTGGAATATGTGCTATTCCTTCATCTATTCTCTTTCTAATAGAATGCTTTGTAATATCATTTTCATTAAAGAATATCTTTCCGGAATCTACATTTCTCATCCCTGTTATAGCTTCTACTAATTCTGTTTGACCATTACCTTCAACTCCAGCTATACCAACGATTTCGCCTTTTTTAACTTCCAGATTAAAATTCTTTAATCCTAAAACTTTCTTACTATTTTTAACTGATAAGTTTTCTATTCTTAAAACTACATCTCCTGGCTTTGAACCTTCTTTTTCAACTTTAAATGACACTTGTCTTCCAACCATCATTTTTGCCATTTCTGCTTCTGAAGTTTCTTTAACATCTACAGTTCCAATGTACTTTCCTCTTCTTATAACAGTACATCTATCTGCTGCCTCTTTAATTTCTTTTAATTTATGTGTAATTAAAATTATTGATTTACCTTCTTTTATAAGATTCTTCATTATCACAAGTAAATCTTCGATTTCTTGAGGTGTTAATACAGCTGTTGGTTCATCAAAAATAAGAACTTCTGCATTTCTATAAAGCATCTTAAGTATTTCAACACGCTGTTGCATACCAACAGATATATCTTCAATTTTTGCATATGGATCAACATTTAATCCATAAGCCTTAGATAATTCTTCTATTTTCTTTGCTGCACTCTTTATATCCACAGTTAAGAACTTCTTAGGCTCAAGACCTAAAATAATATTCTCAGTTACAGTAAAGTTTTCAACTAATTTAAAATGTTGATGAACCATACCTATCCCTAATTCGTTTGCTACATTTGGACTTGTTATTTTAACTTGCTTTCCATTTACTTTAATTTGTCCTGCTTCAGGTTGATACATTCCAAATAACATTCCCATTAATGTAGATTTACCAGCTCCGTTTTCCCCTAAAAGAGCGTGGATTTCTCCCTTTTTAAGTTGTAAAGTAACATTATCATTTGCTACAATACCAGGAAATTCTTTACGGATATTAAGCATTTCCACTACATAACTCATGAGTATCCTCCCTATCTTATTTACTTTTTACATATATTATGGTTAGATTATCTTTTTATGTTAAATTAATCTAATCACATCTTTATAGAAGAAAAAGACGGTTAATCCGCCTTTCTTCTATATTTATTAAGCTTTTATAAATTACTTAATTAAATCCCCTTGCTCACTCTTAACTACTATTTCACCATTTTTTATTTTATTATAAACTTCATCTACTTTTGAAATAGTTTCAGCACTTAAGTTCGGATTTTCTTCTGGAAGACCAACGCCATCATTTTTTATATCAAAAGTTAATGTTTCTCCACCTGGGAAATTTCCTTCTAACTCATCTTTAATAACATCAAAAGTTGCTGTATCTATTTTTTTCATTGCTGAAGTTAATACTACTGACTTATCTCCATCATATTTACCATCATCATATTGGTCAACATCAACACCAATTATCCATGCTTCTTTTCCAGCTGCAACTCTAGCTTTTGCTTCGTTTATTGAACCAACTCCAACACCACCAGCTGCTACAAATATTGCTTTAACGCCATTATCATACATAGTAGCTGCTAATTGTTGTCCTGCTGCAACATTATCAAATGAACCTTGGTAAACTACGTTTTCTTTTTTAATAGTCATGTTAGTACCTAGGTTTTCATTAGCATATTTAACTCCTTGTTGGAATCCCCAGTTAAACTTTTGAACTGATGGAATTTCCATACCACCTATAAATCCTAAGTCTCCTTCTTTTAATTCAACAGCAGCTGCAACACCTACTAAGAAACCAGCTTCTTGTTCTGCGAAATAAATAGAAACTGTATTTTCTCCAACATTAGTTACATTTTCATCACCAGTCTTACCATTGTTTGGAATACCATCAATTATTACAAATTTAGCATCTGTATATTTATCTTGAGAATTAAATACTGCAGTTTCAAATTTAAATCCAGGAGTTACTATAAATTTATATCCTGTATCATAAAGATTCCCTATTTCTTTCATGTAATCTGCTTCAGTAGTTCCAGAAGGCTTTAAATAGTTACTATCAACGCTTAACTCTTTTGTAGCTTTTAATATACCTTCCCAAGTACCTTGGTTAAATGATTTATCATCTATTGTTCCTGCATCAGTAACCATACCTACTTTTAATTTTTCTCCCTCTGCACCTGATGTGTTACCACAGCCTACTAAACCTGTAACCATTAATGCGGATAATGCTAAAGCTATTACTTTTTTCTTCATAAAAATCCTCCTTATCGTTAGTGCCTAAAAACTCATTTTTTTCGAACTTTCAAAGAGATTATACAATATATAATTCGTTATTTCAACAAATAATATTATTTTTACCTATTAATCGTCTTTTTTTAAAATATTAAAATGTATTTTTGTAATTTTGTTTAATTTACTTATATTTTACTTATAATAATATATTTAATCCTAAATATATATAAGTAAACTGCCTACTAAATTTACTAAAATCATCATTACGATTGTATTGTTTCCTTTTAATCTACTAGATATACCATATATAATTTCTAAAACTAATCACATATTATAGCTATATTACTTTTTAATTTATAAGTACAAAAAAGGAACTAAATTTTAGCTCCTCCTCAAATTTCATTTTTTTATAAAAACTCTTGAAATATTTCTTTAAATGAATCAATTTCCATCGGAGTCATCCTAACTCTTTTTAAAGAGTATATTCCATCATTAAGACTAGATATTCCAGGTTCTGTTGTAACTGCCGCTTTTATTCCTAACTCTTTTTCTACTTCTATAGTTTCTTCATCATATCTTCCTACTGGATAACAAACAAATTTACTATCTACTCCAAGCTTTTCCTTTAATATATCAATACCTTCTTGAATTATCATAGCTTTTTCATCTCTAGAAATATTGGTAAATTCCATATGTCTAGAGGTGTGATTTTCAATCCCCATTCCATTATCTTTCATTTCTTTAAGTATGTTTGAATTCATATAAAAACTATCTGTGTCTGTATTATTTGTAATAATAAAAAATGTTGCCTTCATCTTATTTTCATTTAAAATTCTATACGCATCTGTATAATTATCTGCATATCCATCATCAAAAGTTATTGCAACTGGCCTTTTAGGAACATATCCAGTATTATAAGCTTCTAATACATCATCTAATAACATTGGAGTAAACCTATTTTCTTTTAGCCATTTAACTTCCGCCTCAAATTCTTTTATCGGAACCAATAAATTATTATTAAGATCTGAATCTGATATAGAATGATACATAAGTATTGGAATTCTCACTTCATTTACATCTAAAATTATATAATCATTATTTTTCTCTTCTATATCCTCTTCATTAGGCTTGTCAACATTATTACTTTCATTATTTTCGATTATTGTATTTTTATCATTGTTCGTTTGTTCTTCATAATTTTCCTTGATATTATTCTCATAAAAATGTCTCCCTACAAAGGCTAATAAAAATATTATAAATACTATTATTGAAATCACTATAAAAAACTTCTTCATAATTCCTCCTTTTTGACAAATACTCCCAAAATATACCATCCTAATATTTTTTTGTCAATATAATTTAATTGTTTCTATTTTTTTAATAATTCCTAATTTTTTCTTAAATTATTGTTAATGATATTTTATTTTTGTATAATTAATCTAAACTAATATTAAGGAGTGTTTTTTATTGTTTGGATACGTAACTCCTCTAAAAGCAGAACTTAAAGTAAAGGACTTTGCAAAATTCAGAAGTTATTATTGCGGATTATGCCTGCATTTAAAAAGTGGTGCAGGTAATATACCTAGAATGGTTTTAAATTATGATATGACATTTTTAGCAGTACTACTAGATTCCTTATCTATTAAGGAACCTAATTTTGAGCTTAAGCGTTGTATTGTTCACCCAAAGGACAAAAAACCTGTTATTATGAATAACGATGCTCTTCAATATGCTGCTGCAATGAACTTAACTCTTTATTATCATAAAATAAAAGATGACATAGAAGATGATAATGATATAAAAAGCAAGGTACTTGAAAAAATCTTATATCCTTATCAAAAAAAAATAAATAAATCTATAGATGCTATAAATAATACTATTAAATCTAATCTTAAAGATCTTAGAAATTTTGAAAACAATAAAAATTTTTCTTCTATAGATGAGATATGTCATCCCTTTAGTGATATAGTTGGTAATATACTTAAAAATTATCCTAAAAAGTTAATAAATGATGGTGATGAGTTAAGAAATAATTTGTATAGTCTAGGATATACTTTAGGAAAATGGATTTATTTAATTGATGCCTTTGATGATTTAAAAAAGGATATGAAAGATACTAAGTTTAATCCAATTAATTATTTATTCAATAGTGAAAATAAATCCTATGATGAACTATTACCTTTAATAAAAGATAGATTAGAATTTACTATACTTAATTGTTCTTATAATTGTAAAGAAATCCTTGAAAAGTTACCTTTAAAGAGAAATGAAGATATACTAAAAAATGTGTTAGAACTAGGTATGATGGATAAATACTTAGGAATTTTAAATAATACTAGAGAAGATAAAAGGAGTGTCAAATAATGAACCCATACGAAGTTCTTGGATTAAAGCCTGGCGCAAGTCAAGAAGAAATAAAAAAAGCATATAGAAACTTAATTAAGCAATATCACCCTGATCAATACGGTGATAACCCTTTAAAAAACTTAGCTGAAGAAAAAATGAGAGAAATTAATACAGCTTATGATATGTTAACAAAAAATAATGGTAATTCTTATAATAATTCATATAGTAGTTCCAGCACTTCTAATAATAGCTATTCTAATAATTCAAATGATAGCTATGCTCTTTCAGAAATTAGAAGATTAATTCAAAATAGAAACTTTGCTGAAGCTGAAAGCAGATTAAATTCTATTCAAAATAGAAATGCAGAATGGAACTTTTTATATGGATTTGTTTTAACCAATAAAGGTTGGTTTGATGCAGGCCTTAAACATATTCAAATTGCAGTAAATATGGACCCAAATAATTTTGAGTATCGACAAACTTTAAATTCTTTACATCAAAGAACTTCAGCCTACAGTGGTAATTATTATAGAACTACTGGTGGTTCTTCCACAAATGCTTGTGATTGTTGTCTGAATCTTTATTGTTTAGATACTATGTGTGAATGTATGGGTGGAGACCTTATTGGATGTTGTTAAATTTATTAGGTGGTGTTTAGTATATGAAAGCTAAAGAAATTACATTAAGTGCAGCTTTAGTTGCACTTACAATTATTATTTTATATTTAAATTTACTATTACCTATAAGTACAATAAGCATTCTTACACTAGCATCTTTATTAATACCAATTGCATTAATAAGGGGATCAATGAAAAGTGCTATTTTGGTATATGTAGCTTCATCTATTATAGGTTTTTTTACACTTCCTATAAATATAATAATGCTATATATATTATTCTTTGGAATTTACGGTATAATAAAATACTATATTGAAAAAATAAATAAAATTTCTTTAGAGATACTATTAAAAATAATATTTTTTAATATAATATTTTTTATATCATTTTTCATATTTAAATCCTTTATTGCAATAGAAATAACTAAACTTCCCATTTGGTTATTTGTAATAATTGCTCAAATTGTTTTTTTAGTTTTTGACTATGCATTAACATTATTAATTTCTTTTTATTTAGAAAAAATTCACAAAAAAATATAAAAAAGAAGTAAATATGTTATATTAGGTTCTCCGTCGCAAGCTCCAAGTCGACCTAACACAACATATTTACTTCTACAAACTCAAGATGCTAATTCCTCCTTACTCGGAATTATGAATTTTTATTTCGTTTCTATGCTCCAAGTCATATTAAAATTAATAGAAGCACTTCCGAGCTAAAGGAAGGAAATTATACATTGTACAATAACCTCTTCTTTTATTATTAATCTAATATGGAAAATAAAATTTCTAAAGCGCCTTCAAAAACCAAGCCTATAAATTCTAGAACGCCGTATTTAATTTTAGATTCCTTTTTTACTATTTTCTCTTTACTATTATCATAGTTCTTTCTACTAATAGGATCAGAATTATAATAATAAGCTTCTTCATATGTTCTTATTTCTTTAAAAACAATTTTATTTTCATTATCCTTCAAAATCCTCGCCCCCAAACATAAGTATTATGTTATCTTACTATTATCTTCTACATTTTTTGTAAAAGTCCTTTTGTAGAATATAGTAAATACAATAACTGTAGTTATAGCAGCTAGTATATCCGAAATAGGCTCTGCACATAATACAGCCATTAATTTATTTCCTTCACTTACTAATGATGGTAGTATAAATATTAGTGGTACAAGTAATACTATTTTTCTTAATAAAGCCATTATAAGTGATAACTTCGCTTGACCTAATGCTAAGAAAGTTTGCTGACATGCTATCTGCGCACCAAAAATTAATATTCCAGCAAAGTAAATCTTCATACCCCAAGCTGTTATTTCAATTAATTCTGGCTTTTTATTAAATATTCCAACAAAAAACTCTGGGAATATCATTAGTGAAGCCCACATAGTTATAGTATATACTAAGCAACTAATCAAAAGTAATTTAAAAGTTCTTTTAACTCTTTTTATATTTTGGGCACCAAAGTTATAACTTATTATAGGCTGTGCCCCTTGAGATAATCCTAAAAGAGGTAGTGTAACAATTTGCATTATACTACTCATTATTGTCATTGCCCCTACTGCTAAATCACCTCCATACATTTGAAGCTGATTATTCAAACTAATTAACACTATGCTTTCAGTAGCTTGCATGATAAATGGTGATACACCTAAGGCAACTATTGATAGTAATACTTTAAAGTCTGGAATCAAATATTCCTTTCTAATTTTTAGAATGCTCTTTTTACTAAAAAGAAAAAACAAAACCCATATTGCAGATACAAATTGTGATAATATTGTAGCTAGAGCGGCACCTCTTACACCTAAATCAAAAACAAATATAAATATAGGATCTAACACAATATTTATAATTGCTCCTATAACTACAGTGTACATTCCCACTTTGGCGAATCCCTGAGTGTTAATAAAAGGATTCATACCAAGTGCTATTTGAACAAATACTGTTCCCAATAAATATATAGTTAAATACTCCATTGCATATCCAATAGTTGCTTCACTAGCTCCAAAAGCAAATAGTAAATTTTCTCTAAAAATTAAAAATACAATTGTACACAAAACACCAATGATAACTAATGTTGAAAAACTATTACTAATAATTTTTTCTGCACCATCATTATCTTTTTCTCCCATTTTTATCGCTGCAAGTGGAGCTCCTCCCATACCAATAAGAGCTGAAAAGGCTGAAATAATCATTAGTAATGGAAAGGCTACTCCAACTCCTGCCATAGCTATTTCTCCATTTGCCATTCTTCCAATAAATATTCTATCTACTATGTTATATAAGACATTAACAATTTGAGCTATAATTGCTGAAAATGCTAAGTTTATTAATAGTTTCCCTATAGAGCCCTCACCTAAGTTCATTTTAGCTTTAGTCATAAAATCTTTCTCCTTCTATATATTTCTTTATTATACAAACCCCATTAATTGTAAATATAGATATAAGAAATATACTACTATTCAAAAATGAAAATTTAAATTTTGCATTATACTATCTCTTTTCCAAATGGCATTAAAGATAATTTAGCTAATTTTAATGATTGCATAGCAAAAGGGATTCCAATAATAGTTATGCATAATAAAAAAGCACTTATTAAATTTGCAATACAAAGTTCAAGTCCACCAAATATTAACCAAAGTATATTAAAAAATAAACTGATACTGCTATCATTATTTGTGACTATATCTTTACCAAAAGGTGCAAATTGAAGCCTTGCCATTTTAAAACACTGTAATCCAATTGGAATACCAACTATAGTTATACACCATAAGCATCCAAACGCAAACCATCCTATTGCATTAAAAAAGCCACCAAAAATAATCCATATTATATTTCCCAAACAAGACATTAAAACTTCCCCTTTTTTATAAGTTAATACACATTACAAACTTCTTAATTGAACTAAAGCACAATTTTCTATAGCATTTATATTATTTTCCTTACAGTATCTTAATATTTCTTTGCTTTCAGCGCCTGGCTGAATTAAAACATTTTCTATACCTAAACTTTTTGCTTCTTTTAAATATTCCAATCCTAGTTTTGGATTTATACACAAGTCTATAGCATTAATTTTATATTGAACTTCTTTAAGGCTCTTATAAACTTCATTGCCTCCCTTAGGATGAACTCCGCTTACAACATAATCTTTTTCTTTAAATTTATTAAGAATCTTGTAAGCATATTTAGATGTATTACTTACATCTCCTATAACAACCCAGTTATCAACCTTTATTAATTCTTTAATATCCATATTTAACCTCCATTTATATTCTCTTTATTATATAATATATACAACATATACAATTATATAATATAATTTTATTAATAAAATATTATTTTACTTTTACCTAAACATTGACTTATATTATAATAAAATATATAATTGGTTATATTAAAATTATATATTTATTGCTATGATTAGGAGTAGTACTATAATCCCTATACTCAAGAGAACTGTTGGTTGCTGCGAAACAGTGTATAAATTATAAGAACTTGCCTAGGAGCTTACTTGTTAAAAACAAGTACGGGATACCCCCGTTATAATTTTGAGTGAGAAAATTTTATTTTCTAATAAGAGTGGTACCGCGAATATATCCTTCGTCTCTTAATTGAGATGAGGGATTTTTTATATTATTTTTTACAAATGTTATTTTATAGGAGGACTGATTATGGCTAAATATGGAACTTCCATTGATAAAAAATGGCAAGATAAGTGGGAAGAAACTAATCTTTATAAATTCGACCCAAATAAAGAAGGAGAAAAATTATACGTTCTAGAAATGTTCTCGTATCCTTCAGGAAGTCAATTACATGCTGGTCACTGGTTTAACTACGGACCTGTTGATTCCTGGGCTAGAATGAAAAGAATGCAAGGATATAATGTATTTCAACCTATGGGCTTCGATGCTTTTGGACTTCCAGCAGAGAACTTTGCAATAAAAACTGGAATTCATCCAAAAGATTCAACTGATAAAAACATTGAAACTATGGAAAAGCAATTAAGAGCTATGGGAGCTATGTTTAATTGGGAAAATGAAGTTATAACTTGTAACCCTGATTACTATAAATGGACTCAATGGGTATTCTTAAAACTATATGAAAAAGGATTAGCTTACAGAAAAAAAGCTCCTGTAAACTGGTGTCCTTCTTGTAATACAGTTTTAGCAAACGAACAAGTTGTTGAAGGTCTTTGTGAAAGATGCTCAACTGAAGTAACTAAGAAAGACTTAACTCAATGGTTCTTAAAAATCACTGATTATGCTGATGAATTATTACAAAAGCTAGATACTTTAGATTGGCCTGAAAAAACAGTAGCTATGCAAAAACATTGGATAGGAAAATCTACTGGTGCTGAAGTTACTTTTAAAGTAAAAGATTCAGACATTAAATTTGATGTATTTACTACTAGAGTTGATACTTTAAACGGAGTTACTTATGTTGTTTTAGCACCTGAAAATCCATTAGTTGATGAGTTAACTACTACAGAATATAAGGAATCCGTTGAAGATTATAAGGAAGAAGCTAAAAAACAATCAGATATAGAAAGACAATCTTTATCTAGAGAAAAAACTGGAGTATTTACAGGTTCTTACGCAATTAACCCTATAAATAATAAGGAAGTACCTATATGGGTAGGCGATTATGTTTTAGCTACTTATGGTACTGGAGCTGTTATGGCTGTTCCAGCTCATGATGAAAGAGATTTTGCTTTTGCAAGCAAGTTTAATCTTCCTATAGAAAGAGTTATAACTAGCAAAAATGGTGAAGATAATGAGTTACCATATTGCGAATACGGTAAACTAGTTAACTCTGGAGAATTTGATGGATTAACTACAGAAGAAGCAAAAGAAAAAATTGTTGAAAAATTATCTTCAATTGGTTTAGGCTCTTCAAAAGTTAATTATAGATTAAGAGATTGGCTAGTATCTAGACAAAGATATTGGGGTGCTCCAATTCCTATAGTTCACTGTGAAGACTGTGGAACTGTTGCTGTTCCTGAAAGTCAATTACCAGTAGAGCTTCCATACAATGTTGAATTTGCTCCAGATGGGAAATCACCACTTGCTAAATGTGATGAATTTATAAATACAACTTGTCCAAAGTGTGGAAAACCTGCTAAGAGAGAAGCAGATACTTTAGATACTTTCGTTTGTTCATCTTGGTATCAATTAAGATATCCAGATAGCAAAAACTCAGAAAAAGCTTTTGATAAAGATATAGTAAACAAAATGCTTCCAGTAGATAAATATGTTGGTGGCCCTGAGCATGCTTGTATGCACTTATTATATGCTAGATTTATTACTAAGGCTTTAAGAGATATGGGATACCTAGATTTTGATGAACCATTTAAATCTCTAACTCACCAAGGATTAATTTTAGGACCAGATGGATTAAAGATGAGTAAATCTAAAGGAAATACTATATCTCCAAATGATTATATTTCAGAATATGGCTCAGATGTATTTAGAATGTATTTAATGTTTGGTTTTGCTTATGTTGAAGGCGGAGCTTGGAGTGATGATGGACTTAAATCTGTTGCAAGATTCGTAGATAGAATTGAAAGATATCTAGAAATAGCTAGAGAAGCAATAGAAAAAGGTGAAAATAATAAAACTACTGTTGATAAAGCAGAAAAAGAATTAAAATTCTGGTTACACAATGCAATTAAAGGAGTTACTGAAGATGCTGATAAAATGCAATTCAATACTGCAATTGCAAGAATGATGGAATTTGTAAATGCTTTATCTAAATATCTACAAGAAGATGTTAAAAACTTAGAGTTCTTAAAAAATTCTTGTATTGACTTCTTAAAGATTTTAGCACCATTTGCTCCTCATTTTGCTGAAGAACAATGGAGTTTATTAGGACTTGAGTACTCAATTTTCAATCAAAAATGGCCAGAGTTTGATCCTAAGGCTTTAATTAAGGATGAAGTTGAAATTGCAATTCAAGTTAATGGGAAAATAAAGGCTAAGATAAACGTTCCAACTGATTTAGATGAAGAAGGCATTAAAGCTGCTTCATTAGCTAATGAAAATATTGTAGCTGCAACTGAAGGTAAAAATATAGTTAAAGTTATAGTTATTAAAGGAAGATTAGTAAATATAGTTGTTAAATAAAAAAGGGCTTATTGCCCTTTTTTTATTCATCTAAAAGAACTTTAAATCTACTTAATACTTTACTTACCAAGTTTTCATCTAACTGTCTGTAGCACTTTAATAAATCTGCTTCTTGCAATGCTGAGAATATTTTCTTACTCATTTCCATCCAAAGTTCAGGCACATACACCCAAACAATTTCTTCATATTTGCAACTTAAAAGAAAATGCTCTATTCCCCAGAATAGATATTCATTAATTTTATGAATATTATTAAACTTTTCGTAATCTTCAACAACTCTATAATCAAATTTATATTCGTAAATATCTACATAAAAATAATCGAATTCTTCACCTTCCACTTCAAAAGCATCTTTGTTTATTATCTTTATTTTCTTATCTTCTTTAAAGTTTAAATAGTATAAATCTATAATATCTTTTTCTATTTCATAGACTATCACTTCATCTATATCTTGCTTTTTAGCTAGCTCTTGAACTACATATCCAAGTCCTAACCCTACTACCCCAACTTTTCCTTTTGCATACTTAATAAACATGTATGAACTTTCTATTTCTATAGGAGAAATCCTCATCCAAATATTATTAGGACCATGTAACTCCAAAACATTTAAGTTTATTCTATCTTTTTTTCTATACATATATCCATCTATATACTCACTATTATTATTCAATTTTTTTATTTCAAAATTTCCAACCCTACCTAAAGATATTAAATTATTATATTCATTTATTTTTTCATTTAAGTAATTCTTATCATACGGTTTCAAAATAAAAACATCCCTTCTAAATAAGTCTTTATCTGCTTATAATAACTATTATATTTATGATATAATCTAAAGACAATAACTATTTATTAAAATTTACTATATTTTGTACTAAAAAACTCTTGCTATTTAATCTTACTATGTTATACTAGTGATATAAATTATCATTTAGAAATAGAAGGTGTAAATATGGATAAAATTTTAATAAGCGAAGAAGCATATAAAGAATTTAAAGAATTCTTAGACGAAAATGAAGTTGATAACTATAGCATTAGAATCAATTTAGCTGGATTTGGTTGTAGCGGTCCTGCTTTTAATATATCTGTTGATGAAGCAAGAGATGGAGACGTTACTCAAAAGGTAAATGATTTAGTTTTCGTTGTAGAAGAAAAATTAATAGATGAATTTGGCGGATTTAAGTTACTTTCAACTGATGAAAATGAAGGAAGAGGATTATCTCTAAAACCTGTTATTGAAGTTGAAGGTGGATGTGGATCTTGTGGTGGCGGATGTCACTAATTTCATAACATAATAAAAAAAACTCAAGCTTTTTAGGCTTGAGTTTTTTTAATTAATTTAATATTACCAAGAAATAATTTCTGCTCCATCTTCAGTAACTAAAACTGTGTACTCCCATTGTGCAGAATATCCACCATCTTCAGTAAATACTGTCCAATCATCATCTTCATCTATAAATACTTCATAGTCACCTTGATTTAACATAGGTTCAATAGTAAATACCATTCCAGGTACTAAAACCATTCCTTCTCCTCTTTCACCCACGTGAGCTACAAAAGGATCTTCATGGAACTTTATTCCAACACCATGACCACCAAAAGCTCTAACTACTGAAAATCCATTTGATTCTGCATGTTCTTGTATAGCAGCTCCAATATCACCTAAGAATCCCCAAGGCTTTACTGCATCTAATCCCTTATCTAAACATTCTTTTGCAACTCTAACTAGCTTTTCATCCTCTTCACTTACATTGCCGATCATAAACATCCTAGAAGCATCTGAATAATATCCATTATAGATAGTTGATACATCAACATTAACTATATCACCATCCATTAAAATAGTCTCCTCACTTGGTATACCATGGCAAACTACATCATTAATAGATACACAAACACTTTTAGGAAATCCACCATAATTTAATGGTGCAGGTATAGCTCCACTATTAACAGTAAAATCATGAACTAATTTATTAATTTCCTCAGTATTCATTCCTAATTTAATTTTTTCTTGTACTAAATCTAATACTGCATTATTAATTTTAGCACTTTCCTTTATACCTTCAATTTGTTCTTTATTTTTTATCATATCTCTTGTTGGTACTTCATATCCATTTGCTTTTAAATGCTCAAGTTTTTCATCAAATTCTAAGTGACACTTCTTATATTTTTTACCACTATTACACCAACATAAATCATTTCTATTTAAATTCATTTCCTACCTCCTTAATACTATATTTAATTAATAATATTTTTTACATAGTATTATTTGTTATATTTATATAATTAATATATCACAAAATAAAGAAAAAAGGAGATTAAAAAACTATTTATTCTATAGTTTTTTAATCTCGACTATTATTGTTTAACTGTAAACTCATAATTTACATAAGAGTCCATTATAGAGTTTATACCTTTTAGAATATCTAACCAATAATGATTTTTAATATATGTAGTTTCCTTTTTGTCTATATCCACACCTTTAAGATTTGTTTCATTGAATTCTTTATAATAATCATTTAACTCATTTGCCATATTATATATAGCCGTAAAGTTAGCTAAAACTTCTCCATCTAGAATAATCTTTTCATTATGATTTTTCATCTCTAAACTCAAGTATTCAAATAATAAACTCTCAATTCTTGTATATACCTCATTAGGTACTTCGTTAGATTTTTTAGATTTATTATTTAAAGATATAATTTCTTCTTTACCATAATTCATATAGTTTGACCACAAATTGATGAATTCTTCTGATATAGAACTATAATTTTTATATAATGATAATAATTCCTCATTACTAACACTTTTAGCTTTTATACATTGATCTAAGGTAGTCAAGGAACTCTCATTTCTATTTCTAATTTCTTCTACACTCTTATAGGTTTCTTTCCCTATCAATACCTTATACCTTGAATTCATAATTGAAGTGTAAACGTTTATAATCAAACTAACCAACAATACAAAAATTATTAAAATAACACTATTATTTTTACTTATTTTGTAAGATTTCATAAAACACCCCCACATAAATATCATTATATCATAATTTCTTCATATTTTCTAGTATTTATAGTATTAGGGGATTTAGTAGCTATTACCTAATGAAAAATATTAATTTTTTATTTGAGCTGCCTAAAAGGCAGCTCCTAAAAGTATCTTCCATGGTCCTGCTGATATTCTTTTATCATATCTAATCCAGCGGTACCACCCTCGCCTTTTTCAGCTTTAGTAGTAATTCTCTTAATCTCTCCATATGGATTTTCTAATGATAATTCATCTTCTCCAGTTAATACCCAAATAGTATTCGGTTTAAAAGGCCTAACTTCTAATTCTTTTTCCCCTATTCCATCTGTAAAATATATAAGTACTGAATTTCTTAATTTATTTTCTTTTATATATCTAAATACTGGTGAAAACTTTGTAGCTCCATTTTTTGCTGATCTTTTTTTAATATCATTTTTAGATTTTATCTCATATATTCTTCTTATTTCATTATCACATTCAATTACAGTGATCTTGTTAGTTCTAGTCCTAGTTATTTCAAGAACTTCTATTAATATTTTATTAAACTCCTTCTCACTCATAGAAGCACTTATATCTAACGCAACTATTATTTCTGGGACATTATTAGGTAGTGTTCCTCTTAAATCTAATCTATCTGGTTGCCTTCTATTTCTTCTCATAATAGTTTTTCTTTCACCTGCTCTTAAAGATGGAATAACTTTTTTTAAAGCATCTTGCCATGATATCTCTGCTTTTTCTGAATAAGCATTTATTATTCCTACTATATCTTTTGGTGCCTTACCATTATAAGAACTTATTGCAGTTTTCTTAGTTATATCTCTTATGGAATCCTTATTTAAATTACTTTCTTCCCATACATCATGAGCCTTTGATAAATCTATCATATCACCAATAGAATCATTTTTTTCATTCTTTATACTTTGAGTCAACTTTGATTTAATAGCCTTTTCTATTTGTTCAGCATATACTTCTATAGGTTTGTCTTCTTGAAGGTTAGACCCATATTCCAAGTTAACTCTTTCAAGCTTATAACTATCCATAGGAAGATTTTTTATAAATTGATTTATAGATATATCTAAAGCTAAATTAACAGCCATTGTTGTATATTTATTTTTAAGTACTCTTTCTCTTTCATGATGCCCGTACATTATATGATAAATTTCATGTTTAAATAAGGCTTGCATTTCCCTTTTATCATAATAAAGGAAAAGTACTGGATTAAAATACATCTTAAATCCTTGCATCTTTGGAACAGTAGCTAACGGCCAAGTAATATTAAACCTAATGCTTCTTTCTATCCTTACTAAAAATTGTCCAAAAAAGCTATCTTCTCCCTCAAGCATATCTATAATTATATTTTCAACTAAAGAAAAAAACTCTCTTTCAAAGCTACTATATACTTTTCCATTTTCTTTTATTTCTAGGGCTTGCTTTAATAAATTATCTCTTTTTTCTTCAAATACCATAATCATTCTTCCTATTCATAAATACTAAAGAAGGCATCTAAGAACATATCCTCATTTAATAAATCCATGTACACCTCTTCTTTTACGTCACCTTTTATTTCTTTCATAATCCCAAGTCTTAAATCTTTTGGATAACAAGTTAGTAAATCTGAAAATAGCTTTCTATTTACTTCATTATTATTTTCACTTAAATATCGTAGAGAGTTTTTAGCCAATATATAAAGTCTTGAATGGCTTTCTCCTCTTACTTCTTCCTTTACTTCTATTGGTAATATCATATAAGAGAAAAGATCTTCAGGCTTAATTAACGGATTTTTTATATTCTTAATATAATTAATAAAATCAGTAGCTATACTTATTCCAAGATTACCCTTAACTACGTTATAAAATATATCTATTGGGTATATCTCTGTATTTTTTAAATATACATTATAGGCCTTTGCAACTCTCTCCCAACTTCTTGGAGTGGCATTTATAGATTCATTTGAATTTGGTACATTTAAATACTCTGGAAAATTTGATAAAAATTCAATTATATGATCATGTACATCTGCTTCTCCACTCATAGCCCACTTTATCCATTCTTTTATATCTGAAGTTAATTGAATCCAAACAAATCTGTCTTCTTGGGCCTTATCCATATCTACAACTTGATAATCACTATCTTCAAAGCCATCATATTTATTTGATGGGTTCATTGCAGCTACTATTTTTACATTATCATGTAATCTATATCCATTAATCTCTCTATTTAATATTAGATTCATAAGTTCTTGTTGAACAGCATGTTCACATCTATTAAGTTCATCTATAAATAATAAAACACCATTATACTTGTTATCTGATACTGCCTTTTCAATTTCTATAAGCTTGTAATGAGTTGCATATTTAGTTCTTCCACCTTCAACTATTGGAAGTCCTCCAATTTCACCTTCTTTTAAAAGATTAGCATCTATATTAACTAAATAATAATTATCCTTATTGCATATTCTTTTAACTAAGGAAGTCTTACCTATACCAGCTTCACCTATTATTAATGGAACACATCCTGATTCTATAACTAATTCCACAGTACTTATTGCTTCTGAAAACTTCATATTCTCACCTCTTTTTATCTTGAAAGTTTATAATCAACTAATAAAACTTTAGACTTTTTACTTCCATATTCTTTAATAAAATTTATCTTATCCATTTCCAATATTTCAAGCTCTAAAAAATCCTTTATATACTTTTCATCAACTGACTCTTCTTTAACCTTGTCTATAACTACATTAACTACAAAATCAACATCAATAGAATCATATACATATTTAACAACCTTTATATTATCTCCAACTAAAACTCTTAATTCATCTAAATTAAAGTTAATATAATTAATTGCTTCTTCATTCCCCTTAATTGCTTCTCTTCTTGCTTCTAAAGTAGGATTATCTATAAACTTTATAGCAGCCCAATATTTCTTTATGGCAGCTAACTGAACTTCTTCTGATGGTTCTTTTATATATTTAATCGAATCATAATCCTTTGAAACTGCCTTTAATTGCATTTTCTCTGTAGGATTTGCTATAAATTGAATGGCCCATCCTTTTGCATTTACGGCTTCTAGCTTAACTTTATCTGTTGGATTTTTAATATACTTTAATGAATTCCAAAGTAATTTAACAGCTAATACTGCATTATCTTCTTCTAAATCATTAATATATTCAACTGATAAAGGATTATTTTTAATTGCAACTTCCTTCATTTCTTTTGTTGGGTTATTTATATATCTTATTGCTAAACCATTTTTCTTAACAGCTTCTAATATTAATTCATTACTTGGATTATCTATATATCTTATATACATAGGATTATCATATATCTTTTTTAAATCGTTACTTTCCATTTTTATTCCCTTCTTATCAATAAAACTTATCTATATTTTAAATTATTATTCATTTTATTTAATTTCATTATACTATATTTAATTAATAATTACTATTACTATCACTTAATAATTATTCTTGATTATTAAATATTAAAACGATTACGCCTCTTATTTTTTAAGCAAAGCCTTAATTTGTATTTTTCTATAAATTAAAAAAGCAAAAGTATTTCTAAATACCTTTGCCTTAAACACTATTTATATATTTTACTAATTTTTATTTATGCTCATGATTTCTTATATGGTTAATACAATAACACTTTTTTCCTGAACACTTAGAACAATATCTAAATTCCATTTTAGGATCATCTTTTTCAGTTATTCCACAAATTTCACATTTATGAAGTATTTCTCTTTGTCTTACTTGTGATTTAAACTTTTGTTGCCTTTTATAATTAACTGCTCCACTCTTCGTTCCAGTAAATATATCCTTTCCAAAGAATATGAAAAAATTAATTATTGGAATTAAAATCAATATTCTTCCAGCAAAAGAACCTGCAAATAAGAA
Source organism: Clostridium nigeriense (assembly GCF_050585245.1). Classification (GTDB taxonomy): domain Bacteria; phylum Bacillota; class Clostridia; order Clostridiales; family Clostridiaceae; genus Clostridium; species Clostridium nigeriense_A. The sequence continues at coordinate 479,040 of NZ_JBNOOF010000001.1, forward strand.
GTTAAAGCCTATAATAACCCAGTTAAAAATAGCTAAATATTTAACCTTGATAGGTATTATATAGAATAATAAAATTTCGAAGTTAGGATAAATCCTAGCAAAAGCTAAAAATAGCGAAAGATTAATATATGTTCCTGTTGCTGTTCCACCTGTTATCATTGAAAGAACTATAGTTGCAAGCATTCCAATTAAGTAATATAAATTAAACTTAAACTCTCCCCATTCATGCTCTAATCCGGTTCCTGCTAAATAATAAAAATACATAGAAAACATAAAAGATATTATACCACTACTTGTTGGAACAAATATAAAGGTTACAAGTCTCCACACTTCTCCTTCCATTACTCTAGATGGTACTAATTCAATATTATTAATTAATGTGTTATCTCCACTTAAGAGTGTAAAACCATAAACAAGTGCAGTACCAAATATTATAATTAACATTAAATTTCTTATATAAAATTTTCCTATTTTTCTCTCTAGCTTATTCAACCAATTCATAATACTAAAATTTCTCCTTTACAATTTATTTCCAACTATATATAATAAATCTTCTATAGAAAATTCAGTGTTTTTCATAGATATAGCTATCATATTGTTTATTAAAAACGAAGTTAACTTTCTAGTTTCTATATTCATAGTTATATCTTTAGTATCTTTATGTAAATCTATTATTTCATCAACTATTATATATAACTCATCTAATACATCATATTTAGTACACGAATAAGATTTCTTATTTTCTATAGTTTTTTCCTCTTTTGTCAACTCAAAAAATACTTCTTTATGATATACTAGAAATTTTTCTAACCCTAGATAAATTAATTTTATTTTTTCTTCAAAGGATATATCCTTATCTTTAACAGTTTTTAAATTGTCTATTATTTCATTCCAAGTAGAGCTAAATATTTCTCCTACTATAGCCATTTTATTTTCGAAATAATTATAAACTGTTCCAAGGCCTATTTCACATCTATTAGCTAATTCTCTCATACTAAAGCTTTTATATCCTTTTTCTTCTAATAATGCATATCCTTCCTTTAATATTGTTTCTCTTGGATTTTGTAAAATCTTAGGCATAGACCTTCCTCCTTTATTATAGTTTATATCAATCTTTCTATATTATCAACTAATGATATGTCACTTATTTTTTCCATTTATTTACAAATATTATTTCTCTTAGTATAATTATATTATGTAGAATATATATAAAATAAGAGGAGTATGTTATGGAAAAGCCAAAATTTGATATTACACACAAAAGAAAACTCCTATATAAACGTAAAAGAAAAAGGCAATTAATATTTCGCTTATGTATTATATTAAGCGGAATTTGCATATTATCACTTATTTTATTGATGAATAATAAAAATTACGTTAATAAAAAAATTGCATTTTCTTCTAATGATGAAGATAAAACTATAGTCTGTATAGACCCAGGTCATGGAGATTGGGATACAGGGGCTAAAGGATCCTCAGGATCTCTTGAAAAAAACATAGTCTTAGATATTTCATTGAAGCTTGGTAAGATACTAGAAGAAAATGAAATCAAGGTAATTTATACAAGAACAAATGATTTACTTCCCGGGGTTGAAACTGCTAATGATAGCTTAAAGGAAAGAATAAAAATATCTGAAATATTTAAAGCAGACTTATTTATTTCTATTCACTGTAACAGTAATCATGATAATAAGGATTCCAAGGGAATTGAAACTTGGTATAAGAATAATGATGAAAATAGCAAAAACCTAGCACAAACTATTCAAAATACTTTAACAGAATTAAATTATACAGAAGATAGAGGTTTAAAAACTTATGAAAGTAAAGATGATGCTTTAGCAGTTTTAGAATTAAATAAAAATATCCCTGTATTAGTTGAATTAGGATTTTTAAGTAATTCATATGATGAAAAATATTTAAAATCCGATAGAGGCCAAGAAGCTGTAGCAAAGGCTATAAGTAGATCCTTATTACAATATATTGAAGAAAATAAAGATATTATATCAGAAGAAAGGAAAAAATAGGCTGTCTCAGTTATAGGGCACTAAAAAACTTAAGGTTTTTTAGTGCCCATACATCACCTAATTTTCAAATATATTTTTTACCTCATCTATAATCTTGAAATTCGTAAAATCAAAATGCAATGGAGTTAATGTAACATACCCTTTTGATAAGAAATAAAGATCTGAATCTTCTTCACATATATCATTTCTTGTTCCTTTAATTTCATAAACCATATCATCATCTTCTTCTAATAATACATAACTATTCTTATATGTAGACTTTCCAAGCTTACACACCTTAATTCCTTTGATTTCATCTTCATTTACATTTGGTACATTAACATTTAAAACAACATCATTTCTTAAATAGTTATTTTCAGCTATATCTACAACTTTGCTTATCCATTTAGCTGCTTTTGTATAATCCTCATCATATCTCTCCCAATCTACTTCCATAGAAATTGCAATAGATGGTACATTATAAATTGCTCCTTCTACTGCTGCTGATACAGTTCCTGAATATAATATATCTGTACCACAATTTAACCCCCTATTTATCCCTGATATAACCAAATCTATATCTTTACATAATAATGATAACCCAGCTTGGGTACAATCAGCAGGAGTTCCAACTAAACTATATGATTTAAATTTTTCATCTAACTTTTCTTCTCTGATTCTTATTGGATTATGAATTGAAATAGAATGACTAGATGCACTTTTTTGATCCCTAGGTGCTACAACTATAACTTCATGTTTCTTTGAAATCTCTTTTGCTAATTCTAATATTCCCCTTGCATTTATACCATCATCATTAGTAATTAAAACCTTCATATGAGTCCTCCTTAAAATACTTTTATTATATATAATATACTACCATAAAATTTTATATTATAAAAAGAAGTAAAGGTAATAATTTCTCATTTCTCGGAATTATGAATTTTTGTTCTGTTTCTAGGTTCCAAATCATTTGAAAAATTAATATGTGTACTTTAAAACTGAAGAAAGGAATTTGTAAAAAGTTATTCCCTAAAGGCTTCAGCTATTAATCTGTAAGACTTTATTTTATTTTGTAAGTCTGTATTTAAATTAATTATCATAAATTCATTAGTATTATAAATTTTACTCATATTAACAATTTGTTCTTTAACCTTATCCGGAGTTCCAACTATCATCCTTTTCCTATTTCTATTAACAATTTGCATTTCAGCTTCTGAATACTCATATGCTAATGCTCTTTCTAAAGTTGGTACTCCTAAAGATTTTCCCATCTCTACTAAAAGCAATGTTAAATCCATAACTGCTACTTGATTATTAACCTCTTCTTCTGTTTCTCCACAAATAACAAAACTACAAATAATAGTATTAGGACTTTCAGATACAATAGATTTTTTAAAATTATCTCTATACCAATTAACAGAACTAACTCCCATACCTCCAGTTATAAATTGGGCATAGGCATAAGATGCACCAATACCTGCTGCAAGTCCTGCACTTCCCCCACTAGAGCCAAGTATGTGAATTTCTGGATAAGTATTAATTGATGGAGTTGCTTTAAGTCCACTAAATTCATGATTATCGGGAACTATATCATAAATATATCTTACTAAATCTAATACCTTTTCCTCATAATCATCACTGAAAATACTTCTTCCCTGCATTAAAGCCTTAGTTGCTAATGGCATACCACCAGGTGCTCTACCTAATCCCAAATCAATTCTATTAGGATATAATGCCTCTAAAACTTTAAAATTTTCAGCAACCTTATATGGACTATAATTAGGTAACATAACACCACCTGAACCTACCCTAATCTTATTTGTTTTTGCTGCAATACTTGAAATAAGTACTTCCGGGCTTGATCCTGCTAAACTCTTTGTATCATGATGTTCTGATACCCAAAACCTATAATATCCTAACTTTTCTAGCTCTTGAGCAAGAATTATAGTATTAGTCAATGCTTCTGTAGCTGTTGAACCTTCTCTTATAGGAGATTGATCTAATGCACTTAATTTTATATTCATTTCAGTGCCTCCTCTCAAATGTTTATTTTATATTCTTATTATATAACTATAAACCTCTGAGAAATATTTTCAAGTACATATTTAAAATAATAAAAGGAGAACTTATAAAGCTCTCCTATAATTATAAATTATTAAATTATATTATTAATATTCTTTTTTGCCCCTAAATAAGTAGCAATAAAATATCCTCCATAAATTATTACTAGTACTGATAAAGCAATTAAAATATTTTTCATAATACTTATACTACCAAATAAAGTTATAATTCTTTTTGAAAATTCCAATCCTGCTATTGAGTGTATTAAAGCTAATGATAAAGGCATTAAAAAGTAAATAGCTATTTGAGTTAATAAAGACTTATTAATAATCTTTTCATCTACACCTATCCTCTTTAATAAATTATATCTTGAAATATTATCTGTAGATTCTGATAACTGTTGTAAAGCTAATACTGCGGCTGAAACAATTAAGAATATTCCTCCGATATATATTCCTAAGTAAGATATTATAGCACCAGTACTAGTAGAACCTGCAATTAATTCCTCTTTCGTAATAGAATACAATAGATTTTCCTTTTCCTTTATAGCTTCTTCTCTAATAATATTTAGTTTTTCATTAATAACATTTCCATTATCTTGATTATAATTAAAATTTAAATATGATGTCCATGGAGTAAGTCCACTAACAATATCATCTTTTACTATTATAGTACAAAGATTGCTTTTCATCATTTGATTATAAGCTACTACTTCTATCGCCTTCTTAATACCTGGTTTTAAAATATTACCATTGATATTAATTTCTCTATTATCCTCTAATGCATTATTTAGAGGATTTATTAAACTATCTATATCCGAAAATAAGGCATATTCTCCATCATTTAATGTTATAGGACTCTTATTAGCCATTTCCAATATTTCATTAAACTTTGTTAATGGAATAATTTGAACTTCAGTATCTGTTGCAATAGGATACAAATCCTTTGATTTATTTATATCTTTTTCAGATAATAAATCACTATATTTAAGGTTTCCTTTATAATTTATATAACTAACATAGTCCTTTGAGTAATCTCTTATATCAACATTTCTCTCATTTAAATATTCCTCTATATCTACACCTTCAAAACTCCAAATTGTCTCATCATATTGAGTTAGATCTTTTAATTCAGCATTTATAGCACTATTAATTCCAAGACCTCCTGCAAGCATGCATATACCTACGAATAAAGATAGGCATATAAAGGACATTGAAACAAAAACTGTATTAATTTTACTATTAATTTGTCTTAATACAAACATATTTAAATCCTTCAAATAGAATTTTTTCTTTGATTGAACAAGTTTCAATAAAAATCCTGACAATGAGAAGAAGAATAAAAACGTCCCAACAGCTCCAAGCAAAATACTTGTTCCATTCACATTAATTCCTACAGTTGAAGCTCCTTTGTCTAGTACAATATAATAAGCTGATCCAACCATTATTAAGCTTACTATAAATACAATTACAGAAATCCAAACATTTCTTACTTTTATATTTTCATTCTTCTTTGAGGAGTTTAATAAATCTATTAATTGTATCTTTCTAATAGATATTGAATTAAACATAAGAACCAATATATAAATAATTCCAAAGGACATTAAAGTTTTTATCATTGCATTATATGAAAAAACAAATTTAAATTTAAGAAAGTTAACTTGAAACATTTTAGCAGTTAATACTGATAATCCTTGAGATAAAATAATGCCTATTCCTAAACCAACTACTAAAGATATTATACCTACTAATAAGGTTTCCAAAAATATAATTGTAGATAAATTACCTTTATCCATACCTAAAGTCATATATATTCCGAACTCTTTTTTTCTTCTCTTTATTAAATAATTATTTGCATAAACAATTAAAAATGCTAATACAGATGATACAAATATTGATGCAAAACCCATTATTTGATCTACTTGCTCAAAGGCCATTGCTTGAACTTCATTTAATTCAAGCATAATACTTTGAGATTGTATTGAGTTAAATGTATAAAATATACAAACACCAAAAACTAATGTTAGGAAATAAATTGCATAATCTTTAAAACTTCTTTTTAAATTCCTAAAAGCTAACTTAGAATACATTATTTTGATCACCTCCAAGAAGTGTAATAACTTCAATTATCTTATCGAAAAATTCCTTTCTTGAATCATTTCCTCTTACTAATTCATTAAATATCCTACCATCTTTAATAAACAAAATTCTTCTTGCATAACTAGCTGAAAATGCATCATGAGTAACCATCATAATAGTTGCATTTAAGTTTTCATTTAAGTCTTCCATACTTTCAAGTAGCATTTTTGCTGCTTTGGAATCTAATGCTCCTGTTGGTTCATCTGCAAGTATTAACGAAGGTTTAGTTATAATTGCTCTTGCTGATGCAACTCTTTGTTTTTGTCCACCTGACATCTCATAAGGATATTTATTTAAAACCTCTTCTATATTTAGCTTTTTAGCTATATCCCTAACCCTTTTATCTATTTCCTTATGATTAACTCTCATTATAGTTAAGGCAAGAGCTATATTTTCATAAGCTGTTAATGTATCTAGTAAATTAAAATCTTGAAATATAAAACCTAACTCTTCTCTTCTAAATTTTGATATTTTTTTAGAATTTAATTTTGTAATATCATTTCCAGAAATATAAATATGTCCACTACTTACTTTATCAATAGTTGATATACAATTTAAGAGTGTAGTCTTACCACTTCCTGAAGCACCCATCACTCCAACAAACTCTCCTTCTTCTACAGTAAAGCTTATATTGTCTATGGCCTTAGTTATATTTCCTTTTCTACCATAGTACTTTTCTATATTATCTACTCTTAATATTTCTTTTCCCATAATTAATCCTCCTATTTCTTACTATAGGACTATTGTATTATTATTCTTATCCTACATCCATTGAAGTATATAACATAAACCTTACATTTTTGTAATATAAACATTATTATATAAAATTTTTTAATATAAAATCACTTAATCTCATTAAAAGATTGGACTAAAATATAATATTATTATAAAATTTAATTTAACAATTAATTTATAACTTCAAAACTGAAGGATGGAAATTATAAAAAGGGAGTACGTTAACTTATGAAAATTGAAAATATATTAATAAAGACATTAGTAGATTTATTCTGGTTTACTGGTGCTATAGTTATTATTGGGCTAGTCCTTGGTCTTTTAAGAAATACTTCTATGAATAACTACCAAAAAAAGTTTGGTAAAAAAGCTATTTATGTTACAGGTATCGTTGGAGTTCCAGTTCATGAACTTAGCCACCTTATTGTGGCTAAGTTATTTGGACATAAAATTAAAGAAGTTAAATTCTTTCAAGCTAATAATGGAGATGGAACTTTAGGATATGTTAATCATTCATATAATCCTAAGAATATATATCATCAAATAGGTAACTTTTTTATAGGTATAGCACCTATTCTATGTGGAAGCTTACTTATTATTTTGCTACTTAAAATATTTGTACCAGCTTCTTTAGAATCTACAAATGATTTATTAAGTGCTAATGGTTTATTTATATTTTTAAAAAATATATTTTCATTAGAAAATTTTAAAAGACCAGAGTTTTATTTGTTTTTATACTTAGTATTTAGCATATGCTCTCACATTTCTTTAAGTAAAGCAGATATTAAAGGAGCATTTATTGGTGTTATATTTATCTTCTTAATATTATTGATATTTAATATCATTAATTTTAACTTATTATCTTATTTAAATATGGTTAAATACAATTTACTTTTAACTAATGTATTAATAATTTCAGTAATATTTTCCTCAATAAATCTATTAATTAGTTTTATATTAAAGAAAATTTAACTAAGACTCTGAATCTTTTATTTAGTCAGTCGAAGTTACTCCTACTTAGAATTTTGCGAAGCAAAATTCTAAGTAACAAAAACTTTACTCTTCTATAAATTTCATCAATTCTTCGTTAAATTTATCTCGTTCATCATAAAAAGATGCATGTCCACTATACTCAAATGGTATAAGTTTTGAATTTTTAATGCTTTTATTTTGTATCTCACCTAGTTCAAATGGAACAACTTTATCATGAATACCATGAATTATTAAAGTAGGTACATTTATTGTTCCTAAATCTGAAAATAGAACTTCATCTATCCAAGTATTTGCAATGGCTGAAGTTGCCCAGCCTGCTGCCTGTAACCCCAATTGAAAGAACCACTCAGAAAATGGTTGTGTTATATTCTGAAAGAAAAATATATCACCAAAATCTCTTAGCATTTTAGGACGATCATTATTGGTTCCTTGAATAATATCAGTCACCACTTCTTTTTCTAGACCATATGGAAAATTTAGACGTTTAATAAGACTAGGAGCTGCTGCTGCAAAAAGAGCAAGTTTAGATACTCCGTATCCCCTATGACGACTCATATATCTAATAGCTATAGCTCCACCAGTTGAATGTCCTGCTATTGTAAAATCTTTTAACTTTAATGTGTCAACTACACTTCTAACATCGTCTGACAAACGATCATAGTCATAACCTTCATAAGGCTTACTTGAATCACCAAAGCCTCTAGTATCGATTCCTATACATCTATATCCCATTTTGGGAAGCTGATCAAACTGATACTCAAATAGTTTATGACTTCCAGGCCAACCATGTAAAAATAATATTGTCTTATTTCCGTATGGGTTAAGATCCTCTACATAAATTGCTACATTAGGCTCTACTCTAATATAGTACCCCATATAAATACCTCCATTAATATAACTTTTTTATTAATAGATTATTCCAGTATATATAAATATATGAATTACATGTACTTATTTTTATATCTAAATATTTAATTTTCAAAAATAAAATTTATTAAGTGATTTATACTATCTTAAAATTATTGATCATTTTTTAAAATATCTATAAAAGTATTTCTAAAGTATATATCTCTAAATGATATTATAATTCCTGCAATAACCCCAATCATAATCCTATTTATATTATTTAGTAATAAAAAAAACAATACTATAATCACGAAAATGTACGTAATTAATTTTAATTTATTTTTCTTCTTTTCATTCAAAGTATCAATTTTACTTTGAATTTGTTTAAATAATCCAAATTTACTTTTATTTAACCAATAGAACAAATAGCTAAATATTAGTGTAGATAAAAAACATGATATCATAATAGCTACTAACACTTTACTTACTCCTTTTTATATTTATATAATTCGTAATAGTACTATACCCATAATTGATTATATGATATTTCCCAATTATATTTAATTCAATTTTCAGACCACATTTTTAATAATTGCTTCGTAATATATTAAGATTTTTACTTATACAATGTATTAGTTTGATAATGAAATTTATTTTTTTAGGTTACTTCTATAATTAAGAAGCATCCCACTAATTAACATACAAAGTGATAGCGTAATACCTAATATTTTTATGGGTGTTTTAAAATTAATATATAGGAATGTTCCTGTTAAGCCAACACCAGCTCCAATAAGTAAAGCATAAAGGATTTTTTTTATCATAACTCTCTCTCCTTTTTTATACACATATAATAAATTATATAATCCAATTGATTCCTTATTTTATCACTTTCTCCTCCACTATTTCCCTAAAACAACCAAATCACCTAAAACTTTAAATCCATTCTTAATATAAAATTCAAAGGAAGGATAACCCCTCTCAGTATTTAAAATCATTCCATTAATATTTTCATCTGCCAATGAGTCCTCTATTTTCTTAATGAACATACTTCCAATACCTTTTCCTTGAAATTCATGACCAATACAGAATTCATCTATATAATATTCCACCCCTGCTATCCAAGGCTTTTTCATACCTACACTTAATGTAACAACCTTTTCATCAATTAATCCTATATATCCTAGAAAATAATTATTCTTCATGTGGTTTATAAAGAAATTTTCCACTTGCTCCTTAGAATCATACTCATCATTCCAAGGCTCTCTTGTGAAGGTATCTATAAATAAATCCACACATTCATCTAAATACTTACTTGTTAGCTTAATTACCTCAAATTTCATTTTTTCACCTGCTTTTTAATTTCGTTATACTTAAGATTCTTAGATAAATTCCTATTTATCGCTCACAATTTAATACAAACACGAATTTGAATAAACTCCCTCTTATTTCTTTAAATTGAATATAATATGCATATTATATGTAAAAGAATAATTTTATTTATTACCTGTAACTGCTTTTAAATTACTAACTAAAAAACACTATTCATCTTTCTGTTAATTTCTCTTCAATAAACTTAGATACTTTTGTTCCAACTTTTAACTTTATTTCTCTTAATAAATTTTCCGTTGTTTTATTTTGTAATCTAACAAATAACTTAACTATCTCAATTAATGTATCTTCACCAAATATCTCACTTAATCTATGCATTAAATAAGTTCCTTTAAAGTGAACTCCATCTGGCCTTTCCCCATTTTCACTTTTAATTTGTGGAGATTTTTTAGCTATCTCTCTTATATCGTTTATTCTCTTCTTATACGCTTCAACACCGTATTTCTTCTTAATAAAGCTTAATGATAATACCTCAGCAAAAGTTTCATTTAGCCAATCTTCCCACGAGTTTACATCAGCCCCTGTTGACCAAATATGACCACATTCATGGGCAAGAAAATCATCTACATCTATCCTATCACTAGGCAAATCACCTAATACAATAAGCCCTTCTCTACAATATCCCCCTTCATCCGAGCTTGGAATTACAATATCAAAAGTACCATTAATATTACTTTCTACATCTAAGAGTCCTGTAAAATAACTTATTATATTACTAAATGACTTAGAGAGCTCCTTAACTTCTTCTATTTGTCTATTATTGAAATATATATTAAGTTTTGGACTAAAGTTTTCAAGAGAAATACTATTCCAATCTTTAACTGCTAAGATATTGCAATCAAAATCATTGCTTTCATATTCCCAATCTTCTTTATTCTTTCTTCCCTTTACAACAGTAAAATCACTAATATTCTTTACTGTTACCTTCTTTGCTATTTCCATATCATAATCTTCAAAAATAGGATACCATGCAGAATAGAAGTTTAATGCTATATAATTATCAGTAATTGTATTATGCCATCCTGAAATGTTTCCACTATAAATCATTGTAATCGACTTTGTACCTTCAGGTATTTTTAAAGTTACTCTTTTACCTGATTGTATAAATAATGCATTTGCATTTAATTCTTCATTATATATTACTTCGTTACCATTCCAATCAGTTATTTTATTTAAAATTAGACCTTCATTTAGTATTAATTTTAAATTATAAACATTATCTGAAAAATTTATCTCTGATTCTACTTGTATTTCCTTTTTTTCATTATTAACATCTAACATTATCTTTAAATCACTTAACATAAATTCCTCTATAAATTCTCATGCAATATATCCCCTACTGATATATTAATTAAAATTAATTACAATATATTAATATTATTCATTCTTCACATACCTATCTTGATATTCATCTCTTAAAATATTATAATATAGCACATTAACCTCTATATTATCTAATCTTTCTAGATTTTCTTTTCTTGTAAATTTATACTTAAAGCCACATTTTTCATTGACTCTTTTGGAATTATTATTAAAATCAAAATGTCCACACCATATTAAGTCTAAATTCATTTTATTAAACCCATAATTAATTAATCCTTTTACTGCTTCGGGAATATATTCATTTCCCCAATATTTAGGATTTAAAACATACCCAATTTCTCTTTGCTCTAAATGATCTAAAGAAACATCAGGTTTTCTATTATGTAAACCTATTCCTCCAATTACCTTGTTTTCTTCCTTTAAAACTATTGCATATGAATCATTATTACTTATAAACATTTTTATTATGTCTTTACTTTCATCTTCAGATTTGTGTGGCTTCCAACCAGCCTTTGGACCTACTAATTCACTTTGAGCATATTCATACAAATCTTTACTATCGCTAAGTTTCCAAGGTCTTAATATTAGTCTACTTGTAATTATATCCCTCATTTTCTTCCCCCTTTTTATTCATCATATAATTCTATTACAATTGATTATAACATATTTTACCAATAATATAATATTCAAATAAATAAAAAGAGGATAATATAATATTGTTTCGACTTGTAGCCCGTGACTGAGAAAACAATATTATATTACCCTCGTACTTTATTCAAATATCATCATTTTATTTATAGGAAATACTATTGCTATTTGGGTTCCTTTATTAATTTCTGATTCTAGACCAATTCCTAATCCAAGTTTTTGCGTTAACTTTTTACATAGATATAATCCAATTCCTGTAGACTTTCCAAACCTACGTCCATTTTCACCTGTATATCCTTTTTCAAAAGCTTTAACTACATCTCTTTCATTCATTCCAATTCCTGTATCCTTAATATAAAGAACTATATTTTCCTCAATATTTTTTGTGTAGAATTTAATTATATTTTCTAATTTATTGTTATCTATATACTTAATTGAGTTAGATACTATTTGATTTATAATAAATTCTAACCACTTACTATCTGTATAAACCATTTTTTCTATATCTAATATTTCAATTTTAATTTTTTTCTCAATTAATACCTTTGAGTTTCTTCTTATTACTTTATTAACTACTGACTTTAAATCAATTTCCTTAATAATATAGTCTTTTTCTAATGTATTACTTCTTGCATAAAACAATGCCTGCTCAATATACGTTTCAACCTTGCTTATTTCTTCGCCTATACTTTTAGTTAATTCTGATTTATTATTTTCTATCAGAAGCTTACTACTTGCAATTGGTGTCTTTACTTCATGAACCCAAAGCTCAATATATTCTCTATATTCTTTATTATTTATTCGTAGATCCGATATATCATCTTTCATGGATTTAGTTGTTTCATTAATTATATAGTATAAAATTTTACCTTCTAAAAAACTTCCCTCGTCTATGATATCAGAAATTAAATATTTTTTATCTAAAGCTTCTAAATTATTAATTAGCTCATCATAATATTTTTTTCTATTAAAATAATCATAGATATGATAAATTAAAATACCTATAAAATTTATTATAAATACAAATATAATTGCATAAAAATCTACTTTTAAAGTTGAAAGTAGAATTGAAGTAAAGATTGAAATTATTAAGCTAATTATTATAAATAATATTCTTTCTTTAAAAAAATCTATCAATTTCATATTATTATGTAACCTTGGCCCCTCTTAGTTTTCAAAAAATTTACTGCACCTATTTCCTCCAACTTTTTCCTAAGTCTATTAATATTAACAGTTAATGTATTATCGTCAATAAAATCATCAGACTCCCATAATGACTCTATGATTTCATTTCTAGACACTATCTTCTCTTTATTTTTCATAAGTACATATAAAATTTTACTTTCATTTTTGCTTAATTCTATTTTGTTTCTATTATATTCTACTTCACTTTTAGATAAGTTAAGTTGAAGATTCCTATATTCTAAGATTTCTGATTCATGATTGTTATAAGTTCTCCTTAACAAGGATGATATCCTAGCTAAAAGAATTTGTGTATTATAAGGTTTTGTTATAAAATCATCAGCTCCTAAATTCATACTCATAAGTTCATCAACTTCACTATCCCTACTAGTTACCACTATTATAGGTACTGAACTTTTTTTTCTTATTTCTCTACAAATGTAATATCCATCAAAATAAGGTAAGTTAATATCTAATAAAATTAAGTGATATTTCTCCCTTAAAACTTCATCTATAACATGTTCAAAATCTAATGAATATGTAGTTTCATAACCATATCTATTTAAAAATGTACATAATTCACTTCTTATTTTCTCATCATCTTCAATAATAAAAATCTTATTTGTATCCATTTAATCACCTTCTAAATTCTATGCTTTTCATTCATCTTTAAACTACTTGTTAGTACTGCACTTTTTAAAAATATAGTATTCCCATTGAGAAGCATTTTCAAATACCAATTCCTTTACAAAATCAAATTTACCAGACGAATATCCTTTTAGTTCTTCAAGAGTATGCAAATAAAAATCTCTATCATAATCCTCACCATCAATAGTTGCATAACTTGATTTTTCATTCTTACCAGTTCCTTCTTTAACAACAATAAATAGAAATCCATTATCATTTAATACATTATCAATTTTCTCAAATGCCTTAGAAAGTTTCTCATTAGGAATATGCACAAATCCTGCTATTACTACACAACCATCAAATTTACCAAGATAAGAATAATCATTTAACATATCTTCAACAACAAAACTAATACCTGAATTTCTTTCATTTGCTATTTTTATACTTTCCTCACTAAAATCAAGTCCAACTACATCAGCTCCAAGTTTTTTCATTCTCATACTCTCATATCCTGCTCCACAACATAAATCTAAAATACGAGGCTTTTTAGGTAAATAATTAAAAAATTCCTTTATATAAGGAATTAATGATTCATCATCATACCATTTATCAGCCCATTCTGATGCTGTTTTATTATAAAAATCTTTAGTATTTTTCATCAAAACCCCTCTCCCTTAATCTGTAAATTCCAATTTAATATAATTATATCCTAATTATTTATTAGATACCATATTATAAAAAGTTAATTTATTTAAATACCTTAATATTTTTTTATAATTTGGTAAATCTAAATATTGATAACTATATTAAGGAGGATTGTAAATGAAAACTAAAGGATCTAAAAATAATATAAATCCAAATTCACCAAAGTATAATGAGAAAATAAGAAATAAGGCTATAGAAAAAACACCTACTGGAGAAGATGAACCTTCTCCAAATACTATATATAAATAAAATTAAAAGTATAAAATACCGTTTAGAATAATAAACGGTATTTTATACTTTTATCCTAATAATCTACTTACCATTTCATTAGCTTCCTGTGCTATTGGTATTATATTTTTAACAAAAGAAATTGTAGTATTAATACTTGTAAGTAAACCTAAAACCTTTTTAATGTTTTCTTTAAATTTACTATTTTTAGAGACTTCTTCACAAACCTTTTTATTAAGCATTATACTACCAAGTCCTTGTTCAATAGAAACCCTCAATCCATCTATACCATATATTTTATATTCATCTATCTTATTATACAAATCACTAAGTACATTACCTAGAAATACTTTAAGCTCTTCATTTACTTCTAATTCCTTTAATTCTTCTATTAATATTTCTATTTTATCCTTAAATATAGTTAAATTATCTTCCTCAATATTTTTATATTGATTACTTACATCTAAAGCCAAAGCTAATCCATTAATTGATATTAATATTTCATTTGTAATTATAGTATCTAATTGCTGTATATCGTCATCTAATCCTATAGCCATAATCTTTTTTTCAAAATTAGTCAAAGATTTTATAAGTTCTTCTTTTGAATTGCTTTGAATTTTGCTAATTTGTTTTTTTATATTTTCTATTATCTCAACAACTTGAAGTATAGATTTAAATATTTTTTCATCATTATTAATATCTACATCAAAAATTTCAGAAATAACTGATGCTACAGATTTAAATCTCCTTTGTTTTTTAGTATTATTACTACAAAGCTCTTTTGATTCACTTAAAATTTCGTATAGTCTAACTGCCGGATTAGTTGATAATACCATACTATCCCCTCCATAATATTTGTTACAGTTATTATTTCTATACCATAAGCTTGTTCTCTCATTTTTTACCCTATAATAATTAATTTTATAACTTAATTATTATTCTATTATAATTTTTATTTAAACTATCTTTAGTATATATAATGCTTAAAATGTATAATATATGTGTATTTTTTAAAATTTTAACAAATTTTATGCTAATATATGTATAAATAGTATTTTATTAATTAAAAAACTCTATCACCTTTTCTTATATTTAATGATATTATATAATACTATTATACTTAAACTATAGATGGAGGATGTTTCTATTGTTAAAAAATATTAATTTCAAAGGAGTTATTCATATGTGGGTTATCTACGCTTTATTATCTGCTTTATTTGCAGCACTAACTTCAATATTAGCTAAAATAGGAATTGAAAACATAAATTCAAATCTAGCTACTGCAATTCGTACTGTGGTTGTTTTAGTAATGGCATGGGGAATAGTACTAATAAACGGTAGTATAAATCAAATTAGTAACATAAGTCAAAAAAGCTGGCTATTCTTAATTTTATCTGGTATTGCAACAGGACTGTCTTGGTTATTCTATTATAAGGCTTTACAGATTGGGGAAGCTTCTAAAGTAGTTCCAATTGACAAGTTTAGTGTCGTAATTACTATGATTTTAGCTTTTGTTGTACTAAAAGAAGCTGCTAGTTTTAAAACTATTTTAGGCGGTATATTTATTACTATTGGTACTTTCATTATGATACTATAGTGAAATTATTTATAATCAAAAATTAAAGAAAAGAAAAACTTAGCAAATTGCTGAGTTTTTCTTTTCTTTAATTTTCTACCACATTTTTGATTACTTCTTTTATTTCACTTAAAGATAAATCTAATGTCTCAATTCCACCTATATCACATTCAGCTGTATTCTTTATATTATTTAATATTCTTGCATATAGTTGTCTCTTATTAACAAATTTTTCATTATCTTCAACTATATATTTATAAAGAATTCTTGCTTCTTTCTCTATATATTCTCTATCTTTCATAACCTCTCCTTTTTACTTATTGCTATAAAATCTTATAAATTTGCCTCTTCAAATTTATGTTCCATAAAATGTGTTAATTTATGGAATGGCTTCTTTAATACTGCAATAATAATAAAAATTAAACAATATATTAAAAGTGCCCTTACACTTGTAGAAACATTCTCCCAAACTGGTCCTGATATAGCTTCTCTAAAACTATTTATTGAATAAGTAAATGGCCAAAGTGGATATAGCATACCAAATATCTCTGGGTTTGTTTGTATTGGATATATTCCTCCTGCACCTGCTATTTGGAATACCATTATTATAACAGCTATAGCCTTACCAACATTACCTAAAATAGAAACTAAGGTAAATATTATTAACGTAAATGTAATTGATGTTAACATTGCTAATCCAAATAATAAAGGCACATTATAAACTGGAACCTTAAGTATTAACCAGTCTCCTAAAATTACTATAAATGATTGAATTAGACTTATACTTAAAAACAATAGCATTTTTCCAAAATGTCTTTGAAGCATATTAGGTTGCTTTCCAGCCTCAAAATCCTCACAATTTGTTGTTAATAATGCTCCTGTTAAAAGAGCACCTACCCAAATTGCTAAAACAGAATAAAATGGAGTAAGCCCTACACCAAATATTCCTTCCCCATAAACATCCACTTGACTAACAGTTATTGGAGATGATATAAAATCTGCTATTTCACTAGAATCTTTTGTAAGTAACTCAATTATTTGATTTAAACTTTCATCATTTAAATTTTCTAACTTAGAATCTAATTCTGAAACACTTTTTTGAATATCAGCTATTTTATTACTTAATTCCTCTGCATCCTCTATAGCTTCATTGCTTGATGCTATTCCATAGTTTGCTAATGCATTTAATTGTGGAACTATTATCTTTGATGTTTCAAGTATAGAATTTAAACTATCTAAATTATTAGCATACTCTTCTGAAATATTATTAATAATATTGCTATTATTTTTATAATAATTATTTGAAATAGTAACAATATTACTCATTACTTTATCATTAACTTTAATTATTGCATCTATTTTTTTATTTAAATCTTCTTCTGCTGTCCCATTATTGACTAATGTTTTTAATTCATTAATAGAACTTTCTTGATCATTTAAAATATTATTAAGATTATTTAATTCATCTACTAATTTATTTAAATTTTCATTATTTATATTCTCGTTAACTTTATTTATTTCTTTAATTGATATATCAATTATATTTTTCATTTTATCAATATAATCATTAACTTCATCTAATTTTTTATTTATATCATCCTTAGTAGCAGATGATATATTTATATTATCTAATGAATTATCTATTTTTTTTGATAAGGTCTGAAGGTCTATAATACTGTTATTGATATCATTATTTATATTATTTAAATTGTTTTTATTTTCATTTACTAAATCCTTACTTAATTCTGTAGCTTTTTGTAAATCATTAATTTGCTCAGTAATAATAGGTAAATCATTTTGCATACTATAAATATATTCTTTTAAACTCTCTGAATTTTCAGCAGAAGTATTTATATAATCTTGTATACTTGCCAAATCAACTATTGCTGTACTTACAGCATCTTTTATATATAATACCTTTGAACGATTATTATCCAAAGTTAATCCTATATTATTTAAAGCATTAAATGCTTCTGAGTTTACTGTTTCCACAAAATTTGACTTTATTTCTTTTGTAAGTTTATCTTTAGCGACATTAGTTATTTTAGTTGCTATTGCATTTGCTTTTTCATTTGCTTTATATACTATGCTTGGCTTTTTAGGATTATTTGTTGTTAAACTTACTAATCCATTCGAGAAATTTTCTGGTATCTCTATTACTGCATAATACGTTCCTTGATTTAAAGCATTATTTGCTTGCCATTCATCTACTATTTCCCATTTTATAGAATTATTTTCTTTTAAATTTTCTATAACCTGTTCTCCTACATTTATTTCCTTTGAATTCACCACTGCTCCCTCATCTTTGTTGACTACAGCAACTGGTAAATTACTTGTGTTAGCATATGGATCCCAACATGCATATATATTTATCCATGCATACAATGAAGGAATAATACAAAGACCTATAACTATAATTATTGCTGCATAGTTTCTTTTAATTTTAAGTAAGTCTCTTTTAAATATTCTAAATAACATCTTCATAATTTAACCTCACTATTCTCCTATTCCTGACTCATGGAATTTTAACTCAAATTTCTTAACTACACTTTTTAATTTTGGCTTAAATACAAAACCTAATATTACATAAAGTATTGAGAATAGTAATAAAATAATTATATCTAAAATTACACTACTTACAAGTGGTCCTGCAATAGCCTCTCTAAATCCACCTACTGCATAAGTAAATGGGAAAAATGGTTGAAGTATTCTAAATATAAGTGGATCTACTTGTACTGGATAACTTCCACCACATCCAGCTAATTGAACTATCATAAAAACAATATTTATGGCTTTTCCTACATTTCCAAATAAAGATACATTCGTAAAAATTATTATTGAAAATGTAATTGCTGAAACTACCGAAAAAATCACCATTAAAATAGGCGATACAGAGTATACTTTTAATAAAAATATATTTCCTAAAGCTATTATAAGTCCTTGTATTGCTGCTAATAATATAAAGGTAGCCATTTTCCCAAAATATTTTTCTCTTATATTTGGTTCATTTCCCCAATCAACTTTAGGTGCTTCTGTTTTTAAAATTGAAGTTAATATTAATCCTCCAACCCATAGTGCTAAAACTGAATATATAGGAGCCATAGCTGATCCATAATTAGGTACAGAATATACACTTACTTCTTTAATATTAAATGGATCTGAAATAAAATTAGAAATCATATCTGGATTACTTTGTAATATTGCAAGAATTCCATTTAAATCCTCATCATTTATCTTAGATAATTGCTCTCCTAAGCTTTTAATGTCATCCCTATAATATTCTAATTGTTCTAAAAGATCCCCTGAAACCTTAGTTGCAAGTCCACTTCCTTGCTCTGCAGTATTTAATAAATTTGTTATACCACTAACAGATTTTTGTGAATCGTCTAGAAGTTCATAAGCCTTTTTAGTTGCATCAACTAAACTATTATTTATCTCATTTAAAATTGGCACTGTTGTACTTTCAAAATTATTTTTAAAGTCTTCAATATTTTTAGAAATTTGTTTTAAGTTTTCCTTTAGTTGATTTATAACTTCTTGATTTTCTTTATTCTCATTAGAATAACTATTCCATATTGATTCTAATAAAGTTTCTTGTTCACTAATATCACTTTGTAATAATTTCAAATCTGAAATATTTTGTGCTATAGTTTCATTCGGTTTTTCTTCATTTATAGCCTCTAAGTACTTTATATTAGAAGTTATAGAATCATTTATTGAAGTAAATGTATTTTTTATATCTCCTAATTGGCTATTAACTTCTACTGTACTATCAGTACTTCCTATTGTATCTAATATAGATATTATTTTATCTATGTAAACTTTATTTTGACTTAGATTTTGATTTAAGATAGAAACTGAATTAGTAAAACTATCTGTAGTTGTTTTTATTAAATTTTGTGCATTTTGAATTATAGACTCACCTGTAGACATTCCACTTGTTAATAAAGGCAATGTTGATTTAACTTCTTTTAGATAGCTATTTAAATTTCCAGCATTTGAATTTACACCATCTAAAACATTTATAACAGAATCTATTCCTTTAGATGCAGTTATTATAAGGTCCTTAAGCTTTATTATATCAACCTTATTCTTATCAACTTTCTCTTCATAACCATCAATTTTTTCAAATGCTTTCTGATTTACTGTTTCAATAAAATTAGTTGTTATTTGATCAATTAATGTTTCCTCAGCTACTCCTGCTATTTTACCTGCTACTGGATTAGCTTTTGTATCTAATTTATAAATTATTTCAGCCTTCTTAGTTTTATCGCTTGTTATACTAACTAAATCTTCTGAAAAACTTTCTGGAATTTCTATAGATGCAAAATAAGTTCCATCTACTACTCCAGAATCAGCATTTTCTTTACTAACAAACTTCCATCCTATATTATTATTTTTTTTAAGTTCATCAATAACTTCTTGTCCAACATTTATTTCTTGTCCCAAAACCTCTGCGCCTTTATCATTATTAACTACCGCTATAGGAATTGTACTTGTATTTCCATATGGGTCCCAACATGCTTTTATATTTACCCATGCATATAAGGCTGGTATAACACATACACCAGCTACAATGATTATGGCTACTGGATTTTTTATAATACTTTTTAAATCTCTTTTAAATACCTTTGCTATATTTTTCATACTGTATCTTTCCCCTTGTAAATAAATATCACAATTTGACTAACTAGTACAATTTTAATCCTACAGAATAAAAATATCAACTTATTTTAGCAACTTATTTTAGTCCTTAAAATAAATTATTTTTATTTTAACTATTAAATTCTATTATAAATGTAGTATCTTTACCAATATTACTTTCAGCATATATTTTTCCATTATTGCTTTCTACTATAGATTTAGCTATAGATAATCCTAACCCATATCCACCTGTTTCCCTAGCTCTTGAACTATCTACTCTATAGAATCTTTCAAAGATTTTATTTATATCTTCTTTTTTTATTCCTTCTCCAGTATTTTTAACCTTAAGTCTTATTTTATTTTTCTCCTGTTTTAATTCTACATCTATTTTTCCACTTTTGTTAGTATACTTAATTGCATTATCTAATAATATTATAACTACCTTTTTTATACTTTCCTTATCACCTTTTATAGATATATCTTCTTCAATATTAGATTCTAGTTGAATTTTATTTTCGAAGATAACAGCTTCAAAAGTTAATAAAATATTATTTAATAATTTACTTAAATCAAAAACCACAAACTCATCAAGTCCTCTATTTGTATCAAGCTTTGCTAGTGATAGCATTTCATCTAGTAATTCTGACATTCTTTCTATTTGATTGTTAATATAATTTAACCATTTGCTTTGGCTTTCTACACTTAAACTCTTATTTGATAATACTAATGAAGTATTTGTTCTTATAATAGTAAGTGGCGTTTTAAGTTCATGAGATGCATTTGCTATAAATTGTTTTTGTTTTTTAAAGGTCTCTTTTATTGGTTTTATAGTTTTATTAGTCAAGTAAATACTAATTAAAAGTAATAAAATAAGGCTTATACTTCCAATTGATATAAATACTTTTAGTAGATTATTTAATACTTCAATTTGCTGTTCTCTACTCATAAGAACTATTGTTAAACCTTTATTAGAATATTCTTTTAAATACACATAACTACTTCCATCTATCTTTACCCTATCAAGCTTATTTTCATTTTTAATTATTTTATATATTGTATCTTCAAGCACACCTTCATCTATTTCCAAATAAGTATTGACTTTTGCAATATTATTATCAGAATCCAGCTCAATTATTATACTGCTACTCATCATAGGAGAATTAGGTGTTGGTTTCCTTGGATTAGATACTGTGTTCATTAATTCATGCTCTAAATCTTTTTCTATACTTATAGCGGTAGATATGTATATTGTTCCAAAAATTAATACAAATACTATTGTCAATAACGACATATTAATTAATATAAATTTTTTCTTTAACTTGTCAAACAAAGTTAGTCCTCCATTCTATATCCAACGCCTCTTATTGTTACTATATTTACCTTGGATTTTAAATAAGATAATTTTTTTCTAATAAAAGAAATATATACCTCTATATTGTTATATTCTACTTCTGAATCAAATCCCCAAAGTTTAGTTATTAAATCATCTTTACTAACTACACATCTAGGCCTTTCCATAAAATATTTAATAATTTCAAATTCCTTTAAGGTTAATCTAATACTTTCATCATTTACATCTAAATCATAAGTATTTATATTTAAACTTATATCTCCATAAGCTAATATATTATCATTAATAACAGTTCCCTTTCTTCTAGTTATAGATCTAATTCTAGCGAGCAATTCCTCAACAGCAAAAGGTTTAGTTAAATAATCATCAGCTCCTAAATCTAGTCCAACAACTCTATCCTCAATTTGACTTTTAGCTGTCAACATTATTACAGGAGTTAAAATTCCTTCTTTTCTTATCTTTTTTAATAGACTTAATCCATTTAATTTAGGTAACATAATATCTAAAACTATTACATCATATATTCCTGTTAATGCATAATCTAGTCCATCTTCTCCATCATATACAGCATCAACCATATATTTATTTTTTGTTAAAATTTGAAATAAAGCTTCAGATAGCTCTTTTTCGTCCTCAATCAAAAGTAGTTTCATATAATTTAACCTCCTTAATAAATTAGTTTAACTGCTACAATACTGTTCTAATTAAAAATATAAAATTTAGAATGTATTCTAATTATTAATTATACATTCTAAATTTTATACTATCCTACATTACTAACTTATTTTTATATATTTATTTAATAAAATTTTATCATATAAATCTTAAAATAGAATTAAATTTAAATTTTAAACTGAATTTAAGATTAAATTAAGCTTTCTATAATAATATCATTTTAACAGGAGGTGATATTTTATGGTAAAGCCAAGACATGAAATTAAAGTATTCATTAATTACTCTGACTATATTTCTATAAGAAATAGAATCAAAACTTTTGCTAAACTTGATCGAAACGCTAGCGAAAATGGAATTTATCATATACGTAGTCTATACTTTGATAATTTTAATGATAAAGCTTTAATGGAAAAAATAAATGGATATAACAATAGAGAAAAATTTAGAATTAGATTTTATAATCATAATCATTCTTTTATTAGGCTTGAAAAGAAAAGTAAATCTAATGGATTATGTTATAAATCTTCTGCTCCATTAACTAAAAATGAGTGTGAAAAAATATTAAATGGAGATATTGAATTTCTAAAAGATTCTAATAAGGATGTATTAAAAGAATTTTATTGTAAATTAAGATACCAATGCCTTAAACCTAAAACTATAGTGGATTACACTAGAGAGGCCTATATATATGATGCTGGAAATGTAAGAATAACAATTGATAGTAATATAAAAAGCGGTCTATATTCTACAAATATTTTTGATTCTACTCTTCCAACATTAGGCTTAGTCAATGATAATCCTATAATTTTAGAAATTAAATATGATAATTTTCTTCCCGATATTATAAGGGATTTAATTCAGACTAATACACGTAATCAGACTGCTGTATCAAAATATGCGGCTTGTAGATTATTTACAGTATAATTAATATTTTGGAGGTAAGAAAAATGACTTTTAATGATATTTTTAAATCTAGCTTTTTAGAAAAAGCTTCTACTTTTAATATGCTTGATATGGTTATAGCTCTAGCACTTGCTTTTGCTATAGGATTATTTATATTTTTAGTTTATAAAAAAACTTTTAGAGGTGTTATGTACTCTGAAAACTTTGGTGTATCACTACTTGCTATGACACTAGTAACAACACTTATAATTTTAGCTGTAACTTCAAATGTTGTGTTATCACTTGGTATGGTTGGTGCTTTATCAATAGTAAGATTTAGATCTGCTGTTAAAGAACCTTTAGATATTGCTTTTGTTTTCTGGTCTGTAAGTGTTGGTATAGTTCTTGGTGCTGGACTTATTCCTCTAGCTATATTCGGATCTGTTTTTATAGGAATTATAATGCTTGTATTTGTAAACAAAAAAAGTTCAGACAACCCTTATATATTAATAGTGAATTGTACTGATGATAATAGCGAAAACTTAGCAATGCAACATATCAATAAATCAGTAAAGAAACATGTTATTAAATCAAAAACTGTATCAGCTAGTAATGGTATAGAGCTTACTGTTGAAATAAGATTAAAAGAAATGTCAACTAAATTTGTAAATGAAATTAATAATTTAGAAGGAGTTAATAACGTTGTTTTAGTAAGCTACAATGGTGACTATATGAGTTAACCCTTAAGGTGGTGTTATAAAATGATTTCAAATAAATATATAAATGCTATTATAGCTACAATAACAGCTATTGCTATATTTTTTACTACTTTAATTTATATAAATTCTAAAGATGTAACTACTACTGAAGCAACTAATTCATCTAGTAGCTTTACTTATGTTAATACTGTTTTTAATAAAGAACAAATAACAGACATTGATATAGAGGTTAATGAAGATAATTGGAATTATCTTTTACAAAATGCTACAGATGAAGAATATATAACTGCTAATATAACTGTTAACGGAACTAAATATTATAATGTTGGTATTAGAGCAAAAGGAAATTCAAGTCTTTCTACTGTTGCAAGCGATGATACCACTGATAGATATAGCTTTAAGGTAAAATTTGATGAATATGTGGATGGGCAAACATTAGATGGTTTAAGTAAAATTGCATTAAACAATATAATATCTGATGCAACCTACATGAAAGAGTATCTTTCTTATGATTTACTAGAAAAAATGGGTGTCCCTACTCCTGCATTCGCCTTTACAAATATAAAAATAAATAGTGAAGAATGGGGATTATACTTCGCTGTTGAAGTAATTGAAGAAGAATTTATAGAGAGAAATTATGGCTCTTTATCAGGAAACCTATATAAACCAGAAGGCAATGAAATGGGTGCTAAAGATAACAATAATGAAGATATGAAACCTAATATGAATAATGGTGAAAATGCTGCCCCACCTTCTATGGGTAATGGAGAAAATGATGAAAATACTGCTCCTCCTTCTATAGGCAATGGAGAAAACGGTGAAAATACCGCTCCTCCTTCTATGAGTAATGAGGAAAATGGTCAAAATATTGTTCCTCCAACTATGGAAAATTCTCAAAATGGAGAAAATACAGAAGCTCAAGATTTAAATAGCGATGAAAATAATAACACTCAAACAAATGAAACTCTTAAAGATAGTGGCTTTAGAGGTGGAATGATGGGTGGTGGAGAAATTGGATCTTCTAATGGTGGAAATCTAGTTTATACTGATGATAATATAGATTCCTACTCTGATATATTTGATAATGAAGTATTTAAAACAACTACAGAGTATGATGAAGAAAAAGTTATTGAAATGATAAAAAATCTAAATGAAGGAACTAATTTAGAAGAGTATCTTAATGTAGACGAAATTCTTAGATATTTTGCAGTAAATACATTCCTTGTAAATTTAGATAGCTATGCTTCTAATATGAAACATAATTATTATCTTTATGAAAGAGATGGCGTATTCGAAATCCTTCCTTGGGACTATAATCTTTCTTTTGCTGGATTTAATATTGGAAGTGCTAGTAATGCTGTAAACTTCCCAATAGATAGCCCAGTCACAGATTCTCTTGAAAATAGTCCTTTAATAAGCAAATTATTAGAAGTTGATGAGTACAAAGAAACGTACCATAAATATCTTCAAGAAATTGTTGATTATGTTAATAATGGAACTTATGAAAGTACAGTAAATCAAGTAAATTCACTTATATCTGAATATGTAAAAAATGATGCTACAGCATTCTATACTTATGAAGAATATGAAGCTTCACTTCCTGAGTTAATAAACTTTGGAATAGATAGAGCAAAAAGTATATCTGCACAACTTGATGGAAGTCAGCCTTCAACTAGCTATGGAACCATTGAAACTACTGTTAATTTGACAACAATGGGTAGCCAAGGTGGTGGTAATAAGGACAAAGATATGAATATGCAAAAACCTAATGATATAAATAATGTAGATACTAGTACAGGAAACACTACAAATAATCAGGGAGAAATGCAAAGTCCTAATACTAATAATCAAGAAAATCCAATGCAAAAACCTGCTTATAATAACAATGTAGATTCAAATACTAGTGCTAGTTTAGAAAGTAATGCTCCTCAAGGGGAACAAATGCCAAGTCCTAATGGCACTGATAATAATCAAGATAATACACAAGCTCAAATGCAGAGACCTGACGGTAATAACGATATGAATTTTCCGACTAGTGTTACTTCTGAAGAAGGTCAAATACAAGATCCTAATAATACCGATAATACATTTATGAAAGGAAATATACCAAATACCGAAGTTAATTCTTCTAATATTAAAAATAACTTCCTAATATTAGGTGGATATATATTACTTTTAATTGCATCCTTAATATTTGTAGCTCTATTTAAAAGAAGAAAAATTAACTATAAGAAAGGAAATTAAGTAGGTTATATTTTAAATAATTTTCTTTCATCACACAAAAAATGCTTATACTAATATATTGTAGTATAAGTATTTTTTTATGGAGATTAATATGGTTATAACTCCTGGAATCGAGGATTTAGATTATGAATATAAAGACGGAATTAAGCATTTTACTTTAATTGCAGAAGAAGTTGATCTTGAACTTATTCCTGGACTCTTCGTAAAAGCATGGGGATATAATGGTTCAGTACCAGGTCCTACTATAAAAGTTAGACCAAATGATAAAGTTTGTATTAGGGTAATAAATAATTTACCTGAAGAAACTAGTGTTCATTGGCATGGATTAGAAGTTCCAAACGATATGGATGGAGTTCCTCCTGTAGAGCCTTCACCTTATATTTATCCTGGTGAATATTTTGATTATCATTTTAAAATTAATAATCCACCTGGAACATATATGTACCATTCACATGTAAATGTTATGGTTCAAGATAATGCTGGATTGCTTGGTGGTTTTATAATCGAAGACCCGAAAGATGATAAAAGAAAAAATTTTAAGGATTATTTAATAGTTCTTCAGGAATGGGCAGCAGATAAATTACCTTGGGGAGATATATCAAAAGGAAATTATGAATTAACATTTAAAATGCCAGATTTTAATTTCTTCACATTTAATGGTAAATGTTATCCCCTAACTAAACCATTACCTGTTAGATACGGAGATGCAGTACGTATAAGATACTGTAATATACAAATGCATCATCATCCAATACATCTTCATGGCCACCAATTTAAAGTAGTTGGAGCAGATGGCTTTCCAATAAGAAAAGAAACTCAAATTTATAAAAATACTATGTTAGTGGCTTCTGGTGAAACTTGGGATATAGAATTTATTGCTAAAAATCCAGGAATATGGCCTCTTCATTGTCATATGCCTCATCATGTAACTAATAATGGAGCACCAGGTATAGGTGGAATGTTTACTACTGTAAATTATATAAACTAATCTAAGAATAAGATAGTGTTAATTTTATAATAATATTAACACTATCTTATTTATAAATTTGATATATTTATTTATTAAAATAATTTATTCCTATAGAATTTCTAATTTCATCTAATGTATTAGAAGCTACTTCTCTTGCACTTTGACTTCCATTTTTTAATATTTCATATAAATAATCTCTATTTTTTTCAAACTCATTACGTCTTTCTCTAATAGGCTTAAGTTCTTCTTGTAATATTTCATTTAAATACTTCTTTATTTTTACGTCTCCTAATCCACCTCTTCTATAATGTTCTTTCATTTCATTTAATAATATCTTATTTTTACAGAAAATATCTAAATAAGTAAATACAACATTTTTCCTTCAATCTTTCCTTGATAAAGTATATTTTCAATACTAAAGAAATACTTTAGTTAATTCTAAAGTATTTCTAAATATTTATTTTCTTTTTTTTAGTACTAGATATAAACCAACACTTAAACTAATCATAATATAAATATATTGTTTTAGTGATGAATCATCTCCCGTTGATGGAAGTAATGAACCCTTATTTTCTTCATTTGAATTATCCTTTTCTGAATTATTTTCTCCTGGATTTTCTGTTTCTGGAGTAGAACCTGGATTCATATTTAAATCTTCTATTTTTGCTAGTTTTCCTTTTGCCTCTTCTAATAATCTAATTGCACTTTCTACTTCAATTTCATCAGTATTAATATTTTCCAAAACAACTTTTGCAACTTGAATAGCAGCTTTAAGTTCTTTTACAGATTCCTCTGTATATTTTGAAAGATCCATTTTCTCAATTTCAATAATTAATACTTCTAATTATTTTTTATTTGGAATTAATTTCAACGAATTCTTTGCTAATTTTAATTTACTTAAGGCTTCATCTACTTCATTTTGTGTAGCAGCCTCATTATTTAATATATTTATTGCGTTATCTAGTGCCTCCTTAAATTCTATAGCACTTGCGCTTGTATATTGAATTAAATCTAAATTCTCTACTTCTCTTACATAGTCTTGTAACTCACTTTTATTAACTTTTTCAAAGTCTATTACATTTTTAATTGCAACTCTTAAAGTATTTACTGCTTCATCAATTACTTGTTGTGTTGAATTTTTATCTTCGTTTACTTTAACTGCATTTTCTAAGGCATTATTAAATTCATCAACAATACTTTGATTAACCCCTTCTAATAATCCTTTTTCTATTACTTCATTAGCAGATGTAATTAGTTGAATTATACTTTCTTTATCGCTATCTATAACAAATGTAGCGCTAATCTCTAAGTCTTCTAATACAAATTTATAAACAAGTGTATTATCTTCGATTAAACTTGTTACATCCTTTCCATTTATAACTAATGATTCTATCTTATATCCATTTTCTTGAATTATATTAATTGTTAAATCTTTTCCTTTAATTATTTGATCATCTATTGCTGTCGTAGTAATTAATCCATGCTCTGGTTGATTTACTTTAATATTTACCATTTCTATTTTATCTTCTAAGATAATATCTATTTTAGAATCTTCAAATGGCATTATTAATTTAATAGTATAAACCCCATCAACAGCATTAGAAACTTTTACTTCTTCTCCATTAAATCTCACTGATGATAAAATCTTTCCTTCTTTGATGTTTTTAATTGTTAATATTACTTCTTCATATCCTGTAGCTTCATTCTTGCTTAGCTCAACATCAGCTTCTCCACCTTGAACTTCAGTTATAATTTTATGAGCCACTAATTCTCCAAATACAACAACAATCTTAGTATCAGATGTTAATTTATCTAATGTATATAATTTATTTATCTTATTAAAATCTACTGATACACCATTAATAAACACATATCTTACATCTCCATCAAAAGTTATTGTATAAGGTCTACCCTCATATCCATTTTCTTTGATTATATTTCCTTCACCAATTTGAGTTATATCTACATCTATTTTATTTCCAAATCTGAAGTAATCAACATTAGATACGTATGCCTTATCTGTTTCATTCTTAAAAACTAAATATACATCATGTAACCCAGCTTCAATATTCTTTAACAAATCACCTTCTTTAAGAACATAGGTACTCCAATCAGCACCTGTTACTGGAACATCTATTTTTGCAAACACTTCACTATCTATACTATCTATATGAACTTCAATATATCCGCCTGCATCTTTTTGTTGTGCTGAATAATAAAATTCTATAGAATTTTCATTTCCATCGAAGGCAATATCATTATATCTAGCCCAGGTGTCCTTCTTAACCCCACCTATATTATTTCCATCATTTACAATGCTTGAATGTGATGAACTGAAATCTTCTGCTTCTAATCGATCTTTAGCTATTTTTATAGAATTGATTCTTCTAATAGCACTACTTAATTCATTATACTGATTAACAATTTCATCATGAGTAGAATTTTCATTGTTAGCAACAGCTTCTGCATTTTTAATAGCATTATTTAATAAATCTTTAATAACTTGTATTAAATTGCTTTGATCTATTGTTTTTGCACTTATAATTAATTTATTTAATACATTTATATCGATTCCAGAAGTATCACCTTCTTGCCCTAATAATTCTACTTCTGATAAAGCTGTACCACCTACTAATTCTAATTTATATTTTATAAACGCAGATGTTTTTTCTTCTTGTAATTTAAATGGTCTTGTATATCGTCCCCATTCAAACTCTAAGTTACTTCTTTCATCAATAAGCTCCCATTCTTCCCCATCATAACTTCCACTTAATTTATATGCAATTGGAGCATCTCCATCTTTAGCTGATGTTAATGTAATCATACTTACTTTACTTGGCTTAGTGAAGTCATAAATAATTTCACTATTACCACTATTGTTTAATGTTACAAAAGTATTAGAATCATTATCAAAAAGCTTTGTGACATCTTCTATATTAGAATGAATACTATCAGAATGTACATTTTGAGATGGTTTTTCAATCTCCTGTACACTTTTTATAGTTAAATCTTCTAATGGATTTGGGATATCATCATTTTTAGTAATTGATGTAGGTAAAGAATCTTCACTAGAACACCAATTTTTATTAGGAGTACTTCCCATAGTAAATTCAATTGTTGCACCATTCGCAATGTCTGAGTGTTTTAAATAATTTTTAGTATAATCTTCTCCATTTAGTTTCATTGATTGAATATAGATATTTTCATTACTATTATTATTAGCTTTTACTGTAATACTTTTACCATTGTCTAAGTGAACTGTCATTTCTTCAAATAATGGTGAACCAATTGCATATTCATCATTCCCCATTGATACTGGATAAAAACCAAGTGCTGAGAATATATACCATGCACTCATTTCACCATTATCCTCATCTCCAATATATCCTTGCCCAAAATCACTTCCAACATATGCACGATCTAATATATCTCTTACATATTTTTGAGTTTTCCATGGCTCTCCAGCATAATTATACATATATGGAATATGATGAGACGGTTGATTTGAGTGTCCATATTGTCCTAGTTTAATCTCTCTCGCTTCCTTTTGTTCATGAATACCACCTATACTTTCTGTAGCTCCATACCCCCAATAATCTCCATTAGTTTCGAATATTGTATCAATTTTTTCAGCTAAGGCAGCTCTTCCTCCATATAAATTAGCTAAACCTTGAACATCTTGTGGTACAGAAACTGCCATATTGAATGCATTTGTTTCAGTGTAATCATCTCCCCAGAAGAACGGATTAAATTCATTATCTGAATATGACCACTCTCCATTTTCATCTTTTCCTCTCAACCATTTATCATTTACACTATCTCCAATAGAGCTAAATAGTTTAGAATAATTTAATGCTCTATTTAAATAATATTCAGCTTCATCTTCATTTCCTAATTTTTTAGCAAGTTGATATATTCCATAATCATTAATATATCCTTCAATTGACCATGAGAAGCCTTCATGTTGTAAATTATGTGCTGTATATCCTTCAAAAATTGATTTATTTAATTTAGCACGCCCACCATTTGTTAAGTTTTCAGAATCAACTGCAACAGCTGCATTTTTAATTGCTGATTCATAAGCACTTTCCCAATCAAATTCTATTCCTTTTGCAATAGCATCCCCAAATATAACATCTGAACTTGTACCAACCATTGAATTAGTACCACCTGGGGCTATCCATCTTGGCACATAGCCTTGATCAAGATAATGTTGAACTAAACCATTTAGTAGTTCAGTATCCTTTTCCGGTGTAAATAATGCATACGCTGCCCAAGCTGTTCTATAAGTATCCCAGAAACCATTATTATAATATAATGTTCCTTCTACTACCTCATGATCTCCATATGGTGATCTATATTTCCAATTTGGATTATCATTAGTTCCAGTGTTTTCTGATAATAAATTAGGATAAGCATTTAATCTATATAAATTAGAATATAATGTTGTTAATTGATCTTTACTTGCACCTTTGACTTCTATCATATCTAATGTATCGTCCCAAGTATTTTGTGCCTTAGTAAAAATAGAATCAAAATCATCATTATTAGTAATTTCTAGCTCAAGATTTTTCTTTGCTTGTTCTATACTTATGAATGAAGTGGCAAGATTCATTTCAACAACTTCGCTATTAAAGCTTACTATTCCTTGTTTAGTATTTTGTGTACTTGTATAGTATGGTTCTTCGGAAAATTCACCATAAATATACATAGTTTGCATACCATTACTATTATGATTGCTTGATGCTTCAAATGTCCCATCATCATTAAACTTTAATGTTCCATCTGCTCTTGTAGAATCAAATATTATATTTCTATTTTGGGAGTCTTTATCAAATGTGAATCTTGAAACTGCTCCATGTTCAGTTGGAGTAACTTCTATTTTAGAATTGCTTGCATTTGATCCCTCATTAAATTTTACTGAATAATAATGTGCTTTTGCAGTTTCATTTTCATGAGTAAATTCTGCCTGACGTGCTGATGCATTTATTTTATCTCCATTAGTTACTTTTGTAGCATCAATTGAAGTATTTATCATAAATTGCCATGTTCCACGATCTCCGACCCAATAAGATGGTTCATGAGAAATAGTTATATGTTTTAGTGTATTACCCTCTAATTGATAATTATAAATTTTGTTATCATTTGAATTAGTTGCTGGTACAAAGAAATTAAAGCCATGCGGCATTGTTACTGCTGGTGCCGTTAATCCACGGGAAAAACTTGGAGAATCATTTGTACCACGTAATATATTAACGTAGTCAGATTTATGTGTAAAAGTAATTGATTCTTCATTATAAATTTTTAAGTCGTCGATATAAGTTATAAATTTTGCATTATCTTCTTTTGGATTATCTTTATTATCATATGCAATTAAAATATTCTTAATTATTTTTCCATTTGCAACACTACCTATATTGCTTGATATATAGTTCCATTGATTTGTTGTTAGTATTTTACTGTCTCCCTGTGCTTGAGGATTTAACTTAGTGTCATACTGATCTATTGCATTTAAATCACTTAAAAAAGATCCATCACTAAATTCTACATCAACTGCAATATGCATTTGAGTATAATCATAATCATAATCTCTTTCATCAATCATACTTGGAAAAATGGTATAGCTTAAGCTTGTATCTTCACTTACTTTAATATCTAAATCCTTATAAATTACATTATAGGAATAAGCTCTTTCATTTCCTTCATGCACTCCTGCCACTTCAACTGCTTTTGTTCCAGTCCATCCTTTTCCTGAAGCTTGATTCCATGTTCCTGAAGGTCCCTTAGTAATAGTAGTTGTCATTTTATTAACTGTTTCTGCATCTTCTTTTGATATCCCTGATACATTATTACTTCCTTTTTTTTCATCAATAGTAGAAACTAAAAACTCCTTATCTGTTTCATTTTCTTCAAAAGATGTTTCAAATAGTATCTGTTGTTCAGATTTTGTGTTTGCATTTGTAGTTAAATCTTTAGCAAATACTGATGAATAATTAATAGTAGTAACAGCTAAAGTCATAGCTAAAAGAGTAGAAAGCAATTTTTTCCCCTTAATTCTCATTTCTCTTTTCCTTTCTAGATTAACTTTATTAAAATTATTTTTTTATTTTATAATTTTCAATATATTCTCATTTAAAATGCATATCATTTCTAAAATATTTAAGAAAATAAGCAGTAGATATGCTCATCTGCTAAACCACCTACTGCCTAAAACTACATACTTATACTTCCCCTCCAATTTACTTATATACTAAATTACTCTTTAAATTTATCTATTAATAACACGAATAGGATAATTAGCTGCAAAAGGAATTGCTCCTTACCAAAATATAAGTTAGAAATTTTGTAAGTTTTTTCCCATTTTTTTCTATATTCATTAATTATTATATCTGTATTTATTATGCACTTTTTTGTAGTTATTTTTAACTTCATATAATAATTAAATTGTAAAATAAATTTCTATTGATTATTTTCTAATTTAATGTTATTCTATTTAAGCAGTTGGTACGTAAGTGCTAATTATTCGAGGAGCTTGGGTTGTCTTTCGCCGGATACCAAGCTCCTCTCTATTTATAGTTTTTTATAGAAAGGATATATATGAATTTTATAGATTTAAAAATAAATACAAAATTAATTGACTTATTAAAGAATAATGGAATAATAAGTCCTACTAAAGTACAAGAAAAGGTTATTCCTAAAATTATTAACAAGAATGATTTAATAGTAAAATCTAAAACTGGTTCTGGTAAAACTTTATCTTTTTTATTACCTATTCTTCAAAAGATAAGCAATAATTCTAAAAATACAGAGGTTCTAATTTTATCTCCTACAAGAGAATTAGCTATTCAAATTACTGAGGAAGCTAATAAGTTTAACGTAAACAATCTAAGTATATTAGCTGCTTATGGTGGCAAAGATGTTGGATCTCAATTAAAAAAGCTTAATAATGGTATTCATATTATTATTGCTACTCCCGGAAGATTAATAGATCATTTAGAGAGAAAAAGCATAAATCTAAGCAAGTTAAATACAATTGTTATAGATGAAGCAGATCAAATGCTTTTAATGGGCTTTAGAAATGAAATAGAAAAAATAATGTCTTATGCTCCAAAAAAAGTTCAAACTCTTTGTTTCTCTGCAACAATGGATTCTAAAGTAAAAAAACTTGCTTATAGATATATGGATAATCCAGAAATTATAGATATTACAGAAAATGAAAAATCTGAAATTCCTAATATTAAACAAGAAGTAGTTAAAACTACTGACAGATGGAAGGTTGACGCCCTATGTAAAATCATAGAAGAAGATAATCCATTTATGGCTATAATTTTCTGTAGAACTAAGAGACGTGCTGATGAATTAGAAATTAAACTTTCAGCTAAAGGTATCAACGCTTCAAAAATACATAGTGATGTACCTCAGAATAAAAGAGAAAAAATTATGAAAGCTTTTAGAAATTGTGACATACAATTTTTAATAGCAACAGATGTTGCTTCAAGAGGTATTGATGTTACTGGGGTTACTCATATATATAATTATGATGCTCCTGAAAGTGTTGAAAGCTATATTCATAGAATAGGCAGAACAGCTCGTGCTGGAGATAGTGGATATACTTGTCTAATTACAGATCCTAAAAATTATAATCTTTTAGAAGAAATCGAAGAATACTTACAATTTAATATTCCTGAACGTGAAGTTAACTTCAGATAAAAATACAAGTATTTTTATAATGGATAATTGATAATGCATAATGCATAATTAAGGATATAAATCCCTAGGGATTTTTTTGAATAAAGAGTGCTTTGCACCTATTAAATTCAAAGTTTTACGTAGTAAAACATCCTCAATTATCCATTATAAATTATGCATTATCAATTTAAAAGATTGCTTACCAATCTTTTAATTAAGTTTCCATATATCCTTATTATATTCTTCTATAGTTCTATCTGAAGAGAAAAATCCAGCTTTACTAATATTAGCTAAAGCCTTTTTATTCCAAGACTTTCTATCTTCATAATCCTTAAAGACTTTTTCTTTAGTCTTTATATAATCTTCTAAATCTAATAATGTCATAAACCAGTCTTTATTAATTAATTCCTTTTGAAGTCTAGATAAATTTTCCTTATCTCCAATAGCTAACATTTCATCACTTACTATAAAATCAACTAGCTCTTTAATTTCTGGTTTTTCATAATATTTTTTTGAAATATAATCGAATTTCTTATAATGCTCTATAACTTCTTCACTTGACTCACCAAAAATATAAATATTGTCATCTCCAACTAATTCATGAATTTCAACATTTGCTCCATCTTCTGTTCCTAAAGTTACTGCACCATTTAACATAAACTTCATATTTCCAGTTCCTGAGGCTTCCTTAGAAGCTAATGAAATTTGTTCTGAAACATCGCAAGCTGGTATTAATTTAGATGCATTTGTTACATTATAATTTTCAACCATTACAACCTTTAAATATTTATTTACTTCTGGATCCTTATTAATTATTTCTTGTAAACATAATATAGTGTGAATTATGTCTTGAGCTATTACATAAGCTGGTGCTGCTTTTGCTCCAAATATCATTGTAATTGGGCTTTTAGGAATATTACCTTTCTTAATATCTAAATATTTATGGATTATATAAAGTACATTCATTTGTTGTCTCTTATATTCATGAAGTCTCTTAATTTGTATATCAAATATAGAGTTCTCATCAATCTCTATGTCTTGAGTTTCCTTTAAATATTTCTTTAAAGCTATCTTATTATGCTTTTTAATCTCCTCTAAACTTCTTAAAACTTCATCATTGTCTATATATTTTAATAAATCTTCTAACTTTGTTGCATCAGTTTTAAATTCATTACCTATTAATTCACTAATATAATTTGAAAGTTCATTATTGCAATGAATTAGCCATCTTCTAAAGGTTATACCATTAGTTTTATTATTAAACTTTTCTGGATAAATATCATAAAATGACTTAAGTTCTTCTCGTTTTAAAATTTCAGTATGAAGAGCAGCAACTCCATTTACACTAAATCCATAGTGAATATCCATATGAGCCAT
Source organism: Clostridium nigeriense (assembly GCF_050585245.1). GTDB lineage: Bacteria > Bacillota > Clostridia > Clostridiales > Clostridiaceae > Clostridium > Clostridium nigeriense_A. The sequence goes on from NZ_JBNOOF010000001.1 coordinate 516,045, forward strand.
ATGGACTCTACAATCTTTATCAATTATTTGTACTTTTTCATCAAAATATTTAGCCTTTACTCTATTATCTAATTCTCTTATTATTGGCATTAATTGAGGAACAACTCTATCTAAGTATTCCATTGGCCATTTTTCTAAAGCTTCTGCTAAAATAGTATGATTTGTATATGCGCATGTCTTAGTAACTATATCAATTGCTTCATCCATACCTATCCCTTTTTCACCTAGAAGTCTTATTAATTCAGGGATAATCATTGATGGATGTGTATCATTTATTTGTATTACTACATGTTCATATAACTTATGAATGTCATATTCATTTTCTTCAAATTCTAATAATATAAGCTGAGCTGCATTACTTACCATAAAGTATTGTTGATAAATTCTTAATAAATTTCCAGCTTTATCACTATCATCAGGATATAAGAATAAAGTCAAGTTTTTCTTTATTTCTTCCTTATTAAAGTTAATCCCTTCTTTTACTAATGATTCATCTATAGTATCTATATCAAATAAATGAAGTTTATTACAAGACTCCTTGTATCCAGTAACATCTATATCATAAAGAGTTGATGATACCTTAAATCCTCCAAATAACACTTCAAATTTTATATCTGTCTTATTTAACCAACTTTCACTAGTTATCCATGGATTCTTAACAGCCTTTTGCTTATTATCTTCAAATACTTGTTTAAATAGACCAAAATGATAATTTAGTCCAATTCCATCTCCACTTAATCCTAATGTTGCAATTGAATCTAAGAAACAAGCCGCAAGTCTTCCAAGACCTCCATTACCTAGAGATGGCTCTAATTCTATTTCTTCAATTTCCGCAAGATACTTTCCATTTTCTAATAATATATTTTTAACCTTATCATATAGCCCTAAATTAATTAAGTTATTAGATAATAACTTACCAATTAAAAATTCAGCAGAAATATAATAAAGTTTTTTCTTTCCCTTAGTATTACCTTTTTCTTTAATGGACTCTTTTGTTAACTCTAATAAAGCCAAATATATTTCTTCATTACTTGCTTCTTTTATTGTCTTTGCAAATCTCTCGTATAGAATTTTTGATAAATTTTCTTGTACCATCTTTCTATCCCACCCTTAAATAAATTCATTCATTATTAATATTATTATTTATTATTGCTATAAGTTACTAGCTTAATTAAATCCTTTTCAATTATAATAATACCAACTCTAAACAATAAAATTTGCAAGTTAATTCTTTTATTTGTATATTTATCATATTAAATTATAAAATAAAACATATATTATCTTATTTGCTCCGTCGCTTTGCCCCAAGTCGCCATAAAATAATATATGTTTTTATAATACTAAATGTAATAATTCCTCATACTTCGGAATTATATAATTGTCAAGGTATAAACTTCTTAATTTATATAAATCTCACTATTTTTAACCCAACTAACTACATATTTATATTTAGTTTTTAAATTGGGATCTATAAACTTAAATTCTCCCTTTATATCTTTTTCCTCCATATATAAATCAATATGAGAAAGTGCAATACCTATATCAATTTTATTCATTTTCTTTTTTCCATTACAATATATATGAAGACTTTCTTCACTTTTAACTATTCTCCAAGGCTGACTATTTAGTGAAGATGGAGCTAACCTTACCATTTCTAAAGCTTCACTATACTCATCTTTTTCCTTATTAAGAGGTGTATCAAAATCTTTATTATAAAATAAGTCTGAAAAATTTCTTCTGTTATTTCTATTTTCTTTAATAAAAGAAGCAATTAAAGATTTCTTACCTCCTTCATATCCAATTGGTGATACCACTGGCAATATCTCATTGTCTCTAAGATTAATAGTTTTTTCAAAATCACCCTTGCTAAATGTTCCACCAAGCCATACTGTAGCAAGACCTAATGATGTACAATATAAAATAGCCTTTTCAAAAGTATAACCAAGCGCTTCCAAAGCAAAGTCTTTATTTTCACATGCTGCTACTAGATAATATTTTGCTCCATTTATAACTCCATAAGTACCTAAACTTACTACGCCATCATATTTTTCTTTTTTTATCAATCTAATTCTTACGTTTACATTAAAAGGATTATCTAAATTACTTATGTATTCTTCTATATCATCTATAATTTCTTCAGATAAAAAATCCCCATTATAACTTCTCACAGAATATCTTTCAATTATAATATCCGTTATTGACTTAACATATAAATTACTCACCCTTATTATCTCTCCCCCTATAACTCTCAACTAATTACAATAATTCTCATTTAATTATATCATTTACAACTTAAAACATCCATTGTATATAGGTTAAAAGATTTTAACAATATATTGTGTAATTTATAGATTTATATTAATAGTAGCACTGATTGGAATAAGCGCCAATGCTACTATTAACAAAATTAATTTCTATTTATTTTTCTTTTTTAAAATAGAACCACCTACAACACAAGCCGTACTTAAAATAAATATAATAGAAGATCCTATTGGAGCACCTGTATTTGGTAGATTATTATTACCACCATTGTTATTGCCATTACTATTATTGGTATTGTTATCATTACTTAAAGCTACTAAACTATCTAAAGCAGATTCTATTATTTTTTCTGAATTTAATACTTCTTCTTCAGTAGAATTTTCATCTTCAACAACAGACTTTGCTAAAATTAATTGTGATTCTAAATTACTCCAGCTTTCTTTAGTATAATTAGAACTATTTAAGCTTTCAGATTTATTTATTAAATCTTTAAGCTTATCCTTACTTGGTTTTAATCTTAAATTTAATAATGATTTAACAAGAGCTTCATAAGTTGATGATACTTCTTTTTCAAGCGCATTATCATCAGCTATTACGCTCTTTGCAGTTACTAAAACCGTATTAAGTTTATCCCAAGTTTCAGCAATGTATTCTTTTGAGTCTAATGTTTCAATTTTTTCAACTAGTGATATTAAATTACTCTTATTCCCTTTAATAAATGACAACATTTGCATTGCTTCACTTAATCTATTGAATGATTTATTAATTTCTTCTTGGGTTGAAGTATCATTAAATAATATAGCTTGAGCCTCTATAAGAGAAGATTTAAATTCTTTAACTACTGCAGGAACAATATTAATTAATTCATCTTCAGTTATTTTCAAAGCTTCTTCTACTGCAATTACTAAATGTTTTTTAAATACATTTATTGGTGCCTTTATTAAAGCATCTATAGCTTCATCCAATAATACCTTAGCATTATCAACTTCTTCTTGAGTAGCTGATTCATTAGATAATACTAGATTTACTGTCTTTAAAACATCTATTAAATTGGCCCAACTTTCACTAGTATAATCACTTTCAACTAAAGTACTAACACTGTCAACTACCTCTTCTAATTCTGATTTATTAACTTCTGATGATATATTAGTTAAATATTCTCTAGCAAAGCTATTTATACCATTACGCATTCTTTCAACTTCTTCAATAACTAACTTACGATCAGCTTCACTAGCATCAACTGCAGATCCATATCCATTTCCTCCTTTATTAGGCCTCTCTAATGATTTTACTAAATCTTCAATAACATCGCTTAATTCTGGAGAAACTTCCATAAGATATTTTGCTTTATTAATATCTCTAATACCTTCTTTTAACATTTCATATCTTGGTGTAGAGTAGAATACTCCTGAAGAAGTATCATCTTTCTCTACAGGATATATATACCACGGATCACCAGGCTCCCAATATTTATACGATACATTTGTTAATGGATCTTCTACCCAATTATCCCATGACCAACGCATAAATCCATCAGTATTTTGAGCTAAAGAGTACCACATAGTCCAAGCACTTTCAGCTGTATCACTAATTGTAAAGCTATTTGGATAATCTCCAGTGCAAGTATAAATTGTAGTTAATAAACCTAATTCTTTTCTATGAGCAGACATTTTTTTCATATCATCAGAATTATCATTAATATGTGATAAACCTATAGATATATCATCAATTCTATCTAAGAAAGAATAGTCGTTTCCACTTTGATAATTCATCGCTGAAGATATTTTAAAATGTTCTCCATCAGAATTTGTAATACTTTCAATTAGGTTTACACTGGCCATTAAATCATTCATACCTCTCTCATCCATAGAAATATATGTTATGTCGAACCATCCTTTTTCTTCTAAATGACTCATAAAATCAGTTAAAAATTCAGTCCAAGTATCATTCCAAAGATCACTACCAGGTGTTGGGTTAATAGATTCAGTTTTATTTGTTGCTTCATTGAAGTACTGAATTTTATTATTCCATGGAACTATACTATAACATTTAATTTGTCCAAAGTTTGTTTCAGGATCTAATATTCCTAATTCAATATTCAAATTAACCCAAGCATCAAAATGCGTATAATCAAAAGTAAAGCCTCCATCATCATTTTTTTTCCACTTAACCATTGACGGATCACTGTCGTATGATTGATGATTCCAAGCCTCTTCGACTATATTAGCTATAACACCTCTACCACCCATATCACGATATTCTTCAAGGCTTCCTCTTAAGTATTTAAAGTGGTTTTCTGTAAATAAATCCTCTTCGCTTACTCCATAGTATCTTGCAACCGAATATGGATGTTGCCAAATTTCAATTTGTGTATTACTTTCTTGTGGTAATGGTTGTACAAGATTTAAAACTTCAAATGAGTAATTAAAAACATGTGGTGTTTCTAATTCATCAGCACTAACAGTTATTTTACCATTATATACACCAGGTTTTGCATCTCTAGGAATAGCTATATTGATCCAAGCAGATTGAACTTTACTAGCTTCAATATTAATTTCTCCACCTTTATGAATAATATCAGGAAATAGCTCAACTGGAGCAGATGAATTACCACGTCCAATGTTAGCTAAAGTTTCTTTTAACCAAGAAATTTCTACATTATCAGAAGAAATTATATTTCCGTTTTCGTTTACAAAATTACTGGAAGATATAGTAACATTATTTACTTTATCCGCTTTTGTCCAAGTAACTATTTTAGAGTTCAATTCATCACCAATCCAAGCAGTATCGCTCCATGTTGTTGAATTTAACTTTTTAATATCATTGTAATTCTTTTGAAGGTAATGAAAATCAGTAGAACCTATAGAAGCACCTAAAATTGATCCTGTTGGAGATACAGTTAAAGGAATACTAGTAGATATATTAGTACCTTTAACTGTAGCAATAACATTAGTCTTCCCTTCATTTAAAGCTGTAATTTCACCCTTTTCATTAATAGTAGCAATTTTTTCATCAGCAATTGAATAATAAATTGATTTTTGTGTAGCGTAATTAGGGACAACAGTTGCATTTACTGTTTCAGACATTCCCTTTTCAATTTGAAGTTTGTCAGTGTCCATAGTTATTCCTGTCGCAGATATTTGCTTATGGTATACTTTAGCAAAATCTATTTCACCATTATAGCTTGTAGAAGAAGGATTTTTCCTCATAGTTACGTTTAATGTTAAAGTATGTTCTCCATCACTTAAACCATCTTTTTCATATATTTTTTGTTGAACTATTCTTGTTGCATTATATGCATCGGCATCTTCAGGTTCAGAACCATCAATAGAAATCTCGTATATTGCTGCTGTCGGTTCTTTAACACCATATAATTCAACCTTATTTCCATAAAATTTTAATGTATAGCTAGGTTGAAAACTTGATGTTGCTAAAGTCCAGAATTCATCTTCATTATAGAAAGAACTAACACCAGTAGATTCATTCCATCCACTAGAGTATTTAAAATTAAATATATCTTCACCAATTGTATGATCATTAACAATTGTTACGTATTCCTTATCTGGATTTACAGTCTCCATTGAATATACCTTAGCAAAGTCAATTTGATCCCCCAAAACTCTACTACTATCAGCCATAGCATTTCTTTTATCATAATCATCAATAATAGTTACTACTTCTTCCTTTTCATTTGTAATATTAACATTTTCAGCTTTGACTGAAATAGAGAAATTTGAAAACAAAGAAAATAGTATAAAAAAGCATACTAATCTAGATGTCAAAGCTTTAAAGTTACCTTTAGATAACCTCATAAATATACCTCCAAATTCTATTATTTATTAAGTATTACATCAAATATTTCCAATTCTTCAATACCCTCCTTTTTTTCTTTAGAATTTATAGTAATACTACTAATAATATAATATCATGGAAATTTAAGTAATAAAAGTAAGTATATTGAATAAACTGTGGAAGAGAATAAAATGATTTACTAACATTGATTATAAATTATTGCATTATCCATATCTTTATCTCTTTTTTAAATATCTATATCATTTATTTATACAGTTTTTAATAAAAAAAACCACATCTCATTATAAGATGTGGCTGCTTTCTAATATTGATACTTAATATTTTAAGTAGTTTGTGTTTTCTGGTACTCCTGATACATTTTCATTTCTATTTAAAGAATCTATTTTTAACATATCCTCTTTAGATATTTCAAAGTCAAATATATTAAAGTTTTCTTTAATTCTACCTTCATTGGATGACTTTGGTATAGGAATAATTCCATTTTGTATATGCCATCTTAAAGTTATTTGAGGAATTGTTTTATTATATTTCTTTGATAATTCAATCATTATAGGCTCAGTTAAAACTCTTCCCCTCATAATAGGACTCCATGCTACTAATTGAATATTATTTTCTTTGCAATATTCTACCATGTCTTTTTGAGTACATCCTGGATGTATTTCTATTTGGTTTGTCATTGGCATTATTTTAGCTGTTTTCTTTAATTCTTCTAAATGACCTACTTTAAAATTACATACACCAATAGCTTTAACTTTTCCTTCAGTATAAAGATCTTCTAATGCTCTCCATGTATCAGCATTTAATTCATTTGTCCAGTGTATTAAATATAAATCTAAATAATCTACTCCCAATTTTTTAGTAGATTCTTTAAAAGCATTCATAGCTTTTTCATAACCATGACAATCATTCCATAACTTAGTTGCTAAAAATATGTCTTCTCTTTTCACATTACTTTCTTTAATAGCTATTCCTACAGCCTCTTCAGTTCCATAAAATGCTGCTGTATCTATATGTCTATATCCTACTTCTAAAGCATGTTTTAAAGTACTTACTGCTTTTTCATTTTCTCCAAGCTTATAGGTACCAAAACCTATTGATGGTATTTTTACTCCATTTGCTAATAAATTGAACTCTTTTTTCATATTTTTCACTCCCATTTATAATTATTTTTTTATTTCTCTTACTCCTTTTTCATTAACTACTAATGCTTTTGTAGCTATATTATAAAATAAAGATGTATCTATAACTCCTGATATTTCATTAAGAGTTTTATCTAAATTCTCAATACTTTCTACTTTATTCTTATCAAAAATTACATCCATTAAGAACATCCCATGATCACTTAAAACTAATCCATCCTTTGAATTACTGCTTCGCATTGATACATCTCCACCTAAAGACTCTACTACTTTTTTAACATAACTCATACTTTCAGGTATTACCTCTAATACTACTGGATATTTAAAATCTATTTTTTCTACTACCTTACTTTCATCTACAAGTAAAATATATTCATTAGACATCTTAGCTATAATCTTTTCTTTAGTATGAATTCCTCCACCACTTTTTAAAGCATTTAAATCATAATCAACTTCATCACAACCATCAAATGCAATATCTATAGAACTTACAGAACAAGTTGGAAGAACTTCTATCCCATTCTTTATACAAATATTTTCAGTACTAAAAGATGGGGTTACTACCTTAACTTTTATCTGCTCTTCTTTTATATAATGCACTAGATGAGAAATAGTACTTCCAGCACCTAATCCTATAATACTATTGTCTTTTATATATTTTAAAGCTTCTTTTGCACATCTTTTCTTCATAATCCCCATCCTTTCTATATCTTATCATCTGCTATTGATTGTTCATGTCTACTTAAATTTTTATATGTATGCTCTTTTCCTAATGTTAAGAAAAGAAATAATACTTCTATAACGGTCATAGCAGATATCCTTGAAAAGTAATACTCATCTAAAAATAACTTTTCTCTAGTTGCAGTTTTAATATGATATTTACAAGCTTTTGCTAAAGGTGAGTTTTCACTATTGGTTATAGCTATAGTTATTGCTGATCTTTCATTTGCTATTTCTGCTATAGTAATAAGCCTTTTAGATGCTCCAGAATTAGATATTATTATAACAACATCTTCATCTGAAATATTATATGTATACGCAATCTGTGTTTCCCAAATTATATTAGCAACAGATGCAATACCTATTTGATTAAATTTATATGTTCCATCCATAGCTACAGGTATTGTATTACCAACTGCAGAAAATTGCACAGTTCTTGCATTACTTAACAAACTTAATATTTCTTTAAATTCTTTTTCATTAATTCCAGAAATAGTTTGTTTTAATTCATCTATTTTATTTAATAATATATTTTGAAGAGACTGCTTTATATTATTTTCACCTATCTCTCCTGAAAGTGATAAAATTTCTTTTTGTGATTCTACTAATTCCTTTGCAAGAGTAATTTTAAAGTGATGAAATCCTTTCATATTGCACCTTTTGCAGAATCGAGATACAGTTGCTTCGCTTGTTCCAGCTTTTTCTGCCAATTCTGAAATTGTCATTTCTACTGCCTTTTTAGGATTATTTAAAATGTAATTAGCAATTTTCTTCTCAGCATCAAAAAAACTTTCATATTCAGCAAAAATTCCATCAATTACTGATTTATTATTTTTCATAAACTTTACTCCTTACAATGATATTTATTCTTAAGATAAGTATATCAATATAATGTAAGATTGTAAAATAAAATTTCTTGTGATTTATTCACAAGAAATTTTTTTTCTTATTCTTTAGGAAATTATAAGGAGGTTCCCCTGTGAATAACCTTTTATAATTTCCTTCCTTTATTTCTGAAGTTCTTCTATTAATTTTGAAATGATTTGGAGCTTACAACTGAATAAGTAAAATTGTGTATAAGCACTTTTTTACTAGAGATAAAGAAAAGCTATGACTTAATAAAATGTCATAGCCTTAAATTTATTAAAAAGTACTTTGGTAACGCTAGAAAAATCTATTACGCCCTTAGTACTAATAATAACACAATATTTAACTTCTAATTAGCTTAACTTCTTTATTTATCAAGCATAAAGCTTTTTCTTTTATTCCTTCTAAAGCATAATTATCATCATTTTTTTGTACTAATATCTTTGTACTTATTCTAAATTCTTTATTATATCGATTTATAATTTTATTCTTTATATTATATCTAAAACTACTTCCACCTAAAACAACCACACTTGGATTAATTATCGCTGCTATTGTTTTAACAGTATTTATAATTAAACCACAATACTCATAATCATCTAAATCATTAAGCATCTTTACATTTAAATAAGTATTTTCAATTGGGATAAATCCAATTTCTCCTGCATATCCATTATCACCTTTTATAACATTTCCATTTACTATTATTCCAGCTCCTACTCCTAACGAAGAAAAACTTATATAAACAAGGCTTATTGATTCACAATTGTTTTTTTCTATATACTCATTATAAAAGGCTATTGCAGCAGAATTTATATCATTTTCTAATAATATTGGAATATGGAATCTTTCTTCAATTTGTTTTTTTATTAATATTTCTTTCCATTCTTCCATTCTGATTCCAGATAAGTATCCATCATTAGTTACAACTCCCGGAACACTAATACCAATACCTTCTATATTATGATGAACTTGAGATAAATTTTCTATTAATTCTATAACTATATCAGTATCCTCTAATGAATTTATTACTTTACTATCTTCTTCTAAAACTTCGCCTAAAGCATTTACAACTCTATAGATTATCTTATTTTCTTCAATTGAAATAGCTATTAAATATCTTTTATTAGAATTTATTTCATACCTTTCAGCTCTTCTTCCTCCACTGGATTCTCCAACTCCTATAGATACTATTTCATTCATATTTAATAATTCATTGAGAATAGATCTTACAGTAGTATGACTTAAACCAGTATCATCTGCAATTTCTCCCCTAGTTACATTACCTCTAGATTTTATTGAATTAATTATTAACGAAGTATTCACATTTTTTAGTTCTTTTGGTTTTCCTGCAATTTTCCTCATTATTAAAGTCCTAACTCTTTTAAAATATCACTAGGTCTCTTAAACTCGAAATCAGCCTCTATCCCATCTAAATTATCAGCTCCCCAAAGAGCTATTCCAAAATCCATTCCTGCAGCTTTAGTTGCTTTAAAATCAAATATTGTATCGCCAATATACATACAATGCACAGGACTAATATTTAATATTTGAGATACTTTTAATAATGGATCAGGATATGGCTTATGTTTTTTTGTATCCTCCGCTAAAACCTTGCATTTAATATATTTATTTAATCCAGTAGGTCCAAAGTCTATTTCATACTGATTTTTCATTTTAGAACTTGCTATTGCACATATAATTCCTTTTGAGTCTAATATTTTTATAACTTCAGAAATTTCATCATATAACACAGCACCTTCTTCAAAGTCATTTACATACTCCACCCATTTGCTATAAGATTTATCTATATCCTTGAATCCTAGTTCCTCTATAGTTCTTTTTCCAGCATAGGCTTTATATTTAAGTAAATTTTCATACTGTATTTCTAATCCAAGTTCCTCTTTGATTAATCTTTGTAACGGAACAAGATTCATTCTTTCTGTATTTAAAATTGTTCCATCTATATCAAAAATTATACACTTGTACCTTCCCATCTATTCTCTCCTATACCTTTCATATTAACTTTTGAAAGTTTCTTTCAAAAGTATATTACCATATATTTATAAAATATTCAATGAAAAAATCATATATTAATATTGCTAAAGCAAAAAGTCCTAACTATTTAAGCTAGGACTCTTCAAAAAAACTTATAGTAGTTCTCCATATCTATTTATAAATCTTTTCTTTAAAACTGTCACTAAAGACATATACAAAATAATAATTATAATTAAACATACAAAATATATAAAAGGCATTGCAACCATTTCTAAAGCACTACCAAATCTAGTATATGGTATAATTGTTCCTACTATTATTCCTAAAGTAGTTAATGAAGTTAGTTGCCATGATGCTCTACTATTAATAAATGGTATTTCTGGTGTTCTAATCATATGAATTACAAGAGTTTGTGACCATAATGATTCAACAAACCATCCTGCATGGAAAAGTCCTATGAATCCAAGTTGTTGTATTTCATTTAAGCTATTAAATTGTCCTCCAAATACAAATGGACAAATAAAGAAATACATTATTATAAATGTTATAACATCAAATAACGAACTAGTAGGGCCCATCCAGAACATAAATTTACTTATAGATCTTGCATCCCACTTACGTGGTGCTTTTAAATACTCTTCATCAACATTATCCCATGGAATTGTTATACATGAAATATCATAAATTAAATTTAACATTAATAATTGAATTGGTAGCATTGGTATAAATGGTAGGAATATGCTTGCTATTAGTACAGAAAATATATTCCCAAAGTTTGAACTAGCTGTCATTTTAATATATTTAATTATATTAGCATAAATCTTTCTTCCTTCAATTACACCATCTTCTAATACCATTAGATCTTTTTCTAATAAAATTATATTTGCTGACTCTTTTGCAATATCAACAGCTGTGTCTACTGATATTCCAACATCAGCTTCACTCATTGCAGCTGCATCATTTATCCCATCTCCCATAAATCCAACTGTATGTCCATTCGCTCTAAGAGCTGAAACAACTTTAGTCTTTTGGGATGGTGAAAGCTTAGCAAATACATTAGTTTCTTCAACAGCTTCTCTTAATAATTCATTATCCATTTCTTCTATATCTGAACCTAATAATAAATTATTTACTTTAATTCCAACCTGTTTACAAACGGCTGCTGTAACTTTATCATTATCACCAGTTAGAATTTTTACATTAACACCATAATCTTTTAATGCATTAATTGCTCTAGCAGTACTTTCCTTTGGTGGATCTAAAAAGGCTAAAAAGCCCATTAGAACCATATCTTTTTCATCCTTAGTTGAAAGTTCATTTGCCATTGGTGGATTATTCTTTTGAGATATACCTAATATTCTCATTCCTTGACTGTTATAGTATGAAACTCTGCATAAAATTTCTTTTCTAATTTCTTCTGTAATAGCTTTAATTTCGCCTTTATACTCTACATGCGTAGATACTTCTAACATTTCTTCAATAGCGCCCTTAGTAATTAGTTGAGTTTTTCCATCCTTGCTTTGGACTACAACACTCATACGACGACGACTAAAATCAAAAGGAATTTCATCAACCTTCTTATAGTCTCTCCATAACTCTAGCATATCACTTTCATTAGCATGATTTATTATTGCTATATCCATTAAATTTTTAAGTCCTGTTTGATGATAGCTATTAAGGAAAGCATGTCTTAATACCCTATTATCTTCTTCACCATGAATATTCAATGAGTATTCTAAAACTACCTTATCTTGAGTAATTGTTCCAGTTTTATCTGTGCAAAGAACATCCATAGCACCAAAGTTTTGTATTGCACTTAAATCTTTAACTATTACCTTTTTCTTTGACATTGATACTGCCCCTTTAGCAAGGTTTGCAGAAACTATCATTGGTAACATTTCTGGAGTCAATCCTACTGCTACTGATACAGCAAATAAAAATGCTTCCATCCAGTCACCCTTAGTAAATCCATTCATAAATAGAACTACTGGAACCATAACTAGCATAAGTCTAATTAGTACCCAAGAAACTGAATTTACTCCCTTTTCAAAACTAGTATCATCTTTTTTATTTGATAAATCCTTTGCTATACCACCAAATATTGTATTATCACCGACATTAATTACAATGGCTATTGCTGAACCACTAATAACATTACTTCCCATAAAAGCTAGATTATCTATATCTAGTGGATTTTTACAATCAGTTAATAATGGATCAGATACCTTTTCTACAGATTCACTTTCACCAGTTAGAGATGATTGACTTATAAACAAGTCTCTAGATTTCAATATTCTAACATCAGCTGGTATCATATCTCCTGCTGCTAGATTAATTATATCTCCTACTACTATTTCATTTATTGGAATTTCTTTTACACCTTCAATCTTTCTAGATACACTAATTGTAGTTTCTACCATTTCTCCTAACTTTTCAGCTGCTTTATTAGACTTTGTTTCTTGAACAAATCGTAGTACCCCACTAACTAGAACCATTGAAGTTACTATAATAACTGAAGTTCCATCCTTTTTACCAGGCTCAGCCATTATTATATCTGTAGCAAAAGATATTATTGCTAATATTAATAAAATTATTGTAAAGGGATTTATAAAGGCTTCTACTAATCTTTTTAATATTGAATCACCTTTTTTATGAGTAATTTCATTTTTACCATACTCATCCCTCATTAACTCTACTTTACTTTCTTCATAGCCTTCATAGCTTGTATTATATTTTTTTAAAATATCTTTTTCTTTTAATTTTGAAGCTACAATTAAGTTATTATCTACTCCATTCTTTCTTACTTCTTCTGTAATTACTCTTTTAAATAATCTCTTTTTCATGGTCTTACCTCCTAATATTTAATAAATCTAGATGTAAGACATAGATCCTAAAGAAGTATTATAATAAATATTTAATTTTAAATTGTGAGAGGAATAGAGTCCTCCCTAATAAATAATCTTATAATTTGCCCTAAAGGATCTATAATCTTACTACTCTCCTCATCCATTCCTCTTCACCTCCTAAAATCAAATTTTATAAAATGGATATTTGAGAATAAAAAAACCTTACCACATGTAAATGGTAAGGTGAGTAAACTAATAAATATATTATAAAAAATAATATAAATAAAAAAGTTTTCGCAAAATATAAAGTAATTTACTTACTTTATCATCGTTCAAGCTTCAGTATCACAAGGCGATGAAATTGCATTAGTCTATGCCTTGGTTTCGACATAAACTGCTGACCTTCTCATAGTGTCTCCACTATTTTGCGGCAGCAACCCTTATCCTTGTGGTAACCTCACCTACCGAAATATTTAATTCTTATTACTCTTACATCATATGAAGAATATTTATAATTGTCAAGCTTTTTATAAATTTAACACAATATTGTTATACGCATTTAAAAATGTTAAAATAATCCTTAATAACAACTTTATATTTTATTTTGAATATTATATATTATTTTATTTTAAGGTGTGATGATATATGAATAAGAAAAAAGCTATGTTAATATCTACAAGTGTTTTAGGTACACTATCTATTGGTGCTTTAAGTCTTATCGGAAATTATTTCTATAACTTAGCACTTAATCCTAAGACTTCAAAGGATTCTATTTTTGGTAGTAAAGAAGAAGCAAAATCTACTAGTGGTGAAGTCGTTAACAAAACATTAGTTTGGCTACTTAATAAATCTAATTATTCTAACGTATATATTAAATCTTTCGATAACTTAACAATGCATGGATATAAAATTCTAAATGAAAATTCTAGTAATAAATGGGTAATAACAGTTCATGGTTATACAAGTAAAGGTCTTTATATGAGTAACTACGCTAAAAGATTTTATGATATGGGATATAGTATATTAATTCCTGATTTAAGAGGCCATGGTGAAAGTGAAGGAAACTACATTGGCATGGGTTGGTACGATAGACTTGATATTTTGAAATGGATAGATTTAATTCTTAATGAAAATGAAAATTCTAAAATTATTCTTCATGGTGTGTCCATGGGCGCTGCTACAGTATCTATGACTTCTGGTGAAGAACTTCCAAGCAACATAAAAGCAATTATTTCTGATTGTGGTTATACTTCTGTTTGGGAACAATTCTCTCATCAATTAAAATCAATGTATTCATTACCTAATTTTCCTATAATGAATGCTTCTTCTGCTATTGCAAGATTTAAAGCTGGTTATGGTTTAAAAGAAGCTTCTGCTTTAAAACAAGTAGCAAAATCTAAAACTCCTATATTATTTATTCATGGAGATGAAGATGACTTTGTTCCTTACAAAATGATGGATGAACTTTATGATGCTACAAGTTCTGACAAAGAGAGATTAACAGTAAAAGGTGCTGGACATGCTAAATCATCAAAGGTAGATCCATATCTATATTGGTCAACTATAGAAAATTTTATAAATAAATATATTTAAATTTTTTAAATATCATATCTAGGTTCCGTCGCTTCGCTCCAAGTCACCTTGCTATGATATTTTAATACTCCAAAACTGAATGACGGAATTTATAAAAAGTTATTAATAGGCTAATCTTTTTATAAATTCCTGAAAAATAAAATATGTAATTAGTATCCATTAACTACTACGTCTAACTTCCCTGTTTCAGGATCAATAACTAACCCATGCACTATTAATTCCTTAGGAATCAATGGATGTTTTTTTATTAAATTCACACTATCTTCAATAGATTTTTCTACAGAGTCAAATCCATGAAGCCACTTTTTTATATCGATACCGCCATTTTCTAGAGTTTCTATTGTTTCTATTGAAACTCCCCTATCTAAAATCTTATTAAGTAAACTATCTGTATTTAAATTGCACATTCCACAACTATGATGTCCAATAACAAATATTTCATCTACATTAAATTCATATACTGCTACTATTATGCTTCTAATTACACTTCCAAAAGGATGCATAATTGATGCACCAGCATTTTTTACAATTTTAACATCTCCATTTTTTATGTTTAAAGCTCTAGGTAGTAAATCAGTTAATCGTGTATCCATACAAGATAAAATAAGTATTTTTTTATCTGGCTCTTTTGAGGTTTTATATATTTCATATTCCTTATTTTCTATAAAGATTTTATTAAACTCTAATATTTCTTCTAACTTAGTCATAGTCTTTCCCCCTTTATGTATTTTCATTAATTTTATATCATTAGTCTATACTTTCCTATATTTATTATGTATATATATTGTATAAATATTGTTTTACATAATAATTAACTAGATTTTATTAACAATATATATTATTATAAAGATAAATATAAATTTAAGGTGGTAATTATGGAAACTTATGCAATAACATTTTATTTAAATGAAAATTCTCACTCATGCGGATGTGAAAATCATGATCACGATCATGAACATCATCACCATCATCGTGATGATTATGATATAGTTGCAACTATAAAATCTTTAGGTGCATGGGCTAACTTCATGCCTGATAGTTATTTAGTTAAAACTAATACTCCAGCTAAAGATATATCTGAAAAAATTAAACCTTTCTTAGAAGCTGGTGATTTACTATTCGTAACTAAGGTTTGTAAAGATGATGTTGCTTCATTAACTCCTGGTGTAGTTGAATGGATTAACTCTTAATAAAGCAAAAATATTAGAAGAAAAAAAGAGCCATATATAAATTTATACCATGGCTCTTTTTAAAGTTCTAAATTATCTCTGCTTATTATTACTGCTAAAAAAGTAAATAAGCTAGCTAAAAATGATTTATAACTTGATACTACTTCTTTATTATTACAATCATTTATATGTTCTATCTTACTTTCTTGCAACAGGCTATAATTTAAGATTAAAAACATTCCTGTTGTAAATAAAAACATAGTGTTAGTTAATCTAGGAAAATTAGTTGTATCTATAAAATTCTCTTTAAAGTTTGTATTAAATAACTCATCTAAAATTTGTGCTTTTAAACTATGAACATAATACAAATTTAAAATTGTTGTAATAACTATTATAGTAACTAGATCTATACTTAAATTTATAATACCTAATTCCTCTAAAAGTTCCTCCTGAGTAGGTGTTCCAGTCGTATCATCCTCTTCTACCGCTTCTATAACAGGTTCTCTTTCTTCCTGTCTTGTTGTAGTTGAATCAGTTCTTCTTTCTATTCTTCTGCCCCCAAAAAGATTTGCTGCTGATCTTCCTCTTTTTTTTCTATGTTTCTTTTTAGACAAAAATACCCCACCTTAAAGACATAGTTATATTATAGACTATGCAAATCTTTTAGTGGGGTACTTATTTTGTAATATTTAATTTACTTTACTTTTCTTCTTTTATATAAAGTTATTCCACTGCCTAAAAATGTAAGTCCTAGAATAACACTTGTATATATTGAATCCGAGCCAGTATTAGGTAATTTCCCTTTTATTATAGAATCTTCATTAGTATTCGTTTTATCATCTACATTATTTTCCTCTACTATAGGAGTATCTATAATATCTGTGTTATCTTGTTTAATATTATTATCTTCATTAGCCATTAATAATTTTATATCATTTATTTCATCTATTGCTACTAAAACTTCTTCTTCTGTCATATTAGCATTTTGAAGCAAATTTTTTACATTTTCTACAACTTTTAAAATAGTATTTTTAGTATTTAAAGAATACTTATTTATATCTATATCTTTAACTTCATCGATAAAATTAATTAACTGATTTATAAGCTCCTTATCAGGAAGAAGGCGAAGATCTAAATAAGCTTTACTAAGAGACTTTACTGCTTCCATCACCCTTTCATTACTTTGAGGATATAATAAAACTTCACGAGCATATTCTAAAGCATCATTAAAATCAGCTTGTCCTTTTTCAGCATAAAGTTTTAAGTCTATACCCTCAACTAAATTTATTAGAGATTGAAGTGATGTTACATCTATTTCTTCTACCTTTATTTTTTCTAATTTACTAATAGCTAAATTAAGTGTATCTAAAGCATTATTAACTTGCTCTTTAGTTGCTTCTTTGCTGTCAAGTACATCTCTTGCTAATTCTCTTGCATTACTAAAAATTAACCAGCTCTCTATTGTATACTCGTCTTCTTGAAATACTAAAGATTCACTATATAATTTTTGTAATTCTGTTTTATCTACTTCAGTTTCAGCATTTTCTAAAGCTGAAACTGCTGCTTGTAAATTTGATAAAGCTAAATTTACTTCTTCTTGAGTTGCATTTAAATTATTAATTACTTTCTCAGCATTTATAAAAGCTTGTTCAAAAACTTTCCAACTTTCTTCTGTATAATCATCTTTTACAAAGCTTTTACAATTTTCATATAGTGTATTTAATTCCTTCTTATCTACTTTCACTTCTTCTATTAAATTGGATTTCATATAAATTACTTTTACAAGTATATCTGTTACCTGTTTTTTAGTTGTTGCCATTTTAGCTACATCCTTTGCTTCATCAATTGCATTTCTATAGGCTTCCCAACTACTAGTTGTATAATCTTCAGAATCCATAGATTCAAACTCTAATATAGCATTTAATATATTCGATATATTTACTAAAGCTTCTTCTGAATCTTTAAGGTTCTTAATTGCATTATCTATCATATTTTCAGATACAATAGATGCATTTAAAATTTCTTCTGCTTTACTTATCATTTCTTGGACTTTATTAATACTTGCTTGAGAATATTCTCCTTTAATTACTTCTTTTGCATTGTCAACTTCTGCAATAAGCTCTGATTTATCAACTTCTCCAAAAAGTCCATCGGTATATTTATAAAGACTTAATTCTGCTACAGCTGCACTTTGTGCTGCTCCTCCAGAATAGGCATAATTTACTTGGAATTTTATATACTTTGCATTTACTGGTATAAAGTCTATGCTTTGCTCAGTAATATTATCTAAGAATGTACCACTTGCTACTTTTGTAAAATTTATGCCATCAGTACTTACCAAAATTTCATATTCCTTAACACGTCCACTAGAACTATTTTGTCTTGGAATATAAGAAAGCTTATAAATTTTTGTTTCTTCTTTTAATTTTAGTGTAACGGATTGTGGAAGCTTAATATTGGAATTTCCCCATGTTGAATGCCAATAAGTATTAGCATTACCATCTATAACGTTTACTGCTGCTCCATCTGTATTTTCTGCAGTTGAATTACTATGTTGTGTTGTATAATCAACACCTTCATAGGATGTTTTACTTACTTTAGTCAGATCATATATATTTTCATTTACTTCAGTAATTTTTCCCCCAATAGTGTTTTCTACAATCCCATTAGTTTCATCAATATTAGTAGCAATAACTTTTCCTGATTCATTACCAGTAAGTGTTGTTTTAAATACCAATTTATTTGTTCCTGATCCCTTAATATATTCAGCATTTAACGTATTATTCCCTACTGTTAAAGTAAGGGTAGGATTTCCTGCTACAAAAACATTTTGTGATAAATTTAAATCGATAGTTAAACTATTTTCACTTAATTTTGCACTGCTTGAAGTTACTTCAGGATTTGGAAGATCTATCGTTTTATTGCTAGCTTTAATCCAATTTTCATCAAATTCAGTATAGTAAATTCCAATGTTTCCATTAGGATCATCTAGTTCATAAATTACAGCAAATTTACCGTTAGGTAACTGTGTAAGACATGAATATTGAAAATGTCCGGTTGAAAGTAATTGAGAATTAGTCCATGTAATATCTCCATTCTCTGAAATTTCTCCAAGATGAACTTTTCCATCAATTCTTCCTGATTTTGACGGATTAGATATCATTACATATTCTTTACCATCCTTTTCAAAATCTATAACTGATAACTGACAATAAATTTCTGGTATATTAATGTCATTTTCAATTTTATACCAAGTTTTACCATCATCATTGCTAGTTGCAACATAAACTGTATTAGCTATAGTATTACGCATAAATAATTTAAGCTCGCCATTATTTGTTTGTATTACTTGTGATTCTGTAAGCATTCCTCCACCTGTCATAGTTTCAGGATCTCTTCCTAATTTAACCATTGGAGATTCTCCAATTGTCCAAGTTTCACCATTATCATCACTTACTATTACTGCTGAAGATTGGCTTGCTCCAACATTTGCATTTGTGTGGTAAACAGGGAATACTAATTTACCATTGTCAATTTGAATCCCAACCCCTGGACCAGTTCCTATAAACTTCATCCAATCTTTCTTTACTTGAGGCGTAATATCTTTAGGTATAGACCATGTCCTTCCATCATCATCTGAATGCATAAGCCATAAGTATGATGTACGAACTACATGTAATTCTCCCTTATCTTCTCCAGAAAACATATATATATTACCCTTATATTCACCATTTTTATATATATTTCCTAGTTCTTTGTATGGGGCTTCACACTCTGTTATTATTCTATATCCAGTTAATTGATTTTCTGAATTATATACATTTCCATCTTCACGAATAGTATATTCATTATTTTCATTATCATATAAGAGTTGATAATCTTTTCCATCTATATTCTTATATCCAGTTCCAGTTCCTAATATATCAGAGTTAGCCAATCCTGTTGATTCTGGGAACATATCTACTAATAAATATATTCTTCCTGTTTCTTCATCTTGAACCATAGATGGATCAATAAGAAATGCTGAATTAGCTGAACCACTATTATTATCTACTAAATCTAAAATAACTTGCCCTTCGCTAAAATCCTCTTCTCCAACTTCTTTACGACGTATCATAGTATCGATATTACCCCAATCTCCAGAATGCTGGTTACGCTTATCAATTGCTGCAATTAGAGTCCCATCTTTAGTAGTAAGCAATGAAGGTATTCTATATGCTGTAGATCCATCATATCCTGAATAGAAAATTGGATATGGAGTTGTTTTATATGCATTAGTTAAATCTAATTCAGTAGTTGTTGTATTTGCTGTTTCTTGGTGTAATGATTTTATTTCACTTTCAGTAAGAACTCCTTCTATAACCTTTACATAATCTATAGCTCCTTCGAATGGCATTGTACTAGCATTATTTCCTCTTTTCACTTGTCCAATACTTATTGTATTAGCTGATGTTACATTATTAAGGAATCCTTTCTTATTACTATAGTAATTTACCATTTTACCATCAATATAAAATGTGTAACGATTATTATTTGTACTATCTGTTTTAACAACTGTTAAAGTATGCCACTTTGTATCTTTTATTGATACAGATTTCTCTGTTAAATGATTATTATTAAGTACAAAATTGCCATTAGCTGTACTTTCCATTCCACCTTTTACCTCAACCCCAATAGAATTGCTACTAGGATTCACATAAAAGGTAAAATATTTATTTTCATCTGTACTATCAGATAAGCTAAACAACGTCATTAACTGATTAGTTACTGCGTTTGCTCTATATCTAACTGTAATAGAACCACTCTCTAATGATTTAAGATTGTTTACATCGTTTACAGATGTATTTTCATATTTTGTATCTGATATATTTTTATAATAAGCATTTTTGTATGAAAAGACCTCTTCCTCTCCTCCATTTTCATGATATTGTAGAATTTGCTCTTCACTTATGGCACTATCAAATAATTCAATATTTTTTAGTGTACCATTTAGAGGATATCCATTTCCATTACTTGCACGTTTTCCATTTCCAAATATCATATGATCTGCATTAGGAACAATGCCTTTTGAAAAAGTAGTTGCGGTTTTCCCCTCATTGACCATTTCACCATCTAAATAGAATCTATAATAGTTTCCTTTTGAAACAGTAAAAGTAAATGTATGAGGTTGTCCATCAGTTATTGTAACTGATGTAGTAAATGATGTATTAATTCCTCCAGTCTTTGATTCAATACCAATTTTATTACTTCCTGGAGTAAAATATATTGAAATATAATTAGAATTTTGTGTACTATCTCCAAGAAAGAAAATTGATTGTACTGTACTTGTTCCCGCGGACATTGTAAGGGTCGTGTTCATTGTAAAGTTATCAAGATCCTTAAATGTAGTAACATCTTCCTCCGATGCCTCAATTGCCCCTACTCCATTTTCTATTGTAGTTACCTTGTTGTTTGAATATTCTTTTGTTGGATTAACTATTTGTGTATTTTCATCTGATAGTGCTTTTATGTCCTTTATAGGACTAAGTATAAAACTGCAAGTCATAAGTATAATCAGTATTAAGCTTGTAAGCTTTCTTTTCATTTTTTTCTCCTTTCATTTTAAATTTGTATATTATAATCTTACAGTTTAATTATAATTGAAGTCTCAACCATTTTCAAACTTATTTTACATTTTTTTCTTTTATATGTTTGTTGAATTTTTCTTTATAAAAATATTTATTTTAGTAACCTACTTACATATTGTTTTTTCCATATATCACTTCTTCTTTACAATATAAAATGACCTGTATAATAAATACAGATCATTTTATTATTTTACCACTCTGCTATTGTTCCATCATAGTTTTTCCAACTTGGATTTCTCCAATATAAACCTTCTGCTGAAACCTTTTCTACTAATTCTTCGTCAATTTCTAGACCTAAACCTGGTTTAGTAGGTATCTCTAAGAATCCATCCTTATATTGGAATATTTCTTTATTCTTAACAAAGTCAAGCAAATCAAATCCTTTATTATAATGGATACCTAAACTTTGCTCTTGTATAAATACATTAGGTGTACATACATCTAATTGTAAAGTTGCTGCTAATGCAATAGGTCCATATGGTGCATGAGGTGCAACTGCTATATCAAATGCTTCTGCCATAGCTGCAATTTTTCTAGCTTCTAAAATTCCTCCACAAAGAGCTATATCTGGTTGAATTATATCAATTATACCTTCTTTTATTATGTTTTTAAATCCCCATCTACTATATAGTCTTTCTCCAGTTGAAAGTGGTGTTGCAGTATGTTGAGCTATTTCTTTGAAAGCTTCTTCATTTTCTGGTAATACTACTTCTTCTAAAAACATTAGCTTATAAGGTTCTAATTCTTTTGCTAAAACCTTTGCCATTGCCTTATGGACACGTCCATGAAAATCAACTCCAATATTTAAATCAAATCCTACGGCATCCCTTATAGACTTAACTCTATCAACTACAGCTTGTACTTTTTCAAAAGAATCTATATAATGAAGTTCTTCTGTTGCATTCATCTTTATAGCTTTAAACCCTCTATCTCTTCTATCTATAGCTTCTTTAGCAACATCTTGTGGTCTATCTCCACCAATCCATGAATAAACCATTATTCTGTCTCTCGCTGCTCCTCCTAACAATTCATATACTGGAACATTTAATGCCTTTCCTTTAATATCCCATAGTGCCATCTCTATTCCAGATACTATTGTTCCATTAATTGGACCACCTCTAAAGAATGATCTGTGAAGTTCTTGCCATATTCTTTCTATTTCAAACGGGTCTCTACCTATTATTCTTTTTCCAAGTTCATATGCTCCTGCTACGACTGTATCTGTCTTTGTTCCAGATATCATCTCTCCCCAACCTTCAATTCCTTCATCTGTTGAAATTTTAATAAATATCCATCTTGGTTTTACAGTATATACTTTAATTTTTGTTATCTTCATTCCAAACTCTCCTTTTAATTAAATCTATTTATACGCTTTTCTCTAATTCGTTGTTTTTTTCTGAATTTTCTTTATTTAATTTCTTTGGCTTAATAACATCCATATAGAACCAAATCACTCCAAAAGCTATTAATAATACTGGGATATTTATCAATGGGTTACCTGCTGTAAATGCCATATATATTATGAAACTTTGTGTTAAACTAGTTGCTGCAAATGATGATATTAATGCTCCAGCCGCTAAACTTAAATCTATTCCAACACTTGATGCTAGGTTAGTTAATGTTGGCGCTGTTACTGTTCCTGCTAATAATATTGCTGCTGTAGTAGCTAGCCCAATAACAATATTTTTAAATAAATTACCTCTTGTTAATGCTACTACAAGTGCAACTCTAAATGGAATTACTGCTAAATCTGCGAAAGGTAACATTCTATTTCCTGGCAATACTACTGCTAATAATATAGTTAAAGGAATTACTATTAATGAAGTTGTAATAACATCTGGATTTCCTGAAACAACCGCTGCATCTAATCCTATATACAAATCTCTTCCTTTAAATCTCTTCTTAGCAAATTTTTTAGCTCCTTCAGATATCGGCATTAATCCTTCCATAAATAGTGCTGTCATCTTAGGTATAAGAACTAATACTGCTGACATATTAACTGCAACATTTGCTATATCTGTAAAGTTATATCCTGCTAAAGCACCAATGATTCCACCTAAAATTAACCCCATTATTATTGGCTCACCGAAGAATCCTAAATACTTCTTAGCATCTTTTAATGAAAAGTTTATTTTATTTACTCCTGGTATCTTATCTAATACCCAATTTAATGGTACTGCAACTATTAATGATGATAAAGCTGATACTGTTGGTAATGATACCCCTGGTAATCCAAAATAATCTTCAACCATTCCAGCTGACCAGTCAGACAATTTAAATGTTACAATCGCCATTACTATAGAAGCACCAACTCCTAAAAATATGTTACTAGTAACGAAATAAGTCATAACACCAACTATTGCCATATGATGATAATTCCATATATCAACATCTAGAGTATTTGTTTTCTTAAGAATTAACATTATAATATTTATTGCTAATATTGCGAATATTAAGATTGGTATAATTGGTGATGCCCATGTAACTGCTGCTATTGTTCCCCAACCAACATCTAGGACATCTAAACTAAATCCCCATCTTTCAACCATAGCTTTAGCTGCTGGTCCAAGACTTGATGATAAAAGATTAATTACAAGCTTTATACCTGCAAAACCTATACCTACTGTTAAACCTGATCTAAAAGCTTTAGCAGGCTTAACCCCAAAAACTAATCCTACTCCTAAAATAATTAGTGGTAAAAGTACTGTAGGTCCTGCATTTAATAATGTCTGGAATACGTTATAAATAAGCTCCATTATAATATCCTCCTTATTATAAAAACATTTTTATATATTATCCTCTTGCATAGTTGACGATTTCTTCTAATGTTTCTTCTTCACCTATTCCTGTTAATAAAGACATTGCAGAAACTACTGGTATCTTTGCACTATCACCACCATATCTTCCAGTTGTAACTAATATATCAAAATCATCTACCTTACTATCAATCTCCAATAATTTACATTGAGTTACTGAAATAGCTATTCCTTTTTCAGCACAAATATCCTTAATTTTAGTTGCAACTACAGTTGATGTTGCAATTCCATTTCCACAAGCTACTAATATTCTTTTCATTTTTTAATCCTCCAAATTCAATTTATATTATTAATTTAAATAGTTATTTATTATCTTTAGTACATCTTCATCAGATTTTGCTTTAATTATTTTTTTCAAATCCTCTGGATTTTTTATTAATTGAACTATTTTTTGTAACATTTCAATATGTCCATGAGGTTCATTTAATGCAAGCATAATTACAATTTGAACATCTAATGTTTTACTTGGATCATCCATCGCTTGAAAATTAACAGTATTTTTGAGTACTCCAATTGCTATGGCTGACTCATTTACTAAAGTATGATCACAATGAGGAATTGCTATTTTTACCTCTGCTGGTAATCCTGTTGGATACTCTTCTTCACGCTTTAAAATAGCTTCTCTGTAGCCTTCTTTAGAATACCCTTTTTCTTGTAGTTTTTCTGCCAAATAACTTAATATTTCATTTCTACTATCAAAATTTAAATTTCTATAAACTAATGTTCTATGATCCATATTTCATCCCCCTAATCAATTTCTTTCTCTAGTTCCTTCAATGTCTTAACTAAATTACCTATATTTTTGTTTAATATATCTTTTTTATCAAATAAACTAGACCCTATACCTAAATAATCTGCTCCATTGTTCATAAATTCTTTAGCATTATGCTTTGATACTCCGCCAACAGCCATTATAGGAATATTACCTAACGGAGCTTTAATATCTTTTATGTAAGTAATGCCACAATCTTTTGCTGGAAATACTTTAACTATATCAGCTCCATTTTCATAACACCACCATACTTCAGTTGGGCTCATTGCGCCTATTACACATAAAACATTATTTTTTTTACATTCATTAATAACTTCTTTTTCAACTACAATTGGAGTTAAAATAAAAGTTGCGCCTGCTTTAATAGCTTTTTTTGCATCATCTAAATTTTTAACAGTTCCAGCGCCTATGCTAACTCTATCTGCATATTCCTTAGATATTTTTTCTATTGTTTCTAGTGCACCATCAGTATTCAATGTTATTTCTACAGCTCTAATATTTGACTGAACTAAAGCTTCCATAACAGTCTTTGTTTCATCATAGTTATATCCTCTTAATATAACTGTAACTTTAGAAAAATCTTTCATCATTTTTCCCTCCTTTAGTTTCTTGCCATATATTAAAGCAATAAATATGCCAAATTTTTGGCTGGTTTTGTAAAATATAGAATTATAATAAAACTTGAAGTATTTCATCCTTGCTAATACTTGATTTTAGCTTATTTAATATTTCTTCTTTTTTTATAATTTTATATAGCTGCTCAAAATATTTTCTTGAATCATCCTTTAATGCCACTAAAAAAATTAAATCTACTTCACAACTTCCATCCCAATATATCCTATTGGCTAATTTAGTAATCATAATGGTTGGTTTGGTAACGAACTCTGCATCTCCATGTGGAATTGCTATCCCACCCTTCAAATAAGTATTACCTAACATTTCTCTTTTAAATACACTTAATAAGAACTCTTCTTTTACATAGCCACCATTTATTAGCTTTTTTATCATATCTTCTAATGCTTCATCCTTATATCTATAGCTCTCATTTACGAAAACAACATCCTTATTAATTATTTCTGATAACTTATTTTCTTCTTTATCAGAAACGATATCATTTAACTTTTCAACTCCTAAACCTCTCATAATTTCCTCTAAGGAGATAAACGGAATACTTCTAAACTCTGGATTAATAGTTCCTACTATAGCTTTTATATTCTTATTCTTCGATATTTTAGATAAGGATTCAGTAATATCACCATCCATAAATCCTAAAGATATTACTTCTACATTCTTACCTATTAAATCTATTTGTGATTCAACATATTCCTTTATTTTCAAAGCAGCCCCCTTACCTGTTATACATAAAGTCACAATTGTATTAGATAAGTTATTATTTTCAATATAATATTGATTTAATCCATACCCCTTTGATTCATTTTCTAAGTCTTGTATTATTTCATCTAAAGATTGATCTGTTAAAGCTGATTTTCTTACTGCTTCTAGTACCATCAAAGTATCTACTCTACCAATTATCTCTGTTTCTATTCCTGTTTTGGCTGTTATTATATCTCCAAATGTAACTAATGAACCCATGTCCACTAGAAGTATGCAGCCCTTTCCTTGATCATGTTCTTTGACACATTTTATAGCTTTTTCAAGCATAATATCTGGTGAATCCCTAAAATCCATATCAATTCCTATAGCATGCTCTACACCTAAAAATTTATTTGCTACTTCTGCCATGGCTGTAGCAACTCTTCCATGGGTCATTACTATAACAGAAACCTTTCCCTCTTCTTCTTTAACTTCTCTTTTATAATTTTTTAAATACATTGTTATAAAGCCTATTTCATCTTCTGGTATGTTTATATTCAACCTTTCTTTAGCAATTTCACACATCATTATCGCTACTTTGAATTCTTTTTCATATTTACTCTTTATAATCTCTATCTTTGGGTTTATTATTTCTTTCCCTAAAATTATTCGTTCATATGTTGAGTTTAAATGTACAGCTAACGGATAAATAATATCTGATTGCAATCCTAAAATGTTCTTTTTTGCAACCTTTACCATTTCTCGTGCAATATCTAAACTTTTTACCCCAACTAAACTCATTAACTCATCATTATTTAGAACTGAATAATTAATAGCTTTTGCTCCTCTAATTAATTCTAGTTCAACTTGTTGGCTTAACATTTTAGATATTTCTTCATCACTATAGCCTGCAAACTTAAGCTCAGATTGCCTTTTTTCTATAAACTTATATATATTGGAACTCTCTTTTTCATCTAAATTACTTTTTTCAATATCTACTTGTCCATTATACGAAATATAGATATCTTCCATAATAAACTTCTCAATTTCTAAATTGTTTTTATTATTTATTTGGTCATTTATATAATCTGGTATATGTCTTTCATCTATATATAAACTTTTATTATCATTCAAATTATTTTCTAAAAAACTAATTGCACAAGCTACCTTAATATCACTTTTCAGCTGTCCAATATTACCCTTACAATCATATTTCATAAGTTTACTTATGACATCCTTTGATACAAGCATATCTCTGTTTATTCTATGGCTTTCTTCTAGAAATACTTTATTAATTAATTCAAATCTCTCTTCGTAAGGTCTATCTTTAATTCCAGGTATCTCTATAACCATAGGGATTCTTCTTCTAAATGTTAATAAAAGCGAGCTTTCAACATTTTCAGTAGTTGCCGCAATTATCATTACATTACTTTTTCTAACGTTTTCACTTTCCCCTAATCTTCTAAAGCTTCCCCTATCTAATATGCTAAATAATATTTCTTGCCCTTCTGATGGTAATCTGTGAACTTCATCTAAAAATAAAATTCCTCCATCACATGATTCTACAATCCCAATTTTATCTTCATTAGCTCCAGTATATGCTCCCTTAACACTTCCAAATAATTGTGATAGTAATAGTTGCGGATTATCTGCATAATCCGCACAGTTAAATACAATATATTTTGAATTCTCGTCAAAATTCTTTGTATGTTTTGCAAATTCATACATTGCATCAGCTAAATGACTTTTACCTACTCCTGATGGGCCTAAAATTAATACATGCAATCCATGAGGTGGATAACTTACAGCTGCTTGAGCTTGAGAGATCTGAACTCTAAGGCTTCCATTGTATCCAACTACATTTTCAAAATAGTTTCTTCTTTCTTTTTCTGTATTAATATTAGTTTCTTCTTTAACTAATATAGAATCTAAACGTACTATTATATCTTTTTTAATATTTGAGGCAGCATATCTTTCAATTTTATACCCTAATGATTTCAACTCTTCTGCTAAAGCCCTATCTGATATATTCCTATCTCTTTTTATAATTTCTAATACATCATTACTTATATACTGTAATCTTCTCTTTCTAGAGTTATCAATATTACTCTTTTTCCTAAAATCTGTTACCACTTCTCTTAAAAGTTTTAATTTAACTGCAATTTGTTCATCTGTATAAGGATTTTTCTTATCTTCAGATTTTAAAAGTTCCATTATTAAATTTCCTATATCCATATAAAATACTCCTATATAATTCTATCAATTGTATAAAATACCATCTGAAAATTCTTAAAGATAATAAAAGTAAATAATACTACTTAACTTCTTTTTCAAAAGCTATTCTTTTGCTTCCATCTTCTAAATATATTACACCACAATACTTATAATTATTTTTTAATAATAATCCCTGCATTGATTTATTGTCTTTATGAGTATCAACTCTTATATTTTTGATTCCTTTAGACATGCATATTTTTTCTGATTTTTTTAGTATTTCAGTTCCAATCCCCTTCAATCCGTCAACATTAGTAACAGCTATTCTATGAATAACAGCATAAGTTCCATTATATAACCACTTACCCTCATAAATTTTATCATATGTTTTTTCTCCATTAAATGAAAGAGCTGTCGTACCAATTACCACTCCATTATGTTCTAACACATAACTTTCATTATTTTCAATATCTCTTAATATAACTTCTTCATTTGGATATCCATTTTGCCATTGATTAATATTATTTTTCTTTAGAGTTTCCTTAGCTTCATCTATAATCTTTACTACTTTATTTATTTCTTCTTGTCTTGTTTTTCTTAAAATCATACTTATTACTCCTAAAATTATAACTTAACACTATTTTTTAATTTTTCTATAGCTTCTTCCATTCTTTTTATTTTTGTTTCATCCTTTTTAGCTGAGGTTATCCATTGATAATATTTTCTTTGTTGAGAATAAGATAAGCTTTTATAGAATTTATATGCAACATCATTTTGAATAAGTTTTTCTTTAAACTCTATTGGCAATTCAATTATTCTCTCTTCATCATCTCTCTCTAATTCAACATTTATAATATCACCGTAAGTCTTACCTATTTTGCCCCTTATTTCCTTTGTAATCCCTATTATATAACAAGGTAAGCCCATTTTCACCACGGATCCTCTATAATCTACGTCATCAAATTTAGCTTTAACCTTCACCCTTTTTGTTCCAAATTCTTTTTCAATATCTAAAGGTACTTCTATGTACGTAGCATCTTTTCCTTCATGCTTTTTTATTTCTGCTGTAAAGCTATATTTCTTCATATATGCCTCCTATTATACTTATTAAGTTTAGCTTATTTATTATTATCTATTATATCTGATATAATAGATAATAATAAATATATAGGAGACTTTATGGATAAAAAATTAAAAAAAATTCCAATGATAAAAATTGGTGGTTTAAATAATTCTAATTATTTAATTGAATTACAAAATGAAAAATATGTTCTAAGAATCCCTAGTAATGATACTTCTAATAATTTTTATAGTGAACATGAAATTTTAAGCTTAATAAAAAAATATAATATTTCTCCTGAAATAGCATACCATAATAAGGATAATGGAATTTTGTTAAGTAAATATATTGACAGTACTAAGTTTAATTTAGAATTTTATAATTCTAACACCTTTATTAATAATCTAGTTACTACCCTAAAAAAGATACATTGTTTAGAGTGTAATAATTACTTTAATCCATTTAATGAGATTTATAATAATATAGATTTTTTAAATAGTGTAAACTTTATTTTTAATCATGATATAAATTTATTAGTCACTAAATTAAAAGACTTAGAAATAAAATTATGCAAAAAAATTCATTATGGTTTATGCCATAATGATTTAAATACTTCTAATATTTTATCTTGTAATAATATTGTTTATCTTATAGATTTTGAGTTTTCTGGTATGGGAGATATTTTTTTCGATTTAGCCACTATTTCATGGTTTTTAAAAGATGAAATCCAAGATGAATTAATAAAAAAATACTTTGGATATTTTGATATAGAGCTTAAGCAAAAATTGAAAGATTATTTATATGTAGTTAAGCTTTGGAACGCTACTTGGAGTTATAAAAAATCAATAGATAGTAAATCTGATTATGATTATAGACTTGGTGGTAATATGATATTAGACGATTTAATTAATTATTAAATCGTCTAATATATTAATTTTTATGCTACTATTTTTACAAATGATTGAATATCTATATGATACTCTATCTCTTTTTCTAACTTTCTTACTTCTTTAAAACCAATACCTTTAAATAAATTTTGTGACCTACAGTTTGCCTTTTTAATTTTTGCAATTACTCTATCTGCTCTCATTTCAAAGAAAGCAACCTTTAATGCTTCAACAACTGCATTATGCCCAATGCCCATTCCCCATAATTCTTTTTCCCCTACAGTAATTACTATTTCTACGAAATTACCCTTAGGTACTAATCTTAAAAATCCAATAGTTCCATATACATTTTTAATAATAAAAAATCTGCAGTTATTATTAAATAAATGAGTCAATATAGGCATATTTATTCTATTCACAACATTCATTAGATTTTTTTGTACATTAGATTCTTCATTTAAGAAACTTGTTATTTCTTCATCACTAAGCCAGTGACATATTTTTTCAGCATCTGTCCTATATACTTCCTGACTCAGGACAACATTACTAATTTCCACAAAGAACACTCCTTAAATAATATATTATTATTTTCAATAATCCTATATTAACCTTATTGCTAATATAAGTAAAAATCAGTATTCTTAGTTGCAGAAGTTTAACTTACTTTTCTTAACCTTATCTATACTTTTCACCATTTTTATACATTGTTTATATTTTCCATTTATAGTATTTTATTACCATTTAAAGTTATTAAAAGTATTTTTCTGTAAATTTATTTACAACTATTTATAAAGTTCTTAAATATTTCTGACTGCTCATAATAATCTTTATATAATAACTCAGGATGCCATTGAATACCTAGTACAAAGTTTTTATCTTTTAAATAGATACTTTCTATAATGTTATCTTTAGTAATAGCAGCTTCATCAGCCTTTGGAGCTATTACCTTTACAGCCTGATGATGAATACTATTTACCATAAGCTCTTCTTTTTTAACTATTTTAAATAATAGAGAATCCTTATTTACTCTAACATTATGAATAGGTTTATTATAAGGCTTTTCTTGCCAATGAATACTTGCCTCTCCATTATTTTTTTCTATACTTATATCTTGATAAAGCTTTCCACCTAAATATGAGTTTAATAGTTGAAACCCCCTACAAATAGCTAAAATAGGTTTATTAGCTTTTAATAACTCCCCAAGCAAGATTATTTCCATCGTATCTCTTTCATCATTAATATCACCACAATAATCAGCTTTTTCTTCTTTATAAATTTCAGGATTTATATCTTGTCCTCCAGTTAATAAAAAACCATCAAACCTATTAACTAAATTTTTTATATCTTCATTACTATCTATTAACGGTAATATAACTGGTATTCCACCTGCTTCAATAATTGCATTTAAATATGATGGCAACATCCAAATACTCTCTTTTTCATCATCAAATAGTGCAGTAACTCCTATAATGGGTTTCTTCATAAATTTCTCTCCCTTCTCAAAATTTTATTTAATATATTAATATGAAGTAGTGATATGTAAATTTCAATAATAATATATAAAAAAGAGAATCTATACTAAAATAGATCCTCATTGATAACTATTTAATACTATTTAAAATTTCTACTCTCTTCATTTCATATTCAACATCACTAATTATTCCATCATCTTTTAAAGCCTTTAATTTTCTTAGCTTTTCTTCAAAATCCATATCTTTTTCTTTTGATTTTTCTCTAGTAACTTGAATACTCTGATCATAATTATGATTACTATCATCTTCAATATAAATTTCTTCTGTTGGAATTCCTTTTTCTCCAAAAGCATTTATACCATTAGCTACTGTAATTAATATAGCCCCTCCTGTCCATAATAATCCAAATGGCCCAAAATCAGGTATTACTACAAATAAACCTATTAAAACAAATATTAATCCGCCTATAAAACCTACTATAGATGATTGTCTACTAGGTTTAACCTTAACACTTCTTCTCATATAACTTTCCTTTCTAATTATGTTAAATATATTTTACCATTTTATTAGAATTTTTTAAATCTAAAATTAATTTAAAACTTATTTTTAACAATCTATATCTATTTTCATATAATAAATTTGAATGATTTTAAGGAGTGTTATACTGCTTGAATAATGAGGAATTTACCAAACATGTAGAAGAATATATAAGAAGTTTAGATTACGATACCGCAAGACTTGAATCTTTAGGAGCTTCCCTAAATGCTCTTGGATACTTAATAATTTCCTATGGAGCTAAAATTGATATCTATGACATACTAACTAATAACGAAGTTGATGTAACTTCTGCTGATGTTACTTTATTTGGTCAATTAATTGTAGTTGTCGGATACTCGATTCTATGGGTTGTTTCTATTAGAAGGGTTTATACTAGAGAAATACGAAATGAATATTTAGATGAAAATAATCGCATATCTTCTTACGAAAAACTTAAATCTGCTTACCTTATAAGTGTATTTGCAAACTTATTAAGACTAGAAGCTTTTTATGAAATTTTAATAAATAGAGAAACTAACATAGAAGATAATGAAGAATAGTACAACATTATTTAAGTATTATGTTGTACTATTCTTATTAAACTATTTTAAAGTATATTAATTTTCCATTAAAGCATAAATATAAACCTACTAAATATCTTAATATACACTTTAATCTTCTATAATAAATTCTAATCTAATAACTCGTGTTTTTTTATACTTTGTATTGCGATACAACCAGGTCCACCTTGAGTTATAAATACAGGTCCTAACTCTCTAATTTCAACATCTATATTAGCTATATTTTCTAAAATTATATTTTTTGCTCCTAAAGCTAACTCTATATTTGAAGCATGAGAAATATATACTTTATAACTGTTATCAATATTATTTTCAATAAAATAATCAGTTATCTTTTTTATTGCCTTTTTAAAAGTACGCTTAGCAGTAAATTTTGTTAAAGATTTACCATCTTCTGAAAGCGTCATTACTGGTACTAGTTTTATGGCATTACCAATTTTCCCAACTAGTGATGATATTCTACCACCTCTTACTAAAAAGTCAAAATCATGAGGAATTAAAAAAGACTCAGATAACTCTATATATTTATTTATTTCAGTAACTATTTCATCTTTACTATAGCCATTATCTACAAGTTTAACTGCTAAATCTACTAAATATCTCTGAGGTCCACATAATGTTTTAGAGTTAATTACTTCTATCCTATTTGGATTATTATCCATATTCTTTGCCATACATGCAGAACTATATGTTCCTGATAAACCATCCGCCATAGAGATATTAATAATTTCATCTTCTGGATACTTATTATATAAATCTACAACATATCCGATTGGAGGTTGAGAAGACTTAGGTATATAGCCCTTATCTATTAAGTCAATAAACTCCTCTGAGCATATTTCTTCATATTCCATATAAGTTTTATCATTAATTGTAACAGCAAGTGGTGAAATATCTACATTATTTGCTTGTCCTTCTTTGATTGAATAAAGTGTAGATGAGTCTGATATTATTTTAATCATCTTTTATCTCCAATTCATATTTTTATAATTAATAAAAAGTTATTTACAATCAGAGTATCATGGTAGTAACCTTAGGTCAATAAACTTTTTATAAACATTTACACTTAAATTTTAAAAATTATTTAACTTATATAAACTTTAGTGATTTCTGGTATATTATCATATATCCATTTAGCGTTTATTTTTTCTAGCCTTATGCATCCATCTGATAATTCCATTCCAAGTCTACCATCTCTAACACTTCCATCTAAATTATATATTATAGAGTGAAATAAATAATTTCCTTTAAATTGTGTGTAATACCAACACTTATATCCTTTTTCTACTCCAAAGTAAAGCCCTTTTATTCCCACTTTAAAGCTTCCTTTAGGTGTGGGTGTAGACTTCTTTCCTATAGTACATAGATAACTATGCAATAATCTCCAATTATCTTTTGAGCCTGTAAAAATATTTACCTTAAAATTTTTAAGATCAACCCAAATAAAATATTTAGTATTACTTGAGAACTCTCCTGAATTAACATACTTTGTAGCATTTTCTATATAGCTTTCTTCTCCTCTAACTAAAGAAATAATTCTATTAATTATCTTCAATTTAAATGCCTCTCTAATATTACTTACAAAATATAATATGCAATTGTATTTATAATTTCTTAAAAATTCAACATTTTTCTGTATTTAATTGTTCTGAATAAATTTAATATATTTATTCATTAATTTAAAATTATAATAATTATAGGAAAAAGCCTTTGCATAAAAATTATACAAAGACTTTTTATTTTATTTAAAGTTTACTTTCTTTTTTAATAAGAACCCACTTCCAAGGAAAATAAATGCTAATCCTACTAATATAAATGCTCTTGAATCAAAAGTATCTCCTGTTGAAGGAAGATTATTTTCTGAATCGCTTGTATTTATATTATTTTCCTCATCATTTATCTTATAATTCTTAAATGTAAATTTTTGTGTAATTGATGAATCTACTACTATTTCAAATACAGTATCATCCTTTTTGTAACCTTCTGGAGCTTTAGTTTCTTTTAACACATAAGTTCCATAATCAACAGAATCAAATCTAGCTATTCCATTGTCGTCACTTATATTCTTTGATATTTCTTTTCCATCCTTATCATATAAAGTGAATTCCGCTCCCTTTAGAATATTTCCGCTTTCATCAATCTTTTTAATTTCTAGTGTTCCTTTAATTCTAGTGTTTTCAACTTGGTAGAAATAATCAGAACCATTTTCCTTTATACTTACTTCTATTTTTTCTTTAGTTCCAATATAACCTTCTGGAGTTTTAGTTTCCATTATATAGTATTCGCCATAAATTACATCCTCAAATAATGCAATTCCTTCTTCATTAGTTAAATCAGTTTCTATAGATTCATTATCTTTATTATAAAGTGTAAACTCTGCTCCAACTACTTTGTTTCCATCTTGGTCTATCTTGCTAATTTTAATATTTCTTTTAATTTGTGTATTAGTTATTTTACCAATTTCATAAGTTAATCCTGTTTCTTCTCCATTTACGCTAACATTTAATATTTCACTTGAAAGATTATATCCTACTGGAGCTTTAGTTTCTTTAATTTCATATTCTCCATAAGGAATATTAGTAAATGTTACTAATCCATTTTCATTTGTTACTCCTGTTTGAATCATATTTCCTTCTAAATCATATAATGTAAATTCAGCATTAGGTAATACATTTCCTTCTTCATCTACTTTTACTACATTAATATTTCCTACTATTTTTTCATTCTCAACAGTTTCTTTTAAAACTACTCCATTTTCATTAATAGTAAAATTATGCTTGTTATTATCTTTTACATAGCCTTCTGGAGCTTTTGTTTCAATATAATAGTAGTTTCCATAAACTAGCTCTTCAAATTTAACTACTCCATTTTCATCTGTTGTTCCTTTTGTTACTTTCTTATCATCTGAGTCATAGATAGTAAATTCTGCTCCAGCTAATGCATTATCCTCTTGGTCAATTTTAGAAATCTCTAAACCACCTTTTATTCTTGTATTTTCGATTTCATAGCCATATTCTTTATTATTCTCTTTTACATTTACATCTACTTTTTTATCACTTGCAATATAACCTTCTGGGGTTTTAGTTTCCAAAATATAATATTCTCCATATACTATATTTTCAAATAAAGCTACTCCATCCTTATTTGTTTCTACAGTTGATATAGCTTTATTATCTTTATTGTAAAGTGTAAACTCTGCTCTAACTACTTTGTTTCCATCTTGGTCTATCTTTCTAATTTTAATGTTTCCTTTAATTTGTGTATTAGTTATTTTACCAGCTTCATAAGTTAATCCTGTTTCTTTTCCATTTACACTAACATTTAATACTTCACTTGAAAGATTATATCCTACTGGAGCTTTAGTTTCTTTAATTTCATATTCTCCATAAGGAATATTAGTAAATGTTACTAATCCATTTTCATTTGTTACTCCTGTTTGAATCATATTTCCTTCTAAATCATATAATGTAAATTCAGCATTAGGTAATACATTTCCTTCTTCATCTACTTTTACTACATTAATATTTCCTACTATTTTTTCATTTTCAACAGTTTCTTTTAAAACTACTCCATTTTCATTAATAGTAAAATCATGCTTGTTATTATCTTTTACATATCCTTCTGGAGCTTTTGTTTCAACATAATAGTAGTTTCCATAAACTAGATCTTTAAATTTAACTACTCCATTTTCATCTGTTGTTCCCTTTGTCACTTCATTATTATCTAAGTCATAAACAGTAAATTCTGCTCCCTTTAATGGATTCTCATTTTGATCTAATTTTAACAACTCTAAGCTAGCTTTAATAATACTATTTTCAAAGGTTCTAATTATATTTTTACTATCATCTGAACTTTTTATCATAAATTCATGAATATTATTTTCATTTAGCACATAGCCCTCTGGAGCTTCTACTTCTTCTAAATAATAAGGAATATCAAACTTAATTTTATTAAAAGTTAAAGCTCCATTATCATCTGTTTCTCCTGTAGCTATTACATTCTTGTATCTATCTATTAAATTAAACTTAGCACCCTTAAGCATCTTCTCATTGTTTTCTTTATCTACTTTTTTTATAGTAATTGATCCTCTTGTTCCTACTGCACTACCACCACCAGATTGGAATTCTACATTAACATAATCACTAGTACTGTTTTCACTAGTTTTTTCCCCTTTAAAATACACTTTATTAGTAAATGGTTGTTTACTTTTATCTACAATATTTGTTCTAAAAGTCAATACATATGGTGAGTTTACTTCTTCTGAAAAATTAAATATAAATTTTCTAGTATTAGCATCATATTTAACACTATTTTCATTTAATTCAATAGCCTCTCCTTTTACTAAAGTTCCATTAGTATTTAAAGTTTGTTTGTACAACTCTACAGATGTTGTATCTAACTCTAAGCCCTCTTGCAAATCATCTTCAATGGTTACTTTTCCCATAGAAATAGAGTTAGAATTTATTATTACATTCCAATCAATATAGTCTTTTCCATTCTCATAATTTGCTGATTTTTTAATTACTGAGTTTTCAATTTTAGTTGATGACTCTGTAACTACATTTGGAGGTATAACATCGCCAGTTATTTGAGCTTTATTATTAACTAATTTTTCACCATTAGTATAAAAAATAGACTCATCTATTATTTTAGTTTTAAATGTTATTTCATAAGTATCATTTATTTCATCCTTAAAAGTATAAATTAATGTTCCAGTCTTGTCTTTATCATTCTTATCTGCTTCTATATAAGAAAATCCATTGTTATCAGCATTATTATCTATAGTTGCAGATCCTTCTACATATTCTTGTCCTATATTAATGTTATCAGTAACAACTACTTGTCCTAACTTAGTCTTATTTTTGTTAACAAATATCTTCCAAGTAATTTCCTTACTTACAGCATCATAATTCACTGATTGTTTATTAATAACATTACTTGTAACATTTTGATAGCCTGTACTATTAACTTCATTTGATATATTTTCAGCATTAATAGTTACAGTATTAGTATATTGCTTTCCATTAACATTTCCTGCATAAATGCTGCTGTCAGTTATCTCAGTTTCAAAGGTAATTACATATTTTTTATTAATAGTCT
Organism: Clostridium nigeriense; assembly: GCF_050585245.1. GTDB lineage: Bacteria > Bacillota > Clostridia > Clostridiales > Clostridiaceae > Clostridium > Clostridium nigeriense_A. The sequence continues at coordinate 554,832 of NZ_JBNOOF010000001.1, forward strand.
CATTAAAGCTATAAGTAATAACTCCTGTTTTTTCTTTATCTAACTCTTGAGCTGCTTCATAATTAAATTTGCTAGTATCAGCATCTTCTCCATCTATCTTAAAACTTCCATTAACATACTTTTGTCCTATAGGAATATTATCTGTTATTAACGGATTTTGAAGTTCTACTTCATTATTATTAACTTCGATTCTCCATGTTATATAGTGACTTGAAGCTTCATAACCTACACCACTTTTTTTCAAAATATTACTCCCTACTCCTACGGTAGCATCCGAATGGGGATTTCCTTCTAATCCTTCAACTATAGTTGCTGTATTTTTAAAGTTAGTTGAATCATTTGATTGATAAACTTTCTCATCTACAACTTTAGTAGAATACGTAATTATTTGTTGAGTATTAATTGTTCCGTTAAATGTATAATCTAATTTTTTATTAACCTCATCATAATTGTAATTATTATTTACTTCATTATTTACTTTAAATGAGTCTTTTATTAACTCTAACCCCTCTGGTATAATATCTTCTACCTTTAAATTATTAAGCTCTAAAGCATTGTTATTTACTTTAATAGTCCAATCTATCTTTTTTTCATTAGAATTATAGTTACCAAACTTTTCAATATAGTTTGTCTTAACATCTACTGAAGCTTCGTTAGATTCTTTAATTTGACCGTTGATATCAACGCTTGCCTTATTATATAATTTTACGCTTTCCCCCTGTTCTTTTGGTAAAATACTTGCATCACTAATTCTAGTTTTAAAAGAAATTATATGTTTGGTATTAACTTGTCCTTGGAAAGTATATGTTAATGTACCTGAATAATCACTATTATCTTCTGATGATACATAAGTAAATCCACTAATATTAGCTCCATTATCTATTGTTGCTGATCCCTGAATATACTCTTGTCCAAAAGGAATATTGTCTATAATTCTTGCACTATTTACATTTGCATTTTCCTTATTAAATTCTATATACCAAGTAATTTCATTTTTACTTCCATCATAACCACTACTCCATTTCGAAATAGATGGTTCTGGAACTGGGTCTTGTTTAAATTTAACTTCTACTTCAATTGGTTCTGATTCACCCGAAAATGTAAATTGTAATTTTTCACTTTCATCATTTCCTATATTATTTCTATTAAATTTTGTATCTAAGTAGAAATTACCACCTATATTTGAATATGATCCTGTATAGTCAGTAAATTCTACATCTATTTTCCCACCTTTTTTAAAATGAGCTATTGCTACTAAATTACCATCATCATCATATATGTCTTGATCAAAATCACTTATAAGGTCTAATTGATCTGGTATAGTCACTGTAAAAACATCACCAATTTTTATATCTTCAATATTTGGAATGTCAAAATTGAACTTAACACGCACCTCTGATGATTTATCTATTCCGTCACCTAAAGGGTTTCCACTAAAATCTGTTAGTTCAATGGATGTAATAAATTTGAATTGATTATTTTCCTCGGCTTTTGCAACACTTTCCTTACCATAGCCCGAGAATAACTGCACTATTAATAATAGCAGTATTGTAATAGCTATTTTTTTTGTTTTTCTCATAAAATATCTCCTTAATATGATTTATTTATATTAATTAAGTCAAAATTATATTAATTAATATTTATAAAACACTCTTAAAGAAAAATATTTTTTGATTTATAATTTATCTAGCATACATGAATATGCATACTAGTAAGTTTTCTAAACTCTATATATACCCATTCTTAATATTGTTTCTATCTATTTATAACTATTAATTTTTTTAATTTATCATTAAATCAAACATTGCTTTCACTATATAGTCCTATTTTGCAATTAGCTTAACACCTCATTCTTTTAAATATTTCCTTATAAAATTATACCACTTTTATGTAAATTATTGAATATTATACCAATAATATAGTAAATTTAATATATTGTTATTTTTTTCTAATCATTGCTTATTTATAATAAAATTAATTATTTTTTTTTTATTAATTCCTCATTTTTATTATGCTTTTTTTATATGATTCATTTTACAATATTTGCTTTTCAACCCAATTTAATGTAGTATTAATATAACATGAAGGAGGATGATGCATATGTGGGACTTTAAATCAAGTTCTAATATCGTTCTTAAGTGTAATTAGCTTAACTTTATTGAGCTTAATAAACAAAAATTAAAAAGCTATTTAAGGAGGTACTTATAAATGTCAAACTTAGCCTTTAAGGTACTAAATAGAAATGTTAAAGAGAATCAAAACAGACTTAGAAAATCTGGACAAGTTCCTGGAATAATATATGGTGAATTTCTTGAAAAAACTATACCAGTAAAGATGTCTAGTGAAGAACTTGGAACAATGCTTAGGAAAAACAATAGCGGTTCAATAATAGAAATTTCGCTTGATGAAAGAAAAATAAACTGTGTTGTTAAAGAAGTACAAAAAAATGAAAGACATGAAATTATTCATGTAGATTTTCAATATATAAAACCTAACGAAGTAATTAAGATAAGAATTCCTGTTAAATTTATTGGGCAAGATATTTTAGAATCTAAGAGACTTACTTTAGAAACTCATAGTTTATATATAGATTTACAAGGAGACGTAGAAAAAATACCAGAATTCATTGAATTAGATGCATCTAATATGCAATTAGATGATAAAGTATTTATTGAAGATATTGTTATTCCAAAGGATATAGCAATTTTAAGTGACCCTAAAACTCTTTTAGCTGTGGTAAGCAGTCAGTATTTTAATTAAATATAATTTTAAAAGGGTGATTCTTATTACGAATCACCCTTTAATAATTATGAAAGCGGATTTACTATATACTGCACTATATAGTTTTGGCAAAATATACTTTAATTTAAAGAAGATATGAATTTATACACTAGCTAGAAGCTATCTTGAATAGAATTCTACTATTAGATTTTCATTTATTTGTATAGGTATTTCGGTTCTTTGTGGATACCTTTTATATACAGCCTTAAACTCTTCTAAGTTAGACTCAATGTAAGGTAATGTGTTAGTATGGTTGCTTATGTTTACAAGATAGTTAGGCGATTTTCTAGCCTTTTCAGTTAAGGAAATCTCTGTTCCAGGTTCAACCTTATAAGATGGTATATCGATTTTATTACCATTTACTAATATGTGTCCATGATTTACCATTTGTCTTGCAGCCCTTATAGAGTTTGCAAAACCCATTCTATATACTAGGTTATCTAATCTTGATTCTAATCTGATTAGTAAAGCTTCTCCTGTTGTTCCTTCCTTTACTTTAAATGCATCTTCAACATACTTTCTAAATTGCTTTTCTAAAACACCATAATAAGCTCTTAATCTTTGTTTTTCTAATAGTCTTACTCCATATTCTGATAATTTTTTATCTGCTCTGCTTGTTCCCTTTGTAGCTCTGTCCATAGCTTTAGGGTGCCCTGAGACATTTAATCCAAGCCTTCTGCATTCTTTAAATCTTGGGCCTCTTTTTCTAGCCATTGCTTTCCTCCTCTTTTAAATTAAACTATGTTCAAATAATATCATATATATTTATTAATTGAAAATGATTATCAGTATTATTTATTATTATTTAACTTAAATAACTCTCTTATTCTTCTTTTTTCTAATTAATTGATAGTATTTCTCATTCATATGTAAAATAAAAAAGTGCAATTATATAATTTTACTTATTCCGTCGCTACGCTCCAAGTCATCGCAAAATTAATAGTTTCACTTCAAAGCTGAAGGAAGGAAATTATAAAAAAGTTTGAACTATTGTCCAAACTTTTTACGTTTATAATTTTTCACCATTACTATTTATAACTTCCTTATACCAATAAAAACTTTTTTTCTTTCTTCTTTCTAATGTTCCATTTCCTTGGTTATCTTTGTCTACATAAATAAATCCATAACGCTTTTTCATTTCTCCTGTTGAAGCAGAAACTATATCTATACATCCCCATGGTGTATAACCTATTAAATCTACTCCATCAATTATTGCTTCCTTCATGGCTTTTATATGTTCTCTTAAATATTCTATTCTATAATCATCATTTATAGAGCCATCTTCTTCTATTACATCATTAGCTCCAAGACCATTTTCTACTATAAAAAGAGGCTTTTGATATCTATCATATAGTGAATTACATGTTATTCTAAGACCTAATGGATCTATTTGCCATCCCCACTCTGAAACTTTTAAATGAGGATTTCTAACAGTTTTAAATACATTACCCGCTGTTTGTCCTTTTAATATCTCTGGATCAGTGCTTGCGCATCTACTTGAATAATAACTAAATCCTATAAAATCAACAGTATTATTTTTTAGTATTTCTTCATCATTTTCTCCAAATTCTATTTCAATTCCATTTTCCCTTAAAAATCTCTTTGCATATCCAGGATATTCTCCTCTTGATTGTACATCTATAAAGAATAAATTTTCTCTATCCTTATTCTTTGCCATTAGTATATCTTCTGGATTACATGAATATGGATAAAATTCTCCTGCTGCAAGCATACATCCTACCATAGACCCTGGAATAATTTCATGAGCCATTTTTGTAGCTAATGCACTTGCTATAAGCTCATGGTGAGCTGATTGATACTTTATTTGAAGTTCATTATCTCCTTCTTCAAATCTAACTCCTGCTCCCATAAAAGGTAGATGTAATATCATATTTATTTCATTAAAGGTCATCCAATATTTAACTTTATCTTTATATCTAGTAAATATTGCTTTACAATAATTCAAATAAAAATCTATAAATTTTCTATTTTTCCATCCTCCAAACTTTTCTATTATGCCTATTGGAGTATCAAAATGACAAATAGTTACTATTGGTTCTATTCCATACTTTAACATTTCATCAAACATAGAATCATAGAATTTTAATCCTTCTTCATTTGGAGTTTCTTCATCTCCATTTGGGAAAATTCTTGACCATGCTATAGAAACTCTTAAGCATTTAAAGCCCATCTCTGAAAATAAAGCTATATCTTCTTTATATCTATGATAAAAATCTATAGCTTCATGAGATGGATAATATTCATTTTCTAAAGGTCTTAAAACATCTATTTTCCCTTCCATAACATTTCTACGATTTACACCTGCTGGACATAAGTCTACTGTTGTTAGACCCTTTCCACCTTCTTTATATCCGCCTTCACATTGATTTGCTGCTAATGCTCCTCCCCAAAGAAAGTTCTTTGGGAATTTATTGAATTCTTTATTCATATGTTTACCTCCAAATATACTTAATTTCTATAAAAAAATTAAAAAAGTATATTAAATATTGAATATATATTATGTCGTAAAACAACATAATTAAAATATTTTAATTTGAAAACTATACAGCTATTTTTTCATCAATTCTTCATTTTACATTATTAATTTTTAATTAAAGGGCTAGTTTAATAGCCCTTTAAAGTTTTAGATTATACTTATAATAGTATCTCCTGAGTTAACTTCTTTTTTATCACTTGCTATTACTTCTAAATAATCCATAGTATTTGTTACTATAATAGGTGTTACTAATTCATAACCTTCTTTTTTTATAGCTTCCATATCAAATTCTACTAAAGTATCTCCAATTTTCACTGTATCTCCATCTTTAACATGTGCTGTAAAATATTTTCCTTCTAATTGAACAGTATCCATTCCTATATGAATTAATATTTCTGCTCCATCATCAGATTTTAATCCTATAGCATGCTTAGTTTTAAAAAGCATTTGAACTTTACCATTTATAGGTGAAAGAACTTTACCTTCTTTTGGATTTATTGCAACTCCTTTTCCCATCATTTCTGATGCAAAAGTTTCATCATTAACTTTATTTAAAGGTACTATTTCACCTTTTATTGGACTAGCTATAGTAATTTTATTAACTAAAGGTTTTTTAGAAGCTTCTTCTTTGACAACAACTTCTTCCTTAGCACTTTTTTCTTCTTCAGGGTCTTTATACAATACTAAACAAGCTATAAATGAAACTACAACACTTATTGCTGCTCCTATACATGCATACACAAAATTCATCATTGATTCTCCACCAATATAACTTGGTAAAGTTAAAAATCCTGGTGATCCACCTGAGTAATTACATACACGGAATATTCCTAAAAATAATCCACCAACAGCTCCACCTATCATTGCTGCATATAAAGGTGTTTTAAATCTTAAATTTACTCCATATAAAGCTGGTTCTGTAATTCCACAAACTCCTGTAATACCTGCAGATGATGCTAATTGTTTAATTTCTGAATTTTTAGTTTTAAATGCTACTGCTAAAGCCGCTCCCCCTTGAGCTACATTGGATGCTAACGTACCTGGATATATTATTGTATCATATCCCATAGTCATACGATTGTTTATTCCTATTGGAATAAGTCCATAGTGAGTTCCTGTCATAACAAATAATGGTAATAATCCCCCTATTAAAGTAGGTACTAACCAACTAGCATATGATTCTAATGTCTTTATTGCTAATCCTACTTTATCACTTACAATATATCCTATTGGTCCAATTGCTACTAATAAAACTATTCCTGTTACTAATGCTGTAATTAAAGGTTTTGTAAAGAACTTTATAGCCTTTGGCGATATCTTATCTGCTATTGGTTCTACATATGACATAAACCAAACACCAAGAATTATTGGTAATACACTTGAACTATATGAAGCTAATAATATAGGTAATCCAAATACTTCTATAGATGTCCCTGCTTCTTTAGCAGTATTCACCATTGATACAAATGTTGGATGTAACAACATTCCTCCAAGCATCATTGCTAAATATTGATTGCACTTAAACTTCTTAGCTGCTGAGCTTGCTAATAAAATAGGTAAGAAGTAAAATGCAGCATCTGCCATAAAGTTTATAACTTGATAAGTTTGAGAATCAGCTGTTAATAACTTAAATGCACTTAATAATGCAAGTACGGCTTTCATCATACCTGCTGCTGTTATAGCTGGTAATATAGGTGTAAATATACCAGTTATAGTATCTATTACTTTAGCGACAGTTTTTCTATCATCTACTTCTTCTGTACTACTTTCTTTTCCTTCTAAGTTGCTTATCTTCGTTACTTCTTTATAAACATTATTTACATCATTTCCTATAATAACTTGGTATTGTCCACCTTTATCTACAACACCCATAACACCATTTAAAGCTTTTATAGCCTCTGTGTTAGCTTTTGTATTGTCCTTTAAATTAAATCTTAATCTTGTTGCACAATGTGTTAAATTTGATACGTTTTTTTCTCCGCCTACTTTTTCTAAAATTGATTTAGCTAAATTTTCATAATTCATAGCTTAATTCCTCACTTTCAAAATTTATTATTAGTAAATTTGAAGAATTAAGGTTTTGCCTGATGGTCTCAGTCACAATCCTATGAAACTTCTTGTTATAAATTTAAATACCTATTATCGCCTCCAAACTTATATTATTATCAGTATTTTTTTATATAAAAAAACCTAAATTAACATAATACTCAACCTTTATAAATACATAATAATACGCAAATATAGTATGTACATTTATTAGTGAAATATTTTTGTCAACTTAGGTTTTGCCTGATCGAATCAGTTACAATCCAAAAGCTTGTATTTATTTATTGATTTTCTTTTACAACTCTTGCAGTATGTACTATTAAATATAATTTTTCTTCCTTAGTTAATTCATTATTGAACTTTTGCTTTATAAATCCTTCTATTCTCTTTGTACATTCATAAGAGTTAGGATATTTAGTTTTTATAATTTCATATAATTCATTATCATTATCTTCATAATAATTTCCATTAACTAATCTTTGAGCAAAAAACTTTAAATGTGTAATAAATCTATAATAATTTATTGATTCTTCATCAAATTCTATATTAAAATGATATTTTACCATCTTTAACATTTCATTTATTAAGTTTATTATATCTACAATTTCAGGCATATCTTGACTTAACTCACCATTTAAAATATGCATAGCTATAGTTGCTGCCTCATCTTCTGAAAGTTCTATACCTGTTTTATTTTTTATTATTTCTAATGCTTTAACTCCTATAAAAAACTCTTTTTGATGAAGTCTTTTTATATCCCATAGAAGAACATTTTTTATTTCTAAATTACTTTTATATCTTGACAATGCAAAACTTATATGATCAGTAAGTGTTAAATATATATTTTCATTTAATTTTATTTCCAATATATCTTCTGCATGTTTTATTATTTCCTCTGCCATCTCTAAGTTTTCTGCAGGAATATCATTTATTAACTCTACTAATTTATTATTTATATTTTTATTTTTTAATACAAATATCTTATCGACCTTTTCCTCATCTATAGCATCACCTTTCTTCTTTTGAAAGGCTATCCCTCTCCCCATAACCACTGCTTCTTCATTATTTTCATTAATAATTGTAATGACATTGTTATTTAACACTTTATTTATAAGCATATCTCTAACTCCTTTTTTATAATTTTTTATTAGAAATATAAAATGTATTATTTAACTAGAATTATATAAAAAACCTAAACCAATATCAAATAGTTATAGTAAACCTACTAAAACTAATTTGGTATCAATTTAGGTTTTGCCTGCTTTCCAGTAACAATCCATAAATGGATCCTCATTAAGATATCATTATTTTAATATACAATGTAAACATTGTCAACATCTATGCATAAAAAAATCAAATTATTAAATTATATTAAACAAATAATCTATTTATTATTTATTTAAGTTTAATGCATTTTTATCTGAAATTCCCTTCTTTAAAGCCATTAAAAATATCTCTTCACTTTGTGCTCCACTAATCATAAATTTATCATCAATAATAAATGTAGGTACAGAAGTAATAGAATAATTTCTAGCTAAATTTTCATCTTCTCTCACTTCTTTTTTATATTTATCACTATTTAGTACTTTAATTGCTTCATCTTTATTTAATCCAATACTCTTTGCAATATCTCCTAAAGTATTAAAATCACTTATATTCTTAGAATCTGTAAAATAAGCTTTAAATAAAGCTTCTGCCATTTCATTATTCTTATCAAAATCTTTAGCGAAATGTATCAAGCGATGAGCATCAAAAGAATTAGTTAGAATTAATGTATCAAAGTTATACTTTAATCCTAAAGAAGCTGCTTGCCTTACTATTCCATCATTATTTAATTTTGCTTCTTCAACACTCATTCCATACTTTTCAGCTATAGCTTCATGAATACTATTATTATTTACCTTAGGAGCATCTGGATTTAATTCAAAACTCCTATATATTACCTCCACATCATCCTTATCTGAAAAGTTTTTTAAAGCATTTTCAAATCTACGTTTTCCTATATAACAAAATGGGCAAAAAATATCTGACCAAATCTCTACTTTCATTTTTCTATCTCCTTATTTCTTTAAATAATTTTCTAATTTACTAATAAAAACTTCCATATAACCATAATAATCAATGTCATTAAGCATATACATATCATTAAAATAACTAAGGCAACATTCTGAGTCTTTTCAACCTTGTTCACTAATTTATAATTTATATATTTTTTATTTTTCTTCATCTCTTGTTTAATATAAAAACTGTACTCATCTTCAGTAAAATTATATGAATATTCCATGCAAATACATCCTTTAACTAAAATTTAAATATACATATATTATATACTCATCAGGAAATTTATTCAAAACAATACATAAGATTGAATTAATGGTAAATAAGCTACCTTAAGGCACCCCTAGCTATTTTCTATTTTACATTTATTATTATATACTTACTATCAATTGTCAGTATTTTCTACATTAAATATTTTTATAACTTATTTATCCTTTATAATTATAAAAAAATAGAGGAGCTATCTAGAAAGTTATTTTTAAATAACTTTCTAGCTGCTCCTTATTTATCTTATATCCTATTTAACATTATTATTTATTCTTTTTTTATTAAATAGAAAGAATGTTCCTACAACTACTAATAATATAGCAGATAATGCTCCTGCCATAGGATCACTTCCTCCTGTTTGTGGTAAATTATTAGTTCCTGAACTATTATTACCTGATTCTTCTTTATTAGCATTATTTCCTGGTTGTTCTATATCAGTTGATGGCTCTTTAGTCTTTTCTTTTAGGTTATTAATAGATTCTTCTAAATTAGCTAAAGCCTTATCAACATCCTCTTGTATAGCATCTTTATTACCTAATACTTCCTTTGCTTCATTTAAAGCATTATTAAATACCTTCCAAGAATCTTCTGTATAATTTTCTTCTTTTTTATTTTTATTTGCATTATACACTTCTTGTAACTTATCTTTATTTACTTCTTCTGTTGGTGGCTCTTGCTTTTCTTCTAATTCATCAATTGCTTTTGTTAAATTAGCTAAAGCATTATCAATTTGTTCTTGTTTTGCATCTTCATTTTTAAGAATTGCATCAGCTACTTTTAATGCATTTTGGAATGTATTCCAACTACCGCTTGTGTAACCTTCATCCTTCTTATCTTTATTTGCGTTATATAAAGCTTCAAGCTCTAATTTATCAACCTTTGGAGTTGCTTTCTTAAGGTTGTCTTTTGCATACTTAAGGGCTCCAATAAGCTCATTTATCTTAGTTTCATTTATATCAGAATTGTCTTTAACTGCTGCTTCTAAAGCTGCTTTAGCTTTTGCAAATGGGTTCCAACTTTCTTCTGTATATTCATCAGCTTTAAGATCTTCTTCTTGGATACTAGTTAAAAGGTTTTCTCCTTCTGTTACATCTGCACGTTTTTCAAGTGCAATTAATGAATCCTCTAATAACTTTGTTGCTTCATTAACTTGATCTTGTGTAACAGTATTACTATTCATAAATTCTATAGCACGATCATATGCTGCCTTCATAACATCATAAGATGTATTTGTATAAGCATTCTTATCTACTTTATCAGCATTCTCAATAGCTTTCTTAAGTGAATCTTTATTTACTTCTGTTACAACAGGAGCTTTTACAAGTTTACTTTTTGCACTTTCAAGAGCTGCTTTTGCAGCATCTACATCTGCCTGTGAACTATTGCTATTATCTTTAACAATAGCAACTGCTTCATCAAGTTTAGCCTTATATGAATCCCATGATTCCTTAGCATAATCTGATTCCTTTAATGATTCATAAGACTTTATTAAATCTGCTAATACTTTTGTATTACCACGATCAATAAGTTTATCGCTTGATTTAGCTGCATTTAATTCTTCAATTATTCTTGTAATACTGTCTGTAGTTCCATTAATCAATAAAGCTTCTGCTTCTTCTATTTTAGCAATTAAGTCTTGAGAACTACTTGTTGTCTTTATATCAACAACATCTTTTGCTTCTTGAATAGCTGCTTTAAGATTACTTGTATTAACTAAAATATCTTCTGCATTTTGAAGTTTAGTAATCATACTATCAATATCTTCTTGTGTCTTAATATTTGATAATAAATCATATCCTTCTTTCATTAATTTATTGAACTCTATTACGCTATTTTTTGTAGCGTTAGTAGTGTCTAACTCATTTAATACAGTAAGTCTTTCAATTAATGAACTGATATCAATATCTACTTCTTGATCTTTATCTTGTTTACCAATAACCTCTAATTCTACTATATGATTTGTATTACCTTTATTACTTCCATGCATATAAACACGTACATACCTTGCTTTTGTTACTTCATTCAATGTAACTGTTTTTCCATCTTCAGTTTCTGTATAAGTAGAATCTGTTCCTGCGCCTAATCCATGTACGTTTTCAGCATCTGAATTATAAACTATTACAGGATTAGAAAAATCCTCTGTTTCAGATAATGCTATAACAGTACCCTTGTATATTCTTGCATCACTCCAGTAACGATATAAGTTTATAGACTCAACATCACTTACTTTACCAAGATCAACCTGAATATAAGAAGAACCTGTATTATCATCACTTCCAAAATCCGCATAGTCATTTACTGACTTATTGTCATTAACTACATTTGCTAATGGTTTATCTTTATTTACTGTTACATCATCATTAGTTTCTGTCCATTTACCAGTAATATTTTTATTTAGTGCAAGATTAGTTGATACTTCTTTCTCTCCAAAAATCTTTATATCAGCAACAGTCATGAACTTATTAACATTTTCAGCTTGCCAGTGATAAGACTCTGTACCACTAATACGGATATTTGTAGCTTCAACTGGATCAAAAGTTATTTCTGTAGTTCCTCCATTGCCCTTTTCTGTCAATGATTCATCATTAAATGTTTTTCCTGATTTAACTTCACTCCATGTTTTACCACCATCATTACTTATTTCTAAAACATAAGTACGTAAGTTACCAGTACACTTCCAAATGTTTGCTGCTGAATCATAAAAACGTTTTGTGTAATCTACCCTATCAATCACATATGAACCATTAAGATCAATTTCTAGGTATGGATTACCCTTAGCAATACCATTATCTACTTTAGCACTTGTCCAGAAAGTTGTAGGATCATTATCAAAAATCTTATCCTTATTTCCTTCACTAGTATTTGGTACACTTACTGTCATTCCAGTAGTATCTAGAGGTTTCCGCTCATTACTTGGGTTAGCAAGCTCTTTTACTACATCATAGCCGTAAGCAGTATCATATACAGTAACCCCAACTTTTCCTGTAAAGCCTGTACTTCCAATTGTAGTGACTCCAGAATTCACTTCAAAATATCTGTTTTCTTTATTATATGCAGAACCAACAAGTTCTCCATCAACATATAATTTTAGAATACCGTTATTTTCTTTTACGCCAGTTATTACATGTTCAACATTATCATTAACAACATCTTCAGATACTGCTGTTGCACCATTTAATGTGAAGTATGCTTTTCCAGCTTCATTAACCCCTAAATCATAGCCATTTTCTTGTGAAACAGCACTTCCCTTTCCTTCTGTTGTCACTGTTGCAGAAACAGTAAATCCATTGTTTGAATTAATAGATTTTTCTGCATCTGATATTTGCTTACTTCCATTTACCTTTATAGCATTACTCTCAATTACTTTGTTATCTTTATGATAAGTTGTAATAATTGTTTTATTTTCTAATGCATTACCTGCTAAATCTTTAATATCTTTAGCATTAATCTTTAAAGTATTACCATCTTTAAGTGCTTCTGTTAGCTTAATAGTATATGTTATTCCATCTGCACTCTTATTAATAGAAGCTATTTTCGCTCCTTCTACTTCAAATAATTTACCATTTACTTTCTCATCGAATTTCACAGTAATTGTCTTATCTCCATCTGTATAAGCTCTTGTATACTTAGGAGCTGTTGTATCTCCCTCCTTAGATACACGAAGAATACGTACTTCATCAGGTTGTAATGTAATTGTATATGTTTTTCCATATTCAAGAGTTCCAGTTGCATCTGTTCCTTCTGTAAGATTATAAGAATGTTCTAAATGATAATTTAATACACCTGCATTTTCAGCTACTCCCATAGTACGATCAAATGTAAATGTAATTTCTTTAGCTGTTGTAGCAGGGTTTCTTAATGAAATTATACCATCTGTTCCATCAAACCCAGAGAATCCATATGCAGAGTTTTCTCCTGATCCATTTCCACTAAGTTTAGTACCAGTATTCGGATTTCCTCCAAACATCTTTGAATTTTTAAGCATATGATAATTTTTCTCAGCCCATTGAAGGAATTCTCCTGTAACTTCATATTTACCTTCTGTCATAATACTATCAGAGTAATAAAGTTCCCAGAATGCAGTTCCACGTGTAGCAAGCATATATAAGTAATTCTTAAATTGCTCATCTGTTGCAGTAGTAAGATTCATTCCAGTTCCTTCTTTACCATATACAGGATCATGATTATAAATATTAGCTAATGGAAATTGGAATTCATGGTTCTTTATGAAATCATAATAAGCTGCATCACGGTATGTTATTTGACGATCCATCTTACTACTACTACTTCCTGCATCTGCTTGGTCAGCAGTACATTGAAGCCACACACTATTTGCCCATTGTAAATACCACGGACTTGGATTTACATAGCAGGTTAGAGAAATCCATAACTTATTTATATCTTGTCCATTTTCACGAACTAATTCAAACATATCAATCCATGCTTCCCACATATCTGTTACATGGTACATATGTTGATATCCACCAGTCATATGACGGTTAGCATATCCAGGCACTCCATCTGCAGCTGGAAAAGCATTATATTGTGCACGGTCTACAAAGCCATCCCATTTCCAATAATTAACACCATATTCATTTTGCCAATCTACTGCCATATCTCCAAAATTTTTTACATACTCACGATCAGCAACATCAATTGAACCTCCGGCTTTACTTCCTTTTCCACTCTTTGTAAGTATATCAGCTAATGACCCATAGAAATTATATCCTCCACGTGGCCCAACCCATACCCCAAAGTTACTTCCAAATTTATTAACAAGCTCACTTGAAGGTGTAAGTCCATCAGGGAACTTTGTATTAAACTCCCAGAAACCTGTTGTATTCAATGAAGTACCGGAACGTACTGCATCCACAACAGAAGTATTATTATAGTTATTCCATCCATCATCTACTACATAAGAATCAATAGGACGAACTTCTACATTGTTAAGTTCTCTATCAACTTCAATAAATGAATCAAGAATATTTTCATCATTAATTGTCATCATATTATCAAACCATGAGTTGTACTGAATACGGAACTCAGATGGTGTAGCAATAGATGATATATACTCAAAGAAATCAGCTTGAATAACTTCATTTTCTGTGCTTCTTGCTGCACCAGCAACTGTTTGCCATGTAACATATTTTGCACTGCCATCCTCTGTTTTAGCAAGTTGATTATCTAATCCTAATCTTTCAAAAGACTTTCCTGAATAATATCTTATATATCCAGTTTTATCTACAATTTCTGTGTCTGTTAAAGGAAACTCAGAGCCAAAGAACATCCCTTGAATATATATTGGTTGTCCAAGATTTGCTTTAAACTGATCCATTTCAACAATACCACCAGCATCTGTTGGTATTGTCCATGTAGCATCGTTTTCATTTACATTCATAGATTCTAAATCAATATAATCGATTACCGCATCTGCTTTTTGAGAATCCGGAACACTGATTTCTAAATATTTACGCATAAAGTGATCGCCTTCATACATAACAATATTTTCAGAAATAGTATAATCAACACCCTTGAATGTATAAGGTTTAAAATTAAATGTTACTTTTTTACCTATTTTTTCAACATTATTTATTGTTGCATTAGTATCTGAAATAACAGGCTCTCCATCTAATTCTAAATTACTTGATGCAAACTCTCTATCATTTACTGCAATTGGTGCTTTTTCTTCATGTAAATTAAATTCAGCACCCCCTGCAAAACTTTGTCCATTATTTGAAGATATAGCCACAAATTTTAATTGATTTGCACTTACTTCTTCATTTAAGTTAACATAAATAGGATTTATTCCATCATACTTAAAGTTACCTTCTGCTACTTTTGTCCATTCACTAGAATCTGCAGTAAGCTTACTATCACTTGTTGCAGCCCAAAGTTCATAACCCTTAATATTTCCATTAGTACCTTCACCTTGTTGTCGTGGTGTGTAAGAGAATGATTGGAATTTTTTAACTCCATTTAATGTGAATAATACATTATAAGGATATTGTCTACTTCCCTGTCCTCCACCATAGTTTGTATGCCATATTGATGATACATCTCCATCAATAAGATTAGATGCAGGTCCATCACTAGAGCCAGATGCATTTTGATAACTCTCTGCTGTTGCAGTCCATCCCTCTCTAGAAATAGCTGGCAACACAATAGGATTTGATTCTGTTTTTGTTACCCTAATTTTAAATTCTTCACTGCCTTCTGCTGGAATAAAGTCAGTAGCTCCATTACTTGTTCTCTTATTTGTAATTTTCTCTGTTTTTAACTTATCCTCAGTTGTTGAAAAGGTACGTCCTATGTAGTCATTCTCAATTGTTAATTTACCATTTTCATAAGTTGCACGAACTTCCCCTCCCAAAACATCTGCTTTTACCGTCTTATATGGAGTCGAAATTAATGTTAGAGCCATCATTCCTGCCAATGTTGTAGCTCCAACTCTTTTAAGTTTATTAAACATAACTTTCTCCTTTCACTTTAATATTACTTTTTAGTTTAAATAATTACACACCCTTTCATTTTTAAAATAATCATGCATAAATTTTATAACTTGCATGGCTTAAGTATCTAAAAAGTAAATGTTAACGCTTCCAAAGAAAATTATACATTATTTAACTATTTTGGTATTTGCACTTTCTAGTTAAAACTTTATATTTTTTCATTATTTTCTATTTTCTGACTATTTGATTTTAAATTGCAAAAAAGTGCAGATATTAATTTTGTTATTACTTCAATATGCTAAAGTCATCACAAAATTAATAGCTACACTTAAAAACTGAATTAAGGAATTAATACTTTATTTACATTTAAATACTACCTAGCGGTAATACTTATTTTGATTACCAATGAATTTTAGTAGCTGACTCATTAGAAATATCATCTCTTTTACTTAAATATAAACATAAACCATCTAAAACAATATGAATACTTTGGTCAAATAATGAACTTAACAATTGTATTGATTTTCTCTCTGATCCTGTATCCCCTTTTACTGTTCCGGGAACTACAACAATAATATCTGATTCTTTTGCTAAATCTGATTCCTTATTACTTGTAAATGAAACTATCTCACATCCAGCTTTCTTTGCTTTTTTAGTATCAGAAACTACATTAGCACTTTTTCCTGAGCCTGATACAGAGATAAAAAGATCACCTTTTCTTACTGATGGAGTAATAGTTTCCCCTACTACATAAACATTATAACCTAAATGCATAAGTCTCATAGCAAAGCCTTTCGCCATTAAACCTGAACGTCCTTCTCCATCAACAAATATTCTTCTTTTCTTAGTTATTGCTGATGCTGCACTTTTAAATTCACTTTCATTTACTTTTGAAATTACATCTTTTATTTCTTCTAAAATAACATTTAATAGTTCCATTATTTATCATCCTCCATAAGAACTTTAAAGGCCTTAGTAGCTTCTTTTATATTTTCAGATTTAGTAATAGCTCCACCAACTATAGCTATATCAAAATTTGCTTTTTTAATAGTACTAATACTATCTTTACTAACTCCTCCAGCAACAGCTAATCTATTAAAATCTTTTAAATTGCCTATTGTTGAATTAATTAAATCTTCAAGCCCTATTCCACCATTATCAGAAGGTAAATGGACACAAATTATCCCATCTGAAAATTCTTTAAGGGCTTCTTGCTTTTCATATGAAACCTCAATTAAGTCAATTAAATAGTCCTTGTTATATTTATTAGCCACCCTTTTACAAATTCTTAAGGTTTCTAATGAAGATCCTCCAAGTACTGTAGCAATATCTGCTCCAGCATTATATACTGCTTCAAATTCATATTCTGCTTCATCTACAGTTTTAATATCTGCTAGAATTATTTTATTAGGAAACTCTCCTTTTATTCTACGAACTGATTCTAATCCAAAATCTTTAATTAAAGATGTTCCTATTTCCACAATATCTGCATATTCTTCTACTTCTCTTATTATATCGATTGCTTTTTCTATAGATACTCTATCTACGGCTACTTGAAGTTTCATTTTAATTCTCCTTTATAAATTTATCTAATTCCTCTCTTGTAGGTAATCCTTCATTATCACTTACAAAAGTTACTTGAATTGCTCCAATAGCATTAGCTCTTACTACAGATTCTTTCATATCTAAATTTTCTAATTTTCCACTTATTATACCTACAGCAAAGCCATCTCCTGCCCCAACTGTATCCACTACTTTTTTAACTTTGAAACCTTTTTGTCTAAAGCTTTCAGAATCACTTCTTACATAAGCTCCTTTGCTACCTTCTTTTATTATAACATCTTTAACACCTAATTTTTGATAGAAATCTGCTATTTTTTCTGGTTCACTACTTCCTGTTAATATTGCCCCCTCAGATACACCTGGTAATATTAAATCACATTTAGAAGCTAATTCATTTATAACTTTAATCATAACTTCTTCACTTTCCCATAATGCTGGTCTTAAATTAGGATCAAAAGTTATATAACAATTATTTTCTTTAGCTCTTTCCATCAATCTATATGTAGCCTCTCTACAGCTTAAAGATAAAGCAGGTGGTATTCCTGTAACATGTACTAAGGAAACTCCAGCAAAATTTATTTTATCTATATCTTCTGCAGTCGTATGTGAAAAAGCTGAGCCTTTGCGATAATATGCAGTTACTGGATCTCCAGATGAAACCTTACTCTTAAGCATAGTTCCAGTTTTATATATAGGATCAAATGTAATAAACTCTGTTCCTATTCCTTCTATATCTAAAAAATTTTTTACATACTTTCCTAATGGATCTTCTCCAAGTTTAGTTACATACTCTACTTTATGTCCTAATCTAGTAAGACCTGTACACACATTAACTTCTGCTCCAGCTAATGATCTTCTAAATAGTTCTACTTTTTCAAGAGGACCCTCTTCTTCAGCTGTGAACATAGCCATAGGCTCCCCAAACAATATTATTCTACTCATATTAATGTCCCCCTTTAAATCCTTCTATTTCTTTATATAACTCATTAGCCTTATTTTCATCATGTGGATATAACATTAAGACATCAAAAACATAAGGATTATAATTTATTGATAATAATTCTTTTGCAAAAGCCATAGCAGCAATTTCTCCAATACATACTAATCCTGATTTATATTTATACTTACCTATTTTCCATAAAACAACTTTTTCATTTTTTGTATAAATATCTTTGTTATTTTCTTCTATGTGATGAAATAATTCATGAGCAAGTAACATACTTTCAACATCAATATACTCTAACTTATTATTAAGCTTATTTTCTTTAATGAATTCCTCTACTAGCATTTTATTTCTTTTAAATATTGTAATTTTATTTGGACTATTATAGCAAGCAAACATAATATACGATTCAGTTCCATTTGAATCTTCTTCTATAAATTCTAGATTCATTTTTTTTATGATTTTTTTAATAGGACTATCTTTATATTTTTCTTTTAACTTTATAGCCTCAATCTTTCCACATTCATTTGCTTTCTTTATTATCTCTCTTCTTAATTCTTCTGAAACTTTACCTTTAAGGGGGTCTCTGCTAAAAGCATATTGCCCCCACTCTTCATCATTGATATTAATAAGAAAATCTATTTTTTCTTCAATCATATATCGTTTTTAGCTCCAATTAGTATAATTTCTTCATTATCTTCTAATGTTGCTAACTCTGTATCCACAACTAGGTAAAGTTGATCTAAATCCATCATTCCAGCATAATCAAGTACCTTTCCACCTGTACATAAATACATATCTGGTGTTAACTTAATGTCATTTTTAAATACTGATAATTGTTCCCACATTTCTTCTATAACCTTTGGTGCTTCTGATACTGTACATTTTCTAGCATCACCATCACCACGTTGAACTTTAATAAAACCTTTTTTGTCTACAATTCTTATTTGATCAGAGCCATTTTTCTTTTTAGAAGTAAATACATAGAATACATTACTCTTAGTTATTAATTTTGTTTCTTCAATTGTTGCTCCCATTGATTTTGCTGCAATTTCCTTTGCTTCCTCTTCGCTACAAGCCTTTAATAAATCTGTAGTTTGAACTTCTGAAGATCCTAAAGCTATTGCTGTTACTCTTGAGGTTTGTGAATCGATTTCTATTTGAACTTCTACACTGTCTGGAACCGCTCCATTAGCAATAGCCATATTAGCAGCTTCCTTTTTAATATCTGCAATATCTTTCTTAGTTGGAGATGGAATAACACGTTCAACAACATCTCGAATCATTGATAACGCAACACCTATAGAAGAAATAACTTCTGCATTTTCAGGAATACTATATCCTAATTCCATAAGTTTAGCAGTGTATGGTAGTAATGCTGAGACTCCACCACCAACTCCTACAAGAGAAATTTGATCTTTTTCTAATTTATATTTTTCGGCAAGTTCTAAAATAACTGGTCTAATCTTTTCATAAGATTTTCTTAAAATTTGCTCACACACATCTTCAACAGTAGTATTCATATATTCAGCTAATGGTTCAATGGCTTTACGAGCAGCTTCAGGATTTCCATATGAATAATGTTCTGGCTTTACATATCCTAAGACATTAGCTGCACAACTATTTGTAATTGTAATTTTCTTTCCATTCTTTAATCTAATATAAACATAATCTGAAGGGTCACCATCTTTAGGCCTAAAGAATTCAACTTGTGGATCTTCAATTTCTTCAATTGGAGTATATACTGCATAAGGCATACCTGCTATATGAGCACTTCTTGGTCCAACATCAACTATTCCTTCTTTAGATGCTCTAACCATGCTTCCTCCTGCAACTCCTAATACACGTACGTCTAAAGAATTAACATAAGTTGGATGTCCACCAATTATTGAATAATCAACCGCTGGTCTACCATTTTTTATTACCCCTATATTAGTGCTTGTACCTCCAACTTCAAAATATATACCATTTGAAGCCCTTAAGTACATTAAAGCACCAACAACACTAGCTGCTGGACCAGAAAGCATGGTTAATACAGGACGTTTTTTCATTTCACTAATATCCATTACACCACCATCACCACGCATTATCATTAGTGGTACTTTAATACCAGCTTTACGAACACTATCCTCTGTACTATTAGCAGTTTCTAGCATCTTAGGAAGAATACTAGCATTAATTGCTGCAGTTCTTGTTCTTCTTGTAAGTCCATATAACTTACTTATTTCAGATGCTACTGAAACAGGAATATCATATTTTTCTGCAACTTTTTTAACTTCATTTTCTTCAGTTAAGTCATCAACACCAAAAGCCTTTGATGCAACTATAACATTTGACCCTTGTGATCTTAGTTCATTAATTGATTTTTCAATATTAGTTTCACTTGCATCCTTTTGTTTTAAATATGTGTGATGTACTTTAATTATTCTTCCTGTTCCTAAATCAATATCATCAATTTTACTTTGTTTCTTAGCTAGAAACCCACTAAAACCACCTTTTCCCATTCCAATAATTCCAACTTCAGCAACATCTCCTTCTAAAAGTGCATTTGTAGCTTGAGTTGTACTATGAGCAATAAATATAACATCATTAGGATCAATATTATTTGCAGTTAAACATAATTTAAATGCTTCAATAACTCCAGTTGCCACTCCCATTTCATCATCATGAGTAGTCATAACTGAACCTTTTCCTATAATCTCATGTGTTTCATTATCTATTGCTACAGCTTTAGTATGAGTTCCTCCAACATCTATTCCCACACGAATTGCTCTATTTCCCATAATTACTCCTCCATTCTCATTTTATTATTAGTTTATTAATATCTTTTGTTTAGTCTAATTACATCCCATACATAAAGTAAACTACTACTGAATTAATTGCACAAATTATCCAACCCCAAATAACACCTGAACGTAAGAAATCTTTAGTATTTGTCTTTGAGTAGTTAATTGCCCAAAGATTCCAAGATTGTGTTGGACAGCAAGAAATGTTCATTGTAATAGTTGGAATATATATTAGAGGGAATAAGAGTTCTGCTGAGAAAATTCCCATACCATTCAATATACCTAATGTTGCAGCTCCAGCACCAAATACTGTTAATGGTCCACGGAATAATCCAAGTGGAGCAATTACTGCAAATAGCACGCATAACAATAATGTACTACTTGGCATTATTCCTCCCAATATACTTTGGAAAAATACTGAATCAAATCCTGCAACCTTATTAAACATAGGTAGTATAAATAAGAATCCTAATAGTGATGCAACGTCTACAACACCATCATAAAATGTCTTTGAAATAACTTTTTCACAATCTTTGTAAGATTTAATCTTTCCACAAACAAATAATGCATAGAATGAAGCTACTATAAATGCTGGTATTGGTTGCCACTTAAATACTATAGCTAATATGACTGGTAATACTGGAGTAATTAAAGCTATTCCAGGTACATTTTCTTCAGTTGGCGTATTAGTTGCAGTAGCTGCCCAAGCATGACTTACTTTAGTTTTTCTAAGCCTTACAGCTAGCATTATAATTACTACTAATAATTGTATTGCCATTGCAGTAAATCCAAATTTTAAGTAATTTGAATCATATTGAAATCCTTCAAATATACCTTGCATTTGCTTGAAAAGAACTATATTAACGTACATTCCTGAACCAACTGACATAAGATAAGATGAAACAGCTAGAGCTTTTGGGACTCCAAGTGATAATAATATTGGTAATACGATTACACCAATTGCTACAACTGCACCTGCTCCAAAAGTACTAGTAAAGATAAGTGATGTAACTATTGATATTAATATTGTTGTAATTAATGGTTTATCTCCACCTAACTCAACTGCTAATTTGATAATTTTAGATGCAATTCCTGTTTTAACAAGAACTTGTCCAAACCAGCTACCAAATATAACTACAACTGCTGTAGCACCCCAACTTTCCGGTCCCCCTTGAAAAATTTGAGTTTGAGCATCTGCCCATGTAATTTCTCCACCTATAATTCCTAAAGCTGTCCATATAATTGCCATTACCAAGAAACCAATCATCATATTTCCGCCTTTTACAGCGTATATGATAAAAGCAATAAAAGTAAGTAATAATAAAATTCCAATAATCATGTCCATAATATTCTTTCTCCCCTTTTAAATAAACATAAAAAATAATTTATTTATTTATTTATCTTCTTTCATATATCACCTTCTTTAATAAAAATTATATATAAGTTATAATTTTAAAGCTTTTTTAATTTCTAGCTCAACCTCTTCTATTGAAGTGCATGGATATTCTAAAGCCATAGGTAAGTTTTTTGGTAAATTATGAAGTATCTTTTCTAGATTTAATATTCCTTCATCTAATAAAGTATTTTTTCTATTTACATCTGCATTTTTTAAATGTATATACTTCACAAAATCTTTTAATAGTTCTGAATTTTTTATAGGGTCCTCATCTTGAAAAATCCAGTTAGCGACATCGAATGTGAAAGAAATGTTTCCGCCTAATTCTCTATCCTTTTTTAAGAAATTATATATTTTCTTTGATCTTCCATTTTCACAAGTTTGATCATTTTCTATAGTAAGTTTAATCTCATATTTCTTACATAATTCATCTATTGCCTTAACATCTTCCACTGACAATTCATTAACTTCACCTATATTCATCTTTACATTGTGACAGTTCATATTGTTTGCTTCATTAAAATAGATTTCTATTTCTTTTCTTCTAAGCTTGTTCCCTCTAAACAACCATTCTGGAACAGAATAAAATAAATTCATATTATAGCTACTAGCCTTTTCCTTAATATCTAGAATCTCTTTATTAAAATCCTTTATAAATTCACGTCTTACTTCTACACTTTTTATCCCAAGCTTATTTACTTTGTCAATTATAGTGCTTTGAGGTACTCCATTCTTTAAATCATAAAGAAATACCAAAGTATTGATTACTAATTTTTCTTTTTCCATACCCATCCCTCATCTTATCTAAATTCTCTTTTATTTCCTAAAATTTATATTTATTTTTACTTGTTTAGATAATAAATATTCTATTTAGCTGAATTTATTAATCTTTCACAACGTTCTTTAAGTAAATCAAGATTTGATGAATTAATTCCTTTTGTTAAGTATCCTCCGAATCCTATTGCATATGCTCCACTTTCAAACCATGCTTTAACATTTGTATCATCAACACCACCAGTTGGCATCATTTCAATAAATGGCAGTGGAGCCTTTATTCCTTTAATCATCTTCATTGATAAGCAATCTCCTGGAAATAGCTTAACTACATCACTACCAGCTAAATATGAATTATATGCTTCTGTTGGTGTTGCTGCTCCCATTGAACAAAAGATATCATTTTCTTTGCAGTAACTTCCTACTTCTTCTACTATACAAGGAGATACTATAAAATCAGCTCCATTATATACAGCTAGCTCTGCTTGTTCCTTATTTAGAACAGTACCAGCTCCTATTAATGCATTTGGTAATTCCTCTTTTAATTCTTTAATTAATTTTTCTGCATTTGGTAAACTAAAAGTAATTTCTAAAGTTGTTATTCCAGATTCAACAATAGTTCTACATATAAGTTTTGCTTCTTCTAAGTCATTTCCTCTAATTACTGCAATCAATTTACCTTTCATTAACTTCTTTACTTCTTCTTTATTCATTAATAACATCTCCTTTATTTACTTAGGATCTGTTGATCCTCTTATAACAAGCTTAGCTGGTAGTTCAATATACTTAGGTGCACCAGATTCATCATTATTAATCCTGCTAATAAGAAGCTTCGCTGATTGAACACCACATTCATAAGAATCCTGGGTTATAGTAGTTATTCCTGGTGGTATTAATGAAGCCCAGCCCCAGTCATCATAACCACAAATCCCCATATTTTTTGTTATTTTCATATCTAAGTTTTTCATTCCATGAAGAACATTTAGTAATGTAACACCATTAACAGTAAATATTACTCCTGGCTCGCCATTACAATTTTTTTCAAAATCAATTAAATTTTTCTCACACATACCTATATTTTTTTCATCAATGATGTATGTAAGCTCTTCACCATTAATATTATATAAACTTTTAACAGCATCAATATACGCATAATGTCTAAGATAACGACTACTATTTGATGTTATGTCTTGAGTGAAGAAAGCTATTTTTTTATATCCCTGTTTATACAAAAATTTCATACAATCATAAGTTGCTCTATAATTATCTGTAGTTACAGTATCTATTTCATTTATATCCTTTAGGCAACGATCTGCTAGAACTATCTTAACTCCATAATTATTTAACTCCATTAAATAATCATCTATTTTACCCGTAGTATTTACAATAAGACCATCCACCTTATTATCTAGTAATGATTTTATACTTTCCCTTTCACTATCAGGATTATTATCTGTATTAGCAAAAAGCACATCATATCCTATTTGTTTACAAACATCATTTATTCCTTTAACTACAATGGAAGAAAATGGGCTCCCTATATCAGCAATTATGCATCCTATTAATCCAGTCTTTTGTGTTTTTAAACTTCTTGCAATATTACTTGGCCTATATTCAAGTTCTTTAATTACTTTCTCAATTTTTTCTTTGGTTTCCACAGACATAAATTCGTATTGTCCATTTAAATATCTAGATATAGTTGTTTTAGATACTTGTGCCATTTCTGCTACATCTTTTATGGTGGCTCTTTTTCCTCTTAATTCACTCATTTAAAGAAAGTCCTCCCAAGGTCATAGTAAACCGGTTAACATAATAAAAACAGTTTATGTGAATCGATTAACATAAAGTTTATCTAATTAAAACCTAAACTCTATAAATTAGAAAATGACTAACATAAACTATTTAAATATTCTTATTCTAACTCTTCATCTTTTGTAAACCGATTAACTAAATAGTTTTGTTATCGATTTCATTTATTGATTTAATTATATATCCACATTTTAGAAAATTCAATACATTTTTTTAAAATATTTTATGTTTTCTGAATATTTAAAATAAATGAGGATTTTTTATAATATCCTCATTTAAATCTTATATATTTACGAATTTTTCATTACTACACTTTCAACCTGATTTGCTACACTTTCACAAGAATCACAACATCTTTCAAAATATTTGAAAGTGCCTGTCCATGTCATAATTTCAATAGGATCTTTAGAACTAGTATAAAGATTTCTTATACTATTAATATATAGCCTATCTCCTTCTTCTTCTAAATCATTTATACTTATAATTAGCTTGTTAATTTCAGAAGACTTTTTAAAATTATGAAATTCCTTCATTAACTTCTTTAATTCATTACAATTTCTTATAATTACATCAGTAAAACCTAATGCTTCTTTTTTTATTTCAGAAATATTAAACATATAAATTTTAACTAATATATCTTCAATATTATCAGTTACATTATCTATATAGTGCGCTAAATCTATTATATCTCCTCTTTCTATTGGAGTTATAAACTCTTTAGCTAATTTATTCATCATTTCATGTTTCTTTATATCTGCAGAATGTTCTATTTTGTGCATTTCATCTATTCTTTTTTCTAGTTTATCTACATTAAAGTTTACCAAAGTATCTTTAAGTAAATTTGCTGCTTCACAGGAATAATCCACTAACTCAGCTAACATTTCAAAATAATTATTTGCTTTTTTACCTACCATTAATATCTTGCTCCTCTATAATTATATTTTAAAATATCCAAATAAATAATTCTGCCATTAAGAATCCTATTAATCCACAACCTGGGAATGTTAAAATCCATGTCCAAACCATTTCTTTAACAACTCCCCAATTTACTGAACTAAGTCTTTTGGCAGCTCCAACTCCCATTATCGCAGTAGTTTTTGTATGTGTAGTACTTACAGGGATTCCTGTTACTGAAGAAAGTAAAAGACATCCAGCACCTGCTAGATCTGCTGAAAATCCTTGATATTGCTCTAACTTAACCATATCCATTCCAACAGCTTTAATTATTTTATATCCTCCTATAGATGTACCCAATGCCATAACTAATGAACATACTACCATAAGCCATACTGGTATAACAAAATTTTGAACATCACCTCTTCCATTTGCTAAAAAGATACCTAGCATAAATACTCCCATAAACTTTTGTCCATCTTGAGCCCCATGCATAAATGCCATAGCTGCTCCACCACCAATTTGAGAATATTTAAAAAAACTTCTAGTCTTCCTACGATCAAATCCTCCAAATATGAATCCTATAACTTTTACAGTTAACCATCCCATACCAAAACCTAAGAAAGTAGATAGTAATAAACCATATATTACCTTTACCCATTCACTTCCATTTATACCACTCATTCCACCTTGAAGTGCAATTGCAGCTCCTGAAATTCCTGCAATTAATGCATGACTTTCACTTGTCGGAATACCAAAATACCAAGCAGCAGTAGCCCATACAACTATAGCAAATAACGCTGCGCATAATGCTATCAGTGCATAGTGCGCATCATTACCAAAATCAACCATATTATATATAGTTTGTGCTACATTGGCATTTATCATTGTCATTACAAAAACCCCTAAAAAGTTGAATATTGTAGCCATAAAAATAGCAGCACGTGGCCCTATAGCACGAGTAGACACGCAAGTAGCAATAGCATTAGGCGCATCAGTCCATCCATTAACTAAAATTACTCCTAAAGTTAGAATTACAGTAATTAATAACGGAAGGTTGTTCATTACTTGACTAATAAATTCAAAAAAAGAAATTGTCATGAAATATCTCCTTTCATATTATGTAAAATACTCCTAGATTATTTTATATTTCTACATTTTAACAATATAACTTTTTTTATTATTTTTCAACAATTTTATATATATTTTTTTATATTTTGACTATATTTTTTTAAAATAAAATAGTCTATGAATTATGATATCATAGACTATTTCTTAGGTTATTCGATTACATGAGCTGAACTCTCCAAGCATGATTTAATTTGAATTTCTGTAGCAGGTTCATTATAAATCACTTCAATTGTTCCCCTCGCCATATCTACACAAACTTGATTAACCCCATCGACTTTTTCTAAAGAGTTCTTTAATTGCGTCTTCATATTTTCATTTGAAATTCCACTTATTTTATAATGTACTCTATCCATACTGTAACCTCCTTTCATATTTAGTACTACTATAGTATGCTCAAAGTATTATTATTTATTGATTCTTCCATATGTTATTATCTTTATAATAATTTATTCCTTCATACTCCATTCTTATGCCTTGTTTTTCTAATCTTAACTTATATTCATCCCAGTTTCTTTCACTCTTAGGTGTCCATCCTATTTCTGCATATCCTAACAACCTCGGATATATCATAAACTCCATAGCTTCAACATTATCTATAGTTTCAGTCCATAGAGGTGCCTCTATGCCTAAAACTAAATTCTTCGGTGCAAAATCTGTTGGGTCCCAATTATATGCTGTTTCTATAGGTATATAACCTGCCCAATTTAAACCATATGGTGGTACATTTTCACTGTACTTCATATCTAAATATGCTTTGCTAGCAATTGAAATTATCATATTCATATTCTTCTTCCTTGCAGCTTCATTTGAATCCTTCCAATTTTGAAGTATAACGCTTGAATTTATTTCAGGAGCTGTATCTATTGGATCCCATCCTATTGGTGTTTTACCATATTTCTCAACTATTTTAGAAACTCTTCCTACAAAATAATCATAATCTTCTTTTTTAGTACTATCTGCTTCATCTCCACCCATATGAAAATATTTAGAAGGTGATATTTCAGATATTTCTTTTACTACATCTTCAATAAATTCATATGTCTTCTCACTATCTGTCATAAGAGTGCTAAATCCAACAGCAGTACCAGTATATAAAGATTTTCTCTTTCCATCTGGATTTAAAAATCCATAAGATGCTAAAGCTGCATTAGTATGTCCAGGCATATCTACTTCTGGAATGATTTCAATATATCTATCTGCTGCATACTTTACTATACTTTTAAATTGTTCTTGAGTATAATATCCTCCTGGACCACCACCAACTTCAGTACTTCCTCCAATAAGAGTCAAATCAGGATATTTTTTTATTTCAATGCGCCAACCTTGATCATCAGTTAAATGTAGATGTACTTTATTAATCTTGTACTGAGCAGCAATATCTATTTGCTTTTTTATTTCTTCTTCAGTAAAAAAGTGTCTCGCTACATCTATCATTAATCCTCTATAGCTATATTCTGGTTTATCATAAATCTTTGAGTTTTTAATACTCCATTCAATATTATTTACTAATTTACTTGAATCTATTTCAGGAGGTAATAACTGCCTTAAAGTTTGAATACCTCTAAATAGTCCTTCTGGTTTATTAGCTACTATCTTCACTCCATCCGAAGTAACAGTAATATTATATCCTTCATCACCCAATGTACTTTCACTATTTAAGGTTGTCAAATAAATATAATTTTGTTTTTCAATTTCATTCTTACTTATAGTAAAGTCATATCCTGTAGATGGTTTTAATTTCCCCTTTAAATATTCTGCAATATTAGATATTTCTGCTGTTTCCTCTTCATCTTTTCCCTTTATAAAAATTCTAGTATATTTATTAATTAAAAATTCTCCATCATTTTCTTTATAGGTTAATGGCCTAGGTATTATGGTGTTATTGATACTTTTTGCATCTCCAATTACCTCCAATTTCTTTTTACTTATTGTTGATATTAGTGAAACTATTGGAATAACCATAGCTATAAAGGCAACTATAAACCATTTTCTATTTCCTTTAAACAAAGTATTTTCCTCCTTACATTTGTTTTTTCATTAGTTTAATTATTAAACTTTCATAAGAATCTTATTTATTCTTATGGACAATTCCTTCGAAAATCTTCCCCTTTTCTTTTGGGAGTTTCTTTTTTACTAAGATGTCATAAAAACCTGATATTATATAACTTATTGTCATAACTATAATTATTGCTAGCATTTCTTCTCCACCAAAATACTCTAAAGCCATAGCTATGGATGTTATAGGAAGAGATGTTGCACTACAAAATAAACCTATCATACCTAATGCTGTAACAGAAGTAAGTGGCAAATTAATATATTTAGAAAGAAAACTTCCTAAAGTTGCACCTGCAAAAAATGTTGGATTCCCTCTACCACCTTGAAATACTGATCCTAAGGCAACAGCGGTAAAAAGAACTTTCCATATATAATCCATTATGCTTACATGATTTTTAAAGGAATCATTTATAAAAGATTGCCCTAGTCCATTATAATTATCTCCAGCTATCCAAAATAATATTATTGTAATAACTCCTCCTATAATTGCCTTAATATATGGATTTTTAGTGAATTTATCATAAACCTTACTACTATTATCTAAAACTAAATTAAATATAAATCCACCAATTCCAAATATCACCCCTAATAATACTAACTTCATAATTACTATAAAACTTAAATCATCTAAGACTAAGCTAGGATATTCAACAGTCTTACTACCAATCCAAATAGCTATTTCATTAGACACAACAGTAGTTAAAAATGCTGGAATTAGAGCTTGATAATGAAACCTTCCTTTTAAAACCAATTCCATACCTAAAATTGCTCCTGCAAATGGAACATCATATATTACTCCAAAAGCACTTCCTACTCCACATATCACTAAAGTTCTTTGTTCATCATCAGTTAATTTAAACTTTCTAGATATAAAATCTCCTAAGGTTCCCCCCATTGCTACTGCTGAACCTTCTTTTCCAGCAGAACCGCCAAAAAATGTAGTAATTAAAGATCCTATAAAAACCACAAATGTCATATAAAAAGGAATATCCTTAGCTGCTGATTGAACTTCAGACTTAAGTAGATTCTCACCTGAATAAGCATTTCTCTTAGTTCTTAAATACATAAAGGTAATTAATATTCCTGCTATAGGAAGAAAATATATTAAATATTCATGTTCCTTTCTATAGTTGTTAGCTGCTGACAGAACTCTGTTAAATAAACCTACTATAACTCCAATTGGAATTCCCATAATGATGCTTAATTTAATCCATTTAAATGTTTTTTTTATTAAATTATAATAATCTTTATTTTCTTCTTTAGTATTTTTATCCATAATTATCTCCTTATCCTTTATTCTATTATTTGTTCTTTTTCGAGAAATAATTCTTATTGACTTCTCTTGCTAATTACAATTACTGTTTTTAGATACAAAAAAAGAGCTGTCTAAAACAGCTCCAACTTTACTTTTTATAATCTAATATACTAATATTTAATTATATAATTACTTTCAGATGGCACATCTACTTCATTATTTCTTTGGAAATAATCTATAATAAGCTCACTCATATCCATATTTATTTCCTTCACTACCTCTGCATTTTCATATGCTGGATAAATAGATGTGTTACTTGCTCTATAATTATTTAAAACAATTGTATAATCTTTATTTAAATCTATGTCTTTTCCATCTTTTTTCATAGAAACAACTCTATTTCCAAAATCCTTTTCTAAATCTATTTCATAAGTTAATCCTGCAAAGGTATCATAATTATAGTTTTGAACCTTTGGTACTAAGAATTCTTCATTTATTTTAACTTCATTATTTTCTAAAATAAAATATGTAGCACTTTTTTCAATAGCTTCTTTTACTTTGCTACCCTTAATTTTTAGTACTTTTAATGTATTCGGATATGGATAATTAATTAAAACATCTCTAATTGAAACATTCTTTTTAAACCCAATAGCAGTATCAAATAATGATAAAGCTGAAAAATCAGCATTAGAAACATCTAGCTGAACCTCATGTAAAAAGTTTATAAATGGATGTCCCTTAAGTCTTGCAATAAATATATCATCTAATATTATGTCATTTTTAAAATGACCTATTTCTTTATCTAAATATTCTTGTAATTTTTTATTAATTTCAGTAAATCTACTTTCTAAATCCTTATTTATTTCATCATCTATTTTCGATACATCTATTAATTCATAAGTAGATTCTTTTGTTTCTGTATCAATAACTATTTTGGTAAAGTTTTGTCCATTATGCATAGGTTGTGTGCATATTACTCCATTCATCTTTGTTATAAAAGATCTATGCTGATGACCACTTAAAACTATATCTATTGAATCATAAGTTTCTAATAATTCACTAGCTTGATTTTCCTTAGTTAAACTTTCTGTTGGTGTATTATTACCATCTAAACTCTTTTCAAAGCCTCCATGATAACAAACTATTATAATGTCACAGTTTTCTTTTAATTCTTTCTCATATTTCCCATAAACTTTGACAGGATCTAAAAATTCTAAGTTTTTAATATTCTTTTCTTGTTCCCAATTTGGTATAAAAGATGTTGTAAATCCAATGCACCCAACTTTAAAACCATTAATATCAAAAATCTTATAAGGCTTACTGTCAAATTCTAAACCTTTAATATTAGCATTTATTATTTTTTCTGAAACATTTTTATATGCACAATTTAAATAATCTAATCCATAATTAAATTCATGATTTCCTAATACATAACTATTATATCCAATATCTTCTAATAACTCTACAATAGGATTAACTTTTAATTTTTGCTTAGATAAATAGTGTGTTAATGCTGAACCTTGAATAAGATCTCCACAATCTATTTTTAAAGATGCATCATAATTTTTTTCATCTTTTAATATGTAAGTGCCAATTTTTAATATTCCAAGAGATTTTTCACTTACATAATTAGTTGGATAAACAAATCCATGTAAATCACTAGTTTGATAAATAACTAATTTCATAATTCCTCCTTATTAAAAGAGGATGTTAAAAAGCTACTCCTAACTTTTTAACATCCCCCATATTTATATATTTTAGGAATATACTCTATATTATTCCCAAATTGAATTTAAAGTAGATTTAAACTCTTCTAATTTCTTAGTTACATCAGCATTATTTGGATCAGCTAATACTGATTCTAATACTGTACCCGCTTCACGATATGCTGCGTCTGCACCAGTAATTACTGGATTTGTATATAAATTCTTAGTTGCATCTGAAAGAATTGAAGCAATTAAGCTACCTGAATTCTTATATTCTTCTGAATCTATTGCACTTTGTCTAACTGGCATATATCCAGTTTCTGATGCCCATTGAATTTGCTTTTCAGTACTTGTTATGAATTTTAAGAATTCATAAGCTGCAGTTTTTTGTTCTGCTGTAGCACTTGAAAATACATATAAGTCAGTTCCTTGTTGTAATGAAGCATTTGTTGGGTATGGAGCAACACCAACTTCAAACTTATCGCCAACACCTTGTTTAACGTAATTTTCACCAGCATTTGATCCTATATACATACCTATTGTTTCATTACCAAATGGTCCTGATAAGTAATTATCTGTTCCTGCAATTCTGAAATATCCTTCTTTAACACCTTCTAAGTAGTAATTAACAGCCTTAGCAGATTCTTCGCTAGTTACATCAAAACTACTATCAAATGTTTTACCTTCAGTCTTTAAGAAAGTTGTATAATACGTATTTAATGAGTCAAATCCAGCTCCTGGAATACCCTTTGCTTCATATATTTTCTTAGAAACTTCAACTAATTCATCATAATTTGATGGAGGAGTTAGTCCTAATTCATTAAATAAAGTCTTGTTGTACCATAAAACTTCTGTTGATTTATTAAATGGCATACCATATATTTTACCATCTATTTTAGCTGCTTCTCTAAAGCTTGCTAATATATCATCATAATTGTCAAATTTTAAAGTTTCATTTTCAATGTATGGAGTTAAATCAGTAACTAAGCCATCATTTATAGGATTGAACATCCAATCTGGATATGCTTGAGTTAAAGTAGGTAAATCTTTAGGACTTGCTACTGTTGCTGTAATTTTTTGTTGTAAATCCTTGTAACTTGATTGATTTTGTAAAGTTACAGTAATATTAGGATTTTGTTCCATAAACTCATCTGTTAACTTTTGAAGAGATTTTTCTAAATCCCCATTCATTGCATGCCAGAAAGTAATTTCAACAGGTGAAGTAATTTCTGTAACGATGTCTTCATTAGTTGTTTCTGAGCCCTTAGTTGAGCATCCAGTTAATAAACCTACTGATAGTGCTAGAGCAATTAGTTTCTTAATTTTCATTTTGTCTCCTCCAATTATATAGTTTGTTTTTTTTCTGGTAAAAGAACATCACCATTTTCATTATAAAGTTTTTCAGGACGATAAGAATGTATTGGAACTAATAATTTAGGTTTAATTAAATTAATAATTCTAATTAAATCCATAGGATGTGCATGTCCACTGCATGACACTCTTTCAAATTTAATATTTCTCCTTTCAAAACTGTCTATAAATGGTAAATACGCCGGATCAAAATCCCCTAATGGTGTAGCATTTGAGTGGATATAAATGCCACCCTCTTTTAATTGATCTATATATTTAATGGCAAGTGTATCTAATTGCCAGAAAAAGTCTCCTTCATCATTTAATAAATCTTCAAAATTTATTCTTAAATCTTCATTTAATCCATATTCCTTATCATCTAATGAATAATAATAAGATTCATAACCAGTTGCTTCTTTAAGAACATATGAATAATATGCATCTAAAACAACCTTTCTAGGATTACTCTTAATTATATTTAAGATTCTTTCTATATTTGAAATATAGTAATTAAATGTTATTTGTTTATTCGGATTTTCTTTAACTATTTCATTTATTTTTTCTATTAGCTCAGGTTCATTTGTAATTTCCTTTTCGCTAATATCATCATCAAACTCTTGGAAAGAAACGCTCACACCCTCTATTAATAAAATATCACAGTTTTCACTTTCTTTACAAAATCTTAATGTATCCTCTTTTCTATACCCATGAAGTCTTATATCACCAGTATAAGAAATTACTAAGTCAGGAGTTTCAATTAATAATCCACAAGCACCATATGCATCATGGTCAACTGGCATTACTTTAACTTTAATCTTACCAATTTCTATAACTTCATTTTCTTTAACTCCAATTATATCTCTTGTATTTTTGCCCTTATTTTCATATAGAGGGAATAAAAAATCATTATTAATATTTAATGTATTTAATAAAGACTTAGTTCCTTCTAATGTATATAAAGGTACTTCTGGATTTAAGTAATTTACAATCTTAGAATGATCTAAATGCATATGCGATAAAAATACCGCTGTATTTTTAAATTTATTTTCCTTAGATTTATATCCTTTTAATGGTATGCTTGGATCAAACATATTATCTAGATATGGAACTAAATTTTCATCTAATAAATCCTGCAAATTCTCTGGCTGTACTGGAGCCTTTGGGTTGTATTCACTTCCAAAATCAAAGAATATATGGCTATCTTCATATACCACTTCAATTATTGTTCCACCTATAGTTAAAATACCATTGTGAAAAGTGATTTTTGTCTTCTTATCCTTTAACGCCACTCTTAACAACTCCTCTAATAATTTGTTTTCTAAATATTAAGTATAAAATTAATATTGGTACTATAGCTATTGTTGATGCTGCCATTTGAAGTTGTACATTTGTACCACTTTCTGTTGCAAAAGAGCTTAATCCATTACTTAACAATCTCATTTCTTTACTATTTGTTACAAGTATTGGCCATAAGAATGAATTCCATCCATTTATAAAACTTAATATTCCCATAGTAAATAATGCTGGCTTAGCTAAAGGAATCAATATTCTATGGATAAATTCTAGGTCAGAACATCCATCTACCTTTGCTGCTTTATAATAAGATATAGGAATACTTGTTAAATATTCTTTTAAATAGAATATATAAAATATACTTGCAAGTGATGGTAATATCAAAGCTGCATATGTATCTAATAAACCTAACTGTGCAATTGTTTGATAGTTTGTAAATACTGTAACTTCATAAGGTACCATTAATAAAGCTGCCATACCTAATACTAAAATATTTTTGCCTTTAAAATCTAATTTAACTAGAGCAAATCCAGCTAATATAGAAGTGATTAATGTTCCAATTGTTGATATTCCAGCAACTATTATTGTATTAAAGAAGTATCTTACAAATGGAGCTTGCTCCATTGCTAATGAAAAGTTATTCCACTGAAACTCTTTAGGAAGTAAAGTTGGTGGTATACTAGTTGCCTCTTGATAAGTCATTAAACTTGATAAAATCATATATACAAAAGGAAACAATGTAATTATTGCCATTAAAACTATAAAAGTTTTTGATAAAACTGAATTAACTTTTTTCATCTTTTCACCTACTTAGATATTCTTTTTAATATACGATTTTGAATTAATGTGAAAATTAAAATTAAAGCAAATAGAATTACTGCTGCTGCCATACCTTGACCATAACGATTTTCTACATAGAATTTATTAAATACATAGAATACCGCAGTTGTTGCACTATCAGCAATACCTGCTTTCCCATTAAATATAGAGAATACTTGGGCATAAACCTTAAATGCATTAATAAAATTAACCATTAATAAAAACGTAATAATTGGTATCATTTGAGGTAAAGTTATTCTAAAGAATTGCTCCATCTTTGTTGCTCCAAACATATCAGCAACTTTATAATAGCTTTTATCAACATTTCTTAAACCCGAAAGTAATATTATAATATTAAATGCAAGTCCCGACCATATACCAAATATAATTAATGTTATCATGCTCATGCTTGGATCATCTAAAAAGTTAAATGGTCCTATATTGAAAAATCCTAGTACATAGTTTACAAATCCATACTCTCCATTTAATAGGAATCTAAATACTATACCAACAGCAATTATACTTGTTAAATATGGAATAAAGAATATTGTTTCAAATATATCTTTATATTTAATTTTTTCGTATATTGTTATAGCTATAAACATAGATATTATTAATCCAACTGGCACTACAACAAAGGCAAATAATGCTGTATTTCCAATTGCAGTATGGAACTTTGGATCTTTTAATACTACTTCAAAATTTTTAAATCCATTAAAAGTTAAGTTATTTAAAGTTCCTTTTTGAAAAGACATAATAAAAGTCTTTATTAAAGGTAACACATTAAATATTCCGACTATTACTAAAGCAGGCAGCAAAAATAGCCATGCTTGTGGTGAATTCTCCGCTCTATATTTAAACTTCTTCATTAGTACACTCTAACTCCATTCTCTTGGAATACATAAATTCCGTTATAGTCAATATCAAAGCCTACTTTATCTCCTTCTAATACTTTCTTACTTATATCAGTTATAGACTTTGAATTTGTATCATTAACTTTAAAGTTTATTATACAATCTTTTCCTATTAACTCAGTAGATTCAACTTCAACTTCAAACAATGGATTTTCACTAATTTCAAAGTATTCTGGTCTAATACCAACTATGTAATTTTCTTCTGTCAATTCACCTTTAAATCTATTTTTATCTAAAAGATTTAAATCAATTGAAAAATCATTAGATTTTAATATATTTCCATCTTTCTTCATCTCTACTAAGTTTATTATTGGATTTCCCATAAACTTAGCTACAAAAAGATTAGCCGGCTCTAAATAAAGATTTTGAGGTATATCAAATTGTTGTACTATTCCTTCATTCATTAATACAATTCTATCACTTATAGATAGTGCTTCTTCTTGGTCATGAGTTACAAAAATAGTAGTTATACCAATTTCTTTAACTAATCTTCTAATTTCTTCCCTAATTCTTAGTCTTAATCTAGCATCTAAGTTACTTAAAGGTTCATCAAGTAATAATATTCTTGGATTTTGAACTAGGGCTCTTGTAATTGCAACCCTTTGTTGTTGTCCTCCAGACATTTCTCCTGGCTTTTTATCAGCTAATTCTTCAATACTTGTAACCTTCATATATTTTTTAGCTTCTTCCATAGCCTTATTTTTAGGTTGTTTATTTTTACCAACAGTAAGAGGAAACATAACATTTTCTAGCACTGTCATATGTGGATATAACGCATAGTTTTGGAATACTAATCCTATTCCTCTATCCTTAGGATGCTTTCCAATAACAGATTCACCATCAAATTTAATATCACCACCACTAGGATCTAAAAGTCCAGCTAATAAGTTAAGAATAGTAGTTTTTCCACAACCACTAGGACCTAAAAGACAAACTAACTCACCCTCATTAATTTTAAGATCAATGCTTTTTAAAGCTTCATAACCATTGCTATAAACTTTTTTCAGTTTTTCAATTTGTATCATGTGCCACCTCTAATATTTATTTTTTATAATCAACTTTTATCCGTCCCTATATACTATACTAAATATACATTTCAATGACAATATATTATGTTTTTTTCATATAAAAAAATTTAAATTTAACATCATCTTAACTTTTTATAATTAAATTAAAACAAATTTCTTACAATTATATTACCTACTTATTTAATGTTATTTCTAGTTTGTTATTTGTCGAATCTATAACTTACAAATAGTTTATGTTTTATGTATATTTCTATTCTTAAAAATTAGCTATACTGTTTCTTCAATATATAAATATATCATAATTTCTAGAATAAAAAAAGAATTATTTTCCTTTTCAATTATGATATACCCATTATTTATAATAACAATTATACTAAAATTCACAAAACTCTTTTTAATTTATTTAAATACCTCTTCTTTTATTTCAATTAAATTATTGAAACTTCTATAACAATATTTCTTTATTTCCTCATCTGCAGTTTTTAAGTCTACTACGTGTATAGGAGTCATATTTCCTCTATACGCAGCTTTAACTCCAGCCAAAGAATCCTCTATTACAATACATTCTTTAGGATCTACGCCAAGCTTATTAGCTACTTTTAAAAATATTTCTGGATTAGGTTTTGTTTCCCTAACTTCATCCCTAGAAACCACTTCATCAAATATCCATCTAAAACCTGCATGATTTAATTGCTTATTCATTCTTTCTTTTGAAGCAGATGTTGCTAAGGCAAGCTTGTACTTTTCATTCTTTAAATATTTAAGCAATTCATATGCACCATCTTTTATAGGAATTTTCTTTTTTAGTTCTTCAGATAAAGCCTTATCTTTTTCTTTATACATTTCTTCTATTGGTATATTTTCTCCAAATTCCTCTTTAAATACCTTTTTAACATTTTCACGTCCAGTTGCTATTACTTTACAATATATTTCTTTTGTCATCTTATAGCCATATTTTTCAAAAACTTTTGTCCAAACATCTAAATATATTTTTTCTGTATCAAATAAAACTCCATCCATATCAAATATTACTGTTTTTAATTTATCTATATTTTGCTGCATATAATCCTCCATATATAACTAACTATACTATTAGTTATATTATACTAGAAAAATTAATGCAAGAAACTAACTCTACTCTTCTAAGTACTTTATTAAATTATCGTAATTTTTTTCTGCTACTTCTAATCTTGGTTTTAAATCATTGTTTACATAATTAGCACTTATATTTTTATT
This sequence comes from Clostridium nigeriense, assembly GCF_050585245.1. Classification (GTDB taxonomy): domain Bacteria; phylum Bacillota; class Clostridia; order Clostridiales; family Clostridiaceae; genus Clostridium; species Clostridium nigeriense_A. The sequence continues at coordinate 593,882 of NZ_JBNOOF010000001.1, forward strand.
ATAGGTAGATAATGTTTCTAAAATGGATTCTTTAAATAAAGGAATAACTTCAATTATTCTTTTTATACCATAAACATACTCATCATCACTAATATTAAAACATTGAAATATTCCTGAAGTTAATCTTCCATCAGAAAACATATAAATATACCTATCCTTCATTTCATCTGATAAATCAACTTCTATCTTATGTTTATATAATCTAAAAACTATCCCATCTTTTTTTACGAATACAGGGAAAATAGTAGAAAATAACATTACTATATCTTCCTCTTCATCAGCTATTCCAGTAAAATCATGCTCATTTAATTTCTCTAAAACCTCTTCAGTAAATATTTTAGATTTAATCTTACTTGCTAATTTAGCCTTTAATTTTTGTTCTTTTTCTTCACTTAGTAAATTATCTATTGAATTAAAAAATTCAGTGAATTTTCCCATAATAACTCCTCCTAATTAAGTTTTATTTATATATTTATTATACACTATAATTTTATAAATAAAATTTTGCCACTTTTTAGCACAAAATATAAAAGTGTAGTAAATTTCTGTATCACTACACTTTTAATTTGTTTTATTCTAATATTAATTTATCTATTCATCAATCTTATCTATTATAAATAATCTTGATGAATAATCGCCCATTAATCTTACATTTTCATTAAACCCACATCCTGAAAACTGTTCCTTTGGCATAAATCCAACTTCATTTAACATATCTCCATAAGCGAAAAATTCTTCATTTTCAGTTTCATAACTATAAACTTTTGAAATAAAATGTTGAATCATACCATCATTTTTTATTTCAATAGGAGTAACATGGTTAATTAAATTACCAAAAGCTTTTATATTTATTTTTTGCTTTCTTACTGATACTTTGTAATAAGTATCTTCTGAAAGTTTAAATGTTTTTATTATATCATCATTGGGATGTGAAATTTGTTTATCTTGATAATACATCAATATTCCACTTCTCTTATTATCTTCAACATTTATCCATGTAGTAACATTATTATTATAGATATTTTCTATCCTGTAAAACTCTCCAAATTGAAGTATTTTTCTATACTTTTTATAAAATTCGATTTGCTCTTTAATTGCTTTTTTAGTTAATGAATCTAAGCTTTTAAGATTCAACTCATATCCAAGTAATCCAAAAGCAGCTACATTAAATCTAGTTTCTAAAGATATACTTCTTAAAGTTTGATGATTTGGACAATCTGAAACATGAGCTCCAAAAGTGCATTGTGGATAGCCATAAGATAAATTATTTTGAATTTTAATTCTTTCACTAGCATCAGTGTTATCACTAGCCCAAATTTGTGGCATATAGCATAACATTCCAAGGTCAAATCTATTCCCCCCAGCTGAACAGCCTTCAAAAAGAATATTAGGGAATTTTTCTTGAATAGCTTCTATAACTTCATATAATCCTAAAACATACTTATGAAATAATTCTCCTTGATTAATTAAATTCTTACTATACAAGTCAGAAAAATTCCTATTCATATCCCATTTTACATATGAAATATTTGCACTTTCTAATATCTTAATAATAGTTTCAATAAGGTATTCCCTTACATCACTTCTACTTAAATCTAGTACAAATTGATTCCTTCCAATACTAGGTTTTCTATAGGGTACATTAATTGCCCAATCAGGATGAGTTTTATAAAGTTTACTGTTTTCACTAATCATTTCAGGCTCTAACCATAATCCAAAATCCATTCCCAAGGAATTTATTTCTTTGCATAACCCCTGTAATCCTTTAGATAATTTACTCTCATTTACATACCAATCTCCTAAAGAAGATGTATCATCATTTCTTTCTCCAAACCATCCATCATCTAATACAAATAATTCTATACCCAAATTAGCTGCTTCTTTTGCAAGGGATAATAATTTTTTATCATCAAATTCAAAATAATGAGCTTCCCAGCTATTTATAAGTATAGGTCTTTCCTTATTCTTAAAATTTACTGGAATTATATTATCCTTAACAAATTTGTGCATATTATTACTTAACCCATTTAAGCCCTCTTCAGAATAACTTAATACAGCTTCTGGTGTATAAAAATATTCCCCTTTAGCAACATTAAAATTAAAACAATACGGATTTATCCCTGTTTGAATTCTCAATTTATTAGCATAATTAACTTCCACAACTTCAATATGATTTCCACTATAAATTAAATTCAATCCATAGCATGATCCATGATTCTCTCCAGTATATTTTCCTTTAAATATAACAAAGGGGTTATGTCTATTAGAACTTGTTCCACCTTTAGAATCATTTATATATATTCCTGATTCTAGTTTTCTTATACTTTTTTGCATTTCTCTAGCCCAAGTACCATCAAACGTTATCATACTATATTCATAATTTGGAACATCTAGTTGCATACTCATAACTTTATTTAAAATTATACTTTTTTCACTTAAATTAGATATTTTAACATATCTTGTTATTATATTACTTTCATAGAATGTATGATAATATAATGTTAGCATAACTTGTGATTCTTCATCTAATAAATCAATTTCTAATGTTTCACATTTATCATCTATTGAATGTGAGGAAGGAAGACCAGGAATTTTTTTCTTTCCAGTATAATTTCTACTTTCTACAAACCTAAAATCAGTAACAAAGGTCCCATCCTCAAAAACTATATCTATTGGACTTTCTCTTAAATCACCTTTTCCTATTCCAGAATACTCAAGACATATGTTATCTAAATTTATATTAGGAAACTCCTTACTATAGCTAATACTATTTCCCTCTGTTACAGTACATTTTTTATAAAGCAATGAATAATCTTTACACTCTCTTATTTTATTTCCATAATGTAAATTTTCTAAATATCCATTTTCTAAAACTCTAAAAATATAACTTGTGTCCTTTGTATTCAAATGAAATACCCTATCTCCCTTTATCATCATTAATCCTCCTAACTTATAGTAGTTCCATTACTTTGTATGATCTTACTTACTTCCTTCTCATTATAGAACACTAAAATTATTCCACCAATTAAACAAAATATTGCAGCTCCACCAGCAGTTAATCTATATCCAAGACCAGATCCAATGCCTATTGTACTTATTGCAGTAAATATTAACATTGCAAATCCTTGTCCAATTTTAAATGCAAAGGTACGTGCAGCATAAAACATACCTTCTCTACTATCTCCAGTTTTAATAGAATCTGATTGAGCTATATCTGCCACAATTGCTGATGGTAATATTCCAAATATAGCCATAGGAAGTGCTGCAAAACATACTATTATTATTCCTTGAACTGTTTTATCTATAGGTATATATTGGCCTGAAAGAGCAGTTATTACATATGTTATGGTAAACATTAAAAAAGCAAATAATAATAAATTCTTTTTACCATATTTCTTTACAAAAATATTAATTGGAATATAAAATATTAATGATATTGCAGTCATTAACACAAATAGTATGGTTGTCATAGATTCATCAAGTTTCATTAATGATGTAATATAAAATGGTAATCCTGTTTGAAACATTGTTAATGCAATCCAATATGTTATATCCGATGCAACAAATATTCTAAAACCTCTATTTTTAAAAGTTTTAGCTAAAGATGTGAATGCCCCAGCTTCTGAAGGCTTTGAATCAACATAATCTCTTTCACGAATAGTAAATACAGGAACTAAAAGACAAATAAATGCTACAATTGCCATTCCAACAAAGGTAAATCTCATTGCATTTACTCTACCTAATGACCCTTCTAAAGGTCCCCATACCATTGGCGCAACATAAGCAACAGCTGTTCCTAATATAAAAGTAAATGATATATAAGTGGAAATTGTCATTCTTTCTTCTTGAGTCTTACCTAACTCTGGGATAAGAGCAGTATATGGTGTACAATAAGTAGTTATGCATAAGTAATACAACATTAATGTTACAAATAACCAAAGGCTATTTAGAATTCCAGCTTCTTTAAATGGTGCAAAGAATACTAAAACTGTTATTACTGCAAAAGGTAATGATACCATTCTCATAAATGGAATTCTTCTTCCATCCTTATGATTGCTTCTATCAGATAGAGAAGCAATTAATGGATCTGTAATGGCATCAAATACTCTTCCTATAGCTGTTATAATTCCTATTATTGTAACTACACCTAAAATCACACGTCCTTGCGGAATAAATATTCTCATTCCATCTCCAACTGTACTAATATCTGGTTGGTAAAAATAAACTAACCAGTTTACTATAATACCTGATAATAATGCCCATCCAAATTGACCAATAGCAAAACAAAATATTTTCCCTTTTGTTAAACTTTTCATAATTCTCCCCTTCTTTCAAATTATTTAATAATCTTATTCGTTATTTTCAATTCCTTTAACTATAATATCTATAACTTCCTTATAAGCCTTTTTGTAATCCATATTTTCTTTATATAAAAAATCATTTTCTAATAGTTCATTTATGCATCCAATAATCATGTGCTTAATTAATAATATATTTACAGGTTTTATTAATCCCTTGTTAATACAATTATTTAAAAGTTCTAATGTTTCTTCCCATCCTTCATCTAATCTTAATCTTATTTTTTCATATACATCTGGATAAAATCTCTTAACTTCATATATTTTAGAATAATCAAATATATCTAAGGACTCTGGTAAAAAAGCCATTAAAGATTTCAGTCTTTCTATATCATTTAAATCTTTATTTATATATATATTTGTCTTATCCTTATTAATGTTATCAAATATATCGTCTATTGCATTTAAAAGTAATAACTCTTTGCTTTTTATGATTTCATATAAAGTTCTTTTACTCATTCCTAAATTTCTAGATAAATCATCCATTGTAAACTTTATACCCTTTTCTTTAAATACTTCAATGCTTCCTTTTAATATTTCCTCTTGTAATCTCATAAAAATTGCTCCCTATATATTTTTTATCGCAAGTTCAATTACCTTATAGGCTCCATCATAAATTCCTATTTTTTTAGCCTTTAGTATATTTTCATTAAACATTGTTAATATTTCATTACTTTCTAAAATTAAATCTATCATTTGTAATACTTTATCTGTACTTTCACATTCAATAGTTCCATCACCTATTTCTGCTGCACGTATAGCACCATAAGCTTCGTGTCCACCAACTCTCTTTATAAGTAGTTTAGGAACTGGATAAAATGCTAATTCACTTGGTTTAGTAATACATAAATCACAAGATCTCATTAATAAATTAGTTATATATACTGCTCCAAAAATATCTTCATTATAGAATATATGAATTCCATGAACCTCATTATCTAATGCTCTTTCTGCAAATTCTGTACTTTTTTTATAATTATCAAAATAATGATATACTAAATCATTTTTCTCAGATGTTAATTCAGGGATTTCTTTAACTAAATCTTCAAAGAAGCTTTTATGATCTCCAACATTTACATATAAGGATACTTTCTTTTCCTTTATATTAGGCATAAGTTTTTTAATTATAGATATATATATTTCCTTTTGAGCTCCAGCCCCTCCTACTGTTAGTAAGAATCTTTTTGTTTTATTATTTTCTATTCTATCTAGTCTTTTTTTAGAATCTTCTTCTAAATTAACAACTAATTCGTGATCTATATAATGGCCTACATTTATTATTTCTCCATCTGGTATAGGATTTAATATTTTCTTTCCATCCATATTCTTTAAAGTTTTATATCCTAAGAAGGATGAAGGTGTTTGAACAGTGTGGATAGCTCCTTCTGATAAATGTAGTGCCATTGGCCAATTATCTGGAATTACATTAATTACATTTTTCATACCTGAATGTATTGCTGCTTGCGATGGCCATACATGAGTTGCTATAAATGGAATATCCTTTGGTATTTCTGCAAATATTGGTGTCATTAATTCTGCTACCTTTTGATCCATAGCATTATATGAAAGTTTTTTAAATCCTTCTGAATTTAATGGCTCCCAATATAATTTATTAAATAAACTAAATCTTTGAGATAATCTAGATCCTAAAGAATATAAATCATTTAAATGGGCTATAACCTTTCCTCCTGTTGTTTCTTTAAAAGAATGTAAATCAAACCAATAAGGAGTATAACCCTTTGCTATTGCAGCAGATGCTATTGCCATTGATATTCTATAATGACCAAATCCCATTCTAATATTTCCTATTATAATTGGTTTTTCATCTTTAAAATCCAATCTTTCCTTATTATTAATTACTATATTTTTAGTAGGAATATAGTCTTCTAAACAATCAATATTTTCAGAGGATAAAGTGTATTTTTTATTTAAATCATCACCGTACTTTTTAATATATTTTTTCTTACTTTTTAATGCTTTTCTATAAACCCTATCTTCAATTTTATTATTAAAAATTAATTTTGATTTCTCCATTTCTTTCTCCTCACTAAAAAAATAAAACTAGAAAACTATTTTTAGTTTTCTAGTTTTATTGTAAATGTTTTCTATAACCCTGTCAATATTTAATTAAAATTAATTTGTTATTATTGTAATTTTAGTTATCTATGGTTTTAATTGCTTAATCCCATTTTCTCTTCCCTGAAAATTCTTTCATCCATTAATTTTAAGTTATTTGAAATTATAGGTTTAAAGGTCATATATGGTAGTATATCTTTATCTAAGTCTACACCAGGAGCTATTTCTTCTAAGATTAATCCTTCTTTACTTAATCTAAATACTGCTCTTTCAGTAATATATAATACATCTTGGCCAATATTTGCTGCATAGTTTCCGCTAAAAGTAATTTGTTCAACTTCATCTATAAACTTAACTACTTTTCCTTCATTCAATATCTTTAATTTTCCATCACTTACTTCAACTTTCAAGCCACCTGTTGTAAATGTTCCACAAAACACAACTTTTTTAGAGTTTTGTGTTATATTGATAAACCCACCACAGCCAGCTATCTTTGTTCCAAACTTACTTACATTTATATTTCCTTCTTTATCACATTGTGCAAGTCCAAGGAAAGCTGCATCAAGTCCACCACCATCATAGAAGTCAAATTGAATTGCTTGATCAATAATAGAAACTGGATTTAATGATGCTCCGAAATTTAACCCATTAGCTGGAACACCTCCAATAGGACCAGCTTCTACAGTTAATGTTGATCTCTCTCCTATACCCTCTTCATTGGCTACACTTGATATTCCTTCAGGCATACCTATTCCTAAATTAATTATTGATCCATCTTTTAATTCTAAGGCTGCCCTTCTTGCTATAACTTTTCTTTCTCCTAATGGCAATGGTTTAACTGAGTCAATAGGAAATTTAACTTCTCCTGAATATGCTGGATTATACATTTCAGCATAAGTTTGCATATGTTCTTCAGGCTGAGCAACTACTATAGCATCTACATATATTCCTGGTATCTTAACCTTTCTTGGATCTAGTGATCCCCTAGAAACTATCTTCTCTACTTGTAAAATTACTATTCCTCCGCTATTTTTAGCAGCTTGTGCCATTGAAGTAGCATCTAGTGTTGCAACTTCCTTATCAAAACTAGCATTTCCTTCTTCATCTGCATAAGTTGCTCTTAATATAGTTACATCTATAGGAATAGCTTTATAAAACAGATATTCATTGTCATCAATATTAATAACTTTTACTATATCCTCTTTAGTACTTTCATTTAATTTTCCACCATCAAATCTAGGATCTACAAATGTTTGTAGCCCAACTTTTGATATTGTACCAGGTTTTCCAGCTGCTATATCTCTATACATATGAGATATAATTCCTTGTGGAATATTATAAGCCTGAACTTCATTATTTACAGCTAATTTTTGTAACTTAGGACATAATGCCCAGTGACCTCCAATTACCCTTTTTACTAATCCCTTATGACCAAAGTGATTCAATCCTTTATCCTTGTTATCTCCTTGTCCTGCTGCATATATTAATGTTAAGTCCTTTGGGGCACCACATTCTAAAAAGCTCTTTTCTACTTCTGCAGTAATAGCCTCAGCATGTCCACTACCAATAAAACCACCTACAGCAACTACATCTCCACTTTTTATTATCTTAACAGAATCTTCTAAACTTATTATCTTAGATTTCATTTTATATACCCCCTAAATAATTAAATTATTCTTTATCATCTCTATCTAAAAAGTATAGTAAAACTTCAGTTCTTTCTTTTTGTTTATTTTCGATTTTTTCTTTATCCCATTTATAAAATCCTTCACCAGATTTAATTCCCAATTTATTTTCATTAACCTTTCCTTCTAATAACTTAGATGCCTCTGTATAATTACACAAGTCTTCAAATAAATATGAAGAGATATTGTTAAATATATCTAATCCTCCTAAATCTGCACTGCATAATGGGCCTGTAACACATAACCTTCTACCATGTCCATACTCCATCGCTTTGTCTACTTCCTCTGGTTTAGCCCATCCTTTTTCTACTATATACATTGCTTCTCTTAATAAAGCTAATTGCAACCTATTTCCTATAAAACCTAAGCATTCTTTTTCCATCTTAACTGCTTTCTTGCCTATAAAGTTAACCCAATCCACAGTTATATCAACTGTTTCTTTACTAGTTTTTTCTCCTGGAACCACTTCTACTAGTGGAATTAATTGTGGTGGATTCCAAAAGTGAGCTATTACAACTCTTTCAGGACTAGTAGTAGCTTTTGCTATATCAGTTGGGCTAAGTCCAGATGTATTACTTGCTAATATAACATTAGGTTTACATAATGAATCTAATTTTCTAAAAATATCTTGTTTAAGTTCTAAATTTTCTGCTACTGATTCAATTATAAAATCTGTATCTTCAGCTACCTCTTCTAGAGTTTTTACGCCTTTAATTCTTCCAAGTATTTCTTGGCTCTCTTCTTCAGTAATATTTCCTTCTACTACTAATCTATTTAAACTTGATATAATACTGCTAGTACCTCGATCTAAACTCTCATTAGTTCTTCCATACATCTTTACATTTAAACCTGCTTTAGCTGATAGTAAAGCAATACCATGTCCCATTGTTCCAGTTCCTAAAACTGCTATATTTTTAATATTCATATATATATCTCACCCTTCTTATATATTTATATTTTTAAACTAAAAGTAAAAATGATCCAAATATAATTACTCCTGTCACTAATAAATCTACAATACAGAATCCCATAATGTCCCTAGCATTTAAGCCTGCAATTGCTAATGCTGGTAAAGCCCAGAATGGTTGAATTAATGAAGCCCAAGCATCTCCCCATGCTACTGACATTGCAGCTACACTAGCACTAACACCTAATTGTTGAGCGGCTGGCATAATAATTGGAGCTTGAAGAGCCCATTCTCCTCCACCTGATGGTATAAAAATAGTACAAAATGCAGTACTTATAATTGATAATATTGGTAATGTAGTTTCATTTGCTATACCAATTATTCCATTTGCTATAGTTCCACCTAATGAAATTCCTGTTGCACTAACACCAACCATCATCCCCATTATTCCAGCATAGAAAGGGAATTGAACTATAACACCAGTTGTAGCTTTTACTCCTGATGCTGCTGCATTTAAGAATCTACGTGGAGTACCATGAAGTAATATACTTAAGAATAAGAATGTAAAGTTAACTATATTTAAATCAAGCTTAAATCCATTAGTAGCAAAATAGTAAACAACAAACGCAAGTCCCATGATACCGACTAATATAGATATTATAGGGCTATTTTCTATTTTTTGAGCTGGTGTCATACCTGTAGTATCAACCTTAGCATATGAAACTTTATCGCTTTCTTCTAATAATTTAGGGTCAATCTCAAATATATCGTCTCCCTTTGGGTGCATATAAGAATTAACTATTGGTAATATTATTAAAATTGCTAACACAATAATAATGTTGTATTTACTAAAAATTGTTTGTGAAGTTGTTATTGCAGATGTAATTACTCCAGCAGAAACCGCTTCTACATCTTTCCCACCTGCTGCAATTGTTAGTGGTATTGAACCTGATAATCCACCATGCCAAACAACAAATCCAGAATAAGCAGATGCAATTAGAAGTCTATAGTCGACTTTTTTAACTTTTCTGGCTACTTCTTTTGCAAATATAGCACCTAATATAAGTCCAAATCCCCAGTTTATCCAACAAGCTATTCCACCAACTAAAGTTGTTAATACAATTGCTTGCCATGGTTTTTTAGGAACGGATGCTAACTTTTTAATTCCTTTATTGATTATTGGAGTACTTGCTAATGTATGACCTGTAACTACTATTAATGCCATTTGCATTGCAAATGATAGTAAGCTCCAGAATCCATTATTCCAGTGACTTAACATTTCTAACGGACCTTGTTTAGTTACAAGAATACCTGCAACATAAACTATTATTGTTAGAATTGAAGCAAAAATAAATGGATCTGGTAAATACTTTTGCACCAATGCAACACAACCATTAGTGAATTTTTTAAACATTTAGATTCCCCCTTAAAAATATAATATTATATTTAATAATTAATATTTATTCACATAATTATTATAAGCAATAAGTGTGCCAATTCTTATCCTTGATATTTCCTTGATTTTCTGTGGATAAATATATCTCATTAATATAAATGTGTATATTTTATAGACACTCATCTTTAGTAAATATCCAAATGTAAAGCTATTCATTGACTTCATGAGAAAAGTGTATATTAATTATACATGTCTAATTAATATACACTTGTTTATTTAAATAAAATCAATTGCTTAACTATTTTATTTAAGTTTTATCTTTTTTCTATATTATATTTTTCTATCTTTTTATATAGGTTGGCTCTACTTATCCCTAGTAACTTTGCTGTTTTATTTTTATTCCATTTAGTTTCTGCTAAACAACGTTCAATTGATCTTTTTTCTACACTTTCAATAATTTCACTTAACTTTCTTTCTTCATGAAATGTATTTTTATACTTATTTTTAACTATAGATTTTGGCAAATGCTTAGGTTCTATCGTTAAACTTCCAGAATCTAAAAGATTAATTGCTCTTTCTATAACATTTTCTAGTTCTCTTATATTACCAGGCCAATTATAATTCTTTAATATATCAATAGCTTTTTTAGATATTCCTTCAACATATAATCCTAGCTTATTAGCTACCTTTACCCTTAGACTATCTGCTAATAATTCAATATCCTCTTTTTTTTCTCTTAACGGAGGTATTTCTACCTTCATAACATTCAACCTATAATATAAATCTCTTCTAAACCTTCCTTGCTCAACAGCTTCTTCTAAATTAATATTAGTCGCAGCAATTATCCTAATATCAATTTTCTTTAAAGTATTTCCACCTACTCTTTCCACCTCTTTTTCTTGAATTACTCTAAGTAATCTAACCTGCATATCTATAGGCATTTCTCCAATTTCGTCTAAGAAAATAGTTCCTCCATCAGCTAATTCAAACTTTCCCTTTTTACCACCTTTTTTTGCACCAGTAAATGCTCCTTCATCATATCCAAATAATTCTGACTCAATCAAACTACCAGGAATGGCTCCACAATTTATTTTTATAAATGGACCTAAGGATCTTTTACTTGCATTATGTATTGCAGATGCATGTAGTTCTTTTCCTGTACCACTCTCACCTACTATTAATACTGTTGAATCAGTCTTTGCTAAAAGCTTACATATTCGTTTTACTTCTAAAGCTTTTTTGGAAATTCCAATAATATTATCAAATGAATATTTAGAAATCCTTTCTTTACCTAATTCATTTTTATAAAATTCAACTTCATTTTTAAGTACACTTACCTTATTATTTAGTAATGCTAGTTGACCTATATCCCTAAACATTATCTTACCAATAGCTCCAATAACAGACTCCTTATTCTTTATAGGTACACGCATTGCAACTACTTCTCTTCCTTGTATAATTTGCACATCACCATATTCTATATTACCTGATTCTAGTATGTTAGGAAGTCTTGTATTATCTATTATGTCTTCTACATACTTTCCTTCAGGATTTTCACATTCAAGAAATTCTTTATAGCATTTACTCATCATAGTTATAATACCGTCTTTATTTACTACTACAACACATTCTTTTGTTGTATCCATAATAGTATTTAAAATATTAGAGCTTGAATTAGTATCTAAAAAATTTCCTTGCAATTTGCTATCTTGAAAAATACCAATAGCTCCTTTAATTATTCCGCTAACATGTATAGGTATTTTATTTATAATTAAAGTATTCTCTCCTAATTTTAAGGTGCTATTAAATTCTGGCTTCCCATTACATATTTGTTCTTTAAAATTAAGTTTTTTTATATTCTCCTTAAGCTTGGTTCCTCTATCACCCTCATCATAATCTTCTAACAGTAATTTTGCTCTTTCATTAATTAAAACTATGTTTTCATCATTATCAAGTAAAATAAATCCCTCATATAGACTATTACATATATCCGTAAAAACCTCTTTTAAAGTAACCATTTTATTCTTAGTAAATAATAATACTACTACTTACTAAATTCCCCCCTCATTTAAAACTCAATGTCTATATTAATAAAAAAACTCAATGATTCTACATTCAAGTATTTTCATTGAGCCATATTAAAGTTAAACTAATTATTTAAGCATTTTATGCATTTCATTATTTAAAACATTGTAAATAGCCTTAGCTACTCCTAAATTATCATTGGTATCTGTTATGTACTTAGCTATGGCCTTAACTTCTGGTATTGCATTCTTCATAGCAACAGTTTCTTGAAATATTTCAAACATAGAATAATCATTAAAACTATCACCTAAAATCATAACTTCTTCCCTATTTATAGACATATTAGATGCTACTTTTTCTAAAATAATTCCCTTTTGTGCATTAATGTCAGTTATTTCAATATTATCTCTAAAAGATGATGAAATAGCTAATCCTTCAATTTGGCTAATTACCTTTTTCATATTATCTATAAGCTCGATATCCCTATGAAAAGCAACAAATTTTCTTACTTCTATTCCATCCTCAAAGAATTTATTAATATCAGTAATATACTGTAATACTGTAAAAAAAGGTAAAGTTTCTGAAATCTCTTTTGCTTCACATTCCGTTAAATTTGGATTAAAGCTCATAGTTCTATAAGTAATTTCTTGTAATGCCTTTTCCCTTGTAGAATTTGTGAATATACCTTTATTAGTAAATATTCTAGCTGAAAGATTATTTTTTTCTAGTATTTCTATAATTTTTTTAGCGCTTTCCTCGTTTATATTTACTATATCTAATATATTTCCTTCTTCATCTCTATATTCTGCTCCATTTGACAATATACATTGAGCTTTAATATTATGTTTATCTAATACTGCTTTAACACTTTCATATTCTCTTCCTGTTGATATTGTAAATGTTATCCCTGCCTCTTCTGCCTTTCTGATTGCCTCAACTGTTTCTTTATCTATATCATGGTTACTATTTAGTAAAGTACCATCCATATCTGATGCTATAAGTTTTATCATTTTATACCCCTCCTTGAAACATTTTCCTCTATTATATATTATAACATAATTACTAATAAAATAATCTTTTTATGATTTTCTAAATATAAAAAAGAGCTGTCGTACAAACAGCCCAAATTTAAAATTAAAAATGAAGAATTGTTGATGTTTTATTCGAAAGGATATATTAAGCCTATTTGATTTCTTATTTCATCCATAATTTTAGCTAATTCTAAAGTAATATTATGAGGTGCTATAGTGCTTTCTAAAGCTTTATTTTTTATACATCTATTTGCTTCTTCTATTTCATACTTATAGCCTGCTTCTTTATAGCTATCGATAAACTCTTCTGTTCTATCTTCAAAGTATAAATAACTTTCCTTTGCACTCCAAAACTTTGGTATAACTATCTTACCTTTCTCTCCATAAATAATAGCAGTATTATCAGTATCTGCAGAAATAGAACAAGTTAATGATGCTAATACTCCATTTTCGTATTTCAAATTAATAATATCGCTTTCATCTACTTTAGTATTTGTAAACTCTGCATCTGCTTTAATTTTTTTAGGAAAACTGCCTATCATAAAATTAGAAAATAATATTGGATAAATTCCTACATCTAGCAAAGCTCCTCCAGCTAAACATGGATTATATAATCTTGAATTTATATCTTCATTACTCTTAAATCCAAAATTTGCTGTAACTAGTTTTACTTTTCCTATTTTATCTTCTTCAATCCATTTCTTAGCTTGATTTACTGCTGGCAAAAATAAAGTCCAAAGTGCCTCCATTATAAATAGATTACTTTTTCTTGCAAGATTTAATACTTCTTCACTTGTCTTATAATTATAAGAAAATGGTTTTTCACATAATATATGTTTTTTTGCTTCTATACACTTTTTAGCATACTCCATATGATAATTATGTGGAGTCGCTATATATACAGCATCTATATTTTCATCATTCAAAAACTCATCTATATTACTATAATACTTTTCTATATTATAGTCCTTTGCAAATTCTTTTACTTTATTTTCATTTCTCCCATAAACAGCTGTAAGAACTCCATCTTTAGTTTTTATAACTTCCTTAGCAAAAGCATTAGCTATAGTACCGGGCGCTATAATTCCCCATCTTATCATATCTTCACTTCTCCTTTCATTTTATTAATATTATTATATTTCTTAATTAATTTATATAGTATTACCCAATTAAATTATTTTAAATAAACCTTCTATTTTAACTATATGTTTTTAAATATAAATTTTCCATCTTTCATAACTGTATTTCTTTTTGATATCCTAGTATTGCCTCTGCTGAACAAGATGCATCACAAAATACCATATCTGCCTTATCTCCTACTTTTGGCCATAAAACATTTCCATCTTTATCTAAAATAGATTTTCCATTAGTAATTAACTTTAAATATTTATTTAAATTATATTCTTCTATTACTCCAAATTTTTCACACATTCTACTTAATCTTTCTAATAAATCCCCGCTTCCAAAAGGACTCCAGTGGTCATTAATGTTATCGTTTATTATGTTTACTTTAACACCATAATCACTTAAAAATGTTACTGGAGGAGAAGATACATCTATTGGCGATGTTGTGGATAATTCTACACCTAACGCCTTCATAGAATCACATATATTAATTAATTCTAATTTTTCTATATCCCCTAAACAATATCCATGACTTATAGTTACTCTATTTTGCCATTTTGCTTCTTCTACAACTTTAAGAAGTCTTCTTATAACATGGCCCCTAAAGTTCCTCTTTCATGTAAATGTATATCTATATCAGAGTTAAACTCAACAGCAATATTCATCATTTCATCTATAGACTTATTTATATCATCATCTATTGTAGCTGGATCCAATCCACCTACTATTCTTACTCCATTTCTCATAGCATCTTTCATAAAGCTTATACTATTACTTCTTAAAAGACCATGTTGTTGAAAAGCTACTAGTTCATAATCTATTTTATCATTATAATCCTCCAACGCTTTTAAAACCCTTTCCATATTACCTAAACCCACAACAGGATCTTATATTACATTGAACTCTAGCTTCTGTGACTCCATTTTTAATTAATAAATCTAATAATTTTTTAGCTTTAATTTCAGTATCTTCTAAAAAACTAGGTAGAAATTCTTCTTCTTTTATTCTATCAAATACAGTGATAAAAGGGGTGCAAGCACTCCACTTGCCACCATAATATCCTTTGTCTAAATGTATATGTCTGTCCTTAAATGATGGAATAGCAAGTAGTCCTTCCATATCAATTCATTCAATATTCTCATTGAATGAATTTCTTTCATATATACCTTCAATATTTCCATTAGAAATTAATATATCTTTACTTTTAGTCTTTGTACTTAAAACAATGCCTTTTTCAAAATTAAATCCATCTTCTAATAATACGTTTTCTAATATAAACCTCTTTTTCTCCATTTTAAACACCCTTTATTTATTTATTTATTTATTTATTATGTCTCTTGAATATATTTTATCATATTTCAAACATCTATTCACTTATTCAGGTTCATATATATCAAATAATAAAAAAGTGCATCTATATAATTTTGCTTATTCCTTCGCCATGCTCCAAGTCATCACAAAATTAATAGATGCACTTCAAAGCTGAATGATGGAATTTATAAAAAGTTCTTCACAGACTAATCTTTTTATAAATTCCTCGTATAATAAAATTAGCAAGTGACTATTTAATTACAATCACTTGCTAATAAAATATATAATACTTTAGATTTTATTATTTTCTTTTCTAAATTGAGTATCATATAACTTTTTATATAATCCACCTTCATCCAATAATTCTTTATGATTTCCTGATTGAATAATTTTTCCATCTTCAAATACTAAAATATTATCTGCTGATAAGATAGTTGAAAGCCTATGAGCAATTACAATACTCGTTCTACCTTTTAATAAAGGTATTAATGCCTTTTGTATATACATTTCAGATACAGAATCTAAAGCTGATGTAGCCTCATCTAAAATAATAATTTTAGGATTCTTTAATATAACCCTTGCAATAGATATACGTTGTTTTTCTCCTCCTGATAACTTAATACCACGATTTCCTACTATAGTTTTATAATTATCTGGTAGAGACATAATAAAATCATGTATATATGCAGCTTTACATGCTTCAACTATTTCCTCATAAGTAGCATCTTCTTTTCCATACTTTAAGTTTGCCTCTATAGTATCATTGAAAAGATATGGTTCTTGCATAACTATTCCTATTTGTCTACGAAGAGATTCAAGAGTTATATCTCTAGTATCATGTCCATCTATTTTAACACATCCTTTTGAAACTTCATAAAGCCTTGGTATAAGATTGGTAACCGTAGTTTTTCCAACCCCACTAGCTCCAACCAAGGCAGTCATAGTTCCAGGTTCTATTGAAAAATTAATATTTTTCAATACTTCCTGACCCTTCTTATATGAAAAGCAAACATCTTTAAAGTCAATATTCCCATTAACCTTTTCTAAATTAATTGCATCTTCTCTGTCTCTACTTTCTTCTTCCATATCAAAATAATCAAATATCCTTTGAAATAATGCTAATGATCTAGTAACATCAATATGAATATTTGATAGCTGTGTTACAGGTTTATATAATCTATCTAATAAAGCTACAAATGCAACTATTTCGCCTATAGACATCTTATCTTGCATAAATAAATATCCACCATAAAGATATATTATCATTGGTCCAAGGGTAGTAAAAACACTCATTGTCATAAAGAACCATCTACCTGCTAATGTCTCTTTAATCTGCAAGTTTATAACTTTCTTATTAGTGCATTCAAATTCCTCATAAGATTCTTTTTCTTTAGTGAAAATTTTCATTAGAGTAGCGCCACTAACGCTTAAAGTTTCCTGAATTAATTGATTTAATTCTGCTAATTTTTCTTGACTTTCTAAAGCAATTTTCCATCTATATTTTCCAACCCTTCTTGTTGGTAAAATAAAAACTGGTAATATTAACATACTTAGAATTGCCATCTTCCAATTCATTGCAAACAGTGCAACCATAGTTGTAACTAATGTTAAGATACCACTTAATGCATTTACAATAGTTGTTTTAAAAATATCTTGAATTCCTTCTATATCACTAGTCATCCTAGTAGTTATTTCTCCTGGTTTTGAAAGGGAAAAATAATTCATAGACATATGTTGTAGATGCTCATACATTTCATTTTTCATATTATAAATAATATGCTTAGATATCCAAGTATTAATATAATTTTGTCCAACAGATACTAACTCCTTTAATACTGTTGCACCAATGCAGGCAAGTATAAATATAACAAGTAAATACATACTTCTCTCTGGTAGTGCTTTATCAATAATATTTTTTGTCATTATTGGTATCACTAAACCTAAAACTGAAACTATAAATAATAAAACAATTGCTAAAATCATTTGTTTCCAGAAAGGCTTAAAATATTTAAATATCCTAAATAAAATTTCTTTAGTAATTTTTATATCTTTATCTTCCTCTCTGGCGAACCTCATCTTGCCTCCAAATCCTCCGGCCATAAAATTTGCCCTCCATAAAAGTTAGTCTTTATTTTCAGCTCCACACAACTACTAAAATAGAGATTTAAACTTATTAAAGCATTCTTTTCTTATGCTCTCCATGATGACATTTTTCATGTCTTCCACATTTTCCGTGATGTTCTCCATGTCCATGATGACAACATTCACCTTTTACTCTACTATTTTCTTCACTTACATTATCTAAAGATTCAAGGCTTGAATTAATCTTGCCAACTATCTCTAACATTTTTTCTTTCTCTTCTAAAGTTAAACAATTAAAAATAGAATCTTGTAAATTATCTTTAGCTTGCTTAAAATCCTTAATAATACTATTTCCCTCTTCAGTTATATAAACATGCATGACTCTACGATCACTCTCATCTTGTTTACGAGTAATTAAAGAGTTCTTCTCTAAATTAGATAGCATTTCTGTTAAAGATGATGGACGCATATCTAAAGTCTCAGCTAATTCACGTTGAATAATTCCATCATTTTTTGAAATTATAGATAATAATTTCATTTGTCCAGGATGAATTCCTTCCTTTGTTTTCATTCCTCTATGCTTACTTCTATGCATATATCTATTCATCTTTTGCACTGCATCATATAATTCATTTGAAATTTTTTCTGCCATAATAATATCCTCCTTATTTAATTCATAAAATTATTTAGGTACCTAACTAATTTCATTATATCCCTTATGCCCTATATATGTCAATAAAAATATTTAGGTACCTAATTATTTTTTTGAAGATTCTATCTAATATCTTTATCTATAAAAAGCCATTTATTAAAAATGTTAAATAAATATTAAAGTCAGTAGCTAAAAATCAACTTAGTTACTGACTTATTAATTATATATTCTTAATCCATTCAATAGCTAACTTAAACCAAGTACTTACATGTGGATTAATATGATTTTTATCATCTTTTCTTGCAGAAAGTTCTTCACATAGGCTTAATCCATGTACACCTGTTGGATATATGTGAAGTTCAAATGGTACATTATTTTTTCTTAAAGAATTAGCAAAGATTAATGAATTTTCTACTGGAACAGTTCCATCATCATAAGTATGCCATAAAAATGTTTCTGGAGTATCCTTAGATACTAATTTTTCTAAAGAAAGTTTTTCCCTTTCTTCTTCACTTGCATTTTCTCCTAATAAGCTATCAAAAGAACCTTTATGTGCAAATCCTCCACTTGTTATAACCGGATAAGAAAGTATCATTGCATTTGGCTTAACCTCAGTTTTATTTGTTTTTAAGGCTTCTGATATAAAATCTCTATTCCATAAAACTCCTAAGCTTCCTGCTAAATGTCCTCCTGCTGAGAATCCACACACTATAATTTTATCATTATTTACATTCCATTTTCCACTCATCTTACGAGTATAGTTTATAGTTTCTGCAAGCTCTAACAATGAATTTGGGTACTTGCTTGGAGCAACACTATATCTCAAGACAATTACATTAAACCCTTCAGAAAGAAACCTTAAAGCTACTGGTTCAGCTTCCCTATCAGAAGTCATCACATAACCTCCTCCTGGGCATATAACTATAGTAGTTTTCTTTTTATTTATATCAACTTCCTCACTATTATCTGGAATATAAACATTTATATAAGCTTTACTTTCTTTTAAACTATTACTAATATCACAAATATTTATCTTTTCATATATCATTCTATAATCCTCCAATTTTAAAATAATTTAATAATACCATTAAATATGTATCATTAATCTTTTTATCTATCTTTGTTTTCCTTAATTTTCATATCATATTTTCAAATATTTTATAAAAATTAATTATCCCATAACCCCATTCTGGGTTAGGATAAGTTTCTTTTTGCCTTTTAATTACCCCTCTTCTTAAAAAGGTTTTTATACTTTGCGAATACATATATGGATAGTTTTTTTGTACTATTCCCCATTGAAAAAGCAAAGCACAAGCTCCTGCACCAATTGCGGCTGCTAAACTAGTACCATTTATTACTTGAATAGAGTTATTTAACCCTACAGTCATTGTATTAACACCACCAGCAGTAAAATCTATTTTTTCTGTATACTCAGATCTAAAAGATACTCCTGAATAAGCTAATAAATTATTATTATTTTGATTATATGCAGCTACTGTAACAACAAAATCTGAATCACCAGGAATAGTTATAGTTCCATAATGATCACTTGGTGAAAATCTTGTTCCTGGAAATGCTATACCCTTTTGTAAAAGCCATGCATTAAAAACTGCCATTTCTCCACGAATTATTCTAAGCTTCAATTGCCATATTCCAGGTGCTAAATCATCAAAATATACTGATATCATCTCTTCTCCTGTATACTCTTCAGGCAAAAAGTATATTATTTCAACTTTAGTTTTTTCAAATATAAATTTATTAACATCAATTATATTAGGTTCTGCTGGTATAAATCCTGTTTCTTCCCCTGCAGGTGATACTAAGTTTATCTCTAAAATACTAGGTAAATCTGCCCAAAGCTCTAAAAGCATAAATTTCTGTTTTTCGTCAATTATTATTTCAACAACCTCTATACTATCTTTATTTTTAATTGTTCCAGATACATGTCCATCTTGAGTACCTTGATTTCCTGAACCAGTAACAATAACTATTCCTACATTACTAGATACACTTTCTATAAAACTATCAAAAATATTATCTCCTTTATGGTTTCCATTATTACTTCCTAAAGGCAATAATCCCACTAATGGCTTTTTTTCATTTACCAAAACTCTTTTTAAATACTCTATTGCACTAAAAACAAATGGTAAATCATAAATTGGAATATCTACTTCTAATCTAGCTTTTAAATAATTTGTTTCTGCTAATTTTACTATAACAAATTCACATTTTGGTGCTATTCCTTCAATGTTATTGTTTTTACCCGTTGCTCCAACAATTCCTGCCATACCTGTTCCATGTCCATTTTCATCCTTACTTGCCACAATATCATATGGATTTTGACCTAAATTATAGGCTTCTATTGCTCTATCAATTTCATTTCTATTATAAACGGTCCCAAATGAAACAATTTCATTACTATTTCCATTATTATCCATAGTCTGATCCCATATAGATATTATCCTAGTTTTACCATTAACATCTCTAAATTCTTCACTTAAGTAATCTATTCCAGTATCAATAATTCCAATAATAACACCTTCACCAGTTAAATCCAAATTAGGATTTGCTTTTAAACTATTTATTCCAGATGCCTCAATTGCTGACATTTCTTGCAAAGTATATATTTGTGGTGGTAATACATGTATTACTCTAAATCCTTCAACCTCTTGGAACTTTTTGTTAATCGTTTCTCTTATTAAATTAATATTCTGATAATTAGCTAAACTATCTTCGTTAGAAATAATATTATCTTTAATTGAAAGAATAGCATACTCATTATTTATTATACTTATGAATATTTCTTTATTTTTATCTTTTTCTTCTGGAATTTTTCCTGAATATTCTATAACCATATGTACATAATCAGGACTATTAAAAATATACTCTCTAACATTATTATTTTCCAATAACATTACACTCCTTTATTTAATTGGTAATCTTATAAATAGATTGTTTACAAAATATTCTACATAACTTCTCTCAGCCCTACTTCCTCCTAATACATTAAACACTTGCAATATATCTAATTTACCATATCCA
The DNA here is from genome assembly GCF_050585245.1 of Clostridium nigeriense. Taxonomy (GTDB): domain Bacteria; phylum Bacillota; class Clostridia; order Clostridiales; family Clostridiaceae; genus Clostridium; species Clostridium nigeriense_A. The sequence goes on from NZ_JBNOOF010000001.1 coordinate 615,572, forward strand.
ATTTCTTCATTTGGATATATATATCCTTGCTCTCTTTTAGCGCTATATATTAGTAGACTTCTTAATTTAGTTGAGTATAATCCAGAATACTTTTCATTAGCTAATTGCCACTGAATAAAAAGACAGCTTGCTCCAGCCACTATTGCTGTTGCTACTGAACTTCCACTAACTTTAACAATGTCATTAATTCCGGAAGTAGTAAGTACATTTATTCCATCTGCAGCTATATCTGGATTTATCAAAGAATTTGTATTAAATCCTTTTCCCGATTCTGCAACTATAGAATTATTTATACTATTATAATATGATACAGTAGTAACTTTTCTTGCTGTAGATGGTATTGTAAGAGTATTGTATGGATTAGGATTTAAAAATTTAGTACCCTCTGGTAATAAAGTAACATCTGGTAACCAAATATCGAATCTTCCATTACTTATATATTCACCTCTTAATTGTAATTTCCAAATTCCACTCTTTATATCAGTAAAATCCAATGCAAAAACCTGATGTCCAGTAAAATTTTCTGGATTATAGGCTTGAACTTTTAAATTTGTATCTATCATCAAAAAATCTTTATCTCTTTCACGATAGATTTTAGAAGTCATAAATCCCATCTCTTCTCCAGAAGGATCTATTACATTCAAAGACATCTCATCAGGTTTCTGAATCCATACATAAAATCCTAATCTCTTCATGTCCTTTGTTACTAATAATTCTACTGTTTTTATTTCACCTACATTTTTTATAAATTCTAATACATGTCCATCAGAACTACCTGCATTTCCAGTTCCAGTTATAAATACTACTCCCTCTCTACTTCCAAGTATAGTAATAAATCTAGCTGTAATGTTATATCCATCATGACTTCCATCATGGCTCCCTACCCCAAAGAATATTACCAGTGGCTTACCAATCTCTCTAGCTGTTCTCCATAAATACTCTATAGCTGATAAAACTTCAGCATTACTATAAACTGGTACTTTAGAAAGATTATTTTCTCTTAGTATTTTTAAATAATTTGGTGATTCTAATAACTTTACAATTAAAAATTCACAATTATGTGCTATTCCTTGAAATTTATTACTATATCCTCTTGCTCCAATTATTCCTGCCATTTTAGTTCCATGGTTAATTTCATCTTTACTAGCCACTATTTCATAAGGATCTTTTCCACTTTTATATGCTTCTATAGCACTATTTATTTGATCGTTATTATATATAGTTCCAAGTTTATTATTAGTAGTTTGAATCGTTTGGTCCCATATTTTAATAATCCTAGATGTACCATCTTCATTTATAAACTCTTGATTAAGATAGTTTATTCCTGTATCTATCATCCCAACTACTACATCTCTACCTGTTAGATTTAAATACGGATTAGTCTTTACTTTATTTATATTATCTGAATTAGACGGGTTAATTTCTTGTAATACATATATACTTCTAGGTTCAATAAATATAATTGCAGGCACATCATTTCTTAATCTCTTTAGATCAACTTCTTTAACTGCGACAACTCCCAAATTTTCAGTTACAACACTTCCACATGCATAATCTATGTTATTTATTTGTGCTTCAAAGTCTCCTCTATATTCTATTACTAAATGTATATAGTCTTCATCTAAATATTGGTTACAATATCTGCTTTCTTTCACTAAAATTCCCCCAAAATTATTATGCTATAAAATTTATATGATAAAAATTCAGATAATAGACTAAACTATTTTAATTTAAAAAACTTAATATAAAAAAGCCAGTTTATAAATTAAACTAAAGTTAATTAACTGGCTTTTCTATGCTGTTACTTATATAAGTTTACTTATATAATTGATTAATAACATCAATTACATTATTAACTGTAAATCCAAACTTTTCAAATAATAAATTAGCTGGTGCTGATGCTCCAAAGCTATCCATGGTTATATACTTACCATCAAAGCCAACAAATTCTCCCCAGCTTAATCCTGAGCCTGCTTCTATAGCTATTCTCTTTGTTACTTTTCTTGGTAAAACTTTTTCTTTGTAATCTTCGTCTTGTTGTTTAAATATATCCATACAAGGCATACTTACTACTCTAATCTTTTTATTTTCTAATTTTTTCTTAGCTTCAACAGCTAGATATACTTCTGATCCTGAAGCCATTAATATAATTTCTGGTTCTCCATCAGAATCATCAATAACATATCCACCCTTCATAGCTTCTCTATTTGACCCTTCTATATCAGGAAGATTTTGTCTTGATAAAACTAGTGCTGTAGGTACTTCTTTTGAAGTCATTGCCATATACCAAGCAATATTAGTTTCAGTTGCATCACATGGTCTAAACACATTAAAATTAGGCATTGCCCTTAGCATTGTTAATTGTTCAATTGGTTCATGGGTTGGCCCATCTTCTCCTACTCCAATGCTGTCATGAGTTAAAACATAAGTTAATGGTAATTTCATAAGTGCTGACAATCTTGCCATTGGTTTAACATAATCACTAAATACAAAGAATGTTGAGACAAATGTCTTTAATCCACCATGTAGCATAATTCCGTTTCCTACTGCTGCCATTGCTAGTTCACGAACTCCATAATGTATATTTCGTCCTTTATAATTATCACTACTAAAATCTCCACTGCCATTTAAATAAGTTTTTGTTGATGGAGCTAAATCAGCTGCTCCTCCTATGAAATTCGGGAATAAATCTTTAATCTTATTCATTGCAATCCCAGAAAGATTTCTTGTTGCATTATCTTTCTTATCATATTCCCAATATTCAAGACTTTCACTTAATATTTTTTCATAATCCGGAGTAAAATATTGATTCCATAATTCCTTCATGTCTGAGAACTCATCTAAATACTTATCAAACATTTCATTCCATTCTTCATATACTGAATCTACTCTTTTTTGCTGAGATGATATATAATTATAAACCTCTTCATCAACATAAAAATCCTTATCTTCTGGTAAACCTAAATTTTTCTTTAATTCTATTACATTATCAACTCCAAGAGGTTCTCCATGAGCACTTGCTTTACCTTCTTTTGCTGGACATCCCTTACCTATCTTAGTTTTTACTTCAATAAATGCAGGTTTTCCAACAGATTTTTTTGCCTCATTAATTACATTTAAAATTTCTTCAAGATTATCTCCATCTTCAACCTTAAATACATTAAATCCAAAGGCCTTCATTCTCATTTTTATATCTTCAGTAAATGCAATATTTGTATTTCCTTCAATAGATATATTATTTGAATCATATAAAACAATTAATTTATCTAATTTTAGTGTTCCTGCTAATGAAAAAGCTTCTGATGAAATCCCTTCCATCATACATCCATCACCACCTAATACATATGTATAGTGATCGATTACTGGATAACCTTCTTTATTAAATACAGCTGAAAGATGTTTTTCAGCCATAGCCATTCCAACTGCCATTCCCATACCTGCTCCTAAAGGTCCTGTTGTTGCTTCTACACCTACTGTATGTCCATATTCTGGATGACCAGGAGTCTTAGAGTCTAATTGTCTAAATTCCTTTAAATCATTCATAGTTACTCCAACATTAAATAAATGAAGTAAAGTATATAATAAACTTGATCCATGTCCACCTGACAAAATAAATCTATCACGATTTACCCAATTTATATCTTTAGGTGTATAATTCATAACCTTTGACCACAAAGTATATGCCATTGGAGCTGCCCCTAAAGGCAAACCTGGATGTCCTGAGTTAGCCTTTTGAACTGTATCAGCACATAATCCTCTAATTGTATTTACCACTTTTCTGTCTAAATTCATCTCTTTTAATCCCCCTTCAAAATGGTTTTTATCGGTAAAATAACTATTAATAATATGTCTTTTAAAATAGCCTTATACCTACAGATTAATTTTAGCACTAATTTCATTTAATATAAATATATGTAAAGCAATTTAATGCTAATTTTACTAAATCATCACATCAATATCTTAATGTATCTGCTTTTTTCTAAATGTATTAATAAAAAAACTAATTATCCCAGTACCTACAGCCATCCACCCAAGAATTGAATAATACATTATATACTCAGAAGAGGTTCCTGCAATTTCAAGAATTCCATGTAATAAGCTTCCTACAGTTAATGCTGCAATACCAGAGTTATAAATATTAAAAGATATTCTATATTTCATATAATTACTATTCCTAATAATTAACAAAAGAAGTGTATAAATGAAAGCTCCTCCTATTAATGGATAAAGAAACATTAAGTCCATATATTTTGAATATACTCCATGACTAAAAAATGAATATACTTTAGCAAATATTAAAGTAAATACTGATACACAAAAGTATACTATTATTGATTTAATTAAATTTTTATTAATATCCAATATAGACAATATCACTCACTTCTCTTTCTTTTATGCTTTTTCCATTTGTAGTTGGCTTATTAATAACTTGCCCATTGAACACCATAGTTGATGATCCACCTCCATCTAAGTTATAAGCAGTTATACAACCTCTATCAACTAGGATATTTGAAAGTTCTTTTAAGGTAAAGCCTTCACTTTCACTAGTTCTTCCATCTGAAACTATCATAATATAATGTAATGGTCCAACTTGACCTATTGCTGTTCTTGGATTACTAACCATAGCCTTTCCTACTTCGTCATTTTCTCCTACTACACTTTCTCCATTTTCAACTAATGCTGGCCCAAATGAAAGCACCTGTAAAACACCTTGATTTTCTAGATCTGACATTGAAGTTTCCGACTCATTAATTATTTCAAAATTTCCTTCACTATCAATAACTAAAGCCTCTCCATACTCATCTGTACTTATAGTATCTCTGTAAGCAACACCATTTCTTAATACATATCCACTATTTCTGAATCCATAAAAATCACCATTAATCGCAAGAATAGCATTATTTTCACTTGCAATTACAGATGTTGCTTCCTTTATATTTCTCCCATAAGTATTATTAGCAAAGGCTGTTTTTAATAAATTTGGATTTTTTATAGTTATATCAGCTACATAAAATGTAGTTCCATTTTCCCTATCCCTTTCTATTGCTATCTCAATATTTTCATCAGAATAACTATTTTCAGTAATTATTACTTCTCCCATATCGCTACTAATATTATCATCATTAGTATCACTTGTTCCACTACTATTATCTGCGATGTTTTCCTCACTTTTTACTTGCGATTTTGGTATAACAAAAGTATCTAGTAAAACAAATGTAGAAAAAGAAATAAGTAAAATAGAAAAAATAACTGCATATCTATATGGTTTCTTAAAAAATTTAATCATCTTTCCTTATAACTCCCTATTCTTTATTACTTTGTGAAAAAACTACATGTTTCTGTATAAAGTAACTTATAAAAAACAATGTACAATCCACTAATAATTTTGCTAATGTGACATTTGAAATTATATATGTTAATAAGGACACTAACAGAGCACTAATTAGCATTTGTGTTATAAATAAAGAAACATACTTCACCAACTCTTTGTTTTCTTTACTTCCATTAAATACCCATCTTTGATTCAATAAAAAATTCACTGTCCCAGAGCATAATCTAGCTACTATTGTTGAATATAATACTCCTACTGAATACCCTTTAAATATTGTTATATATAAAATAGTAAATATAGATAAATCAACAACTGAGCTTATTATAGAAGAGCCTGTATACTTTAGTAATCCACTAAAAATACGAAGTGAATCTTTAATAGGCTTAAAATGTGAACCCTCATTGTTATTAATATAAATAGTTTTAATTATTACTTCTTTAAACTTAACTTTCTTTTTAGCCATGCTAATTAAAAAATTCATTTCAAACTCATACCTACTTCCTCCTTCCGAAATAAATATATTTTCATATTCTCTTTGTATTCCTCTTAACCCAGTTTGAGTATCTTTACATCGTACTCCAGTAATTAAATAAAATATAAAAGATGAAATATAATTACCTATCTTGCTTTTTCTAGGAACATCCTTTGAAGAAAAATCTCTTACTCCTAATATTAAGGATTTTTTATTCTCCATAAGAGAATTTGCCACAGAAATTATATCTTCTACACTATGCTGTCCATCTGCATCGCAAGTAATATAGCCACAATTATTGGGATACTTTTCTAAAGCGTATTTTACTCCTTCTTTTAATGCTGATCCCTTCCCTTTATTAACCTTATAATGATATAAAAAACACTTTGGAACTTCTTGTGCTAACGTAAATATCTTTTTATACTTATCTCCACTCCCATCATCTACAATAAAAATAGGAAATTTAACTTTTTTTCTTATTTTAATTATTAAATTAAGTAACCTTTCATCGGGGCAATAAGCTGGAATTATTATTACAGGATTATTTATAATATCATATTCTTTCAACTCCATGTTCTCCTTTTAAAATAATATAAATAAACTTATTTCTTAATTTTATATTACCCTTCATATATCTCATTTAAGTGGCAAAAATGTATCTAAGTTGTAGCTTATATTATAAAAATAACCCCACCTAATTTGTTAGGTGAGGTATATTATTTCTTATCTATAATATTATTTATTCTTTTTAAACAATACTAATCCTATTAAAATTAATAATCCATTTATCATTAACCATGCAAAAGAGTTTATTCCTCCTGTACTAGGTAGATTATTCTGAGATTTATTATCGTTATTTGTTTTAACTTCTTCATTAGTGTCACTATTATCTTCTACTAATTTCTCTTTTAAGTCACTTACTGATTTTAATAATTCTTCTGTTACTATATCTACTTCTTCTTGTTTTGCTTCTTCATTTTCTAAGATTGCTTTTGCTTTTTCCAGTGCTTCTTTAAATAGATTCCAACTTTCTTCTGTATAATTTCCTTGCTCTTTATCTTTATTTTCCTTATATACTTCTTCTAATTTTGTTTTATCTATTACTATTTCTTCTTCTTTCTCTTTTAATTCACTTACTGCTTTTATTAATTCTTCTGTTGCTAAATCTACTTCTTCTTGTTTTGCTTCTTCTTTTTCTAAGATTGCTTTTGCTTTTTCTAGTGCTTCTTTAAATAGATTCCAACTTTCTTCTGTATAATTTTCTTGCTCTTTATCTTTATTTGCTTTATATGCTTCTTCTAATTTTGTTTTATCTATTACTATTTCTTCTTTCTCTTTT
>NZ_JBNOOF010000001.1:622814-719261 GCF_050585245.1 Clostridium nigeriense
TCTACTTCTTCTTGTTTTGCTTCTTCTTTTTCTAAGACCGCTTTTGCTTTTTCTAATGCTTCTTTAAATAGATTCCAGCTTTCTTCTGTATAATTTCCTTGCTCTTTATCTTTATTTGCCTTATATGCTTCTTCTAATTTTGTTTTATTTACTACTACTGTCTTTTTTGTAATTATACCAATACTTGCAGTTAAATTGTTGGTGTTAATTATTGAACCATCGTCAGGTAATATTAATTTACCAATAGCACTATATTTTCCAACTTCATTCTTATTATAATTATCACTTGTCCATTTTACTGCTATTTTTTCTTGACTATTATCAGATAAAATAACATTTACTTCACTTGGAAGCTTTAATTTATTGAAATCTATACCAACTTCTGTTTCTATTTCTTCAATTACTGACACCTCTTTAATTTCCACTGGCTTAACTCTAATTGTTAGAGAATCTTTATTTGTCCCATTTTCCTTCAATACGATTTTTACATCTGATATTATTGGTTCATCATCATTTACTATAGGTGATCCATATCCATCCGTAAAATATAAATCACAATTGTCATATTCAACAAACACTTTCTTTATATTAGCTACTGTCAATCCTCTAGGAACATTAATTAAATATTTATTCCCATTTTCCTCTACTATTTCCATATCAGTGTTTTCAATTGTTTCTTCTGTTAATTTTAATTCTACTTTTTCATCTTGTGATGCATCCTTTAATATAAATTTTGCATCTGCCCAATCACATTGATCATGCCCATTTGTAGCTCCAGCATTTGCTATTAGCGAAACTTTCTTTACTCCTTCTGGAATTTCTAAATCAATATATCTATATGGATCTTTATATGTTAACTCTCCACTATTGTAAACTTCTTTATCATCAAATTTAACAGTAAAAGTTATAGAACTAGATTTTTTTCCAGATACTTTGTTATAAGAAATAGTTGCATAGGTTTGAAGTCTTTCAACATCATATTTGCTTATATCATATACTATAGCCGATGTCGCATGTGTACCTATTCCTTTTTCAAACGTTTCTAATCCATTATCTGTTTGTATCTTTATTGGAATATTTTCAATAGTTTTGTCCTTAACTATACTTGCACTTGCATATCCAATAGTAGCAGATTCCCATGGAATATCTGATAAATAAAGGTTTTTAGTATACACAAAGTCAATAATATATTCACTAGAATAACCCAAACTATTACTCGCTTTAATAACAGCTTTTCCTGGAATACTTGCTGCCTGTTCTATTTTGATTTCAACATCTTCACTAGCAGCTGTTGCAGTAACTTCTGGTGCTCCATTAGCAGAATTTTTATATGATTTATAATACTTTATATCATTACTAAAATTATCTATTTCTTCACCATCAATTTCTATAGAGTCTAAAAGCTTAGTTTCATCATTAAATATAACTTTACTTTCATTCATAAGCTCTTTTTCAGTTTGATTGCTTACTGGTTTAATTCTAAATATATGTGTATAATTTTTATTAGCTTGTAATGAGTACTTACTTAATACTACTGGTCCACAACTTCCAGTTCCCAAACCCATTTGTGCATAGTCTAATGTTACAACAGTATTATCAGTTCCCTTTAATTGATATGGATGACCTGCCTGTTCTAAATCTTCTTGAGTATTGTGAAGGGCACTAAATTCCATGGTATTCAAGGAATCAAATAATAATCCATCACCTTCACTATCTGTTACTGCTAACCATCTTGTATCAGTCTTATTTCCTGTTTCTTGAGGCTTAACAAAATTTATAAACTGATCACTGACTGTACTATTATAAACTCCAACATCGTATCCAACTTTTCTATCACTATAACTATCTGAAGGACCTCTTCCATACCATGTAAGATTTTCAAATCCACTTGACATCTGTAACCTCATACCAAAACGTGGTAAGTCACTTAATCCTGCTCCTGGTGATAATGTGTTTTTAACAACAATATCTCCACTTGAATAAACTGCATAAGTTATTGTGTTCTGTGAGCCATCAACAGTAGTCATATTTAACCTTGTTGTAATATACACAACTTTATCACTTTTTATTATACTTACATCCACTACTTCAGAATTAGTTACTGCATCCTTCCATTTAAAATCTTGAGTTTTATCATTATCAGTTAAAGCTCTCCAAGTGTTAGTTTCTAATGAATCAGCTATCATTTCCTTTCCATTAGCTATAAATGAAATCATTTCACCATTTTTCTTATCAAAGGTAATATTAAAGTCTTCACCTTCTATAGTTAAAGCTTCATCAGTATCATTAACATTTTTAAATTCTTTCATATCAGCTGTATCCAATGTTTCTAAACTTCCACTAGTGCTTTCATAATCTAATTTAAATTGCTCACTTGCAACTTCATGACCTGCTTCTGACCAAGAATTACTTTTTGTTGTAACAAATTTTATATTTATGAAATACTCTTCTCCATCATTTACTTGCGGCTTATTAAATGGAATAGTAATATCTTTATAACTTTGAGGAGCTACATCTATAGTCATATCCCCTGTTTGAATTATTTCTCCATCTTTAACTAAGTCCCATATCATTATATATTCATTTAAATTAGTATCTAGATTTTCATTAGTTATAGTAACTATATTATTCTCTAAATCCTTAAGTTTCATTTGAATTGATTGATATACTTTTTTAACCTCATATAATTCAGGTTGTGCTGTTCTATCTGGTGAAATTATTGCATCAGCGCAGAAATTTTTATTGCCTGATGCTGTTTCCTCACCCCAATCACCATCATATGCCCAATATGTTTCACTTGGATTTCCAGGTATAGGAGTGTTTATAGAATGATCTACCCATTCCCAAATAAATCCGCCTTGAAGATTATCATAACTTCTAATAACATCCCAGTAATCATTTAAGCTACCTAAACTATTTCCCATTGCATGTGCATATTCACACATAATAAATGGTCTTGAATTATTTTGACCTCTTCTTAATACTGTATCTATATCAGGATACATCATTGATTCCATATCTGTATATTCATTTGCATTCCAACCTTGATAATGAATTAATCTTGTTGAATCGTTTTCATTGAAATATTTAAGCATTCCATTTATAGATTGTCCAGCACCAGTTTCATTTCCTGGAGACCATATAAGAATTGAAGGATAATTCTTATCTCTTTCTAACATATTTTTAGCTCTATCTAAACATGCTTCTATATATCCTGGAATATCCCCTGGAACTCCATACTGCCCTCTTCCATTATGAGATTCAACATTAGCCTCATCCATAACATATATTCCATATTCATCGCATAAGTCATAAAATACTGGATCATTTGGATAATGTGATGTTCTTACTGAATTTATATTATTTTGTTTCATCAATTCTATTTCTTCTCTCATATCATCTTCTGTTAAGTATCTTCCTGTATCTGGATTTGTCTCATGTCTATTAACACCTTTAAATGAAATTATTTCTCCATTTAAAAGCATTTCTTTTCCTGTACTTGATAATTCAAATTCTCTAAATCCAACTCTAACCGATGTCGTTTCTATAGAATCTTCTCCTCTTTTAAGCTCTAAAACTAAAGTATATAAATTAGGATGTTCAGCCGACCACTTTTCTGGATTTACTATTTTTTGATTTAAATTAGCAACCTTTTTATCACTATCTCCGTCAAATACAACTTCTGAAGATAATGGTGTTGTAGTAACTATATTGTTATCTGAATCATACAATGTACCAACTACTGATAAATTTTCCTTTGCATTCATTTCAGATCCTAGATCTCTAAGCTCAACTTCTAAATTTAAATCAGCATTTTCATAGTTTTCATCTAAATCTGTTACTACTGTAAAATCTCTTATTTCAATATTTTCCTTTGCTGTTAAATATACATCCCTAAATATTCCCGAAAGCCTTAATGCATCTTGATTTTCAATATAACTAGCATCACTCCATCTATATACTTCTACAGTAATTGCATTTTCTCCCTCATAATTTAAAGCTTCACTTATGTTAAATTCATCTCGTGTGTAACTATCCTCTGAATATCCTATATACTCACCGTTTACCCATAAATACATAGCAGATTCTACACCTTCAAAATTTATAAAAACCTCTTTCCCTTTCCATGATGGATCTAAGGTAAAAGTTTTTCTATAGGTTCCAACTGGATTAAATTCTGTTGGAGCCGTTCCAACTACATCTTTCTTTCCTTCAATTTTTATCCATGGATAATTTTGATTTGAATAAATTACAGGATCATACTTAAAGCTACCATCTGCATTGAAGTTAACTTGCCAACTTTTAGGTACAGCTATGTCATCCCATTCACTATCATCATATTCTGTTTTATTAAAGTCTGAGTCTTTTGTAGCTATTCTATCCTCTGGTTTTTCAGCCCAACTAAACTTCCATGTCCCATTCAATAATTCATACTTAGATGATTCTTCCTTATTTCTTTCAAGTGCTTGTTCAACATTGTCATAGTTATAAAATGTCGCCCTAGCTTCTTCCCTATTTACTTGAAATACTCCAGGCTGTCCATTCCATTCTGTTGGACCTTCACCTACACTTGCAGCGAAGGCTACACTTTCACTTATACTGGTAAATAAAATTGTTGTACTTAATAAAAATGCTGTAACTTTCTTACTAATCATTCAACCTACCCCCTTATTTAATATATTTATATTTTTCTGTAAATGTTTTCCTGTTAATTTTATACCTATCATCATCTATTAACAATATAAAATTCTACTTAAAAGTATTGAATATATTAACTAATAACTTCTTTATAAAAATCAAGAAGAATAAAATAAAGGAGTAGATTCTACTTATAAAATCTACTCCTTTATTTTATTCTTCCTCATTCATTATTCCTAATTTGTCAAAAATCATAAATGCTATTCCTAATACCATTGCTACTATAGTTGCAAGTCCCATTCCTGTAAATTCTACAGTTCCTATTGTAATAGTTATACCACTTAGTCCCACTATAAAAGTTACTGATGCAAGGATTAAATTTCTTGATTTTGAAAAGTCAACTTTTTCTTCAATAAACGTTCTTAATCCAGAAACTGCTATAGTACCAAATAACAAGAAGCTTACTCCTCCAATTACTGGTGTTGGTATTGTGCTTATCAATGCTGATAATTTTCCTGAGAATCCTAATATTATTGACATTATCCCAGCTCCACAAATTATATATACACTATATACTTTTGTTAAAGCCATAACTCCGATATTCTCGCCATATGTAGTTGTTGGTACTGAACCAAACATACCTGAAACCATAGTTGATAATCCATCCCCTAATAAAGATCTATGAAGACCTGGATCCTCAATTAAATCTTTTCCAACTATGCTGCTAGTTACTTTTAAATGCCCTACATGCTCCACTATAACTACAAATGTAGCTGGTAATATAGTAAGGATAGCTGTAGTATCAAAGTGTGCTAATTTTATATTTGGAATTGTAAAGAAAGATGCATTACTTATTTCTGTAAAATTTACAATTCCCATAAAATAAGCTGTTATGTATCCAACAATAATTCCTATAAGTATTGGTATTACCTTTAAAAATCCTCTTAATAACACATTACTTAATATTACTGCTGCTAATGTTACCATTGAAACTATTACCCAAGTTGTATTTAATGTAGGCGAATTACTTCCTCCAACAGGGAAACCCGCCATATCTGCTGCTGTCCCCGCAAGTTCTAGTCCTATTATTGTAATTATTGATCCCATTGCCGCTGGTGGAAATAATTTATTTATCCATCCAATACCAGTATATCCGACAATAATAGCAACTACTGCAAATAGTGCTCCTGATGCTACGAATCCACCTTGAATAGTTTGAAAATCATACCCTTGACCCATAAGTAAAAATACTGGTGCAAGGAAAGCAAAGCTTGATCCTAAATATGCAGGTATTTTCCTTTTGGTAATAAATGCATATAATAGTGTTCCTATTCCATTAAAAAATAAAACTGTTGCAGGATCCATTTTAAAGAGAATTGGAACCAATACTGATGATCCAAACATTGCAAATAGATGCTGAATACTTAATGGTAATGCTTTTCCAAATGGTACTTTTTCATCTACATCCACCATTAATACTTCATTATCTAGATTTTCTTTCTTTGACATGTTAAACTCCTCCTTCTTAGTCTCTCGGACTAAATTAAAGTATTCTCATAAAATATATCACCATTTTGAATATGTTTCAACCTAAGATATATACTTTTATTAAAAAATATATATCTTTTTTTAATAAGTTTATATAAATTAAATAATTTTCATATAGAAAATAATAAAAAACTATCAATTAAAAATCGATAGTTTTTTGTTATTTTTTATTATTTAACTATTACTTTTTTGTTTTGAAAGAATTATAGGAAGTGTAGTTAACATAACTAAGATTATTAATAAAATTATAGCCATAGTATTACTTGATGCAAATCCAACTGGTATTTTTGGAGTTATTATTCCTGATACTTGTAATATTATTCCTAATAATCCTATAATAGATCCTCCTGCTACAAGTCCAGATGATAAGCTTATTCCATTAGAAACTCTTACTTCTCTATCATGCTCATCTTTACTCATTTTTTCAACAAATACACGTATTAATGCTCCAACTAATATTATTGAAGTTGTTGATATTGGTAAGTAAAAACCTATAGCAATAGTCATTATCGGTAAATTTAATAGGAATAAGAACAATGCCATAACAATTCCTACTAAAATCATTGGCCATGGTAAATCACCTGACATTATTCCTGAAGTTAATGTAGCCATTAAATTTGCTTGTGGTAATGCAAATTGGGCTTCTGGCCCAGTTACTGCTAATTGGCTAGATAACACCATTATTGTTCCTGTAACAACAACAACTCCTACTATACTAGATATAGCAAAAGTACTTAGCATCTCTTTTCTACTACCACCTATAATATATGTAACCTTTTGTGATTGACTATATCCTCCTGCTACAGATATAGCAACAACCATAAATGCAGCAAATAATAATAATGATTTATTATCTGCATTAGTAGTCCATCCCATTATAACAAATACTAATGTCAATATAACTAATGAAGCTATAGTCATACCTGATACTGGAAGGTTAGATGTTCCTATTGTTCCTGTTAATCTACCAGATACTATTACAAACAATAAGGATAATATAAGAGAAACTATAGTTGCAATTATAGCCATTTTAATACTTTGAGATACTATAAATGCTGATACAAACGCAATAACAACTCCTATTAAAAGTACTATTATTTCACCAGAACTTTTTTCAGAATTAGAATCATTACTTGATTTAGCTTTTACTGTTTCTCTTATAGATACAATAATTGTTGGTATAAGCTTTAATGCTCCTATTAATCCCCCACAAAGCATCATTCCTGCCCCTATATATTTTACGTAACTTCCTGATATTGAATTTACATCAATTTGATGAAGTAATATTGAAGCATCATTCCAAGAGTGTATATTCTTATCTGCAAAATCAGTAAAATAACCTATTAATGGTGCAATACCAAAGTTAGCTAAGATAGATCCAGCAAACATAGTTAAAGAAACTTCTAATCCAACAATAAATCCAATTCCTAATAAAAGAGGATTCACTTCAGTAGAAAATTTCCACTTATAAAATTTACTTCCCACATAACTAATAGTATTATTAATTATATTTAAAAATGATCCAGTTAAAAGATTTATAATACCACTTATTCCAAATCCAATTCCCATGAATTTTATAGCATCTCCGCCACCTTCTGAAGCAACAAGTGTTTCAGATATAGCCATCGATTCTGGATACATAAGCTTTCCATGTTCCTCAACAATTAAATAATCATAAACTAGTGATAGGCATCCTATACCAAATAGAACCCCTCCTACACCTACAACTAAACCTTCTATAAAAGTAATATTATTTCCTATTAAAATAATTGCAGGTAATACGTAAATCATACCACTTGCTATAGATTCACCACCACTTGACATTCCTTGAGTTATATTTTTACCAAGTATTCCTTTACTACGTGCAAATACTCCTATAAGCATTGAACCTATTATGGCCCCAGGTATTCCAGCTGCAACAGTTAATCCAGATTTCATACCAGAATATGCAGTAGATGCAGCAAATATAGCAGATAATACAACACCTATAATAATTACTGATAAATTTGCTCCTTTATTGGATTTGTCAGTTATATATGGAACATATTTTTTTCCATGGACACCTCCATAAGCTTCTTTAGGTAATTTCTTTTTCATATGTACTCTCCTTTTTATTTATTCATTTGTTTATAATTAGTATATCCATTTTATAAATTAACATAATTCTACATTATATTATTTATAAAATACTTTTTTACTCTTTAGGAAATTATAAAGATGTTACCCTGTGAATAACTTTTTATAATTTCCATCATTCAGTTTTGAAGTATTAAAATATCATAGCAAGGTGACTTGGAGCGAAGCGACGGAACCTAGATATGATATTTTAATACTTTTTTATTATGCCAACAATAGATAAAAAAGAAAATACTTTTAACGATAAAATTTGATCTAACTAAAATAATAGTATTATTTATTATATTCAGAAAATATTGAAATTAAATATAATAAAGATTAAAATTAAAATATTAAGCATTAAGGGGGTTAAACAAATGTCAAATTATAGTATATATTTACCGAGTTATAGCGTAGGAGTAAATTGTTATAGTGAAATTCCTTATGTTATAAGAAAATATGGAAAAAAAGTAGCTGTTATAGGGGGTAAAACTGCTATAGAAAAATCTAAAGAGGAATTATTAAAGGCCATTAACAATTCTGATATTGAAATATTAGATTTCATATGGTATGGTGGTGATTCAACTTATGAAAATATTGAAATCTTGAAAAATAATCCAATTGTCCAGAAGTCAGATATGCTTTTTGCTGTAGGTGGTGGACGTGCTTGCGATACAGTAAAGACCTTAGCTGATATGGAAGATAAACCATTTTTCACATTTCCAACACTAGGTTCTAACTGTGCTGGTACTACAGCAATTTCAGTTATATATAATAGCGATGGAACATTCAAAGAATATTATTATATGAAGCAACCATCCTATCATACTTTTATTAACACAAAGATTATAGCTGATTCTCCTGAAAAATTACTTTGGGCAGGTATAGGTGATGCATTATCAAAAGAATGTGAAGTACTTTTTGCTAGTAGAGATAAATTTATGTATCATACACCATTAATTGGTGTATGTATGTCAAAAATATGTACAAATCCATTAATTGAATATGGTAAAAAAGCAATAGAGGATTGTAAAAATAATATTTCATCCTTTGAATTAGAACAAGTTGCTTTAGATATCATAGTATCTACAGGAATAGTATCAAACTTTGTAACTCATGAAGGACAAAAAGACCCTAAAGATAATTATTACTATAATAGTTCCTTAGCTCACTGTGTATATTATGGCACATCACTAATTAAAGCTTGTGAGAAGCATCTACATGGTGAAATAGTTTCTTTTGGAGTTTTATGCCTATTAACATATGATAATCAAATAGAAGAGCGTAATAGAATTATGAAATTCAATAAAAGCGTAGGCCTTCCTATTACCTTAAGTGACATAAGTCTTACCGAAGATGATTTAGATATAATTGCAAAGAAAGCTTCAACTTCAATTGAATGGACTTATGTGCCAGGCAATCCAACCAAAGAAAAATTTATTCAAGCAATTAAAGATACAGATAAAGCTGGAAGACGGTTTAAATAATCAAAAGCAGTAGAAAGATTTTATAATAATCTTTCTACTGCTTTTATTTATATGTCTTAATAAATTTACAAAATATATAATTGAACTTCTATTATATCTATAAAAGGCTCTTATCAGGCGTAACTAATATCTTAACATGCTTTTTCTTTTCTGGACCTGTTAATGCACCAAAACCTTCATCTACTACATCATCTAAAAGTACTCTTTTTGTTACATATCCTTCTGCCTTTATTCTTCCATCATTAAGTTCTGCAATAGTAGCTGGGAATTCATGTCTATAAGCTAAAGTACCAATTATTTTCTTTTCAGAAAATACTAAAGTATTTGGATTAAAACTTACATTATCTTCCCATATACTTGTAACAACCATAATTCCTTCAAATTTTAAACTCTCTAGTCCTATATCAAATCCAACTTGAGCTCCTGTAGTTTCAAAAGCTACATCAACACCTACTCCATTAGTAAGTTTTTTAACTTCTTCTGGTATATTGACTTCATTAGGATCTAAAACTAAATCTGCACCTGCTCTTTTAGCATATTCTTGTCTTATTGATTTTCTTTGTAAAACTATTACTAATTTTGCACCTGCTGATTTTAAACATTCAATAGTTGCTAATCCTATTGGTCCACATCCTAATACTATAGCTGTATCACCTATTTTAAAGTTTGCAATTCTAATAGAATGTAAAGCAACAGCCATAGGTTCAACTAATGCTGCCTTTTCATATGACATTTCATCTGGTATCTTATGAACAAATTCCTCTGGAAAAACTGTATATTCAGCAAGTCCTCCACCACTACCGCAAAGTCCATGGAAACCTAAGGAAGAACATAAATTATATTTTCCTTCTAAACATGCTGGACATTTTCCACAAGCAACTATCGGTTCTACTATTACTCTATCCCCTATTTTAAACTTAGTAACACCTTCTCCTATCTCTACAACTTCTCCTGAAAACTCATGCCCTAATACAACTGGTGCAGTTGTTCCGCTTAATGGATGTGGTTGTCCTACTGGAATAAATATTGGACCATTTAAATATTCATGTAAATCTGACCCACAAATTCCACACCATTTAACTTTGATTTTAACATTATTTTTTGTTACTTTTGGTTCTTCAATTTCCTCTACTCTAATATCTTTCTTTGCATACCATAATGCTGCTTTCATACATAATCCCCCCATATTTTATTGTTAAATTATTCACATATATTAATAGCAATAATAGTGCCAAAAAAAGACACTTAGTTACTTTTTTATATTTTTTTAGCTAACTATCACTTATTCACTCTAATTTTGTCATTTCATAATCATAAGAAATTCCCCATATTAGAAAGTATAAAAACAAGTGTATCAAAATGATACATTTATTTATTCTTATTTTGATACACTTGTTTTAAATTCTCATTTTGATACATCAATTTCATATTTTTTTATTTTTCTATATAAAGTTGCTCTTCCTATCCTTAATAATTTTGCTGTTAACTGAATATTCCCATTACATTTTTCTATAGCAGCTCTTATTGTTTTTTCTTCTACTTTATCAAAAGGTACTATTTCATTCTCTTTAATACTAATATCATCTTTGTTTTTAATACTATCCAACTTACTATCATAATATTTATTGCTAATATTCTTAAGTTCACCTTCACTTAGATAATAATCCCTTTCAACAACATTTTTTAGCTCTCTTATATTACCAGGCCAATCATATTTTTTTAATTCATCAATATATGATTGTTTTATATCTATAAATTTATTATTGTTTTTTTCATTTAACTTATTAACAAAATATTTTACAAGTAAATCTATATCATCTCTCCTTCTTCTAAGTGGTATAGTCTGAATCTCCATTACACTTAATCTATAAAATAAATCTTCTCTAAAATTTCTTTTAACTATTTCATTTCTAAGCTCTCTATTAGTAGCTCCAATTATCCTAACATCAAATTGTTTTTCGTTTATTCCTCCCACTCTTACTACTTTTCCATTATCTAAAACTCTAAGAAGTTTACTTTGCATATCTAGTGGTAATTCTCCTAATTCA
The DNA here is from genome assembly GCF_050585245.1 of Clostridium nigeriense. Classification (GTDB taxonomy): domain Bacteria; phylum Bacillota; class Clostridia; order Clostridiales; family Clostridiaceae; genus Clostridium; species Clostridium nigeriense_A. The sequence continues at coordinate 634,651 of NZ_JBNOOF010000001.1, forward strand.
TCAAGAAAAATTGTTCCGCCATCTGCTAATTCAAACTTACCTGGACGGCCTTCCTTTAAAGCTCCTGTAAATGCGCCTTTATCATATCCAAACAATTCACTTTCAACTAACTCACTTGGAATCGATGCACAATTTACAGCAACAAAGGGACCTTTTGAACGATTACTAAAATTATGTACTGATTGTGCAATTAATTCTTTTCCTGTTCCACTTTCACCTTGAATTAATATATTACAATCACTTTTAGAAGCCTTTTTAGCAAAGCTAATAACATTTTTCATTTCTAAATCATTTGTGATAATATCTTTAAACTCATATTTAGCTCTATATCCTACAAACTTATTTACTAACTTATGAACAACTTTCACTTCAGTAAAAGTTATTACTGCACCATTACTTTTTCCATTATTATACAATGAAAAAATATTAATAATACACTTAATATTTCTATCATTAATAGATATATCACACTCATAATTATTTAAAGACTTCTTTTCCTCAATAAATCTATGAAAGTTAATGCCAGTTAAAATTTTATTAATATCCGTATCCTTTACATCCTCTAAGGAAATATTTAAAATTTTTAATGCACTTCCATTTATTCTTTTTATTTTCATATCTTTATTTATTACTATCATTCCCTCTGATATTGAATCAAAAGTTATATTAAGTAAGTTATATGAGGAAAGTAAAGCCATTTGTTTTTGCATAGATTGAGCTGCTGCAGTTACAATCCCTAAAGTATGAGAATGAGCATTATAATAACTTCCTGACATATTAATGCATCCGATTAAATTATCGTATTCATCATAAATAGGTGCAGCAGAACAGGTCCAAGAATGTTGATTAACACCATAATGCTCTGCACCTATAGTTTGAAATGCTTTATTAAGATATAAGGCAGTACCTATAGCATTAGTTCCAACAACTTCTTCAGACCATAGTTCACCTTTAATAAAATTTAGTTCCTCTCCCCTCTTCAATATATCTTTATCTCCTATTACATCTATAATATATCCATCTTTATCTGCTAAAAATAGAGCAAATCCAGATCTAGAAACCATACTGTAAATACTCTCCATTATGGGTCTAGCTATATGTATTAAATCACTGCTTTTCTTAATTAACTCATCTATATTAGGATGCCTAACAATTCCTTTTCCGTTATAAGGATCAACACCATTTTTCTTACATCTTATCCATGAATCTATAATTTCAGTTCTAATTTTTGAATTTATCTCGCCTGTAGAAACAAACTCTTCCCATGCTTTTTTTATAAATTCTGAGTAATTCCCCATATTTATTCTCCATTACTTATAATTATTTTTAAAATTACTTAAATACTAATTTTTTGGTATTTTAATTATAACACTTTAATTATAAATACAAAAATAACCAGAACTGCATTACTACATTTCTGGCTATTATTTATTTTTATATTTCGCTTTTTATTTCTTTTTTAAAGTCTTCTATTTCTATTCTTCTTTTTTCTAATCTAGATTTTTCACAAGCATAAGACATAAGATGCGATTGAATCGATTGTTCTACGCTTGTTCTAGGTTCCTTTCCTGAACCATTAACTACATTTATGAAATCTTCCATTAATCCTACATCTCCGCCTCCATGGCCTCCTACTATTCTTTTAGGTTTTATTATTGTTATGTTAGATTCTGAATATTCATCAATTCCATGTTTTCTAACTATTATTTCATTATCCCTTGTATTTGCATAAATAGATCCCTTTGTTCCAAAAAGCATTGTTTCTCTAAACTGATTATGTGTAAAAGCTGTTACAGTGAAAGTTCCCCTAACTCCATTTTTAAACTCCATTACTGCTACTTGATTATCACAAACATCATTATCTTCAACCTTCCATACACAAGTTCCATAATTTGTTTTATCTAACACTTCTTTAACAGTTTCATAAGTAGGATTTGCACATAATGTATTCACAGGCCAAACATTTCTACAATTATCTAAATAAATTCTTTTGGCTGAAAAAATACACTCTTCATTTAACTTACATTCTAGACACTTTTTTGCACTTTCTTTTGGAGCATTTTCTTTTTTAAAATAATTTAAATCCCCACTTGAATAAACTGCTGTACATTCATCATTTATAAGCCATGTAATAATATCCATATCATGACAAGTTTTTGCTAGTATAAGTGGTGATGTTTCCTCAGAATTTCTCCAATTTCCTCTTACAAAGCTATGTGCCATATGATAATGTCCAATATTCTCTTTGTGATCAAATCCAATTAAATCTCCAATTACCTTTTCATCAACTAATTCTTTAATCTTTTCAAAAAACTCTGTATATCTTAATACATGACATACCATAAGATTTACACCATTTCTTTTAGCACATTCCTCTAAATCTAAACATTCAAAAGCATCTGGTGTCATAGGCTTTTCAAGTAAAACATCATACCCCAAATTTAATGCCTTAACTGTAGTCTTATAATGTTGCTTATCTTGATGTGCAACTATAATAGCATCACATACTTTACCAAACTTAAAGAATTCATTTTCGTCTTCAAAACACATTTCTGAATTTATATTATGTTCTGCAGCTAATGCCGCTCTTTTATTAGCATCTGGTTCTATAACAGCCACATACTTTATTTTATCTTGATTATTTAATACATAGTTTCCATAAGCATGCCTTCCTCTAGAACCAGCTCCTATAACAGCTACTTTTATAACTTTCACAATACCACTCCCCTTATAATTTCTGTTTATTTTTCTATACTTCTTAAAGCTAGAATTGTTTCATTTATTAAATAGTCTAATTCCCATCCAAGCATATTTGCTCCTCTTTCAATTACATCTCTTGAACATCCAGTAGCAAATCCCTTACTTTTATATTTCTTCTTAACAGACTTTAATTCTAAATCTTGAACACTTTTTGAAGGTCTCATTAGTACTACTGCTCCTATTAGTCCTGTTAATTCATCAACAGCATAAAGTACTTTTTCCATTTTATGTTCTGGTTTAATATCCACTGTAATTTCATAACCATGGCTTGCTGTAGCATGTATAATTTCTTCACATACTCCTCTTTCTCTCATGATTTCCTGTTCTTTTATACAGTGATCCTCAGGAAATTTTTCAAAATCTAAATCATGAAGAAGTCCAACTATTCCCCAGACTTCTTTTTCATCTCCATAGCCTAATTTTTCTGCAAAATACTTCATTACGCCTTCTACTGTTTCTGCATGTTGTCTATGAAATTTTTCTTCATTATACTCGGTTAATAGCTTCCATGCCTCTTCTCTTGAAATGTTACTCGTCATAAATGCTCCTCCTCCCCTTATTAAATTTATCTAAGCATTAATCTTAAATAATATTAATTATAACACTTTAACAGTAAATACAAAAATAGCCAGAACTGTTTTATTACAATTCTAGCCATTATATTTTTATATTTCACTTTTATGTTAATTTATTTTTCATTCTTACCATCAATTACTGTAATTTTTTCAGATATTGAAGTTTTTGGACGTGCATTAGGAGTCATATCTGGATATCCAACATGTAGAATTGCTGCAATCTTCTCTCCTGGCTTAGCCCCTACCCTTTTCCTAAAATATGGTAAAGTAAGGTATGAATCAGTTTTCCAGAATACACCTATACCTCTTTCCCATGCTGCAAGTTGGAAATTTTGAATTAATGCACTAGTAGCTGCATAATCTTCTTCTCTAATAAAAGGATTTGGATCTTCAGGCATTACTACAAGAATATGTGCTGGAATTGAAAGAAAATAATTTTTCATTTCCTCTGGGCTCTTTTTCATTTTTCCTCCCTTTGATATCACCTCTGCCATTACATCAGCTAATTCTTTAGTACCTTGTCCATTATAAATAATAAATCTCCACGGCTCTCTTAATTTATGATTTGGAGCCCAGCTTGCAACTTCTAATAAATCACTTAATAGTTCTGTTGATACAGACTCTTCTTTAAACTTTCTTATTGTTCTTCTTTCACTTATTAATTTTGACATAGGATATTCTACTGTCATATTCATCTTTCCTTCCTTTTTACATATATTCATTACTTATATAAAACCGTATTTTTCTTAATTTGTTAGATATCTAACAATGAAACTATACTATAACTATAAAATAACTATTTATTATATTATTGAAAATAGATATTAATTGATATTAATTCTCATTAATATAATTATAATACTATTTATTTTAAATTACAATAATATTAATATTATTTAATAATTATTGTAATTTAAATTTATATTTATATTTATGGTTTTACTATAATTAAATTGTTAGTTAGCTTTATATCTAAATCATCTTCTGTAATTAAAATTACTTTCTCATAATTTTCTTCTATTCTGGATTTATTATAAAAATAATATTTAACTCCATTATGATAAAAAATACTTCTTTCATTAATTAAATAACTTCTTTCATCACTGCAATAAATAGGACTTCTCGTTGTACTTTTAAAGTAAACATCTCCTTCTAAATATGATGCTATTCTTGATGGAATATATATATTTTCTCCATGCCCTAGCACTAATATCTTTTTATTATCTCCTATTATTTCTTGAATTTTATTTGCTGCTTTAATACACTCTTCCTCAGTTTTTTTTATATCATCAAAATCTACTCCAAATCTACCTGTAAATTTTAGATATTGTCCTTTTCTACTTAATATATTTAGATAATTCACATTCATTTTTTCAGATAATAAATTTTCTTTCTTATAACAATAAACATTATTATCTTCTACCTCAATATCTCCTGATATTAAAGCTCTAACTTCTATTTCTACTTTATTCTTTCTTATAAAATCTTTATATAAATCCCTATACTCTATGTTTCTCCAATCTAAAATAGTTAAAATTTCATATTTTCTAACACCTGTATTTCTTTTTAATTCTTTTATTATATTTAACATAGATTTTCCAGTAGTAATTTCATCATCAACTAAAATTATTCTATCTGCCTCTCTTAATTTATAAATATCCTCTGGAAAACATTTATGGGTAGTTGCATGTGAATGTTCTTCTTCAAAGTTAAGAAATGACTTTATTCCTTCAATATTTTCTCTTGTAGTTGTAACATAATAAGAATTTTCTATTGCCGATGCTACTGACATTCCTATGCCTGTAGCTGTTTCTGCAAATCCTATAACTACTAATTTTTCATTAGTTCTATAAGTTAACTTCATAACCTCATTAACATTAATATCATTATCTTTATAATTTTTTATATAATTAATTAAGATACTTGTCTCTTTAGTTGTCCCTAAAATAGTCGAAACTAATAAAAAGCCAGTAACTCTACATATATTTGGCTTTACTTCTATATGCTTACCTAAAACCTTACTAATAAATAAAAAATTTCTTTTACTATTATTATCTCTATAACCTATAGAAACTAAATCATCTAAATTTAAGTCATAAACATTCTCTTTTATATTAATCTTCAATTTTACTTCCTACCTTACTAAATAAATCATAATAACTTATTTCTTTATTCAAAACACCAAAAATCTTTGCTCTATTTCCAATTCTTTTTGCCCAATTATAATGTGGTGAGATTTCATTCATTTTATTATTACTATATCCCTTAAAGACTCCTCCAAGCTCTGAATTATTTAATATATTTATAGCATCAATATAATCTTCATACTCTACTGAATATAAAGAATTTACATATATTCCTTGAGTTGGATGAATAATAGTCTTTCCACAAAATCCATTTTCCTTATCTAATTCTATTTCTCTAATTAGTCCTTTGACTTCTTTAGAATTTATACCTGATGAAAAATATTCCCATACAGGAGCTGAGACTATATAATCCTCTTTACATCTTCCAAAAATATTTACTATGTCGCAAAGACAATCATTTATAACACCAATATCATATATACTTCTACTTACACTTCTTCTTAATCCGAATTTTGAAGAAAAATCAGTTCCCCCTACTCTAATATTTAAAATAGAATCTTTATACCTATCTATTAATTCCTTTAGATATAAAATCTCTTGAGTTCTATTTTCCTTATATACTATTTCTTCACTCTCAAGAATAGGCATTCCATAAATTTTCTCAGCAAATTCATTTTCTATAGCTTCTAAATGTCCTAAATAATATGCTCCATTCTTTTTATTAAACTTAGGAAATATAAAACCAGTAATTATCTTCAATTGGCCCTTAGATAACTTAGATGAAAAATTAATAAAATGAGAAACACTTCGTACCCTAATAAAAATCAATGGAAGTATATTTTTACTTATATCTCCATTGATTAAATCATAACTTAATTTTTCTAAAGAATCTAAAACATTTTCCTCTCCAACTTCAACATCACTTTCTTTTATTGAGTCCTCAAAGCAAATTGTAATAGTACAAGTATCTTTAATTTTTTCTAATTTTATTTTGCTATATATATCCATTAATGCATTCATATATAAATTAGAGCCTACTGCGTATTTTAATAAATCCTTATTAGTATATTTATTAAAATCCAGAGGCTCTTTAAAAAATTTATCATTACTAATACTTTTTAAATGTCTCATATTAACACCTTCACCCTTATAATAAATTCAATTTTTAATTTATTCAAACTCAGGTAGCTATATGGTATTATATTTTTATTCATTGCTTTTTATTCTAAAATCATTTAAAAACTAAAAAAAGAAATTATAAAAAGTTATTCACATGGTAACATCCTTATAATTTCCTAAAAAGTAAAAAAGTTATATAGAATTTATAAAACATTTTTCTATATAACCTTCAATATCTAATTATTATTACTAAATAAACCAGCACCTTTCACTATTTCTTGTTCATTAAATAAATTTAATACTGCTTCATTATAATCCTTTAACTTTTGTGACTTCTTTATCTTCTTAGCATACTTCTTATTATTAGAAAATATATAAATCATATATCCCCAAAGTTCTTTCATTCTATATAAAGCAATATTATCATCTTTAAATACTTCTATGTAATTAAATAAAATATCATCATGAAACTTTTTTAATAATTCTTTATCTAATACAATATTATTATTTATTTCATTAATTAGTCCTGGATTTGCAAGTATTCCTCTTCCTAACATTAATTCATTTACTTCTGGAAAAGACTTTATAAAGTTTTTATAATCATCTGATGTAAAAATATCTCCATTATAACATATAGGGTTAGTACTTAAATTTATTGCGTCTTTAAAGACTTCTAAATTAGGCTTATTTCCATAAAAATCTTGCCTAGTTCTAGGATGAATTATAAGTTCTTCTATAGGATATTTATTGAAAATTTTAATTAATTCATAAAACTCTTCTGGACTATCCTTTCCTATTCTAGTTTTTATAGATATTTTTATATCATCTTTCTTATATATCTCTTCTAAGAAAATATCAAGTTCTTCTCTTTTAGCTAGAAATCCAGATCCTCTTCCTTTTGATACAACTGTTCCAGATGGACATCCTAAATTTAAATTTACTTCATTATACCCTAATTGCTGTAATTTTATTGCAGTATTAATAAAACCTTCTGAATCATTAGTAAGTATTTGAGGAACTATATTCATTCCCTGATTATTTTCAGGTAAAACATCTCTTAATTCTTTAGTTTTAAAACTTTTACTACTAGTTGGAACAATAAAAGGTGTAAAATATTTATCAATATTATGAAAAAACTTTTCATAAGAATTTCTATATACGTGTCCTGTAATTCCTTCCATTGGTGCTAAATAATATTTCATTTAATATCTCCTTTATAGTTAATATAGAAATATTATATCAGCCTTCTTTTTTATCATCCACTTATTCTAAATTTTTTATAAAAAACTGAATAAAAAAATAAAAATGCTCCTATTATGATAGATAAAACAAAAAATTATCTATCATAATAGGAGTATTTCATGATTAGTTAAACTGCACTCTCTGTATTACTTTTTCCTACTGGTAATAATAAACCCGATTTCTTTAATATTGGTCTTATTGCATTATAAATAATTACTACTAATATTGTAGAAACTACTGCATTTATAAAGGTAGTAACTGCACTTAATTTAGCCAAAATAGCAGCTGCATCTTGAGGCTGTCCTAATAAATATTGCTTATAAAAGAATCCTACAATAGGATCTGCTACTACATTAAAAGCTAACCCTCCAATAGATGCAATAATGCTCCATCTAAAAATATATTTTTTATCATTACTTTCACTTATTTTCGCAATTCTATGAGCAATTAATCCTGTAATCAATCCAATACATAATTTTAAAATAAATGTCTTAGGTGCTACAGTTATATATACTGGATCAAGTAAATCTGCAATTGTCATACCTATTGCACCTGCTAATCCCCCATACCATCCTCCAAGTAATAATGCAGCTAAAACACAAAATGCATTTCCAATATGAATTGAACTTGCATCCCCACTTGGTAGTGGAATTTTAATTTGTAAATAAGTAAATGATACAAAACATAATGCTGCTAATAATGCTGTTTGAATTAATTTCTTAAACCTTATTTGATTATTCAAAGTAATTACCCCCTTGTATTTATAAAACTTATAATAAATTTTACAACTTAGTGGAAAACAAGTCAATTGTACCCATACAATTGTAAATGAAATGTTTTTAATATATTTTATATAAAAATATATTGACAAATCAATTTCCACAATTTAGAATTAAAACAATTAATTGAAAAGCAATGATGGAGAGAAGTAAGAAAAATAACCACTAACAGTGAGCTGGAGATAGTGTGAATCCAGTGGCAGGACTTTTTTGAATAACACTCCGTAGCTGCAAACTGAAATATCAAAAGCCTTATATATTTTTATGGGCTAAGATAAAGTAGGAGCGACGTATTCCATGCGTTATTTGGATACCAGTAGTGGCTGGGAAGTGACCGATTAAGGTAAATTAGGTGGCACCGCGGATAAGCATCAATTCGTCCTATTATTAAGATGAATTGATGCTATTTTTATATCTAAAAGGGGGCTTACTTTTATGTGTACAATTATGTGTTATACGGGAACAGACATAACTCGTGAAAAATTTGAAGGAGCATTAGAAAGGACTGAATCTAGAGGTCCAGATATGTCAAAGATTTTTGATTTACCATCTGGTATTTTGGGATTTCAAAGACTTTCTATTATGGATTTAAGTAATAACGGAATGCAGCCATTTACAAATAATAAAGATGCTGCAATATGTAACGGTGAAATTTATGGTTTCCATGAAATTAAAAAGGACCTAATAAAAAAAGGCTATAAGTTTATTTCTGATAGTGATTGTGAAGTTCTACTTCCTATGTATTATGAATATGGATTAGATATGTTTTCAAAATTAGATGCAGAATTTGCAACTGTCATTTATGATGGGGAAAAAGACAGTTATATTGCTGCTAGAGATCCACTTGGAATCCGCCCACTATTTTATGGTTACTCTAAATCAGGTAATATTATGTTTGCAAGTGAAGCAAAAAATTTAGTTGGTTTATCTGATAAGATTATGCCATTCCCACCAGGGCATTATTATGCTAATTGTGAATTCACATGTTATTGTGATATCAGTGAAGTAAATGGTGGATACTTAAAAGATGATTTAGAAATTATTTTTAAACAAATTCATGATAAATTAGTAAAAGCTATAGAAAAACGTATGGATGCAGATGCACCTGTAGGATTCTTATTAAGTGGTGGATTAGATAGTTCTTTAGTATGTGCAGTGGCTAAAAAGTTATATCCTGAAAAACAAATTAAAACCTTCTGCATAGGTATGACTGAAGATGCTATTGATTTAAAATATGCAAAGGAAGTTGCAGATTATATAAATAGTGATCATAAGGCTTTATATATGACAAAAGAAGAAGTAATTGAATCATTAGATGAAGTTATTAAAATTCTTGTAACTTATGATATTACAACAATAAGAGCAAGCATGGGAATGTATTTACTTTGTAAGAAGATACATGAAACTTCTGACGTAAAAGTACTTTTAACTGGTGAAATTTCTGATGAGCTATTTGGATATAAATATACAGATTTTGCTCCAAATGCAGAAGAATTTCAAAAAGAATCACAAAAAAGAATTAGAGAATTATTTATGTATGACGTACTTCGTGCAGATCGATGTATAAGTTCAAATTCTCTAGAAGCAAGAGTACCATTTGGCGACTTAGATTTTGTAAAATATGTTATGGCAATTGATCCAGAAAAGAAATTAAATAAATATAACATGGGCAAATATTTATTAAGACGAGCCTTTGAAAGTGATTATCTTCCTCTTAATATCTTATATCGTGAAAAAGCAGCCTTTAGTGATGCTGTAGGTCATTCAATGGTAGATTATATAAAAGAATATGCAGAATCCAAGTACTCTAATGAAGAATTTGAAAACCTATGTGAAAAATATAGTTATCACTCAAAACCATTTACAAAGGAATCACTATTATATAGAGAAATATTTGAAAAATATTATTCAAATCAAGCAGAAATGATTGTAGACTTCTGGATGCCAAATAAGTCTTGGGAAGGCTGTAACGTAAATGACCCTAGTGCAAGAGTTCTCTCAAACTATGGTGCTAGTGGCAAATAAGTAATAAGGAAGTAAATAAAATGCACATCTATTATTAAAAATAATAATGGGTGTGCATTCATTATGCTTATATATAAAATTTTTTAAAATATACTTTTCATTAATTACATTTATTTAAATTCTATAACTATCTAAATTTAATTCATACCTTTTCCTCCATATAAAATCAATAAATAAGATCAATATTAAAATCCGTTATTTTTTGATACTTCTTTAATCCATCTTCCTGATTTTTTAATTGTTTTCTTTTGAGTATCCAAGTCTAATGCAATATATCCATACCTATTTTTATATGCATTACTCCAAGACCAACAGTCTATTGGAGTCCAAGAGTGATATCCAAAACAATTTGATCCCTCTTCTATTCCTTTATACAGATATTGTAAATGCTCTTCTAAGAACTCAATTCTATAATCATCCTGAATTGATCCATCTTCATTTTTATATTTTTCTTCACCTTCAACACCCATTCCATTTTCAGAAATATACCATGGAATATTATTATAGTTATCTCTTATATTTATAGCTATATCATACATACTTTGAGGATAAATCTCCCATCCCCTATATGGATTCATTCTCTTATTAGGCATATCATAATAATCAAAGTACTTTTCTGGCATCCAACCTTTTGATTCATCAAACTCATTCTCTTTAGCTTTAACTCTTCTTGGTTGATAATAATTAACACCTAAAAAGTCAATTCTATTTTCTTTTATTATCTTAAGCTCTTCCTCTGTAGACTGCCATAATACTCCATCTTCATTCAAAAGATCTACTAAAAGACTTGGAAATTCTCCATTTACTGCTGGATCTAAGAATGAATAGTTAAACATAGTATCTGCTATTTTAGATGATCTTAAGTCCTCTTCACTATTACTTCTTGGATATGCTGGAGTTAAATTAAGAACTATACCAATTCTTCCTCCATCCTTTTCACATTCAAGTTCTCTAAACTTTTTAATTGCTTTAGCTGAGGCTAAATTTATATTATATAACACTTGAACCGCTTTCCTTCCATCTACTACTTTTGGATAATGGAATTGATATAAGTATTGTCCTTCAACAACTACCATTGGCTCATTAAAGGTTGTCCAATGTTTTACCCTATCTGAAAATAGTTTAAATGCAGTTTCAGCAAATTTAACAAATAACTCTACTACATGCTTTGATTCCCATCCACCATATTTATTATATAATTCAACTGGTAAATCAAAGTGATGTAGGTTTATTACAGGAATCATTCCATTTTTTATTGTTTCATCTATAACATCATTATAAAATCTTATTCCATCTTCGTCTGGCTCAGCAGTTTCTAAATCCTTTATAAGTCTTGTCCACTGAATAGATGTTCTAAAGCTATTTAAACCAATTTCTTTCAACATAGCTAAATCTTCTCTATAACTATTATAAAAATTTGATGTTACTTCTGGTCCAACTTTATCAAAAAAGACTTCTGGCTCTACTTCATACCAATAATCAAATACACTTTTATGTGGCTTATTAAATGTTCCTTCACACTGTGGCCCTGATGTTGCCGATCCCCACCAAAATCCTTCTGGGAATGTATACTTATTACTCATTATTCTCTCTCCTTTGATTATAATAATTATTAAACTATATATAATAAAAGATATACTTCTATTATATAATGATAATGTTTACTTACTATATTTTCATATTACTTCTTAATTTGTATATATTTATATTAACTGCTTATTTACTATATTATATTAAATTTTGTTTTTGTAAAAAATTGTATAAAGCACCTAGTTTATTTGCATCATTTCCATATTTACAAATCCTAACTATTGGTTTTATTGTAGCATATGGATTAGAGTTCTTAACTTCATCTATCTTTTTATTTACTTCATCTAAAAATCCTTTTCTTTCACAAATAGCCCCACCTAAAACTATAACCTCTGGATCATAAGTATATTGAATATTGTATATGCCTATAGCCATATATCTAAAAAATCTATTTACTTCTTCTATTGCTATTTCATCGCCATTATCATATAACTCAAATGCTTTTATACCATTAAAGTTATCCATACTTATCCCTTTTCTATCTGCAATAAACTTTGAAACTGCAAAAGTTGAACCTGCCATACTCCATGATAAATATTTTTGATTATAAACATCTATATCTACTAAGCAATATCCAAACTCACCACCATGTTTATGAACACCTGAATGTATCTTTTTATCTTTAACTAATGCTCCCCCTATACCTGTCCCACAAACCACAAAAGCGCAATCATTTTCCTCCTTAGCTGCACCCAGCCAGCATTCTCCTAATGCTGCACAATTAGCATCATTTTCTATTTCTGCTTGCAACCCTGTCATCTTATTTAATATTTCTTTAAAATTTGGACCATGTATGTAAGGCAATGCACTCATACCGCCAATAATTCCTGTTTCATTATCTACTGCACCAGGTGCACTTAATGCAATACCTTGCAAAGTATATTCTTCCTTTAAATTATTAACCTTATTAGATAACTCTTCAAAAAATCCTTCTATTGTTTCAGCTATAGCTATTTTACCACTAATAAGTATAACTCCTTTATTATTAATTACAGACCATTTTACTGATGATCCACCTATATCAAACACTATATAATTCTTCATTTCGATTTCTCCTTTTAAAAACTTTTTCTCAGATTTAATTTCAATACATATACATAAAAGCATCAGAGTTTTTTTAATCAAATATTTATTAGATTGCCTTGAGATATTCTAAATTATTATATACACTTATACTTTTAAGGCTAAGCTAATTTAAAATAAATTAACTTTCCTGAATAATCTCCATATAAGCTAACATTAATACCAGAATACATTAATGCTCCACCAGATAAAACTTCATTAGTTTCCTCATTAATATACATCTTACTATCTAATAGTCCTTTTAACTTAATTCTTCTACTATGATAATTAGGCCTTCCTAATACTTGAATACATGTAACTAAAACTTCACTTTTATCTTTTGACACTACAGCCCAACAATCAAAACTATTGTTTTTTGAGAAATTTTCTATACGATAATAATCTCCAGTTCTTACTAAGTCATTATATTTATGATACATAGATATTTGATCTGGAATCATCTTTCTATCTTCTTCCGGTATTTTAGTCACATCTAATTCATAACCAAAAGTTCCCGCAAGAGCTACATATCCCCTTGTTTCAAAAGGCGTAGTTCTTCCTACTGTATGATTTGGACAATCACTAACATGCGCTCCGATTGCAGAAAGTGGATAAACCATTGCTGTACCTTCCTGAATTTTTAATCTTTCAATTGCATCAGTATCATCAGAGCACCAAATTTGAGGACTATAATATAGCATACCTGGATCAAATCTAGCTCCCCCACCTGAGCAATTTTCTAATAAAATATATGGAAAATCATTTGTTAATCTATCCATCATATCATAAACTGCTAAAACATACCTATGAAATATTTCTCCATGTTGGTCAGAAGGAATAGCAATACTTCCTAAATCAGTTAATTGTCTATTCATATCCCACTTTACATAAGTTATATTAGCACTTGAAAGTACTTTTTTAACACTTTCATAAATATAATCAACTATCTCTTTTCTAGATAAATCTAATACATATTGCTCTCTACATAAAGCTGGTGTTCTACCTTCTATATGAATACACCAATCTGGATGTTCTCTATAAAGATCTGAATTTGGAGATATCATCTCTGGTTCAATCCATATACCAAACTCCATACCTAAATTATTTACTTCATCAACAAGATTTTTTAATCCACCTTCTATTTTTTCAGTATTAACGACCCAATCACCTAATGATGAATTATCACTGTTACGCTTTCCAAACCAACCATCATCCATTACTAGCATTTCTATACCAAGTTCTGAAGCTTCTTTTGCTATTGATAATAATTTTTCAGTATTAAAATCAAAATAGGTAGCCTCCCAATTATTTATTAAAATAGGCCTCTTCTTATCCTTAAATTGACCTCTTATTAAATGATTACGATATAGATCATGGAAAGTTCTTGTCATTTTACCTATACCTTTATCAGAGTATACCATTACAACTTCAGGAGCTACAAATTCTTCATTCTCTTTTAATTTCCATGAAAAATCTTCTGGATTAATTCCCATAACTACTCTAGTTGTATCAAATTGACATCCCTCAACTTGTGTAAAGAAATTTCCAGAATAAACAAAATTGAATCCGTATACATTTCCACTTTCATCTGTAGCAGAATTATCTAATAACGCAATAAATGGATTATCTTGATGACTTGATTCTCCTCTAATCGTAGAAACGGAATGTTTTCCATAGCTTATTTTCTTTCTTGAGATATGCCTTTCCCTTGCCCATGATCCATGTAGAGAAATCATATCATAATTAATTCCATCAAAATCTATACATGTAGATAGAACCTTAGTTAGAAATACTTCATCTTTTGAACAATTCTTTATACGCACACTTCTAGTTATTACATCTAGCTCTTCAAAAACAGTGTATAATAAGACTACTTCTAAATTCAAATCATTATCTAAACAGGTTATCTCAAGACTTGTGCAACTATTATCATCTCCAAATGTGGACGGTAATCCTTTTAAACTTTTCTTTCCCTTATAAATTTTATGAGAAGAATATTGAATCCTACATGCTGTATGTCCATTTTTATCTTTTACTCTAAGGCATGATTCTCTAAAATCACCTATCCCATATGTTGAGTATTCTGTTGGAAAACTATCATAAAATGACACTCTATCACGATTATTTTTTGAAGGCACATACGGAGGTTCTTCTAATCTTAATAAATGATTTATATTGTTATCTATTATCTTTTTGCCGAAATAGACATGACCTAAAAACCTTTCCTCATCTACAATTGCTATAATATAAGATGTATCCCTAGCATCAAGTTTAAATACTTTATGTTCTTCTATAAATTTTATACTCATATATATCTCTCCCCCTACTTGAAAATAAAAAACTATCGCTAAAGCTTTTGTAACTCTAATACGATAGTTATTATTAATGTCTTATATATTTTTATAATATTACTCAATTATCTTTTATTTTTAAGATTTATCATATCTCCAAATATTGGTGTTGCTAATCCAAAGCCACCTGATACATCTATAATTTGTCCTGTTGTATATGCTGATTCATCACTTGCAAAATAAACTACAGTTGCTGCAATTTCCTCTGGATTTCCCATTCTTTTAATAGGTATATGCTTTAAGAAAAATTCTTTAAATTCATCAGTTAAAGCACCTTTAACTGCATCAGTAGCTGTCATACCTGGTAATACTGCATTACAACGTATATTATCCCTAGCACATTGAACAGCTATAAGTTTAGTTAAATAATTTATTGAAGCCTTACTTGTAGTATACGCAATTTGTGAAATATCTGGAATTATACCTCCAATCGAAGATATATTAATTATAGATCCTTCACCATTTTTACTCATATATTCTATAGCTTTTTGAGATGATATAAATACACTAGCTAAATTTGTATCAATTGTGTTTATATACTCTTCATAACTTGTATTTTTAATATCTAAATCTAATTTAGGATTAGAAGTACCAAAGTTATTAACAAGAACATCTATTCTTCCTTCATTTTTAACAGTTTCTTCAATCATAGAAACATACGTATCTTTTTTATATGCATCATTATATACAGTTTTTACTCTATACCCTTCATCATTTAGTTCTTTAGCTACTTCTCCTGCCTTCTCTAAATTACGAGCTGCCATATATACAATAGCACCTTCTTTTGCACAAGCTTTAACTATAGCCAAGCCTATTCCCCTTGTAGATGCTGTAACTAATACCACCTTATCTTTTAATCTCATATAAATACATCCTTCTTTCCAAAAAATTAAATAAAAAATTGTCGAGACCTCTTTGAGCCATCATTTTTAGTGTATCTGTCCTTACGCGCTTACCAAGGAGAAAATGGCAGGTCCACTTTATTCTCTTTTATCTTTTAGAAACCTATGCTCTTTATATTTATTACATTTAAAGTTATCAACAATTCTATATTTTTATTATCATCATTATAGATCTTTTTATAAATATAGTAAACCCTAATTAATATATATAAGTATACCTATTTATACAAATTCACCACAAATATTAAATATTTTAAAATGATCTATTTATTAATATTTCTAGCGTAGCCTTTTAATCCAAATATGATACTTTAATATAAGTAGTTCATACCATCTGATTTAATAAAAATCCATGGCATTTCCGCCATGGATTTTTTATTTCAATTTATAAATTATGTTATTTTTGTATTTTTATATGTATTTATTATATCTATACTTTAATCAGCATTATAAACTTCTTCATCTAACATTCCTTCAGACTTCGCAACTACAACACTTGTTGCTGCATCTCCTACTACATTTAAAGATGTTACAAGCATTTCTATAGGCCTATTTATAGCAAGTATTAATGAGTAAGCAAGTATCGCTCCATCATTGTTATATCCCATTCCTGATAATACTGTAAAAAGTATTATTGCTCCCGCTCCTGGTGCTGCTGGAGTACCAGCTGATGCTATTAATGCTATTAACGCAATAACAATTATATTTCCTACTGTTACATTATAACCTGCTGATGATGCTATAAATATTGTTGCAATAACTTGCATTATTGCAGTCCCATTCATGTTTAT
Source organism: Clostridium nigeriense (assembly GCF_050585245.1). Taxonomy (GTDB): domain Bacteria; phylum Bacillota; class Clostridia; order Clostridiales; family Clostridiaceae; genus Clostridium; species Clostridium nigeriense_A. The sequence goes on from NZ_JBNOOF010000001.1 coordinate 651,934, forward strand.
AGTCATTCCAAGAGGTAATATAAAAGATGCTATATCCTTATCAACACCTAGTTCTTCAACTGTCGTCTTGGTATTTAACGGTAATGTTGCTGCTGAAGATGAAGTTGAAAATCCAAATAAAGCAACTTTTCCCATTTTCTTAACAAACTTAATTGGATTAACCTTAGCTCCTACAGCTATAAATATTGCATATCCAAATATTAAGAATAATAATAATGTAAATATTGTAACTACTACATATACTAGAGCTGGCTTTAAATTGTCTATACCATATATTGCAAATGTTCTTGTTATAAGTACAAATATTGCAATTGGTCCAAACTTAGTTATTACGAAACTTAAAAATACAGTAATAATAGAATTAACTTCTTCTAATAAGTTTTTTAATATCTTAATCTTACCTTCTAAATTATTAATACATAATCCTACTACCACGGCTATAAATACAACTGCAAGCACTTCAGTATTTTTAGAAAATACCGATATAATATTATTAGGTATTACACTTACTACTACAAGTAATGGATTTGAAGAACTTGCTACTCCTGCTTGTGCTGAAAGATTATCTACGTTAGCAGTAAATAAACCTAAGTTTTTAATTATAAATCCTACTATTCCTGCTAATGCTAATGCAAAAAATGATGTTATTAAGAATCCTGATATAGTCTTAAATGAAATACGTCCAAGCTTCTTAGTATCACTTATTTCACACATAGCTAAAGCTATAGAAGTAAATACCATTGGTACAATTATAAGTTGAAGTGAGTTAACAAATAGTTGTCCTATAATATAAAAAATTCCTAAAGCGCTTGTGGCACCTTCTGCAGATATGTCTTGGAATAAAATATTATTTATTTTCCCCCATAAATCTGCATTTCCATTTGCTATTAAATTTTCTCTTAGTAATAAACATCCTATACCTACTACTAACCCTAAAACTAGAGCAATAGCCATTTTTATAGCTACTCTATTATTGTTGTTTACTTTCATTTTATTTTCTCCTAATTAGTTATTTCCCTATTTGTGAGACCTAAACAACTACATAAGGTTTCATATACTTAAATTCTAATACTTTTTAGTCATACATGTTTTACATAACTAAAAATAGTCAAGGCGACTGTGGAGCGTCAATTTTTTTAGTGCATCTGCTCCTTCTGATCTTGCGAGGAAAACTAGCAGGCGCACTTTATTATCTTTTATTCTTTATTATTTATGTCTTTATATTTATTAGATGTTAAAGTTATCAACAATTTATTAGCAAACAAATATAATTTCCTAAAGAATAAAAAAGCCTTCCTAATAAGGAAGGCTACTATAACTCTACTAATAACTTTTTATTTTAATTTTCATTACGATAAAAAGTTAAACTTTATAAGTATACTATAACTTCCTTGCTGATTTCTCGAATCAATTTAAAGGGATTTTTTCTTATATTATCATTCAATATAAAGCTTGTCAATCTTTGTCTAACGTATTCTCTATGATTATGTATAAATTTAAATTTTCTAAATACTCTCACAATCATTAAATATTCTATTTTTCTATTACAATTCCATTTCCTTTTAATTTTAAACTTCAACAGACATATAATAAAGTTTTGCTGCATCACCTTTTTTAATAGTATGCTTACCAGCATCTAATTTTACCGTAACTATACCTTTATCCGCTTTATATTTAACTCCATCAACAAGTATATATTTTGAGAAACTAGAATCTAATACTAAAGTTAAAGTTGCAGTACTATCTGTAGTAAATGAGATACTTGTACTAGTTTCAATTTTTAGATACTTAGTTAAAAGTAATCCATTATATACTCTTCCAGTTTTATTTGTTCCTAAGTTACCTTTTATAGTAAAATATGAACTTTCAATACCTGAATCTGTGAAATTCTGAACATTAATGTCATCTGTTTCTGGTGTTTCTGGAACCTCTGGTTCTGATGGAACTTCTGGTACTTCTGGCTCTGATGGAACTTCTGGTACTTCAGAATTATCACCATCATCAGGGCTAACAACTACAGAATTTCCTCCAATAGAAACTATATCAGACTTATAATTTAGAAGTTTTTCCATAAGAGCCTTATTTACTGATGATAATTCATCATCTGCATTTGTAAATGTCCATGTAAAATCTCCCCCATTAACTCTTCCTGCATAGTCAGTAACAATGCCTACCACATCTTCTACATTATCTGCTTCATATTTATACATTTTTGAACTTGTATCAAAATTATTATAAGTTGTTCCTCCACTTACTGTCTTATATGACGTTGGCACAACTTCATCTCTTGAACTTGCAAGATAAGCATCAAACTGTACAGCATCATCCTGTGCATAAATTAAAGACTTTTCTCCAGTTATGCTATTATTATAAGCCTTAATCATTCCTCCAGCTTCACCAGAAAATGTTCCAGCAGATTTTCCAGCTATATCTGAACCTTGTAGAGAACTAAGCATTGGATATTTACAATTTCTAAATGTATTTGCTTCTACAAAAGCTGATGCTCCTTTTGTAACACCAACACCATATTTTGAATTTCCATCAAAATAGTTATTATAAATATGAATTGTTCCTACTCTAATACGTGGATGTCTTGAATCTGAATGATCAAACCAGTTATGATGATATGTTACAAAAAATTCTTCTGAATCACTCATGCCACAAAGTGAAGACTTTCCTGAATCCCAAAAATGATTATATGAAATAGTAACATTAGTAGATTTTCCCTTAACATCTGCTGAACCATCGCCCTTAGCTTGGTCAGTATCACTTCCTGCTGTTCCATAGAATATATCATTATTATGAATCCATATATTTTCATTATCTGTATCTAAAGAAATAGCATCATCAGGGAAAAGCATTATTCCAAGATTTCTAACTTCTACATTTCTTGAGTTTCTTATAAGAATCCCCCAACCATTTATTGTAGCATCTTCACCTACACCTTCAAGAGTAAGATTATAACATCCCTTTAATTGAATATATCCACTACTGTTAAGACCAGATATATCTGATGCTTTAATTTCCCCAATTATACGTATAATAAGATGAGATTTATCGTAACCTTTTTGACGCTTTGATAAAATGTCAACAAGACCAGTACATGTAGTTTTAGATCCCTTTGAGTTTGTTATAACATCAGCCTTTATTGTATTTATATTATCTGCTGTAACATAAAGTGTATTAGCATCTTCAGCTACGGTTCCATCATCATTATATCCACCTGATGCAGTCCCCATAACAGAGTCTTTTGAAAAAGCAAAACCTTCTCTTGTATGAGCCTTAACATTAATTGATGAAGTAACTACAGATTTTAATGTATTTTCCTTTCCATCAAATAATGGTACTATCTTTATAACATAAGATCCTTCTTCAATTCCAAGTACATCAGCTCTAAAATAAGATGAATATTGTCTTATTAATTCGCTATCTAACTGTCTGTATTTAGAATCAACTTCTCCTATTCCTTTATAGTATACATTATAACCTGATGCACCTTCTAAACCTCTCCACTCAACACTTGCATTTTCTAAATCACCATAAGTATCTAAAATAACTATATTTTCTTTATCATAATTACTTATAGATGTTGAATTAACACTGTTATCTAATTTATAAGCACTAACAGAAGTAGCTTGTGTAATTGCAACTGATGATACTAGTGAAATAGCCATGACCTGCAGACATAACCTTTTAGACATACACCTGTTTTTCTTTATTTCTGATTCTTTATACATTTTTATTCCCCTTTTTAATATATTTATTAAAAAGTGCATTAAAAAAGCTGCTCCTAAAGAGCAGCAGAAATAATCATCAAAACCATTAATAAATATATTTATTATATATGACAAATATATTTAGATTAATTTTAATAAAACAAAAAGTAATGCACTCTTTGGCAACTGGCTGACATAGTTTATTAAAACCTTAGTCCCTATAGCTTTGCGTCCTTAGATTTCTCTAAGTTTGCCTATTAAATTTTACTGACTAATTATATATAATCATTTTATGATTGTAAAGATAATTTTATATATTTTAATTAATAATTTTATTTTATAATAAATTTACTATTTATAGATATACTTTATATTTTAATCCATCTATAAATATAGGACCTATCTAAAAAATTATTTCTAGATAAATAATCCTTAAGTACTATTCTAAGATATTCTACATTATATTTCTCGTTTATATTATTAGCTAAAGCTTTATAGCCAGTACCTCTTTGTAAATAGTCTGAGGTAGCAACACTATAATATTTTTCTTCATCAAGTTCTTTACCATTTACAATTATTCTATTAATTCTATTACCATCATGTTCAATCATAGCACCTGAAATATGAAGTTTTCCTAAAAATCTTCCTCTAAAGCCTGGTCCTGCACCATCTTGGTAACAAATCTCTGGATTTAAAGATTGCTCTAACGCCGCCTTTATATATTTACCTTGTATCTCCATATAAGTTGGATTTAGTGGTGACGGACATATTTCAATTAATTTCTTAAAAGATACCTCACCTTTTCTTATACCACTATTCATAATTCCACTATTAATTAAACCAATATCACAATTAAATATATCCCTAATAGCATCTGCTAATAAATTAGTTAAAGGATTCTCCTCCACCACATCATGCCACATATCTCTATCTATGCTATAAAGAGATACTCCAAGATTATCCTTTGCAATTTTTCTATTTTTCTCAATAATCTTTAAAATATTTTCATCCATCTCTACATTCTTTATATTAATATTTACTCCATTGATATTAGTTATATTTCCATCATACTCAAAGTCTAAAGCTCCTAAATTCTCACCATAACAGCCTGACATATGAATAACAGTATTTTTAACTATCTCTGGCTCTGACATAAGATCATGACTATGACCATCAATTATAATATCTATTCCTTCCATAGTATTAGCTATATCAGTATCTTCAATAAGTCCTAAATGTGAAAGCAAAATACATACATCATATTTTCCTTCATTATCTCTTAACTCTTTTTTAATTTGCTCTTTATAATCAAGAGTATCCATACCTAAAAGATGAAAAAAAGTTTTAAAATTAGGTGATGTTCCAATTATTAAAAATCTCACTCCAGATTTATTAATTATTATACTTCTTTTAACTCCTTTGATACTACTTCCATCTAAATGAACCAAGTTACAAGATAAGAATGGTATACTCTCACAATTTACCATAGAATTTAGAATCTCTAAACCTTCAAATCCTTCATTGTTACCAATTGCAATAGCTTCATAACCTGCCTCTAAAAGCAACTCTGATCCAGCTTTTCCACCTGTACCTTGAAGCATTACATCTTTAAAATCATGATAATCTCCAGCATCTAAAATCAATGTATTTTCATCTTTCAACTCTTTTATTTTAGTAGTAATTCTAGCAAAATTTTCAAACCTACTATGAATATCATTAGTATGTAATATCTTAAATCTCATAATTCTATCCCCTTCTAATATATTAACTTTATTGCTAACATTGATATAATTCCAACTACTACAGTTCCCAATAGACTTTTAGTTATAATTGCCACTAAGAATGTTGGTAATGCTGCTAGTAATTTTTCATTATTGAATATTGATATTTGTCCATTTGAAATAAGTAATTCTTGAGCTAAAAGAGCTGATAAGACTGCAACTGGTATATAATTTAGCCAATTTACTACTTCTTTTTTTAATTTCACATTATTTAAGAAAACTAAAGGTAGAACCCTTGGTAAAAGAGTTACTACTCCTGATCCTATAATTATAATTAAAACATACGAACTTACTTTCATTTATCCATCACCACCCCAATTGTCGCTCCTATTACTGTTGCAATAATGACACTTATATTTCCAGAAAATAATTTACTACATATAAACATTGATATAACTGTTAGTACTGCAATAATCACATTTTTCTTATATTTACTTTCTTGACATATTTGAATTATTAATAATCCTATAAACATAGCTGGAAGAGCAAAATCTAAGCCCAAATTCGTTGGATCTTCTATAAACTCTCCAAATACCCCACCTAAAATATTAGCTATTAACCAATTTAAATGCGCTGTTATATTAAGTCCTAACATCCAATTAAAGTTTACTTTTTTACTTTTTGATCCTTTATTAGCTGCAACTACAAAAGTTTCATCAGTTAATTCAACCCCTATTATAAAGCTCTTTAATTTTGAAAGGCCTTTAAAATATGGTGCTATTGAAGCACTTAATAATAAATGTCTTAAATTTACTAAGAATATAGTAAAAATTGTAGAAGAGATTGATGCATTTGACATTATCATTGCTGCCGCTGTAAATTGTGCTGAACCAGCATAAAGTATAAGCCCCATTAGAATTATTTCTAAAATACTCATGCCTGAAGTTTTTTCAACTACTCCAGCAGCGAATCCAATACTTAAATATCCAAGCAATGTTGGAATACAATCCTTAACTCCTTGTTTAAAATTCTCTTCATTATTTACTACATCCTTTTCTTCTAATTCAAATATAGTATTTTCATTCATTAGAAGCCCCCCTTATATTTACTTATTATGTAGAAAAATTTCTATTAGGAACCTAAAATTCTTACAAATCACTAGTTTCATTTAACATAATACATAGAAAATAAATAGATATCTCAAAATAATTATGAGACATCCATTTTTCATTAATTCTTGTATTAATCTCTTATAAATTTTTTATTAATTAATAATCTTCATAACAACTCTTTTCTTAATTCTTCTCCTGATTTTGGAGATAAATAACTAAATGGAATATCTAATACTGTACGAGCTCCTATTTGACCTTCTTTATGCAATCTATAAACTGCTCTTGCATAAGCTACTAAAACACTAGAAGTAAACTCTGGATTACTATCAAGCTTTAAACTAAATTCCATTCTCTGCTTTGTTCCATCTCCAGTAACTCCTGTCCGAATAACGAACCCTCCATGAGGCATACCCTTATGATTTTCGTTTAGTTCTTCTTGAGTTATGAAATGCACTATTGTATTATAATCTGCAAAATAATTAGGCATATTTATGATTTTATTTTTAACATAATTCAAATCTGCATCATCTTCTGGAACAACATAACAAACTCTCTCATGTTTTTCTCTAGCTGAAAGTTCTATATTTTTTCCTGTTCTAATCATATCAATAGCATTTTCAATAGGTACAGTATATTGAACTCCATCTTTAACTCCCTCTACTCTTCTAATAGCATCTGAATGTCCTTGACTTAAACCTTTGCCCCAAAAAGTATAATCCTGTCCACTTGGAAGTACTACCTGACCTAAAAGACGATTTAATGAAAATAATCCTGGATCCCAACCAACTGATATAAGTCCAATAGTCCCTGCATTTTTTGTTACATCGTCTAACTTATTAAAATGCTCTGGTATCTTTGCATGAGTATCAAAACTGTCTACTATATTAAACATCTTTGCAATTTCTGGTGTCTGCTTAGGTAAATCAGTAGCAGAACCACCACAAAGAATCATAACATCAATTTTTCCTTTATAATTTTCCACCTCTGAAATATGTACCATTTTTGAGGTAGCTAATAATCTATCCGGATCTCTTCTTGTAAATATGGCCTCTAGTTGAAAATCTGGATTTTGCGATAATGCTAATTCTACGCCTTTCCCAAGATTTCCATAACCAACAATCCCTACTCTAATCTTATTACTCATATACTTCCTTGACTCTAAAGCCAATTTCCCCCTTTTATAAATTCTAAATTTATTTTTATAACAATATTATCATATTTTCATATTTTTTCCCATATAATCTTTTTTTATATTTAGTATTTTAACCTTGTTCTAACTATTAAAATATATCGATAATTCAACTTATGGTAACTAAAAATCAATTAAAAAGCTTAATTTTATTATTATTTATGCCTAATTATCATCATAAAATTGTCAATATAATATTAAGAATATATTGACAATTTATTCAAAAAAATCTAAAATAACTATTGTAGTTAGTAATAGTTAACTTGAAATTTACTAATACTAAACTTTTCTCAAATTTTGTATAGGAGGTTTTATGGATATTGCATTTTTATTAAGAAAATATTTATCTATTGGATGGAATTAAATTAAAATTATTGGAGGTTTATTATGAATATTGAACAATTAGGAAGACACATTTTAGTAGAGTATTATAACTGTGATAAGGAATTATTAAAGGATCATTCAGCTATTGAAAAACATATGAATCAAGCTGCTAGAGAAGCAAATGCAACAATAGTAACTAGCTGCTTTCATGAATTTAATCCATGGGGAGTAAGTGGAGCTGTTATTATACAAGAATCCCATCTTACAATTCACACTTGGCCAGAATATGGTTATGCATCAGTAGATTTATTTACATGTGGTGATAGTATTAATCCATGGAATGGATTTAAATACCTTGAAAAAATATTAGGTTCAGATAGAAGCGAATCTACCGAAGTTTCAAGAGGGCTAGTAGATAAAATTAGAACTTTTGGTGATGGTCAATATGATCAATTAGTAATGTCCCATAAATTGGAGGTATAAAGAGATGAATATGGAGTTATGGTATACAGAAAATCAAACAAAAAATGTTAATTTCTCAATGAAAGTAAAAAATCATCTTTATTCTGCTCAAAGTGACTTTCAAAAAATAGACATAATAGACACTTACGAATTTGGAAAAGTTTTAGTTATCGATAATTGGACAATGCTAACTGAAAAAGATGAATTCATTTATCATGAAATGATAACCCATGTAGCACTTGCTACAAATCCTACTATAAAAAATATTCTTGTAATTGGTGCTGGAGATGGTGGTACAGTTAGAGAACTTACTAGATATAATTCTATTGTAAATATAGATATGGTTGAAATAGATGAGTTGGTTGTTAAAGCTTCTATAGAACATTTACCTTTCACATCAAATAAATTATCTGATCCTAGAGTTAACTTATACTTTGAAGATGGAATAAAATTTGTTAAAGGTAAAGAAAATCTATATGACTTAATAATTGTTGATTCAACTGATCCCATAGGCCCCGGTGAAGGTTTATTCACAACAGAATTTTATACAGATTGCTATAATGCCTTAACAGAAAAAGGCATATTAATAAATCAATGTGAAAGTCCTTACTATTCGCATAATGCATATGAAATGAAGAGGTCTTATAATAAGCTAAATAATCTATTTGATATATGTAAAACATATCAATACCATATGCCAACTTACCCATCTGGACATATGATATTCTGTTTTGCATCAAAAATATTAGATCCTATTAAAGATTTAGATGCTGAAAAATGGAATGATCTAGGTTTAGAAACAAAATACTATAATACAGAATTACATAAGGGAGCTTTCTATTTGCCTAATTATGTAATAAATATGTTAAATAAAGAAGAAGAATACTAGTAAATTTCTAAATACTAAACCACTAAGCAATTTTTGAGTCTATTTGCTTAGTGGTTATTTAACACTATCTATTTATTATTTTCTAATCCTAATTATAAGAATATATAATTATCTTCTGAAGTAGCTTCTTTTTTCATTTTTATAATATATTATATTCTTCAGCTAACTTCTTAAATAATGGAAGTGATTTTTCAATTGTTGAAGTTTTAATACAATATGAAGCTCTGAAATGTCCAGGACATCCAAAGTCACTACCAGGCACTAATAATAAATCATACTTTTTAGCTTTTTCACAGAAAGCAACATCATCTTCTTCTAATGCTTTTGGGAATAAATAAAAAGCTCCATCTGGCTTATTACACTTAAATCCTGCTTCTACTAAACCATTATATAATAATTTCATATTTTTTTCATAAATACTTATATCTGATGGCATATCTGCACATCTTGCTACTGTTTTTTGAAATAATGATGGTGCATTCACATGTGTTAAAACTCTTGATGCCCCAGCTATAGCTCCATAAACCTTATCAAAATCAATAACTTCATTAGGAACTACTATATAGCCAATTCTTTCACCAGCAAGTGAAAAAGATTTACTATATGAGTAACATACTAATGTATTTTTGTAATATTTAGTTATATAAGGTACTTTAACATTATTATAAGCAATTTCACGATACGGCTCGTCTGATATTATGAATATTGGATGATTATATTCTTTTTCTTTTTCTCTTAAAATATCTGCTAATTTAATTATTGTTTCTTCTGAATATACTGCACCACTTGGATTATTTGGCGAATTGATAATAACAGCCTTTGTATTCTTATTAATTTTCTTTAAAAATTCTGGAAAATTAATTTGAAAATCTTCTACTTGAGCTGGTACAACTGTTAATTTAGCACCAGTAGATTCTACAAAACAATTATACTCTGGAAAGTATGGAGCAAATGTTAAAAACTCATCATTATCTTCACTTAAAGCTTTGAAACATATACTTATAGCTGCAGCTGCCCCAGCAGTCATAAACAAATTACTTCCTGAAAAATTAGTTTCAAATCTTTTATTTAAACTTTTTGCAAGTAATTCTCTTGCTTCTGGATCTCCAGGTGCAACTGTATAGCCATGAATACTGCATGGATCTTCATTTTTCAATATATTTATAAGTTCATCAGTAATAAATTTAGGTGTTGGAACATTTGGATTTCCTAAACTAAAATCATATATGTTTTCTTCTCCAACTATGCTAGCTCTCATTCTTCCATACTCAAAAATAGTTCTTATTGTAGATTTCTTAGTTCCTAATTTATACATTTTTTGTGATATCATCTTAAATACTCCTCTACACCATTTATTTTCCCAAATAATAAAGAGCTCATCTCTTTATTATAATCTATTATACCTTCTAATGGATTATTTAGACAATTCCCTTCTGAAAATATTACCTTAATTAATTTACTTTATATTAAAAGGCAAATAAAAAATTACTTCTATTTGCCCTTATCATTCTTTTACTAAACTTTATTTTCTTTTTAGAAATCACTTATTAAAATTTTTCTACCCAAGCTACAAAAGCGTCTACATATGACTTTAAAAAGTTTTTTGTATTTTCGTTTACCAAAACACCCTTTTCATCAAGTAATTCAATAACATTTCCTATATATGCTTCTGGTTGTTGTAATGTATAAACATCTAAGAAAGTAAGCGATTGTCTTAGGTGATGATTTGCTCCAAAAGCAGATATACCTCCCATAGATACGCTTACTATTCCTGCTGGCTTTTTAGCCCATACATTTTGTCCATATGGTCTTGACGCTACATCCAAAACATTTTTTAATACTGCTGGTACTGAACGATTATATTCTGGAGTAAAGAAAAGATATGCATCAACAGATTTTACATCTTCTCTTAAACGTGTCCAAGAAGCTGGTGGATTATCTTCTAAATCTTGATTGAACATATCAACATCCTTAATATCAATAAATTTTACTTCATACTCTGTAGGTATTACTGATGCTACATAATTTGCAATTGATCTATTAAAAGATTCCTTTCTTAAACTTCCTACAATTACTCCAATTGTTTTTTTACTCATAATTTTTCCCTCCTAATATTTTAAATCTCTAAGCCTTTATTGTCATAGACTATAGATTTTTTATAAACTCATTTATAAGTCATTAAATTTTTATTTTTAATAAAGATAAATAATTAAAATTATATATCTACTAATCCATCCAATATATCCGATAAATGCAAGCATTCTAACATCTTTTCAAAATCTGACTGAACTTTTCCATTAATGTTTTCTAATACATATCCTATTTTAGAACCCACAGGACAATCTTTATTAGTATCTGAATGGATAGCGAATAGGTCATGCCTATTTTCAACAGCTTTAAAAATTTCTAAAAGAGATATTTCTTTTGGTTTTTTCAAAAGCATAGTTACGCCGATTTTAGTTTGTGTTTTAATAAGCCCTGCTTTTTTTAAATCACTCATAAGACGTCTAACAAGTGCTGGATTAGTATTAACACTACTAGCAATATAGTCAGATGTAATACTTTCTTCCTTTTTCAAAGCAATAAGACTTAAAATGTGAATGCTTACAGCATATTTTGTTGAGTACATAATCATCAGCTCCTCCATTTGTTACCATTATAGTTTCAAATGAAATATTTGTCAATGAAATAATCTTCTTTATAATATTAATTTTCATACAATTTCATATATTTAAAAAATATATAAGTTATTAATTATCAATTTTCTTAATGATTTTTTTACTAAGAGATGTGAATAAAAATACAAAGTTCATTAAACCTTAACACTGTCTGATAAAATATATCTATAAAACTCTACATGTTTATCTAAAAAAGATTGTATAAGTGAAACTATTTTTCCAGTAGTAAGTGCACAGATAACTGTACCAATACCAACTCCAATAACTTTATGAAGAATAAATAATGATATTATAAGTGTTGTAGTTAAACAACATATATCAAATGTAGTTTTGATATATTTATATTGCTTTTTTAAAATAGCAGATAAGTCTCTTGGAAATGTATCTGTTGGAATAATTGGAAGCATACTGTTATTTGACAGACATATTCCAAATGCTATTATAAAAAAACTTGTTATAAAGTAAATAATGTGCCACATCAAAGAATCTGGCAAAAAATAAATCCATAATTCATGAACATCAATCATTTTTCCAAAAGCAAGTCCCATTAGAAAAGAGAAAATATAGCCAATATTAATTTTTTTGCTTAATATCATTAGAGATATAATTAAGATTGTTTGAAATATATAATTCCATGTTCCAAAACTCAAAATAGAAAATGCACTACTAAAAACATAAGGAACTGAAGAGATAGATGATATACCAAAATTACTTTTTGTCATTAATGCAATACCAAGGCTATTAATAATTACTGCAACAATTAGCGCTAATTCACCTGGCATTTTAATTTTTTTCATAGATAAGCCTTCTTTCATTTAAATAAAAATAATTAAATTAATTATGTAATTTTTTCACTTATTTATTATAGAATATGCTTTTCATAAATTCTAATGATTTATTTTATGGTAATCAATTCATTTTTTGCATGTATTATGAGATAATAAAAAAAATGATTTTAGAAAGGATGAAAAATATTGAATTTATATCATTTGAGATATTTTGTTACATTAGCTAAATTAGAGCATTATGGAAAAGCAGCTGAAAAATTAAAAATAACTCAACCAGGATTGAGTCATGCTATGGCATCATTAGAAGATGAACTTGGTGTTTCTCTATTTGAAAAAGAAGGTCGGAATATAGTATTAAATAAGTATGGAAAAATATTTTTTGATGATGTCAATAAAGTTATAAGTATTTTAGATTCAAGCATAAATTCTTTTAAAATTATAAGTAAAGGAGGTGGACAAATTAATATATCTAGTATAAAGCCTCTTGCAATACAGGATATTCCAAGAGTAACTCATAATTTTTTAGATATTAATAAAGATAAGGATATAGATTTTAAATTTTATACAGGAGTAACAAATGATATTATACAGGGACTAAAAAATGATATTTATGATATCGGTTTTTGTTCGAAAATAGAAAGTGAAGCTGATATTGAGTTTGTACCAGTACAGAAACAGGAAATGTGTGCCATTGTACCCTTTGGACATCCACTAGCTATGCATAATGAATTAGATTTAATAGAAACAATACCATATAAACATATAGTATTTTCAAAAAATAGCGGTCTAAGACCTGTAATTGATGGATTATTTAATAAAATAGGGCAATCTCCCAATATTGCCTATGAAGTTGAGGACGATAACTTTATTGCAGGACTTGTTGCTCAAAATTTTGGAATAGCAATTCTCCCTAAAATGTCTTCTCTTCAATATATGAATGTAAAAACTATTCCAATAATTCAGCCAGAATGGGAAAGCTATTTTTATGCAGCCAGAATGAAAAACAGATATCATTCGCCAGCAGCAGAATCATTCTATAAATATGTCTGTGAGAAAGGCTTATAATTATTTAAATATAGCTTATTAATAACATAATATTTAAAGCAGTGACAATTGCTCCAATTATCCATAACATAATATTTTCTACTAATGTATTCTTATACTCTCCCATAACCTTTTTAGATGATGTTAAATATATTTGAGTGAAAATAGTTATTGGAAGTTGTACACTTAATAGCATTTGTGAATATAATAATCCTTTAAATGGATCACTAATAAAGAATATTATTACTAATGCCAAAATCATTGTTAATAGCACACCTATCTTAGTGCGTTTCTCATTTATATCATAGGATTTTTTAAATAATCCTGCAAATATAGATCCTCCTGCCATTCCTGCTGTAACACAAGATGCTATTCCTGCAAAAAGTAATGCTATTGCAAATATTATTGCTGCTGAATTTCCTAATAATGGTTTTAATAATTCTTGTGCTTGTTCAAGTTCTGTTACTGAAATATTATTTCTAAAGAATGTTATAGATACAAGAACCATTGCACTATTTATAATAAAGCCTATTATCATAGATAAAATTGTATCCATGTATTCATATTTTAATTGTCTCTCCATAATAGCTTTATCTTTAAGATTCCACTCTCTACTTTGAATTACTTCAGAATGTAAGAATAAGTTATGTGGCATAACTACTGCTCCTAATACACTCATTATTATTGGTAGAGAATCCCTTGGAATTGATGGTGTTACCCATCCTTTAACAGCTTCCCCCCAATTAATATTTGCTAAAACAGCTTCAAATATGAATGAAATTCCAATTAATGATACAAATCCAATTATAATTTTTTCTATTTTCTTATATGAATTTGAAAATAGCATAAATATAATAAATGCTGTTGCTAATAATGATCCTAATTTTATAGGAATATTAAAAAGCATTTTTAAGCCTATGGCAGCCCCTAAAATTTCTGCCATTGCTGTTCCTATTGCTGCTAATATTGCTGTTGAAGTTATTATTTTACCTATAGTAGGCTTTATATATTCACTTATGGCTTCTGAAATACATAGACCTGTAACTATTCCTAAATGTGCTGCATTATGTTGTAATATTATTAGCATTATTGTTGATAAGGTTACTATCCATAATAATTTGTACCCATATTCAGATCCTGCTGAAATATTAGATACCCAATTTCCTGGATCTATAAATCCAACTGTAACTAATATTCCTGGTCCTATATATTTCAAGAATTCCCTTCCACTAAAATTTTGATTTTCTTTTATAAAAGTTTTCTTTATTGTTTCTTTCATTTATAAATTCCTTCCTTATTACTATATATCAACTTACATTATTTATCTTATGTTATATATAATTATAGTATTTTAATATAAAAATACAACTTTGTATTTTTATTACTTTTAAGTTGTTATATATCGGAAAATTCAATATTACATTTATTTAAAATATCATTTTCATCTATTATTTGGTTATACACCTCTTCTTCTATAATGTATATAGGTAGATAGAAAGTAAACTGAGTTGCATTTTCTATATTCTCAACATATATTTTACCATTATGCATTTCTACAAATTTTCTAACTAGAAATAACCCTATGCCACTACCTTCATTTTTTCTAATAAATAAATTTTCTGTTTGAGTGAATTTCCCAAAAATTCTCTCCCTATCATCTTCTTCAATGATTTCGCCATAATTTTTAACAGATATAAATAACCTTTTTGAAGGTAAGTCTGTATTAATTTTTATTTCTATATCAGTATCACAATTCGAAAATTTTATTGCATTAGATATTAGATTAAGAATAATTTTTTCAATTTTATCTGAATCACGAGCTAGAATTAGTTCTTCTTGATCCGTATCAAAAACTATATTTCGTTTCTTTTCATTTGCATATTTACAGTTGACATAATTAGATTTTCTACTATGCTAATAATATTGTGATTTCCTAATTTATTTATATATATATGTTTTCCATCTTTATCTTTTAACCATACCTGATAAGGTAATTTATCTAATATTCCTTCTAAATCTTCTATAGTATAATTTCTAATTAATTTTTCAATTTTTTTATCCACTTTATCCTCCTTTAAACTACATATAATAATTTATAGTAATATAAAATAATTTAATTATCAATTGTATAATCATTACTTAAAATAATTCTTGACAAAGAAATATTAATAATATACACTTTAATTGATAATGATTTTCATTATTAATAATTAAGTGTTGGGAGTTGTTTTTATGAAAATAGTATACTGGTCTGGAACAGGTAATACTGAAAAAATGGCAGAATTAATTAAAGATGGAATTGTACAAGCTGGTAAAAATGTACAAGTTATAAACGTTTCTAATGTCAATATAGCGGAATTATTAGAAGATGAAATACTTATATTAGGCTGTCCTGCTATGGGTGATGAAATTCTTGAAGAATCTGAGTTTGAACCTTTCATAGAAGAAATCTCCTCTAAAGTATCTGGTAAAAAAGTAGCATTATTTGGTTCTTATGGATGGGGAGATGGTCAATGGATGAGAGATTTTGAAGAAAGAATGACAGGCTATGGATGCACTCTTATTGATTCTCCATTAATAATGCAATATGAGCCTGATGCAAACGAACAAGAATGCATAGACTTTGGTAAAAAAATAGCTTCTGAATAAAATTTAGTTGGCGGTGATATATTATGAAATATTTAGATTTTTACAGTAAATTAAACTCACTGGATGATAAAGAATACGTAGAAACTTTTTTAGTGTATAATTTATCATTAGTTATAGCAGGTGCTAAACCAGCTGTTACAATTACAATAAAGAAAAATAATCCTAAATTATATGAAAATTGGAATATTTTTGGTTCTCCTTTTATAAAAGAGTTAAACTTAAATTATATTCAATTAAGAGAATGTTTCGATGCAGTTGTAATTATGGTTTATGATGAATCTATATTAGGAAAACATCTAAATTCTAAGCATAATATAGATTTTTTAACTAATATAGGCTATTCTTCTAATTCATCTACTACAGATTATGTGAATACATTAAAATTTAGATATGAGCAATATCACTGCCCCCATGAAATTGGAATATTTTTAGGAATACCTATTAAAGATGTTAAAGATTTTATAGAATGTACTACAAAGAAATGTTTATTATGTAAATATTGGAAAGTTTATAACGATAGTAATAAAGCCAAAACAATTTTTGATACATATGATAAGATTAAAGAACATACAATAAAAACTATACTAACTGGAAATTCATCTATTAATTTAGTTTTAAGTATAAAAAATTCTTTTAATCAAAGTGCTAAATATATATAATTTTAATATTATATTTTCAATAAAATTTAAATTATTTAAAAAAAGGGTAAAGAAATTGATTTACAGTTTCTTTACCCTTTAATTAATACTTTAATTTTCTTTATCTGCAAATTGGCTATTGTACAAGTTCTCATAGAAACCACCTTTTGCCATAAGTTCTTCATGAGTTCCTTGTTCAATTATATTTCCTTCATTAATTACTAATATTAAATCTGCATTTCTAATAGTAGATAATCTATGTGCTATTACAAAGCTTGTTCTATCTTTCATTATGTTTCTCATAGCTTTTTGAAGTAATAACTCTAATCTTGTATCAACAGAACTTGTTGCTTCATCTAGAATTAATATAGCTGGATCTTTAAGTACAGCTCTTGCTATAGTTAGAAGCTGCTTTTCTCCTTGAGAAATATTTGAAGCTTCTTCATTTAAAAACATATCATATCCACCTGGTAATGTTTTTATAAAATGATGTACATTTGCTACTTTAGCTGCTTCTATTATTTCTTCTTTAGTTGCTCCAAATCTACCATACTCTAGATTTTCGTAAATTGTTCCATTGAATAGCCATGTATCTTGAAGTACCATACCAAAGATAGATCTTAAATCTTCACGTTTCATATCTCTTATATCTACGCCATCAATTTTTATTGATCCACCATTAATTTCATAGAATCTCATTAATAAATTAATTAATGTAGTTTTTCCTGCTCCTGTTGGTCCAACAATAGCAACCATTTGTCCACTTTTAACTTCTACACTTAAATCCTTAATTAATATCTTATCTTCACTATATCCAAATTTTACATGTTCAAAACTTACATTTCCCTTAGGATTTTCTACTTTAATAGAATTTTCTATATCCCTAACTTCCTCTTCTTCCTCTAAAAATTCAAATACTCTATGAGCTGCTGCAAAAGCTGATTGAATTGCTGAAGAAAGTTGTGTTACTTGAGATAATGGTTGATTTATTTGCCATATGTAACGGATAAATGCTTGTAAATTACCAACAGTTATACCTCCTGCTATTGATATAATAGCTCCTGTAACTCCCACTGTTGCAATTCCTAAATAAGTAACAAGACTTACTAATGGAGACATTATTCCTGATATAAATTGAGCCTTAAATCCATTCTCTCTTAGCTCTTCATTAGCTTCCATAAGATCTTTTATAGCATCCTCTTGCTTTCCATATAACTTAATTACATTAAAACCTGTATATATTTCTTGAACTCTTCCATTTAATTTACCTAAAGCTTCTTGTTGCTTAATAAATAAATTTTGAGATTTTCCTACTATAAATTTTGTTATTAATAAACTTATTGGAATTATTAAAGTTGCTAAAAGTGCTAATTTAATGTTAATAGAATACATCATTATTAACGCTAATGCTATTGCTAAAAATGCATTTACAACCTGCAAGAAACTTTGTTGCAGTGCATTTGATATAGTATCTACATCATTTGTTATACGACTTAATACATCACCATAGCTATTACCATCAAAATATTTTACTGGTAACTTACTTATTTTTCTTTGTACTTTACCTCTTATATCCTTCATAGTATTTTGAATTGCATTTGTTAACAAAAAGTTAGCTATAATTGTAGAACCAGCACTACCTATATAAACAAAGAATAATAAAACTAAAACTTTATATATATAATTAAAATTTACACTAGCTCCTTCTACACCCTTTATAATTTTTTCAAAATCCTTTGTTAATTGAGTGATTATTAAACCTTCTGTTCTAGGTGCTATAGCTGTAAATACAGCTGATGAAATTATAAATGTAATAGCTCCTATAAAGGACCACTTATAATTTTTTATAAAAGGAGTAATTTTATTTATAGTTCTTTTTAAATTATTCATTAGTTAACTCCTCCTTTGTAAGCTGTGATTCTGCTATTTCATAATAAATTTCACAATTTTTAAGAAGTTCTTTGTGAGTTCCTATACCAACTACTTCACCTTCATTTAGAACTATGATTTTATCTGCATCCATTATAGATCCTACTCTTTGTGCAACTATTAAAACAACAGACTCTTTTGTTTCACTTTTAAGTCTTTTTCTTAATGTTGCATCTGTCTTAAAATCTAATGCTGAGAAGCTATCATCAAATATATAAATTTCAGGCTGTCTAACTATTGCTCTAGCTATTGATAATCTTTGCTTTTGTCCTCCTGATAAGTTAGCTCCACCTTCACTTATAACTTCATTAAATTTCTTTGGTTTATTAGCAATAAAATCATAAGCTTGTGCAACTTTTGTGGAATATTCTACTTCACCAGTACTTGCATTTTTCTTACCAAATCTAATATTATTTGTAATACTTCCTGTAAATAATAAAGATTTTTGTGGAATAAACCCTATTTTCTTTCTTAAAGCTTTTAAATCATAATCTTTAACATTTATTCCATCTACGTTAATATATCCTTCTGTTACATCATAAAATCTTGGAATAAGATTTATTAATGTACTTTTACCACTGCCTGTACTTCCTATAAAGGCTATAGTTTCACCTTTTTTAGCTTTAAAGGATATATTTCTTAATACATATTCTTCACTATTTGGATATTTAAATGAAACATTATTAAATTCTATTTCTCCCTTAATATCTGTTTCTTTAACTCCATTTATAGGACTCTTTATTATAGGCTCTTCTACTAAAATTTCATTTATTCTATTAGCTGATACTTGTGCTTTCGGATACATAACAAAAACCATAGAGAATAACATAATAGAAAACATTGCATGGAATAAGTATTCTATAAATGCTACTAATTGACCAACTTGTAGTTTGTTAGCATTTATCATGTTACTAGAAACTATAAATATAGCTATAATTGCTAAATTAAGTAGAAAAAAGAATGTTGGTTGAGATATAGACATAAGTTTGTTCACTTTTTTTGCTACCTTAGCATATGATTCATTTGTCTTATCAAATCTCTCAGCTTCATGATTATCATTTCCAAATGCTCTTATTACTCTTATTCCCGTTAAATTTTCTCTTGATATTCTATTTAATTTATCTAACTTTTTTTGTTGTTTTTCAGATAAAGGCTCTGATTTTTTAGCAATTACTATAACACCAACAATTATAAAAGGTACAGTTATTGCTAAAACTAAAGATAAAGATACATTAGTTTTTAAAATCATAATTAAACTTATAATAAACATTACTGGAGTTAAAAGTGCCATTCTTAACAGTGTATTAGTAAATTGAAGTAATACAAAGGCATCATTTCCCGTTCTTGTAATCATTGATGATACTCCAAATTTATCATACTCTGTATGCGAAAACTCCTGTGACTTTTTAAAAATATCATTTCTGATGTCTCTTGTTATATTACTAGATATTTTAGCTGAACAATATCCTAAAGTTATAGTTCCTATAACTCCTATTATTGATATAATTCCTATTACTACTCCCATTCTTTTTATATAGCTTATATCTTGATATACTATTCCATGATCTATAACCTTAGCCATTATAGTCGGAATTCCAAGCTCTACTAAAGCAAATCCAAACACAGATATAACATTAAGAGCTAGAAGTAATTTATATCTTTTTATGTAGTTTAATAATAATTTCATGATATTTTCACTTCCTTTCATTTGTAAAAATTTTATTATTTTATGCTATAATAATCTTAAAGTATCCAGTAACTAGACAGTCAAGGAGGAATTTTAAATGAATAATGATAATAAGCTTTATTTTACTACTGGTGAATTTGCTAAACTATTTCATATAAATAAAAAAACTTTATTTTACTATAATGAAATTGATTTATTTAAACCTGAAAAAATATTACCTAATGGATATATGTATTATTCTCATACTCAAATAGAATTATTAGGTATTATTTTTAGTTTAAAAGATATGGGGATGTCTCTTAAAGAAATTAAAGATTTTATAAATAAAAGAAGTATTAATAACGTTATTAATATTTTAAATTCGGAAATTATAAATATAGAAAATGAAATTAATAAATTAAAGGCAAATAAAGAAAGACTAATTAATAAAATTAAATCAATTGAGGAAAGTAAAAATTATAAAAGAGAAATAAAACTAGCTTATGAAGATGAAGAATATCTGGTATTAAGCAATTCTATAGATAATAGTAAAGAGTATTATGATATTGATACTTATGTTAATCATGTAAACTATTGTTTTGACAATGACCTCAATATTGGATATTCAACTGGGACTATAATATCTATGGATAATTTAATTATAGGTAATTACAAAGATTGTAGTTTTTATTTTACTAAAACAAATAAAGAAAATATATCAAATCATACTAATATAATAAAAAAACCTAAAGGTTTATATGTTGTAGGATATTTTAAAGGATACTATGATAAGCTTCCTTATTTTTATGAAAAATTAATTTCTTATATTAATAATAATAATCTAAAAATCATTGGAAATTCATACGAAAAAGTATTAGCTGATGAGCTAGTTTGTAAAAACATTGATGATTACATAATAAAAGTATCAATACAAGTTTCAGAGAACTAAAAAACAAGATCACTTCAGAGCTTACATAATGAAATTATAAAAGATTATTCAAAAGGTACCTCTTTAAAATTTTCTAAAGAATATATAAGAACAGTAGTTAGCTTTTTAGAAAAACTAACTACTGTTCCATTATAATTAATTTATTTATTCAACTTCCATTTAATAATTCATACAAAAATATATAAATTTCTTTATGATAAAAAATATATTATTCTAAAGTTTTTATATCCTTTAATTTAGCATTTACTATAGTTCTCTCTTCTCCTGTAGCATTGGTGCAAGTTGATAAAGTTATAATATTTCTTTTACCATCTTCAAAATAATCTAATTTGTGAATAGATTTACTCATTACTAGATTTATATAATTATTAAACTCTTCATCAGTTTCAAATTTATTCTCATATGGAAACATTTCTCCATTGGTTATATATACTGAAAATATTTCATATTCTAATACTTTATTTTCTAGATAAATGTATATAGTCTTATTCTCACTTAAATATTCTGGTTTTAATAAATTTGAAAGTGTTCCAAACATACTTTTGTCCTTCATATTATGTCCATGTATTATTATATTGTCATCACCTAATACATTTCTTGAATCTACAAAAATACTTCCCCCTCTATTTTCCTCTCCTTTAAAGTTTTTATATAAATATTCCTCATTATTTTCTGATTTTACAACCGGATAATTAATATTAGTATTAGGTATAAATAACCAAAATAGATAATCCGCATTTATTTCTTTTAACTTAGTATACTCTTCATTTTCTATATGCACTTCTTCATTTTCTTTCATAACTATATTACTAATATCACTATATGACTCTCTATTCTTATTATATTCACTAAAAATTCTATATAAATTATAAAGTGAAACTATAAATATTCCCCATAAAATTAATATTAACACTTTATTAAATATCTTTTTCATCTTTATCACCCACCTTTATTTTAACATATATATAAGCTATAATCAGTAATTCATTCCAACAATACTATATGAATTATCACAATAAATATAAAAGGAGATCTCAAGTAACCAAGTTTTAGTCATTTATGAGATCCCCTTATTCTTCTATCTTGTTAAATTATTAAGCTCTTTGTTTTTTTCTTAAAACTACTATTCCTATAGCAGAAAGTGTAAGCATCACAATAAAAATTCCTATAAGATAATCACCAGTTTCTACTAGATGACCATTAGAATTACTATTATTATCTGAGTTTCCTTGATTATTTGAACCTCCTGTACTTCCTGATTCCCCTGTATTACCAGAATCTCCTGGATTATCTGAATTTCCTGAATTATTTATTTCCTTTTCTACTAAGGATGAAACTGCTAAATCAACTTCCTTTATAACTTCTTTTTCATTTTCTTTTGTAGCATTATAATCATTAGCCATTAAACTATTAACTTTATTAATAGCATCTACAACAGCTTGCCAAGACTCATCTGTATATTTGGTAGAATCTAATTTTGACACTTCATCTAACTTAGCTTGTAAATTATCATTATTGGCTTTTTGAACTAGTTTTGAAATTTGACTTTCAATCTTTCCAAGCAACTCTTCTTTTAATACATCATTATTATTAATTAAACCTTGGAAAGTTATTAAATCATTAACTGCATACTCAACTTCATTTAAGCTACGTGTAGTGTATCCGCCTTTTTCCAACTCTTTAAGTTTTTCAACATATTCTTCAACTAATTTATTATTTTCATTATCCGTACCTGTAGCCTCTACTATTTTATTTTGTTTATCCTTTATGTTAGCCACCATTTCATCAATTTTATTTCCATCTACATCTTCTACTAAAGCATTAGTAAATTCTTTGATATCATTCATATAATTATTATATGCTTTTTTTATAGCTTCTAAGTTTTCATTATTCTCTGATATATTTGCTGTAATACCTTCAAATGAAACAGGATTTTGTATTAAATAAGTTAATTCTTGCTTATTTCTATCAAAAATAGATTCTCCATTATTTTCTTTAGATTGTAATATTTCATAAACTTGTGTTGATAATCTATCAATTATGCTACTCATAAATGGAACTAATCTCTTTGCCCCTGCTTCAACCATAGTTGGTCCACCTAAATTTTCAACTATATATGTTTTAGAATTTTGCTCTAAAATTTTAGCACTCTTATAGTTTTCCCATAAATCTGTATAGTTTTCATCTTCTAATTGAATTTCAAGATTTAAAAATTCAATTGAGGCACTTGCTACATCTCTTAAAGAGTTAATCCATGGTTCTATCTCCTTTTTAAGATTTTCATTTTTTGATAATTCTTTAAATTTATCTACAGAAACAATTATTTTTTCGTATTTAGGTATTAATACATTAGCTACATCTTTAGTACTCTTGCCTTCCTCTATTAATCTATTGTACTCCTCAAATAATCCAATAAATTCTTCCGATTCTGGTAATACTTGAGATGGATCTGATGGGTCTGATAAATGTTTTGCTAATTCATGAAAATATTCAGTTGCATCTGGTTCTATATATTTAAATCCATCTTCATAAGCTTTGTTATAATCAAATTTATCTACATTCCAAGCAAAATCTGCTACTGAGAATAATGCAATCTTTGATGCTTCTGCTTGTTGCATTGGATTTGTAACAATACCATCTAAGTTTTTAACCCCACTATCTATTACAGTGGCTGGTGACATTATTAAACGTTTATTATTAATATCATTTACAGGCCAGTTTAACCAGAAAAATGGTTTTCTACCTTCAACCCCTTCTTCTGGTGTTGATGTATAATTAATAAAATTATCTACAGTTTCTTGTGTAACTCTTCCTAAAACACTTTCACCAGTCCACATTATATGAACTTCTTTAGGCATTAATTTACCTATTTGACGAACATAATCAGCACCCCATCCCATATACATTCCAGTATAAACTGTAGGTACAAATATCAATTCAACATGCTCATCTTTATCATTTCCCCATGCCAATAAATCTTCCATTACTCTAGAATGGAAAGCAGGATTAAAACGTCCTTGAATATCATCAGCACAAACACCAAATTGTCTTACCCCAACACTATAAAGCTGATCAAATTTGGCCTTAATAATTGCCATGTCATTTTGATATGCCTCTTCACTTGTAACTTCTGGCTCACTAATTTTATCATTCATAAACGGATGAATTGACCAAGTAAACTTAACCTTCGTCTCATTTCCAACTTGAACTAACTCTTTTATTTTTTGAAGTTCTTCTTGTGGATATAAGTCTCTCCATCTTTGGTTATGATATGGATCATCCTTTGGTGCAAATATATATGTATTCATTTTAAAATCTCCACCAAATTCCATTAAAGATGCTCTATCTTCATTGGACCATGGAATACCATAATAACCTTCAATGAATCCTCTTAATTCTGTATTTGCATAATCTTCTATAGCTACATTCAAAATATTTTTATCTGTTTGGTTAAAAATATTTTTTAATGTTGTAACTCCATAGAAAGCTGCATCAGTATCTTTTCCTAAAATAGTAATTACATCATTTTGTAAATTTAGACTATATGCATCAATATTATCAAATAGGTTTTCTGTTTTTATATTTATATTTTCCTTTACATATGTATCAACATATCCACCTGAATTATTTGTACCAACTAATACATTTAATTTATCTTCTACAATTTTATCTGAAATTGATACACTAACTTCTTTTGACTTTAATACTTCATCTAATTTATTTTTAGTAACTTCATCTATTGTATTTTCAAAAACAACGTTAACTTCATTACCAATTACAAAACTACCATCATAATATGATATTTTTTGTGGATTTGGATAAATTTCATATTCTGTTACATTATTCTGAACAGTTACTTCATTCCCCTCAGCTGCTTGTACAGTTCTTACAGATCCATTAAAATAACTACTAGCTATCGTAAATGCTATTGCAATACTAAATACTTTTTTAATCTTCTTATTCACTAACTATTTCCTCCTTAATTAATAATTTATAAACTTTATTTAATAAAAAACATAAAATTTATTTCTAATATTCACTTCTCCTCCCTCTTTAAACTTTATAGAAAATAAATTTCTATTTCTAATAAACTAAAAAATAAAAAGCTCTAAAAATACAGAATAATTCTGTATTTTTAGAGCTAATGCCAAATTGTAACACGCTTTATTTAACAATATTTAGTTTAATTACTTTTATTTTAACATAATATGTTATTGTTTTCAACACAAAATAAATTATATAATTTTCTAGAACAATTATAATTTCATTCCCCTAATTGAAAGTCAGTAGAAGCAGCTACCTCCACTTGAGATTCAAAATCTTCTAATCGTGACTTTAATGTATATATTGTGCTTGCAAGAGCTTGCGAGCCTAATACCATTCTAAGGGGTGCAGGATTTATATCTACGCTTTCAATAATTCGTGTTGCCATTTTAACTGGATCTCCAGGTGCTAATCCATTCGCTGGATCTAACATTGTTAAAAAGTTATGAGCAGGATTCCCTTCATATTCATCCATTAATTTTGCTACCTTTGCACTACCATATCTAAACTCTGTTCTTGCTCCACCAGGTTCAACAATCGTCATACCAATATTGAATGGAGCTACTTCTTGTGCTACAGACTCACAAAACCCTTCAATCCCCCATTTTGTAGCGTGGTACATAGAATTACCAGGAAAAGCAACTTGTCCACCATATGATGATAATTGAATAATCCTTCCATGACCTTGTATTCTCATATAAGGAATAACAGAACGAATCAACTGAATAGAACCTGTTAAGTTTGTTGCAATCATATGATTCACTTCATCATCACTTAACTCTTCCACCGCTCCAAATAATCCATATCCAGCATTACTTACAACAACATCAATTCTTTGATGTTTCTTTATTGTTTCCTTAACTATATCCTTAATAGCTAAAGTATCAGTTACATCTAATATTTTACAATCAAAAGTGTCCGGGTACTGCTTAATCAATACTTCTACTTTTTCTGTGTTTCTTACAGTGCCAATAACTTTTTCTCCTTTATTTAATAATTGCTTTGTTATTTCATAACCAAAACCACTACTAACACCAGTAATTAACCAATTTTTCATTTCATCACCTCATTATTTAATTGCATTTCCAATGCACCTTAATGCATTGAGACTTCTCGGATAACCAATAAACGGTAAACATTGTGAAACAACTTTAATTAAAAATTTCTTATAATTTCCAAGTCTAATATTCGCTTTTGCATGACTTGTAAGTTGTGGTTCACATCCACCTTGAACTGCTAAAAAACAAAAAGTAATCATTTCTCTATCTTTATAATCTAAACCTGTACGTGTATAGTAATCACCAAAACAATTATTTCCCCTTTAACCATTCATTTAATTTTTTATCTGCATTATTCACTTTACTTCCATAAATAGATAAACCATTTTCTATTACACTATTAGGGCAAAGTTTACGAATATCTGCAATACTGCTTCCTATCCCACTTCCTTCATGAGTACAAAATGGATATATCCTTTTATCTTGGAAATCATAACTTTCTAAAAAAGTCCATACACACATTGGCATTGTTCCCCACCAATTAGGAAATCCTAAATAAATATTTTTATAATCCTCCATATGTTGTACAATATTTAAAATCTTTGGTCTCTCATTATTAGACTGTTCCTTTTTCGCAACTTCTGTACATTCATGATAGTTAAATGGATAATCATGAAGTGGTTTAATTTCAAAAATATCTGCATCTATAATTGATTGAATTTTTTTAGCAATAACTTCTGTATTTCCAACCTCTAACTCTTTAATAACTCCTGATACATAATTTTCTTTCTTATGTGAAAAATAAACGATGAGTGTTTTTTCCATAATCCAACCTCCTCTTTCTTTTACAAATCTATTGTATGTTATTTTTTTATAAACACCAATTCAACTTACTAATCATTCACATAAGTAAAACTTATATGAAAAAAAAGACTCAAAGTGAGTCTTTCTTTAATAACCTTCTTAATATTTCAGCAAATTCTTCTATATAATAATTAGTTCTTTCCTTTTTCCAAAAAGCACAATAATTACGTTGTAATTGCTTACCAGCATTATATAAAGGAATACGTGTAATTCCCTGAGAAACAGGTGGCAAAGTTCCAACTGCCTCAATAGGTAAAAATCCACTATTGCTTACAACCAATAATCGTCCTTCTTCTAATGTATCAGCAAATAAGAATTGATTAGAATATCCTAATGTATTTTGATAATATTCTTTTTCATGTAGCTGTTGTTCCTTTGAGGTAATCAAAATACAAGATATTCTTTTTAAATCCTCTAAAGTCAAAGTATCTTTTTTACTTAAGGGATTACGTGAAGACATCTCAATATAACAATTACTATATAATAATTCATAATTAAAATAATCATTAGAAAATGCTCTTCTTTGATCACTAATCACAAGATCAACAGTATGAAACCTTAGAAAATCATATAGTTCTTCATGTGTTCCATTCACAATAGAAAGTGAAACCTCAGGATAAATTCTTGAAAATTCCGCAATAGCATGCTGTAACTCTTGTGCAGCATAGCCTCTTAAATAACCTATTTTTAAAGATAATTCATTATCTTCCCCAAGTCTTATTGTTTCATTTTTTAAATTTTCAATTTCATATAATAACTCACATGCATGACGATAGAAATACTCTCCAGCAGGTGTTAAAAAGAATCTTCTATTTTGTCTTTTAATCAATTCAACCCCTAGCTCTTCTTCCAAGGATTGTATTTGCTGTGAAATGGCCGATTGAGATATATAACATTGTTCGGCAGCTTTTGTAAAACTATTGCACTCTATTACTGTAACAAAATATTTCATCTGCTTTAATAACATAAAAACCACCTTCTTTCATATATAAGTATATCATTGAAACTATTTTGCACAAAAATTTTATACTCCGGTTATACAAAGATTATGTCTTTTAATTACTTTTCAAAACATCCTTTGAGCATAGCTCACTTAATTTTTTCACATCTAATATTTTAATACTATTTCTATTAGTTTTAATTATCTTATTTTCTTTTAAAAGATGTAATACTCTAGCAACTTGTATTCTCGATGCACCTATTAAATTAGCTATCTCTTCCTGATTAAGTTCAATTGTATTTTCTTTAAATAGTTCATTAGACACTAATAAATATAAACTACTTCTAATAAAATATATAAATTTTTTTAGGAGGACTATAACAATGAAAAAATGTAAAATAACAGTTTTAACAACTCATTTTGATAAGGAATTAGCTAATCAATATGGTAGTAAAGGGATTGGTAAATGTCCTATGCATAAAGAAGGAGAAATATTTTTTGCTGATTATGCAAAACCTGAAGGGTTTTGTGATTAAGCTTGGAAAGCAATTTATCAATATGTTTTTGCATTATCTCATGGAAGTGAAACTTTTTATTACGGTGATTGGATTGAAACACCTGGAGTTGCAATTGTAAGCTATAATGATGGTTTAAGACCTGTAATTTCTAAAATCGAAAGAACTGATGAAGAAGCTACTATTAACTATACTCCTATTAATAGATAATATAAGAACTACTAGGATTATTTTCTATTATTCCTAGTAGCCCATTTTAATTATTATTAAATTTCTAATCTAATATTTATATTCCCTATATATTAATACTTAAAATCTAAAAGTTTATTTTTTAATTGATCTTCTATATTTCTTAATTCTAATTCAGCTTCTCTACGCTTTTGACGTCCTTCTGTTTGTATGTGAAGTATTTCATCAAGAGTTGAAATTAATGATTCATTAGTAACTCTAAGTGTATCAATGTCAACGATTCCTCTTTCAGATTCTTTTGCAGTTTCTATAGTTGAAGTTTTTAATATTTCTGCATTTTTACGTAAAAGTTCATTTGTCATATCTGTTACTTCTCTTTGAACCTTTGCTGCATTACTAGAATGTGCAACTCCAAGTGCTAAAACTATTTGACTTTTCCAAAGTGGAATAGTATTTACAATTGTAGATTGTATTTTTTCAGACATTAAAGAATCATTGTTTTGAATTAAACGAATTTGAGGAGCCATCTGCAGAGAAATCATTTTCGTCAATTCTAAATCGTGAATTTTCTTTTCAAAGCGATTGCAAAGAGCAATAAAATCATTTACTTCTTGAGCATCCTGAGGAAGTCCACTTTTTCTTGCTTTTTCTTGTAATCTAGGAAGCTCTTCTTTTTCTAATTTTTGAAGTTTCTTTTTTCCAGCTAGTATATACATAGAAAGTTCTTTAAAATATACTTTATTTATTTCATACATTTTATCCAACATAGCAATATCTTTTAAAAGCTGTATTTGATGTTTTTCAAGAATATCGCACATTTTTCCAATATTATTTTCTACCTTATCATACTTTACTTTCATTTGAGAAATCTTGTCTTTGCCTTTTTTAAAGAAGCCTAAAATTCCTTTTTTCTCTTCTGATTCTTCAAAATTCTTTAACTCATAAACTACACTAGATAGCATTTCACCAACTTCACCTAAATCTTTAGTTTTTACATTATTTAATGCTGTTTCTGAAAAATCAGAAATTTTCTTTTGAGCACCTACTCCATATTGTAAAATAGAATTTGAATTAGTTATTTCTATTTTATCTACAAATTGATCTACCATCTTTTTTTCTTCTTCTGTCAGATGGATTTCATCAATTATTTCTTCTTTTTTTTCTTCATTTACTTTTATATCAATAACTTCCTCTTTCAATGGTTCAAAGGTTAATTCTGGTTTTATATTAATATCATCTTTAAATTCATCACTCATTTTAAATGTCTCCTTTTTACTTTAAACTTATTTTTTAAAATCTTCCTCGGTTAATCCCTCTTGTTTAAATAAGGTTTTAAGAACAGAAATATCTGTAGAAATATCTAACACAACATCTTCATATAAATCATCTAATAAATTTTCAAAAGCATTATCTATAAGATCAATACTTTTTTCAATTTCACTTTTAGCATTTTTAATATTTTCTCCTTGAACTAATTGATTATTTAGCTCTTTATATGAATTAATAAGTTTTATAGTAATAGGAAGGTAATGATTTATAAATTTATTAACTTCTTGTAGCTTTTTAGGATTTTTCTCTACATAATTAAGAATTTGATTTGCAACACTTTGTAATTTATCTAACTTTATAGCTACTTCTTCTTTATAAAGTTCATTTCTTACAGCTTTTATTTGTTCAATATAACTTCTTCCCATTTTAATTATAGAATTTAGTTTTTCTTTTTCTGAACAATTTTCATCTTCATTTACTTCTTCTTTTTTATTTAATTTTTCTTTATCCATTTGTTGTTTTTTTAAATTTAAATAGTCCCCATAAACTTCATCATTTAACATAAAGTAAGTTTTTTCTTCATCTATATGCCCTTCTAAAAACATTCCTAAATTAATCATTTTATTTAAGTCTTTAATTACAAAAGCTTCCTTTTCTTTTGCAAATCTCGCTAAATCTTTAATTAAGCAATAACTATTGTCTTCAATAAATCTTACATAAGTCTTAAATCGCTTTACTCTTTTTCTTAAATTTACTCCTCTTAAAAGTAAACCTAAACTTACTGCAAAAAATGCAAATAAAACGCCAAAGGCGATATAAATATTTGCTATAACACCACCCAAAAATATCATAAATATCAAAAATATAAATACTAAAAAGCCAAAAATCAGGCTTCCAATGGATCCGAATACTGTATAAATTACTCCTGATATACTTCCAACTGGTCTTTTACTAATATATGTTGATATATCGTTTTTAGCCTTTTTATTTATAGTCCTATATTTGCTTTCTATTTTTTCACTATATTCATTAAATTTCGATTTAAACTCATTTAAAGTGTCCTCAGTTTTATCGCTAATATCTCTTTTTAAATTAGCAAAATCTATGGCCTTAAGTGCATTTGTAACTGTAGACATAATTTGATCTTCTAAATCAGAAAAATCCTTTTTATCCATTATCTTGCCTCCAGATTATTTTTCTTATATTCAAGATTAAATTTAATATCCCATAATAATAACATTTTAGGTTTATTATATCTTATAATTTATCCAATTACAATTTATAACAACTATATAAAATTATTTTTCTAAACAAAATTTCTTCTAATTCATTTCTTAGATTTTTCTTAAATACTGATAACTAATAATAAAACTCTTCTTATGCTTTCTTAGGCATTAAAAATAAGGTGTGTACTTCTCATATTTAAATGATAAGTACACACCTATTTATGTTAGTGTATTAATAATATAAAAAATTATAAGTAATACTTATAAATTCTATTAAATCATCTATATTTTCATAAATTCTTTTATATTTAACTACTGGTCTATTTATTACTATTATCTTAGTATTATTTTCTAAGGCAGATTCTATTTTTTCTTTCATTCCACCTTCTATTCCACTATCCTTAGTTATAATTGCTTTTATTTTATATTCCTTTACTATTCCATCATTTATTTCTTTACCAAAAGGACCTTTTATAGCAATTATATCTTCTATTTTAATTCCTGAATCTATAAGTTTTTGAAGTATGTTAGGTAAGGGTAATACCCTATGTATTATTCTATTTTTTATATTTAAACTATTTATAAGCCCTGCATTATTGCTTCCTGTTGTGTTTAATACATTTCCATCTATATCTTTTAATGCTTCTGGTAACTCTTCATAACTATCTATTTTAATAATTTTATCATCACATATATTATCAAGGTGACTTTTTCTTTCATATCTTACATATTCAATATTTAAATCATCACAAGCTTTAATTAATGTCTTTGATACTTCCTTTGCATATGGATGTGATGCATCAACAAATAATTTTATATTAAAATCTTTAATTAACTTTTTAAATTTTTCTTCATCTAAAGGTTGTGTGTTTAAATGCTTAAATTTATATTTTTTTAAAAGCTCTCCACCATAATTAGTAGCTGTTGATATTACTATATTGTCTGTTATTTTATTTACTTTTTCTAATATTTCATTACCTTCAGATGTTCCAAGAACAAATCCTATCATATCTTATAACCTCTTGGAGTTATAAATTTATCATTCTTAATATAACTTTGAGTATTTCCTACTATAACTATAGAGAACATGTCCACTATGCTTTCATCAAAATTTTCTAATGTAAATAATCTAACCTCTTGTCCTTCCCTTAAAGCATGTCTTACAACAGCTATTGGAGTATCATCTTTTCTATACTTTCTTATTATATCTATACATTCTTTTAGATAGTGTGGTCTTCCCTTACTTCTTGGATTATATAATGAAATAATAAAATCTGCATCTGCTGCATTTTCGACTCTCTTTTTTATAAGATCATAAGGTGTCATTAAATCACTTAAGCTTATATTACAATTATCATGCATAAGTGGAGCTCCTAGTATTGAACCAGCTGCACTTGAAGCTGTTAATCCTGGTATTATTTCTACATCTTCATCCTGCATAAGCTCTAGAACTAATCCTGCCATACCATATATGCCAGAGTCACCTGTACTTACTAATGCAACTATCTTATCCTTTGATAACCTTAAGGCTTCCCTACATCTTTGTTCTTCGCCTCTCATGCCAGTACTAAAAACTTCTTTTCCTTCTATCATAGGCTTTATCATATCTATATATTTTATATATCCAACTACTACTTCACTTTCCTCAATAGCCTTTTTTGCCATTATTGTCATATGATCTAAACCACCTGGACCTATTCCTATTACATATAACTTTCCCATATGTACCTCCATTTTTAATATATTTCTTATATACAAATTAAATTTCTTTTTTATATTTCAAATTTTACTTAAAAATAAATTCTTCTCTTAAATTATTCTTCCAACAGTTAATGTAATCCCATCAAACTTTATCTTATCTATAATTATTTCTCCGCCTAATAACTCTACAACAGGCTGACTTACAGCTCTAACTCCAATGTTTTTTTCTACAAAGTCACTACCTTCATAGTTATTATGGACTTTTTTAATTTCTTCTTTAGTAAAGAATTTTAAGTCTACATTAAGCCTATCCTTTAAATCTAAAATAGCCTTTTCATCACTTTTTATATCTATAGATGCAACTACCTTAACACTTCTTATATCTATTTCATTTTCTTCTAAAGTTTTCTCTATAAAATTAATCATTTTTTCTGAAGATGTGTTTTTTCTACATCCAATTCCAAGAACTATATTTTTTCTTATAAGCCTAAGTATAGCTTCATCATAGTTTAATCTATCTGTAATCCAAAGCATATTTTTTTTAATTTCATCACTATTTATATATCCCTTTGGACATTTAATTTTATTTAAATCATCTTTAAAATAAACACTTTTCCCATTAACTAACCTAGCTGCTATCTCTTTAGCTTTATCTAAACTTTCTATTATTAGATTATTTTCTTTTGCTATTATATCTGGAGCTTTCTTATTTAAATTATCTGTTGCTGTTGTTATGACAGGAGTGTTTTCTAATAAATTTGAAACCTCTAGAGCAAGTTTATTAGCTCCTCCTAAATGCCCTGAAACTAAGCTTATAGTAAATTTATTGCATACATCAACGACAACTACTGCTGGGTCTACATCCTTTGATTTTAAATAACTTGAAATTGCCCTTACTGCTATTCCAGTTGAACTTATAAATATTATTGAATCACATTCTTTAAAAGTTTCCTTTACTATTTCATCTAAACTAAAGTTCTTTATTTTAGACTTATAATAAACTTTTCCACCAAATTCATTATTAATTTTTCTTCCTATTTCATCACCAAGTTCAGTAACACTAATAACTGCAAGCATATTACTCTATTCCTTTTCTATACATATGAGTAAAGCTTTTATCATATAAAAGACTCTTTTCATAGTCACAATTAATAAAGTCACCTACTAATATTTGTGCACATTTATTAATTCCTTCAGCTTTAACTTTCTCTGAAATATCATCTAAAGTCCCTATTAATATCTTTTCATCTTCCCAAGTTGCTCTAGCTACTACTGCTATAGGTACATTTTTCCCATATCCCTTTCTTAATTTATCTACAACTTTGTCTATCATTGAAATAGATAAAAATATAGCCATGGAAGCTCCTATCTTAGCTAAATTTTCTAAATCTTCACCTTCTGGAACCTTAGTTCTTCCTTCAACCCTAGTTAATATTACAGTTTGACTTACTGATGGCAAAGTAAATTCTTTTTTTATTGCTGCAGCTGCTGCTACAAATGAACTTACTCCTGGAACAACTTCATATTTTATTTCTAATTTATCTAATTCATCCATTTGCTCTTTAATAGCACCATATATAGATGGATCGCCTGTATGAAGTCTAACTATAGATTTATCTCTATTATTTTTAATTACTTCTATAACTTCATCTAAAGTCATAGTTGCTGAATTATATATTTCAACTTCTTTTTTACAAAAATCCATATGTTCCTTTGCCACTAATGAACCTGCATATATAACAATATCTGCTTCTTCTAATATATTTCTACCCTTAACTGTAATTAAATCAACATCTCCTGGACCTGCGCCTATAAAATAAACCATACTTATTCCCCTCTATTATTTACTTGCTAAAATTAAAGACATATAATCTCTTGAATTTATTATTTCCTCTTTATCTGTTAAAATTAACTCCCCTTCTCTTCCTGCTCTACTTACATATACATAATCAGTAAACCCTTTTTCTTCTAAAGTATCTATTACTTCTTTTTCATGCTTGTACACTTTCATAATAACTACGTATTTTTCATCAGTTATTTCATTTACTTTCTTTGCTGGTAATATAACTAATCTATTGTTACCTACTACTAATGTTCTCTCAACAATACTTGCTGCTGCACAAAATGAAGTTATTCCCGCTATAGTTTCAACTTTAAACTTCTTTTCTTTCATATGAGTTAATAAATGAATATAGGTGCTATATACAAATGGATCTCCAATAGTTAAGAAAGATACTACCTTCCCCTCATTTAACTTTCCTTCTATAAAGTCATAAGCTTCCTTAACCTTGATTTCTTTATCTTTTTTTCCCATTGGAAAATGCTTAATCACAACTTCCGTTTTATCCTCTATATATTCTCTAACAGTTTCTAATGCTATACTTTCTCCACCTTCCATAGCACTTGGCGCAACTATAACATCACTGTTTTTAATAGCTTTAACAGCTTTAACTGTAACTAATTCTTTATCTCCTGGTCCTACACCTATTCCATATAAAATTGACATATTTAAACTTCTCCTTTATAACAACTAATTATGTAAATTGGATTATTAGCTATCATCATATAACTATTCTCTTTACTTTTACTTATATTTACTGACAGTATTTCTGTTTTGTATTTTAAACTTTTTATCTTCTCGATTCCTTTATAAGCATTATTTAATGTTATAAAATTCATCACTAGTGTTCCTTTATTTTTTAATAATAAGTCACTTTTTTCAATTAATAGCTCTAAGTCTCCACCAGATCCCCCTATAAATATTGAATCAAAACTTAGTTTGTTTTCTATATAGTTATCTAAAATATCTTTAGCTTCTCCCTTTTCTAATAAAACATTTGTAGCTTTAAATTTTTCAATATTTTTAAGAGAAGTATTGTAGGCATCCTCATTTCTTTCTATAGAATAAACTTTCCCATTTTTAGCTATCATTGCAGATTGTACTGTTATAGTTCCTGTACCTGATCCTATATCTAGGACATTAGACTTATCACTTAAATTCATTTTCCAAATAGATAATGCTCTTATATCCTCCTTAGTCATAGGAGCTTTTCCTCTAATAAATTCCTCATCTTTAATTAATATCACTTATATTCCTTCTTTCTACTATGATTACTGATAAATCAGAAAAGGATTTATCTATAAATTCATGGGCTTTTCCTTCTAATATAACCTCATTTTCATAAGATAAATTTTCACCTATAATTACATTACACTCTATTTTTTCTTTAATAAGGTCTGCACATAATTTTTGTGGTGAATTTTTACTATCACAAAGCCATATGCTAATGATATTTTCTTTAACTTTTTTTATAAATTCCTCTTCCCTTCCATGCAAGCTTCCTGTATATGCTTTACTCCAAGATTTATTAATTTTAGTCATTAAATATTGAAAGGAACTTATTCCTGCTATAACTTCTATTTTTTCATCTATATTTTTACTTATATATTCAGCTATACCAAAGAAACAAGGATCTCCTGAAGCTATAATTGATATTGTTTCTTGACTTTTATAATCATTTACTATATCTAATATTTCATTTAATGATTTTATTTTTACCTTTCTTTTTCCTACGAAATCTAAAGAATTTATTGCTCTATTAAAACCTATTATAATATCACTTTTTTCTAATATATCTAAGGCCTTCCTAGTCATATAATCTCTATGTCCTGGCCCTAATCCAACAATATAAATCATATTAAATATCCTCCAAAGAATTATATAAAACCTTACAATCTCTAAAACCATAATACATTATGGCATCACATTTTAATTCATCATAAGAATATATTTTCATTCTTTCTACTATCTTTCTTCCTATAACTCTATATAATTCTTCATATCCTTCACCTAAAAAATCAACAGCTCCCTCAGAAGTTTTTTGTTTTAAAACTTCTTTTACAAAATCTATATCATATCCTAATAAAGCTAGTTCTAATCCAATAACTTCAAGCCTTACATCATTTACCCTGCTATGTGTATTAAAACATCCATATGCTACTTTACTAATCTTTCCTATATGACCTACTAAAACTATTTCTTTAACCTTTGCTCCAATACAACTTTCTATAGCAAATCCTATAAAGTTAGAAGCTATAACAATTTCTTCGTCTTTAAAACCTAAAGACTTAGCACATCTTTCACCCATATTTCCAAAGGTTATTACTAACCTTTTACTTTTAATAGATTTTTGTGTAATTTCTATTTTTATAGATTCTTTAAGAGCATCTTCAGACATTGGATAAACTATACCAGTAGTTCCTAGAATAGAAATTCCACCTACTATTCCAAGTCGTGGATTAAATGTCTTTTCAGCAACCTTTACTCCTTCTGGTACAGATATTGAAATTTTAACACCTAAATTCTCCGGAGTTATAGACAAAACTTCTTTTTCTATCATTTTTCTTGGAACAGGATTTATAGCATATTCACCTGGTTCTATTGCAAGCCCTTCCTTAGTAACAATTCCAACTCCAATGCCACCTGTTAAATTAAATTTTTCTTTTCCTATCTCTGCCTTAGCAAATATCTCTATTCCATCTGTTGCATCTATATCATCACCGCCATCTTTAATAACCGATGCTTTAACATAGTTTTCTCCTCGTTCTATTGAATTTATTTTTACATTTAATTTAATTCCTTTAGGAGTATAAATATCTATATAATCTAGATCAACATTATTAAATAGCATATATGCTGCTGCTTTAGCTGCTGCTGTTGCTGTTGAACCTGTTGTATAGCCACACCTTAGCTTTTTTCCTCCACTTTCAACATAAAGATCTAACATATTTCTACCTTTCAACACACATATACATAAGTGCATTAATTATTGCTGCAGCTACTGTGCTACCACCTTTTCTTCCCCTTACTGTAATATATGGAATATTTAAATCCTTCATATTTTCCTTACTTTCACTAGCCCCTACAAAACCTACTGGCACTGCTACTATTAATTTAGGTGTAACTTTCTTTTCTTTTATAAGTTCTTTTAATTTAAATAATGCAGTTGGCGCATTTCCAAATACAAATACATCTACATTATCATTAACAGCTTTTTCTACTGCTGCCATAGACCTAGTTATATTCTTTTCCTTTGCCTCTTTATGAACTTCTTCTAAATTTACATAGCAAATAGCTTCTGCTCCTAATTTTCCTAAAGCTCTTTTATTTATCCCAGAAAGAGCCATATTAGTATCTGTGTATATAATAGGCTTATTTTTTAATACACTCTTACCAGCTTCTATGAAATCATCACTCATTTCTATAAGTTCTTCATATTCAAAATCTGCTGTTGTATGTATAACTCTTTTTATTATCTTAAGCTCATCTATGCTATAACTATGATTTTTCATTTCTTTTTCTATTATTTCAAAGCTTTTATTTTCTATATCCATAGGATTCTTTACATAACTCATTATTTTTCCTCTT
Source organism: Clostridium nigeriense (assembly GCF_050585245.1). Classification (GTDB taxonomy): domain Bacteria; phylum Bacillota; class Clostridia; order Clostridiales; family Clostridiaceae; genus Clostridium; species Clostridium nigeriense_A. The sequence goes on from NZ_JBNOOF010000001.1 coordinate 690,862, forward strand.
TCCAATTTAAAATATATTTTAAGAATTCTAAATTTCCAAAGAAGTGAACATGGGGATATCCTGCTAAAGTATTCTTCTTTTTATATCCACAGTTCCAACTTATTTTCTCATTATTATAATTTACTTTTTCTATTTCATAAATAGCTTTTTCATTAGTATTAACTTTAGATTTATGAAATTCATGACAATTAATTTTAATATTATCAACATTTATAGTGGCATATCCAAATCTATTTAGAGTTTTTGTCATTTCACTATTTCCCTCAAAAAAGCCTACAAGCTTTTCTCCATCTATTTCCTCCATTAAATACATAAGGCCACCACATTCTGCATAGCAATTTAATCCATTATCTAAAGCATTTTTTATACTTTCTATCATAGATTTATTTTTACTTAACCTATCTTTAAATATCTCTGGGTAGCCCCCTCCTAAATATAAAAAGTCTATATTCTTTGGTAATTCCTTATCTTTTAATGGACTAAAATATATAACTTCCCCTATCTCTTCTAATAGCTCTATATTTTCTTTATAATAAAATCTAAAAGCTTCATCATAGGCAATAGCTATTCTTTTCTTAAGTTGTTTTAAATGAAATCTATCTTCTCTCTTTTTTACATCCTTAAAATTTAAAATTAACGAATCAATATCTACATATTTTTCTATAAGTTCTGAGCATAAATCTATTTTTTTCTTTATATCAGGAACCTCTATGCTTTGTATTAATCCTAAATGCCTACTTTCTAATTTAAGATTTTCATTTCTAGGTATATATCCAAAAACCTTTATATCACAATGCTCTTCTATTAATTTTTTTAATAAAATATAATATTTATCACTAACATTATTTAAAACAACTCCAATTATATTAGCATCTCTAAAATTTTTAATTCCATTTATTTCTGCACATATAGTTAGACTTTGAGCTTTTGGAGTTATTACTAATACTATTGGTGCATTATCTAATACCTTTGAAACTGAATAAGTAGAATAATCATCTGTTATTCCCTTTCCATCATATAATCCCATAACCCCTTCAACTATGGCTAAGTCACCTTCTCCTCTACTAAATGATGCTCTAACCCCCTCTTCGCCCATTAAGAAAATATCTAAATTTCTTGAAACTTTTCCTGTTATATCTGTATGAAATGCTGTATCTATATAATCTGGTCCAGACTTAAACCCTTGAACCTCATAGCCTCTATTTTTTAATGCATTCATTAACCCTAATGTAAAAGTAGTCTTACCTCCGCCACTACAATTTGACGAAATTATTAGTGTTTTCATTCTTTATTCCTTTCTTAGTTATTCCTACTTTTTTATATCTATCATTTATCACATCTTCTATTCTATCTATATATAAATCTCTAAATTCTTTTATTTCACCAAGGCCTTTCATAAATAAATTAACCTTTATTCCTTCTGACTCTAATATTGTTTTCCAAGAATCTTCTTCTTCTGATGCCATATCATTTAAAACATGATCTCCTGCTACTACCATTAATGGCATTAATAACACTTCTTTTATGTTCTTTCTCTTTAATCTATTTAAAACATTATTTAAGCTTGGATATCCTTCCACTGTACCTACAAAAACATTTTGATAACCTTCATCTTCTAAAACAGTTTGTATACATCCATAAACTGATGCTGATGGATGAGCTGTCCCATGTCCAAATAGAACTACATTTTTATTTTCTTTTAATATATTATCTATAGATTTAATAAATAAACTATAATCATCTGGAACTCCCTCAACACCTTGATAATAAAAAATAGGTCTTCCAATTTTTATACTAGAAAACTTTTCTTTAAATTCTTTTTTTATATTTTTTATATAATCATATTCTTCTCCTGGAATTATATGCAATGGCTGGATTATAACCTCATCATATCCATCTTCATAAAGTTTTTCTAATACTTCTTCTGGAGTTAGTATATTAATATTCTTAGTTACCTTTAACTTTTTAATAATTTTGTGAGAAGTGAACGCTCTAAAAATATCATACTCATTAAAATTTTCTTCTATTTCCTTTTCTATAACTTCTATCGAGTTCTTTAACGCATTTTCATAGCTAGTCCCAAAACTAGCAACTATTATAGCTTTTTTCATTTACATCTCCCTATCACTACATATTTTTCAAATAAAAAAGTGAATCTATGTAATTTTGCTTATTCCGTCGCTACGCTCCAAGTCATCGCAAAATTAATAGATGCACTTCAAAGCTTAATGATGGAATTTATAAAAAGTTATTCATAGGCTAATCTTTTTATAAATTCCTAAAAAATAAAAAGCGCCCTATTTTAAGGACGCTAGAAAATTTTTGCACATCAAAAAGCCTTATTAGAAATAACAAAATAACTAATAAAAGCATTCAATATTTTCAAATATCTCCTTAGCCTCCCTCCGAAGCATGGTTTTATAATAGGCAGGTCTCCTGACTTAAGCTTCATCCGCCTCTCTACCTTCCCAATTTTTCTATTAATTCTAATCAGTGGTCTTTATCAGAGATTTGTCAGCTATTACAGTAGCGGGGGCTGCAGTGGATTCTAACCACTTTCCCTTTTAATCCTAGAATTTTACATTAAAATTCTAAAAACCTATTACACTCTATATTTATTTTTTTATAATTATAACCTGAATCTAATGAAATTACAAATGATAATAGAATTTATTTGATTTAACTTACATCACTTATAAAAAACTTCTTTTCCTTTGAATACTATAACAAGTTTTTTAATATTAGTTATTCCTCTGCTCAAAAGTTCCATTTCATATTTTTTATCTTCTATTTGATTTTTTGCTTCTTCTATTAGCTCTTGTATTGATTTTTTATTTGTTTTTCTTGCTCTTTTAAATTCAATAATAATTCCAGGCTTTTTTATATCTTTAGGTATTACCATTACATCATATCTTCCATATCCTGATTCTCTAGCCACTCTTAATATTCCTGTAAGCATAGCTTTTTCTAAATATATATTATCCTTTAATGTATTAGAAAGAAAGTTTCTCATAAAGCTTATAGTTTCATCATAAATTCCAGAAAAATAGCTATGTTGAATTGGTGTATCATATTCATCTATTAAAACAATAACTTTTTCTCCATGATATTCATAAAGATATTTACATATTAACTACTTCTATCTTTTATTAAATAATAGCATCACTCACTTAGTAAACTCCTACTAAGTTTTTAACTACTTCAACATCTGCTGGCACCCAATTTTGTGATGATAATTCATCCAATGAAACCCATTTTGCATCATTATGTGCATTTAAATTTAACTTTCCACCACATATTTCACAAATAAAACAATGCATTGTTAAATGAAAATTAGGATAATCATATTCTACTGTTGTTAAATAATCTAAATTATTAATATCTAACTCAAGTTCTTCTTTAATTTCTCGTACTAATGCATCATGCCTAGTTTCACCTGATTCTATCTTTCCACCTGGAAATTCCCACATATCTTTGAATTCACCATAGCTTCTGCGGGTAATAAATATTTTATCTTCTTTTTTAATTATTGCTGCAACTACCTCTATTACTTTCATACCTTCTATTTCCTTTAACCTATATTTTATTTGATACCTATTTTTTATGATGTATCACTATCTATCCATTAAATTATAATTGATTTATTTGCTTTATTTATCATCCTAGGAGGGATTTCTTCCTTTAGCTCCCATATAAAGCTTATTGGTTTATTTCCACTATGGCTTCTATACTCACAAGTGCCTAAATAAGTAAATGGTGATGTTAGTCCATCCTTTGATTTATATTCTCTAACAAATAAGGCTATCTTATTTCCTGTTTTTAAGTGATTAATATATCTTTGTCCCGTTGCACTTTCAACAGAAGTTCTTGATTGAGTTTGCCAATGAAACAATTTTTCGTTTATTGCATAATCTTCATATAATGTTGAAGGTGAAAAGTCTTTATCACTTTTATTTAGTGTAATAAAGAATATATCTATTTTCTTATCTTCAAAGTACTTAACACCTTCTCTAAATGCAGGCTTTTTATCTTCATTATAATATTCAAAGGCAGCCATTATTACATCTGTTGTATAATCACAATGTAGATCTAAAGGGCATTCAAAGGCTAAATCTACTTTTTTATCTACAAACTCTAAATGCTTATAATTATAATTTAATATATCACAAACTTCACTCATCATAATTTTATTATTAAGTAATCTATTAACACCTTCTTTTAATGAAGCTAAACCTATCTTTTGTGGTGAATCATTATAGAAAATATAATACAGCATATTAATCATTAAGCTTTCTTCTTTATTAAATTCAACATTATTAATATCACTATTATTCTTTAATAAATTAATAATAAATTCTATAAATCTTCTTGAATTTATAGATAATAAATTACTTAACTTCTTTGTTATTTCTTCTTCATTACTATCATTAAAATCTTCTCTTTCACCTGCTAATACACACATTCTAGAAAAACTTCTATCTTTACCTTTTCCATAAAAATCTACTAAAGATAAGTTATGATATTCTAAAAAGTTTTCTAATGTTAATTCTAAGTTAGTATCTATTTTAAAAGACTTAAGTTTATTAATTAAATTTACTTTTGTATTAGATGAAGATTTTATATTTCTTAAAATATATTCTTTAGCCTCTTTTTCTAAGTGAATATAACAGCCTTTTGGTAAGGTTAAAAATCCATTTTCAATATATTCTTTTACAGCCTTGTTACTTCTTCCAATTAACACTCTAAATTTTTCTTCAAAGCTATAATTTTTATGAGCTTGCCCTACAAAATCTAAAACAGTTAAACATTCTTTATCTTCATGAAGTCTTAAACCTCTTCCAAGCTGTTGTAAAAATACTGTTAAGCTTTCAGTTGGTCTTAAGAATAATATTGTATTTATTTCTGGAATATCTACACCTTCATTATATAAATCTACAACAAATATAAATTTAATTTCTTTATTTACTAATCTTTTCTTAGCTTCAGATCTTTCATCTTTCTTACTTTCATCAGTTAAAGCTATAGATTCAATTCCAAATTCATTAAACCTTTTAGCCATAAACTTTGCATGTTCTTTACTTACACAGAAACCTAAACCTATAACATCATCAATATCAGTTACATATTTATTTAAAGCATTTACTATTTCATTTGCTCTTATATCATTTCCTGTATAAACCTTATCTAAATCACTTATATTATAGCCTTTTCTTTGCCATTTTACTTTTGATAAATCTACTAAATCAGATACGGCAAAATATTGAAAAGGACTTAATAACTTTCTATCAATAGCTTCTGGTAATCTTATTTCCCCTGAAATTCTATCTTCAAAATATTTAAATATATCCTTATTATCATTTCTTTCTGGAGTTGCTGTTAACCCTAATAAAACCTTTGGCTTATAATAACTTAATAACTTTTGATAAGATGGAGCTGCTGCATGGTGAAATTCATCTACTATAATAAAGTCATAATACTCCTCTGTAGTTATTTCACATAAATCCTTACTATTTAAGCTTTGAATAGAAACAAATAAATGCTCTAAACTATCTGGAGCATTACCGCCAACCATTAAATCACCAAAGTTATTATCCTTAAGTATTGCTCTAAAGGTATCTCTTGCTTGTCTAAGAATTTCTTCACGATGAACAACAAACAATAATCTATTTGGCTGTTTCTTATTTTCTCTACAAAAATTCTTATAATCAAAAGCTGAAATTACTGTCTTACCTACTCCTGTTGCTGCAATAACAAGATTCTTATTTTTATTAAATATTTCTCTTTCAACTCTTAATTTATCTAATATCTCCTTTTGATAAGCATAAGGCCTTATATCAAAAGAAAAATTTAATTCTTCTTCATCAATTCTTTTTTCCTTATTTAATGATCTCTTTAATATATTTTTATCTTCATCAGTTCCTAAATAAGATATAAATTCCCCATCATTCCAATAGCTTTCAAAAGTAGCTTCAAACTTTTTTATAATATCAAAGGAATCCTGCTCTGTTATTTTTATATTCCATTCTAAACCAGAAGTTAAAGCAGCATTAGAAAGATTAGAAGAACCAATATATGCAGTAGTAAAGCCTGTATCCCTTTTAAACATATAAGCCTTTGCATGCAATCTAGTTCTTTCTGTATCATAAGATATCTTAATTTCTGTATTAGGTAACTTACTTAATTCATCTATTGCTTTTACATCAGTAGCACCCATATAAGAAGTTGTAATTATCCTTAATTTCTTTCCAGACATTGTAGCTTCTCTAAGACTATCAATTATACATCTAAGACCACTCCATTTTACAAAAGAAACTAATAAATCAATAGAATCAGAAGTTAATATTTCCTTATTTAATTCACCAAGCATATTAGGCTCCAAGGAAGCCCCTGTAAATAAAGAACTCTGAGATAAAGGCGTTGCAGGCCTTACTAACTTTTCCTTCTTTAAAGCCTTTTTATTATTAACCTTACTATACAAAGCATTAAGTATTTCCCCATTTTTATCTATTTCATACTTCTTAATATCATCTTCATTAGACACTTCACTTAATATGTTAATAATATTATTACAAGCCTCTATTTGTTTTAATAACTTATCACTATCTTCTTTTTCCTTATCTCTAATATAATTCAAAGACTTCCTAATCACCCTAGAAATATATTGAGAAAGAATAGCTTTAGCTTCTTCATTATCTATTTTGCTTTTCTCTATAATAAACTTTTCATTTTCCATAACTTTAAGTTGTTCTTGTATTTCACTATTAATTACTTGCTCATATAACCCTTGCTTCAATAAATTCGCCACCTCTTTTATTTATTATGTCAATTTATATTCTATGATATTTGTATCATTATAGATATTTAAGCAAAATAAAAATACCTACTAGTGTGTGATTTTTAAAAATCTATATTATGTTTATCCTTTAGATACTATGAACACATTTCAATTCACTTATGCTTATTCTTTATCATTGTATCCTATAATTTAATATAAATTGCTATTTATTATATATGACTATATCTTAAATAGCTTTTCTCCTAAACTTAATATTTTTATAACGATTTAATATATTAAATAATATCTCATATTTTATCATTTTTTCCACATTATATGTTATGATTAAATAGAAATTTATTATATAAAAGGAGTAATTTTATGTATTTATTAAATCAACCTAGTAACGGAAATTTAGGTACATTATTATTATCTAATCTAAATGAAAATTATAATTCTTTTAAATTCATTGTAGCCTATGCTAAATTAAGTGGAGTTAGATATTTAGAAAATACAATAAACTCATTTAAATCTAATGGTGGGCAAGTTATCGGTACTGTAGGTATCGATCAACATAATACTTCATTAGAGGCTATTCAAAGATTACTGGTTCTATGTGATGAACTTTATATTTATCACTCTGAAGTTCCAACGCAAACTTTTCATCCTAAAGTATATCTCTTCGAATCAGAAAATAATATTTGGTTTTCTTCAGGCTCTAGCAATTTGACTTCCGGTGGATTATTTACCAATTATGAAACAAATATTTATGGCGAACTCCAACTTAATGACTGTGATACACCTCAAACATATACAGATATTCAAGAATTATTTAAACTTTACACAAATACCTCTAATAATTGTTGTCTGAAAGTCACTACGGAATTAATTTATAATTTACATGAAAGAGGTTATATTTACTCAGAAGAAATCATAAATCGTAATGGTTTAACTCGTGAACATTCATCGAATTCTCACGAAAGAATTTTTGGGTCTGAAAGGTTTACTGCTCCTAGAATAAGTCATGACATATCTGATCGTTATCATAATAATATTGAAGACGAAGAAATAGTTGTTCCAAATAATGATATTACTACTATATATACCAATCCTATTGTAACTACTAATTGTATTGAAACTTATGATTCCCTTTATGGTTCATACAATAACTTTATTCAACATATAGACGGATTTACAAAAAATTACTATCACATTCCTCAAGGTGTTCATTTAGGTCATATTTTTTATATTATTAAATCATTAGGTGATGGATTACTTGATTATAGATTAAGATTATTTAATAGTTCAACAACTGGTACAGATGGAACTACTGTAAGGCAAACAAATTATAAAGTTGCAGCTTGTATGGAATTATTATTATTATTTGATTATAGACTTCCTGAAAATACGAATAATCCCTCATTTTCTTTGACACTAAGCAATAATGGTCTTAAATTATTAGAAGTACTTAACAACAATGTTACTAATTCAGATTTTTATGATTTTTACACTAACTCTAATACAACTTGGAGAATGAAACATAATAACGTAGATTACTATATTAACTTCATTCGAAATTTAGATGATTTATCTAAATCAAGATTATATGAAATATTTAGCAACTTAAATATTTTCAGACTTCTTGTTGATTATGTATCTAATCACCCTACTGGAATAATTCTAATTTCAGAATTATATGATAACTTTTGGACAATCCCTTCAGTAAGTGACTACTTAAATCTTATTGATATTAGCATCCCTGCTCGAAGTAGTTTAGAACACCGTATCCCATTTTTAATCTCTTTACTAAAAGCTTTTTCATTGGTTGACTCTGATATTAACAACCCCTCACAATTAATAAGATTATAAATAATAGTCAGTATGTTTTTCATACTGACTATTATTTATAACTATTTTAATTTATACTTATTATTACTAAATGTACATATACTTTCTAACCAACATTTTATTTCATTATCTGATGGTACTTTATCTAACTTATATTTATGAACTAAATAAATAATTTTCGTTTGTACTTCTCTTAAAGATAATTCTTGCTGAAGTTCTTTTAGTGGAAATATTCCGAATACATCCTTCCCATTTATCCCTTCACTTTCGATATGTGTTATAGCAATTTCATTAATTGGCTTTCTATATGTAATAAATGCACTTTCTGGATTAGTGTCATTTGAATTATTCGTGTGGAATGTTGTTCCTCTATCATTTTTAACTATATTAATAAATTCAAATCCTATTCTATTGTTCATTATATCTCGTAATTCATTCCATATTTCATTAAATCTACTTTGAAAAACTATAGTAAAGTATGCCCCTGGCTTTAATACCCTATACACTTCCTTAAATGCTGCTTCTAATTTATTCCCCCATCTTTCTACAAATTCAATTTTTTTGTCATAATCCATGGGAATTATTATTTCATTTTGTAAATCCTCCTTTTCTCCTAACCATGCACTATAAAAAAGATTAAGTTCTGCATACGGCACTACTCCTCCGTATGGAGGATCTATAAAGGCGTAATCAATACTATTATTATTAACATTTAATTTTTTCGCATCATTTTTCATTATTCTAATATTATTTTCTACACACTCTTTAGTAGTTTGTTGTTGTAAAAACTCCTTTGCTTTTATTATTTGGCTATACTTTCGCTTAAATACAGCCATAACATTTTGAACTTTTCCTACTGCCGGTATATGATAAACATTTTTTATACCTGATGTAGTAAATAGTCTACTACTTGTTCTAAAAAGTATTTCTGTAAAAACAAATTTAAAAAACGTCTTTATATCATCATCTAAAATATTGCTTTCAATATAATCGTTTAATATTTGTAAAGCTATTATATTTTTTTCTGTAAACAAGTCAGAAACACTTGAATTAATATCAAAGCCTGGCCATCCTCCCGGTCTTGGGTAGCATCTATTATAAATAATTTTTTCTGTAGGTTTCCATAATGAACTATATTTTTCTTTATATTCCTCTAATATACATTGCCATAACTCTAAATCTGAAGCCTCTATATTTCTTCTAATCTTTCCTCTTTTTCCTTTTGATTTAGTTATTACTATATTAGCTTCTACAGGCTTTCTTTTTTCAAGTAAAAAGGTTTTATCCTCTTTTTTGCTTATATTTATTATTCTATCACAATTCTTACATTTATACTCTGAGCGTTTTCCTGTTGCAGTCTCATATAAAATAACTCTTTCACCACATTCTGGACACAAATAAATACTACTTTCTATTATTGATTCAGCATATCCTTCAGATCCATCTGCCAAATTGACTTTATACAGGTAATTAATTTTTCCCTCTAGATTATTTAATAACTTTTTATATTCTTTATTAGCCTGATTTAAATCAATGTAATTTAAAATATTAAATGTTATATTTATTGCTTGTGGACTATTATCAGATAATATAACCATTCTTTCTTCTAATAATGCTGCTATTCCAGTTGAACCACTTCCACAACAACTATCTAATACGATCGCTCCTTTATCGGTATATTGCTTTATAAATTTCTGAATATTTTTATAATATATTTTACTTGGATAGCCTATACTTTTAAATATTGGATTTGATAATCTATCATTATCACTTAACTTAATTTCATCAATATTACCATCATTTTTTATTTTGTTACTAGTACTATCCCTATATAAATAGTCATAATTATTTATTATTTTATTATTATACTCAAACATAAATTATCCTCCATTAACAGCTCTATATTTGTATATGTCCCTCATATTAATATAAGTCCACAAAAATTACGGTCTTATAAATTCATACTTAAAATAATTGAATAATGCTTTTCACTATTGATAATTATAGACCTATACAAAAAAATATCTATTGTGAAATATCTTATTATAGTAATTCTATATTTAAAAATATAAAAACTCAACAACTTTATAAGTTATCGAGATTTTAATTAGCGGAGGCCCTATATCCCCTTTAGAAATTTCAATTTCTCTCCCATTATAAATTTTTACATGTTAATACCCATTTTAAATGTTTTTTATTATAGTTTAGAACCTTTGCCTCTAATATATCTCCTATTTTTATAAAATCAAATATGTTCTTAATATATTTAGAAGATAATTCACTTATGTGTATACTTCCATATAATTTTTCATCATTAATCTCAAATGTAACTATTGCAAACCCTAAAACTACCTTTTCAACCACACACTTTACTATTGTTCCATACAAGTCCTTTTTGTTATTCTCTTCAATTATCTTAGATATTCTTCCATGCTTTTCACTTAAAGACAAACTTTTCCACAGCGCTTTATGCACGCAAATATCCCACTCTTCATCAAAAATTATCCCGTCATTACTTTTGTGTTGCCACCTATATTGCCCAGAAGATTTTGACCTATTTCCTATTATCCCTACTCTATATAAATCATTAAGTACACTTCCTATATTAATCTTTAAAAAGGAATTATTAAAGTACTTATTTATTCTTTCCACCAATTCCTCATATGAAAAATATGGCTTATATCCAGTTAAACACATAAAAATAACATCCAATTCTTGTGGGGTATATAATGCATTTAACTCTTCTTTTATTTCCTTTAAGCTCTCCTGTGAATACTCTTGAATACTTGCATGAAATATCCCTGGTGAATATACATTTCTATTAGAAAATAATGTGTTTTTAGTTGAATTTAAAAATCTTACAATATCTCTTGGTTTATTCCATGTATTATTTAGAATATATGTAACAGTAGGAACTTCATCAACTTCTGGACAAAACCATTTTTCATAAATTTCCTTTTTATTTTTAAACGTAAAATTGTTTCTATTTTCTGACAATTCAATCCTTTTAAGCCATATTTCAAAAATTGGATGAGTATAAGAATTAGTATTACTATAATTCCATACCAAAGGACATTCATAGCCAGAAATAATTTTATTTATCTCTTTAGATGGTACAAATTTCATTATACTATTTACTATTTCTGTTCTAATAGAACACACTATTTTTGTATTATTAAAATTACTTTCAATAAATAATGTATTTATATTTTTTATTGTAATAATTAAATCTCTAATCATTGTTAAATCACGTTGTAATAGATTAGCTTCAGCATAAAAAGCTTCAAGTTCATCTACAAAGATGTAATATGGTATCTCTGTCCTTTTTAGTGTATGGAATATTTCTGTTGCTTTATCTAATAATTTAATAAAGCTAGAATATTCATCAATATTATCTTTTTTATCGAAATCCAACAATATCTCTGGCTTAATAGTTGAATTAGCATTTGCGTTATTATATGTATATCCAACTCCCATCTTTACCTTGTTAGGCATTCTAAAAAACCTATTTGATGATTTTTCAGAAAGAATTGAATCTACAATTTCTTTAAATTCATACCAATTACTATCTTCTATAAATATTGCTCCATTATTTTCATTATTATCATCAATTATTTGTTTAAAAATAATCCATTTCCATATATATTCAAAATCAGTTTCTCTTATTAGAATCTCTTTATCTATTCCTATTGTTTTTATTATATTCTTAGAAATATTTTCTAATTCTAACTTCTGTACATTTCCATAATTACTTTTAAATAAAATAAATGATGAACAAGTTAATATATCTTTTTCTTTACATTTAGCATTCAAATACAATAACAAAGCAGTTTTTCCTGTACCTTTATATCCATTTATAAATATTTCATCTCCTGAAATTAATTTTTCAAAATCAAAATTTGGTGGAATAACAAAACTTTCTAAGAACTCATCTGACTTTTGAGATATTATTTCATCTTTTGCATCAGGCTTTCCTATATAGATATCCTTTACTGTTAGCATATTTCCGCCTCCCAGCTCATTTTACTTATTATACCATTTAATCAGTATTATATAAATAAATATTTATACTACTGTTTTATTTTCACATAACTTTATAAAAATTTATATAACTACTAATAATAAATATATATTATTTATACTAGCTTTTTTTAATGGAGGCGAAATGAAGCTTTATACAATAAATAATTTTCATAATAATTAATATTTACTTGCAGGAATATTAATTATTATTTTCCAAATATTAATTAATATTCCCAAGAAAAGAAGTCTTAATTAATATGAATAAAAAAAAGTATAAACACTTCAATATTTTAAAACATTCCCATTGATTAAACTTAAATGTTTAGAAAAATCTATTCCAAAAAACACCATAAAATGTAACAAATATTTCTTATACACTTTTAAAGTCATATTAGATCATCTATTTTTATATATCTTTCTTTTCTCTTAGATCGTTTTATTGGTATGTGTATAAATATATTTTCTCTAAAAAAATAAATTGTTATTGCTATTAATACATACGAAAATATTATTGCTCCATATATATTTTTTAATAAATAATTATATATGATCAATTGAATAGTAATTATACTAATTTTCCCTAATAAAAATGTAGTGTATTTCTTTATCTTAGTGATATAAACTTTTATATTAATATCTCTATAGAAGATTTGATATCTAAAATCTAAGTTATTATCAAAATACGACATTATAAGAATATTAAAATAGCATATAATAGCCTGCACAATTATTTTATCATTAGAAATTCTAATAATTGGTAAAATGAAATATATGCTTACTATAATTATTATAAAAAGTATTGAATTTAGAATACACTTAACTAATAACTTAGAACGATAATATATTAGTACATTCAAACAAGTAGCTTTTATCCATTTAATAAAGTCTTCCATAAAAAAAATAGAATTTAGAGAGTAATTAAAAATTGATATATCAACAAGTATGGATACACTATATATGATAATAAAAGTAATTGTTTCATCATTTAATTCTATTGTATTAAAAGTAGCTATTATTGATAATAACATACTACTATATAATATTATAGTAAACATTAACCCACTGGTTAATTTAAAATACCCTTTCTTTAATAAAGATATCTCATTTTTAATATAACCCCATAATGGTGATGTAACTTTAAGTTTATTAATACTTATATATTTATCATATTTTCTACTTTGCTCCTCAGCCATAACTGATTTCCTAAAAATTTTTTTTAACAATTTAGATTTAATATTTTTTAATACCACTATAGATAAACTTAATAATATCACTATTAATAATACTCTTAAATTTAAAAATGATGTGAATATATGTTTATTTAAATATTTAGATAAAATTTCAAATGAAGTGCTTGGTATAATATTTATTACTACAGATACAGGAAATACTATTTTTATTATATTGTTATATATTTTCAATGGCATATTTAATAACAAAATACTTAGTAATATATTAACTACATAATAAATTATAAATGTTATAATAGCTAAAAATAAAATATTAAATATTAAAGTTAAAATACTTAATTTTAAATTAATTGTAGTTATTAAAAAAGAAAATAAATTTGTTATAGATATGATAATAAACTTATTTTTATGCTGTTGTATAAAAAATATATAGAACTCATCTACTGAAATAGGTAAATAATAAAAATTAGAGTACCTTTTAATTTGTTGAAAACTATATAAATTTGAAACAATAAAAATACTTACTATATTTTTTATATAATAAAGAATTTGATTAATAAAATATTCAGAAGCATTAAAATCTACTAAATTTATATCCTTACTCGATAAATATATATTTATAACAATGGATATTATTGAGAAAATTGTAATCAAGTAGTTTACCAAAGTATTATTTTTTTTATCTTCAATATTTTTTAAAGCTTTTACATTCTTATTCATCATATGTTACCTTTCTATACAAATCATAAATTGAAGTAACCTTATATCTTTTCATCAAATTATCATAAGTATCAAATTCTTTAATTATACCATTATGAAGAAATGCTACTTTATCAGCAAGTTCAGTAATAACACTAACAGAATGAGTCACTATTAATATAGCCATTTTTTCTTTTAAACTTTTAATTAAATTAATAACTTCTATTTGAATATCTAAATCCAATCCATCAATCGGCTCGTCCATTATTAGTACATTAGGTTCATGTAATATACTAGTAACTACTACAACTTTTTTTCTATTACCTTTTGATAAAATTTCTATCCTTTTACTTCTCTCCTCATCCAGCTTCAATATATCAACATATTTTTTTAAATTTTCTATATTCTCCTTACAATTGTATATGCTAATAATAAATTGAAGATATTCATTTAATGTTTTATATTCTAATATCTTTGTATCATCAGTCGCATATCCCAACATACTTTTATAACATTGGGGATTTTCATCTATATAAACATTATTTATTTTCAATCTTCCTTTGGTAGGTATTGAAATACCCGATATAATATTAAGTAATGTTGTCTTCCCTTGCCCATTTGCTCCTAATAGACATATAATCTCCCCTTTCTTTATTTCAAGATTTATCCCCCTTAAAATTTTATTTTTTTCATAATTCATATGGATATTCTCTATGCTTAACATATAACATCTCACCCCTAAAACAATTATTTTTATTTACAACAGCATAGTTTTAATGTTATAAACATATGTTTATAACATCAATGGCAAGTGGGATACTTAGTACCCCACTAATATCCCCAGGCATATTATCTTATAATTTAATATTGTAATATATCTATTTTTATCTTAGTTCCAATTGTTCCTTCTACAATTCTATCTATAATTTCACTTTTCCTATTTCTACTCTTAATGTATACATTCGCTTGCTTAGCTATTTTCTTTAAATCTATTACATTAAATTTATTCAAATATTCTACTGCTTCATCTTTATTTGAATAGGAATATACTCTATTTATTACTTCTTCTAACTTTTCTTCTGTGTTATTTATTTTCTCACATTTTAGATTTTTTTCATTATCTATTAAAGTTATTTTCTTTTCTCCTTTGATTAATGAATTTATATCTTCGTCTTTAAGTTTTAATATGAAATCAAAAGCTAACTTATTTACTAAAAGTATTTCTTTCTTATTCATATTATTTTACCTCTCTTAAAAACTCATTTTTAAATTCTTCAAAATCAATATCTATACAGGATTTCTTTTTATTAATGCTATTTAAAGCAAAAGGAATTGAAATGCTATTATCTATTTCATTATCGTTGCTTCTAATACTACTATTGAAGGCTTTAATTCCTTTAATTTTCTTAACCTCTTGGAGATACTGATAATGCAAACTCTTAGGTTTACCACTTATTATCTTAACCATAGTTGGTAATAATCCTAAATTTTTAACATCCATCTTATTAAATTCTCTAAGATCAAACTCATCTATACCTTTTGAAACTTCATCTCTTAACTTTTCAATATGCTCATATAGTGTAGGTGCACCTACTGTAGATAGATAATCTAACTTTGTTGGTATCAAATAATAATCTGAAGCATAAATTGCATTTTGTGTTATTAAATCAAAACTTGGTTGACAATCTAATAATACAAAATCATACTCGCCATCAATAGTCATTATTTCATTCTTCAGTCTTGATATGCAATTTAGTCGATTCCTTGTAAGATTTCTTCTCCAAGGACCTTTTATAGTACGAGCTAAATCTATCTGTATCTCATATAAATCAGTACTAGATGGAAGTAACCCTATAGCTTGTCCTCCATTTTTTACAATAATATCATTAGCCTTTAAATCCTTAGTAATATAATTCTTTATATTATCTTTGTTATTATTAATTAATGTATTAAAGAAAGTTTTTATGGTTTTATCTTTTTTATAAGCCTTTTTCCAAACCTCAACATCTATATAAGAAAATGTTAAACTAGCTTGTGGATCTAAATCTACTAATAATACTTTATAGCCTTCTAAAGCTAATAAAGCCCCTAAATTAGATACAACCGTGCTCTTACCTACTCCTCCTTTGTAATTTACAATAGAAATAACTTTCACTATAATTTCTCCTTTTACATATTCACTTTCTATATATACTACAATATCTTTTAATTAATCCATAAATACCTTTTAAAATCTTATTTTATATTTATCTAAATAAAAATAAGCTAATAACTATTCAAACCTAGTTACTAGCTTATTCTTTAAAATTCCGTATATTTTTTGCTTGTTCCTTTAGCTTTTTCTACTGGGTATTTCTTTTCATTCTTGTCCATTTTATTATTCATTATATCTTCTATATTAACTCCTAAAGAATCTGCCATATGTAAACAATAAATCATAACATCCGCCAATTCCTCACATACTGATTCTTTATCATAGTCATCATTCCATAGAAAATGTTCTAATAATTCACCTGACTCAATGCTTATTGCCTTTGCTAAATTGGCTGGTGTATGAAATTGTGCCCATTCTCTGTCATCTCTAAATTTTCTTACTCGATTTTTTATTTCTTCCATTCTATTCTCCCCATTCTTACCCTTAGCGTACTCTTATTTAATTATACAAACTATATAGCTCATGAATTTAATTAATTATGATAACTTTAAAGTAATATTTTATCCGTATAACTTTCAATATCTTTATCTTCACAATCTAATCCAGTAATAATGAAATCTATTCTTCTTGAAGTAGCTGGTATTCTATACTCAATTGCTATTCCACAATTATCTGGAATAATATTCGAATTTAACACCTTATACATATACTGTTTTCTATAAACTTATTATTAAGTCGTATAATTCATTCTCAATTACACAACTATAGACTCCTCTTAATTTCCTATTAAACAAGCCATAAAATTCTGCTGAATCCATACTTCCTCTTAATTTATCTGCTGATTTCCATAGAGTTTCTTCAAAACCTATATTTGCTGTTGACATCTTCATTCCTCCAAGTATTTATCTTAAATTTTAAAAATTATTATCATCAAAAACTTCAAATATTTCACTTTCAAATTCTGCTTGTTCATCACCTGTAGTTATACCCTCTGGTAATAATTCTAAGTAATGAGCTAAAGCTTCTATAGTCTTATGAACTAAAGGCTCATGCTGACTTTTTTCTAATATTTCTATAATAAGCTTATATGTATCAATATAAGGATTAGGATCTACTATTTCTAAAGCTTCTTTAAATTTACTTATAAGCTTAGTTTTTTCTATAGTTCTTTCTATAGTATTTATTTCTTCTTTATCATAAATAGGCATATTAACCATAGCATTTACATCTTCACATATATATACTGATTGTTGCTTTTCTATAATTGGATTTAATTCTTTTTTTAGTTTTTCCTTTTGTATTTCAAGCTTATCTATTTCATCTATATCCTTATTAAAATATTCTTGCTTTATATTAAAAATTTCTTCTAATACTGGAAGATATTTTTTAGATATATTTTGCTTTCCTTTTATCCACATATTAATATTTTGCTTCTTTATACCAAGCTTTTCTGCTAGCTCTACATGCTGCATATCATATAAAGCTAATATATATTCTAATCCCTTTATTTTACTCACCACTTTTCTGCTTAAACATAGACATATTTTTTCATTAATATATCTATAATTGTACATTTTCTCTCATATTTAAGCAATAAAAGTAAAATTAATATGATATATTTTAATTATTATATAGAAAAAGCAGATATTTATTTTATCTGCCTTCTCCTTTGTTATTAATTTATATTTAATTTATTGGAACTATTATCTTAGCTACCTTTTGATTTCCTCTTTTAAATGTAACATTTAAGTTTTTACTATCAGTAGGAACTCCAAAAGTTGCACTTGCTTTACATTTTCCCCCTACTGGAGTTGCTTTTGGATATCTATTTTCATCAGATACTGGATAGGTATCAAGAACATTTCCTTCATCATCTAAAACTTGAAAATCATATTCACTAATATAAAGATCTGATCCATCTTTTTCTCCAAAGCTTATATTTTCATAAGTATAATCTAACATTACTACTTGATTAACTTCTTTATCTGAAAACTCATTTCTTTCTTCAGTTGCCCTTGCACCTTCAATAGTTAAGTTATAATTTCCACTTTCTGTTTCTACAGTAAATGGAGTATTCAAAGTCATTTCTTGTGTAATTACTGTACTTTCTTCTTCACTTTCACTACCAAAAGTAGATTCATCAATACCTAATAATAACTTTGATATTGTATCAGTTTCTTTTATCTTCCATTCTTTATCTACCTTAGTTAACTCAATATCTAAAGTTCTTTCACTATAGGTTACTTCATCTAAATATTTACTAAATAAATTATTAAAATAAGCATCATTTTCTTCTTCAGTCATTTCAGTTCCAGAAAAAGCTTGTGTTAATGCAAAACTAAAAGCTTCTTGCATAACTTTTCCTATAACAATATTAAGATCCATTCCTTTTACTGTAACATTAACTTTTGCATTATCCCCATCAATAGTTTCACTATTTACTGTATAAGTTATTTCTTTTAACTTCTCTAACAACTTATTTTGAACTTCTTCAGAAAAATTATCCTCTTGTGAATTCCCCTCATTCTCTTCAGCATTTTCTGTTTCTTCTTCTACCATAGAAAATAATTGTTGAACATCAGTATCACCACTTTTAATCTTTTCAAAATACTCATTAACAACAGCTGTTGGCGTTTTTCCTCCACATCCGTATATTAATACTGTTGATAGCATCATAGCTAATATTAATGCTAACTTTTTAAAATTCCTCATTAATTTTACCCCTTCCACAAAATATTGTCTTAGACAATATAAATTATACTTACATTTATTTACTTAGTCAATACTATTTTCCAATTATATTTTTATAAGTCCCCACAACTTAATAAAATATTCCTACAAGATATACTGATTTTCTTTTCTTTTTTACTAAAAATCTAAATAAAAATGGATTATATCCTTAAAACTAAAGATATAATCCATTTTAATTTTTAATTAACTACCATTTGAAACTTCTATTATTTTGCATGCTTTACTTTTTTATTAAATACAAATACTACGCCTGCAGCAACTAATATAAATCCAAATAATAATACATTTGTAGAGTTTACTCCACCAGTTCCTGGAAGAGTCCCTTCATTTTTACCATTACTATTTTCTGAAGAATTTTCTCCACTTCCTGTAGTATTATCTCCAGCTCCTGGATTTTCTTCTCCAGTACCAGGTTTTTCTTCCCCTGTTCCTGGATTTTCTTCCCCTGTTCCTGGATTTTCTTCTCCACCACCTGGATTTTCTTCCCCTTCACCTGGGTTAGTATTAGGTTTTAACTCTAAGTTTTCTTTTGCATCTTCAAAGTTATTTTTAGCTTTTATAAAATCTGTAGCAGCAGTATTATCAGCATTTTCTAACATAGCTTTTAATACTGATAATGCTTCCGCATATTTAGCTGCACTTTCTTCTGTATATTTAGTTAAATCAATCTCTTCGATACCATTAACATAATCTACAAGTTCTTTATTATCTACTCTTGCAACTAAGTTTTTAATTGCTACATCAATCTTGTTAATTAAATCTTGTACGCTATCTGCACTACCTGAAACAAATTCTTCATTTGCTGCATTGACTAAGGCCATTAATGCATCGTAGCTGCTTGTAGTATATAAGTCAGCTTTAAATCCTTTAGCAGTCTCAACTTGAGCATGTAATGCACTTACATTAACTAAGCTATTTCTTAAGTTTAATAGTTCTTTTTCATATCCTTTTAATTCTTCTTCAGACATTCCATCTAAGTTCATAGCTTCTATTTCAGCTACTCTATCCATTAATGCTTTATAAGAATTACTAGTATAATTAACTTTATCTAATTTCTTCAATTCAGAAATGTATTTTTTAATGCTATCACTAAAATCTACTAATTCTAAATTCTTCTTTGTATTTTCAATATCAGTTACTGCTTGTTTAACTGTGTCAACTGTACCATTAATCATAACTTCTTTAGCCTTATTAATTGCATTTTCATAAGCTTTATAAGAAGCCTCTGTATAAATACTTGAGTCAATTATTTTATTAAATTCATCTATTAATACTGATAAAGATTCAACATTTACTAAAGAATTCTTAGCATTTAACATAGCCTCATTTATAGCTTCAAATGTTGCAGGATCTTGAGGTTCTGTTTTATTTAATTCAATTAATGCTTCTAATTCTGCCTTTGTACCCTTTAATAAGTTCCAAGAATTTATAGTATATGTTTTTTCTGGAGCTTTAATATTATTCATAAACTCAGTAATATCTTCTACTATAATTTCTGCTTCTTCTCTATTATTAGGATTATATACTAAAGCTGCCTTTGCAGAATTTAACTCTTCAACTAATCTTGTAATATCAGCTTCTGATAAATTATTAGCATCTTCCATTGCTTTCTTAGCTGCATTTAAAGCTTTTTGATAGTTAGCCCAAGTCTTACCTGTATATTTTGAACTATCAGTATCAGCAATAGCATTATCAATTTTATCTTTTAAAACAGTACTATCACCTTTTATTGCTTTATTTTCTTTTGCTTTTTCTATTTCTTTTATAGCACTATCTACAGTTGCTTGTGCTACATAATTATTTTCTTTAATTTCCTTAGCTACTTCTATAGCTTCTTTATATGCATTTGCACTATTAGTAGTCCAGTCTTCAGTATTTAAATTCTCATTTATTAAGTCTTCTAATTTTTGCTTATTTGCATTTACATCTAATACTGAATCCATAGATAATTCTACTAAATTTGGAGTAACTCCATTCCACTCAAACTTAACATCTAAAATATTAGTTCCAACTGGTAAAATGAACTCATTTGTAGCTTTATTCAATCTTCCTAGTGTTATCCACTCAGCACTATTATTAGTAGTATTAAAAATTCTAACCTTTACTTCTGCATTTGAAATTTGTTTAGCATTTTGCATAACTCTAATATGATTAACTTCATTTTTTTCAGATATTGAATATACAAGATATCCTGTATCTTTATTTGGAATATACATTGTAGTAATATCGCCATCAACTAAATATTCATATAATCCCTTTTCTGTATCTTCTGTATTTGATTCAAATGTTGGATTATTTACTGTTGGAATATATTCACCATTGTTTATTTCAACTTCATTAAGTTTTGTCCATCTATGAGCATAAGGTTGTGTAATTTCAATCTTAATGTAACGGGCTCTTCTATTAATATCAGTTGCTTTTGCTACATTATATGAAATTTCATGTTCTGGGAAACTTTCATTAATAGTTGAATCATCAGCTCCAGTATTAGCTACTTGATCTCCTAGTGTAATGATTGCCTCTCCCCATTCAGTTTTATTTGTTGAAACATAAACCTTTCCATCACGGATATAGTCTTTATCTGAATCATGAGTTACAAGCTTTAACTCATTTAGATCTATTTCTTGACCTAGGTCAAGAATCATATAATCTCCAATTGCTTGTGTTTTTTGATATTTTAAACCTGTTGTACGATCTTTATCAAATAAATTTTCTACTTTACCCTCAGCAATTGTTCCCATATTAGTTTCACTTACTGTAGGTTGTCCAAATTCTCTTGATGATACTCTAAATTCATCTATATCAAAAGTAACTGCATTGTCTGTTAAATTAACTAAACGAATATATCTAGCATCATTATTTTCAGTTAAGCTTCCACTTTCTACATTAGTCCATTCATAAGCATTTTTAGAAACTTGTAATGTAAGATTATCTAATGAAGAACCATTTACAATAGCTTCAGTTAATTCATGAATACGATCTAATTTTAATCCTATATATTCTCCCTTTTGTAAAGTAATATTTTGAAGTTCAACCATACTAGCATTATCATTATAATAATCTGCTGAATGCTCTTTATAGTTTTCTACATTAGTATATACTTTACCATTATGATAAACTTTTGAATTTACCTCAAATTCTCTAAATCCAATCCAAGTTCCTTGATTCACATTATTTCTTAAACGTACATATTGTGCTTCAATCTCTTGATCTGAAAGGTCTAATTTAATCTCTTTCTCATTTACACATTGTTTAATTTCTGTATAAACTTTACCATCTAAAGAATACTCTAAAGTAGCATTCTTAAACCAATCTCCTGAACTAGCATCTGGCCCTTGAACAATATTAATTTTACCTAATATAATTGGCTCACTTAATTTTACTCCTACATAGTCTCCAGAGATACTAGTATTAGTAGGATTTCCGCTTTGTCTAACATTATAGTGAACACCTGTAGTTTCATCTCCATCTATAATATTAGATTCTTTTCCTGAATACACACTCCAACCATCAGTTGTACGTATTACTTCACTTGTAAATGTTGGTCCTTCTGACTCTTGTGGAGATGTAGCAATTGAGAACTCTCTCATAGCTGGCCATTTATTTCCACTTCCAACTTCTGTACTAATATACCTTACCCCAACAACATTGTCTATTTCTACGCCAGTAACTTTAACTGATGTAGCATATGGTCCATATGTTTTACTATTAATATCATTCCATGTTATTCCATCAGTTGTATATTGTACTTTTGCAGTACCAAATGTATCATCTTTCTTATCTGGAGTACCATTTAAGATATCTACTCCATAAATTGTAGTTGGCTTGCTTAATGATAGCTGATAATATTGACCTACAGCCTCATATTGACCATTCCATATAAATGTATCTGCCTTACCATCAATAATATCTTCAATTTTCCCTGAATATACATTAGATATATTAGTAGAAGCTGTAATTACTAAATTATCTCCACCATTAACTAAATCATTAATTTTTTTAGAAATTCCATCTCTAACAGCTTCTGCAAATGGAACTAAACGCTTCGATCCTGGCTGAGCTTTAGTACTTCCACTAATAGTTGGTCTATCATATTTCTTACTATTCTCATATGCAACAGTTCCTTCAGCAAAATTTTGAATTGCTGATTCATTATCCTTCTCTTCTAAATTCATTGCTGCAGTAACATAATCTTTAATAGAAGTTGCTAAATCCTTTAATGAATTTGCAAATGGTGTAATTTGTTCAACCATTCTTTCATTGTTACTAGTATTAATAAATTCATCACTAGCTTCAATTATTGTATCCATTTCCTTTACTAATTTAGTTCCAACTTCAATAAGTGAAGCTCCACTACTTAATTTAGTTTTGAATTCATCTAATAAAGGTTTTATTTCCTCTGATTCTTCTAATACTAATCCATGTCCATTCGGTGCTGGATCTGAAGTATGTTTTGCTATTGTATGTAATGCATCTGAAGCATCACTATCTATATATTTAAATGAATCTTCCCAGCTCTTATCATCATCAAATTCTTTTACATTCCAAGCATAATCTGCTATAGCAAAAAGAGATACTTTTGATGGTTCAGCATCTTGCATAGGATTTGTTACTACACCAGCTAAATCATCAATATTGATATCAGTGTGTAATAAACTTCCTTTTCCCATCATTAATCTTTGCATATTAATATCATTAACAGGCCAGTTTAACCAGAATAAAGGACTTCTTCTGCTCTCTTTACCTGCTTCTAGTCTATTTGTTTTAAAATTAGTTAAAGTATCTTGACTAATTGGTGCACATACCGAATTACCTGTCCAGAAAATTTGAACATCATCTGGGAATTGATCATCATAAATATTTAATTCTGAGTAATCTCCTTGCCAACTAGCATTATAACCTGCAGGACAGAATACAAAATCGTAAACATCCCCTTTTTCTTTACCCCATTCTGATAATTCAGTCATCATATTAACGACAATTTGCTTATCAAGGCTACCAACATCATCTCCAAGAATACCAAATTGTCTAACACCAACATCATATAATTGTTGAAATTTTGCTTTTAACTTAATCATTTCATTATCATAATCATTTGCATTAAATCCACCCATAAAAGGATGAGCTGTCCAAACAAATTTTGTCTTTGTATTAACCCCTACTTGTACCATTTCAGCAATTTCTGCTAATTCTTCTTCTGGGTATAATTCTCTCCACTTACTTGTATGATATAAATCATCTTTAGGTGCGAAAATATAAGATGTCATCTTAAACTCTCCACCAAACTCCATTAAAGACATACGATCTTCATTAGTCCATGGAATACCATAATACCCTTCGATAAATCCACGAATTCGTGTATCAGCATAATCCTTCATTTCAAAATTAAGAATTGTTGATCCATCCATTTGACTAAATATATGTTTTAATGATGTAATTCCATAAAATGCAGCATCTGTATTTTTTCCTAAAATAGAAATTGTTCCATTTTCTGATACCATATAATAAGAATCATTTTTTTCAAACAATTTAGTATCTAATTCATGGTTACTTTGAACATACTTATCTACATATTCATCTGATAAATATGTTCCTACTAATATGTTTGTTTTTCCATTTACAACTTCATTTGAGACTGTAATATTTTTATTCTTTGAATCTAAAACTTCAGTCATACGATTTTTGGTTACCTCATCAATGGTACTATCATAAACTACGTTTACATCTTTACGTATTACAAATTCGTCTCCTGTATATAGCATTTCATGAGGGTTTGGATAGATTTCATATCCAACTTTTTCCTCATTTTCTTCTACTCTTGTTACTCCATGAGCCACAGATGGTTGAATCAAACCGCAAGTCATAGCAATAGCTAAAATAGAACTCAGTAATTTCTTACCATTAATCCTCACATTATTTCCTCCCTATAAATAATATTAAAAGACTTTGAATAATATCTTGTAATGTTATTACCAATTTTCTTATTTACATATTATCTTTTAATTAAATTTTCTTTAAATAATAAAAAAAGCTCACTTACAAATCTTGTAAGAAAGCTAATGCCCAATTGGTAGCACGCAACACAAAATAAATTCAAATATTCCCTTTTATTCTAAATTATATAATAAGAAAATGGTTATGTAAACGTATTTTCTATTTTTTTCTGAAAAATCGCAATTTTGTTACTTTTTTAAATCTATTTATAATTTCACTGGTTATTTAATCTTATTACTTTAAAATTCTGTATATTTTTTACTTATACAAAATAAGCTTTTCTTTGATAATTTTTGAGTTATTTCTATTAGATTAAAGTTAAATAATATATATAATCAAATTCTAATATTTCACTTTCAAACATATCTAATAAAAATTCTATTACTGCCTCAGAATTATTACCTATAATCCTTGAAAAAATTACAATATAATCTTTTACATCTTGGATGCTAATTTGTTTTTTATGCAATATTTTAAAAATACAGCATGTCTTATTAATAAGTATTCCAATATAATCATTTCAAATGAAATAATCATCTCTTCTAAATCATCATTAAAGCAACTACTTAAAACTTTTGATATAATACAGTTTTCTATTTATCTTAATCTGCTATTGCATTAAACTTACTTTTTTTGATTAATTTTCTTTATCGTCTTAAAAGCTTTTTTAGGGCTTGGTAGTTTTACGGACTTCATTATCTTCTTCAATCTCATTCCATAAAATGCTATTATCGAAGCTAGTAATACTGCTAATGATATAAGTCCTACTTTAATATTAATAGAACTTTCCAAGGCTAAGATCACTCCATATATCGTAAATAAAACTGTTGATATTCCTCCAAATATAGTAACTACTTTTATAATATCAAATTGAATGTTTATCTCACTCTCTTTAAGATGTTTTTCTTCATCTACTTCTATATTCATTACTAAACTAGCTACATATATAATGAAAAATAATATGACATCCAAAACTATCATAGTTGATATATCTATAATTAAGTTACTATTTATATTTTGCATTATTTTAAAATTAAATATTAAAATATATCCTGGGGATAAAAATATAATTATTAAAAATATGACTGCACTAATTGGAACTATTCCCTTAAACCCATCATTATCAATTTTACTAATTATACATTTTAAAACTTTTTCTAGAATTATCAAGAAACTTTTCTCCAAATATATCACCTCGTTATTCATTATAATAAACGATATGCTAAAACGTTCTTAATAATTCCTATGTAGTGCTTCTTTAACTATTTTTCATTAAATATATCTTTGAGTATAACATATAATTTGAAAGCATTTTCCTTAAATTCTCTATCACTCCTTATTGCTATCTGTACATTCTCATTAATTAATATATCACTTATCTCTTTAAATAAATTATTATATTGCTTTATTATATCTGTATTTTTATCATTTCTTTCTTTAATAAACCTTCCTGTCCAAGTATTATTTTCCATAATATCCTTCCTCCTAAATATGCTTTATTATTGTTTATTATTTCCAGAATTTTTGCTTTTTAAACAAAATAAGTATAGACATATATCCCTAATGTGATTAATGCCTATACTTAATATTTATTTTAAACTACATCACTTTCTAAACTTCTTTAGAAAACCCTACAATTCCAAATGAACCTGGTCCTCCATGAGATGTAATTACACATCCTGTTTGCATCCATCTAATTATTTCAAATCCCATTTGCTTTACTTTATCTTCAGCCACTCTACGAATCTTCTCTGATAATCCTATTGACCACAATAGGTATACTTCTTTTTTATTCAAATTTTTTATAGAGTCAAAGTCTTCTATTAGCTTTGTAACTATACTTTCCATTTTCCCTCTATACTTTTTCTTAGCTACTAAATACCCATTTTCTATTTCAATTGACGGATGTATCTTTAGTATTTTCCCACCTATAAAGACTGCATTGCTGACACGCCCTCCTGCTCTAAGATACTCTAATTCAGAAGGAATAAAACACATTTGGCAACCCTCACTTAAGTTTCTTACTTCTTTTAGTAATTCCTCAATATTAACACTTGGATTTTCTTTTAAATATCTAGCTGTTTCAATCACAACTGCTGCCTGACCAATAGATACATTTTTAGTATCAAAACTTGTAACATAGTCTCTATTCTCTGCTGCTATCAGTGCACTTTGATAAGAACAAGTAGTTACCGCCGAATATGCTAAATGTAGTATTTGCTTATCTGGATATAATCTATGAATCTCATCAAATACCTTTGTAAAGTCTTGTGGTGAACTTCCACTAGTCTTTGGTATTTTATTTGTATTATTGTAATACTCACAAATTTGTTCAACTGGAAAACTTCCATCATCATAAGTACTATCTCCCATAGTAACATGCATTGGAACAAGGAAAATCCCCATTTCTTCAGCAATATCCTTTGGAATATCTGAACCTGTTTCTGCCACTAATATAATATTACTCATTTTTATTTCCTCCTTTTATTATCTGCTTATTTTACATTGTTAAAGCGATTAAATTTAGTTAAAGAAATAAATTTCACTTAAACTTCAAGTTAATTATATATATTAAAAGTTGGCATTTTTTCACTGTATAATCATTTAATATATTAATTTCAAAATACTATCTCTTATTTAAAAATAATTCTCTATATAGTTATATTGTACCATTATTTTCATAATACATAGTTTTATTTCTAAACTTTTAATTCATAATAAGCTGTACAAAAACAAAAAACAGGTAATAGCTTTTAACTATTGCCAGCTTCAAACAGAAATTAAAATTAATCCAAAAAGAAAATGTATTAAAAATTTCTTTTTCAGTTATTTCTATTAAATTAAAGTTAAAGAACATATATAATCAAATTCTAATATTTCACTTTCAAACATATCTAATAAAAATTCTATTACTGCCTCAGAATTATTACCTATAATCCTTGAAAAAATTACAATATAATCTTTT
>NZ_JBNOOF010000002.1:0-606525 GCF_050585245.1 Clostridium nigeriense
ATTATAAATAACAATCTTATTAAAACAGAAAATGGAGATCTAGTTGAAAAGCAAGCAGCTCAAGTAGTTGTTAAGGATACGACAGAAATCGAACTATAGTTTTTAAGTATTAATTTCATTTTACTCCGAATTTAATTTTTATATAAAGACCCTTAGTAGAATAATGAAAGTTGTTATACTAAGGGTTTATTGGCTATTAAGTATACCTAGACAAAAATATGAGATAAGTATATAATAATTTCAATAAGAATCTTGATAAATAAAGGCTTAGAGCCTTTGAAATTAATAAAAATGTAAATTTAGAACCTTGAGAGATCAAGGTTTTTTCTAACAGAAAATCAATGTTTTATATAAGTATTAACAAGAAACGTTTATCCACTTTATAAGTTAAGCAATTATATTAAAAGGGGAGAAAAAGAAATGACAGTGGAATTAGAAAAACACTATAATAAATTTTGTGAAGATAAAAGATTAACAAGAAGACATGGACAAGTTGAATATATAACTTCTATGAAATATATTCATGAATATTTAAATGATGATAAGAATTTAAAAATATTAGATGTTGGAGCTGGTACTGGAAGATATTCAGTATCATTAGCTAATGAAGGATATGATGTTACAGCAATTGAACTTGTAAAACATAATCTAGGAGTTTTAAAGGCTAAAGGTAGCTCAGTAAAGGCTTTTCAAGGTACTGCGTTAGATTTAGCTAGATTTGAAGATAATACTTTTGATATGACATTAGTTTTTGGACCAATGTATCATTTATATACATTTGAAGATAAAGTAAGAGCTTTAGAAGAAGCAAAAAGAGTAACTAAAGTAGGGGGAAAGATATTAGTTGCTTATCTAATGAATGAGTATAGTGTAATAACATATGGATTTAAAGAAAATAATATTAAAAAGTGTATTGAAGATGGAAAGCTTGATGAGAACTTTCATGTTATATCAAATCCCGAGGATTTATATGACTATGTAAGAATTGAAGATATTAATAAAATAAATGAAGCTGCAGGAGTAAAGAGAATAAAAATAATTTCAGCAGATGGGCCAGCTAATTATATGAGACCAATTTTAAATGCTATGGATGAAGAAACATTTAAAACTTTTATTGATTATCATTTATCTACATGTGAAAGAGAAGATTTATTAGGGGCAGGTGCTCATACATTAGATATTTTAACAAAAGAATAGATAACAATTTATAGTAATAAAATTACACCCAAAATATTAGCTATTGCTTAATATTTGGGTGTAATTTATTGTATTTAGAAAACCCCGAGTTAGATGTGGGGTTGCGGATAGCTTATAGCTATGATTATTGACTACGATTGTAATTAGCTTTTATTACAGAATAGGTCTTTCTGGCTTGTAAGAAAGGTTTCAAAGGCTTCAGTATCAAGTGAATAATAAACTCTCTTGCCATCAGTAGTGCAAACCACAAAACCATGATTGATAAGTTTGCTCATGTGGTGATGAATTGTATTCCTAGAAAGATTAAGGTGATTTGATAACTCTATACCGTATGCACTTTGTTGACGTAGATAACAGAGAATATCAAATCTTGTACGATCTCCTAAAAGGTGGTAAGCTTCATAGACATTGTCTACATAGGAAATCTGTCCGTTTAACATATCTAAAAGATCTTTACGTAGGATTCCGCAGTAAATATTCACATTATTGATATTTACATTAGAGGTAAGGTTTGTATCCATACCAAAAATGAAGGGTCTTAGGTGATATTCTATTTCATCTACAGGCTTTAGCTTTGATATTTTCTTAAAAAATTCCATGTATCCAGTATCAACTACTTCTATACTAAAATTATCTATTATGTCTGTTAAAGAATTTTTTTCCTTTTTTAAAGTATTAATAACAATTTTTAGACAGCAAGAAATTTCATTTAATACCTCTTGATAATTTCGGTAGGTGTCTAGAATAACTATTTTGATTTCAGCTGGAACAGAAAGTAACAGAATTTTGTCTAAGAATTCTCGGTCATTTAATGAACCAGGAATATTGCAATTATCTGAGATATCCAAAGCTTCAGCAATATTATAGGCAACTCTATCATGTGAGAAACCTTTCATATATGAAATTAGAGAGTCAAAATCTTCATCAAATTCTTCTAAAACATTATAGAATAGGAGGAAGGCAACTGAAGTTGATCCGATGGTATTGAAAGGAAAACCTTCAAGGTTAGCAAAATATTTATTTAGTATATCTTCATTTATAGATATATTTTTATCCATACGAATAGTAAGTTCTTTAAGTTTAGAAAATGTTTGATGAAACGAATCTTTATCTTTTAATTTTCTTTGTTTAATCTTTTGTTCTAAGTGATCCCAAGTATTACCTGATGCCTTTCGACCAAGATATGCAAGAGCTTCAAGCAGCAGGTTAGGTTTATCTTTATAATCCATAGTATAAATTTCCCTTCTTCTGATACCTTTAGGCACATTTTTTTACTTTTTTATTAATTTTGAAAATAATCGTTTTGAGTATTTCATATAATAGCATTTTTGTCAAGTTTTACAATAGTTATAATTATATAAAAATGGTTTTTATTGACAAGGAGTGGGAAAAAGTATTATTATATTTATGTATAATATATATAGAACATAATGTTACATATTGATTTAACATTACTAGTAGTATATATTGTACGAGTTGTAAATAAAATTAAATAAAAAGGGGGCAAAAACATGAAAAAGATGAATCGTTATTTTTCGGGAATTATTACGATTTTCATGTTAGTTGGGATGTTAACGACTAACACTCAGGCAGATATAAAGGAGAGTGATGATTCTCAGCTGACGGCTGTTGAAGTTGAGGGAACTCCTAGGCTTGATGAATTAAAAACAAAACCAAATGAATCACAGGTAGAAACTATTTATGGGGACGATGAGATAGTTACAGCCATCGTAGAGATGGAAGATGCTCCTGTGATGGATTATTACGAAGTTAGCAATTATTCTTTACTTGATGGAGAAACTTCAGCAGGGGAAGCAGTATCTAACTTTTTATCTTCAGAGGATGCTAAGATAGCATCTGATGAAATAATTGATAGTCAGCAGAATGTAATTTCTAAGATATCCACACTAGCTAATGAAAGTAGTAATATAGCTAGAGTGTCTGAAGGTGAATTTGAAGTAATTGATAATTGGTCTACTATCGTAAATGCTATGGCTATTCGTGTACCATATGGTATCATTGATAAAATTAGTGGAATAGAAGGAGTTAAGCGTGCTTATGTTGAGCACACATATGATCTTCCTGACCTTATTGAGAATTCAGTGGTGCAAGATGGCAAGGAAAATTACTCCTATAGTTATGATATGATAGGGGTTGATGAAACCTGGAGGCAAGGGGATACAGGTAAAGGTATGCTAGTTGCAGTTCTTGACAGTGGACTTGATATAAAGATTGATTGGAACGGAGAAGTTGTACGTACACATGAAGCCTTTACTGATGATTCTTTTATGAGTGGAAATCCAACCGATGGAATAGATGATTGGAATCTACGTTTCACTGGTAATAGTCTTGAAGAGTTTCTAAAGGGAAATCAACTTAATTCTACTACTGGAAATAATGGAAATCATATAACTTATGATAACAACGCACTTTATAAAAATTTAAAGGTACCATATGCATGTGACTATGCGGAGGGAGATTTAAATGTTTTACCTGCTGATAGCGATCATGGTACCCATGTTACTGGTACTATTGCAGGATTTGCTAGTACTGAGGAAGGGGAAGTTAAATTTTCAGGTGTTGCTCCTGATGCACAGGTATTATTCATGAAGGTATTCCCTGATGCTGGTGGAGGAGCAGCAGAAAGCTATATTGTAAATGCTCTTGAAGACTCTCTAAAGCTTGGGGCTGATATGATTAACCTAAGTTTAGGTTCTGATAATGGTTTTGCAAATGACGATACAATTCAGAATGATGTCCATGAACGTGTTAATAAATCAGGAATAGTTCTTATGACTTCTGCTGGAAATAGTGAAAAGTCTTCTGAAGGTAATAGTTACAATGGTAATAGCTTAACATCTAATCCTGATGAATCTATGATGTCATCTCCAGCTATTTATAGTAGTAATATTAGTATTGCATCTATAGACAATACTATTAAAGTACAATCATATTTCACGTGGAATGATAATGAAGGTAATGAGCACAAGGTTTCTTTCAACGACCCATGGTCTGTTGCTATGAAGGCGGACTTTTCAGATAAGGAGTATCCAATTTATTCTGTAGGTGGGGTTGGTACTTATAATGACTATTATAATGCCGGATTTAATAATGGATATAATAACGGGAAGACAGGTTTAGCGCTTGTAAAGCGTGGAGAGATATCCTTTGCAGATAAAGTTAACAATGCTATTAGTTTTTCAGGAGTAAATTCTAGTAATGAATCTTACGGTGTATTAGGAGTTATAGTATATGATAATGATCCTAACGGTACAGAATTAATTGGAATGAGTGTTTCAGGTACTAGTTTAGATTCAGCATTTATTTCAGGACAAGATGGTTATGAAATAGTAAATGCTTTAGAGAGTGGATATGATGTTAAAATAAAAGTTTCTAAAGTTGATGAAACACTTGATAATCCGAGCTCTGGACAAATGTCTTCATTTACTTCATGGGGAGCAGGTCCAGGACTTGAGCTTAAACCTGAAATTACTGCACCAGGAGGAAATATATGGTCTACAGTATTAGATAAGGTTAACACAAGCAATAACGGATATACTGGAAGTTATGAAATGATGAGTGGTACATCTATGGCAGCTCCTCATATGGCAGGTGTTGGTTCGTTGGTTCGTCAGCATATAGCTAAAGAAAGTGCCTTTGCAGGAACTCCAGTGGCATCTATTGGAGATATTGTTAGCCAGTTATTAATTAGTACTGCTATTCCTCAAAAGGATAAAAATGGATCATATTATTCTCCACGTCAACAGGGGGCAGGTCTTGTAAATGCATC
This sequence comes from Clostridium nigeriense, assembly GCF_050585245.1. Taxonomy (GTDB): domain Bacteria; phylum Bacillota; class Clostridia; order Clostridiales; family Clostridiaceae; genus Clostridium; species Clostridium nigeriense_A. The sequence goes on from NZ_JBNOOF010000002.1 coordinate 4,988, forward strand.
AGCAGCTGTGTCAACACCGGCTTATATAACAGTTGATGATAAGAAGGTTGGTAAGTTGGAACTTGGTGATGACCCTGATAAAAATGGTAGTTATAATATAAGTTTTAATTTAAATAATATTTCAGATAGTGATTTAAAATATAATGTTGAAGTTGTCTTGATGAGACCTGATACAGAGTCTACATCTAGCAAATGGGGTGAACGTAATGTTATTTCTAATAATGATGTTATTATAAAAACTACATCACTAGGAGAAGTAAGTGTACCTGCTGGTGGGAACACAACATTTAGTAATACTGTATCATTAACAGATAGTGAAAAATCAGAGTTGGACAGGCTATTTGAAAATGGAACTTATGTAGAGGGATATGTAATTTTAACTGATGCAACAGATAGTGAGAATCCTCAGATAGGTATGCCTATGCTATCATTCTATGGTGATTGGTCTAAAGCTCCAATATTTGACTCAGCTTTATGGATTGACGAACCTGAAGATGGCGAGAATGTATTAAATAACGAATCCACTTGGAATACTAATATAGTTGGAAGTAACCAAAAAAATGATATCTATGGAGTTATAGGATTCTTTAATCTTGGTCAGAACGTATTTGATGAAATGTCATCTAGCAGTCAGGTTATATATAAAGAAGAAAATATAACACTATCACCTAATGGAGATGAGTATTTTGACCGTATTGATGACTATATTCTTTATCAGCTTCGTGATGCAAGAGTAGTAGTTATTGAGGCAAAAGATTCTGAAACTGGAGAGGTTTATATGCGTGATTGGGCTTCTTATCCAACAAAGAGTCTTTATAATTCTAGCTTAGGTGCTGCTATACCATTTAGCCTTTACGGTACATTCCCAGAATGGGGTGGGACTGATATGGAGGGAAATGTACTTCCTAGTGGAACGAAGTGTACCTATACTATTACTGCTTATGGAGATGGAGATTATGGCGACGAAGTTTATAATGAAGAAGTAGATAGATATGTTACAAACTTTGATTCCATAATTCCTGGGGAAAATGAGCCTACATTTAATGGTCATACAATGGATATGACTGGAGATGTTATTTCCTTCCCAGTTACTATAGATACAGTAGCACCAAAACTTGAAAATAATGCTGTTAGAATATATGAGAAAGATGGTCGCACATATATTACTGGAAAAGTATATGATGAAGATGGATCAATTGCATCTGTTGAAATAGCACCATATGTAACACGTACCTATAAAGAGGGTTATGGTGATCCTAATTATTCTCAAATAGGTATTGATAGGAATAATCCATTTTATGTTAATAATGTTTATGAAGCAGAAAAAAAGGAGCTTACATTTACTGTAGATGTAACAGAATATAGTCATGCTAATGAGTCATATCCAGGTGAAAATAATTATTATGATTATAAATGGAATGGAAATGTTCTTGTTTCATGTGGAGACTATGGTGCTAATGACAGAAGTTATGCGATAAAAATTGATGCTTCAAGTGGAATTGTTCTTTCACAGACATCTGCTCTATTAAATCCTGGACAGCAATTTGATTTAAGTGTTAATAATAATACTGAAGTTTTAGCTGATACCCTTACACGTACCTCAAGCAATCCTGAAGTTGCTACTATTGATGAGTATGGCCGTGTTACTGCTATTGCACCAGGACAAGCTGTTATTACTGTTTCAAATGGTAGTTCCTCTGCTACTTGTGTAGTAGCAGTTGAAGAGAAAAATACTGAGGTTAAGAGTTTTGATTTATCTATTGATAGTTTTTCAGGATTAAAGCCTGATGGAGAACTTGTAGTTAAGGTAAATAATATTCAACCAGCTAATGTTAAGATAGATAATATACGATGGGAAGTTTCAGAAGATGAAGATTATGCTAATGATTATGCATCAGGTCTTATTACTGTAGGAAAGTATTCTAGTGATGCTCTTTCAGGATTTTTGTATCTGACAGTAAATTCATCACAAGAAGTTCTTCCTAAAGGCCATGGAGTATTAACAGTTACTATAGGTGATGTACAACGAAGTATGGATATAGACTGGGATCAAATTTATCAGTCTAATAAAGAAGATGACATTATTTCTGGGGGAAACTATAATTCACAGTCAATTTATGTAACTCAGGGTGAGACAGCTACACTAATGGCAAAGTATAGGCAATCTAGTTTGCATCAGATAGGAGATGTGAATACAGAACTTAAAGGACTTAAGCTTGATGGAGCAGATTTCTTCAGTATAGGGGGAAGCTATAAGGCTAAATTAGTGAATGATGAGGGTTATGCGTTACCATCTGATGTTCATATTTACATTGTATATTCAAACGGCTATAAATATGAGATTAAGAACTATCCTGGCTATAATGCTTACACATATGATTCAAATACAGGGGAAATTATCATTAACTATGCCCCAAGTGGTGCAGATAATAAGCTTCTCATTGTAGCAGATGGCGTAGAGAGTGAAGGTGCCAAGGCTGGTACTATATCTGATACGACATATGTTAAGCCAGATGGAATGTTTGGACCATTTGATTGGACTCTTACAAAAGGGAATGGTGAGATTGAATTAGGCGAAGCAAATGTAAATGGAAAGAAATATGAAGCGGCTATGTATACTCCATCTGAACCAGGAGTGAGCTATATAACTGCAACTACGAAAGATGGACAGTATTCTGTGAATTTTGCAGTAATATCTGAACCAGTTTTAGCAGATAAGATAACTCTTGATACACATAATATAGAGATGAAGGTTGGTGAAACAGCTAATCCAGTAGCAATATTGTCTCCAACACCAACTAATGAGAAAGACAAAGAACTTACTTGGACAAGTTTTAATCCAGAAGTTGCTACTGTTTCGGAAGATGGAACTATAACTGGATTATCTGAAGGATATGCATATATAAAAGTTGAATCAGCTACAGATAATAATGTAAAGAGTTATTGTATTGTTAAAGTTTCAAAAGATACTGAAAAATATACAGTTACATTTAAAGATTACGACGGATCTATTTTAAAGGAAGAAATAGTTCAAAAAGGTAATAGTGCTATAGCTCCATCTGATCCACAAAGAGAGGGATATTCCTTTACAGGATGGGATAATAGTTTTGAGAATGTTACAGAAGATATGACTGTAACAGCACAGTATTCTATAAATAGCTATACTATTACTTTTACTGCAGATGGTAAGGTTATTGGTACTGTAACTAAGAATTACGGAGAATCATTGACAGATAATGAGTATCCAGAAATTCCTCTTAAGAAGGGATACACTGGTTATTGGAATAAGGTAACAGATTATATTAAGAATGATATTACAATTGAGACTGTCTATACAGCAGATTCAGGAGATACAGGAACAGATAACCCAGGATCAGGAGGTTCGGGAACAGATAATCCGGGACCTGGAGATACAGGAACAGATAATCCGGGATCAGGAGGTTCAGGAGTAGATAATCCAGAACCAGGGGATTCAGGAACAAATAATTCTGGTTCAAGCGATTCAGGATCGAATGGTTCATCCTCTTACGATAAAATTCCGAATACAGGAGGAAGGGATTGGAAAATTGCTTTATGGATTGCTGTAATTTTATGTTCTATAGGTGCAGTGATGAGGCGTAATAGAAGACAGGTAGAATAAAAATATAGAGGCTGTGGCACTAAATTGTTAGTGCACAGCTTCTTTTTTTGAGAAAAATAATCTTATTATACTCACGGATGGTTTTATGCATATAAATACACTAAATGCAATAAATGTACTAGATAATCTAATGTATAGAGATTTAATCCCAAAAAGTGTATGTGTTTTTGTAGATAGTAATAATAACAGAGTTGAAGAGCTAGCTTTCAATAAAAATTATGGTGAGTTCATTACTAATGAAATTCTTCCATGGGTTTATAATAATTATAATGTAACTACTGAATCGGAAAAAACAATTATAGGTGAAGATAATACTTTTGATATAACATTAGTTTTTGGACCAATGTATCATTTATATAAATTTGAAGATAAGGTAAGAGCATTAGAAGAGGCAAAAAGAGTAACTAAAGTAGATGGAAAAATATTAGTTGCGTATCTTATGAATGAATATAGTGTAATAACATATGGATTTAAGGAAAATAATATTAAGAAGTGTATTGAAGATGGAAAGCTTGATGAGAACTTTCATGTTATATCAGAACCAGAAGATTTGTATGATTATGTAAGGATTGAAGATATTAATAAAATAAATGAAGCAGCAGGAATAAAAAGAATAAAAATAATTTCAGCAGATGGTCCAGCTAATTATATGAGACCTATTTTAAATGCTATGGATGAAGAAACATTTAAAACTTTTATTGATTATCATTTATCTACATGTGAAAGACAAGATTTAGTAGGGGCAGGAGCTCATACAGTAGATATTTTAATAAAAGAATAGTTTATTTATTATTAATCCACTAAAAATTTTGTAAAGGAATGATATTTATGGCATTAGGTTTTTTATTTATTACAACAATTATAATTGGAATAATTATAGCAGAAACAATAACTATAGCTTTTTTAAAGAAAGATACTATATTTAATGAAATTTGGTTTATATATTGTAGCTTAATATTAATAGTAGCACTTACAGTAATTGCATTTACTGCATTACCAAGTAGCTATGTTATTTATAGGATTATAGCAATTTCTTTAGGAGCATTAGGTGCTTTAGGAGTATATTTAGGCAAGTTAAAAAAGTTAGACTTTAAAATGAGTATAGTTATAATTGCAATATCTTTAATAGGAAATTATTATATAAGTTTCTTTATATAATACAAAAATATTATTTTTACCTAGGTATTAAGGCGGGAAGATTTACCACTTACTACCTAGGTTTTATTATTTTCGCCTATAACTTAATTTGATACAGCTTATTTTTTACAAAATTCTTTAGGGATTATATTGATTGCATTAATAATACAAGAATTTTTTATAAGATAGGAATATAATAACATTATAATATTAAAATAAAATTTAAGGGTGGGTAAGATTTATTATGACAGAAAAAGAAAAAATGATTAAAGGTGAAATGTATTTAGCAGATGATGAAGTTTTAGTAAAAGAAAGACTTAATGCTAGAAGACTATTTAGAGAATTTAATTCTACTTTAGAAACAGAATTAGAAAAAAGAACTGAAATATTAAAAGAATTATTTGGAGAGGTAGCAGGAAAAATATACATAGAGCCAACCTTCAAATGTGATTATGGATACAATATTAAAGTAGGTGAAAATTTCTATGCAAATTATGATTGTGTAATGTTAGATGTATGTCCTATAACAATAGGAAATAATGTGTTTTTAGCACCAGGAGTTCATATTTATACTGCTACTCATCCATTAGATCAAATAGAAAGAAATAGTGGTTATGAATATGGAAAACCAGTAAAAATAGGTGATAATGTTTGGCTTGGTGGAAGAGCTGTAATTTGTCCAGGGGTAACTATTGGAAATAATGTTGTAGTTGCAGCTGGAGCAGTAGTTACTAAGAATGTTCCTAATAATGTAGTTGTTGGTGGAAATCCAGCAAAAATTATAAAGAGTATAGAATAATCATTATATAAATAAGAGGGTATATGAGGGATATATTATGTAAAATTAATATAGATAATTTAAATAATAAAGAAGCAATATTTAATGGAAATAAAGTTTCAGTGATAAATAATAATTTTGAGATTAATATATAAATATAGAAGAGGAGCTAATCTTTAGTGAATTTTTATTCACTAAAGATTAGCTCCATTTTTATTTAATTACATTATGTAGCCTTATTAATCTCCAACGCCAAAATCAGTATTGTTATATAATACTTCAATATTGTCATAGGAATCTAAATATTTATATTCTTCAATAAACCATTTTACTAGTTCCTCATCTCTTTTTATATCTGTTGTATTATTTACAAATACATTTAATGTGGCATATTTGAAGTTTTTAAGGACTATATCTATATCTCTTTTAATCATTTCTTTAGTTTGACCTTTTATTCCAATTAGTAAACAAGCTGATTCAAAGTGTTCTTTTACATCATCAGGAGTTTTAAAATTTGCATTTTTATTTAATACTAAATTTCTAAAGTTATTATCAAAGGTTTCTACACCTATTTTAAATACAATTGGAATACCGAAGAATTCTCTCATTTCATCTAATCTATTTTTGTAGCACCAATGGCTTTCTAAAAATAATTTTTCTATATTTTTTTCTTGAATTATTTTCTTTATATCATTTAAAGTTTCTTTAGGAATTTCAAAGCAGCTACCTGAGTTTATAACTTCTAATACTTTAAATTCTCCAGTAATATTTTTTAATACTTCTTTATTTAGGTTTACTATTTCTTCTTCGTTTAAGCTATTATCATCTATATAGTCACAAAAGCTACATTTTCCCCAGACACAAGGAAAGGCTTTTAATAGTACAATTTCTCTAATATTTTTATTGATTATTTTATTATATCTATCCATTTATTACACCTATTTTTTCCTTCATATTATATGGTAAAGATTTAATTAAGATTAATACTATAAAAATAGTAGCGGCCTTATCTAATAAATCAAATAATATTTGAGTTGAGAAAACACTAGCTACTATATTTACACCAACGTTTTTCAAGTACATAACTACAAATGTAGATCCAGAGGAAGTTATACCACCAAAAACATAGGCTGAAATTAATGAAGCAATTAGTGAACCTGCTATAGTTGAGATTAAAATGCCTAAAACTATAAATTTACCTTTAAATAATCCTTTTTTATAGCATAAACCAGCTGTTAAGCCTATTACTATTTGAACAGGAAAGAAGTATAGTGAATATGGATCAAAGGTAAAGCCATTAATTAGTGAGGTAGCTAAACCAGTTATTACACCACTTAGTGGTCCAAATAAGAAAGCAATTAAGAATGTTCCTATTGTATCTATAAATATTGGAAGTTTAAGGGCAATAGCGATAAAGCCTCCAAGAATGTTTATTACAACAGCAATAGACATAAATGTTAATTTTAAAATGTTATTATTTCTCATGATTCTATCTCCCGATTATCAAATTAAGCCATATTTTTTATTGTTAAGTATTAATTTTATATCATTAATATGTTCAGGGAATAACCTGAAAAGAAACATTTCCATAAATTTCTTAGAATCAACTTTAGTTAAAACTAATCCATTATGTTCTTTTTTATAGAATTCGCCTACATCAACTAAGGTTTGCCCCATAGCAATTCCATTAACAACAATATCTAAATAAGAAGTAAAGCCTTCACAAATACTTCTATCTATAAAATAAGCTACAGCTAAAGGGTCATTAATAACACATCCAAGGGTTCTTTCTTGTTTCCAATGGAAATCAACATAAAATCTTGTTATATCCACAATAAATTTACCTATTTCTCCGCCAATTTGATTTATAACTTCTATAAGATTAGGAGTTAATACTATTTCACGGGTAACATCTAGACCTACCATGGAAAATGGAACTTTACTTTTATCAAAGACATTTTTTACACTATGAGGATCAACCCAATAGTTAAATTCTGCAACTTGTGAACAATTACCATGGGATTTAAATGCACCACCCATAGATACTATTTCCTGAATCATATTAAAGGAAGACTCATCTTTTTCTAAAGCTTTTGCTAGATTAGTTAAAGGTCCTAAAGCAATAATGCTAACATCACCTTCTTTAGCACTATCTAATATAAAATCAATTCCGTTATAATTAATTTCAATATCAGCTTCTTCATAATTAGTTTCACCTAATCCATCTTCACCATGAGTGTCTTGTGCAGTAACTAATTCTCTAACTAAAGGTGTACTTTCACCAATATAAACTTTAATATCATCTCTCCTTAGAAGTTTTAAAACTTTTAAAGCATTTTTAGCACCTTGGTTAGCAGGAACATTTCCAGATACAATACTTATTCCTATAACATCTAGTTCAGGTGAATTTAAAGCTAGAAGTAGAGCTAATGAATCATCAATACCTGGATCACAATCAATTATTACTTTTCTTTTCATTTACATTTCTCCTTACCGATTATATGAAAATTTATATTCATAAATAATAAAAAAGTAATTCTATATAATTTTGCTTATTCCGTCGCATTCGCTCCAAGTCATCGCAAAATTAATAGAATCACTTCAGAGCTAAAGGATGGAAATTATAAAACCTTATTCACAGGGTAACACTTTTATAATTTCCTAAAGAGTAAAAAAGGAACGAACTATACAGTTCATTCCATCACAAATAAAATAGGACATAATTTATAAAAAGTTATTTACAGCATAAGCTTTTTATAAATTGCTAGAAATTAAAAAGGACTATTAGTAAATAATAGCCCTTATAAAAATCTAGTTGTTATTTCATTGAAATTTTATACAACAAAAATAATCTAATTTAAAATAAATTAAATTAGGGTCCTAGTTTTTTATAGAGGGATGGTTACGAACCTCTCTCAGAATCATTCTGAGTATATAAATTTTACATTATTAGTATATAACAAAAAATAAGTTTTTCCAAGATTTTAAGATAAATTATATTATATAGAAGAATTTAGATCATAAGAACTTGAAGCAATTTCTATAAGGTAATCTTTATCTATTATTTTATAATATTTACCTGTTTTATTTAATTTATTATTATTGCAGAATGTATTAAGAACTCTTAATAAGTGTCTATAGCTAGTGCATAAAAGCTCTGCACATTCTGTTAAGTTATAATGAAATATATTATCTGTAGAGTTGTTTAGTATAAATGAAGCTAAACGACTTTCTAATGAATCAAACATAGTAATGCAAGTATTACTATTCATGTAACTAAGCCTTTCACCAAGATTCATACAAGTATATCTTAAAAATTTTATATCATTAAAAAGCATTTCCCTATGTTTTGCAAGAGATATTCCTATACAATAGCCATTTGTAGTGGCTTGAACTGTAGCTGTAGGAGGTTTTCTCCATAGGCTACATGTTTCGCCTAAAATTTGTAGATGTTATTGATGTTTTAGAAGAAAGCAAATTTTTAACATGTGTCAAGTTTTAATATAATAGTTAGATTAGTATTTTAAATTTGTGAATCGAAGATTCTAATGTTGAATGAAAGTAGATAGATTTGTGAAAAAACGGATCTATCTATTTTTTTATAGTATAAATTTACTAATATTAAATATAATGGTATACATTTTTTGGAAGATAATATAATATAAAAGTATAAATTATATTTGTTTATAAAATATTTAAAAAGGGGGACTTATCTTGGGCGAATATAATAATAGTTTAGAGAATAAAAATAACTCTACAAACGGAATGGCTATAGCTGGATTTGTTTTAGGTCTTGTTTCATGGTTTATAAATTTCCTTGGTTTAATTGGAATATTAGCAATAGTTTTTTCTGCAATCGGATTATCACAAGTTTCAAAGACATCTCAAAAGGGAAAAGTATTTTCTATTATTGGACTAGTATCTGGAATTATTAATGTGATTTATGCTTTTATAGTAATTATTACAATATTCTAGTATATCTTAGTATTAAAAATGAATATAAGAGAATTTATTTTATTAGAACACTGAGAATTTTCAGTGTTCTATATTTATTAAAAAAAAATTTTTGAAAAGTAAAGATTTACATTGACTAATTAGCTAGGATATAGTATTATAATCTTAGTTAATGTTTAGACATGTGACTGGTAATGCAGGCAGGATCTAATAAAAATAACACTATTTTTACGTGTTACTTTTATTGGGTCCTTTTTGCTTTTTTAAATTGATATTGGCCAAATTCAATTAGTAAATTCCAGAAGTTAAACTAAATTTCAAATTATAAAAGGAGAAATTGATTATGAAAAGTTATAGAGAAACAGCTATAAATATTTTGAAAAATGTTGGTGGAGAGAAGAATGTAGCATATTTAGAGCATTGTTCTACTCGTTTAAGATTTACATTAGTTGATGATAAAAAGGCAAATATTAATGAATTAAAGAAAATTGATGGCGTAGTTGGAGTAGTTACTTCAGCACAATGTCAGGTGATTATTGGTAATGAAGTTATAGAAGTTTATGATGAAATAATGAAAATTGCTAATATTGGACAAGGAGAAGGAAATAAGGCTCCAGAAGGCAATAAGAAAATAGGTGCAACTATACTTGATTTTATAGTTGGTGTTTTCCAACCGTTAGTTCCAGTAATTGCAGGGTCAGGTATATTAAAATCTTTATTATTACTTTTAGCTATGTTTGGGGTATTAGATAAATCAAGTCAGTTATATAATATATTAAATAATATTGGAGAAGCAGGATTTTATTTCTTACCTATATTCGTAGCAAGTACTACTGCTTCTAAATTAAAATCAAATAAATTAGTATCAATTTCAGCAGTAGCAGCTTTAATTTTACCATCAATGACAAGTATAATGGCAGAGGGAGCTTCAATATTTGGACTACCTATTACAAATATTAATTATACTTCTCAAGTATTCCCAGCGATACTTTGTGTGTTATTCTTAGCTCAAGTAGAAAAATTATTTACTAAGATATCACCAAAAGCAATTCGTATATTTTTTGTACCACTTATGACATTATTAATTACAGTACCAGTTACTTTAGTTGCTATAGGACCATTAGGATATTTCTTAGGACAAGGTTTCACAAGTTGCATATTATTCTTATATAGTAAATTGGGATGGGTGGCAATTGCTATTTTAGCTCCAGTTTTACCATTCTTAATTTCAACAGGAATGCATAAAGCCTTAGTACCATACGCAGTATCATCTATTACAGAAATGGGATACGAACTTTTATATTTACCAGCATCATTAGCACATAATATTTCTGAATCTGGAGCATGTTTTGCAGTAGCCCTTAAATCAAAAGATGATAAGACTCGTTCAACAGCAATATCATCTGGAGTATCAGCATTATTTGGTATTACAGAACCAGCACTTTACAGCTTGACTATTCAAAATAAGAAGGTATTATCAAGCGTTATGGCAGGTAGCTTTGTGGGAGCAACATTTATAGGTATATTTGGGGTTAGAGGATTTGCAGCAGTAGGACCTGGTCTTGCAAGTATTTCAATGTTTATTTCAGAAGAGCTACCTAAAAATATACTTTATGCAATAATTGGTGCATTAATATCTTTTGTAGTTGCTTTTGTTGTAGGTATTATACTTTGGAAGGATCAAAAGGAAGATGTTATAGAAAAAAGTAAAGAAGAAGTAGTTCAATCAGATGATTTAAATAAGGAAATTACTTTAGTAAGTTATGCAAATGGAGAAGTTGTTAATATTGAGGATGTAAAAGATGATATGTTTTGTCAAAAAATATTAGGTAATGGAATTGCTATAATGCCTAAAGATGGAGCTCTATATGCTCCTTGTGATGGAACAATAGAAACTGTATTCCATACAAATCATGCAATTGCGATTAAATCAAATTGTGGGAAAGAAATTCTTCTTCATGTAGGTATAGATACAGTTAAATTAGAGGGAAAGTATTTTGAGGTAAAGGTAAAAGTTGGAGATAGAGTAAAGGCAGGAGATTTACTTTTAAACTTTGATATAGATGCAATTAAAAGAGAAGGATATGATACAATAATTCCAATGGTAATTACTAATATGGAAAATGTTGATATTCAACCTAAAACTCAAGGTAATACAAAAGTAGGAAAAGATTTAGTTTTAGTTAAAGCAATGGAGGTATAGAATAATGAGTATTAAAAAAGGATTTCCAGAAGGATTTTTATGGGGAGGGGCAGTTGCTGCAAACCAAGTTGAAGGAGCATGGAATGTAGGAGGAAAAGGTTTATCGGTTGCAGATGTTGCAATGTTTAGATCTAATATAAGTGTTACAGATTATAATGGTCATGTTGGTATAACTAGTGAACAAATACAAAAGGCAATAGAAGATAAGAGTTCTGAATTATATCCAAAACGTAGAGGAATAGATTTTTATCATCATTATAAAGAAGATTTAGCATTATTTGCTGAAATGGGATTTAAAGTTTTAAGAGTTTCTATAGCATGGAGTAGAATATTCCCAACAGGAGAAGAAAATGAACCAAATGAAGAGGGCTTAAAATTCTATGAAAATTTATTTTCTGAAATGAGAAGGCTAGGAATAGAACCATTAGTAACTTTATCTCATTATGAAATGCCATTAGCATTAAGTCAAAAGTATAATGGATGGGTTGAACGTAAGGTTGTAGACTACTTTGTAAAGTTCTGTACTGTATGTTTTGAAAGATATAAAGATTTAGTAAAACTATGGTTAACTTTCAATGAAATAGATAGTATATATCGTCATCCATTTACTACAGCAGGTATAGTAGCAGATCGTTGTGAAGAAGGAAAAGAAGAACAAGATATATACCAAGCATTACACCATCAATTTGTAGCATCAGCTATTGTGACAGGTGAATGTCATAGAATAATAGAAAGAAGTAAAGTAGGCTGTATGCTAACTAAGCTTACAACATACCCATTAACATGTAAGCCAGAAGATATTTTAAAGGCTTTAAATGAAAATCTTAATAACTACTTTTACTCAGATGTACAAGTTCGTGGTAAATATCCAGAACGTATAAAAAGAATGTTTGCTGAAAAAGGTATTGTTATTGAAAAGAATGAAGATGATGATAGAATATTAGAAGAGAATACTGTTGATTTTGTATCCTTTAGTTATTATATGTCATTAGCTGCATGTGAAAATGAAGAGGAGATGGAAAAAACAGCAGGAAATACGATTATGGGAGTGAAAAATCCATATCTTCCACAAACTGAATGGGGATGGCAAATTGATCCAGTTGGATTGCGTATATCATTAATTGAATTATATGACCGTTATCAATTACCATTATTTATTGTTGAAAATGGAATGGGAGCTGTTGATAAAATTGAAGAAGATGGTTCAATAAATGATGATTATAGAATTGCATATTTCAGAAGTCATATGATAGAGATGAAAAAGGCAGTAGAAGAGGGGGTAGAGCTTATGGGATATACAAGCTGGGCTCCAATAGATTTAATTAGTGCAGGAACATCTCAAATGTCAAAGAGATACGGATTCATTTATGTAGATCAAGATGACTTTGGAAATGGAACATTAGAAAGAAGACGTAAGAAATCATTCTACTGGTACAAGAAAGTTATTGAAACTAACGGAGAAGATATGAACTAAGGATTAATTAAAATAAATTAATGTTGAGAGGGATATTATGCTAATCATAAAGAAGGCTTTGAATTCTAGTGTATTATTGGTTGAAGATGATAAGAAACAAGAATTTATTATATTAGGAAAAGGCATAGGATATGGACGTAGAGCTGGAGAAGAGATAGATGATAATGATGAAAATCAGATTTTTATGCCAGTTGAAAATCCAACAGCTAAAAGATTAATGGAGATGATTAATTCAATTCCTGCAAAATATTTTGAATTAACTCAAGAAATTATTAATTATGCTACTGAAAAGTTAGAAACTACATTTACAGATAATATATATTTACTTCTTACAGATCATTTAAGTTTTGCAGTAGAAAGATATAATAATGATATTATGGTTTTTAATAGAGTTTATTGGGAAATTAAAAACTTTTATCCAAAGGAATTTAGTGTTGGAGTCTATGCATTAGAATTACTTAATAAGAAATTTAATGTTAATCTTCCAGAAGAAGAAGCTGCTAATATCGCCTTTCACTTAGTTAACGCACAAAGTGGAAAAAGTTATCAGCATGATGCTATGAGAGCAGCAAAACTTATTTCAGCTGTAGTTAATTTAGTTAAGTATGCAACAAATCAAGATTTTGACACGGAGAGTTTTCATTATTCAAGATTTATTTCTCATATGCAATTTTTTGCAGAAAGATTTTTTGCTGAAAAATTAATAGATAGTTCTGATGATTTTTTATATGAGCAAATAAAGCACAAACATGCTTCTTCAGTAAAATATGCAGAAAAGGTTGCTCAATATATTTATAAAACATATAACAAAGAACTACCTAAAGAAGAAATAGCATATTTAGCAGTTCATATACAAAGATTAATATCTATAGATTAAATTATGAAAGGACCTAGATTTTAGGTCCTTTTAAAATTTTCTGATAATGAATTAAATTACTTAATGTTTATTAAAACAATATTTTTTTGAGTTATTTTTAGATTATTAAAAATAATTTAAATACCAAATGTTGTAAATAAAATATATTATTGCTATAATGAATCATGCAAAATCTAATTAAAGGTAAAAATAATGGTTATATGAGAAATACATTGTTTTTGTTAATTTATAAATCGGAGGAGAGAAAATGAAGAGAAAGATTGTGCCTATAATAACAATAATATTATTATTAGCTTTATTTATAGGACTCTATGCTTACAGACATTATGGGATAGATAATAGTTCATTAGGAGTAAATCCAATTGATGATGAGAAATATGATTCATCATATGAAACTAAACTAGCAATAGAAAAATATAGTATTAATAAAAAAGCTAAAGTAATTAAAGATATTGATACAGAATCTAATATTATTGCTTTAACCTTTGAGGGAATAAATGATACAGAGGTTACAGAGGAAATACTAGATTTATTAGATTTATATGATGTTAAAGCAACTTTTTTTATTACAGGAGTAGAGGCTGTTGAAGATCCTAGTACAGTAGAGCTGATAAAGGAATATGGACATGATATAGGTAGTGGAACTTTATCAGGGACAAAGGATATGCAAAATTTATCAAAGGAAGATTTAATATCAGATTTCTCTAGTGCTAATAAGGTGTTAAAAGAGATAGTTAAAAAGAATGCGAGATTATTAAAATGTAGCTCAACAGTATATAGTAATGAATTATTAGCTTCAGCATATGCAGCTGGAAATAGATATGTTGTAAGTCCAGACTATTATTTAAGTTATCAAAGTTTTAAAGATTATGAAGAAGTACAGAGTTATATAAAGAAGTTATCTAAAGGAGAAATTATATCTATAAAATTAGATGGAGTTTTAGATGATTTTGAGTATAATAAATCCAGCTCAGAAGAAGAACCTGCAATAGATAAAAAATCTACTATAGATGAAACTCAAATAGATGAGTATGATGTAAGTATCGTAGATATAGTAGAGTGGATTTTAGATTCAATTACAGAACAGGGAATAACACCAGTTCAAGTAAAAAAATTACCTATTATAGATAAGACAATCGATACAAATGAAGAAGAAGAACTTACAAAGCCTAATACTACTTATATTATAAATAATATTTATAATGAAGTTATTAATAAAGAAGAAATAAAAAATGAAGTAAATAAGAATGAAGAAAAAGAAGAAATTAATTTCTCTGAAATTAATTTAAATGAATTAATAGAAAAAAATAACAATAATCTTTCGCCAGTAGTTTCAAGATTTTTTACAACTCAAGAGGCAGTAACATATACATTTAGAGGAATAAGTAATGGAAAAGTGTTAGATGATGTATTGGAGAGTCTTGATAAATACAATGCTAAAGGAACGTTTTTTGTAACTAAGGAAGACATAGAAGATTATCCAGATAGAATAGAAAAAATTATAAATGCTGGTCATGAAATTGCTAATGGAGGAGTAACTTCTAGTTCTAAAATATTAAGTAAAACTACTGAAGAAATATGCAAAGAAATTTATGAAGTTGATAAATTATTGAAGAAAAAAGGAATTTACACTAATGCATACATGGCTGGATATGGATATTCAAATTCCAATATTCAAGAAGCCATATCTACAATAAGGCAAATAAGTGGTCTTGAAAATTATGAGCTAATCACCTATACAAAGGCACCTATTCTAGGAAAGTATAGAAATATGAGTGCTGAAGATATTGTTAGTGATTACTTTAATATAAATTCTTATGTTTCATTAAGCAAAGGTGAAATTGTGTATTTTAGATTAGATTCAGATATATTTGAAGATGAAAATCAAATTTCAAATATTATAGAAATTTTAACAGAAAGGTATGTAAAAAATGGGTATGCTCATAGATATAATGAGAGGACAAGCTCCTATGATATAGCTCAAGTACCATTAAACTACAATATAACCTCTGTAAAAAATATACAAAATACTATTGAGGGCACGAATGGATATGGTAGATATAGTATTTTATCTAATTATAAAACCCTTGAAAAGATTAATAGTGATAAAGTTCTTGATTTAATTAGAACTAATTATATAGGCAATGTGTATGTACCACTATATGGTTTTAGTGATGAGGAAGTAGTGGGAATTGATACTACTGGAACCATAAACACTAACGGTGAAGATGTAATATTCTTTACATTTGATGATTGGGGCGGTGATCCTATTGTTAATGAAATATTAGATGTATTAAATAAACATAATGTAAAAGCATCATTTTTTGCAATAGCAAGGTATTTTGATATAGATAGTAATTTATCTAATATTAATCCTAATATACTTAGAACAATTGCTTTAAATGGGCATGATATAGGTAGTCATACGTATAGTCATGAATTACTAAGTGAAAGTAAAGAGACACTAGAGTGGTCATTAACTGAGTCATATAATGCTATGGCTAAGGTAATAGGTGATTTAAATTCTCTAAAGCAATATTTTAGACCACCAACATTATATGTTGATAAGGATGGGTTATCATCTGTATTTGAAAGTGGATATAAGTACTCAATTAGCGGAAATATATCTACTCATGATTATGAAAGTAGCTCTTCAGATAAGATAGTCAATACTATTGAATCACAGCTAAAAGAAGGAGTAGGTAATGTAATAGTAATGCATATGAATAACCAAAGTTATTATACAGCAGAAGCATTAGATAAGTTCCTTACTAATAATGAAAATGGAGTATACGGTAAGAAGTATAAAATTGCAAAGCTTAGTGATTATCTGGAAAATTAAAAGCTTTTATATAGGGAGGAGTAAGCTTGAAAATTAAATATAAGAAGAAAAAAGTTAAAGATGATGAAGATATTTTATTAGAACCAGAAAAGGATAGAAGAATTTTATCTAATGTTCCAGATAAAAAAGGTATAAGAAAAGGAATTGATCGTAGAGGTCAAAAGATGATAAATAGCAATAAAAATAAAACAACTGCATTCATTAAAAGTAGTAAAGCTGGAATAAGGTATGTTACAGAAATTGATGTAAAAGTAAAATATAAAAATTCTAAAGAAGAAAATGAATTTATAGTAAAATCTAATAATATATCTACTACTGGAATATTAATAAAACTAGAAGATAAAAGTCAGTTAGAAGCAATTAATGAAGCTGACTATTTAAAACTACAGTTTAGAATATTACCAGGTTCGATGCCTGAAGGCTATGAAATGAAAGTTAAAATAAGAGGCAAGAAAGCAAGAGATATGCTTGATAAGGATGGAAATATATTATGTGGAATTGAATTTCTAGAAACCTTATCTGAATATTCAAATAGGAAAAAAGATAAATATTTTTTGGCTATGTCAAGTATATTATTATTTTTCATAAGCTTTTTTATAATATTAATGAGGGCAGAGAGTATAATTTATTTTAAGTTTAATAAATGGATGTACTTGTACAGTATAATAGCAGCAATATTTTTATTGAGTAGATATCTATTTGGTGCATTATACAAGCCTGTTCCAATTGACTCTAATTATACCCCGGGAGTAACTATAATTATTCCTTGTTTTAATGAAGAAAAATGGATACAAAGAACAATTATAGGATGTATTAACCAGGAGTATCCTATTGATAAATTAGAAGTAATAGTTGTAGATGATTGTTCTAATGATAGGTCTGTAGAGAAAATTAAGGAAACTATAGAAGAGTTAAAAAAAGAAGAGAGATTTGAAGTTGATAAAAGATTAAAGTATTTTGTCCAAGAAAAAAATATGGGTAAAAGAGAAGCACTGTGTACAGGAGTTTTAAATGCAAAACATGACTTAGTAGTTTTCGTTGATTCAGATAGCTTTTTAGATCCATTTGCAATTATTAACTTAGTACAACCCTTTAAGGATCCTAAAATGGGAGGGGTATCTGGTAGAACAGATGTGGCTAATACATATACTAATGTATTAACTAAAATGCAGTCAGTTAGATATTATATAGCCTTTAGAATAATGAAGGCGGCAGAAGGATATTTTGATGCTGTTACATGTTTATCTGGACCACTTTCATGTTATAAAAAACAAATAGTTATGGACAATATGGAGGCATGGAGAAATCAAACTTTTTTGGGGCAAAAAGCTACCTTTGGAGATGATAGAGCTATGACTAATTTTGTTTTAAATAAACATAGAACTACTTATCAGGATACAGCTATTTGCTCTACTATAGTTCCTAATAAGTATAAGGTGTTTTTGAAACAACAGATGAGATGGAAAAGATCATGGCTTAGAGAGTCAATTATTACAGGAAAATTTATATGGAAGAAGGAACCCTTCATGTCTATCTTTTTCTATACGGGATTATTAGTTCCTATATTAGCTCCAATTGTAGTTGTGTATAATCTTATTTATGTCCCTATATTTCATAATGTTTTTCCAACAACCTTCCTTGTAGGATTGTTGATGATGGCATTGATGATGAGCTTTGCACAAATGTTTTTTAGAAAGAGTACAACATGGATATTTGGAATGATATTTTGTATATTCTATGAAGCAGTATTACTTTGGCAAATGCCAATTGCTTGGGCAACATTCTGGAAATCAACATGGGGAACAAGAATGACTAAAAGTGATATAGAAGCAGAAAGAAAAAGAACAATAATGAAAAAGGGAAGACAAGGAGGAATTAATAATGAAGTATAAAGAAATTTCTCCTAAAAGAAAAGATAGAAAAAAGATTATTAGAGGTACTATACAAGCATTGATATTATTAGTCTTATTAATAGTAGCTATAAGAGCAATATTTACATTTTCAGAGTATAGTCCATATGATCATAATGTTGTAAGTAATAATGATGACAATGGTTTTGTTGTTATATCTTATTTTGGAGTAGATAGAAGTGGAACTAATAAACTAATAAGTACAGAAGCATTAGAAAATCAATTAAAAGCTTTAAAGGATAATGGATATGTTACTATAACCCAACAAGATGTTTTAGATTATTATAATGAAGGTAAAGCATTGCCAAGTAAGGCGTTATTACTATTGTTTGAGGATGGTAGAAGAGATACTGCAATTTTTGCACAAAAAATAATGGAGAAGTACAATTATAAGGCAACAATGCTTACTTATGCTGATAAGTTTTCTAAGAATGATCCTAAGTTTTTAATGCCAAAGGATTTAAAAGAACTTGTTAAAAGTTCTTACTGGGAACTGGGAACAAATGGGTATAGACTGGAGTATATAAATGTTTTTGATAAGGATGATAATTATTTAGGAGAGTTAACTT
Source organism: Clostridium nigeriense (assembly GCF_050585245.1). Classification (GTDB taxonomy): domain Bacteria; phylum Bacillota; class Clostridia; order Clostridiales; family Clostridiaceae; genus Clostridium; species Clostridium nigeriense_A. The sequence goes on from NZ_JBNOOF010000002.1 coordinate 24,372, forward strand.
CTAATGAGTTTTCTGAATTATCAACTAATATTAGAAGAAATTACAATCACTATTTAATGGATTATATTAGAGACGAAAATAATATACCAAAAGAAACTTATAGTGAAATGAATGAACGTATAGATTATGACTATGAAAAATTATATGAGATTTATAATAAAGAGTTAGGAAGTGTGCCAAGCTTATATGCTCTTATGCATTCTAACACAAGTCAATTTGGAACAAATGATAAGGTTAGTAAAATTAATGAAAAGTGGATTAATAAAATTTTTAGTATGAATTTTAATAGAGAAGGATTTTCTTTAAATACTAGAGATAGCTCAATATATGATTTAACAAGAATACAACCACAGGCATATTGGTCAACAAATCATTTATTAATGAGAGTTTGGGATGATACTAAGCAAGATATAAATTTTGTTGTTGGAGATGAAGAAAGATCAAAAAGTTTTCAAAATATAAAAGGTGAAGCAGAATTTAAAGATGATACTATTATTCTTACATCATTACCAGAAGATCAAGGAATTATTAAGTTATTGGATAGCGAGGATTTTAAAAATATTAAATTATCTGTAGAACTTAATGGAAATATAATAGGTTCACAAGCAATTTATCTTAGGGCAAGTGATGATTTACAAAGTAATTTAAGATTTAAGATTATTAATAATAATATTGAAATTACAGAAAGCATAGATGGTAAAGAAGAATTACTATATTCAAAAGATTTGAATGATGGAAGAGATGTTGATGACATTGATATAAATGAAAAGGGAAATAAGAAAGTAAGTATAATATTAAATGAAAATAAACTTGATATTACATTAGATGGAGAAACAGTAGTAGAAGGACTAGAAGTACAAAGCACAGAAAAAGGAAGTGTTTTCCTAGAATCAGCTTGGGGAGAGTATGGATATAGTCAAAGAAATATTGCAGATGATGTTTATGATGGAATATTTAAAAAGCTAAAGGTTACTGAAATAGATGATACAGTATTATATGATGGATCACTAAAGGGAACTGAACTTATTAAATATAACATTAAAAATTATTTTGGAAAAGTTATAAATTGGTTTATAACTAACTTATAAGAAGAGGTAATATGATTAGAAAACATAAAAATCTTTACATTATGATTGGAATTTTAACATTAATAGTAACTTTATTATTGTTATTTAAATTAATAGATAATAGCAAAAATATTGAAGAAAATAATGTAACTACACATGGAGATAATGTATTTATAGATGATGATAAGAGTGGGACTTTTACAGATTTAAGCAATTTATCTTCTTGGGTTGTATATTGGGACTTAGATGTAGATAATGAGATAAAACAATTAGATAATGAATTAAGTAGTATTTCATATTTCTCAGCAAATTTTAATGATAAAAATAAACTTGTAATTCCTGAGAAGCTAATAACATATTACAATGAAACTAAATTATATAGTTTTAAAAAGTATATTACTATTGTAAATGATGTGGTTTATGATGATGGAAAATCTTCTTTAAAAGATACCAATGTATTAAATGAAGTTCTAAGGGATGAAGAATCTAGAAAAAATCATATTAATGAGATAATAGACTTAGCTAGTAAATATGAATTTGATGGAATAGAAATTGATTATGAACAAATTAAGGATGACTTAGATTTATGGGATAATTTCTTGTTGTTTATTGATGAGCTATATAGTAAATCAATTTTAAATAATTTAGATTTAAGGGTAATGCTAGAACCTAATGCCCCTATAGAGAAATTAGATTTTATAGAAGGGCCAATCTATGTAATGATGTGTTACAACTTACATGGGGCTTTTAGTGAACCTGGTGAAAAGGCAAACGAAGAGTTTATAAAATCTCTAATAGAAAAAATGAAAAAAATAGATGGAAATAAGAGTTTTGCTATAGCTACAGGAGGATTTGATTGGGGAGAAGATGGTAAGACTAAATCAGTATCCGAATTAGAGGTTAATAAAATATTAAGTGAATATGATGTAGATGTACAAAGAGATGAGAATAGTAAATATCTATATTTTAAGTACATGGATAAAGATAATATAAAGCATGAAGTATGGTATGCTGATAAAATTACTTTACAATGCTTATATAAACCAATAATAGAGGCTGGATATAATGTTAGTCTATGGAGATTAGGCGGAAATTTATTTAATAATTTTGTGGGAGGATAAGGGTTATGCATAAAGTTGAGATAAATGGAGTGCAAATGAAATTTATAAGAGGATTTTTTGATAATTACCAAGATGACAAGGTTAAGCTAACAGTTTTTGATGATAAAAATAGAATTAAAATAATTTACTTAGCTGAAACAGAGTTATCAGCTGTAGATTTAGAGAAATATTTAAAGTCAGAATTTAAGAGAAAATCACCTTATGGGACAAGTCTTTACTATACAATACATGTAAAATAAAGTTTATGTTAAATGAGAATTGGAAATATTACTTGAAGCATTTTTATATGAATTAAGGATGTAGGAGATAGATATCCATAAGGATAATTTAGATAAAAATAAAAAAGTCTCTTTTTATTAGTATAAAAACATAATGAAAATAAAAGGAGAATACATTTAAGTATATAGAAAAGTAAATTGGCTGAGATCTTGACAGAGGAGATTTCAGCCTTTTTTAAAATTATTATATTTAAAGGAGATTAGTATGTTTAGTTATAATAAGATACAAAGTTTAAATGAACTTGAGCTATCATTGTATAACTATATTATGAGAAATAGTGAAAAAGTTATTTATATGAGGATAAGAGAGTTAGCAAAAGAAGCTCATGTTTCAACTACAACTATATTAAGGTTTTGCAAAAAACTAGATTGTGAAGGATTTTCAGAATTTAAAGTTAAATTCAAAATGTATTTAGATCAATCTGGTGGTAAAGGGTTAGCAGATAATACTTCAATGATAATAGACTTCTTAAAAAAAGCCCAAGGAAAAGAATATATAGAAAAAATAGATTTAGTTTGTGATGAATTGAATAAGGCTAATACTATTATATTTATTGGAATAGGATTCTCTGGAATAATATCTAAATATGCAGCTAGATATCTTTCAGCTATTGGAAGAAACTCTATTTATATAGATGATCCATTCTATCCTTTAAATTTAAAATATAGTGAGAATTACGTTGCAATGGCTTTTTCAGTTTCTGGAGAAACACCAACAGCTATAGAGCATATTAATAGACTTAAGAAAAAGGGTTGTAAGATAATAAGTATTACTAATAATGAAGACTCTACAATAGCAAAGATATCTGATATAAATATTGGATATTATGTACAGCAAGAAAAAACTGAAGAGGATGATATTACAACACAAATACCTGCATTATATATTATAGAAATCATAGGCAAAAAATTATATAAAAATTATAAGGGATAGAGGAGTCTATCCTTTTTTTTTGAAAAAATACCCTGTTACTATCATTAATAAATATATTGAAAAGTAATATAAAAACTATGGTAAAGTAAGACAAATTGTTATTTTTATGTGACAAATTATATATAAGGGAAGTCTGTTTTTTTAGGCGTGAAAATGATTACAAAGAGAGCTTGGAAGGATATAATTTAATTATAAAGAAAGAATAAATTGGTATTGGAAGATGGATGCAAAGAGAGTAAGCTCAGGCATAATGTAAATTTAGGGGGAATTAGTATGAAAAATATTTTATTAGTTTGTGCAGCAGGAATGTCAACTAGCCTTTTAGTAAATAAGATGAAGGCTGCAGCAAAGGAAAAAGGAATAGAAATACACATTGAAGCTTTACCGGTTTCAGAATGTTCAAGTGTTATAGATAAAATGGATATTGTACTTCTTGGACCACAAGTAAGATTTCAAAAACCTCAAGTAGATGCATTAGTTAAGGGAAGGGTACCTGTTGAAGTAATAGATATGAGATTATATGGGACCATGAATGGAAAAGTCATTTTAGATAATGTATTAAAAACTCTTGGCATTTAACAAGAAGTTTATAATAAATAAAAAGATAAAAGGGGGAAAAATAATGAGTATTATGACTAAGCTAGAAAGCAGTATGGAAAGACTACTTGTTCCTATTGCTACAAAGTTGAATGCGCAAAGACATATTGTTGCAATTAGGGACGCATTTATCTTAACCTTCCCATTAACAATGGCAGGCTCACTAATGGTATTAATAAATAATGTTTTACTTCATCCAGATGGATTTATAGCAAACCTTTTACACTTAGGAGATTTAATTCCTAATTTAGCAGACTATCAAGCTATATTTGCACCTGTTTTAAATGGCTCTTTAAACATTTTAGCAATTTTAATAGTATTTTTAATAGCAAGGAACCTTGCAAGATCCTTAGGCGCTGATGATCTATTAACAGGACTTACTGGAGTATCTGTATTCTTTATAATGTATCCTGCAGCAGTGGATGGAAGCATTACAATGACATATATGGGACCTCAAGGTCTATTCGTTGCAATAATAGTTGGATTATTAGTAGGCGAACTATTATCAAGACTTTCAAAGTCATCTAAACTTGAAATTAAGATGCCTGAGCAAGTTCCTCCAGCAGTTTCTAGAACATTTAAGATATTGTTACCAATAATAATAGTAACAGTTGGTTTCTCAATCCTTAACTTTATATTAGATAAAGTTACTAATGGTGGAGGAATTCACACTATAATTTATAATGTATTGCAAGCTCCGTTAACTAAACTTGGAGATAACATTTTTTCAGTAGCAGTTATGGTTTTAGTATCAAATTTATTATGGATAATGGGTATTCATGGACCTAACACAATTGCAGCAGTAAGAGAGACTATGTTTGCTGAAGCAAATGCCGCTAACTTAGCTTACGCACAAGCTAATGGAACAGCATGGGGAGCACCATTCCCAACAACTTGGGTTTTAACTGATGCCTTTGCTAACTATGGTGGTTCAGGTATGACATTGGGATTACTTATAGCAATATTCATATTCTCTAAAGCAAAGGATCAAAGAGATATTGCTAAATTATCCATAGGACCTGGATTATTCAATATTAATGAATCAGTAATATTTGGTTTACCAATAGTATTAAATCCAATATATATAATACCATTCTTACTAGTACCTATAGTAAATGTTTTTATTGGATATGGAGCGATATTCTTTAAGATTATTCCACCAATAGCTTATGGGGCTGTGTGGACTACTCCAGGACCACTTATTCCGTTTATAGGAACTGGTGGAGAATTTATGGGACTTGTAGTAGGATTTGTTTGTTTAGCAGTCAGTGTATTAATTTATGCTCCGTTCGTAATTGCATCAAATAAAGCTGCTATAAAGATGCACGAAGAAGAAGTAGCAAATACAGAAACTATGTAATTAGGTAGGAGAAAAAAATGAATGAACTAGAATTAGTTGCTTTTGAAATAATAAGCAATGTTGGCATGGCTAAATCTTTGGCTATGGAGGCAATAAGAGAAGCAAGAAATGGGAATTTTGAAGAAGCTGAAAAAAAGATAGATGAGGCTAAAGTTTTTTTGCTAGAAGGACATCATGCTCATTTTGATTTAATTCAAGATGAAGCCAATGGTAAAAAGATAGAGTTCTCATTAATAATAATGCACGCAGAAGATCAACTCATGAGTGCAGAAACTATTAAAGATTTAGCTATAGAGTTAATTGAAATGAACAAAGAAATTAAAAAAATAATATTTAAATAAAATAGGGATTTAATGGTGATTATAAGAGTTACATTCTTGTAATCACCATTTTGGAGTTAAATAACTTGTACAAATTATACATAAAATGTATAATTGTTAAATAAATATAATTACATAAAATAAATGAAGAGGTTATTATGATAAGTTTTATAAGTAATATTGATATAAATACTTTACATTTTATTAAAGAAAATTTCTCAAATCCAGTTATGGATAAGTTAATGGTAATAATAACAAACCTAGGAGATAAGGGCTTTATTTGGATATTAGTAGGCATTATTTTATTAGCTCAAAGGAAGTATAGGAAAGTAGGATTTATTTTATTAATAGCTTTACTTATAACTTCTATAATTGGTGAAGGAATAATAAAAAATGTAGTTCAAAGACCAAGAGCTTTTATAACGTATCCAGATATAAATATAATAATTAAAGCTCCATCATCTTTTTCATTTCCTTCAGGGCATACTGCATCATCATTTACAGCAGCAGTAGTTATCGGATATTATATGAAAAATTGGAGAGTTATAGTTTATGCGCTAGCTTCATTAATAGCATTTTCAAGATTATATCTTTTTGTACACTATCCATCAGATATAATTGGTGGAATTTTACTTGGAGTTACATGTGCTCTTTTAACAATTAAACTATTAAATAATGTTAATCTAAAGAAATCAGTAGAATAAATTTATTTACCTAACTAAGTATAATTATATTTTAATGGTTAAATATAATTATATATCTTAGTTAGGAGGTGTAAATCTATGGGTATGGAAGAAATAGAAAATAAAATTAAAAAGCTATATAAATATGTTAAATCTGGTAGATTGACCCAAGAGATTGCTGATGAAATATCTGAGTTAGTTGAAAAGGTTGAGGAAATGGGAGACGACGTTAAAGATAACGTTGCATCAATGGTTAATGATATGAAAAAAGCATTAAAAAAGATGAAGTAATATAAAATATTTATTAACACATAAAAAGCTGAATTATTCAGCTTTTTTGTTTTTTAGGAACAGATTCACTTTAAATTAATATTCTTAAAATTTATTATATATTTGTGAAATTGTACAAAATAAATCTTCTAAATTGTGCAAATATACTATTGAATAAAAACGATTGCAGGAATATAATTTAATTACAAGAAAAATTTGGAAAAAATATAAGAATTTTAATTGTAGTTTTTGGAAACGTTACCTGTTTCAAGTCAAAGTAATTTATTCGGAGGGAGATTATGTATGGATTAAAAAGCTCCTTTAAAAAAATAAGCGAGAAAATTCAAATTCCCTTCAAACTAAGTGAAAAAAATGGAGTTGTATTAGCAGACTTTCTTAAAGGAGATAATTCTAAGGTTATAAGTAGTATAATTAAAATTCCAACAGAGGAATTGCTCTTAGAAACTTATGAGAATTATAGTAATTGTATAAGCTTATTAAAATGCTTCTTAGAACAAGAACTAAATAATGCAGTTAAATCAAAGGAAGAAATTATATTAGGTATATTAAAGGAAAAAGAATTTTCAGATGATAGTCTAAAAGAAGTTATTAAATACAAGCCCTTTAAATTAATATTACTATACTTAGAAGAAAAACAATCAAAGGTATTAGACTTTATTAAAAGTAAGTATGAGAAAGAAGAAAATATTATAGTAACACAAGATAAATATATATTGATTATAAGCAAAAATGATATTAGTGATGAAAAAATTAATGATTTATTTGAATCAATAAGCAAAAATATAAAAGAAAAGGTTTATGTAACTTACTGTAAGATAAATGAATATAAAGAGCTTAAGGAGAGATTTGAATATTTAAAAGATAATATAGAAATTTGCTTAAAATACAATTTAGCCTCAAAGGTTTATAGTGAAAATTCTTTATTGCTTGAAAAGATGGTTAATAATGCTAAACATGAAGAAGTTATTAGAGTATATAAGCAATATAATGATTTATTTTCAAAATTAGATAATGATTTAATAAAAACAATCGAGGTATTTTTTGTTGAAGGACTTAAGATCACAGAATCTGCGGATAAGCTATATATTCATAGAAATACATTATTCTACAGAATAGATAAGATAAAGAAGATAATTAATTATGATATTTCTAACTTTAATGAAGCACTAGAGTTTAAAATATTATTTTTACTTTGGAAAGAAGCAATTTATAGTAGTAAATTGTAGAGTTTTTCGGAAACGGTACCGGAAAGGGTATCTGAAAATGTTATCAAAAAGTTAATAAACCTAAAAGGGGTTTATAATATAAAGATTTAAATTAGATTTTGGGAGGAATTTATTATGGTTAAACGTTCAAAATTATTAGCAATTTTAATTGCTGGATTAATTACTACAACTGCCTTTGTTGGTTGTGGCTCAAGCAGCTCTGATGGAGGAACAAGTTCTGATTCAGGGGAAAAGAAAACTTTAACAGTTTGGTCTCACTTTACAACTAATGAAGTTCAGGAGTTTGAAAAGGTAGCTCAGGCTTGGGGAGAAGAAAATAATGTAGAAGTTAGCGTTGTTGAAGACCAAGGTGAATGGCAAGCTATGATTCAAGCTGCTCAAAGTGATAATGGGCCTGATATAATGTTAGGTATTCCACATGATAACTTAGGAACATTCCAAAAGGCTGGAGTTACAGCAGAAGTACCAAGTGGTATTGTTTCAGCAGATAAATACACATCTGATGCACTAGTTGAAGCAGTTACATTAGATAGTAAGATTTATGCAGTTCCTTTTGCACAAGAAACAACTGCAATGTTTTATAATAAGGATTTAGTTAAAGAAGTTCCAACAACTATGGAAGATTTAGTAGAACAAGCTAAAGATGTTGGATTTGTATATAATATTAATGATTTCTATTTCTCATATGCATTCTTATCAGCTAATGGTGGATATGTTTATAAAGATAATAATGGAACATTAGATCCAACAGATATAGGGCTTGGAAATGAAGGAGCAATAAAAGGACTTCAATTTATTTCTGATTTAGTAAATAAGGATAATTTAATGGCAGCGGATATTACAGGAGATATAGCTCAAGGTGAATTTACTTCTGGAAAAGCTGGATTCTATTTCTCAGGTCCATGGGATGTTTCAGCAGCTGAAGAAGCTGGATTAAACTTTGGTGTAATTCCAATGCCAACACTTGGTGGAAATACTACAAGTACTTTCTTAGGTGTTCAAACTGGTATTGTTAATGAAAATTCTAAGAATAAAGATTTAGCATGGGATCTTATGCAAGAATTTATTGATAAGGGACAAGATATAGTATATAAAACTGGTAATAGAATTCCTGTAGCTAAAGACTATACTATTGAAAGTGAATATACTAATGCCTTTGTAGAACAAGCTAAAGTAGCTACACCAATGCCTAATATAGTAGAAGTTCAAGCTATGTGGACTCCAGCAAATAATAACTTAATATTATTAACTTCTGGACAAACTGATGCAGCAACTACTGCTAAGAATATAGTTGATCAAGTTACAGAAGGTATTAAGCAAATTAAATAAAAGATTAAACTAATAGAGATGGTGATGTTGCACAATAAATATTAATGATGATGTTCTTGTGACAGCCCCATCTCTATATAAAACAAAGGGGGACTTTATATGGGCATGAAGAGTAAAAGTCATAAAGCTTATTATTACTTAGCACCAGCACTTATTTCAATTCTAATATTCACAGTAATGCCAATAATATCAACAGTATATTATGCTTTAACAGATTATACTCAATACTCTAAAGGTGAAATAAACTTTGTAGGATTAGCAAATTTCAAAGAAGTGTTAACAGGACCTTTTAAGGAAACTTTTTTACCTGTATTTGGATGGACGATGATTTTTGCAATAGTTTCAACTCTTGGATGTTTCTTATTAGGTTTAATTTTAGCATTAGCACTAAATAACCCCAATATAAGAGAAAGAGGATTTTATAAAGGCATATTAATATTACCTTGGGCATTACCAGCAACAGTTGCTATACTTTCATTCCAAGGATTATTTAATGGAAGTTACGGTCAAATTAATAATTTATTAATGGCATTACATTTAATTAAAGAGCCTATAAAGTGGTTGACAGATCCTAACTTAGCTAGGGTGAGTATATTAATGGTTAATATATGGCTTGGATTCCCATATATGATGAATGTGGCTTTGGGATCATTATCAGCAATACCAGAAGTTTATTATGAAGCTGCAATGGTAGATGGGGCAAGTAAATGGAAGCAATTCACAAGCATAACATTACCATCAATAGCTAAAACAGCTTATCCATTAATAATTTCATCATTTGCATTTAACTTTAATAACTTTGGATCTGCATATCTAATAACCCAAGGAAACCCACCTAGATTAACAACTCAATTTGCAGGTTATACAGATATACTAGCATCAGTAAACTATAAGCTTTCAATACAATTTGGGAGATTTGAAATTGCATCAGCACTTAGCATAATAATCTTTGTAATAATTGCATCAATTTCATTTGTTCAAATGAAAGCATCTGGTCAGTTTGAGGAGGTTGAATAAAATGCAACAAGTTGATACAAATTTAAAGATAGCTACACAAAAAGAAAAAAAAGTAGTGTATAAAAAGAAATTAAGACCTGATGAAATAAGGACAGCTTGGATAAGTAGAGTTTTTATATGGTTTATGTTAATAATTACTGTTTTTCCTATAATAGCTGTAATCTCAGCTTCAATGGCAAAAGGAAATGCGTTTACACAAACAACATTTTTCCCTAAAGAATGGACATTAGAAAATTATACAAAGGTAATAGAAAAAACTCAATTTTTATTATGGGTTAGAAATTCATTAATAATAAGTTCAATAGTGGCTGTTATTCAATTACTATTATCAGTTCCAGCAGCATTTGCTTTTTCAAAATTAAAGTTTTGGGGAAGAAAAAAAGGATTAATGAGTTTATTAATACTACAAATGTTCCCAACAACAATGGCTTTACCTGCAGTACTTGGTATAGTATTTGCATTTAACTTAACTAATAAACCATGGGTTTTAATATTAATACTAGCTGGTGGAAGCGCCTATAATATATGGTTATTAAAAGGGGCTATAGATGGTATTCCTGATGAATTAGTAGAAGCAGCATATATAGATGGGGCATCTACACTTAAGGTGTTTTATTCGATAATATTACCCCTTCTTAGAAATATGTTAATAGTAATATTCTTATTAGCGTTTATTAGTGCATATAGTGAATTTATGTTTACTTCAGCAATATTAAAAAATGCAAATGTTCAAACTATAACTACAGGATTACAAAAGTTTATTACTAATAATTTCTCTGCTAACTGGACTCAATATTCAGCAGCGGCAGTAATGTCAGCATTACCTATAGTAGTAATATTTATGATTTTCCAAAAATATATAGCAACAGGATTAGTTTCAGGATCAGTAAAAGAATAATTCTATATTTATGAATTATATTAGTTTAATTATAATAATATATGGAAACGTTACCGAATAATTTGTCGAAACTTGGAGGGAGTTATGATAAACATAAGAGATATTGCTAGAATATCTGGAGTAGGGGTTAGTACAGTTTCACGTGTAATCAATAATCATCCAGACGTTAAAGAGCAGACTAGAGAAAGAGTTTTGGAAGTAATAAAAGAAAATAATTATATACCAAATAATAGTGCAAGAAATTTAAAGAAAAATAATACAAATAATATTGGTGTTTTAATCAAAGGTGTATTTAACCCATTCTTTTCAGAAATGTTAGATTCAATAAGTAAAAGAATATCTAAGGCAGGATATTCAATGATATTAGAACATCATGATTATCTAAGCGACGATGAAATGAACAATTTAATATCTATGATAAAGGAGAAAAGACTACAAGGAGTTATATGCCTTGGAGGAAACTTCACAGAAGTAAAGAATGATGATTTTAATGATATTGCTGTACCAGTAGTATTAACATCTATAAATCACAAATATGGAAAGGAGTTTTCTAACTTTTCATCTGTATCTATAGATAATGAAAAGTCAGCATATTCAGCTACAAAATATCTTATAGATTGTGGTCATAAGAATATAGCTATAATGCTAGGTGATGAATATGATATTGGGATTGGTCACTTAAGAGAAGCTGGTTATTTAAATGCTCTAAGTGATAATAATATAAAGTTTAATAAAGACTATAGAATCTTAGGAGATTATGATTATAAAGGTGCTTATGAAGAAACTAATAGGTTAATAAAAAACCATAAAGAAGTAACAGCTATATTTGCAATATCAGATATAATGGCTGTTGGATGTGCAAAGGCCATAAAAGATAATGGATTAGAAATGGGTAAAGATATAGCTGTTGTTGGATTTGATGGTATGGATATAAGTGAGTTTTATAATCCTACTATTACAACAGTTATTCAGCCTAAATTAGAAATGGCAAAAATTAGCGTTGATTTATTATTAGATTTAATGGCAAATAAAACAGATAATAAACACATTATTTTAAATACAGAGCTTGTAGTAAGAGAATCATCGACTAACTTTAATATTAACCCTTAAACAGAAATTCTAAAATCTCTTATAAAATTAGTTTTACTAAGGAGATAAAAGAAACATAAAATAGCTTTTTAGAAAAGGGGTAAAGTTTATGGAAAGAAGTAGTGGAATATTAATGCATATTTCATCATTACCTGGAAAGTATGGAATAGGCACCTTTGGGAAACACGCCTTTGCCTTTGTAGATTTCTTAAAGAAAAGTGGACAAAAATACTGGCAGATACTACCTCTAGGACAAACAGGATATGGGGATTCACCATATCAATGCTTTTCAGCATTTGCTGGTAATCCATATTTCATAGATTTCGAATTATTAGAAGAAGATGGATTAATAGAAAAAAAAGATTATGATAATTTAGATTATGGTTCCAAAGAGAACACTGTAGATTATTCAAAATTATTTATTAATAAAAATAAAGTTCTAAGAATTGCTTATAATAACTCAAAAGGAAAATATAAAAAGCAATTAAAAAAGTTTATAATTAAAAATTATTTTTGGCTTGAAGACTATGCTTTATATATGGCTGTGAAAAAGCATTTTAATTTAGTTAGCTGGCATAATTGGGATGATGATATAAGATTAAGAAAAAGTGAGGCCATAAAGCGTTATAGAAAATTACTTAAAGATGAGATTGATTATTGGATTTTTATTCAATACCTATTTTTTAAACAATGGGAAGAATTAAAAGAGTATGCTAATGAAAATGGCATAAGAATAATAGGGGATATACCAATATACGTAGCAGAAGATAGTGCAGATATTTGGAGTAATCCTAAGTATTTTAATGTTGATAAAGATATGAAACCAATAACTGTAGCAGGATGTCCTCCAGATACTTTTTCAGATACAGGACAATTATGGGGGAACCCTATTTATAATTGGAAGGCATTAGAAGAGGATGAATATAATTGGTGGATAGATAGAGTTAGAGAGAGTTTTAAGTTATATGACGTTGTTAGAATAGATCATTTCAGAGGATTTGAAGCTTATTGGGAAGTTCCTTATGGAGATAAAACTGCAGAAAATGGTGAATGGACAAAAGGCCCAGGAATAAAGCTTTTTAAAGCTATAAAAGAAAAACTTGGAGATGTGGAAATTATTGCTGAAGACTTAGGAGTGATGACAGATGAAGTAATAAAACTTAGAGATGAAACAGGATTTCCAGGTATGAAGATATTACAATTTGCTTTTGGTGGTGAAGATAGTGGCGATTTACCACATAATTATCCAGTAAATTGTGTTGCATATACAGGTACACATGATAATGATACTGTTTGTGGATGGTATAATAGTACTGGAAGCAAAGAAGAAATTGAAAAGGCAAAAAAATATCTAAATTTAACTTATGAAGAAGGAATAGCAAGAGGACTAATAAGAGGTGTATGGGGAAGTAAAGCTTACTTAGCAGTTACAACTATGCAAGATTTTTTAGGACTAGGAAATGAAGCAAGGATGAATTTTCCTTCTAAATTAGGAGGAAATTGGGTTTGGAGAGCTAGCGAAAAAGATATTAATGATAAATTAGCAAAAGAAATTTATTATTTAACTAAGTTATATAATAGATGTTAGTGAATGAATAATTAAGAATGCATAATTGATAATTAAGGTGAAAACTACTCTAGTAGTTTTGGAGTAAATTAAAATAAAAGGCTGCAGTAGCAGTCTTTTACTTTTTTTAGAAGAACCCCTTCTTTTAGATTCTTAAGTTACTTAAATCTTTAGATAATCGGTTAAAATATTGGTTACAATAGAGTATAATCTACATAAGCTATATTTAAATATAGCTTATGTAGATTATTATGAAAAACTATATAAATATGAAATAGGAGAGAAATAGAGATGGTTCTTAAAAATAAATTACAAATTACTAATTCTGTTGAGCTAGCAAGAATTGAAGAAAAAATAAGCAAGAAAAAAGCTATTGAATTATTTGAAACTGGATATCTAAATAGCCTAGAAGCAGGTAAATTCAGTTCATTATCTGAAATTCATAAGTATATATTTGGTGATATATATGATTTTGCTGGCGCAGTACGTAACGTAAATATTGCAAAAGGAAATTTCAGATTTGCTCCTGTTATGTATTTAGATGCTGCTTTAAATAACATTGATAAAATGCCACAATCAACATTTGAAGAAATTATTGAAAAGTATGTTGAAATGAATATCGCCCATCCATTTATAGAGGGAAATGGCCGTAGTATGAGAATATGGCTTGATTTAATGTTAAAGAAAGAATTGAATAAAGTAGTTGATTGGAGTCAGGTAGATAAAAATGATTATCTTCTTGCAATGGAACGTAGCCCAATAAAAGATATTGAAATAAAATATATTTTGAAAGAAGCACTAACTTGTAAAATAGATGATAGAGAAATATATATGAAGGGAATTGACACAAGTTATTATTATGAAGGATATACAGTCTATAAGACAGAAGAACTGTAAGGTTTAAACATTTATAGTGATATAGTTTCAATTATAACAAAATTTAAATTCAAAAGAATTGTTTAAAAATGCGAACATTTTTAAATAAAAGGTGATAATATGAAAGTATTAGTTATGACTCTAGATTTAAGAGCTGAGTGGGTACATTCTCTAAAAGAAAAAAGGATGGTAGTTAGGAGTATAACTCAAAGGTTAAAAAATAAATATAATATTTCAGTTAATGAAGTAGATAATCAAGATATTCATCAAATTATTACAATTGGCGTATCAGGAATATGTGCAACTAATGCACAAGTTGATTCTACAACTGAAAATATAATAAATTTTGTTGAATCAAATACTGACGCTGAATTAATTAACATATCAAAGGATGTTATAGTTTTTTAAAGTATTTAAAAATAATTATTGACAATTTTATGTAATAAATGTATATTAATATAAACAGAAAAATTAATAAAATTTTGAGTTTCTTATCAAGAGTGGTGGAGGGACTGGCCCTATGAAACCCAGCAACCTGCAATAGGTGTGATAGGCTTAATTAAATTAGGCTAAATTACTCTTATTAAGTTTGGTGCTAAATCCTGCAGCTTTTAGCTGAAAGATGAGAGAATAAATTAATAGGTGAATTTTATGCGCACTAGAGAATTTATTCTCCAGTGCGTTTTTTATTTTTTCAGAAGTTCTTAGGAGGGACGTTAATGATTGAAATTAAAAGCTTAAGTAAAAGATTTAATGATGTTGAAGTCATAAAAAATGTTTCTTTAAAAATAGAAGAAGGAAGTATTTATGGAATAATTGGACATAGTGGAGCTGGAAAGTCAACTTTATTAAGATGTATAAATGGACTTGAAACCTACGAAGAAGGTTCAATAAACGTAATGGGAAAAGAAGTTAAGGAATTAAGAGGATTAGAGCTTAGAGAATTCAGAAAAAAATTGGGAATGATATTTCAAGGCTTTAATTTATTAAATAGAAAAACAGTATTTGAAAATATAGCTTTACCATTAGAAGTTTGGGGTTATGAAGAAGAATATAAAGAATACAAAGAAAGCTTAAATGGAGAAAAGGCAATTAGCTATAGGAAATACAGAAAAAACAAGATAAATGAGAGAGTTACTAAGCTTTTAGATTTAGTTGGACTTTCAGAAAAAGCAGATGTGAAGCCATCAAGTTTAAGTGGTGGGCAAAAACAAAGAGTAGCAATTGCAAGAGCATTGGCCCTTGAACCTAAAATTTTACTTTGTGATGAAGCAACCTCTGCTTTAGATCCTAAGATAACAAAGGATATACTAGCACTACTATCAAAAATAAACAAAGAGTTAGGAATTACTATTGTAATAGTAACTCATCAAATGGAAGTAGTAAAAGAAGTATGTGAAAAAGTTGCATTAATAGAAGGGGGAGTATTAAAGGCAGAAGGAAAATCAGAAGAATTATTCCTAAGACCGGGAGTATCTCTTAAAAAATTTCTTGGAGAAGAAGATGAACTTCTTCCTATTAAAGGAGTTAATATTAAATTATACTTCCCAAGTACATCTTCAGAAAATGCACTTATAACAAAGATGTCAAGAGAGCTAGATATTGATTTTTCAATAGTTTGGGGTAAGCTTGAAAAATTTAGAGAAGAGATATTAGGAAACTTAGTAATAAATATTGAAGAAAAAGATAAGGACAAGGTTATAGCTTATCTTGAAGAAAAAGGAGTAGTATCGGAGGTGCTTAATTAATGTCAGAAATATTAATAGAAGGATTTAATAAAACAATAATAATGGTGTTTTTTTCAACACTATTTTCAGTAATATTAGGATTTATTCCAGCTATTGCATTAATAGTTACAGCTCCAAAGGGCTTAAAACCTAATAAAACAGTTTATCAAACTTTAGATACAATAATAAATATTTTAAGAGGTTTTCCATTCTTAATATTAATGGTAGCAATTATGCCATTTACAAAATTACTAATTGGAAAATCTATAGGTACAATAGCAGCGATAGTTCCATTAACTATAGCAGCAGCTCCATTTGTAGCAAGAATTATAGAATCAGCTTTAAAAGAAGTAGATCCAGGAGTAATAGAGGCAGCAAAATCCTTTGGAGCTTCAAATACACAAATAATTTTTAAAGTTATGCTTAAAGAAGCAGTTCCATCAATAATTTCGGGATTAACGCTAACTGTAATAAGTATAATTGGATATTCGGCTATGGCTGGGACAGTAGGTGCAGGTGGACTTGGTGACATAGCAGTAAGATACGGTTATCAAAGATATCAAACAGATGTAATGATAGTAACAGTAATAATTCTAATAATAATTGTACAAGTTCTACAATCATTAGGAAATTACTTATATAAAAAATTATCATAGTATTTTGCAAAGCAAAACTAAAATAAAAAATTTTTCATTAGTCACATTTAATTATAAAAAAAGAAACTCATAAGAGTTTCAACCAAAATTATGCATTGTTAATTATGCATTAACAATTAACTTAAGGGGGATTTAAATATGAAAAGAAAATCAATTTTATCAATTTTATTAACAGGTGCTTTAGCAATAAGTTTAGTGGGGTGTGGAACAGCAAAATCAGATGATAGTACAGGAGCAGCAAAGGAAGATAAAACAATAACAATAGGAGTTAGTCCAGTTCCTCATAAAGAAATAGTAGAGCAAATTGTACCAGATCTTGAGGCGAAAGGATATACAGTTGAAATAGTAGAATTTACTGATTATGTAACACCTAATACAGCTTTAGAAGAAGGGGAATTAGATGCAAACTACTTCCAAACTATAGCATATTTAGACGAAACTAATGAAGGGAAGGGATTACATTTAACTTATACAAAGGGAGTTCACTTAGAACCTTTAGCAGTTTATTCAAGTAAAATTAAAGATATAAAAGACTTAGCTGATGGAGCAACAATAGCAGTTTCAAATGATCCATCTAATGAAGCAAGAGCTTTAAGAGTTTTAGAGAGTGCAGGAATTATAACATTAAAGGATGGAGAATTAGTTACTCCAAAGGATATAACAGAAAATCCAAAGAACTTAAAATTTGAAGAGTTAGAAGCAGCACAAATTCCAAGAGTTTTAGAAGAAGTTGATTTAGCAGTTATACCTGGTAATTATGCTCTTGAAGCAGGATTAAGTCCAGCTAAAGATGCTGTATTTGTAGAAGATTCAACTTCAGAGGCTTCAAAGAAATATTATAATGTAATAGCAGTAAAAGAAGGAACTGAAGATAGTCAAAAAATAAAAGACTTAACAGAGGCATTAACATCAGAAACAGTTAAAAAGTATATACAAGAAAAATATTCTGATGGGTCAGTAGTTCCAGTATTCTAAATTAATTAAAATCTTATAAAAAAATCCTTTATAAACAAGATGAAATAGCTTTAATTGTATAAACAGTTAGGTATTTCATCTTTTTAATTTTAATAAATATTTTTAAAAATTATATATCTATTAAGAAGCTATAAGTTGTGATATTTGCCATAGTCCTATGATATAATGTAATAATTATTAAATTTATGAAGGTGAATAAAATGAAAAAAATATATATATTATTTATTTTATCTTTATTATCAATATTTTTAGTAGGCTGCAAAAGTAAGGAAGTAGTAAGTATATATGAAAATGGATCAGATGAAGAAATAATTGAGATTCAAGAGGATAAAGATGAAAATACTGAAGAGGAAGAGGATGAAGAAGCAATAGATTTAGTAGAAGCTATATCTAAAAATGTAGATGAAATATTAGGTGAATATAAGAATAATGTATCTATTTATTTTAAAAATTTAAATACAAATGAAGAATATATTTTAAATGGAGATACATATTATGTAGCTGCAAGTACCACAAAGGTTCCATTATGTATGATGATATTAGATGATGTCAATAATGGAAGTAAAACAATGAATGATTTGCTTTATTTTACTGAAGCTGATAGAGAAGGGGGAAGTGGAAGTCTATATTACTTAGATGAAGTTCCGAACTTAACTATAGGAGAAGCTATTTATCTATCTATTGTAGATTCAGATAATATTGCAAAGAATATGCTAAGCAGAGTGGCTAGTTCAAATGTTACTGATTATATGAGAGATGTTACTGATGATTATAATATTCCATATGGCAATTATACAACAGCAAATCAATTTGGAGAACTTTTAAGAATTTTATACGAAAATCCAGATAATAATCCTTATTATAGTACTCTTATAGATTATATGACTGAGACTAATTACCATGATAGATTAGATAAATATTTAGATTATGGAATAGTTGCACATAAGATTGGAAATTATTATAGATATTATCATGATGTAGGAATAATATATGGAGCAGATCCTTATATATTAGTAGTTTTAACTAAGGATATTGGAGACTTAAGTGATGAATCCTTTGAGGATGGTGGAGAAGATGAAAGGTTCGTGCTAGATTGGGGCGATGAAGCTTGTGAGATTATAGCACAAATATCTAAGGAAATATATACTTTAGTAGATGAGAGTAAAAAGTAGGTGAAAATATGGATAAATTATTTTATAAAAATCAATATCTAAAAGAATTTGAAGCAAAAGTAATAGAAGTAAAAGAGTTTGAAAATAAATATCATATAGTATTAGATATGACTGCATTCTTCCCTGGGGGAGGAGGACAGCAGTGTGATTTAGGAGATATATCTGGCAGAGAAGTTTTAGATGTTTATGAAAAAGACAAGAAAATATATCACGTTGTTAATGAAAGAATTAAAGATGATTCAATTGTTAAATGTAAAATAGACTGGGATAGAAGAGAAGATGGAATGCATCAACATTTAGGTCAACATATATTATCGGGATGTTTCTTTAAATTATTTAATGCTAATACAGTGGGTATTCATTTAGGAAAAGAAATAAGTACAGTAGATATTATAGGGCAATTAGATGAAGAGAAAATGAGAAAAGCAGAAGCTTTAGCTAATGAAGTAATTAAAAAAGGCTTAGAAGTAAATTTCTTAGTTCCAAGCGAAGAAGAATTAAAAACTATGAATTTAAGAAGAGATTTGCCAAATACTGAAGATGATATAAGAGTAGTTGAAATAGAAGATTTAGATATTAATGCCTGTTGTGGAGTACATCCTAGTAAAACTTCTGATTTAAGAATGATTAAAATTAAAAGGTTTGAGAAAAATAAAGGAAATACTAGGATAGAATTTTTAGCAGGACAAAGAGCAGTTAATGATTCACTAAATAAAGATAAAGTAATAAGAGATATATGTAATTATTTAAGTAGCAATGAAGATGAAGCTTTAAATGGAATAAGAAATTTGAGGGCTTCGTTAGAGGAAATAAAGATTGAAAAAAAGAAGTTGGAAGAAGAACTATTAGAATACGAAGTAAATTCATTATTAGCAGAAAATGAGGGTAGTAATAAAAGTAGAATTATAAATAAAATATTTATAGATAAATCTGTAGAATATGTTACAAAGCTTGCTAATAAATTAAGTGAAAAAGATAATGTTATTTGTTTATTTGCAATAAAAAATAAAGATAAAGCTAATATAATTCTTTCCTCATCTAAAAATATTGAAAATATAAATATGGGACAGGTTTTTAAAGAATTTGCTAATATTATAAATGGAAAAGGTGGAGGAAGTAAGACTTTAGCTCAGGGGATTGGAGAATTAGGTAAAATAGAAGAATTTCTAAATAGTATATATGATGTGTGCTATAGCATAATTTAAAATTTAGTTGCCATTTAGATAGGATCTTAATTAGTTATAATTCTGAAGAATGAGGAATTATTACATTCAGTGTTGAAATATATATAATAAATATAAATTTTGGAACCAACTATTGGAATTTGAAATATAATGAAATATAAAGTAATAAAAATTTATATAGTAATTATATAAATTGGGAGGGAAAAAGTTGGCAAAATGGGTATTAGATGCAGGTCATGGTGGCAGTGACTCTGGGGCAGTTGGTAAAAATGGTAGGCGAGAAGCTGATATTGCATTGCAAGCTGTCTACGAAGCCAAAAGGTTACTAGAGAGAAATGGTGAAATAGTGTTACTTACAAGGGCATCTGATATTTACTTAGATGTAAAGGATAGAGTAGATATTGCTAATAGTTGGGATGCAGATTATTTTGTTAGCTTCCATATGAACTCCTTTGTAGATAATTCTGTTAGTGGAACTGAAATTGTTATATTTGAAAAGGGAAATAAATCAGAAGAATTAGCAAGGTTTTTAAAAGATGAGTTACTTGCTAATTTAAAATCTAAGGATAGGGGAATAAAGGAAGCAAGTTACACTATTTTAAGACAAACTAAAATGGCAGCAGTAATAATAGAAGCTGATTTTATATCTAATGAAGAAGTAGAGAATAACTTTGATAGTATAAAGTATGGATACATGGTAGCTAATGCTTGTTTAGCGATGGTTAATAAAATCCTAATTGATACTCCAGTTAAAAAACCTAAAACACCTAAAAGAGAAGGTTGGAGGATTTGTATAGGATATTATAAAGATTATGAAGAAGCAGAAGAGGAAGTACTTAGATTGCAAAATGAAGGATTTAAAGATGCATATGTAGTTCCTTATCCTGAAGATAATGAAAGAGTTAAAAAATTAATATAAAATCAAAAAATAGAAGAGTAATTAACACTCTTCTATTTTTTGATTTTATATTTTAATAATTATATATGAATATTGTAATCAATATCTTTAAATGGTAAAATATTGATGAATTTAACTTGGGGAGGAATTTATATGAGATACAAGGGGTTTTTTCTTATTATATTAATGTCTATTTTTTTATTTAGTTGTGCTGAAAAATCTAATATTATAAAATTAAGAAAGGAAAGTGAGCATTTTAAGTATAACTCTACTAAAGATGATGAAGAGGCTTTAGATGATATAGAAAAAATTTTAGAAGATAATTATGAGAGAGTAGCTAAGGATTTAAATGTAAACTTAGAAGAAAAGATAAATGTAACTATTTATCCGAATATTTCTGAGTTCCATAAATCTATTGGAATGATAGACGCAGAAGATTGGTTGGTAGGCGTTGCTAAAGATGGTGAAATACATATGGTATCACCATTAAATCCTGGAAGTGTTCATAATTATGAAAGTTTAATGAAAGTTATTGTTCACGAATATACACATATATTAGTAGGGAATATAACTAAAGTTACAGATACTTATTTAAATGAAGGAATTTCAGTAGTTGAAGCTAATCAGATAGATAATAATATTAAGTACTACTTAAAGGAAACTGCTAAATTGAATAAACTTCCTTCAATAGATGAGATGAAAAATAACTATAGTAGCTTAGAGCAACCTTATGCTTTATCAGGAGGGTTTGTTGATTTTATTATTAATGAGTATGGTTATGATAAAATGATTGATTTAATTAAAAATTCAGATGATATAGAAAAAATTATAGATTCTACAAAAGAAGAAATAATAGTAAAATGGAGTGAATATATACTTAATAATTATTAATAGACATAAAAATGGAGGGATATGATGATAAGTAATTATTTATACTTATTTTCTATAGGAATAGCTTTCATAACAATAATATTTATAATCTATAATTGTATTTTAATAATGAAAAAAAAGAATGCTTCTAATATAGATAAAAGTATAATAAAAAAATATAAAAATAATTTAGTAATTTTTATAATAGTATTAGTAGGATGTATTTCATTTGTTTTTTATTATTCAAAACCTGTAAGTATATATAAAACAGTAGGTATAGGTGAGAATATAAATTATGAAGACGTTAATGTATATGGAAATATTACTAGTTCAGATATTATTAAATTAGATGTAGAAAAAGGAAAGGAAGTATTTAATTTACTAGAAAATTATAATTATAAAAGAGTTTTTAACTTTAATGATATTACTGGAGCTGTAGAATTTATTTTATTTGAAAACACTGATGGAAAGCCAGGTATAATAGAGATTTGGAACACTGGATACATTAGAATACCAAATAAT
Organism: Clostridium nigeriense; assembly: GCF_050585245.1. GTDB lineage: Bacteria > Bacillota > Clostridia > Clostridiales > Clostridiaceae > Clostridium > Clostridium nigeriense_A. Next base: position 47,029 of record NZ_JBNOOF010000002.1, read on the forward strand.
AATCTATATAAAATAGATTTAGATAATAAGGTACAGTTATATAGTGAGTTAACCAATATTTTAAAAGATTAAAAATAGAATATATATGTATAAATGTTGGAAATATAGAGGGTGCAAAATAATTATGTACCCTCTATTTTAGTAATCAATTTTTTATGAATTAAAAACATTTGCAAACGACTACTGTTTTGGTTAGAAAAATTATGGTATAATGTAAAATAATGTTGGATAATATTATTCATATTATAATTAGATAAAATAATTTATATAGTTCAAAGTCATACTTAATATAAAAGAGGAATAAGGAATGAAGTATAGAGAAATAATTGAGAAGATGACATTAGAAGAAAAAGCATCATTAATGTCGGGAAAGGACTATTGGAAGTCAAATGATATTGAGCGTCTTGGAATAAACAGCATGTTTTTAGCTGATGGATCTTATGGGATTAGAAAGCAAAAAAAAGCATCAGATAGAATTGGACTTAATACAGGTAACCCATCTACATGTTTTCCTACAGCAGCAACTATATCAAATAGTTGGAATGAAGATTTAGCTGAAAAAATTGGAGAATATTTAGGTACCGAAGCTGTTGATCAAAAAATAAATGTATTGTTAGGTCCAGCTATAAATATGAAAAGAAATCCTTTATGTGGAAGAAATTTTGAGTATTTTAGTGAAGATCCTTATCTTGCTGGTAAGTTAGCAGCTGGTTATATAAGAGGAATTCAATCTAATGGGATTGCTGCGTGTGTTAAGCATTTTGCTGTAAATAATCAAGAAGAAAGAAGAATGTCAATTGATACTATAGTAGATGAAAGAACACTTAGGGAAATATATTTAACTGCTTTTGAAATTGCAGTTAAAGAAGGAAAAACTAAGTCTATAATGTCATCCTATAATAAAGTTAATGGTACATATGCAAACGAAAACATACATTTAATGAAGGATATTCTTCGAGAAGAATGGGGCTTTAATGGATGTGTTATAACAGACTGGGGCGGAAGTAATGACCGTGTAAGTGGATTATTAGCTGGTAATGAATTAGAAATGCCATCAACAGGTGGTGAAACAAATGAAGAAATAGTACAAGCGATTAAAAGTGGAAGACTTGAAGAAAAAGTGCTAGATGAGTGTGTAGATAGATTATTAGATTTAATATTTACAACAGAAAAGGCACTAAATGAATCATATGTAAAAATTGATATTGAAAAGCATCATAGAATTTCCCAAAGAGTAGCAGAAGAATCAATAGTTCTTCTTAAAAATAAAGATAACATATTGCCTATTAAGCCAAATAAAAAAGTAGCAGTAATAGGAGAGTTTGCTAAAGAAGCAAGATATCAAGGAGCTGGATCATCTATAGTAAATCCAACTATATTGGACAATACATTGGATTGTTTTGAAGAATCGGGAATTGTTAGTATTGGATATGAACAAGGATTTGAGAGATATGGAAAAACAAATAAGAAATTGATCAGTAATGCTTGTGAACTTGCTAAGAAGGCTGATGTAATACTTTTATATATTGGATTAGATGAATATGTAGAAGCTGAGGGATTAGATAGAAATACTATGAGTATTCCTAAAAATCAAATAGAATTATTAGATGAATTATATAAGGTTAATAAGAATATTGTTGCTATTATATCTTGTGGATGTGCATTAGAAATGCCATGGATTAATAAGATAAAAGGATTACTTCATGGATATTTAGCAGGACAAGCTGGTGCAAGATCTATACTTAGAGTTTTGTCTGGAGATGTTAACCCTTCTGGTAAATTGGCAGAGACATACCCAATTAAATATGAAGATACACCATCTTATAATAATTTTCCTGGGAAGGAAGTTAGTGTAGAGTATAGAGAGGGACCATATATTGGATATCGTTACTATGATACAGTAAATAAAGAAGTACTTTTCCCATTTGGTTATGGGTTAAGTTATACAACTTTCGAATATTCAGATATAGAGGTTAATAAAAATTCAGTAACATTTAAATTAAAAAACTCAGGAAATTTTGCAGGTATGGAAGTTGCACAATTATATGTAGGTTGTAAATCAGATAAAATTTTTAGACCTAAAAAAGAGTTAAAAGGATTTGCTAAAGTATTTATAAATGCTGGTGAAACAAAGACGATAAAAATATATTTTGATGATAAGACATTTAGATATTTTAATGTTAAGAGTAATAGATGGGAAATAGAATCAGCTGAATATGAAATAATGATAGGATCTTCAAGTGCAGATATAAGGTTAATTGATAGCATTTGGATAGAAGGTACTGATTCTGAATTACCTTATGACAAAAGTAATTTACCTTCTTATTATAGTGGGAAGGTAACCAATGTTGGACTAGAAGAATTTGAAAAGCTTATGGGTAAAAAAGTTCCTATTAGCACTTGGGATAAAAAACAAGAGTTAGGATATAACGATACTATTTCTCAATGTAAATACGCAAAAAGCCTTATTGCAAGAATTTTATATTATTTAATGATTTTCATACATTGGATTTTAAAGAAGATAGGGAAAAGAGATAAGGCAAATATTATGGTTATGTCTATATTCAATATGCCATTTAGAGGAATATCTAGAATGACAGGGGGTATTATTAATATACCAATGTTAGATGGAATATTAATGATAGTGAATGGTAAGTTTTTTAAAGGAATAGCTAAACTTATAAAAGAAAAAAATAAAAGGGGTAAGAGAAATAAATGAATACAGAAGCATTAGAATATTTTATAAAGGTCTATGAGAAGAAAAGTGTTACTGCTGCAGCTAAAGATTTATTCATTACTCCTCAAGGATTAAGTAAAACTATAAAGCAATTAGAAACTGATTTAGAAACAGAATTATTTTATAGAGGTTCTCGTGGGGTAGAAGCAACAGAATATGGGGAGGTATTATATGCTAGAGCTAAGCATATATGTTACCTTGTGGAAGATTTGAAAAAAGAAATTAGTGTTATGAGTGGAAGCAAAGGTGTTTTAAATACTGTGGTTACCTATTCAGCATCATCATCTCTACCAATTAATTTGTTGTTTGGATTTCCTAAGGAGCATACTAATATACAAATGAAATTAAAGGAAGTTCCAGATGAATATCCAATAGAAAAATTATTTGAAGATGAAGAAGTTGATGTTGGACTAGTTATGGTTAATGAGAAATTTGATATATGTGATTATGAATTAATGCTAGAAGGAGAAGTTGTTATCGTTGTGTCAAAGGATCATCATTTAGCACAAAAAGATGAAATTTCAATAATGGAATTAGAAAATGAACCATTAGTATTAAAATCAGTAGAATCAGGTGAAGAGCACAGTTTTGTATCAAAATGTTTAGAGCAGGGATTTACACCACATGTAAAATATGAAATAGGAAATGTTGTAACTGCACATATGCTATGTAGATCTGATGGACTTGCTGCTGTTTCAGTAGACTATATAGAAAATTCTATTAAGGATGATAAGTTAAAAGTAATAAGATTGAAGGAAAAAATAAATCAAAATATCTACTTAGTTACTAAAAAAAGACCAGTCCAATCTAAAATTGTTTCATTATTTAAGAGTTATATAAATGAATATAATAAAAGAAAATAAACTGCTTTATATAGTAAGTTCTTTTAATAGATTTTTATCCTATTAAAAGAACTTACTCTTTTATTTCAATTTCTTTTTGCCCAAAAGTACAATTGTTATAACTATGAGTTTGATATAAGATAAGTAAGAGATAAATTATTATTTAATTAAATTGGCTAAATAAGGGGGAAAATATGTGGAAAATAAATTTAAATCAATATTTATACCATATTTTAAGGAGATATTTATGAACAAGTCGCCTATAATAATTGGGGTTATTCTAATTTATATGGCTACTTTGTTTGGAAAAAATTCAGATAATTTATCACGCAATGGAACTATAGGATTTACGATAGTAATGTTACTTCAGGTATTTGTATATTTGTTTTCGGATAAAATATTTAAACGTAAGTATTGGATTTATTTTATTATTCAGGCAATAATAACTTTCGATTATGCTGTTATATTATCTGAAGGATATGAAACTATAGTATTAGGAGTAGTCCCTCTTTTAGTTATTCAAAGTATGATAGTATATGATGATATTATTAAGGTTATTGCTACAGCAGTATTTTTCTATAGTATTTATGGTGTTACTATTATTGTTTATGGTGGATTTAAAGAATTAACACAATCTATTCCATTGCTTATAATAATAACTATAGCTATACAATCGTATTCAATGTTTTATATTAAACAAGTAAAATTGAGAATACAATCTCAGAAGGTCTTAAAAGAGTTAGAGTTAGCATATGAGAGAGTAGAAGAATTAACTTTAATTAATGAGAGACAGAGAATGGCTAGAGACTTGCACGATACACTTTCTCAAGGACTCGCAGGGGTAATTATGCAGTTAGAGGCAGTAAATGCAAATATAAAAAGGAATAATATAGTACGATCTCAGGAAATTGTGAAAATGTCTATGGAACATGCTAGAAAGACTCTAGCAGATTCAAGACTTGTTATAGATGATTTACGTATTCATACAAATTCAGTTATAAATTTTAACAAGACACTAGAAAATGAAATATCTGTTTTTAAGAGTGTATCGAATGCATATATAACTTCAGATATTAGAGTAGTATCTAATATATCTCCAAGAGTATTTAAAAATATTATATATATTATACGAGAGGCATTAAATAATATTGCAAAGCATGCAGAAGCAAAAAGTGTATATATTGAAATAATAGAAGTTAATAATCAAATTAACATAAGTGTTAGGGATGATGGTATAGGATTTGATGTTAAGCTCTTAGATAAGATGCTTGGCCATTATGGAATACTAGGAATGACAGAACGTGTAAAAGCGACAAATGGAAAAATGGTAATAAAAAGCAAAAGAAAATGCGGGACCAATATAAATATTATTATACCAATAGAGAAAGGAATAGATGAATAAAATGAATAGAAGAAAAATATTGGTAGTAGATGATCATTTAATAGTTAGAGAAGGGCTGAAACTAATTTTTGAAACTGAAGAAAATTATGAAGTTATAGGTGAGGCAGAAAATGGAGATGAAGCATTATTACTTATTGATAAGCTAAAGCCGGATATAGTGTTAATGGATTTGAGTATGCCAAAAAGAAGTGGACTGGAAGCAATAAAAACTTTAAAACAACAAAACAACCCCGTACCAATTATTATTTTAACAACTTTTAATGATAATAATTTAATTAGAGAAGGACTTTTCTTGGGGGCAAAAGGTTATTTACTTAAGGATAGTACTCGTGAAGAGCTTATTAGAACAATAGAGGCTGCAATAAGAGGAGAAATGCTTCTTCAACCAGAAATCACAAGAAGTATTTTTAGTGATAATCGTGAACAGAAGCAAATAAACAGTTCACTTAATACATCAATTACAGAAAGAGAATTGTTTGTTTTGCAAGCTATTGCAAGAGGCTGTACAAGTAAGGAGATAGCTATTGATATGGGAATATCTGAAAGGACTGTTAAAGCACATTTAACCAATATATATACTAAACTTAAAGTTGATTCTAGATCTGAGGCTGTTGCAGTGGCTATAGAAAAGGGTATAATTCATATTATTAAATAAGAGACTAGTTAAGAACATAAAAAAGTAAGGCTACAATAGCCCTACTTTTTTATTTGCCCATAAGTACAAGTGTTATTTGCCCTAAGGTACAATTGAGGAGAAAGTGTGAAGATTATATACTAAAAATATACTGAATCGAGAATTAATGAAACAAAAAAAGGGCATTGGAGGAGAAAGAACATGGAGGTTATAAATAAAAATATAGTTGTAACTGGTGGTGGCAATGGAATGGGGAGAGAATTAACTATTGAATTATTATCAAAGGGAGCAAGAGTTATTGCAGTGGATATAAACCAGATTGGATTAGAAGAAACATTCATATTATCAGGAGAAAACAAAAAATTATTAACTAGAGTTGTAAATATTACAGATAAAGAAACAGTATTTAAATTTTCTGAAGAGATTATTTCTACTCTTGGTCACATAGATGGTGTTATTAATAATGCTGGAATTATTCAACCATTTAAAGAAATAAAAGATTTAGAATTTGAACAAATTGATAAAGTAATGGATGTTAATTTTTACGGAACAATCTATATGACAAAGGCTTTCTTGAGTCATCTACTGACTAGGCCAGAAGGTCATATTATAAATATTGCTAGTATGGGCGGGTTCTTGCCAGTTCCTGGGCAGAGTTTATATGGTGCTTCAAAGGCTGCAGTGAAGCTTATGACAGAGGGATTATATTCAGAATTGTTAGGTACTAACATTCATGTGTCAATTGTTTTCCCAGGAGCTATAGCAACAGATATAATGAAAAATTCACAGGTTTCTAATAGAACTGTATCAGGTGAGGAGAAGAATTCTAAAATGCTAACTTCTCCATCTACTGCAGCTGAATTGATTATTAAAGGTATGGAAAAGAATAAGTATAGAATATTTATTGGTAAGGATTCTAAAGCTATGAACTTTATGTATAGTATTAATCCAGGTTTTGCAACTCGATTAATAAATCGTATTATGGGGTTAAGAGAGCATTAATTGGTATTAAGAAACTTAATATTAAAATTGTATGAGAGATTTGTTAAGTTGAAAAAAGTAATGATTTTATTTGATATTTTATATATTGGAGTTATTGGACTTAACAGTTATATTTTGTTAATTCATAAAAATCAGAATGAAGAAAAACTTATATATGTTATATGTGCTGCTGCTTTTTCATATGTTTTGACATTGATTATATTACTAATAAAGTTAAGAAAAAAGAAAAAACTTAGAGAAACACTTTACTTAACAAGAAAAATATTTAAAGTAATTTATACGATACTGTATCTTACTATAATAATGATTCATTTAATACGATTAAGTTCACTTGAAGAAGTATCAAATGGGCAGATGATAGTTATTATCTATAATATAGTTATGTTCATTATAATTTTACTAATAAATATAATATCTTTTTGGTGGAGAAAAGTATTAAATATGATTTTAAAGGTAAGAGAGAAATAGAAAATAACTTGGGGTATTATTATATCTTGCTATTTTAGGATACATTAATACCTATGTTAAATTTGACTATGAACTATTGTTTGAAACAGGTAAATAATATGAAAATGATGCAACTCTTATAAATTAATGAGTGTATAAGTATAGGAAATTAGTAGGATAACTGATAAAGAAGAAGGAGAATAAAGGAAGTATGAATAATATCTTGTCCTATATAAAATGGCGAGGAGATTTAAGTTTTAAAGAAAGAGAATTTAATGAAGTAGATAATCTTATATTTTCGATATTAGCTTATATTGATTTTTCAGGAATAATACCGACTATAGATGATGGAGGAGTTATTAAATTAAAGGAAGCTTACAATATAATTTTTGAAAAATATAAGAGAACAGAATGTTTGAAGGTACAGGGAATGTTTGAATTGCCTTCATCTTTTTTAGAGGAAATGGCGAATAGTAGAAGATTTAGTGATATAAAACTTTTTAATTATAAAGATATATATGATAAAGATTTGCAAATTCAATTTGCAGCATTGCATATAGAATTAGATGATGAAACAGTTTATGTAGCTTTTCGAGGAACAGATCAAACAATTCTTGGATGGCGTGAAGATTTTGCAATGACTTTTCAGATTGTGGAATCTCAGAAGGAAGCTAAAAGATATCTAGAAGAAACTATGGTTATAGGGAATAAAAATTACCGGCTTGGAGGTCACTCAAAGGGAGGGAATCTTGCTGTTTATGGTGCTATGATGTGTGAAGATAATCTTAAAAATCAGATTATTGAAGTTTACGATAATGATGGTCCTGGCATCTGCAAAGAGATACTAGAAGTAGAAAAATATGAGGCAATCAGAAATAAAATTATTTCAATAATTCCACATTTTAGTGTCATTGGGCTTCTATTTAAGCATGATAAGGAACACAGAATTGTTAAGAGTAGTGCCAATGGTATAATGCAACATGACGCTATGTCATGGGAAGTAGAAGCTGACCATTTATTGATAATGGAGCATTTAGCACCAGAATGTAAAGTACTTAATGGAATTTTTGATACTTGGATTAAAGATGTAAGTATGGAAGAACGTGAAGTTTTTACAAAAAACTTTTTTGATGCATTAGAAGCTGGTGGAGCAAAGCAGATAAATGAGGTAGCTAATAGTGGAATAAACGGATTTGAATCTGTTTTAACAGCTATGGTAAGTTCAGAAAAAGATACAAAGATAGTAGTACTTAAACTTATAAAATCTGTTATAAAAAGTTTTAGCTGGAATAATCTCAATAAGATATGGAAAACAAAAGGTATTATAAGAGGTATTGGTATTGTAATTTTAGGATTATTTTTTATAAAAGTACCAGAAAATGCATTACAAATCATTGGTACAGTAATTGTTGTAGTTGTGATAGCTTTTGCTATAAAAAGGCTAGTTTATCGAATTACACAGAAATTGAATTCTAAGAGTATAAATCAGTATATTGTAATCTTTTATATTACACTTATTACCTTCTCAATATTATCTGTGATACAAGAAAAGATTATTATCTTTTTTATGAATTTTACTTTAGGAGTGATATTTTCTACTAATGGAATATTAAAACTTAAAAGTACTATGAAATGTTTAAATAAAAATCAAAAACTTTGTATGATGCCACTAGGTTATCCACTCTTATCAATTATGCTTGGTATTGTTGCATTGGTTACACCAAGTCATATTATGAAGCAATATATTTTTTCTATAGGATCTTTTATGATTATTGAGGGGATACGAGAAGTAATGATTGACTTATCTAGAAATACTACTATTATATCTATTCTATAAGAAACATCAGATAAATTTACCCAAAAGTACAGTATGTTTTGCACTAAGGTACAATTGTTGCAATTATATATTTGCTGTAAGCTAAATGTATAAGAAATTTACTTAGATATAAAAAGATATTAATAAGAGACTAATATTATATAAGGAGGAAAGATATGAAAGTTAGAGATAAAATTGTAATAGCAGTAGGGGCAGTAATTGCTGTAGCAATATCAGTAGTGACGGTTAGAAAGAAGGAAAAATAATGATTATTACTATTTAGATTAATTTAGGAATTGAGGAATATAATGTGGAAATGGGTTGATAAATTTAATATAAAAAAAATACTTTTTAATTTCTTAATGAATATAGGAATATATGTATTAATCATTTTTACGGGGATAGCTATGTTATTTATTTATATAAGTTTAAATGAATTAGTTCAAATGATACTTTTATTATTTAAGGAAAATCAATTTATTTATATTATACAAAATATTATAATTTTATGAGCCAGTAGTATATATAAGCTCCTATTCATATTCTATGATATAGCATCATTGATATTTTTTAATAATTAATATAAAAACTATATTTGTTTACTTTGAATTTACATTAAGTAGATATAATTTAATCAACATAAAGGCTTATAGTAATTGATATACACAATTATACAGAATATGGAAATATTTATGTGGATGAATTAGAAAAGTACAAAAGATAGTGCGGCTACTAAATGCCAATATAACAAATATTAGTATAAGGTGAACCCTTAATTAAAGGTAAAGGAAAGGAGAAAAGTGAGCAAAATGAGTAAAAATTTTCAAGAACAAATTAGAGATCGTCTTCAAAATGGTTTTAAAAACTGGAACAGTGGTTATGAGGGATGGCTTGAATGGTGTGATACTTTATATGAGCCAGATGCGCATTATAATGTTTATGGGAAAAGGATGAGTCTTCAGCAATATAAAGATATGATGGGACAATTCTTTTCAGGATTTGATGTAGAGCTAGGGGATTTTCATAATATGCTTGTTCAGAATGACTGGTGTGCAATCAGGTATTCGGTGCACATTACAAATAAAAAGACGGGTGAAAAGATAGAGCAGGAAACAATGGAGTTTGTTAACTTTAAAGAAAATCAAGAACCAATCGGCGCACGAGTTATTGAAGGGTGGGCACTTTCAGATAAACCACTTGGCTAAATTATGTTACCAAAGATAGAGTATTAACTTAAAAATCTGGGTTTGCAGTTTTGTAGCCTGGATTTTTTTGTTTACGAATACTTTACGTACAAGAACTAAACTATTCGTAATTAATATAGAAAGAGAGTGAGTGATTTGCCCAAAGTAATTATTTTTTTTAATAGAATAGATTATTTGACATTGTCATTTTATAAAAATGCGTTAATGGGAATTATTAAAATACTACTTGGGGTTTTTACTAATTCGGTTCTTGTCATTGCAAATGCTTTTTATAATATAGTATTATGTATCGGAAAAATAGTAACAATATTAAATCGTGATATTAAAGAAGTATCATGGAAAAAGAAGTTTGAAATAATAGATACAGGAAAAGGTAATGAAAAAGAAAGTTCAGGAATTTTTCTAGGAGTTACTATTATCTTGCTAGGGATGGTATTTATAGGGGCTAGCATACATAGCCTTGAAACAAAAGAAGTTAGAAGCTATCACTGGGTAGAAGTGTATCTACTTACTTTATGTACTTTTATAAAAATTATGGTAAATACATATGAATTAATAAAGTTGAGAAAAATAGGACATTCTTTTTTATCAATTAAGTTAACGAATTTTACGGATGGAATTTTATCTTTGTATATTACTCAGGAGGCGATATTATCAATGAAGGAAATTGATAATAGATGGTATTATAATGGAATCGTTGGGATTTCACTATCAATAATTGTATGTATAATAGGATTTACGCTGATATTTTATACGATGATAGTATTAAAATCAAAAGGAAGGTGAATTTAGTGGCAACGATATTAATTGTAGAGGATGATAAAAATACGAGACTTCTTACAAGTACTAGACTGAAATCATACTACTCTGTTGAAGAAGCAGAAGATGGAGAAGTAGCTTTAGAAATATTAGATCATAAACATATTGATTTGATCATAGCGGATATACAGATGCCAAGAATAAATGGTTATGATTTAGTGAAAATATTAAGGGATACGAAAAATACTATTCCGGTAATTATGCTGACAGCGATGCATTCAATTGACGATAAAAAAATAGGATTTGCGTCTGGAACAGATGATTATATGACAAAGCCGATCAATTATGAAGAACTTCTTTGGAGAATAAAAGCATTGCTTAGACGAGTAAATATAGCCAGTGAAAGAAAAATATCTGTAGGGCCAATAATTCTTGATGCATCCACTTATGAAGTCAAAATAGGGGAGCGACAAATAGAACTAGCAAAAAAAGAATTTGATTTACTTTATAAATTTCTATCCTATCCAGGAATGATATTTACAAAAGGGCAGCTATTAGATGAAATATGGGGTTATGATACTGAAAGTGATGAAAATACAATAAAGACACATATTAACCGATTGAGGAACAAGTTTGAAGGTTGCAGAGAGTTTGAGATTGTAACGGTTAGAGGACTAGGATATAAGTCAGAGCTATGTGAATTTGGAAAGTAGTTATGAAAAAAAATACAATGTTTACTGAGAAAAAAAGAATTGGGTTATTTGGATGGGCTATTTGGTTTTATATTATAATTTTAATTAGTTCAGTTATGGCATTCGGACTAATTACAACATTTGTATATAAGACAAATAGAGAAAATGCAATTAATATGCTTGCTATGATGCCAATTATGGGAATAGTAGATGGCTTTGCTATATATAAAATCATAAATACTATTAGAAGAAGAATGGAAAAAATTTTAGATGGAATTAATGATGTTTCAGAAGAAAATCTTGATGTAGAATTAGATTTGGATTATGCAGGAGAATATAAAGTTATTTATCATAATTTCAATAAAATGGTTAAAGAATTAAAAAATACAAAGATAGAAATGCAGAATTTCTTGAATGATTTTTCTCATGAATTTAAAACACCTATTACTTCAATCCAAGGGTTTGCAGAAATTTTGCTTGAAACAGAAGTTAGTGATGAAGATCAAAAACAATATCTTCAAATAATTGCTGAGGAATCTGCAAGGCTTGCAGAGCTTTCACAAAATACACTATTGTTATCTAAATTAGATGCACAGCAAGTGGTGATAGATAAAAATGAATTTTCTTTAGATGAACAGATAAAAAAAATAGCTATTTTGATATTTAAGGAATTAGAAAAGAAGAATATAACTTTGGAAATGGATCTACCTAATGTGAAGTATTATGGAAATCAAGAACTTTTATGTCAGGTTTGGATGAATTTAATGAATAATGCTATAAAATTTACACCTGAACGAGGGGAAATAACAATTTCAATTACGGATAATAGCGATTATATTAGTGTGAATATTTCAGATAGTGGTATAGGAATGGATGAAGAAACGATGAAACATATATTTAAAAAATATTATCAGGGAGATTCTTCGCATGCAACAAGAGGTTACGGATTAGGTTTATCTATTGTAGGAAGAATTGTAAATTTGTGTGGTGGCAATATTGATATTATAAGCAAACCAGGCTATGGAAGCATGTTTACAGTAAACTTACCAAAATAAGCATGATATTTAGTATATCTTTAGAGTTAATATAAAAAATATTGAGATAAGAGGAACATCTTAAAAAGGTGTTCTTTTTGTTTGTTAATAAATAAAAAGTAATAGAATATTTTAGTTTACCTTCATGTTACTTTTAAAACTTATAATTAAAAAATCATAGAATGTAGGAGGAATATTAATATGAGTATGAATTTTAAAGGAATAATAGAAAAAAGAGGAATGGAACAAGCAATGAGGTATGTATCTGGGAATCCAAGAGAAAATTTATCAAAACTTTTAAAATGGGCAGATAATATTGATATAGCTGGTAATTGGGAGGCACAAAGAAAAGTATTCCATGATATATTGGATAATCCTAATAATAACTGGTATCAATACGTGATGGGATTATATGAGGATATTGATAATGAAGTTTTACAAAGGAGCTTTTCTAACTTTCTAATTAATGTGGGTATGATTGGGTATCAAAAACAAAGAGAATTAGAAAAAAAACTAAGTTGTAATATTCCATGGGCAATACTGATGGACCAAACATCAGCCTGTAATTTAAACTGTACAGGATGCTGGGCAGCGGAATATGGAAAGAAATTAAATATGACTTATGAGGAATTAGAAGGAATAATTAATCAAGCCAATGAGCTTGGAACATACTTTTTCTTATACTCAGGCGGGGAACCACTGGTTCGTAAGGATGATTTAATAAAGTTATGTGAAGCTCATCCAGATTGCGTGTTTTTAGCATTTACAAATGGTATATTGATTGATGAAAAATTTGCTGATGAAATGCTTCGTGTAAAAAATTTCATTCCAGCTATTAGTGTCGAAGGTTTCGAAGAGAGTACTGATTTTAGACGTGGTAAGGGGACTTTTAAGCAAGTTGAAAATTCTATGAAAATATTAAAAGAGAAGAGACTTCCATTTGGAATTTCCTGTTGTTATACTAGTAGAAATACAGAAATAATTGGTTCTGAAGAATATTTTGACCAGATAGTTTCCTGGGGGGCGAAATTTTGTTGGTTTTTCACATATATGCCAGTTGGAAAAGAAGCGGTTCCAGAACTAATGGCAACAGCAAAACAAAGAAAATTTATGTATGAACAAATAAGAAAATTTAGGAATACAAAACCATTATTCACACTGGATTTTTGGAATGATGCTGAATATTCCGGTGGGTGCTTAGCTAGTGGGAGACGTTATATTCATATAAATGCTAATGGAGATATGGAACCGTGTGCATTTATACACTATTCAGATTCTAATATTCGTGAAAAAACTATTTTAGAGGCATTACAGTCTCCATTATTTATGGAATATCGAAAGGAACAGCCGTTTAATCATAACCATCTAAGAAGTTGTCCGTTATTAGATAATCCAAATTCTTTAGTAGAATTAATTAATATATCAGGTGCACATTCGACTGATTTACAAGATCCAGAAAATGTTATTGATTTATCCAACAAATGTATTCAAGCTTCTGAGGAATGGGCATATGTTGCAGATAACTTATGGAATTATTCTAGGCATTGTGAGAGATGTCATTAATAGATATAGAGATTTTATGAAGATAATTAATTACAGCAACTGTATCTTTGTAACTATTGGGGAATGAGCAGCACTATGTTTTGTAGCTAATGAAAAGAAAAAAATAAGAAAGGAAAGTGTATATATGACTGAAAATAAGAAAAAAGTAGGTACTATAGTGATTTGTGCTGCCGTAGTTAGTTGCTTGATTGGATTAATTATAAAGAGAATTAAAAGTGATAAATATTATTTATAGGGTATAGGTACATGATTAAGATATTTTTAATATACTTATTGATACAATAGGTATATTAAAAATGTTTCAAATATGAGTATACTTTACTGATTATGTGTAAAAGCAACTTTATTTAATAATCTATCAAGAATAAATATATCTTATAGCAAAAATTTATATATTCGTATGCATGGCATAATAGCTAAAATATAAAAATTAAAGATAGGAAATAATTAAATCCCAGTAAAGTCTTGTAATTATCTTACTGGGATTTCTTAATATTATTTCTAAGTATTAGAGGTGAAGCTTAAAAAGTTTAATTTTTTATATACCAGGTATTGAAATAAGAACGATTACTCTTTATAAACTAAAAGTTTATACCTAATAACTTTTGGTTTAGCTAAATTTTTTGTTTACTACCAGAAACTTTTGGCTGATAGAAGTTCAATACTGGATATGATAAAGTTGAATTTGGAAATGAAAAGAATTAACAAATTAAGAAGTATTATATAGGAGAGTGAAATGAAGAATTTAGATTTAGCAAAAGAAATACTTAAAAATGTGGGAGGTGAAAGCAATATAAATTCCTTAGTACATTGTGTCACAAGATTAAGATTCAAATTAGTGGATAATAATAAAGCAAATAAAGATAACATAAAAAATCTTGAGGGGGTTTTAAGTGTTGTTGAAAGTGGAGGGCAATTTCAAGTTGTAATAGGAAATAAGGTTGGTGAAATTTATAAAGAAATTATGAAACTAACTAATATTAGTAATGGAAATATAACTGAAGAAAGTAAAAGTACAGATAAAAAAGAAAAGAGTGATTTTAAAAGTAAAGTACTTGATTTAATATCATCAGTACTTGCACCTGTGTTAAGTATATTAGCTAGTGTAAGTATTTTAAAAGGAATACTTGCGATATTAGTTTATTTTAATTACATATCAGTTTATAGTGGAACATATCAAATCTTACATGCAATAGAAAATAGTGCACTTTATTTTATGCCTATCTTAATGGGATTAACAGCTGCCAAGAAATTTAAAGCAAATGAATTTATAGCAGTAACTTTAGGAGCTATATTAATTAGTCCAGGAATTATTGAATTCATAAATAAAAATAATGGAATTGATTTCTTATTTATTAATATTAAAGAGATAAATTACGGATTTACATTTATACCAATAATAATATCAGTATGGATATTATCTAAATTAGAAGAGTTCTTAAATAAGGTAATGAATGAAAATTTAAAACCTTTCTTTATGCCTTTAATTTGTTTAATAGTAATGACACCATTGACTTTTATAATAATTGGACCTATAGCAACAATAGTAACAGGCATAATTGGAAGTAGTTATAATTTTATATATAATCTAAGTCCAATAATTTTAGGTGCTATAGTAGGAGCGTTTTGGCAAGTATTAGTTATAAAAGGAGTTCATTGGCTAGCGATGCCAATAATTATCAATAACTTATCTTTATATGGGTTCGATACTATTTTTGCATTTGCTATATGCGGGAGTATAGGACAAGCAGGTTCTGTATTGGGTGTACTTTTGAAATCAAGAGATAAAAATATTAAAAAGGCAGCTTTATCTACAATACCTACAGGGTTATTGGGTATAACTGAGCCAACTATATATAAAGTAACATTGAAGTATAAAATACCATTTATATGCGCTTCTATAGCAGGGGCAGTAGGAGGAGCTATTGTAGGATATTCAGGAAGTGCAACTATGGGATATATTATTCCAGGTTTACTAACATTACCTGCATACTTTGGTAAGGGTTTCAGAGGATTATTAATAGCAATAATTACATCATATTTATTAGCGGGAATATTATCTTTTATAATGTTCAAAGATTCTAGTGAAAATAACGAGGAAATTATAGATACTAATTTAAAAGAAGATAAAGATATTGAAAATAAAAGAGATGTTAGGTCAGAAGAATTTAAAGATATAGAAATTTTAACAAGCCCAATGAAGGGAGAAATTAAGGATTTATCAGAAGTTGCTGATAAAGTTTTTGCAGAAAAGTCTTTAGGTAATGGAGTAGCGATTGTACCTTCAGAAGGAAAATTAGTAAGTCCTGTTGATGGAATCGTTTCAGTGGTATTTCCAACTGGACATGCAGTAGCAGTAACTTCTAATAAGGGTGTAGAAATATTAATGCATATTGGATTTAATACAGTTTCATTAGATGGTAAGTACTTTAAGGTAATGGTAGCTCAAGGTGAAGCAGTTAAAAGAGGAGATTTATTAGTAGAATTTAATATTGATAAAATCAAAGAAGAAGGATTTGATATTACTACCCCAATAGTAGTAACTAATTCAAGTGAGTATTCTAATATAGTAACAGTGAAAAAAGGATTTATTAAGTATAATGAAAATCTTTTAAAGATAGATAAGGGAGTCTCATAGAGCAATAATGGGGAGTAGCATACATCAAAAATATAATAATTAGAATGAAGAAATATCATTATAAACTAAAGGTTTACCCCTCCTAACTTTTAGTTTAGGTAAACTTTTGGTTTAGACAGAGTAACTTTTGGCTGATAGTTATTTAAAATAAAAAATGTTAAAGTTAACTTGTTTCTATAATTGTTAAAAGAGTGTAAGATGTTTTAACAATTCTAAGAAAGATTAAATATGGGAGGATTAACAATGAGAAGAAAATCTAAAATCACAGCTATTATAACGTATGTAGTAAGTATTGTGTTAATAGTAGGACTAGTAGTAGGGAATTTTTATGCGATGAGTTATTCACAAATTATTTCTATTTATTTAGGACATGAAACTAGTAAAACTGTTAGCAACGATGAAAACGTAGACAGTGAGTACTATAAAAGTTCATTTTCCACAGAAGAGGAAATGAGAAAGTATACTGAAGAAATAAGTCAAAAGATAGAAGAGGAAGGAATTGTTTTATTAAAAAATGATAACAATACGCTTCCACTTATTTCAGGAGGAAAAGTAAGTTTACTTGGACAAAGTTCAGTTGATTTAGTTTATGGTGGTGTTGGTGCAGGTTCTGTAGATTCATCTGAAGCACCAAATTTATTAGATGCTATGAAGGCTTCAGGATTTGATGTAAATATGACATTATGGGATTTCTATAAAAGTGGAGCAGGGGCTTCATATCGTAAAGCAGTTCCAGATGTTTACGGAAAAGGTTCATTTGCTGTAAATGAAGTACCAGCTAATGTTTATACTGAAGAAGTAAAAAATAGCTTTAAAGAATATAATGATGCAGCTGTTGTTGTAATAGGACGTTCAGGAGGAGAAACTGCTGACATTTCAAGTGAAGTCTTAGATACTGGAAGCTTATATTTAGAAGTAGATAAAAATGAGAGAGAACTTTTACAAATGGCTTCTGATAACTTTGATAAAGTTGTAGTAGTTATCAATGCTAGTAATGCTATGGAACTTGATTTCTTAGATGAGTATGATATTGATGCGTGTATATGGGTAGGTGCTGTAGGTGAAAGAGGAGCTTATGCAATTGGTGAAGTTCTTAATGGTAATGTAAATCCATCAGGAAACTTAGTAAATACTTATGCTTACGATGTAATGGGTTCACCAGCAATGGCTAACCTAGGTAATTATCAAATATCAAATAGTAATGTAACTAATGGTAATACATACATGGTTTATGCAGAAGGGATTTATGTAGGATATCGTTACTATGAAACTAGGTATGAAGATGTAGTGTTGGGAAATGAAAAAATAGATAATTATGATTACTCTAAAGAAGTTCAATTTCCATTTGGATATGGATTATCTTATACAAACTTTGAATGGTCTGATTATACCGTAAAAGAGCAAGAAAATAAATTTGAAATCTCTGTAAAAGTTACTAATAAAGGTGATGTAGCAGGTAAAGATGTTGTACAAATTTATATGCAGTCTCCTTATACAGAATATGATAAAGAAAATAATATAGAAAAATCAGCAGTGGAGTTAGTTGGGTTTGAAAAGACTTCTTTAATAGAACCGGGTAAATCCGAAGTCATAACAGTTAGTGTAGATAAAGAAGAAATGAAAACTTACGATGCTAAAGGCTATGGAACTTATATTGTGGATGCAGGTGATTATTACTTTACAGCAGGTGAAAACTCTCATGATGCTTTAAATAATATTCTAGCAGCAAAGGGATATAGTAAAGCAGATGGTATGGATTATGATGGTAATGTGGAATTAACGAATAAGGTTACTGTAGAAAATCTTGATTCAGAAACTTATGCTGTGTCAGTTGCAACTGGTAATGAAATAAGCAATCAATTTGAAGATGTAGATATTAACTACTATGATCCTTCATTTAAGTACTTATCTAGAAATGATTGGACAGGTACATGGCCAACTACATATGCTGGTGGTTCTATGACTGCTTCAGACCAAATGTTAAAAGATTTAGAAATTTCGCATACTGAAGATCAAGAGGCGGTTATGCCTGAAACTGGAAAGATAAGTGATGAATATGGTAAGTTAAGTGCTGCAATGTTTATTGGATTAGATTATAACGATGAAATGTGGGATGTTCTTTTAGATCAATTAACAATAGAAGAGATGACTAAATTAGTACGTATGGGTGGATATGCTACTGTAGCAATAGAATCAATTAATCTTCCTGGAACTATAGATAAGGATGGTCCTGCAGGTATTTCTAGTACTTTAGTAGGTGGTGGAACAAAATGCATGTCTTATCCGGCACAAGTAGTTATGGGTTCAACTTGGAATATTGATTTAATAGAAGAAATGGGTAAGGCTATAGGAGAAGATAGTTTAAATTCTGGCGTAGCAGGATGGTATGCACCTGGTATAAATATACATCGTGCGCCTTTCAGTGGTAGAAATTTTGAATATTTCGCAGAAGATAGTTTCCTTTCAGGGAAAATGGCTGGTAGTGAAGTAAAGGGTGTACAATCTATGGGTGCATTCGTATTTATGAAACATTTTGCTTTAAATGACCAAGAAACAAATCGTATGGGAGGAGCAATATTTGCTAATGAACAAACTGTACGTGAATTATATTTAACACCTTTTGAATTTGCTGTTCGTGATGGGGATGCTAGAGGCGCGATGGCAAGTATGAATCGTATAGGAGCTCGTTGGTCAGGTGGCCATGCTGGTCTTATGACAGAAACTCTTCGTAATGAATGGGGATTTGAAGGAACAGTTATTACAGATCAAGCTTCTTATTCAGTATTTGCTTATCAAGACATTTTAGAAGGTTTAGAAGCTGGAACAAACTTATGGTTAAATACTGATTCTTCCTTATGGGAATTAAGTGGAAATACATTAACTCCAACTGTAGTTAATAATATAAGAGAATCAGCTCATAGTATAATTTACACTATAGTAAATAGCCATGCGATGAATGGATTATCAGTTGATTCTAAGATTGTTTCAGTAACACCTTTATGGAAATATTGGTTATATGCATTAGATGCAGTTGTAGCTATTGGTGTAGTAGTATCTGTGACATTAGTAACAAAAAAGCTTTTAAGAGAAAAGAAAGAAAATAGGAAAACTATAAAATAAGAATTATATATTAAAATCATAACTGCATATAATTGATTTAATCATTTATATGCAGTACTTTTAGTTACGTTTATTTTAAAGAAAAATATAGTATATCTTTAATAACATTAGTAGCAAAAGATACAGTAAAATAATCAGGTGAGTAATGCTAAGTTGGTGTTACTACAATATAAAAGAGGAATAAAATATGAAATATAAAGAATTAATAGAAAAAATGACTCTAGAAGAAAAGGCATCTTTAATGTCAGGAAAAGACTTTTGGCAGACTCAAGAAATAGAACATCTTGGAATAAAAAATATGTTTCTTGCAGATGGACCTCATGGTATTAGAAAGCAAACTGCAGCAGCTGATCATTTGGGACTTAATCCTAGTGAGCCAGCAACTTGCTTTCCAACAGCTGCTACAGTATCGAACAGTTGGAATGAAGAGTTAGTAGAAAAGATTGGAGAATATCTCGGTGAAGAAGCAGTTGCACAAAAGGTTAATGTTTTATTAGGGCCTGGAATAAATATGAAAAGAAATCCTTTATGTGGCAGAAATTTTGAATATTTTAGTGAAGATCCATACTTAGCTGGTAAATTAGCAGCAGGATATATAAGAGGAATTCAATCCCATGGAATTTCTGCATGTGTTAAGCATTTTGCTGTAAATAATCAAGAAGAAAGAAGAATGGTTATTGATACCATAGTTGATGAAAGAACTCTTAGAGAAATTTATTTAACAGCATTTGAAATTGCAATTAAGGAAGGTAAAACTAAGACTGTAATGTCTTCTTATAATAAATTAAATGGAACTTATACAAATGAAAATATACATTTAATGAAAGAAATTCTTCGTGATGAATGGGGATTTGATGGATGTGTAGTTACTGACTGGGGTGGTTGTAATGACCGTGTAGAAGGTTTGATTGCTGGTAATGAATTAGAAATGCCAACTACAGATGGTGAAACCAATCAGGATATTATTAAAGCAATAAAAAGTGGAAGAATAAAAGAGGAAGTATTAGATGAATGTGTTGATAGATTACTTGAACTTATATTTGAAACCACAGAAGCTCTAGAAAATTCTCAAATTAAAATTGATAATAAGAAACATCATGAAATGGCACAAAAGGCAGCTGAGGAGTCAATAGTACTTCTTAAAAATGAGGATAAAATTTTACCTATTACAAGGGAGAAAAAAGTTGCAGTTATAGGTGATTTTGCAAAGGAACCTAGATATCAAGGTGCAGGTTCTTCTGTTGTTAATCCAACTATTATAGATAGTACTACAGATTGTATTAAGGAATTTGGAATTTCCTATATTGGATATGAATCGGGTTTTAATAGATATGGAAAAAGGGATAAGAAAAAGATAGATAATGCATGTGCACTTGCTAAAGAAGCTGATGTAGTTCTTTTATATATTGGTTTAGATGAGGTTACTGAAGCTGAGGGATTGGATAGACAAAATATGAAAATTCCTCAAAATCAAGTAGATTTGTTAAATGAATTATATGAAGTAAATAAAAATATTGTAGTTGTATTATCTTGTGGTTCAGCAGTAGAAATGCCATGGATAAATAAAGTAAAAGGATTACTCCATTCATATCTAAGTGGACAAGCAGGAGCAAAGGCCATACTTAGAGTATTAACAGGTGAAGTAAATCCATCAGGTAAGTTGGCAGAAACATATCCTTTAAAATATGATGATACTTCTAGTTTTAAAAACTTTCCAGGAAAAGAAGTGAGCGTGGAATATAGAGAAGGAATATATATTGGATATAGATATTATGACACAATAGGTAAGAAAGTTCTTTTTCCATTTGGATTTGGATTAAGTTATACAAATTTTGAGTATTCAGATATAAAGGTAAATAATGATAAAGTATCATTTAAGATAAAAAATGTTGGGAAAGTTTCAGGAAAGGAAGTGGCTCAATTATATGTAGGATGTAAATCTAAAGAAATATTTAGACCTAAGAAAGAATTAAAAGGCTTTACTAAGATTTCTTTAAATCCTGGAGAAGAAAAAGAAGTAACGATACCTTTCGACGATAAAACATTCCGTTACTTTAATGTAAAAACTAATAAATGGGAAGTCGAGTCAGCAGAGTATGAAATAATGATAGGGGCTTCAAGTGAAGACATAAGACTTAATGATACTATTTCGATACAAGGGACTAATGTAGAACTTCCATATAATAAAAGTGAACTTAAATCTTATTATTCAGGAAATGTATATGATGTAAATTTAAATGAATTTGAAAAGCTTCTTGGAAATAAAGTGCCTAATTCAAAATGGGATAGAACAAGGGATATTGGCTATAATGACACTATTGCACAATGTCAGTATGCAAAAGGCTTATTTGCTAGATTTGCTTATAAGATGATAGCTTTCGCACATTGGTTTTTAACCAAAATAGGTAAGAGAGATACTGCTAATATGATTATGATGTCAGTATATCATATGCCATTTAGAGGAGTTTCAAGAATGACTGGAGGAATTGTTAATATGCCTATGTTAGATGGAATGTTAATGATAGTTAATGGTCATTTCTTTAAAGGATTATCTCACTTATTAAAAGAAAGACGAAAACTAGTAAAATCTAAAAAGATAAAAATGAGTTCGAACATAGAAATAGTAGAGGAGGCATAGAATTGAATAAAGAAGTGGTAAAAACAAATAAAATAGTTTCAATGTGGACAAGATTTAGTGAAAAGCATCCAGGAACAGCACAATTTCTAGTATTCTTTATACTTAGTAATGGTATAACAGTATTACAAATGATATTAATGCCTGTACTAAAGGGTATGTTTGAACATACATCATTGGTAAATACAAGTTTTCAAATACTACAGGTTGGAAATAATTTTGATGGAAGTGCATATTATGTTTTTAATTATGCAGCAGGTTCTCTTGCTTCAGGTGGAGGGGGCGGTCTTGCTTACTTCCTTGCAGTACAAATATCAATGGCTATTGCACAAGTAATTAATTTTTTTGCACAAAGAAATGTAACATTTAAGTCAAATGGGAGTGTTGGGAAAGCTGCATTTTGGTATGTAATTGCATATTTAATAATAACAGTTGGAGCAGCTGCACTTCAAGGGCTTTACAAGGCACCGATATACAACTTATTAATGAATACATGGGGAATGGGAGCAACAGGTGAAACAATAGCAGATTTTGTTACAATGATAATTAATAGTGCTATTTCATTCTGGGTATTTTTCCCTATATTCAAAGTAATCTTTAAGAGTAAATAAGAAGAGTGCTGAACTATTGTTAGATATTATAAAGGCTTATGGTTGAATCAAGTTGTAAGCCTTTATGTAATAGAAAGAATAATTTGAACTATAATGACAATAGAATATAAAAAATTAGAAAGTTAGGGTAATAAGTCTAAAATTTGTTAAAATAATGTTATAATTAGATTGAATAGTTAAAATTACTTAAGGGATAAGTACATTCTAATTAGAAGTTTTATCCCTTTGATTTAATATGTAAGAAAGGGTAGTGTAATTATGAAATTATTATCAGTAGTAATTCCTTGTTATAATTCGCAGGAGTATATGAAGTATTGTATTGAGTCACTTTTACCAGGAGGAGACGACGTGGAAATACTGATAGTAAACGATGGCTCATCAGATAATACAGGAAAAATTGCAGATGAATATGCTAAAAGGTATCCAAACATAATAAGAGCTATACATCAAGAAAATGGTGGACATGGAGAAGCTGTAAATGCAGGTATAAGAAATGCCACTGGAGTATATTTTAAAGTAGTTGATAGTGATGATTGGGTAGATACAAGAGCATATTTGAAAATATTAGATGCTATAAAAACTTTTGATAAAGAGAAAACATATGTTGATATGATAATTAGTAATTTTGTATATGAAAAAGAGAATTCCAAGTTTAAAAAGGTTATGAAGTATGATAATGTGCTTCCAGAAGGAAGAATTTTTTCTTGGGATGATATTGGAAGTTTTCATAAAGGGCAATATATTTTAATGCATTCAGTTATATATAGAACAGGGGTCCTAAGAGAATGTGGACTAGCACTTCCAAAACATACTTTTTATGTTGATAATTTATTTGTATATTTACCTCTTGAGTATGTTAAGAAGATATTTTATATAAATGTTGAATTTTATAGATATCTTATTGGAAGAGAAGATCAATCAGTAAATGAAAAAGTAATGATAAAGAGAATAGATCAACAGATTAAAGTAAATAAGCTAATGATTGAAAATGTTGATATAGAAAACATAGAAAATAAGAAGCTTTATAAATACATGCTTAATTATCTTGAAATTATAACTACTGTATCAGGTATATTATTAATACGTTCTGGAACATCAGAAAATTTAAAAAAGAAGAAAGAGTTATGGAGATATATTAAAGATAAAGATATAAGGTTATATCGTACTCTTAGATATAGATTAATGGGACAACTTATTAATTTACCTGGTTTAATGGGTCGTAAGATTTGTATAGGATTATATAAAATATCTCAATTAGTTGTAGGATTCAACTAATATATAGGAAGGTTTACTATGAAAGATAAATATGATTTTTTAATTTTTGGAGCTGGACTTTATGAAGCAGTACTTTCTTATGAAGCAAAAAAACGTGGAAAGACATATATGAAAAACTTATAAAAGGATATACATAAAAGCAATGGGGAAGAGCTTGTAGTAAATTACCAGATTTCATAATTAAAAGATTACCTGTAAGGGTTACTTATGATAACAACTACTTTAATGACATGTATCAAGGAATTCATATTGGTGGATACACAGCTATGGTTGAAAAAATGATAGATGGAATTGAAGTAGAATTAAATATAGATTATCTTAAGGAGAAAGATAAGTGGGATAGTATTGCGTATAAAGTAATCTATACAGGTCCTATTGATGCTTATTTTAATTATACTTTAGGGATTCTTCAATATAGGAGCATATATTTTGAAAGTAAGGTTTTAGATATTGAGAACTTCCAAGGAAATGCAGTTGTAAATTATACTGATAAAGAAACTCCATATACATGTATACTTGAACATAAACATTTTGAATTTGGCAATCAACCTAAAACCATTATTAGCAGAGAGTATAGTAAGGAATGGAAAGTAGGAAAGGACCCATATTATCCTATAAATGATATTAAAAATAATGAATTATATAATAAATATAGAGAGTTATCTAAAACTGAAAAAAATGTGATTTTCGGTGGAAGATTAGGAGAGTATAAATATTACGATATGGATAAGGTTATTGAAGTAGCTTTAGAAACGGTAAAAGAAAAATTTTTAGATATTTAAATATTCAATAAGAAATTGATGATAAAATAATAAAAGAGGATTCTAAATAACAAAATGGAATCCTCTTTTATTATTTTATTTTAAAATGTATGAACTTTTTACGATTTAATTATATCTAATAGATGAGAATATATGAGGAGGTAAATAAATGTTTGGGTTAAATAAATTAGATTTAGTGGACAAGGCTAAGAGGGGAAGTGGAAAAGCCTTTACTGAATTAATAGAAGAAAATCTTAAGAGTATATATAGAGTTGCAAAAGGAATTTTAAATAGTGAAGATGATATAGAAGATGCAATACAAAACACTATACTAAAAGCGTATTCAAATATTAAACGTTTAAAAAATGATGAACTGTTTAAAACTTGGCTTATAAAAATTCTTATAAATGAATGTAATAAAATTTATAACTTTAATAAAAAATGTATAAGTTTAGATAAGGTTATTGAAGAGCAGTATAACGATAAATATGAAAATTTAGACTTGAAAATTGCTGTTGATTCCTTACAAGAAGAGTTAAGGCTAGTTATCACATTATTTTATTTTGAAGATTTAAAGATAAGTGAAATTTCAGAGATTGTAGGAATACCAGAAGGTACTGTTAAATCAAGATTATCTAGAGCAAAAGATAAGATTACTGAAAGTATGAATGGAAAGGAGATAATGTAATGATGGATTTAGAGAAGGGATTAAAAAATCTTTATAATGAGGATGATATTAAAATACCAAACTCTTTAAGAGAAAAGGTTGATAAAATATATGAAGATATAGAGTCAAAGAGTAAAAAGAAAGTTAGAGACAATGTATTGAAAGCTGCTGGATTATTCATTACATTATTAATAGGAATTAACTTTGTTAAACCTTCTTTGGCTGAAGAGCTACCAATAGTTGGTCCAGTACTTAAAGTATTAAATAACAAATGGGGATTAGGAATTAAATATACGGAAAATGGATTAGTAGTTAAAGAAGAATTTCATACAGAAAATCATATTATTAATATAGAAGCTGTAGATTTTGAGGGAGAACAATTATTAATAGTATACAAAATTGAAAGTAAAATTAAGCTTAATAATCCAACTTTATATAGTTTTACTATAGATATAAGTGGAGAAGATTTTAATGTTGAAGGAGGAACTGGATTAGACACAGGTGGTGCAGATGAAGATGGTATATACTATGGATATTCATTGAGGCAATTGAATTTTGATAAAGGTGTAAATAATAAGGAAGAATTAACTGTAAATATATCTCCAAGGTCAATAACAAGTTTTATAGGTAATGAAGATGTTACAGAGGAAATTAATGATTCTAGAGAAATAAAGCTAACAATAAAGAATAAAAATTATAGGTAAGATTTCTTGGTTATTTTTTGAAATATATATACAAATTATGAGATTAAGAGTATAATATTATTAGTAAAAAATATTTTAGTAATAAAATATTTTTAATTAATAAAAAGAGGGTGTTAAAATGAATTATTTGGATTTATATTTACAAAGGAATAATTTAAAAAGATATGATGTTTATAAGAAAACTGGAATAAGTCAGCAATTATTATCGAATCATACTAATAAAAAAATAGAAAAGTATTCGAATAAGGTGATAATGGCTTTAGCAGAAATATTAGAAAAAACTCCAGGAACTGTATTAGATGAATTATTAGATCTTGAAAGGGAAAATCCAGCTTTTGAAGCATATAATCCAACTGAATTATTAACAGCTTTAGAGTATAAATATGATAGAATCATAATTAAAGGAGCCTATTGTAAAGAAGTATATAAATTAATGAAAAGCCAATTATCAGAAACAGAAAGTATGGGTTTTGAACTAGGTAGTGCAGGTGCAGCTACAGTACTTGCCTATGCTATAAATGCGGCAAGAGATCTTTTTAGTAATTCAGATAAGGTTACTAAAGATATTGAAAGAAAAATAATATCTTATAAATTAGAAGATGCTTCAGAAGAAAAGGTAATTATAAGATTAAAACAATTAGATTATTAAGGAAGATTTTGAACTTTTAAAAATTATTAACTTAATAAGTATGGTTAATAACTTTAAATTTGGCTGTCAAAATGACAGCCAAAATAATTTATTTTTAATTTTGTGATAGAACCTTATATATATTCAACTAATTTAAGTTTTACAAAATTATAAAAGAATTTAATACCAGATAATAATAAGGAAAATCCTAATCCAGTATAAAAGAATGCAATAACTGAGTCTGAAAATAAATTATTTATACGTATAACAATTCCTGTTACCATCATGAATGTCATAATGGCAAAAGATTTCATATCAAAGAATTTCCAAAACCATTGTTTTTTATTTTTGTATTCTATAATTCTTTTAGTATGTTTCTTAACAAGTTTGTTAAAAATCATATATCTAAAGATTAAAAAAATAACTATAGATAAAGTAATAAGAGTTAGTGATACATTTCCACTATATGCTTGACATCCTATATGTAAAACATTATATCCAGCAATACTCCATACTAATCCAGCCAAAAACAATAGTAAGTTTTTTTCTATCATATAAATTCACCTTCTTTAATAAGATTTAATATTTATTATAAATGGACTCTTATAGAATTTATTTGAACGATGTTCATTATAGAATTATTAAATTTATTTGTCAACTATCTAATTATATAAAATGCAATAAAAAAATTTGACAAATAAAATATAGAAAACTATAATGAACAGTGTTCAGAAAAATAAATAGGGGTTAATTAGTCTGAAAAATAGACTTTAATTTTAGGAGGTATGATTATGAGCATAAAATTAATTATGGCAATTGTAACTATTACATTAGCACTTATTTTTTATACAATAGGTGTATTTTCAGAACGTAAAAGTGGAACTTTAAATAAGTTTCATGTAATTATCTTTTGGATTGGATTATTATTTGATACAACTGGTACAAC
Source organism: Clostridium nigeriense (assembly GCF_050585245.1). Taxonomy (GTDB): domain Bacteria; phylum Bacillota; class Clostridia; order Clostridiales; family Clostridiaceae; genus Clostridium; species Clostridium nigeriense_A. Next base: position 75,147 of record NZ_JBNOOF010000002.1, read on the forward strand.
TATCATGTCTAGAATTGCAAATGGAGGAAGTTTGCTTAGCCTACATGGTATTACTGGAGCATTAGCAATAGTTTTAATGCTATTCCATGCAGTTTGGGCTACAATAGTATTTACTAAAAATGATACGAAAAAACTACATAATTTTCATAAATTTAGTATTATAGTTTGGTTAATATGGTTAATACCTTATGTAATAGGATTAATAATAGGAATGTCAAATTAAACCTATCAATAAAAGTCATTAACATAAGTAGTTTATATTAAGTAAATAATATTTTTAAATAAGATAAAAGAGAGATAGCATCTTTGGATGATATCTCTCAATAGTATTAAACACTATATTTTTTATTTAAAAATATTATAAATTGTATATATCTCTTCTTTATCTAGAGTTTCTTTATCTAATAATTCATTGGCTATTTTATCTAAGATTTTTCTGTTTTCAATTAGGATAGTTATTGTTTCTTTATATAAGGAATTAATTAATTCTCTACATTCTTCAACAACAGGATTTCCATAGCTATTAGAAAGTTGTCCTAAACTTGATAGCTTTAATAGGCCAAGTGTATTTCCCATACCATATTCTGATATCATAGACAGAGCTATTTCTGTTGTTTTACTTAAATCTCCTTCAGCCCCTGTTGAAATCTTATCTTTACCAAAAATTAATTCCTCAGCTGCTCTACCTCCTAAAAGAACCATAATTCTATTCTTTAGATAATCTAATCTTTGGTATGAACTATCTTTAGGTATAGTTAGTGTATAACCTCCAGCGCCTTTAGTAGTTGGAATAATTGTGATTTTTGAAACTGTATCTTCAGGTGTCTTTATTAATGAAAGAAGAGCATGTCCAGCTTCGTGATATGATGTTAATAGTCTATCTTCTTCTAGATAATGACTTCTTTCTTTTTTTTCATATCCTGCAAGAACAATTGAAAAAGCTTTATTTATGTGTCCTTCATTTAATGATAATGAATTTTCTTTAGCAGCTATTATAGCAGCTTCATTAATTAAACTTTCTAATTTAGCACCTGAAAAATAGGCAGTTTTTCTAGCTATATCTTTTATATTTATTTCATTATGAGGTTTATTTTTTAAATGAAGGGATATTATCTTTTCCCTTGCTGCTAGGTCAGGAAGAGAAACTTCAATATGCCTATCAAATCTACCTGGTCTTAATAGTGCAGAATCTAAAGTATCTAATCTATTAGTTGCAGCAATAACAACTATCCCTTCTTTTTCACCGAAGCCTGACATTTCAGTTAAAAGAGCATTTAATGTTTGATCTCTTTCATCATTTCCACTAGATGCATTAGAACCGCCCCTTTTCTTTCCTATGGCATCTATTTCGTCTATAAAAATAACAGCTTTTCCATGAGCCTTCGCTTTCTTAAATAAATTTCTAATCCTAGCGGCTCCAACCCCTACATATACTTGTACAAAGTCTGATCCACTTAATGCATAAAATGGAACCTTAGCTTCGCCTGCAACTGCTTTGGCAAGTAAAGTCTTACCAGTACCTGGAGAACCATAAAGAATTACTCCCTTTGGCATTCTAGCGCCATACTCTTTGTATTTATCAGGGTTTTTAAGAAAATCAACAACATCCATAAGGCTTTCTTTAGCTTCTTCATTACCAGCAACAGAATTGAAGTTTAATGCATTTTCGTCTACAGAAAAGTCCTTAACATCTAAATTAGAAATTTTTGAACTACCAAGATTTTTCTTATTTAGTGATATAAAAACAATTGAAATTATAGATGTTAAAAGCATTACTGAAGTTATAGTTTTAGATGGACTACTTACTTTTTCATCTAAAATTTCTATATTATTTTTTAATAAATCTTCCTTTAAAGTAGGACTATTAGGGTTACTAGTAGAATATTTACTTCCATTCTTTAAAAATACAGTTAAATTTGCATCATTATTAAATATAACTTTAGAAATATTATTATCAGTTATATCTTGTAAAAATAATGAATATTGTTTATTGTAGTTAGCCTTTTGTCCAAAACTTAAATACACTAAAACTAATGTTGAAATAATAGCAGTTGCTATTGGAATCCAAATTATATTTTTCTTTAGTTTGTTCATCATTACCTCCTAAATAGAAGATGAATTATCATAAATATTTTAACATTTATAAATATTTAGTCTAATTAAATACATATATTTTTCCAATGTAAGTGTTGGTATATATGTAAAATTCAAAAGATATCTTTTAAAAGATATCTAAATAGAGTATACTTTAAGATAAATAGTTGACTGATTAGACTAATAGATTTATTGAGTAATATATAAGGAGAGATAATAAAAGTGCTTAATTCAACTGTATTATCATCAAAAGATATTACTGAAATAATTAACTTAAAGGGAAAAGAAAAAGGGATAGAAGTAACCCATATAGAAATAAATAAAGGAATAGTTTTTTCAGGAAAGATTTTTACTAAAATGAATAGCAATTTTAGTGGCATTGTTTATATTAAGAGGGTTTGTGATAATAAAATAATGCTAGAAACTAGAGATCTAAATATATCTAAGTTTGGAATATTAAAAGGAGCTAGTGTAGTAATATTAAAGACTTTAGTTAAAATTTTAGGTGATGATTATATTAGAATAAAAGGAAATGATATAATTATTAATTTAGAAAAGTATAGTTCAGATATTAAAGATGTTTATATAAAGGACAAGTTACTTTATATAATTGGAACAGATTTGGAAATTTATCTAAATGCATAATTAACTTATTAATAGGAGGTAAGTATGAATATTTCGGGTGTTAAAGTTTCTTTAACTGGAGAAGATTTGTTAAGTATATTAAATGATTTTGTGAAAATTGATGGATTATCCTTAGAAAGAGTTGAAATTGATGAGGAAATAAAGCTATATGGAAGTTTTTCTAAAGGTTTTACTATAAACTTTATTGCTGGAGTAAAGCTTAGTAGAGTAGAAAATGGAATAATACATGGCGAGGTTTCTTCTTTTAAGATAGCTAAAATAAAAATATTTTCTATACTTAGAAAGGCTGCATTAAAGTTTGCTTTAAAATCCTTAGAGGAAAAGGGAATAACATATAAAGATGGAAAAGTAGTAATAAATATAAAATCTTTATTAAAAGATGTTCCATATGTGGATTTAAATATATCAGATTTACATTTAAGAAAGGGATTTTTAAATGTAGATTTATCTAATATTAATGTTTCACTACAAGGGACATTAATTAAAGAGGTACCTGAAGAGGAAGAGGAAACAGAAGAAGATGAAGAAAAAATAGATGAAAATATAGAAAAAGTTAAAGACTATTATAGCCTTGGTAGAGGTTATGTAGAAGAAAAATTACCGTCAAAGGTAAAAACATATAGTGATTATTTGTTTATAATTCCTGATATGGCTGCATTATTATATAGATTACTAAAGGATAAGAGAGTTTCATTAAAGACAAAATTAATAATTTCAGGAGCCATTGCATATATTGCTTTTCCAACGGATATAATACCAGATAATATTCCTTTTATAGGAAAAATAGATGAAATAGCAGTAGCATTTTTTGCACTAGAAAGAATAATAGATGATGTATCAATTAATATAATATTGGAAAACTGGGAAGGTAAGAATGATATAGTTTTAGTTATTAAAAATATAATTGAATATGTAGTAAACTTTACTGGTGCTAAAAATGTAGAGAAGGTTTATAACTTTGTTGAAGAAGTTATGTCATTATAAAATTAAATAAAGGAGTAGTAAGCATGGCTAAAAAGGTTTATGCAATTAAAGAAGGATTTAATTTTGCTACTAATGAAAAAGTAGAAAATTTAATAGTAGATACTTGGGCAGAGTGTCAAAAGTATATAAAAGGTGTTAAGGGTGCTAAGTATAAAAGCTTTGAAGATATAAATGATGCTAAAAAGTTTTTATCAGATGGAGATGGAATGCTAAAGAAGGGCAAGGATAGTTATCCTATGGATTGCTTACATATTTATGTTGATGGAAGCTACAATATAACTACAGAAAAATATGCTTATGCCTTAGTAGCTGTGAAAAATAATATAGTAGAATATATTGAGAATGGTAAAAGTGAAGATAACTCTAATAAAAGCATAAGACAAATTGCTGGAGAATTAGAGGCGACAGTTAGAGGTGTTGAATACGCATTAAGAGAAAATGAGAAAAAGGTTGTAATCTTCCATGACTATGCTGGAATTGCACATCATGCAACAGGATTTTGGGAAAGAAAAGAACAGTCATCTATTGATTATTACAATAAGATGAGAAGTTTTATGGATAAAGGGATAGAAGTTATCTTTGTTAAAGTTGATAGTCATACTGGAGATTTATATAACGAAATAGCAGATGAAAAGTGTAAAGAGGCTTTATCTATTGCTTCTAATAATGAAGTTTATAAGTATCTTGGAAATAATAAAATTTATGTTACTAATGATTTAGTTAGAAACAAATTAAAGTCTTTGGCTATAGGAAGAGAAAATAACATTATTAGTATTAAAAAAGATGAAAATGATACTAATATAAATATTTCTAAAGAAGAAATAGCAGTAGATAATGAGATTAATGAAAATAAAGAAATCTTTGAAAGATTGAAGAATGTATTAAATAAACTTCCTTTAGAAAAGCAACAAGATGTAGTAAATTATGCTGAATACTTATATAAGAAGGAAAAATAAAAGATTGCGTTGCAATCTTTTTTACTTTATCAATTATTTTGCATCGAAAAACGAAAAATAAGAAATATTTTGTGAAAATTATAAATAAGGTATATCAAAAATAGATAAAGATAGTTTAAAGAATAGTAAATGATATGAAAAAATTATTATTTCATGTTAATTATGTATAGAATAATATGGTTAAAGGAGAAAAAACATGAAGAAAATAACTCAACTTGGAAAGCTATATGAAACGAGGATATTCTTAGGAATTATAATATTTGTAATTATTTTATTTATTGCTTTGATATTATGTAATAATCTAAAAAGTTTATATTCTGGTAAGTCAGATTCCAATAGTAATAGTCAGAATTCATTTTTGGAGGAAGAAAGCTTATCTGTGACATTTCTAGATGCAGGAAAGGCTGATGCAATAGTACTACATACAAATAATAGTACTGTTTTAATTGATACAGGGCTTAAGAGTGGTGGGAAGGAACTGGTACAATTAATAAAGAGTCAAGGAATTGATACTATAGATTATTTGATTTTGACGCATTTTGATAAAGATCATGTTGGAGGTGCAGCAAGGGTTATAAAAAAACTTAAAGTAAATAATATTATTACTTCGGATTATTTTAAGGATAGTGATGAGGTAGAGGATTATCTAGAAGCATGTGATGAGGCAGGGATTACGGCTCAGATTCTAGAAGATGAGATTAGCTTTACTTTGGATAATGTAACATACAAAGTATATCCTCATATTGCTTCAACTTATTCCGAAAAGGAAAGTAATAATAGTTCATTAATTATATCGGTAGAACATGGGGAAAATAGAATGTTATTTACTGGAGATGCAAATAATCTTAGAATTGAAGAATTTGTTACGAAACAGGAGAGTAACTTTAAATATCAATTACTAAAAGTACCTTATCATGGACGTTATATGGAGTGTCTTCCGGAATTTGTGAATTTAATACAACCTGAATATGCAGTTATCACTTCATCAGAAGAAGAGAAGGAGGATAAAGAGACAGTTGAATTGTTAAAAGAAATAGGTGCAAATGTCTTGCTTACAAGAGATGGAACTATTGTAGTTACAAGTGATGGAAAGAGGCTGACTATAGACCAATAGGTATATAAAAATCAAATAGGTAAAATAGTTTAATAAAAAAAGATCTTAGGAACTTCTTTTTTTATTTGATATTATTGCGAACTAATTAAGAAAATATGATCTTTGAAAATTGAATAGTATGGTATTTTAAGTTTATATGTAAATTATATGTTATTTAGTATATAATTGTATTACGACTAAGCTGAATTTTAGATTAGGAGGAAATAAGAAATGAATAAAATTTATAAGAATCTTATAAAATCACTTTTATTCGGAATATTAGTTTTCTTTGGGTTTGGATATATATTAGGAGCTATATTTAATGGTGATGCTGCTGGAATAGCTATATTAGGTATTTCTATTATATCAACAATAGTTTTTTGTACATACACAATAATAGATACAATAAAAAATCATTAAACTTCTATGAAAAGAAAATTAAATATTAAATTAGTAAAAATACCGTACTATTCAAGAGAATATGCGGTATTTTTTAGTGCGCAATTCAAATATAAAATGCAAATTTAATATTTTGAAAACTAGTTATAAAACTGTTCTTAGAGAATTGAACAATAATAAATTTACAATATATGTTATAATTAATTTGTATTTATATTATTATGTGAGGTAGCTGTTTAATAAAATACTTGATAAATATGGATTTATAAAAGAGTATTAATATCATTTGTAAAATATTTATATAGAGAGGTATAGGGGGATGGAAATTAAGAATAATTATTCTAGAATTGGAAGTATTTTAGGATTATTAATGGGTGGAGGAATCGGAGAACTTTTATTTGATAGTTCAGGATTAGGAATGATTTTAGGGTTTCTATTAGGTTTAGTGCTTGGAGCAAACATTAAAAAAGCCAATTAGAATTTGTCGGTGAGATTTTATGAAAGAAGATATAAAAAATAAGGAATTATTTATAAATTATAAAAAGTGCTGTAAAGCTTGATATTTCAAGTTTTATAGCACTTTCTTCTATACTCTTATAATACCATAAAATAGAAGAAAATTCAAGTCTAGTACTAATATGGGAATAGTAGTAAACTGTATTAGAGGTGATAGTAATGAGTGAAAAATTTTCTTTAACTATCCAAAATATGAAGAAAAAACAATTAGCAATGGAAATAAAAAAATGCAATGAGATGACAATGAAATATGGAGTTACATTGTCAGACACCCAAATTGAAAGTTTAATTAATAAAAGGTTTGAAAGTTTGAAGAATACTGGAAGAGTAGAATTTGGAGATGGAATTTTAAAAGAGCTAATAGAAGCATTTTGTGATTCTCCATACATCATTCAAGAAACCTATGAAGAAACATTAGAAGAACTACAGGAAATTTTTTATTTTTTTAAGGGAGAAGCTATGGAGCAAATAGCAGATGATGAGTTAATAGAATTTATGAAGAGATGCTTCAATGAAGAATGTCAGGGATCGATAGAATATTTAAGTGGAACAAATCTTGAGGAGTTATGTCGTAATACTAGATATGGATTAAATGGAGAAAGATAAAATAACTTATGGATATAAAAGGAGATACTATGGCGGATAATAATTTTTATTTAGAGCTTTTAAAAGATTCAAACCTAGCTAATATAAGCAATGAAGATAAAGAAATAATGAAAATAAAGCTTTGGACTTTATTAGGAAAAGTTACAGAAAGATATACCATGGGAGATAGTTCATCAGTTCCAGTTGAAATTGCTGAAGAACTTTTAAAGTCTATTACATTTTTATTAAAGAAAGAAATGAAAAATCCAAAATCGAATGTAGACCTATTTCAATGTGAATGTCTAGAAGATGCATGGAAGGACTCATGGCTAACAATAGAAAATGATATAACAACGGGTAAGGATTTGCTAAAAGAGGTAATAAAAACATCAACTGGGATAGAAAATATATCATATGAGGATACTGTTGCTGGAATTGAAAAAGGTATCAAAGGTTACGATTATAGATTTTGGGCTCATGAAGTACCGTGCAGTATAGATTATCAACTCTCAAATCCTGTAGATGAAGATTTTAAAGGAATAGATTTCATTAATGAATATCTTACACGATTATTATTTGAAAATAAATTTTGTAATAACTTTGAGAAAGAAAAAATAATAAAAATTTTAAAAAGCTATTGCAGAGATTATAAAGAATTATTAATAAATATATTTGAACCAGTACTTACTAATGTTATTGGTTTAGAGTTGGTAGAGGCAGATATATTTGAATTAGAAATGAAAAGCTATGAAAGAGAAATATTACTATATACTTTCAAAAAAATGACTATAGAAGAAATAGAGGAAGATATTATAAAAGCAGCTAATAATATATGTAATAAATTAAAAATAGTAAGTGATTATGAAAAGAATTATGTAAAAATGACAGCTTTAAATTTACTTGTTAGAATTGAAGAAGGTATTAAAAATAATAATTTAGAAAATATATTTTTAAGCTATAAAATAGAGGAAAATGAAATGAAGGATATTTTTCTAGATAATGAAACTATGGATGATGAAAGATTAAGGAAATTAATAGATGAAATAAGAGTTTGTAGATTTACTAAGGATAAAATTGCAGTTATTCATAAGAAAGTTAAAAGTTTAGATGATTTAGTAGAAATTTTAAATAATTGTATTTGGGAAGATGAAATAGAGGAATTAGTTAATAATTTTAGTAAAGATGAGATAGAAGCATTGAAATATTATTTGAATAATAAATTAAATGGTAATATTTCAAATACAGGATGGGAAAATAAATTTATCCAGATTTGTTAGTTTGTATAGAATTATTTAGATGTTAAAATTTGTATAATACTAAAATTACTATTTAGGCTGCTTTAGTGTTATTTTATCACCTATAGTTACATTTACAGTTAATTCTAAACTTAATATTACATCCATTTTCAATTTTTTATACATTTAAAAATAAAATATCTATAAAAGTTGAGAATAATCTATTTATATCTTTCGGATAAATTCAAATTTATAGATTAGATGAAATTGTTATTTTATGGTTAATAAGTTATAATGGTATCAAAGATATTTGATGAATAATTGTATTAAGTTGTGAGAAAATTAAAGGGAGATATTTATGGGAACAATCACTGGTAAAATAACCAATAAATTCAGAGAACCAATTGAAAATGCACTAGTAGGATTAAAGGATAAAGATTTTCAGGATATATGTGTAACATATACTAACGCAGAGGGTAATTACAGATTAGATGTTGAAAATAGGGTGTATCCTTATTTATATGCAGTAAAAGATTACGGAATAGAAAATCTAGAATTTTGGTGTCAAGATATAAATTTGCAAAATGATATAGAGATAAATGCTTCTATTGATAAGTTAGAACTATACGGGTTAAAGGTTTTTAAGGTAGATGGTGGATATCCTGCACTAATGGTATATTTTAGACCTATGAGTTTAGTTAAATATTTAAACAAAGAAAGTGATATTTCCCCCAATGTAGATACAATTAAAGTTAAAATTAACAATGAAAATTGTGAAATATATATAGTTAATGAAGTTGAAGAGTTTGGTGGAAATGGTAGTTCAATGAGAGCAAGTTTAGTACACGTATCACTTAACAAGGAGAAACTTAAAGAATCAGATAACTATTTAGAAGTAGAAATAGTTGATTGTGATGGAAATTTAGGGCAGGCAGCAACATATTTTACTTTAAACAAATAAAGTTTAACTAATTTCCAATCTTAACTTATAACGAAATAAATATTATTTTATGAGATAAAAAATGTTTATCCCAAAAATCATTGTACAGAAATTTGAGTTAGACTTTAATGTTAAATATATAACTAATTTACTTACTAGAGCAAATTATATTCAAAAAGAATTTGATAAAATTTATTATCCTTATTCTTATGAATATAAGAAGAAAAATTACAAATAATAAAGTTAGAAATAATTTTATGAGGTGATGATAAATGCTAAGGATGTTAAAAGGTATGGCAGTAGGTGCAGTAATAGGTATGGCAGTAAGTGCTGTTGTATTACCACAGTTAGATAGAAGAACTCAAAGAAATATAAAAAGAGTTGGAAGAAGAGCTATGAATATGGCTGAAGATACCTGTGATATGCTAATGGGATACATGAAGTAAAAAGTGTATTCAACAATAGTAAACAAAACTTAATAAAATTTAATACAATTTTTTAAAGTTAATACTATTAAAAAACTCCTAAGGGAGTTTTTTTGACTTTATAGTTTTAATTTTACATTGTGTGACAGTACTTTCCATTATTTTAGCCCTATAATAGTGAAAAATTTATATAAATATAAAATTATATTATAAAATCTACAAATTTTATAGCAGATTTTTGAAATTATCTAGTAATTTTTATGTATTTAATGATATAATAATAAAAAAGAAAAAAATAAATTTTGTATTTTAAATTAAATTTTGACGAAAAAATCAAAATAAATATGGTGGAAGATACATTTAGTATTAATAAGCGGTAATGAAAAGGAAGAGTGTTTGATGGAAATTCTTGCGTTAGGGGAAAAAATAAAGAGAAGAAGAAAAGAATTAGATATGACTCTTAAAGATTTGGCAGGGGATAGAATAACTCCAGGTCAAATTAGTTTAGTTGAATCAGGAAGATCTAATCCTTCTATGGATTTACTTGAATATTTAGCAGCTGCATTACAAACTTCAGTTGAATATTTAATGGAATCTGAAGAAACTCAGGCTGAAAAGATAAGTGTATATTATGAGCAAATTGCAGAATCTTATATATTGTCTGGAGATTACATCACTGGAGAAAAATACATAGAGAATGCTTTATACTATGTTGAAAAATATAACCTAGAATATAGAAAAGCAAAGATTATTTATTTGAGAGCGCAAATTTATATGGCTAAGGGAGAACTAACTTTAGCACAACAATTTTTCTTATCTTCAAATGTAATATTTATTAAAAATAATAATTATGAAGAGATAATAAAAACTTTTTTAAATCTAGGAAAAATAACATTAAATCTAAAAGCATATCACTCATCTAGTAGTTACTTAAGACAAGCTGAAAAGGTCTACCTAGATAATAATATAGGAAATGATTTTTTACTTGGAGAAATTTATTATTATATGGCGGAATCTTATTTTAAAATTGAAAATATTGCTAAAGCTATAGATTATTCATTTTTAGCAAAAAGTAAATTTGAACAAGTTAATAATAGAGAGGAATACGCTAAAACACTTTTATTATTATCAGAGGAATATAATAAAAAAGGTGATTTATCAAATGCAATAAAGTATTCCCAAAAGACTCTAGAAGTATATAAAGAGTTAGATGAGTTAAATAATATTTCTGAAATAGAGAATAACCTAGGAAAACTATTTTATGAATTTGAAAACATAGAAGAATCATTTAAGCATTATGAAATATCTAAAGAGATTAGAATAAGAAGAAAAGATTTTAAGATAGTAGAAACATTAATTAATATTTGTGAGAATTATATTAAATTAAAAGATATTTCAAAATGTGAAGAATTATTAGGAGAAATAAATACTTATTTAGATGAAGGCGATATAGAAGGTTTAATAGAGTTAAAATTATTATGGTATAGAATTTATACAATAAAAGAACTTTCAAGGGAAGCAGAAAATGTTCTATTGGATACATATAACTTAGCTAAAGCCAACGATTTACAAAAACAATTGGGGAAATTATCAATAATGATTGGAAAGTTCTATATAGATAATAAAAGGGATGCTGAAGCAGCTAAATATTTAGATGAAGGAGTTAATATTTTTAGGAAGATAGGAATTCTTAAAAATTAATTCAAGCGGGGGTATTAAATGGAAATATTATCAACTGGTGAAAAAATTAAAAGGGCAAGAGTATATCAAGGGATAACTTTAAAAGAATTATGTGGAAATAAAGTCTCAATTTCCAAAATGAGCTGTATTGAAAATGGAAAAATTAAGGCCGATAAAGACATTTTAGAATATATTGCTGATAAACTTGACCTTGATTATGAGTATTTAGTTAGGGATGTAAAAGAACAAATTATTACTAACCTTGAATTAATAAATAAAGACCTAGTTCCAGATGAAGAAATGGATAAGGTTATAAATCATAATTTAAATTACGCCTTAGAATATTCCTATAACAACTTAGCTTTTGAACTTATACATAAACTTTTTAGTTATTATGTAAAGAAAAATAAGGTAGAAAATATACAATTAATAATATCTCAATATTATGATTTATACCAAAAAAATAATACTTTTGATAATACAATAACTTATTATATAGATATGGCTACATTCTTCTACAGTATTAAGGACCTTAATGAAGCAATAAATTATTACGATAGGGCTAGAAATTTATTAAAAAGTGAAAAAGGCTTTAGTAAATCTAACTATGCATATATTTGCTATAGAGAAGGAAAATCTTATGAAAAGATGGGTTTACTAGAAGAAACTTATAAGACATTAAAAGAGGCTTTGAAATATATTGATCACATTAGTGATTCTTTAGAAAAGGGTGATATATACCATTGCTTTGCAACAGTATGTATTAAGCTTAAGAAAGAAGATGCGGAAAAGTATTTAAACTTAGCATATCAACATAAGAAGTCAAATCCTACTATGTTAGCTATATCAAAAGGGAAAAATAGTAAAAGCTACTTTTATGTAGGAAATAGAGAAAAGGCTATTGAAGAAATTAAAGAGGGAATAGAGATATTCCCTACAGAAGATGAAGCAAAGTATGTTAGATTCTTGAATTCATGTATAAGAACTTTATATGAAAATAAAGAATATGATATTGCTTATGAAATTACTGATAGAGCTTTAAATTCTGCAATAAACTCAAAAGATATAGTTCTGATTGAAGAGTCATACTATTTAAAAGGAATGATACTTCAAAAGAAAGGGATGTATGTTCAAGCTGAGATGTATATGAACCTATCACTAGATTCTTTATTTAAATTTGCTAATAGAGAGAAAAGACGTGAACGTTATTTAGACATGGGTGAAATGTATTATAAGCTAGGAGAAGTCAAAGATTCTTTAAAATATTTTACTTTAGCTATGAAATTGGAAAAATAGAATATAAAAAAAGAAATTAAGCAAAAACTTAATTTCTTTTTATTTTTTATGAATTTATAAAAATAAAATTGCTATTTTCTAATAGGATGGAAAAATGATGATAATATACTTAATAATGAATATTTAGAGAATACGCTAGGCACAAAAAATAGTCCTCTCATTAACAATCAATCCTTTCTAAACTTTTTTCCGTTCATATTTATACTTAAATTATATTTAAAATTGATTAATAATGCATTGACTTAAATGTGCATTTTTAAGTACATTTAAGTTATTAACAAAATTCTTAATAAATTGGAAAAGTACAAAGGAACCATAAAATTTGGTTCCTTTGTACTTTTTATAATTTCATTCCTTTAGCTTTTAGAAGTAAATATGTTGTGTTAGGGCGACTTGGAGCTTGCGACGGAGCAACTAATATAACATATTTACTTAGTATTTTTAATCAAAATTAGCTTTGCATGATAGCCTTTAAGTTCAGTAATTATATTCAAAATAGTATTTTTCTTTGAGTATTTAAATTCTATCTTAGGGAAAGAAGCCTTATGTAAGATTTCTTTTTCTTCTTTATTTAACCTATCTGGTGACCCCATAGATAGCCAATAGTTATAAGAAGACCCAATTCTTTCGCTAATTTCATAAGTGATTATTCTAGATGATTTTTTTATATTTTCTATGTTTAATGATATTTTTTTCTTAGATATTTTTCTCTTACCACGTTTCGTAAAGATATCTTCAAATTTTTGCATTTCTTCTAATTCATCATTATAAGAATAAAGTAGTATACAATATTCATCTTCTTTTTTAGTAACTATAAGCCCATTATCTATTTTAACTATCTCATCACCTAGCTTACTTAGCAAATAATAAGCGTAGTAGGAAGGTTTTCTAATTCCCATATCATTAACTAATCCAGGTGCTCCAATAAAAACTTCATTAGTTAAACTTATTTCTTTTTCTAACACATCAAAGGCTCTTAAGAAATTTAATGAATTTTTATTAAAAATAGTATTGTGAATTATAAAAGGTAGCATAAAAGCTGTATCATAAATTTTATTTAAACTTTTATCACAGATAAAGTCTTCTTCAATAACATCTAGGTTGTATTCTTCTATTAAGAAGTTTAATAAAGAACTCTTTATTTCTTTATCTATAACAGGAGTAAATTGAAATTTAAATTTTGTTATATTAATATAATCTATTTCAGAGAAGTACTCAAAAAAACTTATTAAAACTTGCTTATATTTTTCAAATGTAAAATTGGGATTATCGATTAATATAAGTGGTTTTAAATCTATGTAATCTAAAAATTCAATTACGCTTTTAGCTTTGTTCCAGTTATAGAAATCGGCTTTTGGAAATACCCCCATATCATTATTAAACATATTTTCAAGTCGTACATATTTAAAGTGAAGCTCTTCTTGTATTTCTTCTAATATGTCTTTATTATCTTCTAGCAATAAGTCGAAGGCGTCATCTAGATTTATAATTTCACTATAATCATTGTTAAACTCTCCAAGGGTTTCATCCATATCTATATGAATCTTCCAAAGTTTATTTTCATAATTAAACCTTTCATAATCATCTAGTTCAGAAGATAAATATTCTAAGGCATCTTGAAGATTTAAAGTTTCTATTTTTTTACTAGCTTCATATTCTTTTTCAGTTAATTTATTTTTCTTTCTATATTGAAGTGGGGTGCAACCATAGTAATTTTTAAAATTTTTATTTAAATATCTTACATGTGAAAACCCAACTTCATCTGATATATCGGAAATACTTAAATCGCTATCTAATAAAAGTTTAACAGATTCTTCAACTCTAGTTAAATTAACTAAGTCTGTAAAGCTATATCCTGTAGCATACTTAATTTCATGAGATAAATAGTGAGGACTTAAAAATTCTTTTTTTGCAATCTCTTGTAAAGTAATATTACTATCATAATTATTAAAAATATATTTAGAAATTCTATGATACCTAGCTAACTGCTCAGATTTATCTTTTAACTCTTCTTTTTCATAAGTTAAGTAGTGAAAATTATTTATAAGATGATATAGTAAATCTACTAAAATAGATTCAATTTCTTTATCATAATCATCAAGTTTTTGAACAGCTTCGCATAAAAGTTTAGCTAGAAAATTTCTAAGCATATCATATTCTTCACCTTCTTGAGCACCATCATCTGTTGAATTAGTATAGAAGAAGATATTATTAATATCCTTATAGTATTTTTCAAAGAAATAAGGGTCTATGTGAAAAATCAAAACTTTATTGTCTTCATTACTATAAATTCTATGAGCTTCATCAACATTTATAATTTCCATTTCTTTTTCTAATACTTCGAATGAATCAGTATCTACATTAACATTTATACTTCCTCTTAAAACATAAAGTATCTCAATAGAGTTATGCCAGTGTATGGGATATTCTTTTATATTGGCATAAGATATCTTTATAGGAGAATCAGAGGGATAGCTTACATATTCTCTTCTTATAAAAATCACCTCTTTTTAATTATTTCATTTACTCTAATTATATCCTATTTATTATGAAATAGAAAATTATAAAAAAAATCAAAATATACTTTGACTTTCTTTGACTTTTGTATTATTATTTAAATATAGATTAAAATAAATATATTAAGTAGTGTATAAAGGAGTGAAGCACATGAATATTGATAAAATGACATTAAGAGTTCAAGAAGCATTAAATAATGCTAGTATGTTAGCAGTTAAATTTAATCAGCAACAAGTAGAGTTAATACACTTATTTACAGCACTAGTAGAACAAGAGGATGGTTTAATACCTAATATATTGACTAAAATGGGTGTTAATGTTAAATCAATTGATGATGATTTAAATAGAGTTTTAGGAAATATGCCAAAGGTTCTAGGTGAAGGTGCAAACTCTTCTGGGGTGTATGCTACTAGACAAATAGAAGAGGTATTAGTTAAGGCTGAAGATTTAGCTAAAAAATTCGAAGATTCTTATATTAGTGTTGAGCATTTAATGCTTGCAATAATTGATGTAGATAAAAATGGAGAAGTTAAGAGAATATTAGATAAGTATAATATTAATAAAAAAACTTTTATGGAAGTTTTAAAGGAAGTTAGAGGAAATCAAAGAGTAGAAACTCAAGATCCAGAAGGTACTTATGATGCTTTAGGCAAATATGGTACTAATTTAACTGACCTTGCTAAGAAACATAAACTAGATCCTGTAATTGGTAGAGATGAAGAAATAAGAAGAGCTATTAGAATATTGTCAAGAAGGACTAAAAATAACCCAGTATTAATTGGTGAACCTGGAGTAGGTAAGACTGCTATTGTAGAAGGCTTAGCTGAAAGAATAATTAGAGGAGATGTGCCAGAAGGATTAAAAAATAAGGTTATATTTTCTTTAGATATGGGTTCTTTAATTGCAGGAGCTAAATATAGAGGTGAATTCGAAGAAAGATTAAAGGCTGTTCTAAAAGAGGTACAAAGCAGTGAAGGAAGAATAATTTTATTTATAGATGAAATTCATACTATAGTTGGAGCAGGAAAAACTGATGGAGCTATGGATGCAGGTAATTTAATTAAGCCATTACTTGCAAGAGGTGAGTTACATTGTATTGGTGCTACAACCTTTGACGAATATAGACAGTATATAGAGAAGGATAAGGCATTAGAAAGAAGATTCCAACCTGTTATAGTAGAAGAGCCAACTGTAGAAGATGCTATATCAATTCTTAGAGGATTAAAAGAAAGATTTGAGATACATCATGGAGTAAGAATTCATGATTCAGCATTAATTGCAGCAGCAAAATTATCTCATAGATATATTCAAGATAGATTTTTACCAGATAAGGCAATAGATTTAATTGATGAAGCTGGTGCTATGATTAGAACAGAAATAGATTCTCTTCCAACTGAGCTTGATAACATAAGAAGAAGGTTATTCCAATTAGAAATTGAAAAGGAAGCTTTAACTAAGGAAAAAGATGAAGGATCTAAGAAGAAGCTTGTTGTATTAGAAAAGGATATTGCAGAACTTAAGGCTAAAAATGATGAAATGACTGCAAAGTTTGAAAAAGAAAAAGATGCAATAGTTACTTTAAGAAACTTAAAATCTAAATTAGATGATGCTAGAGGAGACTTAGAAACTGCTCAAAGAAGCTATAATTATAATAAGGCAGCTGAAATTCAATATAGTGTAATTCCAGCATTAGAAGAAGAAATTAAACAAAAAGAAATAGATGTTAAAGAAAATTATGAGGGAGCACTTTTAAAGGAAGAAGTAACTGAAGAGGAAGTATCAAAAATACTTTCCAAATGGACTGGTATTCCTGTAAGTAATCTATTAGAAGGTGAAAGAGAAAAACTTTTAAGATTAGAAAGTGAAATGGAAAAGAGAGTTATTGGCCAAGAAGAAGCTATAACTGCTGTTTCAAATGCAATTCTTAGAGCAAGAGCAGGACTAAAGGATGCTAATAAACCTATAGGTTCATTTATATTCCTAGGGCCAACAGGTGTAGGTAAAACAGAACTTGCTAAGACTTTAGCTAGAAACTTATTTGATTCAGAAGAAAATATTATAAGAATAGATATGTCTGAATATATGGAGAAACATTCAGTATCTAGGTTAGTTGGAGCGCCTCCAGGATATGTAGGTTATGATGAAGGTGGTCAACTTACAGAGGCTGTAAGAAGAAATCCATACAGCGTAATTTTATTTGATGAAATAGAAAAAGCTCATGAAGATGTATTTAATATATTCTTACAAATATTAGATGATGGTAGGTTAACAGATAATAAAGGAAAAACTGTAGATTTTAAAAATACTATTATAATAATGACTTCAAATATTGGAAGTAGCTATCTTTTAGATAACAAGAGTGAAGAAACTATAGATGATGAAATTAGAAGTCAAGTTATGAATGAAATGAAACTAAGATTTAAACCTGAATTCTTAAATAGAGTAGATGATATAATTATGTTTAAGCCTCTATCAGAAAATGGAATTAAGAAGATTATTGATATCTTCTTAAAAGAAGTTTCAGGAAGATTAAAAGATAAGAATATAACTCTTAAAGTAACTGATAAAGCAAAGACAATTATGGCTAGAGAAGGATATGATCCAGTATATGGAGCAAGACCATTAAAGAGATATATTCAAAATAGTATAGAAAATACTTTAGCAAGAAAAATTATTAAAGGCGATATTGGTTATGGCTCAAATGTTATGGTAGATGAAGAGGATGATCAATTAGTAATTAAATCTGAATAGAATTGGAAATTAAGGGGCTATTACACTAATTAGTATAATAGCCCTATTTCTTTATAATGGAGTATAAGAGAAAAATATTTCCATTATATTATTATTAATAATTTTAGAGTTCCTCGTTATTAATAAACAATATAGGTTTTATGTCACTTCCATAAATATCATTTCTTGATAAAAGATATTTTTTTACATCTTCTTTGCTAGAAAATTTAGATATTTGAAATGGATCTATGGCTGAATATTTTTCAAGAACAATAAATTCATCTTCATTTTCTATCATTACTACTGAATGACCTACAAACATCTTATTTTCAAATTCATCATTTATATAGATATTTATTAATGAAACTTTGCCATTATTCTCTATATTAACTTCTCTTTTATTTAACTCTTCTTTAATTAACTCTATTATTTTTTTCTGATCTTTTACATTGCCTATATCTACAGGATTAAATAAATTTATAAACTTTTCTTTATCCTCTTCACTAAAATCCACTATAGGATTACTATCAATAGCCTCAATATCAAACATTAAATAATTATCTGCGTCTAATTTACCTTTTGTTGTTACAAAATCTTTAAATAATGCAAAAGCTGCTAACCTGCAGTTTATTTCGCTTATAGTCATTCCCCCATCTATTGTTTTGGGAGTTAAAATAATTGAATTATATAATCCATTTATTGAATCAACAGTTACAAAATCTACCTTCAATAAACTCTTATCTTCAACTCTTTCATTAAAATCATTAATATATTTTATATATGTGGTTATATTTTCATCACTTATTCCATTGTTAATAAGTAAAGTCTTTACTTCATCTTCCATATTTTTATTTGCTATATTAGAAAGTGTTACTGGAATTTTTTCAACTTGATTTTGACTTGAAATATTAGTATCATTTAATGAATTGTTTTTATTTTCCATACAGCCTACCATCATACTTCCAATAACTAACGTTAAAGCTAATGAAATAAATCTTTTTTTCATAACTTTTACCTCCATTACTTTGTTGCAGTTCTATTATAGTTTAGAAGTCTAAAAATTGTAGTTACAAAACTATTACAACTAATTTTAAATTTTATTGTATCTATATTTTACCTATAAATTTTAATTTTTTTAATAAATTTAATAAAGATGTTGACAAGTTGCGACAAAATGAGTTATTATATTGCTCGTGGGAAAAATGCGTGTTTAGCTCAGCTGGATAGAGCAACGCCCTTCTAAGGCGTGGGCCAGGAGTTCGAATCTCTTAACACGCACCATTATGGTTTACTAGCTCAATCGGTAGAGCACTTGACTTTTAATCAAGGTGTACCGGGTTCGATTCCCGGGTAAGCCACCACACTCTTGCGGAAGTGGCTCAATGGTAGAGCGTCACCTTGCCAAGGTGAATGTTGCGGGTTCGAGTCCCGTCTTTCGCTCCAAATATTATCCGTACAAGATAGATACAAATTAGTATCTTTTTGTACGGATTTTTTTACTATTTAGGAAATTATAAAGATGTTACCCTGTGAATAACTTTTTTGTAATTTCCTTCCTTCAGCTTTGAAGTGCTTCTATTAATTTTACGATGACTTGGAGCTTGCGACGGAATAAGCAAAATTATATAGAAGTACTTTTTTATTTAATTAATTTTATATTTTTTAATAAATATTATTTGTTAATAATATTTATTAAAAAATACTTACAGTTTGCTTTTTATGTGATATAATAAATTTAATTAATTAATACATAAAGGGGAGAGAAAAATATGTTAGTAGTATATGATAGTAGATTTGGTAGTGGAAAAGCATTTGCTGAGAAGTTAGGAATGCCAACACAAAACGTTAGTGAGGCATTAAACGAAGAATGTATTCTTGTTACACGTAATGAAGGATTAGGTCAAATTACACAAGTTACAAGAGAGTTTTTAGATAAACACAAAAATTTAGTTCGCGGTGTTGTTGTCAATGGTAGTAAGGAAAGACATGCTGAAACATATTGTTTTGCAGCTGATAAAATTGAAAAAGAATATGGAATTACTTGCCTTCGTAAAATTGATGGACAAGGAACTGATGAAGATGTAGAAGCAGTAAAAGCTGCTATTGAAAATCTTTAAGCTAAGTAAGAATTTATCTTATTTTTAAAAGGAAAAGCTATGTATAGGTATAACCTAGACATAGCTTTTTTATTATTAGTAGGAATTTATAAAAATGTTATTGTGTAAATAAGGTTTTATAATTTCCTTACTTTAGTTTTAGAGTGTTAAAATATTCTAAAGGGTGACTTGGCATTTGCAATGAAACCCGGATATAATATTTTAACACCTTTTTTATTTTATTTTTGATTCGTATTGTTGAACCATTCTTTTAACCATTTCTCCACCAACACTACCGCATTGTTTTGAAGAAAGGTCTCCATTATAGTCTGTGAAAGGAACTCCCATTTCACTAGCTACTTCATTTTTGAATTTAGATAATCCATTCTTTGCTTCTGGTACTAATGTTTTATTGCTTGCCATAATAAGCGCCTCCTTAAAAATTAATACAAAGTTTTTTGTTACTTTGTACTATTATATTATGTAAAAGAAAACTTATTAAACTATAAAAATAAATACATTAGGAGAATTATATTCCCACAAAGGATAAAAGTGGTACAAACTATTTGTAATGAAGAATTAAAAATTAACAATGAAAAAATAAAAGAAAAAAACTCCCGAAGGAGTTTTAAAAATTAATTTATTTTTATAATTTATATAATAAAATATGGTTTATATATTTTTCTTTTGCATTTTAAATATAGCAATTACTATAGGTGTAACAACTAAAGCAGATAAAATAGCTTCTGCAAGTCCATTTGTACCAATTACGGTTAATAGAGCTGTAGTAACTGCACCCATTGAATTTGTTGAAATAGTCCCTCTTTCCATAAGCACTGTAGCGTAATCTTTAAAATAAACTAAGTAAATAGTGCCAAGTACACCGATAGTATTAACTAATGAACCACAAATTGCAGCAATACTAATGGATACTTTTATGTTTTTTACCTTTGATCTTATTATTTTATATACATAATAAGAGATAACCCCGATTAATACTCGTGGTAAAACAGATACTAATGGATTATAGAAAAATGGGGACATTGGTGTTGGAGCTGTAATATTTTGATAAATTGAGAATAAGCCAAATATTAGGCCTATAGAACCACCTACTACTGGGCCCTCGATTATAGCTCCAATAATTACTGGTAAATGTAAAATAGTTAGTTTGAAAAGTGGTAGAGGTATAAAACCAAGTCCTGTTAATCCTAAGAATAAACAAATACCTGATAGCATTGATATTACTACCATCTTTCTAACATTTTCATGGGATTTTCCCACCCCGCTAGTGTTTAACATGATAAAACTCCTCCGTTCTTATTCCTTTTTAAGGATATAATTCGGCAAAAAATAAATTTTTGCAAAGTTCGGTTTCATAGAATACCGACTGATATAATTTTATCATATATGAACAATGTGTAAAGTAGAAAATTTAAAAAAATATTGCTCTTTTATTATATCTGTTATAGTATAAGTATAACAGATGTAATAAGGGGTGTTAAAATGTTAGAAATAATTAATTTTTCAAAAGCATATAAAAATGGGAAAAAGGCTGTTAATAATATTTCTCTTACAGTTAATAATGGAGAAATATTTGCCTTTATAGGTCATAACGGAGCAGGAAAAACAACTACTATAAAATCAATAGTTGGAATACTTGAATTTGAAGAAGGAGATATTTTAATAGATGGAATATCTATTAAAAAAGATCCAATAAGCTGTAAAAAGAACATGGCTTATATCCCGGATAATCCTGATATTTATGAAAGTTTAACTGGAATTCAATATTTAAATTTTATATCTGATATATTTAATGTATCAAAGAGTGATAGAGAAAATTCCATACAGTATTATGCTGATAAATTTGAAATAACAAACTTTTTAGGAGATTTAATTTCTTCATATTCACATGGAATGAAGCAAAAATTGGTTCTTATTTCTGCATTACTTCATAAACCAAAACTTTTAATATTGGATGAACCTTTTGTTGGATTAGATCCAAAAGCTTCACATTTATTAAAAGAAGAAATGAAGGCTTTATGTAGAGAGGGAGTTTCAATTTTCTTTTCGACTCATGTATTAGAAGTAGCAGAAAAGCTTTCTGATAAGGTAGCAATAATAAAGGATGGTGTTATAGTTTCACAAGGTAGGATGGAAGCTGTTAAGGGAAATAGTTCATTAGAAGATATATTTATGGAGTTGATAGATAATGAGTAATTTAGTAAATATTTTAAAAGTAACATTTATTAATTCTAGTGGTATTAATAAGCTTACAAAGGAAAAATCAAAAACAGAAAGAAATAAAGCTATATTTATAGCAGTTACTATTGTAATATCTATAATAGCATTTTTTGCTATGTCAATTATATATTCTGAGCTTTTGGCAAAGGGATTAGAGCAAATTGGAATGTTAGAATTGCTTTTAGTTATGGGGTTTATATTAAGTACGGCAATGATTTTATTTACATCTATTTATAAAGCTCAGGGTACATTATTTTCATTCAAAGATTATGATTTGTTAATGAGTCTACCAATTAAGAAAAGTAATATTTTAATTGTAAAGATGATACATCTATTAGCAATAAATTATTTCTTTTTATTATTTACATTAATATGTCCAGCAATTATTTATTTTAAATATAGCAGTACATCACCGATATTCTTCTTAAGCTTAATATTAGCATTTTTAGCATTACCACTTATTCCAATAGTTATATCTTCAATAATAGCCTTTGGAATAAGTTTTATATCATCTAAGATGAAGCATAAAAATGTTGTTATTATATTAGGAACTTTAGGGATAGTACTATTAATATGCATAGCATCATTTAAATCAGGGGATTTAATACAGTCAATATTATTAAATAGTTCATCAATTTCTGATGGGATTTCTAAGATTTATCCACCAGCAGCTTTTGCTATAAGAGGATTAGTTAATTCTAATTTCATGGATATTTTAATTTTTGTATTATTATCAGCTTTAGTATTTTCATTATTTGTACTTGTATTTAGTAAAAGTTTTAAAAGTATAAGTTCTAAACTTCAAGAGAGTTATAAAAAGGCTAATTATAAAGTAAAAGAAATGAAAAGTTCTTCTCAATTAATGGCCTTATTTAAAAAAGAAATAAAAAGATATTTTTCATCTCCTATATATGTAGTAAATACAATTATTGGTCCTATAATATTATTGGGAATGTCAATAGCTACTATATTCATGGGAGAAGATGTACTTCTAAGTATGTTTGAAGTAGAAATGATGAAAGAGATTATTCCTATATTTACTATAGTCGTTGTATGTGGAGTTTTAGTTTTATCTTGCACAACTAATTCATCTATATCATTAGAAGGTAAAAATTTATGGATATTAAAATCAAGTCCAATAAGACCAATAGAAATATTTAAAGCTAAAATAATGTTAAATTTAGTTTTGATTGTACCAGCTGTATTAATTTCAGATATTATTTTTTCAATATCATTAAAATTAGAAGTAAATCAAGTTCTTTGGCTTTTAATAATATCAATAATTTTTTCTATTATAGTACCGATTATAGGAATAATAGTAAACTTGTTCTTCCCTAAGTTAAATTGGGTTTCAGAAACAGCTGTAGTAAAGCAAGGGGCAAGTGTACTGATTCAAATGTTAATTTCTGCAGTTATAGTAGCAGTTCCAGTAGTTATTTACATTTACGGGAAAATACAAAATATAAATTTATTTTTATCATGTATAGTAATTTATGAAATAGTAATATTAGGAGCTATAACCGTAATCTTAAATACTGTATCTGTAAAATTATTTAATAGGCTATAATTTAAGGAGATTTCGAACAATGGAAAAATAAGAGTTCATTTCAAATAAAATATTACTTTAAATTTTTTATAGACAAAAGAGGTGGTTTAGTGATTTTGAGAATAGACTTCGATTCAGAAGTTCCAATATATGTTCAAATAAAAAATCAAGTCATTGAAGGAATAGCCAGAGGAGAAATTGAAGGAGATGAGGAGTTGCCTTCAGTTAGGGTTTTAGCAGAAGATATAGGGGTAAATATGCATACTGTTAATAAGGCTTACACAATGCTAAAAGAGGAAGGGTATATAAAAATTGATAGGAGAAAAGGTGCAATAGTATCGTTAAATTTAGATCAATCCATGAATAGATTTAAAGAAGATTTGAATGAAAATTTATATTATTATATGGCTCAATGTTATAACAGAGGATTAAGTAAAGATGAAATTAAAGATTATATAGATAAAGTATTTTTAGATTTTAATAAAGAGTAGGTGATTAGTAATGGAAAAGATAATTATTTTAGGAAGCACTATTTTTGTAAGTATAATTCTATTTTTTTCAACTATTTTTGTTAATAAATTTTCTAATAATGGAATTATTTTTGGAGTTAGAGTACCCAAAGAATATGAGAAGGATGAGGAGATAATTAAGTTAGAAAAAGAATATAAGAAAAATTATTTAATATTTATTTTACCATTAATTATTATAATAAATTTACTTGTATTTATAAGTTCAAGAATATGGGTATATTTTATATTGATATTTTCTTTGATTGTAATTACTAATATTCCGATATTTATTTATTGGAAAAAAACAATGAAGCTTAAAGAAGAAAAAGGTTGGAAAAATCTTGGAAAAAATGTTGTTTTGGTAGATACGTCAATAAGAAAACCCAAGGTTAGAGAAGATGATGTAGTAATTAAGACTAGACATTTTTTAGTATTATTAATTATTCCTGTAATAACAGTTATAGCTACTTTAATTGCTTATAAAAACGTACCTAATCCTTTTCCTATTCATTATAATGCAGAAGGTTTAGCCGATGGATTTGTTAATAAGGAAGGATTTAAAGGATTTTTTTATTTAGTTTTATTTCCAGTATTAATACAGGTTGGAATGATAGTTTTTTTAGCTACACTTAATAAATTTGCTATTAATAGTAAGGTTGAAATTAATAGTGGGACCTTAGAGGAAATTAAGAATCAAAGAAAAGTTTTTAAAAGAGTTAACTCTATACTTTTATTTATAATTGCTTTAGAAATATCATTAATGTTTGCATTTGTGCAATTTTGTACTATTTATTCTTGGAATATTAATTTAGTGAATATAATTGGTTTACCAACAATATTAATTACAGTAGTTATTTTTTTAATTATAAGCTATAAGATTGGACAAGGTGGTAAAAACTTAAAATTTAGTAAAGAAAAAGAAGAGATATATAGGGATGACGATAAAAATTGGATATTAGGGAATTTTTATTACAATAAAAATGATCCAAGTATCTTTGTTGAGAAAAGAATAGGAGTTGGATGGGATATTAATTTAGGTAATCCAATAGGCGCACTGTTAATGATAGTACCTTTCGTTTTAATAATATTCTTAATAATTTATTTCATTATAAAAGGAATATAAGAGTAAATAAGGAGGAAGTTAATATGGTTAGTAATTTATCTATTATTTTTATGGTCAGTAGCTTAATTATAAGCTTAGCTTTGCCTATTGGTGGGATTATTTACTTGAAAAAGAAGTATAAAGTGAGTTTAAAAATATTCTTTATAGGTATGCTAGCATTCTTTATTTCTGTACAAATTTTAGAGGCACCAATTCATTCATATTTTTTAAGTATTAATAAAACTACTTCAGAGTTTTTATTAAACACTCCAATAGCGTATATGTTATATGGAGGATTAATGGCGGGTATTTTTGAGGAAACAGCAAGATTAATATCATTTAAATACTTAATAAAGGATAGAAATGATATTAATGCTATTACTTATGGAGTTGGACATGGTGGTATAGAAGCTATATTAGTTGGAGGAATTAGTAGCTTAAATGCTATTATTTATTCAGTCCTAATAAATAAAGGCGGTTTTCAATCAGTTATGGAAGGTGCTTTAGTTTCAAAGGATGTAATAAGTGCAACACATGATCAATTTGTTAATACTAGTTCTTATATTTGGTTAATGACAGGAAATGAAAGAATTATAGCAATGATTGTTCATATTTCATTATCAGTTTTAGTTTGTTATGCAGTAAAAGAAAGAAAGTATATTTATTATGGAATAGCAATACTTGTACATGCAGTAATAAATTTTCCTGCAGCTCTTTATCAAGCTGGAGGTATAGAAAATATTTTATTAGTAGAAACTATAATTTTAATTTTAGCTATATCATTAGCTGTACTTGTATTTAGAAAATTTTCAAAAATAACACAGAATATTAGTGAAATTATGTAGAAAAACCTTTATAATATTATTAAAATATTAATAATTTATATGCTTTAATAAATTTATAATAAGAATAAATTTAATAAGGTATATGTAATATTAGGGGGCTATATTATGAAGGATCTAACTATTAGAAAAGCTAAACGTGGTGATGAAGGTAAAGTTTTAGATTTAGTAGAAGAGGTTTTAAGTGATTATGGATTAGAAGTTAATCCTGAAATTGAGGACTTAGATATTACGGACATACCGAGATACTATACAAAAAATAATGGGGATTTTGAGGTTATAGTATTCAAAGGAAAAATTGTTGGGAGTTATGGAATTTATAAAATAGACAAGGATACATGTGAACTAAGAAAAATGTATTTAAAACAAAGTTTTCAAGGTTTAGGGCTAGGTAATATTATGATTGAAAATTCATTTAAAATAGCTAAATCATTAAATTATAAAAAGATTACATTACAAACTAATTCAGTTTTGTATAAGGCTGTAAAGTTATATAGAAAATATGGTTTTGAAGAGTTTGATGACGATGTATGTGAAAGATGTGATATAGCAATGATTAAAGATATTGCTTAAAATAATTACTTAAATGTCGTTAAAGAGAGGAATTTTTATGCGTTATTATGATACTAGTATTGAGAATTTAAAAATTAGGGAAACTAATGAAGAAGATTGTGAACTTATATTATCACTTATTAAAGAAATTGCTGAATATGAAAAAATGTCAGATGAGGTAATAGCTACTGAAGAAACTTTACGCGAATCTATTTTTAATAATAATAGAGCAGAAGTAGTTATTTTAGAATTAGATGAAAAGCCAGTAGGTTATGCATTATTTTTCTATAACTTCTCTACATTTGTAGGTAGAAGTGGATTATACTTAGAAGATATTTTTATTAAAAAAGAAGCAAGGGGAAGAGGAATAGGAAAAGAGGTATTTAAATTCATTGCAAAGAAGGCTAGAGAAGAAGGTTGTAAAAGGATTGAGTGGGTATGCCTTGATTGGAATGAGCCTTCAATTAAATTTTATAAGTCCTTAGGTGCTGTTGCTATGGATGAGTGGACAATATATAGATTAAATGAAAAAGAAATAAAAGAATTAAGTGAAATTTAAAGTAAAGATTCAGTTTAAGCTGAATCTTTTTTTATGTCTAGATAAGTTATAAAAAGGTCACACTAGAATATTATTCTAGACGGAAGAAGAGCGTATAAAGAAGTCTAGAATTATTAACTCAATAAATGATGTTTTTAATTCTTGGGGATATAAGGAGGTAATAACTCCAAGTATAGAATTTTATTTTAGGAGATAATGATCATTAAATTAGTTATCAATAATGTAAAGTCTATATTCTTAGATTGTGATTTAGATACAATATTGATTTTAGTGGATCAAGTTGGGGTAACCTGCCACACTGGAGAAAAGACTTGTATGCACAGAAGTTATAATTAGTGCAAAAAATAATAGTAAAGAAGAACTTTTTTATATATTATTTACTTGTGATACAGTGAACCGTACCATAAGTAAGCCTCCAAATTTTATATTTGGCAAGGCGAACTTACACCTAGGAACGAATGTGAGTAGGTGTTACCTATATTGCCTCCAAATTTTATATTTGGCAAGGCAAACTTAAGTGACACTTCAAAACTTGTTTTGAATAGTGGAACTTACACAAAGTGTACCCTACGAATGAATATGAGTAGTGTGTTTCCTGTAAATGAGCTTTTTAGTCTTAGCCATTGATATTACTTGGTTAAGACTCTTTTTTATATATGCTAAGGTGAAGCATACCTATGGAGAACCAAAATTAAAAGACGTTAGGTTTATAAACTATTAGGTTTGGTATATAATATTTGTATAAATGCTTTTTGAAGGAGGTAATTTAATTGGAAAATAAGGATATTAATTTATATGAGATTTTTATAAATTATTCATATAGTCAATTAAAGGAATTATTTAAAAACGCAAAGACAAAAGAAGAGCAAGACTTTTATATGACCTTATCTAATTTAGTATTACAAAAAGAGCTGGCGAAAGTTATAGGTGAATAGTATGCCAACTTATACAATTTTTGCGGGAGTTAACGGTGCAGGGAAAACTTCGATATATAAATCTATTTATTATGATGAAAATAAAGATGAAAAAAGAATAAATACTGATGAAATGGTAGCCAGAATTGGATCGTGGAAAGATAATAATCTTCAAATTAAATGTGCGAGAGAGGCTGTTAGATTAATAAAACAATATATTCTAGAAGGTATATCATTTAATCAAGAAACCACTTTATCAGGTAAAAGTATAATAAAGAATATAAAGTTTGCAAAAGAAAATGGCTTTTACATAGTTATGAATTATGTAGGAGTTAAAAATCCAGAGGTTGCTAAAGAAAGAGTTAAAATTAGAGTAAGCAAGGGTGGCCATGGAATATCTGATAAAGATATAGAAAGAAGATATTATGATTCCTTAAAAAATCTAAATGAAGCAATTGAAATATGTGATGAAGTAAATATATATGATAATACAGAAGTGTTAGGAGAAGTTATATATTTAAAACATGGTAAGGTCATATGGAAAGATAAAAAAATACCTAATTGGGCAAATAACATTTTGGAAAGATAGCTAGTAAAATTATAAAAGTTTTACTAGCTATTTTAGTATAAAAGTATAGTTAAAACTTGAATTTAAGTGACGCTCTAAATCTTTGATTTAGTTAGCGGAACTTACTCCTACGAACGAATGTGAGTAGTGAGTTTCATTTATAAGAAAGTAAAAATTAAGTATTTATAAGAACTTATTATATTATTTTTAAAGGAAACTCCTTCTCCTAGCGTCGAATGAGTAAGTTCGAGAATCCAAATATAAAATTTGGGCTCTCACTTAAATTCCAATTAATAGGGATAATTAAATATACTAGATAATGTGTAGAATATAGAGTTCTTCAACTATAATTTTTAATGTAGTTGAGGGATTTTTATTTGTATTATTTACGAAATAATTAAAGTAATATATAATTATTTGAATAAGTTATATATAAATGGAAAAAAAGATTGATTTTACAAAATATGGGGGAGGAGAAATGTGGTCTGAAAAAAGAGGTATTGAAAGTTATATAATTTTTGCTATACTTCCCATAGTGATGAATATAGCTACTAATGTTGTATATTTTATAAGTGAGGGTTCATATGAAACTTTACAGGCTGTGGATTCGTTTAATAAATTTACTGCATTTTGCATTTTAATATGTTGCCTTTTTAATTTTTTTGAAAGGGGTAGGAAGCTTTCACAAGATGAGAAGAAAGAGCTTAATAAAAAAATGTATGGTATGAAGCTATTAAATATATTTTTTATTGGATATATAATATTTACAATTATTATTGTAAAAAATATCAGTATAATTATTTCAGCATTAATTATATATGTTGGATATATAAACTTTTATATGTTCACAAGTAAGATCAGGACAGTTGCTATACTTTCTGAAACTCAAAAGAATTGGAGAAAAGCTTATAATAAACATTCTTATGAGGATAGTAGTTTATTATGGAAGATTAAACCTATGCTAGTACCTCATGTATCAGTAAGTTTTACTGAAAGAATTAAGCATATTAATTGGATTGGACTTATATTTATATTACCGTTCTTAGGTGATTTTAGGCTAGTGTATATTCCTATGATGGTTATTGCTTCTATTTTTATTATTCCAGATGCATTATATTTTGTAGATGCTATTTTGGGACTGTATACAGAGACTGAAGGAATATGTACAGGCGTTGTAATGAAAGTAGGCGACAGATTGAGAAAGGTATATTACGAAGTATATGTTACTGATTTTTCGAATAAAAGAGAAATTAAATTTAGAGTGTATGATTATTGCAACTATAATGAATATGATGTTGTTAAGCTTACGCATGGAGGACTTTCTAAGAAAGTTATAGAAACAAAGATAGTAAGTAAATAAGTATTTTATGATGTAAATAAGAAGATATCTTATGAGTACAATAAAAGTGTATTAGATAATTTGAGTAAATTGTTAAATAGTAAAGAGTCAAGAAAGAAGCAGAAGAAGAAGAAGTTATTACATATGATAATTTCTAAGATAACAATTAATGAGTTAAGGGAAGTTGATTCAATAAATCTAACTATAAATGATAAGTTAGTAGATTATATAAGTAAGGAAGAAGGAGTATATATAAGCTATGCTCCTTCTTCTATTATTTTAAAAAATATTGGAATAAGTGTATTGAATTTAGAGTTATAGAAAATAGGATTAAAATACTGTGTGAAGTAGGGGAGGAAAACATAGACCAAGTAATTCAAATTGAGAAAGTCAATACTGGAATAAATTTTAAAATATCCATTAAAGTTACATATCCTTAAAAAAGGCTCTATCAATAATTAACTATAATCCGACAATTTTGAAATTTCATTTTATTGCAAATAAAATAATAATATGGTAATATCATATTATTCTAGTTGTAACCTCAATCGTTACAACTTGAAAAATTTTTATTATATAGGAGGGGAAATTTTGAAAATCAATACACAATGTTCTTTAGCGATACACATCCTGATATCAATAGCAATGTTTTCAGATAAAGTTAAGGTAACAAGTGAAATAATTGCAAATAGTACAGGAACTAATCCTGTTATTATTCGTAACATATTTGGATCACTAAAAAAGGCAGGCATTATTAAAGTTCGCCGTGGTTATGCAGGTGCAGAATTGGTGATGAATCCATCAGAAATTACGATTTTTGATATATATAATGCAGTTGATCCAACATCACTAGAAAACTTAATTGGAATACACAAAAATCCATCTCCTGAATGTCCAGTTGGCTGTAAAATACATGATGTTTTAGAAGAACCTTATAATGCTGTCCGTGAAGGAGTAAAAGAGATTATGTCAAAATATACTTTAGCAGATTTAGTGCTTAAGTATGATTCTTAAGAAATTAAATTATATTTGGAGGTAAAAATGAAAATAAATATTCCAGTACAACAAACTATAAAAAAGGTAATAGTGTAAGGTCATATGAAGAAAAAAACTTTCTACTCAAGATAAAGAAAAACTTATGGCATATGCTGATAGTTTAACAAATCCATTTGGAGTAAAAGTAAATTTTCATATTATAGAAAAAGATTTAGATTCAAAAGGAGAAAAATTAGGAACTTATGGAGTTATTAAAGGAGCTACTACTTTCTTAGGAGTATCAGTAGAAAATACTGAACTAGGTCTTGAAGCAGCAGGATATGAGTTTGAAAACCTAATTTTATATGCAACTCACATGGGGCTTGGGACAGTATGGTTAGCAGCAACTTTTAGTCGTGATAGCTTTATGTCTGCTATGGGTATTAAAGAAAATGATTTATTCCCAGCTATTTCTCCTGTAGGATATCCAACTTCTAAAAGAAGCTTGAGAGAATCAGTTATGCGTAAGACCATGAAATCAGATCAGAGAAAACTAATAAAAAATAAAGAGTATCATAAGAAATCTGGAAAGGTATTTTGGATTAACACTAAAAATTACACGTATAATTAAGAATAGAGAAGAAAAATAATTACGAGTACCAATTGGAAAAATAAATTTAATAGATTGATTTAAGATAGAAGGAGGAAATATATGAAAGCCGTACAAATTAATAAATATTCAAAAGAGATAAATGTAACAATTAATGATATACCTGTTCCTAAGGTCAGTGATAATGAAGTATTAGTAAAAGTCAAAGCAGCTGCTGTTAATCCGTTAGAGCTTTTAATTCTTACAGGAAGTGTAAAATTAATTCAAGACTATGATATGCCACTAACATTAGGAAATGAATTATCTGGGATAATAGAAGAAGTTGGAAGAAATGTTACTGGGTTTAAAAAAGGAGATAAAATATACTCACGTCTTCCTATAGATAAAATAGGAGCATTTGCTGAATATATAGCAGTTAATGCCGATGCAATCAGTCATATGCCAAAAAATCTTGATTTTAAAGAGGCAGTTGCTGTCCCATTAACAGGTTTAACTGCTTATCAAGGATTACATGAAGAATTGGAAGCAAAGGCAGGACAAACTGTATTTATTCCAGGGGGGTCTGGAAGCTTTGGAGAGATGGCTATTCCCATAGCTAAATCAATGGGGCTTAATGTTATTGTTTCGGGCAATACAAGATCACGTGAACAAATGATGAAGTTGGGGGTTGACCTTTATGTAGACTATACAAAAGAGAATTATTGGGATATTATTCCGAAAGTTGATTTTGTAATAGATACTCTTGGACCAAAGGAGTTTGAAAGAGAACTCTCTGTTTTAAAAAAAGGTGGGCGCTTATTAAGTTTGCGTACAGGTCCAAACAAAAAGTTTGCTGAAAGAAATAAATTTCCATTTTGGAAGCAAAAGTTATTCTCACTTGCAGGTGCAAAATATGATAAATTAGCTCGAAAAGAGGAAAAGGAATATCGTTTTATTTTTGTTCGTGCTGATGGAGAACAACTAAAAGAAATTACACGAATTGTCGAGGAAAATAACATTGTGCCTAGAATAGATTCCCGTATATTTACTATTGAACAAACAGGTGAAGCATTAAATTTGGTGGCTAGCGGGCATACTAATGGTAAAGTAATCATTCAATTTTAAAGATAAGATTTATGTATGAAATTTCTTGTTATTATGGGATATTTTACTATAAATATTCTAAAAGTGAGGTTCCTACAACAAGCAAATAAATGCTTATTGCAGGAATTTTATTGATTAAGGTAATTCACTAAAATCATGATTTATTATTTCTATCAACTTAAAATCATCATTTTCAAATTCAAATTTTAGTATACAACAATTACCTAGTCTTTCTTTTTGATCAATATCACTAGTATGAGCCCAGTATCTCATAAATTGACGGCAAGCAGCTCCATGTGAAACAGCTAAAACTGTATTATGGTCATCATTTTTCATAATTGAATGGAGGGTTTTAGCAATTCTGTTTCTCAATTCAATTTCACTTTCACCTCCATACTGAACAAAAAAGTCTCTATAAGGTAGTGGTGGGTTTAAATCTTCACTTTCCCCTTCAAAAGTACCAAAATTCCATTCTTTAAGACCTTTTACTCTTGTATAGGACATGTTTGTAACATACTCTAATGTATCACAAGCTCTTTCAGATGTAGAGGAGTAAGCATGATCAAAAGTAATGTTATTACTTTTAAAATACTCTCCAGCAATGATAGCTTGTCTGATTCCTACTTTAGTTAATGGGGCATCACACCAGCCTTGAATTTTTCTTCTAGCGTTAAATAAGGTTTGTCCATGTCTCATTAAGTACAATATCTTCTTCATATATACCTCTCTTAATTTCCATGATGTAATAATTTAATAATTTAATAATTTCTACTTTATCTACTAAGACTAGCTAGCATCTCTATAGATGATGCTTCTTGATGATTAAAGAAAGAACTTTCTTTTTTGTCTAAAGCACAGATTGTATTCATATCATCTTCACTTAATTCAAAATTGAAAATATCTATATTTTGTTTCATTCTTTCCTTATTCACTGTCTTTGCTAGTGGAACAATTCCTCTTTGAAGTAGCCACCTTAAAATAACTTGGGCAACTGATTTATCATATTTATCACCAATTGACTTCAAAGTAAGATTGTCAAACATTCCATTTTTCCCTTCAGCAAAAGGAGCCCATGCTTGTAGTTGTACCCCATACTTATTGTTAACTTCCTGTGCTATTAATTGTTGGTGGAATGGATTAATCTCAATTTGGTTTACAGCAGGTGTAACTTCATTGAATAAAGACAGGTCAGCTAAACGGTCTGGATAGAAATTTGACACTCCTATTGCTCTAATTTTACCTTCTTTATTTAAATCCTCCATAGCTTTGTAAGCACCATAGTAATCACTTACTGGTTGATGAATTAAAACTAAATCCAAATAATCTAATTTCATTTTCTTTAGAGATTCTTCAATAGATTCCTTTGCTTTTTCATATCCAGCATTACTAATCCATACCTTAGTAGTAATAAATAAATCTTCTCTAGGAACTGGTGATTTAAGAATAGCTTCTCCAACTGCTTCCTCATTTCCATAGGCTTGAGCTGTGTCAATTAAGCGATATCCGGCATCAATAGCGTCTAACACAACCTTAGTACATTCTTCTTTATCTGTGATTTGAAAAACTCCAAATCCAACTTTAGGCATCTTTATGCCATTATTTAAAGTTACATATTCCATTTTAAATCCTCCTTTAGTTTTAATATTTTATGGTCTATAATAATTTTACTAGTAGGTAGTAGCTACCGAGCAAGGATTTTTATTAATTTAGGAGGAAATTTTATGTATACAACAAAAGAAGTATGTGAACAAGTTGGAATATCTTACGAAACATTAAAATTTTATTGTAAAGAAGGTTTAGTGCCAAATGTTAAAAGAGATAAAAATAACTATAGAATCTTTGATGAAAAGAATATTGCCTGGCTAAATGGACTGCAATGCCTAAGAAAGTGTGGTATGAGCATTAAAGATATGAAATTGTATATGAATTATTGCATAGAAGGTTCTTCTACAATTTCTAAAAGAAAGGAGATGCTTGATAAACTAAAAGAATCATTATTAAAGAAAATGAATGAACTCAATGAATGTATTGATTTCATTGACAATAAGCAATCTTTCTATGATGATGTATTGGATGGTAAAATAGAATATATAAGTAATTTGATTGATGTAGATAAATAGTAGGGTACTTAATATTATTATGATGAGAATATGAAATTAAAATATTATCAATTATATTGTATATGGGAAAATCTAAACATTTTTACTAAAAGAGGATTGGAATAATATTAAAAGGTTTGAAATTAAAGTTTTAATACTAAGTATGTATTAAAACTTTTTTACTATTTATAGAAAAAAATAATAATTGATTATAAAAAATATAGAAGTATAATAAAATAAATTTTTGATTTATTTTGATGTTCTATAAAAGTTTATATGTGAACGCTTATTACACTACTTTTATTATAAGTCGTTATTCAATCCTAAGATGTCTTCCCTTGAATAATTGATCATTTAACATAAGTAATCTTCCTAAATATGCTCATGACCAATATCAATTTAATTATATTAGATACTTTGCATAACTAACTTCCTTTTAGCTCAAAAAGTAATAATTTTTTTAATTTACAAAATTAACCAAAAATGTAAAAATTGCGTTGAAGTTTAGACGATTATATATTATGTTATAAAGTGAATGATAAATTTATTTAATCTATTAATAATGGGGAGGAGAAAAGATGAGAGGAAAAAAAGTATTAGCAGCATTTTTGATTATTGTAGTTAGTTTAAGTTGCTTTTATGGAGGAGGTGGTATCACTGTAAAAGCAATGAATCAATCAGACGAAGAGGCAATTATAGAGAAAGAGACAGAAGAGACAAAAGAGACTGAAGAGGCAATTATAGAGAAAGAGACAAAAGAAACAGAAGAGGTAAAAGAAACAGAAGAGATAAAAGAAATAGAAGAGACAAAAGAAACAGAAGAGACAAGTCAAGAAATCAGAAATTTAGCATTGAATAGACCTACAAGAGCATCAGCATATTTAGAAGCTAAGGACGGATATCCAGCAAGAACTCCAAATCTTGCTGTAGATGGAAATTTATCAGAACAAAATAGCAGATGGCAGAGTGGTGAAGATGCAACATTTAAAGAACAATGGATAGAGATAAAACTTAGAACAGATTCTTTAGTTTCTGAAATTAAGGTTAAATTTTTCGCAAAGCTTTATGGAAATTTTGTGATTGAGACATCAGAAACTAATGAAGAAGGTGCGATATGGAAAGAAGTCGGAAGAGGAGAAATGCCACCGAGTAATAATACGGATTTGACTAAAGTTGTAAACTTAAATGAAAATGGAAAGATGAAGCATGTAGAGCGTTATGTAAGGTTACGATTTACATCTGGAAATACAAATGCAGCCAATAGGAGTATAGGTGTGTATGAAATAGAAATTAATGGAGTATTAGATTTGGATCCTGGGGAGGAGTTATTACCGGAATCTGCAAAAGATGTAATTGATAGCATATCTTATTTGGAAACGATAACAAAAGATATGGAAGAAGTACCCCTTCCAAAAGCGCCGGAAGGATATGATATTCGAGTAAAAGGAAGTGAATATTCACAAGTAATTTCAGATGATGGTAAAATAAGCAATTATAATATTTACGATTATGATCAAGATATCATTATTGAGGCAGTAAATAAAGAAAATCAGGAAGATAAGGCTGAAAAGAGTTTTAATGTTCATGTACCGAATAAAAGGGAAAAATATGCATCTTTATTCCCACAAGTTAATAATGCGAACAAGGAACCAAAAGTAATTCCAAGTCTTCAGGAGTGGTATGGATATGAAGGAGAATTTAATCTAAATAGTGAATCTAAAATAATTATTCAAGATGATGCAGAATTAGGAATTAAGAAGGTAGCAGAAGAATTCCAAAGTGATATGAAGGATATTACCGGGTGGACATTAGAAGTAGTGGAAGGTGGCAATGCAGGTAAATCTGATATTGTTTTAACTTCTACAAAAACAGATATATATGATACTGGAGAAGAAGGATATTTACTAGTGGCGGATGACAGTGGAATTAAAATATCAAGCAGTGGTTATAATGGGTGTCTTTATGGACTTATGACTTTGGAACAAGTTTTTTATACGCAGAAAAAAGAGTTCACATTCCCAAAAGGTGTTATAAGAGACTTCCCACAATATGAAATTAGAGGTGTTATGATTGATATTGCAAGGGCACCTTACCGTATTGAAGCTTTACAAGATTTAGTTAAGACATTTGCTTTTTATAAGACAAATGAAGTACAGTTTCACTTGAATGATAATAGACATATTGCCTCAAGCGGTGACAGAGGAGATTATAATTATTGGAAGAATGCCGAAGCAATGTTCCGATTAGAAAGTGATTTATTTCCAAGTCTGAAAACAGATGATAAGGATGATGAATATTATAACGAAGTGTACGGTGGCTCACCACAGTATTCAAAAGAAGAATATAAAGAGCTTCAAGAGTTAGCAATGAGTTATGGAATCAATCCTATTTCTGAGATTGATGCACCTGGACACTCACTTTTATTTACAAAATATGTAAGAAACAACTTGGAAGAAGTACAGAAAGTTCTTCCTCAAATCAAAGGAAATATTAACAGCACTAGGGATTGGGAATTATTATCTTTAGTAGGAGAAAATGGAGAATGGGCGATTGATTTTATGGAAACATTATATGGAGAATATCTAGACTCAGAAGATCCAGTTTTCTTAGGTGACACGGTAAATATTGGTATTGATGAATATTGGAATATTCAAGATAATGAATATGAGGGAATGCGTAATTATATTAGCAGAATGGCAGAGACTATTAAAGAGAGTGGAAAAGAGGTTCGTATGTGGGCATCTATGTTACCTTATTTTGATAATAAAGGCGTTGATGCAAATCAATATAATGATATTGTAATAGATTTCTGGTCATCTTATTGGGACAATGCTGCTAGAAGAGTTTCAGAAGGATTTAAAATAGTAAATGCTGATTCAAATCATCTATATGGAAATCCAGGAAGAGATTATAGAGATATTGTAAATATAGAACATATTTTTAATAATTGGGATCCAACCATAATTTCAGGGGGAAACTTGAAAAAGGGAGAGCCAAATCTACTTGGTGCAAAGACTTCATTATGGGCGGATATTAATAATATGGGAGTCACAGAGAGAGATAGTCAGGAAAGATTAATTAGACAGGCAGCTGTTTTGAGTGAAAAAACATGGGGGGGAACTGATAAAGATCAGAACTTTGAAGATTATAGTTTTAAATATGAGAGTTTGAGAGAAGGGCCTGGTGTAACTCTAGGTGCAGGAGTAGAATCTAAATCAGGGCTTGTTATGTCATATGATTTTGCAAATGAAAAAGATGGAACTATATATGATTCAAGTGGAAATGGATATGATGGGAAAATTAAGAATGGTGAAATAGTAAAAGAAGACGGAGAAGCGTGGTTAAATTTGGATGGTACTGGTGAAGTTACAACAACACTAAAGTCGTTGGATTATCCATATACAGTGCAATTTGATTTAAAATTATCTGACGTTGATAATCGAGAAGAGGATATATGCCTTTTTGATGGAGAGGATGGACGTTTAACTGTAAAGAAGAATGGAAATCTTGGATTGAATCGTGTATTCTTCAATCAAGATTTTGGTTACAAAATACCAACAAGTGAGAAAGTAGAGCTTACGGTGGTTGGAACGCAACAAGTTACAAAGCTTTATGTAAATGGAAAGCTACAGTCTGTGTTGTCAAGATTGACAGCTTCTGAAACAGACTATGATAATTTATTATCTACATTTGTATTTCCTTTAACTTCTATTGGAAGTGGCCTAGATGGTAAAATTGCAAATATTAAAGCATATAACAAAGCATTGTCTCCAGAAATTATAGATAAGATAGGAAGAGGAGAAAGTGTTAGTGAGGTAAATGTTTCTCAAGATAAAGGTGCAGCAGGAATGGCACAGCGTAAGGGTGATGGAGGTCAGGATGTTGATTGGAAAAAGTTGAGAGTTGGATGGAAAGCATTAGATGGTGATGGAAATGCACTGAACGGTTCTCATGGAACAGATGTGAGCGAAAAAGATTCTTATTTTGAGGGGGCATATGCAGATAGTTCTTTTGCAGTTGATATGCAAGGAGAATATGATATAAGCAAGCTAGTTTTGCAATGGGATAATCCTCCACAGAGGTTTATGATACAACAGTCAAAAGATGGTGAAATTTGGACAGACATTCAAGAAGTAACTGGGAAAAGCATAAATGAGATAACTTTCAAAGAACCAGTTAATACACAATATTTGAGAGTTAAAGGATTACAGAATAATGGAAATACATTTAAGTTGAGGGAATTTGAAGCATATGAGCAAGTTGAAAAATCAGATTTAAATTCAATTATTACTCAAGCTGAGGAAAAAGTTCAAGAATTAGATTTGAGCTATAGTGATAAAAAAGGATACGATATATTCTTTGATGCATATGTTATGGCAAAGGCATTGAACGAAAGTGTAATTGCAGAACAGGCAGAGATTGATGAGGCAAAAGAATCATTGCAAATATCATTAGATTCTTTAACAGAAAAACCAGAATATATTAAAGTAGAAAAAATAGAATTAACTGCTGAAAAAGAAGAACTAGAAATTGGAGAGCAGATAAAAATAACAGGTGTAATCACACCAGATAATGCAACAGATAAGACATTGAAGTGGGAAACATCAGATCCAGAAGTGCTTAAAATAGATGAAAATGGAACAGTAACTGCAATAAAAGAAGGAAAAGCATCTATTAAGGCAATTTCTCCTGATAATGTTCAGGCAGAATTAATATTTACAGTGAAAGAAAAGATAATAGAAAAACCTGAATATATTAAGGTGGAAAAAATAGAATTATCTGCTGAAAAAGATGAACTAGAAATCGGAGAGCAGGTAAAAATAACAGGTGTAATCACACCAGATAATGCAACAGATAAGACATTAAAGTGGGAAACATCAGATCCAGAAGTGCTTAAAGTAGATGAAAATGGAAAAGTAACTGCAATAAAAGAAGGAAAAGCATCTATTAAGGCAATTTCTCCTGATAATGTTCAGGCAGAGATAAAATTTACAGTGAAAGAAAAGACAACAGAAAAACCAGAATATATTAAAGTAGAAAAAATAGAATTAACTGCTGAAAAAGAAGAACTAGAAATCGGAGAGCAGATAAAAATAGCAGGTGTAATCACACCAGATAATGCAACAGATAAGACATTGAAGTGGGAAACATCAGATCCAGAAGTGCTTAAAGTAGATGAAAATGGAACAGTAACTGCAATAAAAGAAGGAAAAGCATCTATTAAGGCAATTTCTCCTGATAATGTTGAGGCAGAACTAATATTCACAGTGAAAGAAAAGATAACAGAAGAAGAACCAAAAGAAGAAGAAGAAAAAAAGCCTGATGTTGAAACAAAGCCAGAAGATAACAACGGAAAAGGAAACTTACCCAATACAGGTGCAGCAGTCACTCCAGTAGCAACAGTAGCTTTAGCTATGGCCATGACAGCTCTCGGATTTGCTTTAAATAAAAAGAAAAATAAGAAATAAATTGTTTTAAATTGCGAATATAACTGCAAAGATAAATAAAATATGATTCATAAGACAAATGGCTACAAAAAGAAGCTATAGGCTCGTAAAAACTGTTAGATCAAGAGGAATAGTACCTAGTTTTGTGTAAAAACAAAACTAGGTACTGTTTTTTGTATGAACAGTTGTAAGTTTTAGAATAATACACTATACAAATTTAGGAGGAATTATTATTCCAAAGAAAATTGATACAAACTTTGATTACAATGAACAAATTAGGAAGTGTAAAACCATTGATTATGTTATGTGAAAAAATATGATTATTAGAGTCTTGTTAAAGATGTTCTTGAAAATATTTTAGAAGGAGAAATGGAACAGAAAAAGAATAACAGTTTATTATAATTTATGATATATAAGGTAATATTTTATAAAAGTTATTGATAAATAAAAATAATTGATGCTGGTAAGAGATTGGAGGAAAAAAATTACATATGAATATTTGACAAGTATATCATTAATTGATATATTATATTTAATGATATATCAATTAATGATATAAAACTGTGAAGAGGTAATTTATGGCGAGAAAAGATTCTATTGATATTGGCGAATTAACAGATACTGCTTTTTATATTTTAGCTAGTGTTATTGAGGAAAAGCACGGATATCTAATTATGAAAACTATTGAAAAGCTTACAGATGATAAAGTTATAATTGGACCAGCATCACTTTATACAACACTGAAAAAGCTTCTAGTAGCAGAGTTAGTGGAGTTAAATACTGACATAGCTGAAAATAAAAAAGTATATAAAATAACAAATAAAGGACGAGAGATGTTAATAAAAGAGATCGAACGTAAAAAGCAGATGATTAGATTTGCTCAAAATTTTTTAGGTTAGAAAAGGGGGATATTGATGAGAAGTAAATATGTAATGATTAGTGGACTTGCATTTAGTGAAGAAGATGATATGGAAAAACTAAAAAATTATGCAAGTCAAGGTTGGATATTAGAAGACATAGTAGGGGGATTTTTCTATAAACTAAGAAAAGATAAGCCTCAAAACATAGTATATAATCTAGATTATCAAACAGAGACAAATGAAGAATATTTCAATATATTTAAAGAAGCAGGATGGGAGCTTGTTGTTTCTATAGAAAATTATATGCACATTTTTTCAGCACAAGTTGGAACTAAACCAATTTATAGTGATTGTGAATCAGAAATAGATAAATATACAAGTATAAGAAATACAACAAGAAAAGGAACTCTATATTCTCTAATAATAGCTATAGCATTAATTGGTTTGCTAGTTGTTTCCTCAATTGTTATTAAACCTATATTCCCGATTATTATTGGATTATTAATAATTGATATATTTATATTTGTCTTTAATTTTATGCCTTATTTAGCATATAATTCAAGAATCAAGCAAATAAAAAAGTATGGTAAGTATAACAATAAAGTAATAGATAATAAAATTTCATGGAAATTATATGCAATTACAAGCGTTCTATGGTTAGCTATAGGGATATGGCATTTAATTGGTAAACTATATTTTTCTGCAGTATTTTATATAATTTTTGGTACTTTTTATATTTTTTCAAGTTCAAAGTATTATAAGAAATATAAAAAGTCTATACAAATAAAATAAATAGAAAAAACTCACTTATAGGTGTTACCTATATTGCCTAAAAATTTTATGTTTGGCAAGATGAACTTAAGTGACACTTCAAAACTTATTTTTTAATAATGGAACTTACATAGAGTGTAGCCTACTACTAAATATAAGTAGTGGGTTTCTATGAATATGATTTATAGCCTTAGGCATTAATATAACTTGCCTAGGGCTATTTTTTATACTATTTTATTTAACTTAAACAAAATAGTATAAGTAAAAAATTAATTGACAAAAAGATAAATGATAGTATAATAAGCCCATAAAGAAATATATGTAAATATAGTTAAAAAAAGTAAAAAAATAAAGACGAATGAATTGGGGAAAATTATCATCTTAAACTATATTTCTTAGTTAAAATTGAGTAATGATAGAAGTAGATGAGTACATATTAATATAAAATTATATGAAAAGTATTTAAAAGATATGTTAACTAAAGCAATAAGCAAAATAAATAGGGGGTAAATTTTAATGAAAAGAAATAAGTTAAAGGGAATAATAGGTATAGCATTAGCTGTAAGTTTGGGGTCTAATTCTTTAAGCTATGCAACAGTTAATACAACTGATGATTCAGAATATGCACAATTATTAAGTAGCATAAAGAAGGGAAATTTAATTGGAGAAGCAAGTAGTAATTCAAAAATTTCTACAGATATAGATTTAGAATCTGATGAAGTTATTTCAGTTATTATAGAGTTTGTAAGTGAACCATTAGCAGTAAATAATGAAACATCATTATTTAAGTTATCTGAATCAAAGGTAGAAAGAGATCATAGAGTATTTGAAACTTTTTTAGGTAATATGCCGCAAACTTATAGTGATACGCCAATGGAAATAAAAGAAGAGTATTACACTGTTTTTAATGGTGTAGCAATGAATATAAAATCTAGTGAATTGGAATCTTTAATAAAGTGTGAAGTCGTTAAGAAGATTCATAAAGATTATGAAGTTAGGTTAGAAACTGTAGATGATGAAGGTGTAGAAGATGAATCTATTTCTACTTCCAATGAATCTGAAGAGATTGAAGCTACTGAACCTGTAATAGAAGAAAGTGAATTAACAAATGAAATAGAAGTAGGGGAAAATGAA
The DNA here is from genome assembly GCF_050585245.1 of Clostridium nigeriense. Lineage (GTDB taxonomy): Bacteria > Bacillota > Clostridia > Clostridiales > Clostridiaceae > Clostridium > Clostridium nigeriense_A. The sequence continues at coordinate 118,489 of NZ_JBNOOF010000002.1, forward strand.
GTTGAGGAGGCAACTGAGTCGGAAGAAGAGAAGGCTGAGGAGGTAGAGGAAGTACTATCAAATGAAATATCACCTCTTATGATGGATTCAGTGCCATTTTTAGATATTGATGATTTACATGAAGATGGCATAAAAGGTGATGGCGTTAAGGTTGGCGTATTAGATACTGGTATAGATTATAATCATCCGGATTTAACGGGTGTATATAGTGGATTTACAGCAAATGATGGGGATGCTAATAATCAAGATATAGATTCTGTTAAAGGTTGGGACTTTATAGATAATGATGCAGATCCTATGGAAACAACTTATAGTGAGTGGAAGGATAGTGGGCAACAAGAGTTTGATTATTATGGAAATGCATATTATACATCTCATGGAACTCATGTTTCAGGAATTATAGCGGGTCAAGCAGCAAATACTGAGACTGATAATGCAGTGCTTGGAGTTGCTCCAAATGTTGAGCTTTATGGATACAGGGTTTTAGGTCCAAGAGGTTCAGGTGCCACTTCAGGAATAATAGCAGGTATTGAAAAAGCTGTTAATGATGGAATGGATGTAATAAATATGTCACTTGGTGATGCAGGGACTACAGATCCATTTAGTCCTATGGTAACAGCTGTTAATAATGCAACTTTAGCAGGTGTTGTAACAGTAATTGCAAATGGTAATTCAGGACCAAGTGCAGCAACATCTTCAGCTCCAGGAACAGCTCAATTACCAATTACTGTAGGAGCAACATCAGTAGATTATAAATGTGATACTTATGAAATAGCTTTAAATGGCTTAGAAATAAATTCACAAGTTATGGTTAAAAATTTAGAAATTCCATTTTCAACTTTTGAAAATACGGAGTATGAAGTGGTTTATTGTGGTTTAGGAAGTGAAGAAGAATTTAATGAAGTAGATGTAACAGGTAAGGTTGCTTTAATTGATAGAGGAACATCAACATTTGTTGAAAAATTACAAAATGCAGAAGCTGCAGGTGCTGCTTTTGTAATTATAGCAAATAATGTTACAGACTCGACTATGCCATACATTGGAGAAAGTACAAACTTAAATGCTCTAGCTTTATCACTAGAGGATGGAAAAGTTTTAAAAGAAAATTTAGATAAAAAGATTACAATAACAGCATCAGGTAGTTTTATTGTTGAAGGTGATAAATTAACTGATTTTAGTTCCGCAGGTCCAGTTAAGAGAACTTATGAAATAAGACCAGATGTTGTAGCACCAGGCTCACAAGTGTTCTCCACAGTTCCAGAATATATAAATGATAAAAATGAAGATGAGGATAATTATAATGTAGCTTATGAAAGAATGAGTGGAACATCAATGGCAACACCTCATGTAGCTGGTATAGCAGCTTTAATTCTTCAAGCTAATCCAGACTATACTCCAGAGGATGTAAAAGCGGCATTAATGAATACTTCCGAAAAGATTACTAAAGAAGATGGTAGTGACTATAGTGTTCATCAAATAGGTGCAGGAAGAGTTAATCCATATGAAGCAGTTTATGAAGAGGTTTCATTTAAAGCAGAATATGAGGTTATAGCGGGAGAAAAAAGTGAAAAGTATGATAATGTAACAGGTATGCTTTCTTATGGAAAAGTGTATAAGAGTGAAGATAATTCTAAGGATACAAAGAAGGTAATTCCAGTTACAGTTAGCAATAATTCAAGTGAAAGAAAAACGTATAATGTATCAGTTCATTACTCTAATAGTGATAGAGCGTTATCAGCAGAAGAAAATAATGTTAAATTAAATGTTTTAGATAAAATAACAGTTGATCCAGGAGAGAGTAAGAGTTTTGATGCAGAAATAATTTTACCTGGTATTGCAAGTAATGGAACTTACGAAGGATATATTTTATTTGAAGATATTTCTAGTAATGAAGATTATCAAATGCCATTTAGTGCAACATTATCAATAGAAGGATTTAGCGTATTAGATTATCCATCTATGTATGAAGGTATATCAAAGGGATTATCAGCATTTAATACATCATCTTTATTTAATAAGAGCGAGTATACTTATTTTGCCGGGAGTGATATTACAGTTACTATGGCTGTAAGTGAACCAGTATCAGTAATTCATACTTTTATTAAAGATAAGACTACAGGGGAATATGTTGGACATGCTGGCAGTCAAGATGGTAGCTGGATTCCAGAAGATGTTGAAGTATTAATTCCCAATATTATGCCAGGTGGATTAGTATCTAAAATAGTTAATGGAAATGTTACAGAAGAAAAGAGTGCAGTTCAAAATGGAATATATGATTTAGAAGTTGTAGTTGAAACTTATGAAGGAAAGATTTTTACAAAAACTATACCTATGGCAGTAATAAATGATACAAACTCTGATGAGCTTACTTTTAATTTTAATGAAGGAATAATAGAAGTAACTGATGATTTATATTCTTCAGAGGTTTGGTATGATGGGGAAGAGCATGAAGGTATTTGGATAAAAGCTAATGTATTTAATGAATATGTAGATAAAATGAAGAATGAATATGGTCTAGATTATTTAAAGCAAGAAGAATTAAATGGTTTATATGCAACTGGATACTATCCAAATGGTAAGAACATAGGAATGAGTGTTATGGCTAAGGAAAATGGAGATGTATTAATAGCTGGGGTAGAAAAAAGTGACTTGGAAGATGGTTTCTTTAAAGTTAAGTTAGAATATGCTAATGCTGCAACAGTAACAGATATGCCACATAATTTTATATTTGTGAATAAGGATACTCAATATTTATCATTAGATACAAATCTTGAAAGAGTTACTGAAAATGATAGCTTAGTTGCAAGTATTTCTTTAAATAATGCAAAGGATGTTACTGAAGGCACTTTCGTTATTGAAAATTATGGTAATGCAGATTTAGGTATAGAATCAGTAACTGCTACTAAGGAATTAGAAGCTATATTAAATGAAAATAAAGAGTCTATGGATATAAATTTTGAGGAAATTTCAACTGACAATGGAGGACAATCATTTGAAATATCATTTAAATTAGAGGGCGAAAATATTATTGGCTTAAATGATGGTATTAAATTATTTGATGTTAATTATAAGGTTAACAGTCTTGAGGGAATAGAAGAAGACTTAATAGATGATGAACAATTTAGATATATAAATTTAAGAGGTATTAGCGGAGAATTCAAAAATTCTAATAAAGATTTGGTTAATGTTCAAGTTGGTACTATGGATAAAAATTTATTAATTGAATCTACTGAAAGAACTTTAATTTATGGTACAACAGGAACTTATACTAGAGGTATGAAGGATGCTAAAGTTTATGCCGTTGATCCAGATGGAAATAAATATGAGCCAACTTACTTTAAGTTTGACGAAATGATTGAAAGAGGTCATTTATTTGCATTTAATGATCTTCCTATAATTGAAGGTAATTATCAAATAATACTAGAGACTCCAGGGGGATTTGATAGTATTGTCGATGTACCGGGAAGTAAATTGAATGAGGAAAGTGAGAGAATAGGAAATATATTTGCAATAACAAGCTATTCATTTACATCTTCAACTCCATTACAATCTAAATTAGGCGATGTTAATGAAGATGGAGCCATAGATATTATTGATGCTATTGAAGTTGCTAAGTTATATGTACCTACAGTTTTTGATAGTGATATGATTTCTAGTGAAGCTAGTGAAATTTCTGAAGAAAGAGTTGCTGCTGACTTAACTCAAGATGGAGTAGTTAACTATATGGATATGGGTGCAGTTATAGAAAACTATCTAATGAAGGATTATTTAAATGAAGATGCTAAGGAACCACAGGAAGTTTATAATGGAAATGATATTTATGATGTCCTTGAAGAATGTGGATATTTTGATGAACAGCCAGATCTTAATGTTACTTTAGAAGCTGATAAATATGAATTAAAGGCAGGAGAAGCATTAAGTCTTACAGCTACTCCACCAACAGAAGAAGTAGAGTTTGAATATGAATTTTCAGTAAGAGAGGAAAATGATGCTGAGTGGACAGTTATTCAAGAGAGAAGTGATAATAGAAGCACTTCTTGGACACCAGAAGAAGCTGGAAGCTACGCTGTTAAGGTTAGAATTTTCTATGATGAAATAAGCTATATATGGCAAGATAATAAGATAATTACTGTAAATCAAAATGATGTTGTTGATCCTGAAGAGCCAGGAAATCCAGGTGATGGAGATGATAACGGTAATAACAATAATGGTAATAACCCACAAAATCCAGATGATAATGATGGAAATAGTGGAAATGGTGATGGAAATAATCATGGAAGTGGAAGCGATGATGGAATAGATAAACCATCTATTGATATAAAACCAGATGATACAAATAAGCCAATAATAGGCAATGGAAAATTGCCTCAAACAGGAGGGGCTAATTCATTTATGACATTAGCATTTGGATTAGTTTCGACTATAGGTGGAGCCATGGTATTTAAAAAGAAAAAATAATTTAAATACTCAGAAGAGCTGATTTTTTGACTAGTTTAGGAGAATTAAAAAAATGAGTGATTTAGAATATGAATTTCTACCAGAAGTAAATATAGAAAAAATTTTGGAAAACGAAAATAGTAATTCTAGTGAAATAATAGGCGATTCACCATGTCCTTGCTGTGGATGTATTACAATACCAAATAAAGGAGATGCTATTGCTTATATATGTTCAGTATGTATGTGGGAGATTGATTTGTTTATTCACGATGATAATGAGTCAAGTGACTTAAATCATGGATTATCCCTAAAAGAGGCAAGAGAAAATTATCAGAAATTTGGTGCATCGGAAAAAAATCTAAAATAATATTGTAGAGAAGCAAAAGAAAATGAACAATCTTAATTATATAGAGGTGTAAACAAGAAAAGCTTAGTGTTGACGCACTAAGCTTTATTTTCTTCCTTTAGCAATGTAGCCACTACTTTATGCTAATACCATATAAATATTTTCCTTTATGATACGGAAAAATATACTATTTAAATTAATAGGAATTATTTGTATTATATAGACAAGAGGTGAGATAAAAGCAATCAGAAATATAGAATAAAGAATGAGGATTTTGAATTAATATCAAATTGTTAGTCAAACTTCGTGAAAACGTTATATAAGCGATTAGTATAAAAGGAGGAGATTGTAGTGACAAAGTTATCAGATAATTTTCTTTGGGGAGGGGCAGTAGCTGCTCATCAACTGGAAGGTGCTTATAGAGAAGGTGGCAAAGGAATAAGTGTAGCGGATGTAATGACAGCAGGAGCAAATGGGGTAGATCGTAAAATTACAGAAGGAATTTTAGAAGGAGAATATTATCCTAACCATGAAGCTATTGATTTCTATCATAAGTATAAAGAAGATATTGCACTTTTGGCAGAAATGGGATTTAAGTGCTTTAGAACATCAATCGCATGGACAAGGATTTTCCCAAATGGTGATGAGGAGAAGCCAAATGAAGAAGGATTAAAATTCTATGATGATCTATTTGATGAATGTTTAAAATATGGTATTGAACCAGTCATTACCTTATCACATTTTGAACTTCCTTATCATCTAGTAACAGAATATGGCGGTTTCCGTAATCGTAAGTTGATTGAATTCTTTGAAAGATTTGCTAGGACATGTTTTGAAAGATATAAAAATAAAGTTAAGTATTGGATGACTTTCAATGAAATAAATAATCAGGCAAATTATAAAACAGATTTTGCACCATTTACAAATTCAGGTATTTATTATAAAGAAGGAGAAGATCGTGAAGCAATTATGTATCAGGCTGCACATTATGAACTTGTGGCTAGTGCACGTGCAGTAAAAATTGGACATGAAATAAATCCAAATTTTAAAATAGGATGTATGATTGCAATGTGTCCTATTTATCCAGCAACATGTGCACCAAAAGATATTTTAATGGCTCAGAAAGCAATGCAAAAGCGCTATTATTTTACAGATGTTCATGTACATGGTGAATATCCAGAGCATATTAAAAAATACCTTTCTCGTAAAGGAATACATTTAGATTTTACTGAAGAGGATGCTAAGGAACTTAAAGAAGGGTGTGTTGATTATATAGGCTTCAGCTATTATATGTCATTTGCAGCAAAATATCATGAAGGAAATGAGTCATTTGAGTATGATGAAACAAGGGATTTAGTAAAAAATGAATATGTAAAGGCATCTGAATGGGGATGGCAGATTGATCCGGAAGGGCTTAGATATTCACTAAACTGGTTTACTGATATGTATCATTTACCATTATTTATTGTTGAAAATGGATTTGGTGCCATTGATGAACTAAGTGAAGATGGAGTAGTACATGATACTTATCGTATTGACTACTTAAAAGCTCATATAAAGGAAATGATAAAAGCTGTAGATGAAGATGGAGTTGAGCTTATGGGATATACTCCTTGGGGATGTATAGATTTAGTATCAGCAGGAACTGGTGAAATGAAAAAACGTTATGGATTTATCTATGTGGATAAAGATAATGAAGGAAATGGTACACTAAAAAGATTAAAAAAAGAATCATTTAACTGGTATAAAAAAGTTATTGAAACAAATGGTGAAATATTAGATTAAATTTTAGATTAAACACTAGAACATTAAAAATGTAAAAAAAGTGAATTAAACACTATTATATGATATAATTTTGAAAAATTGGAGTGATTAAAATGAAAAAAGTATTAATAATTTGTGCAGCAGGAATGTCATCATCATTAATGGCTAAAAAGGCAACAGAATTTTTAAAAGGTAAGGGACACGATATTATGGTTGATGCTGTGTCTGCAACAGAAGGAAATAAAATGATAGAATCAAGTGACTTCGATTTATTTTTAGTAAGCCCACAAACAAAGATGTATTATGCTAAATTTGCTGAGATTGGTAAAAAAGTTAACAAGCCAGTTGTAAGCATTCCACCACAAGCATATATTCCAATTCCAGTGGGAATAGAAAAGATGAGTAAGCTTATACTTGAAAATTTAAAATAAATTAATTATTTAAGGAGAGATGTTTAAGTGTTGAGCAATAAAGAAAAAGTAATTTTAGAATTTCTTATTAGTAATAGAGGTAGGATGACAACTAGTAGTGAAGTTGCTGATAAATTAAATTTATCAGATCGTACTATACGAAATTATATAAAAAGATTGCAAGATATATTACTAGAAAATGGTGCTGAAATTATTGCAAAACAAGGACAAGGTTATACACTTCAAGTGAATCATGAAGTTAACTTTGAAACATTTCTTCAAAAAAATAATACTGATTTAATAAAAAAAAATGATTTACATTTAGATGACTCAAAAGATAGACAATATTATATTTTAAATAAATTATTATTTGAAGATGCTTATGTGTTATTTGATGATTTATGTGACGAACTATTTGTAAGTCGTTCTACTTTATCAAATGATTTTTCAGAAATTAGAAATTCTCTAAAATCATATAATCTTTCTGTCATAAGTAAAGTGAAAAAAGGTGTATATGTTGAAGGAGACGAGCGTGACAAGCGTCATTTTATAATGGATTATTTCTTTGGAAACAGTTTTAGTATTTCTATAAACAAATATGTTGGAAATACATTATTTTTAAACGATATAAGCTTTGAAGAAATAACAATAATTGTATTAGATGAGTGTAGAGGAGCTGGACTAAGGCTATCAGATTACATAATACAGAATCTTGTTTTGCATATTGCCTTAGCAGTAAGGCGTATAAAGGATGGATTCCAATTATCCATGGGTGAAGCTGATAAATCTATAGAAGGCAGAAAAGAATTTTTAGTTGCAAAGCAAATTTTAAAGCGCATAACATGTTCTAATAATATACAATTTCCTAAGGAAGAGGCATATTATATAGCATTACATCTAAGAGTAAAATCTATTTCTAATGGTGAAGATGAAATTGCTGAGTTTGATAGCAAAAAGAATATATGTGATGAATTGGTTGATATTTTAGAATGCATTGAAAATGATACAGGATATTGTATAAGAAATGATCAGCAACTTATTAATGGGCTTATGGCACATTTTTATCCATTACTGATGAGGCTTGAACATGATGTTAAATTAGAGAATCCTTTACTTTATGAAATAAGAGAGAAGTATGGAGATATTCTTAAGCTTACAAAACACTATCTATCAACGATGTCTATTTTAAATGACTATAAAGTATCAGATAGTGAATGGGCATATATATGTCTGCATTTTATGGCTGCCATTGAAAGGTGCAAAGACAATAAAAAATTAAATGTATTGGTTATATGTGCTACAGGATATGGAAGCGGACAAATGCTTAAGATGAGGCTTAAAAAAGAATTTGGACAACATATAAATATTATAGATGTAATTGGGTATTATGAAATCACTGATGAAATACTTAAGGGAATTGATCTTATTATTTCTTCAATTGATTTGTATACTGTAGTTTTCAATGTTCCTGTTATTCATGTAAGCGTTTTTTTAAATGATAATGAAATTAGTAATATAAAAGACTTTATTGAAAAAAGAATATCTGTGGATAATAAGAATGATAAAAATAATAGTTCATTGATGATATCTGAGAAAAGGTTGTTGGTTGATAAGTTTTTTAAAGATGATTGCTTCCATATTGTAAAGGGATCAATTACAAAAGAAAAGGCTATAGAAGAATTAGTAGATTCTCTTCAAAAATATGAAGAGCCTGATTATTCTAAAATTATGATTAGACAGATAGCTCAGCGTGAATATATGAGTTCAGTTGTATTTAGCGATAAAATTGCTGTGCCACACCCAGCTAAATCAGTTGGAGAAAATGCACGTATTGCTGTAGCACTTATTCATGAAGGAGTATATTGGAATGATGAATTTCAAGATATAAAATTTATATTTTTATTATCACCATCAAAATTTGAGAATACAAATTTGAAGAATATTACACGAGCAATTGTTTCATTAACTGAAGATAATGATATACAAAAGCAGCTATTAAAAAGTAATAATTTTGATGAGTTTAAAGAGATATTTGCAGAATTAATCTAAAGTATGAAGGGAGTAATATTTATGAAAAAAGAAGATTTACAAGTAGTTGCATTTGAAATTATTTTACACAGTGGAGATGCAAGAAGCTTGGTGCATGAAGGATTTAAATTAATGCGTGAAGGTAAGTTTACTGAAGCAGAAAAAAAGATGGAAGATGCTAATACTAAGCTCCTTGAAGCTCATAAATGTCAAACAAGTTTATTACAGAGTTATGCTTCTGGAGAAGAAATAGTAATGGAAGTAATTATGGTTCATGCACAAGATCACTTAATGACTACAATGACATTGAGAGAAATGGCACTTGAATTTTTAGAAATGTATAAGCAAGTTAATCATTCCTTAAAATTTGGAGAAATCTGCAATGGATAGGTTAGAAAAAGAGAAGCTTGAAAAAAGAAGGCAGGAAATGAGTTTAAAGACAATGTATTTTAATAGGTTTTTATTAATTCGTTATATTACAGCAGGCTTCTTCTTTGTAAACTTATATTGGTTTTTTTCTCTTATTATGAGCAATACAATATGGGTTTTAGTACCAGGAGTAAATCTAGTGTTTATAACAATAGCTGCCTTTGAGCAATGTGCTATGGTTAGTTCACCTATTGATAATGCAAAGAAAACGATTCTTACATATAAGGAAATATTAATTGTAAATATATTACTTATAGCAGCTTTATTTACACCACTATTTAATGATTTATTTCCATTTTTAACAAAAAGTATAAAATCATATTGTTTAATTCTGGGGATTGTTATTATAGGAATAATTTTTTGTTCAATTTCCTTAAAGAGATTAGAAAAGATTAAAAATCGTACTGATAAACAATTTAATTATGTAAAAAAATATGAACAAGCGATTAAATAGGAAAAGGGGAGAATATGAATGGAAACAAATAAAGGTTTTGAGATTTTAGAAAAGTACTTAATGGGACCTATGGGTAAATTATCACAATTACGTCTTGTACGTGCAGTTATGGCTGCAGGTATGGCATGTATTCCATTTACAATTGTAGGATCAATGTTCTTAGTATTAAATATACTACCTCAAACATTAACTTTTTTAGAAGATATTTTTAATAATACATTCTTTCGTATAAGTGATTTATATATGCTTGCTAATAAAGCTACAATGGGAATTTTAGCACTTTATTTCTGTCTTATTATTGGATATGAATATACAAAGATTTTTAGAGAGGAAGAGGAGCTTAATCTTAATCCATTAAATGGCGCACTTCTTTCTATGTTTGCATTCTTTATGACTCTTCCAGAATTAATACTTAAAGATGGAAAGATAAGTTTAGTTAATGAAATTACTGACAGTACAAATATAATTAATGGATGGAATATTGGAAGTGATGGTGTGTCACGTTTAGGTACTACTGGTATATTTACTGCAATTATTATGTCTATTATAGCTGTTCAGATATATCGTTTATGTGTTAAACATAATTTAATTATAAAAATGCCAGATGCAGTTCCAGAAGGGGTATCTCGTTCATTCACTGCTTTAATACCAGCATTTCTTGTAGCACTTGCTGTAATTTTAATTAATGGTATATTCATTGTATTTGGTACTGATATTTTCAGAGTTATTGCAATACCATTCTCATTTGTAAGTAATTTAACTAACAGCTGGTTAGGAGTTGTAGTAATCTATTTCTTAATGTCAGCTTTATGGGTAGTAGGTATTCATGGAGCAAATATTATAGGAGCTTTCTTAACACCAATTGTTTTATCAAATATGCAACTTAATATACAAGGAGCTAATATTCCTTTTGCAGGTGAATTCCAAAATTCATTTGTTATCATGGGAGGTTCTGGTGCTACACTTGGACTTACAATATTCATAGCATTCTTAGCTAAATCAGAACAACTTAAAGTGTTAGGACGTGCAGGTGTTGTACCATCAATATTCAATATTAATGAACCAATGATATTTGGGCTTCCAATAATCTATAATCCATACCTTGCAATTCCATTTTTCTTAGCTCCAATGGTTTGTGCATCGACAGCTTATTGGGCTATTAAACTACAAATGGTAAGCCCAATGATAGCACAAGTTCCATGGCCATCACCAATTGGAATTGGAGCATTTATAGGTACTGCTGGAGATTATAGAGCACTATTATTATCATTAATAAATGGAGTTATTGCATTCTTGATTTATTTACCATTCATAAAAATGTATGATAATAAATTAGTTAAAGAAGAACAAGAAAATAAAGAATTAGTATTAGAATAAAAAATATTGAAACTATATGTTGATTTAAAATTTAGATAATAAATATGATGTAAAACGGACTGTATGATTAAAAGGTATTACTTTCATACAGTTTGTTTTCTGATTAAAGCTATCAGAATAATGTTTATTGATTTATTTTGAAAAAATTTTTTTAAGATAATGAGTAAAAAAGGATTCATATTAACAATATATTGGATTTTAAGTTAAATAATACTGAAATAAATTTGGAAAATAAAATGATGAGAATTGGAGATAAGTATATGATAGGAAGTATTGCTGCGTGTTTTACGACATTAGCATTTGTACCACAAGCAATAAAAGTGATTAAAACAAAGGATACTGCTGGAATTTCATTAGAAATGTATATTATGTCAGTTACAGGAGTATTATTGTGGGCCATTCATGGTCTTAGAATTCAAGATATGGCATTAATTGTAGCAAACAGTATTACCTTTGTTTTATCTTTGATTATTTTAGTATGTAAAATTAGATATAAATAATTTTTTATAAATTAAATAAAATGCAATTTATTACACAATACAGATGATTACTATCTGGAAATATATGATTACAAGAGTCGATAACAAGAGTTAAAGTGATATAAATAACACAAAATTAATGGAATTTTATAGAATTATATATAAAGTAGTTCATAAGTTATTTTACTCTTTAGGAAATTATAAAAATGTTACCCTGTGAACAACCTTTTATAATTTCCTTTCTTTAGTTCTGAAGTGCTTCTACTAATTTTGCAACGGAATAAGCAAAATTAGTAGAAGTACTTTTTTATTATAGATTTTTAAATTTTTATATTAATTCTATTTTTCTATTATTAAAGTAGACTCCCTTTAAACCTAATTCATCTATGAATTTTAAAGCAATATCGAAGTTCTTGTATATATTTAAGTGACTATGTGCATCTGATCCTAAAGTAACATATTTTCCACCTAAATCTTTATAAAGTTTGTATATATCTTTTAATGCTAGTTGAGCTTCAGGGATATGAAGTCTTGAGGTATTTAGTTCTAATACTTTGCCTTTATTCAATAATGTAGAAAATATTGCAGAAATAATATCTTTGTACTCTGAAACTAATATTTCTTTATTATCAAAAGAGCAGTATCTGCAAGGATAATCTATATGGGATAATGCATCATAATTATTATAAATCTCCACACATTTTAGCATATCTTCGAAATAATAATTGAAGTAATCTTTTTTATTGTAGCCTTGATGTGTATATTCTGCGTATATATCCAGGCCTCTTACTGCATGGATAGAACCTAACACGAAGTCAAAATCATAATTTGCTGCTATATTTTCATTTTCTATAAGTGTATTTTCTGTTAATCCTATTTCAATTCCTAGTTTAACTTTATTAGATCTATATTTTTCATATTCATTAAAATAACTTGGAATATTAAATTTAAACTCCTCTTTAACTGGGTAGTCTAAATCCATATGGTCAGTAATTATTATTCCTATATTTTTTTCTTTTCCAATAGTAATTGCATCTAATATATTCATTTTGCTATCACTAGAAAATTTTGAGTGCATATGGCTATCAAAAATCATCTTAATCCCTCCTTATAATTTTAAATTATAACATATATATGTTAAATTCTTACTATATAAAATATCTTGATTAATATCATTATTGAATATAAAATAAAGGTATTTAAAAAGTTGATAAGGCAGATAAAGCCTTGATTAATATTATTATTGAATATAGAATTAAATAAAAATATAGGGAAAAGGTGTGTTTATATGAAAAAATTATTTCAAGTACAAAATTTAGTATTCTATAAAGAAGATTTTTTAGATAATATAGATCAATATGAAGATGTTATTTCTATTATCCAAGAGCTTAGTCCTAAGTTAAAGTATGAAGAAATAGAAGTAGTTGAAGAAAATGATTGTTGTGAAGCTACTAATAAAAACTATATAATTGAAATTCAAGGATTCTTAAATGAAAATGATGATTTCTTTACAAGGGAAGAGGTTGAATTATTAAGTAAAGTAGGATCACAATCAAGCAAATTAGGATCACTAGGAATGCTAGATTTATTTGTTATCAGAGTATACAAATGTTTAAATTGTAATAAATGGATAATAGATATTTTAGAATAAAGGATGGAAAGGTATTGGAGAAATTAAAGAAGTTAGTAAGAGGTTTTAAGAAAAATTTTAAATTGTTAATAAAGGATATTAGTAATTTAACCTTTGAAAATTTAAAAGATTTTATAAAGAGAAGAAAATTATTAATTTTAGTAACTCTTGTATTAATATTTGCTATTATTGTCTTTGGTGTAGGCAAATATAAGTCTTCAAAAAATATAGTATTAAAGAATTTAGAAATTGCTTTAAAAGAAAATAAACCAGAGAAAATTTATAAAGAAATTAAATTAGATGGTAACAAAATAAGTAAAAATGAGTTTGAACCCTTAGCTGAATATTATTCAGAAAATACATCAAAAGTAGATAATATTATTAAAAATTTAAAATCTAATGGTGAAAGTGGATATTTTAGTTTAATTAATGATAAAATACTATTTTTTGACAATTATCATATTGAAATAAAACCAGTCGCTGTAGAAATAAATACTAATTTTGATGAAACTAAAGTTTATATAAATGGAATTAAATTTGAAGAAACTAATTTGAAAAGAAACTTAATTCCTGGGAAATACTTAATAAAGGGTGAATTAGATACTTTATATGGAGTAATTGAAGAAGAAAAAGAAGTATATATAATGGAAGATTTTGCTTATAACTTAAATATGCCTGCTATAAACATAAATTTGACTTCTAATTTTGAAGATGCAAAAGTTTTTATTAATGATGAAGATATTAATAAAAGCGTGAAGGATATACAAAAATATGGCCCTATACCCTTAAATAAGGAAATAAATATTCAGTTAGAAAGAGAATTTCCTTGGGGAACATTAAAAAGTGATAAGGTTACTATTGGTACTTTACCGAATATAAATATAGATATAAATATGGTTAATGACAATTTAATAGATGGGGTTAATAAATCTTGCAACAGTTTTTATACTAGTGTTTTCAATGCGTTAAATGATTCAGATTACTCTTTAATAGAGAATTCTAGAGATGATGCAAAAAGTAAAATTTATGACAGTATAAAAAGGGAAAGCTTATTTTTAAAGAATAATTATGAACTTAATGATTTAAATACTGAAATTAAAAGTAGCGAGTTTTATTATGAAGATGGTATTTATAAGGGAAATATAGTAATTAAATTAAACTACAATATAAGTAAAAAAATACTTCCATTTATAGATAATAATGTGGAGGAAATGTTCTTAACTCAAATTGAATTTGAAAATAATCAATGGATTATAGTTGATGTACAAAAGTTTACTTTAGAATAACTTTCGGGGGGATGGCTATGAATAGAATTTTAAAGGTAATAACACTAACTATTACGGTAGTTTTTTCAGCAAATATTATAGCCTTTGCAGAATCAAGTTCATCTTTACAAGATAAGATTAATCAAAATAAAAATGAAATTGATAATTTGGAAGATGAAAAAGACAAGGTTAATAGTGAAATAGATAATCAAAATAGCGAACTTCAAGGAATATTAGATAAAATTGATGAAAAAAGTAAGGAGCTAGAAGCAGCTAAGGAAGAAGTGAATTATTATCAGTCAAAGATTGATGAAGTTCAAGAAGAGATTGATATAATAAATAATAAAATAGTTAAATCTGAAAATGAGATTGCTAGTAAAGAAGAGTTAATTGCTGAAAAAGAAAAGGAGCAAATTAAACTAAAAGAAAACATAGATAGAAGGCTTGTGAGTTACTATAAAATGGATGTAGCAACTCAGTACATATATTTAATATTAAAAAGTGAAGATATTTTATCTTTATTTAATAATATACAAAGCGTTTTTAGAATAATTAATTTAGATAGAACATTAGCTCAGCAAGCAAAAGATTTACAAGCACAATTAGAAAGTGAAAAAAGTGAAATTGCTAAAGAGTTAGAAAATATAGAAAACAATAAAAAGGAAGTTGTATCAAGACAGGATGAATTAAAAGAAGCTCAAAAGGAATATTTAGCAAAGGAAGAATATCATCAAAGTCAAATGAATGAACTTCGTGAATTAGAATCCACAAAATCAGGATTAATTGCGTCGTTAACAGATAAACAACAGGAGTTAGCAGATCAAATTGGAGATTTAGTTTCATATAATCAAGATCTTCAGCAAGAGTTAGATAATATTTTTGCAAACATAAATAATAATAGTAATAATAATTCTGGAAGTAATGGAAACAATTCAGATTCTAGTGGTAATAATAATTCAGGTGATAATGGAAATAGTGGTGTTCCTGGGGATCCAAGTACTGAAACCTTTTTAAGACCGGGCTCAGGAGTTGTTACAGATAATTATGGACCAAGAATTAATCCTGTAACTGGAGAGGCAGGTTTCCATACAGGTATTGATTTAGGTGATCCATATGGTGCTCCAGTTGCAGCATCTAAAAGTGGAGTAGTAGTATATTCAGGATGGATTAGTGGATATGGTAATACAATAATTCTAGATCATGGTGGTGGAGTTCAAACTCTTTATGGTCATAATAGTGAATTAATTGTAGATGTTGGAGAAACAGTTTATAGAGGACAAACTATTGCTAAGGTTGGGTCAACTGGAATGAGTACAGGCCCTCATATTCATTGGGAAATAAGAATTAATGGACAACATATAGATCCATCACCATATGTATAAAATGAAAAATATAATACTAAGAATGTATATTTTTTGATAAAAAGGCCTAAGGGCCTTTTTGCTTATATAATTTTATGTGAGAATTAGATATTAAAATGGTCTAAATATAGATCAATAAAATAAAAAAATTATAATTATATGATAAAAAAATACTTCTTTATAAATTCCTCATATAAAAAAACCTGCACAAAATTTTTGCACAGGTTAAAGGGTTTTATGTTCATTTAAGAAAGGGAATAAATGAACATATGTGGGGTTTTATTAAAACTGTTAAAAATATTAACAGTAGTATGGGCTATTTACTTTAAATTTTATTATGTAAAATATATAATAAATGTAAATATATTATATTATAATTATATTATATTTGGTCAAAAAAACAAATAGTTTTTATAAAAAAAATCGAAGCTTATAATATTTTAATAGAATATATCAATTTATAGTATATAATAAAATTAAAAAAATTAAAAATAAATAAAATATATGGAGATTTACTCAAAATACAGTATATAATATAAATTGAGGTGATTTAAATGTTAAATATTAAGACTGAAGATTTATTGAAGGCTACGCCAGAATATGAATCATACGATAAAAATGAAGCAAAGCTAACAGTAGAAGAGCTAAGGGAGAATGGTCTTATAAAATGTGGGGGATGTTGTAGCACAAAGGGCGGTTCATGTGGCTGTGGAAGCAGAAAATAATAATTCAATGAACTTGTTTCAAGAAATATATTAGTTAATGCTTTTAATATATAATTATTAATATTTAGGAGGTAATTAGGTGTGAAAAAACCTAGCATATTCAGTAGAGACTATGAGAGACAGATGAAAAAAAGAAGAAGAAGAATAGCTCTAATATCAATTTTAGGGATTTTCTTTATTGGATTTTTATTTATGAAGATATCAATGAGTAGTATAAATATGGATACATTAAAAAATAAAGTGCAAAATTGGATTGATGAAGATAAAGTAATGCCTGAAGAAAATGCTACTGATATTGAAGAAGAAAATAACTCAGAAGAAGAAACACCTAAAGAACCAGAGGAACCAGAAAGTAAGACTATGGATTTATTAGTTAGAGATGGAGTTGTATTAAAGGCAGAATACGAAGAAGTTAATGGGGTAGTTAAGTTTAAGGGGATAGAAGATGCTCCAAGTAATATTTATTACACTTTAAATCCAGATAAAAACTTAGTATTAACTATTGATGAAAATCAAGATATGAAAATATTTAATGTTGATGCAAAAGAAGTGAATATAACAAAAGATAGCTATACAGCTCCAAATGGAGAGGCTTTTAATAAAACATCAGTTTTACAAACATATAATGGATACCTATGGAATGTAGAGGCTAAGTTTATTGATAATACTACTGTTGCATATATCAGTAATGTACCTTACTTTGGATATGATTTAAATAAGTACATTTGGGTAGTAAACTTAAATAATAATAGCCATACAACTTTATGGAATTCTAAGGGAAAAGAAATAAAAATTGGTGATATCAAAGAAAAAGGTTTAGAAGTTACTATAGATGGCAATGTTAAATATATAAACTCAGGTGGAGAGTTAATAAATTAAAGAAAAATAAATGAACAAATATTTGAAAGTAATTGATATTATATGGTATAATATCGTAGTTATATCAATTATGATAGTATCTTACTATTTTAGGAGGAAAGAATACGATGGAAGCTAAAATGGAAAAAATAGAGAAAAACCTTGTTAAGTTCGAAATAACAGTTGAAGCTGCTAAGTTTCAAGATGCTATAAAGAGAGCTTATGATAAAAATGTTAAAAACTTTAATGTGCCAGGATTTAGAAAAGGAAAAGTTCCTATGGCTATAGTTAAAAAGTATTATGGAGTAGGAGTATTAATGGAAGATGCAATTAACTTTGCAATAGAAGGTTCATATTCAAAGGCATTAGAAGAAAATAACATAACTCCAGTTGACTATCCACAAATAGACATAGTAACTGCAGAAGAAGGAAAAGATTTCGTTTATACTGCAGAAGTAACTGTTTATCCAGAAGTTGAATTAGGAGAATACAAGGGCTTAAAAGTTGAAAAGCCATCTTATGAAGTAACTGAAGAAGATGTAGAAGCAAAATTAAAAGAAATGCAAGAAAAGAATGCAAGAATTGAAACTAAGGAAGACGGAGAAGTAGCTACTGGTGATACAGCAGTTATTGACTTTAAAGGCTTTATTGATGATGTAGCTTTTGAAGGTGGAGAAGGTAAAGACTATTCACTTGAAATAGGTTCAGGTACTTTCATAGATAACTTTGAAGATCAATTAGTTGGCTCAAAAGCAGGAGATAAGGTAGAAGTTAATGTAACTTTCCCTGAAAACTATGGAAGAGAAGAATTAAACAATAAAAAAGCTAAATTCGAAGTTTTAGTTAAAGAAATTAAGGTTAAAGAATTACCAGAAATAGATGATGAATTTGCTAAAGAAACTTCTGAGTTTGATACATTAGCTGATTTAAAAGCTGATATAATTAAGAAGATGGAAGAAGCAAATGCAGATAGAGCTGAAAAAGAATATGAAGATGCTATAATAAAAGCTGTAGTTGAAAATGCTAAGGTAGAAGTACCAGCAGTTATGATTGAAAAAGAAATAGATACTATGGTTAAAAACTTAGAGCAAAGACTTCAATATCAAGGATTAAACTTAGAACAATACTTCCAATTCACTGGAACAGATGAAGCTAAGATGAGAGAATACATGAAGGAAAATGCTGAAGTAAAAGTTAAAACAGACTTAGTATTAGAAGCTGTTGAAAAAGCAGAAAACATAGATGTAACTGAAGAAGAGCTAAAAGAAAAAGCAACAGAAGTTGCAAAGATGTATTCAGCTGGTGAAGATGAAAAAATGGTAGATTTATTATTAAATAGCCAAAAGGCTGCTTTAACTGTTGATGTTAAAGTTTCAAAAACAATAAAATTATTAGTAGAAAATAATAAATAAGAGAAAAATGTAATTGCCAGAATTTAATTCTGGCAATTATTTCAAATAACCATTAACAAAATAAACAAAATTATATATAATTTAATATAATTAGTTTTTTAATAATATGGATATATTATAAAAGAAGGTAAATTATAGAGAAGGAGGGAATAGAAATGAGTTTAGTTCCTATGGTAGTAGAACAAACTAGTAGGGGAGAAAGATCTTACGATATTTTTTCAAGATTATTAAAAGATAGAATAATAATGCTAAGTGGAGAAATTAATGATACTGTATCTAACTTAGTAGTTGCACAGCTATTATTTTTAGAAAGTGAAGATCCAGATAAAGATATTTATTTATACATAAATAGTCCAGGAGGATCAATAACTTCAGGTATGGCTATTTATGATACAATGCAATATATTAAACCAGATGTTTCAACTATATGTATAGGTATGGCAGCATCAATGGGGTCATTCTTACTTTCATCTGGAGCAAAAGGAAAGAGATTTGCATTACCAAATAGTGAAATTATGATTCATCAGCCATTAGGTGGTTTCCAAGGCCAAGCAACTGATTTTGATATTCACGCTAAAAGAATATTAAAGATTAAAGAATCTTTAAATAAGATTTTAAGTGAAAATACTAATCAACCATTAGAAAAAATTAAGGCAGACGTTGAAAGAGATTACTTTATGTCAGCAGATGAAGCTATGAATTATGGGTTAGTAGATAAAGTAATTACTAAAAATGAAAAAGGTAGTGACGAAAAATAGTTCTATCTAAACCTAAGTGAGGTGAATTTATGGCTAAATATGATGAAAAGAAACAATTAAAATGCTCTTTTTGTGGCAAAAATCAAGAGCAAGTTAAAAGATTAATAGCTGGTCCAGGAGTATATATTTGTGATGAATGTATAGATCTTTGTTCAGAAATAATCGCAGATGAATTTGAAGATAGTATTGAATTAGACACAACAAGTGTACCTAAACCAAATGAAATAAAGAATTATTTAGATCAATATGTAATAGGTCAAGAAAAGGCTAAAAAGTCTTTATCTGTTGCAGTTTATAATCACTATAAAAGAATAAATTCAAATTTAGTAGATGATGAAATTGAGCTTCAAAAAAGTAATATCTTATTATTAGGTCCAACAGGATCAGGAAAAACTTTACTAGCTCAAACATTGGCTAAATTTTTGAATGTTCCTTTTGCCATTGCCGATGCTACAACATTAACTGAAGCTGGATATGTAGGTGAAGACGTAGAAAATATATTATTAAAGCTAATACAAAATGCTGATTATGATATAGAAAGAGCAGAAAAAGGAATTATTTATATAGATGAAATAGATAAGATTGCAAGAAAATCAGAGAATCCATCTATTACAAGAGATGTATCAGGAGAAGGAGTTCAACAAGCATTATTAAAGATACTTGAAGGAACTACTGCTTCAGTTCCACCACAAGGTGGAAGAAAGCATCCTCATCAAGAGTTCTTACAAATAAATACTTCAAATATATTATTTATTTGCGGTGGAGCCTTTGATGGAATAGATAAAATAATTGAAAAGAGAACTGAAAAGAGTTCTATTGGATTTGGAGCTAATATATCTTCTAAGCATACTAAAGACGTTGGTAAATTACTTCAAGATATAATGCCTGGAGATTTATTAAAATTTGGGCTTATACCTGAATTTGTAGGTAGATTACCAGTTGTTGTAACTTTAGAATCTTTAGATAGTGATGCATTAATAAATATACTAACTCAACCTAAAAATGCATTAGTGAAACAATATAGAAAATTATTTGAAATGGATAATGTTGAATTAAGTTTCACATCTGACTCTTTAAAGGCTATAGCAGATGAAGCTATAAAAAGAAAAACTGGCGCAAGAGGATTGAGATCTATAGTTGAGGAATTGATGACAGAAGTTATGTTTGATATTCCATCAGATGAAGCTATATCTAAAGTTATTATTAACGAAGATTGTATATCTGAAAAGAAGAATCCAGAAGTAGTTAGGCTGCCAGAAGGTGAAGTAAGACCACAATTAAAAGCTAAAAAAGTGAAAAAAAGAAAAGGCATTGAAACTGCTTAATATAGAAACATCTTATTGTTATTTTTAACTTTAAGATGTTTTTATTTTTTTTTATTTTAAAGATAAATCATGGAAATTTACCCTTTTTTTATAGAATATTTAATTTGCATTAAGTTAATAATATTTATATGACTAAAAAGAAGGGAGGACGCATTTACTTTAAAAAGTTAATGCAAAGGATATGACTGAAATATTAGTGATATTACAAATAATAACTATGTTACTCTTTATTTACTATATGGTTAATAACAATAAGGGGCATAACGCTAATAAGGTTGTGATTGAAAGAGAAAATATAAAGGAAATGGATAAGTTAAGAAAGATGAGAAGTGTTCAATTAACTCAACCATTAACTGAGAAAAGTAGACCAACTAGTTTTGATGAGATTATAGGTCAAGAGGAAGGAATTAAAGCTCTTAAGGCTGCTTTATGTGGTCCTAATCCACAACATGTTATAATATATGGACCTCCAGGGGTAGGGAAAACTGCAGCAGCAAGATTAGTTTTAGAAGAAGCTAAGAAGTCTAATAAATCACCTTTTAAACAAGATGCAAAATTTATAGAAATAGATGCAACTACTATTAGATTTGATGAAAGAGGGATTGCAGATCCTTTAATTGGTTCAGTTCATGATCCAATATATCAAGGGGCTGGATCCTTAGGAGTAGCGGGTATTCCTCAGCCAAAACCAGGAGCTGTAACAAAGGCTCATGGTGGGATTTTATTTATGGATGAAATAGGTGAATTACACCATATAGAATTAAATAAATTATTAAAGGTATTAGAAGATAGAAAAGTATTTTTAGATAGTGCATATTATAGCAGTGAAAATCCTAATATGCCTGATTATATAAGAGAAATTTTTGATAATGGATTACCAGCGGATTTTAGATTAATCGGAGCAACTACTAGAAGCCCGGAAGAAATAGTTCCGGCCATAAGATCCAGATGTGTTGAAATATTCTTTAGAGCTCTTCATACAGATGAAATTAAAATTATTGCTAAAAATGCTGCCTCTAAAGTTGGATTAAGTATAGATGAGGAATCTTTAAATTTGTTATCCCAATATTGTACTAATGGTAGAGATGTAGTTAATTTAGTTCAACTTTCATCTGGGGTTGCTATAAATGAAGATAGAACTGATATTGATATAGATGATATTCAATGGGTAATAGAAAATGGTAACTATACACAAATACCGGATAAAAAGATTAAAGAAAAGCCGGAAGTTGGATTAGTTAATGGATTGGCTGTCCATGGTGCTAATATAGGAATATTAATGGAAATAGAAGCAACAGCAAAACAAGTTAGTCATAGATCAGGTAACTTGAAAGTTACAGGAATTGTTGAAGAAGAAGAAATAAGTAGTAGTAATAGAAAAATTAAAAGAAAGAGTACAGCTTATTCATCAATTCAAAATGTATTTACAGTGTTGAACAATATATTTGATTTAGAGTGTGAAAATTATGATATACATATAAATATTCCTGGAGGAATGCCAGTAGATGGACCATCAGCAGGGGTAACTATTGCTACTGCTATATATAGTGCTATAAATAAATTGAAAATTAGTAATAAGGTAGCAATGACAGGTGAGATAAGCTTATTAGGAGAAGTAAAGGCAATTGGGGGAGTTAATGCTAAGATATCTGCAGCAAAAAAAGCAGGAGCTAATAAAGTTATAATACCTATTGAAAATTGGAAAGAAAGTTTTGCTAATTTAGAAGGTATTAAAGTTGTAGCAGTTAAAAATTTAAAAGAAGTAATAGATGAATCAATTTATAAAGAAAGTTTGGGAGAGAATATAGTAATAAATAATAATCTGGATATATTATCAGCAAAATCTGAGGAGTAACATTGAGAATCTGTTGTTATACAACAGATTTTTTCTATTTTCTTCAATAAATAAAAATTTTATTTGATTTTCATTGCTAAATTTTATCTATGTATTATAATATTAGTAAAAACTATGTATAATTAGTATATAATAATTATTATCTATTAATGAAATAAGCTTAAATATATGAGTCTAAAATAGATTGAAAAATAATAATTTTATGTGTATACTAATAAAGTTATACAATTAAAATAAGGAGGATGGGAATAATGAGTGAAAGTTTTATGACTCTGCCTTTAATTCCTTTAAGAGGAATTAGTATCTTTCCTAATATGATAATACACTTTGATGTAGGAAGAGAAAAATCTAGAGAGGCTATAGAGATAGCAATGGAAAATCAAACTGAGATTTTCTTATCAACTCAAAAGGATTATGAAATTGAAGAGCCTAAATTTGAAGATATATATGAAATTGGAACTATATGTACAATAAAGCAAATAATAAAGTTACCGAATGATGTTATAAGAGTATTAGTAGAAGGAATAGATAGAGGTAGATTAACAGGCTTAAATATTAAGGATGAATACTTAGAAGCAGAAGTAGAGAAAATAGAAGAAGCTTCTAATGATAAGTATGAAGATATAGAGGCATATGTAAAATTATTAAGGGAGAACTTTAGTAAATATATTAAGGCTTCTGGAAACATGAGAAATAATGTTGTTTCTATATTTGATACTATAGAGAATTATAGTGAGCTTACAGATGTAGTAGCTTCTTATGTAATTGTAGATGAAGAAAAGAAACAAGAAATTCTTCAAGAAATAGATTGTATTAAGAGAATCGAAAAACTGTTAGTAATTATGGAAAAGGAAATAGACATATTAAATGTTGAAAGAAAAATAGGAAAGAAGCTTAAGGAAAGTGTTGATAAATCACAAAGAGAATATTATATAAGAGAGCAAATCAGAGTCCTTCAAGAAGAAATCGGAGAAGACGATGAAGATAAGAGGGAAATTGCTAAATATGAGGAAAGAATAAAGAAAGCTAAGTTACCTAAATATGTTAGAGAAAAAGCTGATAGTGAGCTAAATAGATTAAGAGCTGCAGCAGGTCAAGGTTCAGAAAGTAATGTAATAAGAACTTACTTAGATTGGATATTAGATATTCCTTGGAGTAAATCAACAAAGGATAACTTTGATATAAAAGAAGCTGAAGAAATTCTAGATAAAGAACATTATGGATTAGAAGAAGTAAAAGAAAGAATTATTGAATACTTAGCAGTTAAACAATATACAAATAGCTTAAAGGGACCTATATTATGTTTAGTTGGTCCTCCTGGAGTAGGTAAAACTTCTATAGCTAAATCAATAGCACATGCAACAAATAGAAAATATACAAGAATGTCACTTGGTGGTGTTAGAGATGAAGCTGAAATAAGAGGACATAGAAAAACTTATGTTGGTGCTATTCCAGGAAGATTAGCATATGCATTAAAAGAAGCTAAGGTTAATAACCCACTTGTATTATTAGATGAAATAGATAAGCTTGGATATGATAATAGAGGAAATGTTGCTGATGCCCTTTTAGAAGTTTTAGATAGTGAACAAAATAATACATTTAGAGATCACTATTTAGAATTAGATATGGATTTATCTAAGGTTTTATTTATAACTACTGCAAATTCTTTAGATACAATACCTGCACCACTTCTAGATAGAATGGAAATAATAGAAGTATCAGGATACACTTATGAAGAAAAATATCATATTGCAAAGGGATATTTAATACCGAAATTATTAAAGGATCATAAGTTAGAAGAAGGTCAGTTTAAGATATCCGAAGCTGCTATTAAGGAAGTTATAAACTCTTACACAAGAGAAGCAGGAGTAAGAAGTTTAGAAAGAGTACTAGGGAAAATTATAAGAAAATCTATAACAGAAAT
Organism: Clostridium nigeriense; assembly: GCF_050585245.1. Classification (GTDB taxonomy): domain Bacteria; phylum Bacillota; class Clostridia; order Clostridiales; family Clostridiaceae; genus Clostridium; species Clostridium nigeriense_A. The sequence continues at coordinate 143,326 of NZ_JBNOOF010000002.1, forward strand.
GATTAAAAATAATAAAAAGTCTATTTCTATAAATGCGAATAGATTAGAAAAGTATTTAGGAAATAAAATTTTTACATTTGATGTTAAAGATAAAGAAGATAGAGTTGGTGTAGTTAAAGGAATGGCATGGACAGCTGCTGGTGGAGATACATTACCAGTTGAATCAGTAACTATGAAAGGTACTGGAAAGTTAACATTAACTGGTCAGCTTGGAGATGTGATGCAAGAATCTGCTAAGATAGCTTTCGGATTTGTAAGAGCAAATGCAAGTAAATATGGAATAAAAGAAGATTTTTATAAAAATACTGATATTCATATACACTTTCCTGAAGGAGCTATTAAAAAGGATGGACCTTCAGCTGGTGTTACAATAATAACTTCAATAGTCTCTGCATTAACTAATAAGAAAGTTAGAAGCAATGTTGCTATGACTGGAGAAGTTACATTAACTGGAAGGGTTTTAGCTATAGGAGGATTGAAAGAAAAGTCTATAGCAGCCTATAGAGCAGGAATTGATACTATTATAATTCCTAAGGAAAATGAAAAAGATATAAATAAGATACCTGATGTGGTTAAAAATAAGCTTAATATTATTGCAGTTGATCATGTTAATGAGGTATTAAATAAAGCTATAATTGGAGTTGATACTATTGTATAAAATTAAAAATTCGGATTTTGTTACATCTGCGGTTAAAAAAGATCAATATCCTACAACTGGGCTTTCAGAAATTGCTTTTGTAGGTCGTTCAAATGTTGGAAAAAGTTCTATTATTAATGCTTTAACTAATAGAAGAAAGTTAGCTAAAGTAAGTCAGACCCCTGGAAAAACTAGACTTATTAATTTTTTTGTAATTAATAATGATGAATTTTATTTAGTTGATTTACCTGGGTATGGATATGCAAAGGTATCTAAAACTGAAAAAGCTAGTTGGGGTAATACAATTGAAACTTATTTAAGTGGACGTAGTGAATTAAAAAGGGTAGTATTATTAGTAGATTCAAGACATAAACCAACTGCAGATGATATACAAATGCATGAATGGATTAAATTTTATGGATATGATGAGGTAATTATAGCTACAAAAAGTGATAAATTATCTAATAATGAATTAAGAAAAAGCGAGAAGATAATTAGAGATACTTTAAAATTAACTAAAGAAGATACATTATATTTCTTTTCTTCAGTGAATAAAAAAGGAAAAGATGAATTAATTGATAAGCTTTTTGCACCATTAGTTGAAAATGAATAGTATAAGGAGCTGTGTACTAAATAATTAGTACACAGCTCCTTTTTGATTAAAAATTTTATAATATTACAATAAAAAACAGTGGCAATTATTATTCGAGGGAATATCATATAGTATAAAACAAAAAAAACTAAAAATCCCAAGGAGGAGTAAGTTATGGAAATGAATGAAATTCTAAATGGTTTAAATTCATGTGGATGTAATGATGATATTGCACCTAACTGTCCACCTCAAACAATTGCACCATGTAATAACGGTGGATTTGGCTTTGGTGGAAGTTGGATTTGGATCTTATTAATCCTATTCTACAGCGGCGGATTCGGCGGCGGATTTGGTGGTAATAGAGGAAGAAAAATGTGTTGCTGTAAGAAGGAGCGTAAACGCGATTGCTGTTGTAAAGAAGTTGACTGTTGCGATGGATATGACGGAGGATATGGTGGAGGATTAGGTAATTGTACACCTTATCTATTCTTATTAGTAATTCTATTCCTTTGTAATGGTTCGAATTTTGGAAACTGTGGAAACTTTGGATGTGGAAATTTACTTGGCGGATTCTGCTAATATAAATTAGAAAGGAGAGAAGATCATGTCAAAGAAAAAACATTGCCGTGAAAAAAAATATGATAATTGCTGCTGCGAGCCAATGTGCTGCGAGCCGATGTGCTGTGAACCAGTAGGAAATTCTTGCTGTGGAACTGGAAATATATTTGGTGGATTAAATAGTTGCATTACACCAATTATATTCTTATTAATAGCATGTGGTTCTGGTTTATTGAATAGTAACTGCTCAGTTCTAATAATATTATTATTCTTACTATGTGGAGGTTGTTTCGGAAATATATTCGGCGGAGACGGCTACTAATAATAGTATAGAGGATGGAGGGCTATGCCCTCCAAAAAAATGCTCTAAATTATAAGCAAAAATAATTTTTTTACATATAATAAAGCAACAGAAATATAATGGGAGGAGCCTTAATGTCTAAAAGAAAGAGAAGGCGTAGGGATGAAAGAAGAAGTAGTGATACTTCTAATAACCTAGGGAATAACGTACCTTTTGGTATAAATCCAGCACAGCTTATGAGTCTATTAGGAGGCAATGTAGACTTTAATCAAATTGGAAATATGCTGTCATCTATGAAGATAGATGGCTTAGATTTAAATAATTTTAACTTAAATCAAGGAAATAACAATCAGCCTAATAGAAATGAGTTTAATTTTGGACCATTACAAGGAATGATGAATAATCTAGGATTAGGAAATATAAATATGCAAGATAGTAATAATGGAGTGTTTAATTCTGGAGATAATAATGCACATATTGAAAAAGAAAGTTTTGATGAAGAAGTTAATAGTGAAAATAAAGAGGATTTTATTGAAGAAGATTTTCTTGAAGATGATGAGAACATACAAATGTTAATAGCTATAAAAAGTATAGTTGATTATAAAAAAGCAACTTTTATAGATAAAGTTATTGAGGCATATAATAAAGGATATTTTAAATGAAAAATAAGTGTATAAAAAAAGATAGCAGAGTTAATACTATAACTGTACCGGAGAAGTATTCTCCTATAGCAAACGTAGAGTAATCTTCGTTTAAGCTAAAACCCCCCCATCCCCCTTTTAGGCCGCTAAAATAGCGGCCTTTCAAATTATAAAGAAAATAAGCTAGAAATTAATTAAACTCCTAGCTTGTTTATTATTTGCAGTTTTTGCATAATCCATAAAAGAAAATTCTATTTGATAAAACTCTGTAATCTGAGCACTCCTCAGCAGTATGATTAAGAGTAGAAAATGAAATATTTTCCAAATCAGAAACCTTACTACAGTTTATACACTGGATATGAGCATGTTCGTTCTGATTAGCATCATATCTGAAATTTCCTTCTCCAACATTAATCTCTTGAACTAATCCAACCTCTACTAAAGTTTTTAGAGCCTTATATACTGTAGCTAAACTCATAGTAGGATACTCAGGTTGAAGTGATTTATATATAATCTCTGCAGAAGGATGTTCTTCTGTACTCATTAAATACTTATAAACTGCTAATCTTTGAGGAGTAAGTTTTAATTTCTTTTCTCTGAAGATAGAAGTTATATTTTCCATAATGCACCATCCTTTTCTATTGTTATCACAATTATATAATAAATAGTGTTAAGTGTCAATATATATTTTATAGTAATTAATAGTAATAAATAATAAATATTAATTAGGAATGATTTTACTATACAATATATGTTTTACTTAAAATACTTGTAATATGATTTATCATATGATATTATACTTATATAAAAGTTGTTAATAAATTAACAAGTGGGAAAATTAAAATTAACTAAAATTATAATATCATAGATTTATGTAATAATATATAATAAAGATAGAATTTATTTTATTAAGGAGGAATTTATATGGGAAAATATAAAGTTGGAGATGAATTAATTGTAATTAGCGATCCTTCTGAAGAAAAGGTAAAGCTAAGAGAATTAACTAAATTAACAACAGATGGTGAATATGCTCAAATTTCTTGGGGATTAAAAATAGTTAATGTAGAATATGATAAGCCATATGTAACATTAACATATAGAAATGTAGATGGGGAATTAAACAAAGTATTTGCTGAATGTAGAGATATAGAAAACTTTGATCATGAAATGGTTTTAGAAAAAGCTTTACTTAAAGCATTTACTAATGAAATAATAAATATTTCAGTAGTTAAAAATAGCAGTCGTTGTAAAAGATAAAAGAGGACATAGTCCTCTTTTATCTTTTTTTACTAATATTCAAAATTTTGTTTGAAATAAATATTTAAAATTATTGTAAAAAATATGTCTAATGATTGAGAAAAGATACTAAATATACAAGAAATAAATATTTATTAAATACAAAAATAAATTAAGTCGATATTTGTCATACAAAAAGAAGTGGTTAATACTTTAAATTAACAATAATATGTAATATAATATAAGAAAATTTTGATTTCGTTTTCAACTATTGGGGTATGGAGGTAAGAGTATGGGTAAGTGTCCATTTTGGTCAACTAATAAAGAAAAGGTTAATTGTTATAGCGATTGTCCAATGCATACGATAAGCAATGAAAGTGGAATTTGTCCTTTTAAGGATTTTTCAATATCAGGAAATAATATATCTTTTAAAGAGAGTTTAAATGATGATTTGTTTTATTCTCAAGATAGATATTTAAATAGTGATGAGGATGATAGGGTTATAAATTATTAAAACATAAGAAAAAGGCTTTTAGGAATTAGTATTTAGGTTAATTCCTAAAAGCCTTTTTTACTCTTTAGAAAATTATAAAGATGTTAGCCTGTTAATAACTTTTTATAATTTCCATCCTTCAGTTTTGAAGTATTAAAATATCATAGCAAGGTGACTTGGAGCGAAGCGACGGAACCTAGATATGATATTTTAATACTTTTTTAGTACAAAACAATATATTGCTATTAATTTGGATTTTACCATGTTTTCAGCAATACAGTATTTCTTATTTTTATCTTATTACCTTATGAAGTAAGTTTTGCTTCAAGTTCCATAATTCTTGAGATAGATCTACATAGTAAGTATGTGGATTTTCAAATCTTAAAATTTCTGGCCACATTTTTAAGCTTTCATTATGAGAAAATTCTTTTATATCTAAAACTGAAGGACTTTCATAAACTTGCTTTCCTTTATCAAAGATCTTAACCATTAATTCTTTAACGTAATAATTTGTAACAGTCTTTCTCTTCCATGTTTCAATTGGATGGAAGATTTCAAGAGGTTTTGATTCATCTATAACCTCATGATTTAAGGCAATTAGATCTGCTACAGCATTATGTGTTTCATTATCATAAACTCTATAGATTTTCTTAAAACCTGGATTAGTTATTTTTTCAGTATTTTCACTGATTTTAATTTTAGGAACTATTTTATCGTTATTTTCAACTGCTACAAGTTTATATACTCCACCAAAAACTGGTTCAGATTTAGCTGTTATTAATCTTTCTCCAACTCCAAAGGAATCTATACAAGCACCTTGATTTAAAACATCTCTAATAATATGTTCATCTAACGAGTTAGAAATTATTATCTTACAGTCTGAATAGCCAGCTGCATCAAGAATTTTTCTACATTTTTTAGTTAAGTAAGTTATGTCTCCAGAATCTATTCTAACACCAGTAGGTCTTTTGCCAAGAGGTTTCAATATTTCATCAAATACCTTTATTGCATTTGGTAAGCCAGATTTTAGAACATTATAAGTATCTATAAGTAATGAACAGTTATCTGGATATACTTCTGCCCAAGCTTTAAAAGCTTCATATTCAGTATCAAATAATTGAACCCAGCTATGAGCCATGGTACCAACCGCAGGAACACTAAAATATTTATCAGCTATAGTACAAGCTGTGGAATCACATCCTCCTATTATAGATGCTCTTGCTCCATATATTGCACCGTCATAACCTTGAGCTCTACGAGAACCAAACTCCATTACAGTTCTTCCAGCAGCAGCTCTACATATTCTATTTGCTTTAGTTGCAATTAATGTTTGGTGATTTATTGTAAGTAAAATCATAGTTTCAATAAATTGAGCTTGAACAACAGGGCCTCTAACTATCACTAATGGTTGATTTGGAAATACGAAATTACCTTCTGGTATAGCCCAAACATCACATTCAAATTTAAAGTTTTTTAGATAATCTAAGAATTCTTCTGAAAAAATATTTTTATTTTTTAAATAATCTATATCTGAATTTGTAAAGTTTAAGTTGTTTAAATACTGAATTAATTGCTCAACACCTGCCATAATACAGTATCCACCACCATCAGGAACTCTTCTAAAATACATATCAAAGTATGCTATTTTATTTTGAATTTCCTTATTGAAATAACCATTTGCCATAGTTAATTCATAAAAGTCAACTAACATAGTAAGGTTACGTTCGTTAGTGACATCGAATCTAATTAAGTTTTCCATGTTTTTCTCCTCTTAAATAAATATCCTTATAAAAATCATAAAGGAATTGATTTATAAAATATATTTCTATTGTACCTCTATAAATAAATTATTACAATATAGTTATTTATAGTACAAAAAGTCAATAATACAAGATAAAGAGGAGAGACTATGAAAGTTAGTTTAGATAATTATCAAAAGGAAGCAGTATATATAAATGATAAAAATGTATTAGTGGTAGCAGCACCTGGATCTGGAAAAACTACTGTTATTATAAATAGAGTTAATTATTTAGTAACAGAACTAAATATTAAAATTGGCAATATAATTGTAATTACCTTTACTAGAGCTGCAGCAGATAATATGAGGAGTAGGTATAAAAATGTATTCAATAGAGAGAATGCTCCGTTTTTTGGAACATTCCATGGGTTGTTTTATAAAATTCTATTAAGAGAAGGATATAATATATCTATAATAGAAGGTGGAATAGCTCATAGAATTATTAAGGCAGTTTTAGCAAAGTATTCTGATGAAGTTAGTGAAGATAAAATAAAAGAAGTATTAAACAATATATCATTTTATAAAACATCATTGAAAGCTATAGAGGAGTTTAAGCCAACTTTATCTAAGGATATATTTATAGAGGCATATGAGAAGTATGAGGAATATAAGAGTAAAAATGGACTTTGGGATTTTGATGACTTATCAATTAAGGTAATCACTTTATTTAAAGAAAATAAATCAATTTTAAATAAGTATTTAAATTTATTTAAGTATGTGCTTGTAGATGAGTTTCAAGATTGTGATGAATTGCAAATTTCATTTTTGAAAATGATGAATGAAAATAATTCTTTATTTGCAGTTGGAGATGAAGATCAGTGTATTTATAGTTTTAGAGGATCTAAGCCTGAATATATGGTTACATTCCATAATATTTTTAGTGGAGGTAAGAAAATTTATTTATCTATAAATTATAGAAGTAATGAAAATATAGTAGAAGCTTCAAAGGAAGTTATTAAAAATAATTTAAATAGAAATTCTAAATTAATTAAAGCAAATAAAATTACTACTGGATTAATAAAGTTTTCATCTCCTCATGATGAAAGAATTCAAGGAGAAGAGATATCAAGTATAATTGAAAAATCTAAATATAACTTTACTGAAAATGCAGTTTTATATAGAACCAATATGGAAGCAAGAAGTATGATAGATACATTTACAAGAAGAAAAATCCCCTTTGTACTTTTAGATAAAGGCTATAATTTTTTTGAGCATTTTATTTGTAAGGATATGTTAGCCTATTTAAGGTTAGCTATAAATATAAAAGATAGGGAGAGTTTCTTACATATAATTAATAGGCCATTTAGGTATGTTAGTAAGAGTAATTTAGAGTATGTAAGAACTTATAGAGAGGATAAATGTCCTTTTGACATTTTAATTGATAAAAAAGACACTCCTCCATATCAAGCAAAAAAGATAGATGAACTAAGAAAGGATATTATTCATTTAAACAAGTTATCATTATCTTCTGCAATACAATATGTTATATCTGAATTAGGATATATAGACTATTTAAGAGAATATGCTGAAAGATATAATCAAAGTTTAGATGATCTTGAAGATATAGTTGAAGAGTTTAAAAGTGCAGCAGATGGACTAAGGACTATTATAGAATTACTTTCACATGTTGAAGAAGTTAAAGAAAAAATTAACGAGAGTAAAGATAAAAAAGAAGGAGTAATATTAAGTACTATTCATGGGGTTAAGGGTATGGAATTTAAAAATGTATTTTTAATAAATACCTGTGAAGAAACAATTCCACATAAATCATCTATAGATGAAAATATTGAAGAGGAAAGAAGATTGTTTTATGTTGGAATTACAAGGGCTATAGATAATTTATATATTTTTTCACCTAAAACTCAAAGAGGTAAATTTAAAGACACATCGAGATTTGTTTTAGAAGGTGGATTTAAAGAAATAGAAGTTAGTGAAGATTATGGAATTAAGGACGGTGATATTATAATTCATAAGGCATATGGTAGGGGAAAGGTTATTGAGATAAATAAAGATGTAATAAAATTAGATTTTGGAGATGGAATAAATAAAAGTTTTTCTTTAAGGGTTTTAATGGAAAATAATATTATTTCAATAGATAAGTAATTGTTCACTAATTTATTAATAGGCTGTATAATCTTATTATGGCAATAAAAGGAGAAATTTTGACAATATAATATATTACAGAATAGTTTCATATATATTTAGTATGAATCTGTTAAGTCAATATGAAAAAATTGAATAAAAAATCTTAGAAATTCTTAAGGGGGCAAAAATATGAATTTTAAGAATGAAGCAATAAGCATAAAAGATGAATTAATAAAAATAAGAAGAATCTTACATGAACATCCAGAGTTAGGTATGGAAGAATATGAAACTTCTAAATTTATAAAGAACTTTTTGAAAAATGAAGGTATTGAATTCAGAAAAGTGGCCAGCACGGGTGTATGTGGAATTATAAAAGGAACTAAAGAAAGTAAGGATATAGTTAATAAGACTATAGCTTTAAGAGGAGATATTGATGGACTACCCATCTTAGATAAAAAAGTTTGTGCTTATACTTCAAAAGTTGAAGGAAGAATGCATGCATGTGGACATGACGCTCATACTACAATTTTATTAGGGGCAGCTAAAATATTAAATAAAAATAAACATTTATTTAATGGAAATGTAAAACTACTATTTGAGCCAGCTGAAGAGACTATCGGTGGAGCTAGATTTATGATTGAAGATGGAGTTTTAGAAAATCCTAGAGTAGATTGTGTTTGTGGGCTTCATGTAGAGGAAACTTTAGAATGTGGAACTATTATGATAAAGGATGGAGTAGTAAATGCAGCATCAAATCCATTTACTATAAAAATCAAAGGATCAGGTGGACATGGAGCCTATCCCCATACTACTGTAGATCCTGTAGTTATAGCAAGTCATGTTGTGTTGGCTTTACAAACTATAGTAAGTAGAGAAATAAATACTTCTAATCCAGCTGTAGTAACAGTTGGAACTATTAATGGGGGAACAGCTCAAAATATAATACCAGAAGAGGTAATAATAAGTGGAATAATTAGAACTATGAGCAAAGAGGATAGAACTTTTGCAAAGGAAAGATTAACTGAAATAGTTGATGGAATATGCAAATCTTTTAGGGCAACTGCTGAAATAGAGATAGAGGAGTCTTATCCAAATCTTTATAATGATGATGATATGGTAGAATTATTTAAAACTGGAGCAGAAAAGATTCTAGAAAGTGATAATGTATTACTTCAGAAGAACCCTAAAATGGGAGTAGAAAGTTTTGCTTATTTTGCAAATGAAAGACCATCAGTATTTTATTTTTTAGGTTCAGGTAATAAGGAAAAAAATATTATTTACCCAGCTCATAGCAATTTGTTTGATATAGATGAGAATTGTTTACCGCTTGGAGTAGCAATGCAGTGTCAAATGGTATTTGAATATTTGACAAGAAGCTAAAATAATATTACTCTAGTAGAATGGGGAAAATAGTTTAGAATATAGAAACTAGGAGTGATTACTTTGAGAATAGAAATAGGAACAAATGAAGCGGGTCAAAGATTAGACAAATTTTTAAGAAAACTATTAAAGGATGTTCCTTTAAGTAAAATATTTAAAGCCTTAAGAAAAGGTGATGTAAGAGTTAATGGTAAAAAGCAAAAAGAAAATTATACACTTCAAGTAGATGATGTTGTTGAAATTAAATATATACAAAGTACTAAAGAAAAACCAGAGGAAAAATTCATTAAGGTAAATGCTAGAGGAATGAAGATAACTTATGAAGATGCTAATATATTAATAGTTGAAAAATGGCCTAATATTCTAGTGCATCCAGATGAAAAAGGAAAAGAACCAAGCTTAACTGATTATGTATTATCATATTTAAATGAGAAAGGTGATTATTTACCTGAAAATGAAGTAACTTTTACTCCAGCACCGTGTAATAGATTGGATAGAAATACTTCAGGAATAGTTATATTTGGTAAGAATTTTGAATCGTTAAGATGCGTAAATGAATTAATAAGAGAAGGCAATGTTGAGAAGTACTATAATACCTTAGTTAAGGGTAAAATTAAAGATGGGCTATATAAAGGATATATCCTTAAAAATGAAGAAGCTAATATTTCTAAAATATATGATGAAAAGATTCCAAATTCTAAGGAAATAGCAATGAAAGTTAAAACTTTAAAAACTAATGGAGCATATTCATTTTTAGAAATAGATTTAATTACAGGAAGAAGCCATCAAATAAGAGCTCATCTATCTCATTTAGGTACGCCTATAATTGGTGATAACAAATATGGAGATAAAAAACTAAATTCATTTTTTGCTAATAAGTTCGGATTAGATTGTCAATTCTTATATGCATATAAATTAATTTTTAGAGATACACAAGATAAATTAAGCTATTTAAATAATAAGACAATAACAGAAAGCTTACCACCAGTATTTAAAAAGATAAAAAATGATGTATTTAAGTTTAAAATATAATAAAAGGTGATTATTATGGAGCAAAAATCAGCCGGACGTGGTTTTTTAATATTATCAATAGCGGGTATTGCTGGTAAATTATTATCAGCAATATATGTTCCTTTATTAAAAGGTGTTTTAGGGCAAACAGGCTATGGAATATATGTAGCAGGTTATGATATATTTGTATTTTTAATTGCTGTAACAAGTTTAGGAGCACAACCTGCAGTAACTAAGGTTGTAACTGAGCTTAGAGCAATGGGGAATCACAAAGATGCCTTAAGAGCAATGAAACTAGCAATAAGATATTTAGCAGTTATAAGTATAGCAGTTTCAGGTATATTTATGGCTTTAGCATTTCCTTTTTCAAAGATAATTAATGCAGAGCAATCTGCATTAACTTTTATGTTCTTAGGCCCTGCGATAATCTTTGCAGCTATTTTGGCAGCTTATAGAGGATATATGCAAGGGGTTGAAGAAATGGAGTCCTTGGCTATTTCTCAAATAATTGAGCAATTAATAAATGTAGTTCTAAGCCTTGTTTTTGCAGCTTTATTAATTTGGGTTACGGGGAGTTTAGAATGGGGAAGTGCTGGAGGAACTGTAGGAACTTCTCTTGGAGCTATTATTGCAATTATATATATTATATATATATATAATAAGAAAGATTATGCAGAAGAGGCTGAAAGGAATCATGATCCAAGCAGAAAAAGAGTTTCTGATAAGAGGATAGTTAAAAAGATATTTATGTACGCTATTCCTATAACTTTAGTGGCAGCAGTTCAAAATTTTGCAGGTGTTATAGATAGCATAACTTTAGGAACAAGTCTAGCAACAGCAGGTTTTTCAAAAGTTGAGATAAATGATTTAAGGGCAGTTTTATCTTATTATAAAACTCTTGTATATGTACCTCTTGCTATTGTAACAGCTCTTGGAACATCAATATTTCCGAAGATTATACAGGCATTTGTTTATAAAAATAAAAAGGAATTAAAGCAACAAACTAGTTATTCCTTTAGAATGATGTATATAATAGTAATGCCAGCTACGTTTGGTTTAGCAATATTAAGTAAAGAAATATATAGATTTTTACTTGGTTCTTCTTCGGGATATAATTTACTTATGTATGGTTCTGCATTATTAATATTTATGTCAATAACGACTATACAAAATGTTATTTTACAAGGAATTAATAAGTTATATTTAATTATTGTATCAGCAAGTCTTGGACTGCTAGCGAAAATAATTATAAATCTTTTATTAGTTTCTATTCCAAGTATTAACATAATTGGGGCGGTAATTGCAACATTTGTATCATATATTATTCCAACAATAATAAATCATAGAAAAATAAAAGAATTCTTTAAAGTTAATATTCCAATAGTTAAGCAAGCAATTGTACCAACTATTTGTTCTTTATTAATGACTATAGTAATACTAGTTGCTAAATTTCCAATAATTAAGGTAGCAGAAGCTTTAGGTGGAGGAAGGGCTATAATTGCAATAGCAACTATATTATTAATTGCTATAGGAGGAGTTATTTATCTATATTCTATGATATACTTTGGAGGAATTAGAAGAAAAGACTTAGACTTAATATCACCTAAGGTATATAAGTTTTTACCAAGAAGTCTTAGAAAAGAATTGCTTTAGAAAAAAAGATATTACATAAATAATAAATAGTATTTTATATTGAAAATAGAGTCAATAAAGAAAAGAAATCTGACTATTAGTTAGATTTCTTTTCTTTTAGAAGGAAATAAATATTATATTATTAAATTAAGCTTTAGCTTAATTTATACCTTTAGTATAGGATTAAATACATACTATCTTACGGTGACTTGGAGCTTGCGACGGAACAAGTAAGATAATATGTATTTAATTAATCTTCTTCTATTCCAAAGAAGCTTAAGATTATAAATATAGAGAAGGTTATTAGTATTAAAGCGATATTTCTAATAGTTATAAAATTATTAAGGATATTGGTTGTAAGTCCCCTTAAAATCATAAATATTAATATTGAGAGCAATGTAAAAATAATTATATTGCTTTTTGATAAATTTAAATATATATGTTTTTGAACTTCTCTAAGATTTATAAATAAACTTATGCTAGAGCTTATGAATAAAGTTATTCCATATCCCATTATATTAACTCCTGGAATCCCAATGAATATATATAGACATACAATTTCTATTGCTGAGACTATTAAGGAGTTTCTAAGTATTATACTTTGTTTATTTAAACCGTTTAATATTCCAAACATAGTACTCGAGGTAAAGAAGATAGGAGCACTTAAGGATGCTATTTTAATATAGGCACCTAAATCATCTCTACTATAGAACATTTGTCCTAAAGATGTAGGAATCAAGTTACAAACTACTGTAGTAGCAAGCCCTAAGAGAAATGCTATTTTCATAACTTTTTTTATTCTTAGGGAGGCATTATAATAATCCCTTCTACTAATAGTTTCAGATAAATCTGGAACTATTAGAGAGTTTATAGACATAATAACTATCATAGGAAAAGTAACTATAGTTAATGCCATACCAGTAAACTTTCCAATCATACCTAAAGCAGTAGAAGCATCAAATCCAGCAGATGCTAATCTTCTTGGAACTAAAAGAGTTGAAGCTGTCCCAAATAAATTTCCTAAAAAACCATTTATACATAATGGTAAAGCTATAATTAAAACGTTAAATAGTAATTGTGAAGCTCTTTCGGGTTTATCTGCCGAAGAAGGAGTCTTCTTAGAAAGATTTTTGTAGTATATAAATAACAATATTAAACTTTGTAGTTCTCCAATAGCTAATGATAAGTATGCTAATGTTACAAGAGCTGTAATAGAATTAGCTTTAAAAAAGATAATTAATAATGTTATTGTAATTATACGCATAGCTTTTTCTAAAATATCTATAAAGGATGGGACAACTATTTTTGAAACTCCGAAAAAGTATCCTTTTAAAATATTTGATAAAGCTATAAATACCATTGCTGGGCAAGTTATTCTAATAGCATTAACAGTTCTCATATCATGGATACCATATTTACTTATGTAAGGAGCTAAAAAAAATACCATTATTCCTATGGCAATAGACCATATTACATTAAAGCTAGCAACTGATTTTATTGTCTTACTTATATTATTATATTGTCTTTTGACTTTATATATAGCTGAAACTTTAGAAATAGCAGCTATTATTCCAGCAGTCATCAAACATATAAAAAGATTATAAATAGGCATTACTAAGCCATATAGACCAATTCCAACAGGCCCTATAAGTTTTGATAAGTAAATTGAGAAAATAAATCCTAATATTCCAGTGGTTATATTAGATGCTGTTAGCAGGACAGAATTTTTCAGAAAGCTATCTTCTTTCAAATTTTTCACCCCCAATCAATACACTTATATCTATTCTAAAATGTAAATAAATATGATTAATAAGAAATTTAAATATAAATATAAAAAGTATTAATAAATTTATAGTTAAGTAAATATAAATGTAATATAACTTATGTAATATGGAGGTAAGGTGAGATGGGAAAAACTATAGTATTAAATTTATCAGATGTGAAATTAAAAGGGAATATACTAGATGTTGGTGAAAGCTTTGGTGTTATTTATAATATATCAAAAGAAATAATGGACGAAATATCAGTTGACTATGTAAATGGAGATAATAATGATATTTTGAAAGAGGGAGAATATGATACTTGTACAATGTTTTTCTGCCTAAGCAGAATGTGGAACTCCTCAAGCAGATTAAAATTAATTGAAGAGGTAAGTAAATATATTAAAACTGGGGGAGAATTATTTATATGGGATATAAATAAAGAAGTAAGAGATATGATAAATAATAAAATAGTGGCAGTGTTGCCATCAGGAAATTTAAAAGAGTTTGAATTTAAGAATTTAAACCCAATAATAAAATCAAATATGGAAGAAAATGAAAAACTCCTTGAAAAATATTATAAAATAGAAGAAACTAAGTTATGGGAGGATATTCACTTCATTAGGGGAAGAAAAATATAAGTTTAAGTTTGAAGGGAGAAAATACTTATGAAAATTTTACTTACAGCTATAAACTCTAAATTTGTACATAGCAATTTAGCTGTTAGATATTTAAAAGCATTTACAAAGGATATGAATTATGAATGCAAAATTAGAGAGTTTTCCATAAATGATAGAGAGGAAAAGATATTAGAGGAGATAATTATGGAAAGGCCTAATGTGGTAGCCTTTTCTACTTATATTTGGAATATTGAAATGATTAAAAGGCTTTCGAATTTAATTAAGCTAGTAGATGAAGACATAGAAATCCTTTATGGAGGACCTGAGGTTTCTTATGATAGCCAAAATATACTTAAGGAGCTTAATGGAGAATATATCATAGAGGGTGAAGGAGAAAAGACTTATAGAGAGTTCGTAGAATATAAATTAGGCGAAAGAAATATTAATTCTATTAGGGGATTATATTATAAATCTAATGAAGATATAGCTTTTAATGGGAAAAGACCATTAATGAATATGAATGAAATAGTATTTCCTTATGAGAAAGATGAAAATTTAGATAATAAAATTGTATATTATGAAGCTTCAAGAGGATGTCCATTCAATTGTAAGTATTGTCTATCATCAACTATTCATGGAGTTAGGTTTCTTGAGGTTGAAAGGGTAAAGAGAGAATTAAAGTATTTCATAGATAAAGAAGTTAGACTTGTTAAATTTGTAGATAGAACTTTCAATTGTAATCATAAGTTTACAATGGCTATATGGGAGTTTTTAATTAATCAGGATACTAATACTCAATTTCATTTTGAAATATCTGCAGATATATTAAAGTCAGCAGAACTGGAATTATTAAGGAAAGCACCAAAGGATAGATTTCAATTTGAAGTTGGAGTTCAAACTACAAATGATGATGTTTTAAATAGAATAAATAGATTTGTAAATTTTAGTGATATAAAAGAAAAAGTAGATGAACTTCTTCAAATAAGAAATATAAAACAACATTTAGACCTTATAGCAGGACTTCCGGGAGAAGACTATAATTCTTTTAAAAAATCATTTAATGATGTGTATAGCATAGAGCCTGAAGAAATACAGTTAGGATTTTTAAAGTTACTAAGAGGATCATCAATGAGAGAAGAAGCTGAGGATTATGGAATGAAGTATTCTCCATATCCACCATACGAAATTTTAAAAACTAATGATATAAGTTATGACGAACTTTTAAAGTTAAAAAAAGTTGAAGAAATGGTTGATAAGTATTATAACTCTCAAAAGTTTAGTAACATAATAAAATATTTAGTAAATAAGTTTGAAACACCATTTGATTTTTATTATGAATTAGGAGCTTACTTTGAGAAAAAGGGATACTTTAATAGGAATATAGGAAATAATGAGTACTATAAAGTATTTTTAGATTTTAATATGGAAATATTAAAAGAAGATAATTTTATTTTAAAAGAAATTTTAAAATTTGATTATTTAAGATTCAATAAGAAAAGAGGAATGCCTGATTTTATTAATAGAAATATAGATAAAGAGGAGGAAGAAAAAATAAAAGAAAGGTTAAGAGATAAGTATTCATTTAGAGAGTATTATTTAGAGTCTTTTAATATAAATATTAATGAATTTACTAAGAATTCATTAATAATTAAGGAAAAGGATTATTATTTATTTGGATACGGTGGTGATATAAAGCATATTAATATTGAGCTGGAACAATATTAACAAAGTGTAAATTAAATAAAAAAAGTGTTAAGAAAACAATTATAAGCGATAAAAGTTAATAGTTGTTTAATTAAAGGAATGATAAATCTATTGAAAAAAACAGTAGATTGTGTATAATAGAATATAATATGAAGTAATTAATACTATATAAAGTATTAATTACTATAATTTTAATTAATATAATAAAGGTGGTGAGATTTTGGCATTAGAAGCAATAAAGGACATTAAAAAAGCTGAAGATGAAGCTGAAAACTTAATTCAAGAAGCTACAATTAAATCAAAGGAAATAATTAAGAATGCAAACATTGAAGCTGAAAAAGAATATAATGAAATTTTAAAATCAGCTGATTTAAGAAAAGAGGAAATACTTAAAAAGGCAGTAGAAGAAGGGAATTTTGAAGCAGCACCGATATTAGAAAAAGGTGAAAAGGAAGTACAAGAAATAAAAAATGTTTCTGATGATAAAAAAAATAATGCTATTAATTTAATCGTTGAGAGGATAGTGAAGATTCATGGCAATAGTTAAGATGAAGAAGTTCACTCTGCTTACCTTTGAATCTAAGAAGCAAAAAATCTTAAAGAGAATTCAAGGATTATCTAGCGTTGAGTTTATTAACTTACAAGATGATGATTTTCTTAAAAAATATGAAGATTTAAAGCAATTATATAAGGATGATGCTAATTTAGAAAGTTCTAAATATGAAGAAGACTTATCAAAAGCTAAATTTGGAGTAGAATTTTTAAATAAATATGTTCCAACAAAGTCTGGATTAAAAGCATTACGAGAAGAAAAATTAGCTTTAACTTTAGATGAATTAGAGGAAAAAGTTAAGTCTTTTAACTGGACAGCTAGTTATGATAAGGCAAAGGAAAAAGAAGAGCAATTAGCTAAGTTAGATTCACAAGTAACAAAGTTGCAAGCTGAAATAGATATTTTAACACCTTGGCAAAATTTAGATGTACCTTTTAGTGAACTTAAGACATTAAAGAATACATCTTATTATTTAGGAACTATAGCTAAGTCATATGAAGATATGTTAATTCAGGAATTATCAAATGCGTATATTGAAATCATATCAAGAGGAACCAATGATATTAATATACTAATTTTAGCTAATAAGGAATATGATGAAAGTATTTCTGAAACTCTTAGAAGCATAGGATTTAGCGCTTTTAAAACTGAACATAAAGATGTCGCATTAAAATTAATTCTAGACTTTAAACACCAAATAGAAGAAACTAAATCTAAAAAGTTTTTTGTTAAAGAAGAAATTTCAAATTTTGAAGAGGACTTAAGAAAATTAGAATTAGCTTATGATTACTTTGCGAGTAAAGTTGAAAGAAATAAGGCATCTAAAAATTTTTTAAAGACTAAGAATGTTTGTGCTATTCAAGGGTGGATAGCGGATGCTGATAGTGATGAACTTAAAACAATTTGTGATAATCTTCTTAATGATGATTATTATATGGAGTTTGAAGATGTAAAGGAAGAGGAGATTGATGATGTACCTATAAAATTAAAAAATGGAGAGTTAGTTTCTGCATTTGAAAGTGTTACAGGTATGTATAGTTATCCAAAATATAATGAAATAGATCCAACACCACTTCTTACACCATTTTATCTAATATTCTTTGGTATGATGGTTGCAGATGCAGGATATGGTTTATTAGTATTAATAGGCTCATTTTTAGCTCTAAAATTCTTAAAGTTAAGTGACAGTATGAAGGATTTCACTAAATTTTTCTTCTATTTAAGTTTTCCAACAATATTCTTTGGGTTGATTTACGGATCATTCTTTGGTGATTTAGTAATATTACCAACTCAATTAATAGATACTAATAAAGATGTTATGACAATAGTTGCTTTATCATTAGCTCTAGGAGTTATTCAAATATTCTTTGGATTATTTATAAAGGTATATAGCTTAGCGAAAATAGGCAAAGGGAAAGATGCTTTATTAGATGCAGGTTCTTGGATAATAACTTTATTATCAATTGGTGGAATTGTCGCAGTTAACTTCTTAAACCTACCAAATTTCTTAGGTAAAATATTTATGGTAACTATGATAATTGGAATGATACTTGTAGTTATTGGAGGAGGAAGAGCTGAAAAGTCATTTGGAGCTAAGGCAGGTCAAGGGTTATATTCTTTATATGGTATAACTGGATATGTAGGAGACTTAGTTTCTTATACAAGACTTATGGCTTTAGGATTAGCTGGTGGTTCTATTGCTGGTGCATTAAATCTATTAATAAATACTCTACCAGGAGTGGCAGCAATAATAGTAGGACCAGTATTATTTATACTATTCCACATATTCAATTTAGGATTATCTTTACTTGGAGCATATGTTCATACAGCAAGACTTCAATATGTAGAATATTTTGGTAAATTTTATGATGGTGGTGGAAAACCATTTAAAGCATTTAAGGGTTCAGAAAAGTATGTAAAGATCAAAAGAAATTAGGAGGAATTAAAAAATGGAAATGACATGGATTCAATTTTTTGTAGAAAACAATGGAGGATTAATATTTGCAGCACTAGGAGCAGCATTAGCAGTTGGTTTATCAGGTATAGGTTCAGCTAAAGGTGTTGGTATAGTTGGTGAAGCAGCAACAGGCTTAGTTACAGAAGAACCAGAGAAGTTTGGTAAAGCATTAGTTCTTCAATTATTACCAGGTACACAAGGTTTATACGGTTTCGTTATAGGTTTCTTAATATTTAGTAAAATGACTTCAGGTATGTCATTTGAGCAAGGCTTATACTTATTAGCAGCAGGTCTTCCAATAGCTTTTGCGGGACTTTGGTCAGGTATAGCTCAAGGTAAGGTTGCAGCAGCAGGTATTCAAATATTAGCAAAAAATGAAGAACATAATACTAAAGGTATAATATTAGCAGCTATGGTTGAAACATATGCATTATTAGGTTTCGTTATTTCATTTATGTTAGTAAACAAAGGATTCTAGGATTGGAGAGAATAGGCTATGGCAAATGTAAATAATCTAACTTCTAAAATCCTTAGGGATGCCGAAGATAGAAAGGATAATATTCTAGCTTCTGCAGAAGAAGAAAAGAATAAGATTCTTTCAAAAAAAATAGCTAAAGCCAAGGAACTAGAAAAAGAAATTATAAAAAAGGCTGAGGTTGAGGCTAAGAACAGAAAAGAGAGAATACTATCTTCTGCTTCTCTAAAGGTTAGAAATAATAAGTTATCTGCAAAACAAGAAGTTATTAAAGAAGTATTTGAAAATAGTATAGATGTATTGGCATCTATTTCTGGAGATGATTTTTTAAGGTTTATTAAAAATTCGATACTTTCTTTAGGTAATATAGGAGAACAAAATCTTATTTTAAATAAAGAAGGAATGGAATTAGTTGATCTTACTTTTATATATGATTTAAATCAATCATTAGGAGATAAGGGGAATATAAAATTAAGTCCTAAGATAGGGAATTTTAAAGGCGGATTTATTCTTGAAAGTAATGGTATAGAAATAAATAACACATATGAAGCTTTAGTAAGTTCATTAAAGGATGAATTGGAGTTTGAAGTAGCAAGTGCGTTATTCAATTAAGGAGGGTAAGAGATGGATGTAATGAAATTTACCCAAGCAGTATCAAGAATATGGGTTTTAGAAACTAGACTTCTTGATAAACCAAAAGTTGAAAGAATGATTGAAGCTCCATCTGCTAGTGAAGTACTTAGAATTTTAAATGAAACAGAGTATTCAAATGTTTCATCTAATATAAAAAGACCAGAAGATTATGAAGAAATATTAACAGCAGAGTTAAAAAGAGTTTATGATTTAGTTTATGAAATAAGTCCTGTTAAAGAAGTTGTTAAAATAATGAGTTTAAAATATGACTATCATAATGCGAAGGTTCTTTTAAAAGGAAAGGTACTAGGCAAGGATTTAGCATCTATGCTTATAAAACTAGGAAATTTAGATTTACAAGAAATTAAGCGTAAGATAGATGGAGATAATTTGAAAAGCTTAAATGGAATCCTAGGAAAAGGAGTTCAAGAAGCTATGAAGGTCTTTGAAGAAACTAAGGACCCTCAAAAGATAGATATTATTATAGATAAATATATGTATAAAGAATTAGTAGAAATTAAAAACTCTTTAGATTATAAGTTTATAGATAACTTAGTTAAAGCAATGATTGATTCTACTAATATAAGAACTTTACTTAGAATTAAGAAACAAAATAAAGGAAAAGATTTTGCTAGTGAAGTAATAGTAGATGGTGGAGCAATAGATAGTAGCAAATTAATAGCTTTATTAAATGAATCACCAGAAAACATAATGGCTAAGCTTCAAAGTACAATTTATTCAGATTTAGTTAAAGAAGGCTTTGAAGGATATATTGCTACTGAGTCAGCAAGCCTTTTAGAAAAATTAAGTGATAACTATATCATGGAATTAATGAAAGATTCTAAGTTAGTTACTTTCGGACCAGAAAAGATATTATCGTATATTTATGCTAAAGAAACTGAAATAAAAGTAATAAGAATTATAATGGTTGGCAAGCTTAATAATATTGCTGAGGAAGTAATAAGAGAAAGGTTGCGTGATATATATGCATAAGAAAATAGGCGTTGTTGGGGATAAGGATTCAGTACTAGCTTTTAAAGCTTTAGGAATAGATGTATTTCCAGTAATTGAAGCTGATGAAGCAAGAAGAGCAGTAGATAATTGTGCAAGAAATAATTATGCAGTAATTTTCGTAACTGAACAAGTAGCACAAAATATAGAAGAAACTATAGCACGTTATAATGAACAAGTACTTCCAGCGGTAATATTAATTCCAAGTAATCAAGGCTCATTAAATATAGGACTTAAGAGAATTAGTGATAGTGTGGAAAAAGCTGTTGGTGTTAATATTTTATAGGAAGGTAGGTTAGTAATTTGAAGACCGGAAAGATAATTAAGGTTGCAGGTCCCTTAGTCGTAGCTGAAGGGATGGAAGAAGCAAATATATTCGATATGGTTAAGGTTGGACAAAAGGGTCTTATTGGTGAAATAATCGAAATGAGAAACGATAAGGCATCTATCCAAGTTTACGAAGAAACTACAGGAATTGGACCAGGGGATCCAGTAATAACTACTGGAGAGCCATTAAGTATAGAATTAGGACCAGGTCTTATTGAATCTATGTTTGATGGAATTCAAAGACCACTTGATGCCTTTGCTAAGGCAGCAAATTCACCATTTTTAACAAAGGGTGTAGCAGTTAAATCTTTAAATAGAGAAAAACTTTGGAATTTTGTACCTACAGCAAAAGTGGGAGATATAGTAGAAACTGGAGATATTATTGGAACAGTTCAAGAAACTACAGTTGTACTTCATAAAATAATGGTTCCTTATGGAGTTAAAGGTAAAATTAAAGAAATAAAAGAAGGCGAATTTACTATAGTTGATACTGTATGTATAGTAGAAACTGAAAAAGGTGACAAGGAATTAACTTTAATGCAAAAATGGCCAGCAAGAAAAGGAAGACCATATGCAAGAAAATTAAAACCAGAAGCACCTATGACTACAGGGCAAAGAGTTATAGATACATTTTTCCCAGTAGCTAAAGGTGGTGCAGCTGCAGTTCCAGGACCATTCGGTGCGGGAAAGACGGTTGTTCAACACCAAGTAGCTAAATGGGGAGATACTGAAATAGTTGTTTATGTTGGATGTGGAGAACGTGGAAACGAAATGACAGACGTTCTTAACGAGTTCCCAGAACTTAAAGATCCAAAAACTGGTGAAAGCTTAATGAAGAGAACAGTACTTATTGCTAACACTTCCAATATGCCAGTTGCAGCTAGAGAAGCTTGCATTTATACAGGAATAACTATTGCTGAGTACTTTAGAGATATGGGATATTCAGTTTCAATAATGGCTGACTCAACATCAAGATGGGCAGAAGCTTTAAGAGAAATGTCAGGAAGACTTGAAGAAATGCCAGGGGATGAAGGTTATCCAGCATATCTTGGATCAAGACTTGCTGATTATTATGAAAGAGCTGGTAAGGTAATATGCTTGGGTAAAGATGGAAGAGAAGGAGCTGTAACAGCAATTGGAGCAGTATCACCTCCAGGAGGAGACCTTTCAGAACCTGTTACTCAAGCAACTCTTAGAATAGTTAAAGTTTTCTGGGGATTAGATGCTCAATTGGCATATAAGAGACATTTCCCATCAATTAACTGGTTAAATTCATATTCATTATATGCAGATACAATTGATGAATGGATGAATGGAGAGGTTGCATCAGATTGGTCAACTTTAAGACAAGAAGCTATGACATTACTACAAGAGGAATCAGGACTTCAAGAAATAGTAAGCCTTGTTGGTATAGATGCATTATCTGAAAGTGATAGATTAAAGTTAGAGGTTTCTAAGTCAATAAGAGAAGATTATCTTCAACAAAATGCCTTCCATGAAGTTGATACATATGCATCATTAGATAAACAATATAAGATGCTAAAGTTAATACTTCTATTTAGAAAAGAAGCAGAAAGAGCATTAAAGGCAGGAGTTTACTTAAATAAAATTTTAGGCTTAAGTGAAATTAGAGATAAGATTGCAAGAAGTAAATATATTCATGAAGATAGCATAAGTAAAATAGATGAGATTGCAATTGAATTAAAATCTGCTATAGATGCACTAATAACTGAAGAGGGAGGTGTTCTAGATGCTTAGAGAATATAAGACTGTGACAGAAGTTGTAGGACCTTTAATGGTAGTTGAAGGCGTTGAAGGTGTTAAGTATGATGAACTAGTTGAGGTTGAACTTCAAACTGGTGAAATGAGAAGAGGGAAAGTTCTTGAAATTAATGGAACTAGGGCTATGGTTCAACTTTTTGAAGGATCATCAGGTATTAATTTAAAAGAAACTAAGGCTAGATTTTTAGGAAGACCCCTTGAACTTGGGGTTTCAGAAGATATGCTTGGAAGAATCTTTGATGGTATGGGACACCCAATAGATAATGGTCCGAATATAATAGCTGAAAAGAGATTAGATATAAATGGAGAAGCTATAAATCCAGTATCTAGAGATTATCCATCAGAATTTATTCAAACTGGTATTTCCGCTATAGATGGACTTAATACTCTAGTTAGAGGACAAAAATTACCTGTATTCTCAGGATCAGGACTTCCTCATGCACAATTAGCTGCACAAATAGCAAGACAAGCGAGAGTTTTAAATTCTGATGCTAATTTTGCAGTTGTATTTGCTGCTATTGGTATTACATTTGAAGAATCTCAATTCTTCGTTGATGAATTTAATAAAACTGGTGCTATAGATAACTCAGTATTATTTATGAATCTTGCATCAGACCCAGCTATCGAAAGAATAGCAACTCCTAGAATGGCTCTTACTACAGCTGAATTCTTGGCTTATGAAAAAGGAATGCATGTACTTGTTATTATGACAGATATAACAAATTATGCAGAAGCGTTAAGAGAAGTATCAGCGGCTAGAAAAGAAGTACCAGGTAGAAGAGGATATCCAGGATATTTATATACTGACCTTTCAACATTATATGAGAGAGCAGGTAGACTTAGAGGTAAAGAAGGATCAATAACACAAATTCCTATATTAACTATGCCAGAAGATGATAAGACACATCCAATTCCAGATTTAACTGGATATATTACAGAAGGTCAAATTATCCTTTCAAGAGAATTATACAAGAAGGGAATTATGCCTCCAATAGATGTTCTTCCATCATTATCAAGACTTAAAGATAAGGGGATAGGAAAGAATAAGACTAGAGAAGATCATGCTGATACTATGAACCAATTATTCTCAGCTTATGCACAAGGTAAGCAAGCAAAAGAATTATCAGCTATTTTAGGTGAATCAGCATTATCAGATATAGATAAGCAATATGCGAAGTTTGCAGAAGCTTTTGAGGAACAATATGTATCTCAAGGATTTACAGCAAATAGAAGTATAGAAGAGACATTAGAATTAGGATGGAGGCTTTTGAAGATACTTCCAAGAACTGAACTTAAGAGAATTAGAGATGAGTATCTTGAAAAGTATATGCCAAAGGGAGATGAAGAATAGCAATGGCAAGATTAAATGTCAATCCTACTAGAATGGAGATGTCTAAGCTTAAGAAAAGATTAGTTACAGCAACAAGAGGGCATAAACTTTTAAAGGATAAGCAAGATGAGCTTATGAGACAATTCGTTAATCTTGTCAAATATAATAATGAATTAAGAAAATCTGTAGAAGAGGAGCTTCAAGGAGCACTTAAGGATTTCGTTATGGCTAGAGCTGTTATGAGCTCAGAATTTCTAGAAGAAGCAGTAGCTTATCCAAAAGAGAGTATATCTGTCGAAGTAGGAACTAAAAATATAATGAGTGTTAATGTTCCAAAGATGGACTTTCATAGGCAGCTTGAAGGTGATGAAGGTAGTATATTTCCATATGGTTTTGCAAGTACATCATCAGAATTAGATGATTCTATTTCTAAGCTTTATAGTATATTACCAAAGCTTTTAGAACTTGCTGAAGTTGAAAAATCAACTCAGTTAATGGCTGATGAAATAGAGAAGACTAGGAGAAGAGTTAATGCTCTTGAGTATATGACTATTCCTTCATTACAAGAAACTATTAAGTATATTAGAATGAAGCTTGATGAAAATGAAAGAGGAGCTTTAACTAGGCTTATGAAAGTTAAAGATATGATACAAGCAAAGAATTAACAAGATCCCCTATTTTTAGGGGATTTTCTTTTTTATTCTTTAGGAAATTATAAAAAGTTTATCCTGTTAATAACTTTTTATAATTTCCTTCCTTCAGCTTTGAAGTGTAACTATTAATTTTGCGATGACTTGGAGCGTAGCGACGGAATAAGCAAAATTATATAGTTGCACTTTTTTACTATAAATCGTAATTCTTTTGTAATTGATAATAATTGATGATAATAGTATAATAAGATAATGGTTAATTAACATAATAAATAGCATTAAATTTTAAGGAGCATAGTATGCGATATATATTATCTTTTATATTAGCATTTTTATTAGTATATTTTATAACACCAAGTTTGATAAAATTATCTTATAAATTGAGTTTTACAGATAAGCCAACTAAAAGGAAAAAACATGGAAAAGAGACACCACTTTGTGGAGGGTTAGCCATGTTTATTGGATTTTTTATAGTATATTTTTTAGTTAATAATTATAGTATAACAAGTGAAAAAATTTGGATATTTATTGGATCATTACTTATTTTAGCAATAGGATTAGTTGATGATTATTATAAAACTAGGGGGAAGGAGTTCCCAATATACCCAAGACTAATTATCCAATTAATAGCAGCTTTTATTATTTATAATGCAGGAGTAGTGTTTAGAGGGTTTACAAATCCTTTTACGGGAGAGTATTTATTGTTATCTAAAGCAATACAATTTATTCTGACTATTACTTGGATATTTGGAGTAACAACTGTAATTAATTGGTCTGATGGAATGGATGGACTTGCTGGTGGACTTTCACTTATTTCATCAATAACTTTTGCCGGTGCAGCAATAATATTGAAGCAAAGTGAATCTATTAGCATGTCATTAATAGTTTCAGGAGTTACCCTTGGATTTCTAATGTATAATAAATATCCAGCAAAGATATTTATGGGTGATTCTGGAGCAAATTTCTTAGGTTTTATGCTAAGTATAATTGCTTTAGATGGTGCTTTTAAGCAAGCTACATTTATGAGTTTATTTATACCTATATTAGCTTTAGCAATACCTATATTTGATAATATATTTGTTATAATTAAAAGATTTAAAGATGGAAAGCCAGTTTATCAAGCTGATAGAAGTCAAATTCATTATAGGCTAGAGGCAAAAGGATTTACACCAAAGCAAGTAGTAACATACATAAATATGGTTAGTTTAGCCTTTAGTTTAATTTCAATAATATTATTACTTATAAAAAAATAATGCAATATAAAATGAGAGCTCTATTATAAATAGGGTTCTTTTTTAGTTTAAATAGAATCATAAAAATTATATTATTATAAATTGACTTGCTTATATTTGAATGATATGATTTATAGAAATATAAAAAGGGGGCATATCTTATGTATAATGGTAGATTAGTTAGATTAAGAGCGTACAAAGAAGAAGATATAGAAAGAGCAGTAGAATTTATAAATGATGAAGAAGTTAAAAAGCTTCTAGACTCAAATATACCATTTCCAATGACTAAATGGCAGGAAGCAGAATGGGTAAGAACTAGAAAGGCAAATGAAGATTTTACTTACGATTTTGCCATAGAGGACTTAGAAACTGGAAGTTATATAGGTGGATGTAGTATCAATAAATGTGATATGAAAAATAGAACCTGTGTAATAGGAATAATGATTGGGGATAAGAATTACTGGAATAAAGGATATGGAAGTGATGCTTTAAAAGTATTGATAAAATTTATATTTGAAGAAGTAAATATGAATAAGATAAAACTTTTCGTATTTTCTTTTAATAGTAGAGCAATAGCATGCTATAAGAGAGTTGGATTTAAAGAAGAAGGTTTATTAAAAAATGAAATATATAGAAATGGAAAATATTACGATGCAATTCCTATGGCTTTATTCAAAGCAGATTGGATAGAGTAAAGAAAGTATATTTATTTTAAATATTTACAAAATTAAGGAAAAGATTTATAATATATAAAAGAATATTAAGATACTTATCAAGAGTGGTGGAGGGACTGGCCCTATGAAACCCGGCAACCGACAAGGTTAATTTATTTCATACCTGAATTAACTTTATTGTGTGGTGCTAATTCCTGTTAGATAAGGGTAATATATAGGCGAATAATGTACCTAAGGTTTATCCTTTAGGTACTTTTTTATTTTTTAGGAATTTATAAAAGATTAGTATGTGAATAAGTTTTTATAAATTCTATAATTCAGCTTTGAAGTGTATCTATTAATTTCTTTATTAATGTAGTAAATTAATTATATAAATATTTGGAGGAGGAATAGAAATGGAAAAAGTAGAAAGTTTTGAATTAGATCACAGAATTGTTAAAGCACCTTATATCAGAAAGTGTTGTTTACTTGAAGGAGAAAAAGGAGATAAGGTAACTAAATTTGATATTAGATTTTTACAACCTAATAAAGAAGCTTTTGGTACAGCAGCAATGCATGGGTTAGAACATTTATTAGCACATGAGCTTAGAAGTAAAGTAGATGGAATTATAGATTTATCTCCTATGGGCTGTAGAACAGGATTTTATTTAAGTATTTGGGGAGATAGAAGTCCAGAAGAAATAAAAGAAGCATTAGAAACTGCATTAGAAGGGGTTTTAGATGCAAAAGAAATACCTGCGGCTAATGAAATCCAATGTGGAAATTATAGAGATTTATCATTATTTGGTGCTAAAGAATATGCAAAAGAGGCTCTAGAAAGAGGATTTTCATTAAATATTTATGGAGAAAATTAATAAATATTATAAAGTAACTGTAGAAAAATGCAAAATAAAAATTTAAAATTATACATTTTACATTAAGGGACTGTTTTTAACGGTCCCTTTTGAGTAAAAATTTATAGGATTATTTATGTAAATTCATTGATATCAGTTGCAAATTGTATTCGAAAATATATTCCTGTTTTTTACTTTTATCTACTTGATTATAAAAAATCATTCAATAAATAAATAAAAATAATGAAAAACTATGGAAAAGAATAACAGTTAATAGTATAATTATTATAGTTATTAATTAGGATAAATAAACAAATCAGAAGGGAAAAATAATGATTGAAACTATCATAATTTCATTTATAATTTGCAAAATTAAAGGATTTAAATTAAGACCTTTATTTAAAAGTTGGACAATCTATCCAGTAATATTTATGGAGTTAGTATATTTATTTGTTCAAATTAATATTTTTATGGAGAACTATGAAGTTATAAATTATGCAGGATTGTTAAAAACTTTTTATTTATGTTCATATCTTCCATTAATATTTAAATATAAGCAATATATTTCAGCTATAATAGGTTCTATATTTGTAGTAATTGGAGGTATATTAAATGATATAGCTATTACTGCCAATAATGGATATATGCCTGTTTTCCCAACTATTTCATATTTCACAGGATATGCGAATTACGATTCCTTTAATAAGGTAAATGATATACATATATTAGGAGATGCTAATACTAAATTAAAAGTTCTAACAGACATATTTGATACAGGCTATAGTGTACTTAGTTTAGGTGATATATTTATAAGAGTATTTGTATTTATAATATTATATAGTATAGTGAAGCATTTAAATTTAACAAATGAGAAAGATTATTAATTAACTTAATAATGAATTAAAAAGGAGACTAAAAATGTTAAAATTACAACCAATAGAATTTGTTCTAAGAGCAATTCCAGAAAGTTTTTTAGTTATATTTGCAATTTATGTTTTTTCTAAAACAGAGATAAATAGGAAAAAGTACTTAGTAACTAGTATAGCATTTTCAATAATTATTTATATTACTAGGATGTTACCAATAAATTATGGCGTACATATGATTTTATCAGTATTATTTTTATTATTTATAATAGTTTCATATAATAAAATAGATGTTATTAATGGGATTAAGAGTATTATATTTACATATTTGGTTCAACTAATTTCAGAAGCAATAAATGTTTCTATTCTTAATTTTATGAATCTTGATTTGGAAACTTTATTTAAAGATCCAGTTAGTAAAACTATTTTAGGAATACCTTCATTAGTTATTACAGGAATTATAATATCAACATTTTATATGATAGATAAAAAAAAGAAAGAAGTATAAAGAAGTATGAGTTTAGAAGTGTTAAGTAAAAATATATCTAATAATTTAAAAAGAGAATTAAACTTAGACGAAGATAAAAGAAGTATTATTGAATATGGGTTATTTGCTTTTTTTCATATGGGAATATCTATTTTATTAGTAGCAATAGTTGGAGCCATTTTTAATGTAATGATTGAAGCGTTAATAATTTCTTTTTCTTCAGCTATTTTAAGAAAATTTTCAGGAGGCGCACATGCTAGTACTGCTGCTAATTGTGCAATAGTTGGTGTTTTAATAGCTGTTATTCCAGTTTATATAATTAAAAATATGAGTTTAAATAGTAATTATATAATTTTTATAGGAATTTTATTATATATTATTTCATTTATTATCATTTACAAATTAGCACCAGTAGATAGTCCTAATAAGCCTATTAAAAAGGTTGATAAAATTAAAAGGTTAAAAAGAGGATCTATTATTATATTGTCTATTTATATGATTATTGTAATATTTAACATAATCACAAGTTATGTAAGTAAAAAGAATGTATTTTTATTATATTCTTCATGTATATATATTGGTGTATTATGGCAAGTATTTACATTAACAAAATTTGGTCATTTTATAGTTAATATAATAGATTCTTTATTTATAAAAATACTTAATTCTAGAGGGGGAAACAATAATGAAAAGATTAAACAATAAAGTATTAATGGCAGTTGCAGCTTTTGCTACAGTAATTGCATCTGTAGTATCTACTTCAGCTTGTTGGTGGGCTATGTATCAACCAGAAGAGCCAAAAGCTTTAAAAGATGAATAATTAAATGAAGATCGGATTTTCCGATCTTCATTTAATACAGAAAGAGATTATTGCTATGATGAAGATGAAAAATGATAGATTAAAAGAAATAAATGATATGGTTTCAATAGTAAAATTGGCATCATTAATGTTTACTGGAATTATATTTTTTCAATATTTTTTTGATACTGATGAATTATCTCAAAATATGATTTACAGGCAATCAGCTTATATGGGGATATTTATAGCAGGATTAATATTATTATTTATATATTTTTTATGGTCATTTCCATCAGCCAAAAGAATGGATAAGAAAAATTATAGATATATAATGTTTATAGAAAACTTGTTTTTTATCGCAATATTTTTTATGTCAGTACTTTTATCAGGAGGTTATAAAAGTGAATATAAATATATATTTCTTTTTATAATAACCAGTTCTACAATACAATTAGGCTTAAAAAATGGAATAGTAGTTGCTTTTATTTCTTCAGTTTTAATATTAGGAATGGATATTTTATGCCTTCCGAATATGTCTGTTAATAAATATTTTCAAAATGATTTAATTCTTTCAGGAATTTTTATTTTAACGGCATGGCCTTTAGGATTTTATGTTAAGATTGAAGGTGAACATATTAGTAAGTTAGAAGAACTAGTAAATAAAGATGGCTTAACTCAAGTGTTCAATCATAGATATTTTCATGATACGTTAAAAGAGCAAGTAGCAATATCAGAGAAATATAAAGAACCTGTTTCTATGATATTTGTTGATATAGATTATTTTAAGAATTATAACGATTTGTATGGGCATCAAAAGGGAGATGAAGTATTAAGGACTATAGGAAGAATACTAAGAGATAATGTTAGACAAGATGATATACCTGCAAGATATGGTGGAGAAGAATTTGCAGTTATATTACCTAATACAACAGAGCAAGAAGCACTTTCTATAGCAGATAAAATTAGAAAAACAATTGAGTCTACAAAATTCTATGGAGAGGAAAATCAGCCAAATGGTTTATTAACTGCTTCAATGGGAATTTCCACATATCCTGATAAGGCTAAGGATGATGTAGAACTTATAAAAAGTGCAGATGATGCTTTATATAGAGCAAAATTTTTTAATAAAAATAGAGTTGAGACATATATATCAATACTAGATGAATTGAAAGCTGAGATAGATGAAAAAGATATAGAATTAGTTACATCTATTAAGACTTTAATTAGTGTAATAAATGCTAAAGATAGATATACATATGGACATTCAGAAAGAGTAGTGTTTTATAGTAGATTATTAGCAGATAAATTAGAATTAAGTAATGAAGATAAGAATTTATTAATATATGGTTCTTATATGCACGATATAGGAAAAATTAATATTTCTCAGGATATATTAATTAAGAAAATGCCTCTAACTAATGAAGAATGGGAACAATTAAAACGTCATCCAGAAGATGGAATAGAAATAATTAAGCCGGTAAAATCCTTAAAAGATATTATACCTATAATATTACATCATCATGAAAAATATGATGGAACTGGCTATCCGTATAAATTAAAGGGAGAAGAAATACCTTATTTAGCTAGGGTTCTTACTGTAGTTGATAGTTTTGATGCTATGACTTCAAATAGGCCGTATAATGTTAGAAAAACTTATGATGAAGCTATAATAGAGTTGAAAAAATATAGTGGGACACAGTTTGATCCTGAAATAGCCAATAAATTTATAGAGGTAATTCAAGAATACAAAGATAAGTTGGATACCTTACTTTAATTTTAGAGGTAAAAAACATTTATAATAGTTATAATTGGCTATATAAAAGGAAGTGAGAAATATCACTTCCTTTTATAATTTTATTTTCTTATTAGATAATCTTTTATTAGTATATTCTCTAATTAGTTGATAAGCTACACTAAAGAGTGGAATACCAATTAACATTCCTACTAATCCAAGGGTACTTCCGCCAACTATCATAGCAAGCATAACCCATATTGCAGAAAGTCCAACTGAATTTCCAACAACTCTTGGATAAATAATATTTCCTTCAAATTGTTGTAGACATAAAATAAATATAATAAACCAAAGAGCTTGAATTGGATTTATTATAAGTATTAAAAAAACAGCTGGAATTGTACCGATAAAGGCACCAAAAACAGGAATTAATGCGGTAACACCTATAAGTACACTTATTAATAATGGGTATGGCATGGAGAATATATTCATACCAATAAAACATAAAGCCCCAAGTATACAGGCTTCAACACACTGTCCGGTAATAAATTTAGAAAATGTATTATTAGCAAGTCTACCGACCTCTATAGTTTTATCTGCAATTTCTTTTTTTGCAAAAGCATATAAGAATTTTTTTAGTTGATATATTAAAGTTTCTTTACTTGCTAACATATATATAGTTAGTACTAAAGAAAGTATAAAATTAAAAATTCCACTAGTTATAGTCATTGTAGTATTTAGAATACTACTTAAAGATGTAGTTAAAAAATTAGCAGAAAACTGGAGTAATTCTTTCCAAGTGCTCATAAGTGTATTATATATATTTTGCAATATTTCTGTAGAAGTAACATACTGATTAATTAGACCTTCGAAAGATTTTATATAATCGGGAACTGTTTCTAAAAGTGTAGCTACACTAGATAATAATTGTGGAATAACAAACAGTCCTAAGGCTATAATTAACCCTATAAGAGTAATAAATGTAGCTAGAATTGATAATGGTCTTTTTAAGCCCCTAATAAAATTTGATTTTTCTTTATCTAAAAAATTAAAAACTTTATTTTCAAAAAATTTCATTGGTAAGTTTAAAACAAAAGCCATAGAAAAGGCTATTATAAAAGGATTGATTATATTAAATATATTTCCTAAGGTAGATCCTACTAATTTAAGGTTTGATAGAATGAAATATAAAATAATTAAATAGGTTCCCAATAAAATATTTTCTTTAAATTTTTTGTTAATTTCCTTCAATTAAGACATCCTCCATCATGTAAAAATAGTATATTATAATTTTAAAGCAATAATTGTAATAAATCTAGTGATAAAGTTGAATCATTTGTAAAATAAAAGTAAAATATATAGTAAGAAAATAGAAATTATGGAGATGAAAAAATGACTAAGGTTAAAAATATTAAGACATTAGCAGCTACTAAGTACTTATCTTTATATAGTGCTGATTATGTTAATAAAAAAGGTAATTTAAGAAACTGGACAATAGCATCAAGAAAAAGTTTAGAAACAGTTAAAAATAAGTTTTTTTATAGTGGAGAAGATAATATAGATGCTGTTATTATTTTTGCAGAGCATATTGATGAAAATAAATTAGTACTTATTAGGCAGTTTAGAGTACCTATAAATAATTATGTTCTAGAATTGCCAGCAGGTTTACTAGATGGAAATGAAAAGTTTGAAGAAGCGGTAAGAAGAGAATTAAAAGAAGAAACAGGCTTAGATCTAATAAAGATAGATAGGCAAGGAACTAAAGAGAAAGTATATATTTCAGCTGGTATGACAGATGAATCAGTTGCATTTGTAAAATGTACTTGCAATGGCACAGTTTCAAAAGAAAACTTAGAAGATGATGAAGACATAGAAGTTATTATGGTTACAAAAGAAGAAGCTAAGGAATTACTTAAATCAAATGAAATTATGGATATAAAAACATTACTAGCAATACAAAACTTTATATTAAGCTAAATTTAAATCATCAGTTTTTAGAAGTAAATATGTTATATTGGGACGACTTGGAGAGAAGCGACGGAGTAACCAATATAATATATTTACTTCTTTATTTTTTTTAATAAAATTTGCTAAATTGAGGTAAAATACTAAGGATTAATTATTATGAGGTAGTACTAATGAGTAATAAAAAGTATTTTATGAATTTTGGTATGGATGAGGACATAGTAGAGGATGTTAGAAAAAAGCTTACATATATCAAGACTTGTGGTAATTTTACAGGGGAAAAAGGAAATAAAATATATTTTGAAAAGTATAAAGTGAAAAATGAAAGAGGGCGAATAGTAATTTCTCATGGTTTTACAGAATGTATAGAAAAGTATATGGAAATAATATATTATTTTACTAGGGAAGGTTATTCTGTATTTATTATGGAGCATAGAGGCCATGGAAGGTCTGGTAACTTAGGAGCCAATGATAAAAGCCAAATTAATGTAGAAAAGTTCGATTATTATATAAAGGATTTAAAATATTTTATAGATAATGAAGTTAAGATAAGAAAAAATAAAAGCTTATTTTTATTTGCTCATTCTATGGGTGGTACTATAGGAACTATGTTTATTGAAAAATATCCACAATATTTCAGTAAGGTAATTTTATCTTCTCCTATGCTTCAAATAGCAATTGGAAAAGTGCCTGGGGTTATAGCTAGGTTTGTAGCTAAATTGGCGTTAATATTTGGAAAGGGTGATGATTTTATACTTGGTAATGTGCCTTATGACGGTACATATGATTTCTTTTTAGCATCTACATCAAATGAAAGTAGATACAATTATTATTATAGAGAAATAGTTGGAAATAATAAAATACAACGAGGAGGAGGCTCCTTTAGGTGGCTCTATGAATCATTGAATGCAATTAAATATGCCTTAAAAAAGGGGAATATAGGAAGGATAAAGTCTAAGGTATTATTATTTCAGGCAGGAAATGATGGCTTAGTTGGAGATGGAGGCATTAAAAAGTTTGCAAAAAGGTGTAAGACTTGTAAATTAATAAAGTTTAAAAATGCTAAGCATGAGCTTTATCTAGAAAATAACGATATTTTAGAAGAATATCTAGATTCAATATTTAAGTTTTTAGAAAATAGCATATAAAACAACGTAACAATATTAAGATAGAAAAATATGATAATATAGATATGAAAGGGAGGGGTAAGCTTGGAAGAAACACTAAAGCTTAAAAATAAATCAGGAGTAATAGTTAATGCAAGATATAAAATTTTGGACTTAAGTAATATAGAGGATATAATAAAGCTACAAGACACTATAATGGAAGATTTAGAAGATAAGCAGCTATATGCGCCAACAGAAAAAGAAGAGTTTATAAGTTATTTAAGAAATGGTGGTAAAATTATAGGCTACTTAGATGAAAAAAATGAATTAATAGCAATGGCAGTTTATATAAAAAAAGGATATGAAAAGGGCAACTATGGCTATGATTTAGATTTAGAAGGAGAAAAGTTACTAGAAGTTGCTCAAGTAGAATCTACAGTAGTTAGAAGTGATTATAGGGGAAATGGACTTCAAAGAGTTTTATGTGAAAAAATAGAAAATATAGCTAAAGAGGAAAAAGTTAAAATATTAACTTCAACTGCATCACCATATAATAAATATAGTGTAAATACATTTGAAAAATTAGGATATGAGATTAAAAAAGATAAATTAAAGTATGGAGGATTAAGAAGATACGTATTGGCTAAGGAAATATAGAGGGCTGTAGCTAGAGAGCACTATTAAAAATTAACAATTAAGAATTATTGATATAATTTGTTGAAAATTACTGAAGATTTTAAGTTTTAAAAACTCCTTAGGGAGTTTTTTATTTTTTAAATTATATAGTTTTATTGTAATTAAATTTATTTGATACCATTTTTCTACATAAAATAAAATATTAATTAGAAATGTAAAGATAATAAAAGTTATTAATATGTAATTAGCTATTATAGTTGATTATTAGTAAAATAACAGTTGATTAATTCTTAGTAGTTTAGTATGATATAATTAATTCAGAGTGAAATGATAAGATTTAATTTAAATATATAATATTTACAACAAGGAGATGTAAAAAAATGAGCGATGTTTTATTAAATATAAATGGACTAAAAACAGCTGTAGAAGGAAAGGAAATCTTAAAGGGGTTAGATTTAAAGATTAATAAAGGTGAGATACATGTAATTATGGGTCCAAATGGTGCAGGTAAATCAACTTTAGCAAATACTTTAATGGCTCATCCAAAGTATGAAAGAGTAGAAGGTGATATTACTTTCGAAGGCGAGGATATAACAGAACTTAAGACAGATGAGAGAGCTAAAAAAGGATTATTTTTATCTTTCCAAAGTCCAGAAGAAGTTCCAGGAATAACAGTTGAAAACTTTATTAGAAGTGCAAAAATAGCAAGAGATGGTCAATTAATTAAATTTCTAAAATTTGATAAGGACTTAAAGAATAATATGAAAGAATTGAAGATGGATCAAGAATATGCAAAGAGATATTTAAATGTAGGATTTTCAGGTGGAGAAAAGAAAAAAAATGAAATACTGCAAATGCTTATGCTAAACCCTAAATTAGCAATATTAGATGAAACAGATTCAGGACTAGATGTAGATGCTGTTAGAATAGTATCTGAAGGTATTAAGATGTTCGCTAATGATGAAAATGGAGTTTTAATAATAACACATAATAATAAAATTCTTGAAAGCTTAAACGCGGATTATGTTCATGTTTTAGTTAATGGAAAGATTGTTAAAACTGGAGATGCTAGTTTAGCAGATGAAATTCAAGAAAATGGATATGAAGCTTTTAAAGTAGAAGCCATGTAATAAGGAGGTGACTAGCTTTGGAAATTAAAAACAAGACCTACGTGGAAGACGTAGAAAGAGGAATTTACGACGTAAAAAATGAAGATAAATTCGAATTTAAAACTGATAAGGGATTGACTAGAGAAATAGTTGAAACAATATCAAAAGAAAAAGAAGAGCCAGAATGGATGAAAGAGTTTAGATTAAAATCTCTTGAAATATATAATAAGATAAAATTACCAACTTGGGGTCCATCTTTAGATGAGCTAGATATGGATAACATAGTTACATATGTTAGACCAAAGTCTAAGTTAAATGAAAGTTGGGAAGAGGTACCAGAAGATATTAAAAAAACATTTGATCTTTTAGGTATTCCAGAAGCAGAGAAGAAATCCTTAGCAGGTGTTGGTGCTCAATACGATTCAGAAGTAGTTTATCATAGTATTAGAGAAGATCTAGTAAAACAAGGTGTAATATACACTGATATGGAAACTGCAATTAGAGATCATGAAGAAATAGTTAAGGAGTATTTTATGAAGTGCGTTACTCCAAGTGATCATAAATTTGCTGCACTTCATGGAGCAGTTTGGTCAGGAGGATCATTTGTATATGTACCAAAGGGCATACATGTAGATATTCCATTACAATCATACTTTAGATTAAATTCACCAGGAGCAGGACAGTTTGAACATACACTAATTATAGTAGAAGAAGGAGCTAGCCTACACTTTATAGAAGGATGTTCAGCACCAAAGTATAACGTTACTAACTTACACGCAGGTTGTGTTGAATTATTCGTAAAAGAAGGAGCTAAGTTAAGATACAGTACTATAGAAAACTGGTCAAAGAACATGCTTAACTTAAATACTAAGAGAGCAATAGTAGAAAAAAATGGAACAATAGAATGGATATCAGGTTCTTTTGGATCTAGAATATCTATGTTATATCCAATGAGTATTTTAAAGGGTGAAGGAGCAAAGGCAGAATTCACTGGAGTATCATTTGCAGGTAAAGGACAAAACTTAGATACTGGAGCAAAGATAATTCATGCTGCACCAAATACATCATCAACAATTAATTCTAAATCTATTTCTAAAAATGGAGGAGTTGCAACTTATAGAGGTGTAGTTAAAGTAAATGCAAATGCTCATAATTCTAAATCAGTAGTATCTTGTGAATCTTTAATGTTAGATAATATTTCTAAGTCAGATACTATTCCTGTTATAGATTTAATGAATGATGATGTTGAAATAGGACACGAAGCTAAAATCGGAAAAATTAGTGATGATGCTATATTCTACTTAATGAGCAGAGGTATTTCTGAAGAAGAAGCTAAGTCGATGATAGTAAGGGGATTTGTTGAACCTATATCAAAGGAATTGCCATTAGAATATGCAGTAGAAATGAATAACTTAATTAAGCTTGAATTAGAAGGGAGCATAGGATAATGAGTAATAATATAAGTTTTAATAATATTAACAAGACTCCTGTGAGAACTAAGAGCTGGTTAAAAGTTAATGATGTAACATTAAAGAATTATAACTCTCCAGAAATTGGAGAATTCAATAATTATAAAATAACTGGTAATGAACTTGAAGGAGTAACTGTAGAAGAATTTAAAAAAGGAAAGATATTTCCATTAAATAAAAAATTTGTTTATGGGGCATCAGAAGAGTTAGTTAATCAAGGTGAATTTGATTTTA
Source organism: Clostridium nigeriense (assembly GCF_050585245.1). Classification (GTDB taxonomy): domain Bacteria; phylum Bacillota; class Clostridia; order Clostridiales; family Clostridiaceae; genus Clostridium; species Clostridium nigeriense_A. Next base: position 181,634 of record NZ_JBNOOF010000002.1, read on the forward strand.
ACAGAGGGTTTCTTATCAATATAGAAAAAAGAGCAAGAATTCAAGACCCGATAATCTTAGAATTTAATATGGATGAGGAAAATAGTACTTTAGTAGATAATATATTAGTAGTTGCAGAAGAGGGTTCTGAAGCAAAGATAATTATTAAATACAATTCAAAGGACGAAGTTGAAGGCTATCATAATGGAGTATGCAAAATATTCAGTAAAAATGATAGTAATATACAAGTAGTTAAAGTAAATTTATTAAATGGAAATACTGTAAATATAGATTCAAATTTATCAGATATAAATAGTTATGGAAAGGTAGAATTTGTTTCAATAGATTTAGGTGGAAAAGTAAGTGTTACAAATTATCATGGAGATTTGATAGAAGATAGTTCAGAATCTAAATTAAGTTCAATTTATCTTGGTGGAGATAAAAAAGTAATAGATATGAACTATGTAGTTACTCATAGAGGAATAAGAAGTAATTCCCAAATTACTACAAGAGGTGCATTAAAGGGAGAAGCAAGTAAGATATTTAGAGGAACTATCGATTTTAAAAGAGGAGCTTCTAAAAGTAAAGGTGCTGAAGATGAATATTGTATGATTTTATCACCAAAGGTAAAAGCAAAAGCTCTTCCATTATTATTATGTGATGAAGATGATGTATCTGGTGAGCATGCAGCAGCATCAGGAAAGATAGATGAAAATAAGCTATTTTATTTAATGAGTAGAGGATTAAGTTATAATGATGCTAGAAGAGTAATAATTGAAGGTGCTTTTAATCCAATAATAGATAAAGTAGTAGACGAATCAACAAAAAATGAAATTTTAGCTGTAATAAAGGGATGTTTGGATAATGAATAAAAAAGATTTTTTAAAGGATTTTCCTACCTTAAATAAAGAGAAAAATGGAAAGAGAATAGCTTATTTAGATAGTGCTGCTACAACACAAAAACCTACAGTAGTAATAGATGCAATTAAAAATTATTATGAAAAGACTAATGCAAATCCTCATAGAGGGGCTTATGAATTAAGCGTCCTTGCTACTGAGGCTTATGATGAAGCTAGGGAAAAAGTAAGAAGCTTTATTAATGCAGAACATTCAGAGGAAATAATATTTACTAAAAACGCAACAGAAGCCTTCAATTTACTTGCAATGTCATATGGAATGAATTTTATTAATGAAGGCGATGAAATAGTAATTTCTATAGCAGAACATCATTCGAATTTAATCCCATGGCAAAATGTAGCTAAAGCTAAAGGTGCAATTTTAAAATATATGTACACAGATGAAAATGGAGAATTGACTGAAGAAGAAGTTCATACTAAAATTACTGACAAAACTAAGATTGTAAGTATAACTCATGTATCCAACGCTTTAGGAACTATAAATCCTGTAAAGCAAATAGCAGAATATGCACATTCTAAGGGAGCTGTAGTTATAGTAGATGGGGCTCAAAGTGTACCTCATATGAAAGTAGATGTAAGAGATTTAAATGCAGATTTCTTAGTTATTGCGGGACATAAACTTTTAGCTCCAATGGGTATAGGTGTATTATATGGTAAGAAGGAATTATTAGAAAAGATGCCTCCTGTATTATTTGGAGGAGATATGGTAGAATATGTATATGAGCAAGAGACTACCTTTAATGTTTTACCATATAAGTTTGAGGCAGGTACTCAAAACGTAGAAGCGGCAGTAGGATTATCAAAAGCAATAGATTACTTAAATGAAATAGGAATGGATAATGTTGAAAAAATTGAAAAAGAACTAATGTCTTATGCTATGGAAGAATTAAGTAAATTAGATTATGTAAAAATATATGGACCTAGAGATATTGAAAAAAGAGGTGGAGTATTATCCTTTGAAATAAAGGGAGTTCATCCACATGATATGGCCTCAATTTTTGATACATTTGGAGTTTGTATTAGAGCTGGAAATCATTGCGCACAACCTCTAATGAGATATTTAGGAGTAAATGCAACAGCTAGAGCAAGTATTTACTTTTATAATACTAAGGAAGATATTGATAGGTTAGTAGAAGCAATTAAAAAAACATATGATATGTTTTCTAAATGGAGGTAGGGTTTAATGGATTTAAATGAAATTTATACAACTCTTATAATGGAGCATAGTGCATCTAAGCATAATAGAAGAAAGTTGGATCATGCAGATCTATGCGAAAGAGGTCACAATCCAAGTTGTGGAGATGAAATAACATTAGAAGTAAAGTTAAATGGAGATATAATAGAAGATTTAGCTTTTACAGGTCAGGGATGTGCAATATCTCAAGCATCAACTTCAATGATGATAGATTTAGTTAAGGGTAAGAGTAAAGAAGAAGCCTTGAAATTAGTAGAAACTTTTATCAGTATGATTAAAAGAGAAATTGATGACGAGGATGAGTTAGAAGCATTAGAAGATGCAATAGTTCTTAAGAATATATCAAACATGCCTGCAAGAGTAAAATGTGCAGTATTAGCATGGCATACTTTGAAGGAAGCTATGGAAAAAGATAATAAGTAAGGAGCTATAAAAAAATCATTTTATAAAAATAAAATGATTTTTTTATTATTTAGAAATTATATAAACTATAAATTTAAGAATATCTATTTTAAAATTTTATTTATAAATATGAGTAAAACTTTATTATTAAGAGTTTTAGCCTATAATTATGAATTATGATGGTATAATTTAAAAAATTAAGACAATTTAACCTGTAGAGTTATAAATATAAATTTGATATAGTATTATAAATTATGATAAAATGATTTCATTATATAAAAATAAGGAGAATGAGTAAATGGAAGGAAGTCCCGGGAGTAGTTTAATTTTAATTTTAATTTTAGTTGTTATTAATGCATTTTTTGCATCTGCTGAAATGGCAATAGTGTCATTGAACAAAACTAAAATCAATATTCTAGCTGAGGAAGGAAATAAAAAAGCAAAATTATTAAAGAATGTTTTAAAGGATCCAAATAAATTCTTATCAACAATTCAAGTTGGAATAACATTTGCAGGATTCTTTGCTTCGGCATCAGCAGCAACATCACTTTCATATAGTTTTGCAAATTTTTTAAAGGGTTTTAATATTCCTTATAGTGAAAGTATTGCATTAGTTTTAACAACAGTTGCTATATCATATTTTACATTAGTTTTAGGAGAATTAGTACCTAAAAGAATAGCACTTCAAAATTCAGAAAAATTAGCAATGTCATCTATAAAGGTTATAATCTTTGTTTCTAAAGTGACCAAGCCTTTTGTATGGTTTTTATCATTTTCAACCAACATTATTTTAAAGTTACTTAGAGTTAATACAGAAGGAATAGAAGAGCAAATTTCAAGAGAAGAGATTAGAAGCTTAATAGAAATAGGAGAAGAAAATGGTGCTATAAATCAATCAGAAAGAGAAATGATTGATGGAATTATAGAATTTGATGATACAAGTGCTAAAAAGGTAATGACACCTAGAACAGAAACATTTTTATTAGATGTTAATGATAATATAAGAGATTGCATTAAGGACATCTTAGATGAGAACTTTTCAAGAATACCTGCATATGAAAATGAAATAGATAATATTATAGGTATATTGCATATGAAGGATTTATTTGCAAGTATAGTTGAAAAGGGAATAGATAATGTTGAAATAAGGGATTTATTGAAGGAACCATGTTTCTTTATTGAAACTAAAAATATAGACGACTTATTTAAAGAATTAAAAGAAAAGAAAGCATATATAGCTATACTAATAGATGAATATGGTGGATTTTCAGGTATAGTTACTATGGAAGATATTATAGAAGAAGTTATGGGAGAAATCCATGATGAATATGATGATAATTTAGACATAGAAAAAATAGATGATGATAATTATATAGTTAGTGGATTAATGACACTAGAAGATATAAGTGATTATTTAGGTATAGAATTAGAATCAGAAGTAGCAGATACTATAGCTGGATTATTTATAGAAAAGCTTGGACAAATACCATCTTCTACTAAAAATTGTGAAGTGAAATTAGATAACTTAACTTTAAAGTTATTAAAATTAGATGAAAAAAGAATAGATAGAATTCATATAGCTATAGATCATAAATTACAACAAGAAGTAGTTTGTGATAAAGATGAATAAAATTTATAAATAAGAATGAATAATACTCCTCTATATTATGAAAAATAATAAAGAGGAGTGTTTTTATTATGAAAGAAAAAACTGTAAAAGAATTAAACTCACAATTAGAAGGAGTTATAATGGGAGAAAATGAAATTAAAAAACTTCTAGAAAAAGCAAAAGATTATAAGGTAATTGAGCTTCTTGATAATACTTTAGCTATAGCAGAAAAAAATAAGCTACTAATTATTGAGGAAATAGAAGAATTAGGTGGAAAGCCTACTAATAATGAAGGAGCCTTTGGAAAAATAATAGAAATCTTTAATAGTATAAAAGAAATGAAAATAGATACAGATAAAGAAATACTGGAAAAAGCAATAAAGGGAACTGAAATGGGATTTAAAGCTATTTTAGATTTTCTTATAAAAAATGAATATTTACATGATCATTTTAAGAAAGAGATAATTGAAATATCTGATGAATATAGTAAGAATATAAAAATGATGCAAGAGTATTTAGTAGAATTATAGTGATTATTAAAAATAGTTTATATGCATAAATTTATTGAATTAAAGCAAAATAAAAATAACATAATAAAGGAGTGTGTATTCATGAATTCGAGAATAATGACTTTTAATGATGAGAATGGAAATAAGGTGGAATATGCTATTCTAGAACAAAAACTTATTTGTGGAAATGAATATGTAGCAATGGCACCAGTAAATGATAAATCTCATATAGAGATATATAAGATAAAATTTGATAAGGATTGGAATGAAAGCTTAAGTGAAGTAGAGTCAGATAAAGAGATTAAAATGTATAAAGATGTTTCTTCATTAAACTTCTAAATATAAACTTAAGGAAGGAAAGTATAAATAGTTATAATTTTAATAACTATTTATACTTCCTTTTTTTCTTTCAGTTTTGAAGTGTTAAAATATCACAGAAAGGTGACTTGGGTAATAGAAGCAGAAGTAAGATTCATAATTCCGAGGAATGAGGAATTATAACCTTTAGTTTGTATAAGCAAATATGTTATGTTAGGGCGACTTGGAGCTTGCGACGGAGCAACTAATATAACATATTTACTTATTTTTTTTCTTATTCACAAATAAATTTATATATGAATAATATAAAGTAAAATAATTTTAGGAGTAGTAATTAATGAATAATTATAATTTAATAATGAGATTACAAGCCAAAATGCAAGACCCTAGATTTTCTGAAAGGTTTAATAGAATAGTTTCAGAATTTAATAGTATTCCTGGCGTTCAACAAGAAGTTATGAGAATAGTGCAAATAGAGGATGAAAGAAAAAGAGAAAAGGCTATATCTAGATTACCGGATAGAGTTAAGAAACTAGTTAGGGAAGTAAACTCATTACTAAATGAATAAAAGAAAATCTATTAATTATTAACAATTGAAAAATACCTGCATATATTATGTATTATAACAATTTACAAGGAGATAAAAAGTATGGGAACTAATTATGAATATAATGCTGAAAATTTTGAAGAAATTTTAAGCAGACTTCAAACAGATGAAGGAAATTCAGTTTCAGATTTTAATGATACTGATTTCGAAAGAGAATTTTTAAATAATAATTTTTCTGACATAGAAAGTTTAGGCCTAAACGAATTTAATAATACAACTACTACTAATAATAGTGGATGCTGTGGAAATAGTGATGATGATACTTTTTTAAGTGATCTTGAGAATGATGTGAATCTAACAGAATTAGGTGGATTAGGTGATGAATTCAATTTTCAATCATTAAGTTCTAGTTCTAATATTAATAATTGTAGTTCTAATAGCAATAATTGTAGTGGAGTCGTAAATTCTCGTGAATGTTATGAACGAGGACTAAGAGAAGGATTAGAGCAAGGCTTTATAAGAGGATTTAAAAGAGGATGTCAACAAGGTAGAAATGAAGGATTACGTGAAGGATTCAATAGAGGCTTAGAAAGAGGTCTAAGTAGAGCAGAAGAATTAGCAAGAGCTAGTTATGAAAAAGGATTTAGATGTGGATTTGAAAAAGGATTTAGAGCTGGATATCAAAAAGGTTTTAGAGATGGATGTAGAGCTGGATTTGAAAGAGGAGTTAGAGCTGGTTTTAGAAGAGGTTATGAAAGAGCAGTTAGAGATATAATAAGATCTATAAATGAGAACTTTGGAAGTGGAAGTAATAGCTCTTGTCCAAGGAACTCTAACAACTTGGTAACTAATGGTAACTGGAGATGCTGTTAGTACTATTGGCATGAATTAATTAATCCTTTATTATTACAGTACTTTATGTTAGTGGGATTACTGATTATTTCGGTAATCCTTTATCATATATAATAATTTTAAATGAGAGGGAAATAATTATAAAATTAGTGTATAATTATTTTAAAAAGCAGTTAGGAGAAAAATGAATGAGTGATGTAACAATTGCATTTTTAATAACGCTGTTTGCAGGACTTGCTACAGGAATTGGAAGTTTAATAGCTTTTTTAGCTAAAAGTACTAATAAAAAGTTTTTATCTGTTAGTTTAGGTTTTTCGGCAGGAGTTATGATATATGTTTCTATGGTAGAAATATTTGTTAAAGCGAAGGATTCGTTGGTTTTAGCAAAAGGAGTCAAGGCGGGAAGTTGGATAACTGTTATTTCCTTTTTTGGAGGGATGCTATTAATAGCAATAATAGATAAGTTTGTTCCAAGCGGTGAGAATCCTCATGAAGTTAGGTCAATACCTTCTGAAGAAAGTGAAGAGGAGAAAAATAAAAGAGGATTGCTAAGAACTGGAGTATTTACAGCTTTGGCTATAGCAATTCATAATTTTCCAGAAGGTTTAGCAACTTTCGTATCAGCATTAAGTGACATGAAGATAGCTATTCCTATAGCTGTTGCAATAGCTATACATAATATTCCAGAGGGGATATCAGTATCAGTACCTATTTATTATGCAACAGGAGATAAAAAGAAAGCTTTTATGTATTCATTTTTATCAGGAATGGCAGAGCCAGTTGGAGCTATAGTTGGATATGGACTATTAAGAAATTTCTTTAATGATCTATCATTCGGGATAATATTTGCAATGGTAGCAGGTATAATGGTATTTATATCATTGGATGAATTACTTCCAGCGGCAAAAGAGTATGGAGAACATCATTTATCAATCTATGGATTAATTTTAGGTATGATAGTAATGGCAGTAAGCCTATTGTTATTTCTTTAAATTTATAAAAATATCCTATGAATAACTTTTTATAGGTTTCATAATTTAGTCTTAAGTGTGTTATATAATGATGTGATGACTTGGTGCTAAAGCAATAGTCCAATAAACATTATGTAGCACGCTTTTTCATTTGTTAGATAATTCCTAAATGATGAATAATTAATTAAATTTAAGAAATAAATAAAAAAATTTAAAAAAGTACATTATAATTTAAGTGATATAATTTTAGAAAAGAGAGGTTTATAATGAAAATTAATTGGAATAATAAATATACAACTATAGCTATATATTCTTTTTTAGTTGCAGTTTCAGTTATCTTATTTTATTTGGCAATATCACAGGTATCTATATTTACAGATAAATTAGATTCTATAATTGTAATATTTCAACCATTTATAATAGGATTTTCAATAGCATATATTATTAACTTCCTATTAGTATTTTATGAAAATAAAGTTTTTGAAACAAAATATATAAAAAAATTAAAGTTAAAGTCTAAGAGAGGGTTGGGAATAGTTCTTTCATATATTACAGCATTTTTTATAATTGGCATGGTAGTTAAATTTTTATTACCTCAAGTTATAGATAGTATAGTTGGATTAGTAAATGATATACCTACATATATAAATAGCACTACAGAATTTGTAAATAAAGCAATAAAGGATTTAAATATTGAAGATCAATATTCTAAAACTTTAATAGATAACTTTAATAATTTAGTTAACTATATTATTAGATTTGTAACTAATTTAATTCCAGCAATAGGTAGCTTAGTAGCTAAAATTGCATCAAGTATATGGAATGTGATATTAGGAATAATAGTATCAGTATATTTATTAATAGATAAAGAAAAATTATGTGCTTTAAGTAAGAAGGTAACATATGGACTTTTAACAGAAGAATATGCAAAGGGCTTAATTAGATTATTTCATAAAAGTAACCATACTTTTGGTAGATTTTTAATTGGCAAAATAATTGATTCATTAATTATAGGAGTATTGACATTTATTATATTAACAATATTTAAAATGCCATATACAGTATTAGTATCTGTAATAGTTGGTATAACAAATATTATTCCATTCTTTGGACCGTTTATAGGTGCAATACCTTCTTTTATTATAATTTTATTTGTTTCACCAGTGCAATCATTATGGTTTTTATTAATAATTTTAGTTATACAACAATTAGATGGAAATGTAATTGGGCCTAAGATATTAGGAGATTCTATTGGAATTTCAGCATTTTGGATATTATTCTCTATATTAGTAGCTGGTAAAGTATTAGGATTAGTCGGAATGATTATAGGTGTTCCGTTATTTGCAATTTTCTATTCTATAGTTAAAGAATTTATAGAAGGAAGATTAAGAAAAAAGGGACTAAAAACAGATACAAAAGATTATATTTAATAAATAAAAATTTAGATTAATTTAAATCCCCCATATAATAATGGAAAATTATTATATGGGGGATTTTTTTACTCTTTAGCAAATTATATAGAAGTAGTTTTTTATTTAGAACCACAATTCTATTAAGAAAATATTACTTTTTGGTAAAAATAATAAAATTTAACAGTAAAATATTGACATTAAGTTAACTCAATAGGATATTATAAGATTAAGAAATAAATATTAGATTAATAATATTAGTAATAGATATTATAACTAATATTATAATAGGTTAATAAAAATAGGAGGCGATGAGTATTTATAGAGAAATTGCAGAAAAAATGTTAAGAGAATTGAATCAAGTTATTTTAGGAAAGGAATCATTTATATTTGAAGTTGTATCTGCTGTATTAGCTAATGGACATATTTTGTTGGAGGATATACCTGGTGTTGGTAAAACAACACTAGCATTATCAGTTTCAAAACTTATGGGGCTTAAATGGAATAGAGTTCAGTTTACTCCAGATGTTCTTCCATCAGATTTAACTGGATTTTCTATATATAGGAGAGAAACGGAGAAATTTGTATATCAGCCTGGAGCTGTATTTTGTAACCTTCTTTTAGCTGATGAAATCAACAGAACTTCACCAAAGACACAATCTGCCCTTTTGGAGGTTATGGAAGAAATGCAGGTTACAGTTGATGGGAATACTAGAGAGGTACCTTCACCTTTTTTAGTTATTGCAACTCAGAATCCATTAGGAACTTCTGGAACACAGCCTTTGCCGTCAGCACAAATGGATAGATTTTTAGTTTGTATAACAATGGGATATCCTGATTTTAAAAGTGAGGTTATAATGGCAAAAGAATTAGATGCAGGAAAAAGAACAGAAAAATTAGCACCAATTGCTAATGCAGAATTATTATTAAAAATGCAAAAGGAAGTAGAAAAAGTTTATGTACATGATTCTATATATGATTATATTGTAAGATTAATTACTGCAACTAGAGAGTGTGAGTATTTTAATGTAGGGGTAAGCCCAAGGGGAACTATTGCACTTGTAAAAATTTCAAGAGCTACTGCTTGGTTAAATGGAAATGACTTTGTATCTCCTTCAGATGTGTATAATCAATTTACTGCAATTGCAAGACATAGAGTTCAGATTAGTGCTAAGGCAAGAATAGATGGAATAGATAAAGAGGAAATTTTAGAGGGAATTTTAAGAAATACAGAGATGCCATCATTTAAGAGGAAGTGATACAATGCGGAAAATATGTTATTTATTATTCCTTATTCTAACTTTTTATTTAGCAGGAATGTATAGAGTAGAAGTATTAAATCTATTAGTATTATCAGAGATTTTATTATTTATAAGTTTATTTATTATTACTAAGTATTTTGTAAAGAAAATAGATGCACAGATACAAGTGAATAGTGTAGAAGTAAATAAAGAAAATATAATAAGAGGAAGAGTAATAGTAACAAATGAGACTTGGCTCCCAATTACACGATTTTGTATAAAAATAGAATACTTTAATATTAAAGTATCTAAGCCTGGAATTAAAAAGATAAAAGGATATGTACCTGCAAAAAGTAAGGTTGAAATGGAATTTAGGATGAAATCTAAATATTGTGGTATTTTACATTTGAGAATAAAAGAAATAAAGGTATATGACTATTTATCATTGTTCAATAGAAGAAAAAATGTAAAAGGAAAAGGGGACTTAGAGGTTTTAGTATTGCCTTCAGGACGTAAAATTAGAACAGAATTGGAAAAGGGGGATTATATATACTATCAACCTGATGTAGCAATGACTTCAGAAGAATTAATTAGTCAGCCACCAGAGATAGCATGGATTAATACCTATAAGCCAGGGGATTCTATGCGTGATATACATTGGAAATTAAGCGCTAGAAATGACAATATATTAATTAAAAAGTATTCATCAGATATAGAAAATAGAATTTCATTTTTTATAGATATGAGAAATGAAAGAAAAGTAGATATAGGACGAAAGGATGCTTTTTACGAATTATGTTCAGCAATCTCTCTTGGATTTATAGAAAATAAAATAGCACACTGTGTAAGATGGTATGATACAGATAAATTAAATATTGTAGATAGAATAGTAAGAACAGAAGAAGACTATATAAATATGATGGAAGAGTTAATGTTAAAAGAAGAAGTAATTGATGAAAATTTGTCTGATGAAGAATATTTAAAAAATAATTATTTATATGATAATAATTTTGAAACTATTATTTATTTGAATTTAGAATTAAAAGTATTCTTAAATAGGCAAGAGCTTATGCAGTTTTCAGAAGAAAATTATGTAAAAGAGATAGAAAGGAGATGTCTTACTGTTTAAGTTTAGAAGAAAAAAGAAAACAATAGAAAATGTGGGAATAGAATTAAAAACAAGTGTTTTTAAGATACAGAAAAATAATAAAAATATACTATCATGTATAGTATTGTTTTTAAGTTATCTTTGTGGAGTTATGGGGATATTGTATACTATATCTTTTAGTCCATACTTGACTTTCAAAAAGACAGAAGTATACCTTCTAACACTAGTTACATGTCTTATTATTTGGCTTTTATATGGGAGCAAAAAAATATTTATTGTAGGAATAATTCTTATATTAGTAGTTTTGTTTAATGGCAATCTTTTAGTGAGCCAGTGGATAAGTATATTAGAAGTGGTGTTATATAACATAAATATACTTTCGAGTTTTGATATTACTGAGACAGTATTAATATTTTTTATAATAGTATCTTTTATTATATATTGGCTTACTTTTATAAAAGGAAAAGGGTGGCTTCTGTATCCAGTTTCAATTGCAGTTATATTAATTGGGCCAATCATAGGAAATCCACCGAATATTATTCAAGTCTGTTTATTTGTATTTTTCCATATAGGAATTTCTGTTACGGGAAATCTGATATCTGGCAAGAGAAAGAAAAGAAAAATGATGCCTATTCAGATGAATACTGCGGGGATAGGTATACTTTTAGTTGTAGTATTTTTTAGCATTTCTTTAATATTTGTTTATAGAATAATAGATAATCATATGGCACAGCTTTTCTCTATACCAGTTAGATTAGAAAGTGAAGTTAGTAAAATTACAGCATCATGGAAATTTAACATTAGAAATCAGGGTAAAGTAAGTAGAGGAAATAATTATGCTGTAGGAAGTGATAAATTAGAAGTAACTGTTTCAGAAAAACCTAGTGAAGTAATTTATCTTAAAAATTTTATAGGTAGTGATTATATGGAAAATCAATGGGAAGAAGCTGATGAATCAGATTATTCAGGAGTTGGAAGTATATATACTATAGTATCAGATGACAAAAATAGTATTCAATATTATGAAGATAGACAATTCGATTTAGTTAATAATATCTATTTATCAGAGAGTATAGTAGAAAATTCAAACCTAAATGATAATCAAGGAAAGAATTTGAATTTGGATCAATGGTTAATAGTGAAAAATCTTACTTCGGACAGTGAAGAATATTATATTCCATATATTTCAGAATATAAGCGTAGGCAAGGTGATGAATATCTATTCTCAATTTATAGTCAGCAGGATTTTTTAGAGGTGCTACAAAAAAAAGAAAGTGATGCTGTTTTAGATTATAAAAATATGGAGGAAAACTATGAGAGCTATGCTAGAAGACGATATTTAAATGTATCAAAAGAAAGATTTCCACGTCTTGCAGAACTTTGCAATGAAAATCCATTATATAATCCAAGTGATGTTACAGAATTTATAAAAAATACTATGTGGTCAATGGCATCTTATACCTTAACTCCTGGAGTAATACCATTGGATCAGGAAATACCTGAATACTTTTTATTTGAAAGTGGAAAAGGTTATTGTATTCACTTCGCAACTACTGCAACTTTAATGTATAGGATGTATGGAATACCAGCAAGATATGTTACAGGATATATAGCAAAGCCGTCTCAATTTAAAGAACAAGATAGTGGAACTTATAAGGCAGTTCTTACAGATCGTCAGGCACATGCATGGGTAGAAATTTATTTAGAAGGTTTGGGATGGCAGAAGGTAGAAGTAACACCTTCCATAAATCAAATTAATAATAATGAAGGATACCAAGAAGGAGAGGAAGAAGAAAGTACTAGTACAGAAGAAGAAAATGTTTTATCTGAAAGTGTTAACGAAGAAAATCAAGAAAACATAACTAATCAAATAAATATGGATGAAGAAGAATATTTAAAAAAGGAAAATAAAAATTATTATAAATTTGTAAAGACAATAGAAATAAGCAGTATAGTTATGATAATTATAGGAAGTATTTGTTATGCTATCCTATTAAGAAGAAAGAAAATATTAAATAAATATAAGATATATCATGCAGATAAATTAGTTTCAAACATGGTAGAAGTTCTTAAGTTTGGTGGATATATAGAAGATTATACAGGTAATGAGCAAGAATTTGCTCATATAATTACAAAAACAGTTCCTAATATTAAATTTGAGGATGCTGAGCATATTATGAAGTATACTTATCAGGAGGCATTTGGAAATAGGCATGTATCCTTAGAAAAAACAAAAGAAGTACTAATGGCTTATGAAAAGTCATGTATTTTTGTTTATGACAGACTTCCTAGATGGAAAAAATTATATTTTAAATATATAAAGGTATATTGGTAAAAAAATTAATAAAAGTAGGATATGTATTATATTAATAGATTTTTTTAGTAATACATATCCTTAATATTTGTTACCATCTACCAGAAGATCCACCACCAGAGGAGGAACCTCCACCAAAACCGCCGAAGCCTCCACCACCAGAAGAACCGCCTCCAAATCCACCGAAACCACCTGGACCATTTCTGCCTCCTCTTCTTCCACCAGTAAAGAATAGTATTTTAAATAATAAAAGCGTTATACTTCCGCCATTAAAAAATAAATCAAGTAGAAATAATAACCCAATTATTCCAATTATGCTTAATGTAGATATATCTTTTGAATTATTATCTTTAGTTGGAACAGTTATATTTAATGATTTATCTAATGTAACTCCATATTCTTCTGCAATTAAGTCACTAAAGGCACTATAACTATTTACTATGCCTAGTCCATAATCTCCATTTTTAAAATTATTTTTTGCTAATGTGTCCATTACTCTATTGCTTAAAACATCAGGAATAGCACCTTCTAAGCCACGCCCAACTTCAACTCGCCAAGTTCTATCTTCTATTGCAATTAAAATTAATAATCCATTATCTTTATTTTTTTGCCCAATTCCCCAAGTACGAAAAAGATTTAAGGCATAGTCTGCAATTTCTATATTGTCTGTGCTATCAATTATAACCACTATAGATTGAGCAGTTGTTTTATCTTCAAGCTCTTTTCCAATTGAAATTATTTTTTCCTTTTCATCTTCACTTAATATATCTACATAATCATTTATATATTTATAATTTGTTGGAGAAGGATAGTTTACATCAGCTGAAGCTATTATTGAAGAACTTAATAAAAATAAAAGAGAAGATAATAAAATAAATTTTATTCTAGATAATATTTGCATAATTACCTAGTAAAATCCACTGAAGGCACTTCACTAGCATTATCAGTTGCTTTATAAAGTGGCTTTTCTTCGAATCCAAAAATTGAAGCAATAATGTTTGTAGGGAATCTTCTCCTTTTAGTATTGTAATTAGTTGTAGCAGTATTATAATCTTGTCTTGCAACAGCTATTCTATTTTCAGTTCCTTCTAATTGAACACTTAAATCTTTAAAATTTTCATTAGATTTTAAATCAGGATATCTTTCTACTATAACTAATAATCTAGATAATGCACTTGATAGTTCATTATCTGCATTAGCTTGATCAGTTATATTAGTAGCACCAGATAATTTACTTCTTGCATCAGCTATTTCAGTAAAAATATCTTTCTCTTGAGTAGCATACCCTTTAACTGTATTTACTAAATTAGGTATTAAATCAGACCTTCTTTGAAGTTGGGTATCTATATCAGAAGCTGACTTATTAACTTGTTGCTCTAAGTTCACTAAATTGTTATAGCCAGATATTATAGGAAATGCTATTATAGCAATTACTATAATCACACCTATTAATACTTTCACACCATTTTTCATAAAAAATACACTCCTTTCATTATATATTATTATATGTAGAATTATATTATGTTATTAAACTTTAATAATAGTTAAGAATTTTGATATATTTGTGAAGTTTTTTATATGGAAGTTAATAAGAAACATCTTTATAATAATAAATGTAAACGAAAACAATGTTAATAATAATGATTTATGGTAGATGGAGGGTTAATATGAAAAAAATTAAAAAATTACTTACAATGGCAATGGCTACTATTATGGTAACAGCTTCATTAGTTGGATGTGGCTCAAAAGCTACAGATGGAGGTAGTGGGAATGCTTCAACAGGAGATAAGATAAAGGTTGGAGTATGTTTATACAAATTTGATGATACTTATATTTCAACAGTTCGTCAAAGCTTAGAAAAGATTCAAAGTGAAAATCCAGATAAAGTTGAGTTTACTTTTTATGATGGAAAAGGTGACCAAGCTACACAAAACGATAGTATAGATACATTAATACAAAAGGATGTAGATTTATTATTAGTAAACTTAGTTGATACAGGAGCTGCACCAACTGTAATAGATAAGATTAAAGCAGCTGATAAACCAGTAGTTTTATTTAATAGAGAGCCAAAAACAGACTCAATAAAAGCATATGATAAAGCAATATTTGTTGGAACTAATGCTAAGGAAGCTGGAGTTATGCAAGGTAAGATTCTTACAGATTTCTGGAACAAGGATTCAAAAGCTGTAGATAAAAATGGAGATGGGATTTTACAATATGTTATGTTAAAGGGTGAGCCTGATAATCCAGAAGCAGTTGCAAGAACTGAGTATTCAGTTTCAACTTTAAATGATAATGGAATTAAAACTGAAGAATTAGCACTTCAAGTTTGTAACTGGCAAAATGATCTAGCTCAAAATGCTACAGAGGCATGGTTATCAAGATTCGGTGATGAAATAGAAGCTGTTATAGCTAATAATGATGGTATGGCTCAAGGTGCTATAGCTGCATTACAAGCTCAAGGATATAACAATGGTGATGCTTCAAAGACTATTCCTGTAGTTGGTGTTGATGCTACAGCAGCAGCTCAAGACTTAATTGGTAAGGGATTTATGTTAGGATCAGTTCTTCAAGATGCTGAAGGAATGGCTAAGGCTTTATATGAAACTGGAATGAATTTAGCAGCTGGTAAGGGTGCTATAGATGGAACTTCATATAAATTTGATGATACTGGAGTTGCAGTACGTATTCCATATCAAGAATACACTAAATAAGAAATAAAATAATAGTCCTACAAACTGCATAGTGAACATCCACTATGCAGTTTAATAAATAATAGAAAAGTGGTGGATGAGTTATGGCAGATACAAAATATATTCTCGAAATGATAGATATTTGCAAAGAATTTCCAGGGGTTAAAGCATTAGATAAGGTTCAATTAAAAGTAAGGCCAGGAACTGTACATGCTTTGATGGGGGAAAATGGAGCAGGAAAATCTACTTTAATGAAATGCTTATTTGGTGTTTATATTGAAGATAGTGGAGAAATTTTTATAGATGGATTAAAAAGTAAATTTTCAAATCCAAAGCAAGCTATGGATAATGGAGTTGCTATGGTTCATCAAGAATTAAACCAAGTTCTACAAAGAAATGTTATGGATAATATTTGGCTTGGAAGATATCCAGGTAATGTCGGAGTAGTTAATGAAAAAATTATGTATGAAGAAACTAAGAGAATATTGGATGAATTAGAAATAGAAGTAGATCCTAAAGTGAAAATGGACAAGCTATCTGTTTCACAAAGACAAATGATTGAAATTGCAAAGGCCGTTTCATATAATGCAAAAATATTAGTTTTAGATGAGCCTACATCATCTTTAACAAATGAGGAAGTTAATCATTTATTTAGAATTATAAATAAATTAAGAGATAAGGGCTGTGGTATTATATATATTTCTCATAAAATGGAAGAAATTCTTCGAATTTCTGATGATGTAACAATAATGCGTGATGGAAAGTGGATAGATACTATTCCAGCTAAAGATCTTACAACAGAAAAGATAATAAAATTAATGGTTGGACGTGATTTAACTAACAGATTCCCGCCAAAGACAAATAAACCAGAAGATGTTATTTTAGAAGTTAAAAATTTAACTGGTACTTATCAGCCTTCAATTAGAGAAGTATCTTTTGAACTTAAAAAAGGAGAAATACTTGGGATTGCTGGCTTAGTTGGTTCTAAAAGAACTGAATTATTAGAAACAATATTCGGAATAGCAAAACATAGTGATGGAGAAATACTACTTCATGGTAAAAAAGTAGATAATACTGATTCTCGTAAAGCTATAAAAAATGGATTTGCTTTATTAACAGAAGAACGTAGAGCTAATGGGATATTTGGACAACTTGACATTAAGTTTAATACTATGATTGCTAATATAGATGGATATAGTAAATATGGAATATTAGACAATAAGAAAATGACTGAAGATACTAAATGGACAATAGATAGTATGAAAGTTAAGACTCCAAGTCAAAAGACATTAATTAGAAGTTTATCAGGAGGAAATCAACAAAAAGTAATTATAGGTAGATGGCTTTTAACTAATCCTGAAATACTGTTATTAGATGAACCAACAAGAGGTATAGATGTTGGAGCTAAATATGAAATTTATCAACTTATTATAGATTTAGCAAATAAGGGCAAAGGGGTTATAGTTGTATCCTCAGAAATGCCAGAATTATTAGGAATTTGCGACAGAATACTTGTAATGTCAAACGGAAAAGTGGCTGGAATAGGTGATGCAGATAAGTTATCACAAGAACATATTATGACTATGGCTGCTAAATATATTTAGAGTAGAGGTGGAACCTATGAATAAAGTTAAATTTAATAAAGAGTCTTTACAAAATTTCTTACTTAATTATGCACTATATATAGTTCTATTCATAATGATAGCGTTCTTTGTAGTAAAGGAGCCAGGATTCCTTTCTTTAAAGAATTTTACTAATATTTTGAGTCAAGCATCAACACGTGGTATCCTTGCACTTGGAGTTGCAGGATTAATAGTACTTCAAGGTACTGACCTTTCTGCTGGACGTATATTAGGATTTACTGCTATAGTATCAGCATCATTATTACAATCAACAACATATGCTGCTAGAATGTACCCTGATTTACCAGCACTACCATTAATATTACCAATGTTTATTGCTATAGTAATAGGGGGAATATTTGGAGCTATTAATGGATTTGGAGTTGCAAAATTAAAAGTGCATGCATTTATTATTACCCTTGGTACGCAACTTATAGCCTATGGTGCTTCTTGTTTATATATTGATAGACCACCACTAGGAGCTCAACCAGTTGCTAACTTAGATGAAAGATATACTTCTTTTGTTAATGGTTATTTAAAATTAGGTAGTGTAGAAATACCTTACTTAGTATTTTATCTTGCTATTGTTGCAGCAATAATGTGGTTTGTATGGAATAAAACAAAGCTTGGTAAAAATATGTTTGCTATTGGTGGTAACCCAGAAGCAGCTGCAGTTTCAGGTGTTAACTTAGTAAAGAACATAATGTTTATATTTATAATTTCAGGTGTGCTTTATGGACTTGCAGGTTTCTTAGAAGCTGCAAGAGCAGGATCAACTACAACTAGTACTGGATTTAACTATGAACTAGATGCAATCTCTGCATGCGTAGTTGGTGGGGTATCATTTACAGGTGGAATTGGAACAATTCCTGGAGTATTAATTGGTACAGTATTACTTCAAGTTATAAACTATGGTTTAAACTTTATAGGAGTAAATGCATATTGGCAATATATAATTAGAGGTTTAATTATTATAGTTGCAGTTTCATTAGACGTAAGAAAATATATAGCCAAAAAATAATAAAGGAAATGATGAGAATGGAAAATGAAACTATTAAAGAAAAAGTAGAAGAAGTTCCAAAGAAATCTATGAGAGATACACTTTATGGAAACTTAAATGTATCAGTAAAAACAATGGATAGAGTATTAATAGTATTATTTATTCTACTATCTTTATCATTAATAATAGGAATATTAGTATAAAAGAAATATTTTACTAATATAATAGGGTGGGGTTAATTGGATCCCACCTTATTTCTGTTGTATTTAAAAATTTGTAAAAATGTATAAAAAAGTATGATATAATTAATTTTGAAGATTTAGAAAATTTTGAATGAGAATATTTATAGATTTTATTATACGAGGAAATTATCCATAGGAGGTTATTATGGGGTTATATAAAATAATGATTGTAGATGATGAAGAGGAAATAAGGCTTGGAGTAATTAAGAAAATAAATTGGGAAGAGCATGGTTTTGTAGTAGTTGGGGATGCTGAAAATGGACAAGAAGCTTTAGAAATGGCAGAAAAGATTCATCCAGATGTTATAATGACTGATATTAAAATGCCTTTTATGGATGGATTGGAACTTGGAAAAAAAATTGTTGATTTAATGCCATCAACTAAAATTATTATTTTTTCAGGTTCAGATGATTTAGAGTATGCACATCAGGCTATTAAAATAAATGTTATTGAGTATGTACTAAAACCAATTAACTCTATTGAACTTGTAGAGGTGTTAAAAAGACTTAGAGAAAAATTGGACAAGGAGTATGATGATAAGAGAAACATGGAAATACTCCAAAAGCACTTTTTAGAAAGTATACCAGTAATACGAGAGCAGTTTTTAATAGGAGCATTAGAAGGAAGAATAACTAAGGAGCAATGGGAAGAGGATGAGAGAAGGTTGGGCTTAGATTTTATCAGTAATTACATATGCGTAGCTGTTATAAATATTGATGGACTTTCAATAGAGCAAGATAGTGGCTTAGTTTCAATCTCTATTAAAAATATGGTTGATGAAACTATGGGAAACTATTGTGATTTTATAAGCTTTCCGTATATAGATAAAATCGTAGTACTTTTATCCTTTGATGAAAAGGATAACATTATTAAAGTTATAAAGGGATTAGATGAAATATGTAAAGTTTTTGAATGTGTTTTTGGAAGTACAATTTCTATAGGTCTTGGAAGAATTTCTAATGATATTTCTGCTATAAGGTTATCTTATAATACAGCACAAAGTGCTTTAAGTTATAGGCCTATTTTAGGAAATGGAAAAACTCTATATATAGATGATGTAGAGCCAGATAATTCTATTCAACTTCAATTTGATGAGCTGGATGAAATTAAATTTTTAAATTCTATTAAGCTTTTTACTGAAGAAGATATAAAGGAAGCAGTAGAAGATATATTTATAAAAATTGAAGATTCTCTTGTGGCATTAGAAAAATATAGAATTTATTTAATGGAAGTACTAACAGCTATGCTTAAGCTAACGCAAAGTCACAATATAGAGATAAGAAGTATATTTGGAGAAAACTTCAACTTCTTTACTTACTTAGAACAATTTAACTCAATAGGAGAAATTAAAGACTGGTTTATAGAGAAATCTTTATTCTTAAATGAAATTATTAAGAAGGAAAGAGTAAATTCATCTAAGATATTAGTAGAAAAAGCTAAGGAGTATATTAAGAATAATTATAAAGATTTTGAAATATCAGTTGAAAAGCTATGTTCCAATCTGCATGTTAGCCCAACTTATTTTTCAACTATATTTAAAAAAGAAACAGATATGAGTTTTGTAAATTATTTGACTAATGTAAGGTTAGAAGAAGCTTTAAAGTTATTAAATACTACCGATGACAAGACATATATTATAGCAACTAAAGTGGGATACCAAGAAGCTAATTATTTTAGTTATGTATTTAAAAAAAAGTTTGGAATATCACCATCTAGATATAGAAAGAATTGAGAGAAATAGTATGCTAAATTTTATTAAAAATAAAATAACAAACTATTATAAGAAGGCTAGTATTCAATATATAATATCAATTTCTTTTACTATAGTAGCAGTTGTTGGAATGATAGTTGTTGGAGGAGCGCTTTACCTAAGATTTTTTAATTCAACGGAGGAAATGGTTTCTAAAAATAATGAAACTATAATTGAACAAGTTAATATAAATTTAGATAGCTATTTAAGAAATATGATGAAAATTTCAGATACTATTTATTATAGGGCTATTAAGAAAGCAGATATGGCTATTGAAAATATTGATATGGAAATGGATTTAATCTATGAAGCAAATAAAGATAATTTAATAAGTATTACTTTATTTTCGGAATATGGAGAAATAATAGCTTCATATCCATTAGAACAATTAAAGAGTAATATAGATCCAAGAGAAAATGAATGGTTCCAAAATGCAAAAAATAGAAAAGAAAACTTACATTTTTCTACACCTCATGTACAAAACTTATTTTATGATCCAAATTATAGATACACTTGGGTAGTATCACTTAGTAGAGCTGTAGAAATAAATAAAAATGGAAAGATGAGTAGTGGAGTACTATTAGTAGATATGAATTTTAGCGGTGTAGAGCAAATATGTAAAAATGTTGAGATGAGTAAAAATGGATATGTTTATCTTATAGATAGAGATGGGGAAATAATATATCATCCAAGACAACAACTTATTTACTCTAATTTAATTAAAGAAAATAATTATGAAGCAGCCAAATATGAAGATGGAAATCACATGGAAAATTTTCAGGGTAACAAAAGATTAGTTACAGTAAAAACTGTAGGATATACAGGTTGGAAGTTAGTAGCTATATCTCCAATGTCTGATATTACTGATGATTATTATGAGTTTAGGGTTTTTGCAATATTTATTATGTTCTTTGCAATATTTGTTTTAATATCAATTAATATGTTTGTTTCATCAAAAATTGCAAATCCAATAAAGGCTTTAGAAAATGCAGTTAATGATTTTGAAGATGGTGTAGTTAATTTAAATATACCTGAAAATGGTTCTTATGAAGTACAGCATTTAGCAAAGGCCATTAAATCTATGGTAAATCAGATGAATTTACTTATGGAAAATGTTATGAGGGAGCAGGAGGCAAAGAGAAAAAGTGAATTAAATGCACTTCAAGCTCAAATTAATCCCCATTTCTTATATAACACATTAGACTCTATAATATGGATGATAGAAAATGAAAATTATGATGGAGCTATTATAATGGTAACATCGCTAGCAAGATTTTTTAGAATTAGTTTAAGCAAAGGTAAAAATGTTATTACTGTAAGAGATGAATTAGAACATGCTAGGAATTACTTAACTATACAAAATATAAGGTATAAGAATAAGTTCACTTATAATATAGAGGCAGAAGAAGACACATTAAGTTTAACTAGTATAAAATTAATTATTCAACCTCTTATAGAAAATGCTATCTATCATGGGATGGAATACATGAGTGGGGATGGAGATATATTAGTAAAAGCCTATAGAAATGAAGGAGATTTATATATAGATATAATTGATAACGGTTTAGGTATGCCAGAAGAAGTTTTAGATAAGCTTTTAACATCAAAAATAACTAATCAAAATAGAAAGGGATCAGGTATAGGTTTAAGGAATGTGCATGAAAGAATTAAGTTATATTTTGGTGAAAAATATGGATTAGAAATTTATAGTGAGCCTGATGAAGGAACAACTATTAGAATTCATATGCCATGTATAGAGTTTAATAGTATTAAGGAGGAGAAATAATGAAGATAAGAAAAAAATATATATTTTTAATTTTATTTATTATGGTTTTAGCATCCTCCTTATTATTAATAAAAGATGGGAGTAAGAAAAAGGTAACTATATATGACGTAGCTGTAATAATAAGAGGGAAAAATAGTGAAGAATGGAGCATAATGAAAGCTGGAATGGAGCAAGCTTCATCTGAAATGAATGTAAATCTTAGATTTATTACATTACTTGAAGAAAATAGTGTTGAAGAACAGATAGAAATTCTAGAAAGAGAAGTGAGCTCTGGGACTGATGCTATATTAATTTCACCAGCAGACTATAAAGAAATGTCGAAGCTTATAGAAAATATTAATAAAAAGACACCAATAGTATTATTTGAATCCAATATAGATACTAAACAAGATATATCATATATTTCTTGTGATAATTATAAGTTAGGGCAACAATTAGCAGAAGAAGTAGCTCAAAATGGTAATACAAGAAACAATATTGTTATAGTAGAAAGCGACTTAACTTATAGTAGTGTAAAAGAAAGATATGCAGGATTTATAGATGAAATAAGTAAAAGTAAAAACACTTATGAAACAGTTGAATTTCCTATTGATGAATCAAATTTATATAATAACATTAGAGGTTTAATGGAAGATAATAAGGTAGATGTAATAGTAGCCTTTGAAGCTAATACTTTAGAAGCTATAGGAAAGGCAAAGAAGTATGTAATAAATAACTTGAATGTACCATCAAATATTGAGGTATATGGTACTGGAAGAACTAGTACTATAATTTCTTTAATTGAAGAAAAAATGATAAATGCTATAGCTATACAAAATGAATTTAATGTTGGATATTTAAGTGTAAAAACTGCTATCAATAAATTAGAAAATAAAAAAAATGATAGTAAAATTAATATCACATCAACATTAATAAATAGTAGAAACATGTATTCTGAGGAGAATCAAAAGATGTTGTTTCCAATAGTTAGATAAATAATATTTGCTTTATGGGAGGGTATTGTGAAAATAAATAAGAAGTTTTTCAATATACTTAGTTTAATGCTAGTATCTACTCTTATGGTGGGGTGTAATAATGAGGGGGATTTCAAATCTAAGGATGAAATAAAAATTGGTATAACTTTATATAGGCAAGATGATGTTTTTATATCGAATATTTCAAGTAATTTAGAGGATATAGTTAAAGAAAATGAAAGTAAATATGATTCTAAAATATTACTTCAGTTCGTAGATGCCAAGGGAAGTACTTTAAATCAAGGGAATCAAGTAGATAAATTTATTAATCAGGATTATGATATTATATGTGTTAATTTAGTTGATAGAACAGCAGCAGCTACAATAATTGATAAAGCTAAATCAGCTAATATTCCTGTAATATTCTTTAATAGAGAACCTGTAGAAGAAGATATGAATAGGTGGGACAAGATATATTATGTAGGTGCTCAAGCAGAACAATCAGCAAGGCTTCAAGCAGACATAGTAGCAGAAAAGTGGTTATCGAATACAGAGCTTTATGATAAAAATAAAGATGGAAAAATTCAATATGTTATGTTAGAGGGGGAACAAGGACATCAAGACTCTTTAATTAGAACAGAATATTGTATTAAGGCACTAAATGATAGAGGTATTGAGCTAGAGAAGCTAGCAGATGATAGTGCTAATTGGCAAAGTGATCAAGCTATTACTAAAATGTCTCAATGGATAAAAGAATTTGGTGATAATATAGAGGTGGTATTTAGTAATAATGATTCTATGGCTTTGGGAGCAATTCATGCTATTAATTCTAATAGTGATTTAATAAGAAAGCCTATAATAGTAGGAGTAGATGGAATTAAAGAAGCATTGGAAGCTATAAAAAATGGACAGATGGATGGTACTGTTATAAGCGATGCATATGGTCAAGCAAAAGCTTTGTTTGAAATTTCAATGGCAGTATCTAATGGGGAGTCTGTAGAAAATATTAATGGAATAGAAAAAGGAAAATATAAAAAATTACCCCATACTAAGATAACAATAGATAATGTAGATGAATATTTAAAGGAGTAAAATACTTATACAAAATATAAAATTAATATATTGACAAGGTATTAAATAATGATATAATTAAATCATAGTATTCCGATATGATTAAAAACAAAGAAGAGGTAGAGTAATTAGTAATAATTATTTCAGAGAGGGCTAGGTTGCTGTAATAGTCTATAATTATATTAATGAAGTGCACCTTAGAGTTTAATTCTTGAACTAAGTAGGGAATTATGGGTTCTCCCATTATAGAGACTAAGTATTATAAGTACTTAAGAAAGATGGATATTTTATATCTAATCAGAGTGGAACCGTGGAAGTTAACCTTCTGCCTCTGTAATTACAGAGGCAGAAGGTTTTTTTAATCTTTAGGAAATTATATCATATGATAAGTTGTTAATAACTTAAAGAACAAAATATATAAAGTAATTATCTTAAGAAATTATTTATAAAAAATCAATATAAAAATAGGAGGAAAGAATATGAATATCAATATTAGTTTTAATTTAATTTTAGCAGTAATATTATCATTAGTAGCATTTTATGTAATTTATTTAGTAAAGTCAAAGACTAATAAATTTTCTTATGCAACTTTAACAGCTTTAGTAATAGGCCTAGCTTTAGGAGCAATATTTAAAGAAAATCTTGCATATCTAGAAGTTGTAGGTAAGGGGTATATATCATTAATTAAGATGATAGTAGTACCATTAGTTATGGTTTCAATTATAACAAGTATAATAAGACTTAAAAATTTAGATACATTAAAATCAATAGGACTTAAGACTTTAGGAATACTACTTGGAACAACAGGGGTTGCAGCAATAATAGGTATTATAATAGGAAAATTATTTAATTTAGGAAATGGCCTAAATTATGTTGGAGTGGAAGGCTTTACAGCAAGAGAAATACCAGCATTTTCGGAAGTAATATTAAGTTTTTTACCATCTAATCCAGTAGCTTCAATAGTAAATAATCAAATTATACCAATAGTTATATTTTCGCTATTTGTTGCAATAGCTTTAGTTATTGAAGATAATAAAAATCCAGAAAAAGTTAAGCCTTTCAAGGACGTAATATTATCAACTTATGAGTTAGTATTAAGTATAACTAGAATAATATTAAAGTTTATACCTTATGGAGTATTTGCATTAATTGCAACTGCAGCAGCAAAAAATGGACTAGACACTATAAAATCATTAATAGCTGTTATTTTAGCAGTATATATAGCATGTGTATTACAAATATTATTAGTTCATACACCATTAGTAGGACTTATAGCAAGAAAGAATCCACTTAAGTTCTTTAAAGATATTTTTCCAGCACAAGTTGTTGCATTTACAAGCCAAAGTAGTTATGGAACATTACCTGTAACTATTAAAAGTTTAGTTGAAAATGCTAAGGTGTCTGAAGATGTAGCAAGCTTTGTTGCTCCACTTGGTTCAACTATAGGAATGAATGCTTGTGGTGGTTTATATCCGGCTATAGTAGCTATATTTGTAGCAAATGTATTTAATGTAGATTTGACTATGTATCATTACTTCTTAATAGTAATAACTACTATAATATCTTCAATAGGTATAGCAGGAGTTCCGGGAGCAGCTACTATGTCAACAACTGTAGTATTATCAACTGTTGGATTACCTGTAGAAGGAATGGCTATGGTAATGGCGGTAGATGCTATAATAGATATGATGAGAACAATGACTAATGTAACTGGATCAGCTGTAGCAGCAGTAGTTGTTGATGAAACAGAAAAGAGAAAAAAAGAAAAATCAGTACCTAGAGCAGTAAAAGCATAGATAAAAAAAACTATATGATAGACAAGTCATATAGTTTTTTTTTATTTACTTTTTTATTTTAATAGATTAACTATTTCTTCAAGCTTCTTACCACCGAAGTAAACTTTTTCGTCATTTACTATTATTGCTGGTACGCTCATTATTTTATGTTTATCTTTTAAATCAGGGAAGTTTGATAAATCTAACATCTCTGTTTCTATATTAGGGTTTTCTATAGCAATTCTTTGTGCTGCTACAACTACATCAGGACATACATGACAAGATAGAGATACTCCAACTTTAATATTTAATTTCTTATCAATAGATTTAATGTCTTTTAAAACATCTTTGTTTATTTCTTGACCTGGACCAGCTATATTATACATTGCTAATATAAATGAATTTAATTCGTGGCCACCAGGAACTCCATGGAATTTAACACCACTATACTCACCATCTTTATTTAAAATAGCAACTATTGGGAATCTATTTGCATGAACTTTGTCTTCTATTTCAGGATTTTCACCTTTTTTATAGATAAGTGCATTAACTTTATCACTTAAATCAGCTATATCTAAAACTAAATCTCTTAGTTCTATTGATTTCTTATTAGTTTCATCTACTATTGAAACTAATGATATATTACTTTCAAATCTAGCTAAAACTCCTTGTAATTGTGATCGTAAAGCATCATTTAATAAAGCACTTTTGCCAGATTTACCACTAGAAGCAATAGGAGATTCTTTTTTAGTTTCTACTTTTTCTTCTTCCACATGTTCATCAACAATTCCAAGTCTTTCTTTTTCAGATGCTACATATCTTTCTGCATCTGTTGCAGCAATAGCACCATCAGCAACTGCTGTTACCACTTGTCTTAACATCTTAGGTCTTAAGTCACCAGCTGCATAAACACCTTGTATATTAGTTTTCATATTTTCATCAGTTAATATATATCCCCATCTGTCCATATCTACTTTATTTTTAAATACCTCAGTTTGTGGTTGATATCCAACAAATACAAAGATACCAAATGTTCCATCTTCTTTTGGAGGATAGTATTCAGAAGTTTCATTAGTTACATTGTTGATTAGTTTTACTGATCTTAATACATCATCACCGACAGCTTCAACAACTTCAGTATTAAATCTAATTTCGATATTCTTATTAGCCTTAACTTTATCGCCTATGGACTTAGCACAAGTAAATTCAGGTTCTCTTGCAATTATAATTACTTTCTTAGCAAATCTAGTTAAGTAGATAGCTTCTTCAGCAGCAGCAAAACCAGCACCAATTACTAGAACTTCTAATCCTTTAAAGAATTCGCCGTCACAAGTAGAGCAGTATGCAACACCTCTACCACCATATTCAATTTCTCCTGGGAATCCTAATTTTCTTGGGGAAGCACCTGTAGCTATAATAACAGATCTTCCTTGGATATCGCCAACATTTGTCTTAATAGTCTTAACTTCTCCATTGAAATCAACATCTATAACATCAGCAGTTTGGAATTTAACACCAAAATTTTCAGATTGAATTCTCATTTGAGAAGTTAATTCTGAACCGCTTGTCTTTACTATACCAGGATAGTTTACTACCTCAGCAGTAGTAGTAATTTGACCACCTGTATGTTCTTTTTCAATAATTAAAGTTCTAAGTTTTGCTCTTCCAGCATATAAACCAGCAGATAAACCAGCAGGACCACCACCGATTATAATTAAATCATAAATATTTTTGTTCATATAAGCCTCCTCTATAAAATAGAATATATACTTATTATTCTATTATTAGTTAATAATTATTATTGATTGCTTTGTTAAAAAAATAGCGAGTTTCCTCGCTAATTTTTTATAGTGGAGGAGAGTATCTCCTCTATGTTATATATTATAGTTTTCCAACTAAGTCTAAGCTTGGTGTTAAAGTTTCAGCTCCTGGAGTCCAGTTAGCTGGGCAAACTTCATCTCCATGTTCAGCTACGAATTGAGCTGCTTGAACTTTTCTTAATAATTCTTCAGCATTTCTACCAATTCCGTTTTGGTGAACTTCGTAAGCTTGAATTGTTCCTTCTGGATCAACTATAAATGTTCCTCTTAATGCAAGACCTTCTTCTTCAATAAGAACTTCAAACATTCTTGCTAATTTACCAGTAGGGTCTCCTAACATTGGATATTGAATCTTTCCAATTGTTTCAGTAGCATCAGCCCATGCTTTATGAACAAAGTGTGTATCTTCTGATACTGAGTAAATTTCAGCTCCTATTTCCTTAAAGCTAGCATAATGATCAGCTAAATCTCCTAATTCTGTTGGGCAAACAAATGTGAAGTCTGCTGGATAGAAGAAGAATATTCCCCACTTTCCTAAAACATCTTCCTTAGATACTTCTACAAACTTTCCGTTGTGGTAAGCTTGAACCTTAAAATCTTCTATTTTCTTTCCTATTAATGACATAAATTTTTCCTCCTCAAATCTTTTTAATATTCTTTATGTATTAATAATAATTCTTATTTAATAATTTGTCAATGTTTTTTGAAAAGAAAATGAAAATTTTTATCAATTATTTTAATACTCAATATATTTGAAAGAAATAATGTGGAAAATATATACATATAATGTTTAAATAAAAATTAAGAAATTTAATACAGGTTGTATATACGATATATTTGGTATAAAATATATTTAAAAGTAGATTTTTTAGGGAGGATTATATTCTTGAATAAGGGTGGAATTAGATTATATTATAAGAATCAAGAGGAACTTAGCTACGCTTTAAGAAACTACATAGATGATTATTTTGAAGGGAACATAGAAGACGAGGCATTAGAAGAAAAAATCTATATGGTGATACAAGCTAATAAAAACAAATTTTATAAAGACAATGAAATTGCTAAGAAACCTAAACAAATACTAGGTAAGACAAGACTTAATGTTTTAGAACAAATATTAGAAAAGAAACAAGGTGAGTAAATCCACGGTATTTAATTTAACAAAAATGATAATTGATAGACAATACTTGCATAGATCCACTAGATTGAAGGCAGAATTTTAATAAAGAAATAAGGAAGAGGACATACCTCTTCCTTATTTCTTTATCCATTAAGTCCTAATGTTATTATTGAAAATCCAAAAAATTCTGGAAGTAGTTTTTTAGATTTTTCATAAGTTAATCTAAAATAATAAGAATAGTCATTTGTTTCCAGGCTTAAATAAGTTTTAAAATACTCTTTGGATGTATCAGTATCTCCGATTTTTTCATAACATTCACTTAAAGATAAATATACTTCTCTAATAATGTTATATTTAATAGAAAAACCTTCTCCTAGAAGAATAGCTTCATTATATTTTTTCATATCATAATAGGACTTAATTAATAAAAAAGTAATGTAGCTATTAATGTATAGATTATCATTTGAGTTAAGAGCTTTAAGATAGTTATTAGTTGCTAAAGCATATTTATCTAATAGATAATATTCATTTCCTATATAATAATAATATAAGTAGTTTTTTTCATCTTCATTATAAGATAAGTAAATATCTATATTTCTATTACATCTTTCTGTTAAGCTTTTTTTAGTAAAATCAAATCCAAAGTTATAAATTAAGAATTCTAAATTCATTATTTCATTTAAATAAGAATCTTTATAAGTTGAATTAAGAAGTTTTTCATTAATTTTTCCTGAATAATAAAAACCAGAGTTGTTTTTAATTATTCTAAGCATATGTTTTCCTTCATAGGCTTTATTATCAATAATATTTATAAGTTTCAATCTAAAACCCAGAGTGGATGAATTATCTAAGAAGTTTTTCATTTCATATATTTGAGAGTTATCTAAAGCTTCATCACAATCTATAAACAATATCCAATCTTTAGATGCCATTTCTAATGCTTTATTCCTTGCAAAGCTAAAATTATTTTGCCAAGGAAATTTTATTACTTTAGCATCATACTTTTCAGCAATACTTATAGTATTATCAACAGATCCTGTATCTACTAATATTACTTCATCAGCTATACCTTTTATGCTTTCAAGGCATCTTTGTAAGTTTCTCTCTTCATTTTTAGCTATAATGCAAACACTTAAGGTATTCAAATTAAAATTTCCTCCAATAAAACTTTTACATTATAGAGTATGAATATATATATATTTATGCTAATAATAGAAAAATATATATTCTTCAGAAATTCTACTTAAAATTGCTTATTACTTTGTAAATTTATAAGTCATAAGCAATTTTTTATATAAATTAGAATTTTCTATGAAAAATTGCTGTTTTCTTTTCGTCTTCAAAATCTTTTAAAGAAGTTATTCCTATTTTATTTAATACATCATCCATAGTAGAGCTATGAGTAGCAACTTTTATTGGAGAATTAAAGGCAAGGTTATCTACATAAACTTTTCCTTGCTCTTTTGGAATAAGTGATTTAGGACCACCAACACATCCGCCAATACAACCCATTCCTTCGATAAAATTCGCTTCTATCTCTCCATTTAAGGCTTTATTTAAAATATCTTTACATTCTCTTACTCCTTCAGCTTTAATTGCTTTAAATAGTTTCGCTTTCTTAGGATATAATTCTTCAACTGCTTCACCAACAGCAATAGAAACTCCACCAGTACGAGCATATAATCTACCACCTCTTGAAGCATAATCTCTAGTAGGTATACCTTTTAATTCACTTGGATTAATCTCTAAAGCTTTAAAAATTGAATCTAGTTCTTGGAAAGTTAATACAAAGTCAATATCACCAGCAATATCAGGGTCCTTTGCTTCAGCTTTTTTTGCAATACAAGGGCCTATAAAAACGACTTTTGCATCAGAATTTAATTTTTTTATTACTCTTCCAGCACCAATCATTGGGGAAATAGAAGGGGATAAATCAGGAACTAATTCTTTATAAACTTTCTTTAACATACCAACCCACATAGGACAGCAACAAGATGTAATCATTAAATCATCGGGTCCATTTACATGATTATTAAACTCTACAGCCTCTTTAATTGTTATCATATCAGCAGTAAAAGCAACTTCAATCATATCACTAAAGCCAACTTTTATTAAGGCTGCTCTTAGTTGATCAAGAGATACATTTTCACCAAACTGTCCCATAATTGCTGGGGCAACAGCAGCAATAACAACTTCGTTATTTTTTATTAAATCAGCAATTGGTATAAAATCAACTTTATCTAATATTTTTCCTTCTTTACAGGAATCTACACATAAGCCACAGCCTATGCATTGATCATAATTAATGAAAGTAGCTTTATTATCCTTATCATACATAATAGCATCGAATGGACAGCTTAATTGGCATTTATACTTTTCTTCTCCATCTTTTTTACAGTTAAGGCTACAACTATCAAGTTTTTCTATTAGTTTTTTGTTTACGGTATAATTAGTAATTGCTTTTTTTAAGTTATAAATATAGTTATTGTCAAATTCTAAAGAAACTCCACAAAGAGAAGTAATGATTTTAAAGGTTTCTTGAGGAGAAATCTCATGACAAACCATAATATTTGAAAGAGTTTCTTCAAAGTTTCCTTTGTAATAAGATTTTACTAAAGTATCAAAAAGATCATTATATTTGCTATGCATTTTTTACACCACCCATAAATTATTTGTTTTTAGCAATACCATATTCTATTAATTAATATTATACTCTTTTCATATTTTTAAACAAGAAAATAAATAACAAACAAATTTAACTAATGTTTATAAAACAGTAGATATTTTATGCATTTTGTCTTAGAATGAACTTAAGAGAATATTGGAGGTATAAAAATGGAAAATGAGTTTTTTTGGAATGCATCCATAGAAGAAATAGAAAAGGGCTTTATAGAAAGCAAAGATGAAATAAAGTGCCTAGTTTGTCAAGAAAGTTTTGAAAAAGGAAGAATATATGAGATAGATGGTAAGTTTTATGATTCTATGAAAGCAGCAGAATTTCATATTAAAGAAAGGCATAAATCTATGTTGACTTATTTACTAAATATGAATTCTAGTTATACTGGTATTTCATCCTCTCAAAAATCTGTAATTGAGCTTATAGCTTTAGGATATACAGATAAAGAAATCGCTCAAAAGCTCGGAATTGCTAATTCTACTATAAGAAATTATAGATATAAACTAAGAGAAAAAGAAAAACAATCAAAGTTATTTTTAGCTACTATGAATTTATTAACTAAAAATATAAATAAGAAAATTAATATGTTAGAGGAAGATATTATATGTGATGCTCATAAAGGAGCAACTACTTTAGATGATAGGTTTAATATTAGTAAAGATGAAAAAATAAAAGTTATAGAAACTTACATGGATGAGAATGGAGCCTTGAAAAGTTATCCTTCAAAGGAAAAAAAGAAGATTATATTGCTAGGAGAAATAATTAAAAACTTTAATGTAGGTAAAAAGTATCAAGAGAAAGAAGTTAATAGGATATTAAAACGAATATTTGAAGATTACGTTACAATTAGAAGGGCACTTATACAATATGGATTTTTAGATAGGTCAAGAGATTGTAGTGAATACTGGGTGAAAGAATAATGATAAAAAATTTTTTGGAATTGAATGCAGATGAAAAGAAAAAAGCTTTAGAATTTATAAGTAAAAATAATAAAACTTATAAATCATTATGGGAATTTGAGAGTGAAGTAAATAATAAAATATGTAATTATGGAGAAGGAATAATATTTTATTTTGAAAGTAATGAAGTAAAAGGTAAAATATCTGTAATATTAGAATTAGCAAAAAAATTAAAAACTATTTATATTAACAAAATGATATGCCCAAGTAAAGATTTAAAAATAATAGGAGAACTTATTGATAAAGCAAAAGGAATTGCTAGGAAATATGATGCTAATAAAATTTCATTAGGTATAAGGGATGAAGATTTATTAGCATCAATAGAAGAATTGAGGATGTTAAGAAGTTATTCATCTTATAATATGATATTGAAAAAAAGAAATATTAAATATAATGGGTTAGATAAGGTAAAATTGTCAACTTATAATATAAAAGAATATGTTGATATTTATAATAAATCATTTATGGATATGCCCCATGGTACTTTTATTGAGATAGAAGATGCAAAGGAATATTTAGATAATAAAGATATAAATGAAGAATATTTTATTATAGTTAATGACAATAAAAATATAGGATTTCTAAATACTACAATTAGAGAGAATAAAGGTTTTTTTGACATAGGTTTAATAAAAGAGTATAGGGGAAAAGGCTATGGGAAAAGACTTTTAGAAACTGCAATTATATTTTTAAATGATGTAAATGTTGAAAATATATGTTTAACTGTTATTGAAAGTAATAATATAGCCTTTGAAATGTATAAAAAAAGAGGCTTTGAGGTTTATGAAAAGCTAAGTGACTGGATAGAAGTTGATTTATAATTTCCTTCCTTTAGTCCTGAAGTGCTTCTATTAATTTTGTGATGACTTGGAACCTAGAAACAGAACAAAAATTCATAATTCCGAGGAATGAGGAATTATTACCTTGAGTCTGTAGAAGTAAATATGTTGCATTAGGGCGACTTGGAGCTTGCGAGGTCGCGACTAATATAACATATTTACTTATTTTTTATGCTAAACCTGAAAGATGTTCAATTAGTATTTTAATTCCAATAAATATTAATATAATACCTCCAAGTAATTCAGCATAACTTTGCATGTATTCTCCAAGTTTTTTTCCAAGAAAAACTGCAAAAAAACTTAGAATAAAAGTAGTTATTCCTATAGTTATTATAGAAGGAATAATACTTACACTTAAAAATGCAAAACTAACTCCAACTGCTAAGGCATCTATACTAGTAGCAATTGCTAAAATAATTAGTTTCTTGTAGCTAAATTCATCCCTTTCGCATTCTGTTTTGATATTAGTCTCTCCACCAGATCTAATATCCTTAATAGATTCTACTAGCATTTTTCCACCTATAAGTCCAAGTAATATAAAAGCTATCCAATGATCAAAAGATTTTATATAGCCTTCAAAGTATGTACCAACCCACCAGCCTAAAAGAGGCATTAATGCTTGAAATCCGCCAAATAGTATTGCTACTCTAAAAGAATATTTAAATTCATCCTCTTTTAAGCAAAAACCTTTAGCGAGAGAAACAGCAAAGGCATCCATAGATAAGCCTAATCCTGTCATAAAAATAGATAAGAATCCCATAATAAGTACTCCTTTATTAAGAATTTATTTAAAGAAACTGTCGCCTTCATTTTTCATTGTGCGATAGTATCTTTCTTGCTTTGCAGGAATTTATAAAAAGATTAGCTTTTGAATAGCTTTTTATAAATTCTTTCATTCAGCTTTTTAGTGAATCTATTAATTTTGTCATGACTTTGAGCATAGCGACAGAATGAGTAAAATTAATAGATGTACTTATGTTAAACAAATAAAACGAGACTTATACGTAGCAAAGCTACGCATAAGTCTCGTTATTTAATACTAAGCCAGAACTACGTTCAATATGTTGACTTAGTAACTCTTACTTAAATTAGAGCTAACTACTCCCTTATACAATGAATATTTATACTTTAATATAATATCAAACAATTAAAATTATATCAATAAAATTATGGATAATTATTATTAGATGTATTTACATAATTGTAAATCTTGGATAAAATAGTGAAGTATTTATTTGAAAAAATATTAGCCAATATTAAGAAGGAGGTAATCTATGAAAAAAAGTAGTAAATTTGCAGTAGCTGTTGGAACTATAATGGCTTTAGCATTATCATCAAGTGTTTATTTCTTTACTATATCTCAAAAAAGTAATGACATAAAAGATAAAGAAAATTCAATTGTTCAAAATGATATTGATGATACTAAACTAAGTGTTGGGGAAGAAAGCAATAGTAATGATACTATTAATAAAGATGGAACACCACAAAAAGATGAATCAAATGTTAATAATTCAGTAAACTTAAATACAAATAATAATACAAACACAAATAGCCATTCTAGTGGTGCTGGACAAGAAAGTATAACAGGTCAAGATGCTAATAAAAAACCAGAAATACAAGGAGAGTCAGAAAAGCCAGGAAACATAGAAAATCAAGGAGATTCAGAGAAACCAAATGAACCAGGAAACTCAGAGAAGCCAGGAAAACCAAGTGATCCAGAGAATCCAGGGAATGATGAAGATCCAGATGAACCAGGAGATTCAGAAAAGCCAAATAATCCGGGAGATATTGAAAAGCCAGAAATAGTAATTAATGATATTACTATAACTAATAATGATTTAGTAAATGGTGTAGCAACAATATCAAATAAGGAATATAAAAATATTTATATTGATTCATCAGTATCTAACGGAAAAATTGTATTAGATAATGTTAAAATTAATGAAAAGTTAATATTGAAAGATGGGGTACAATACCAAGTAGAAGTAAAAAATTCAACAGTACCATATGTAAAAGTAGAAAATAATGAAGAAAAAATGTATCGTGATTCATTATCAATTATTAATAAAAATATAAGTGGACCAACTTTATATTTAGAAAATGTAAAAGAAATAGATAATGTGGATGTTGATGGTAATATATCTATCTTAGGTAATGGAAAGATTTCGAATTTAAATATACAAAATGGAATTTTAGTTATTGCTATACCTACTGAATTTATGAATATTGATAAAAATTCAAATAATGTTGATATAACAATAAATGGAACAGTAAGTGAAATTAATGATAATGGAAATGGTACAAGCATTGGAGTTAATTCTAAAGTAAATAAAATAAACTCAAATGGTGAAAAAAGTAATATCTATATTAAAGAAGGCGCGATAATAGAACAAGCTACTATTAATGGTGATTCTACTAAGATAATGGGAAATGGTACATTAAATTCAGTAGAGATTAATGGAAGTAATACAGGGGTTTATACTAAAACACCTGAAGATAATATTCAAATAAATCAAAGTGCTAGTAATACATTTGTTGGAAGAGAAGAAAAATATGAAATAAGTAATATAAATCTAAAACAGCAAGGAGTAATTGAGTTTACTTTAAATGAAGCTACAAGTAGACCAATAACATTAGAAGAAATTTCTGTTATTTGTCATGGTGGAAATACTATGAGCGTATTTAATGTATCAACTACAGATAACAAAACATATACGTTAAACACATCATATTATAAAGATAATACATATGAAATATATATAACATTACCAAATAAAAATATAATAAGTAAGGAATTTGATTATAGCTATAATCATCCTACAGCATCAAAGGTAAGTGTCGATAGAACAAGTGCAACAGAAGCTACTATTGATATTTATGGAGTTGATGAAGGTGGATATTTATACTATAAGCTTGTAGAGAAGAACATATTACGTTATCAAAATAATGTAAGTGTAGATGAAATAAAAGAAAATGGTACTAAAGTAGCTATAAAGACAGAATATAATGAGATATTAATATCAAATTTAGAAGAAAATAAAGAATATGATTTATACTATGTTATGGAAGCATATGATGGAAGAACATCTCCAGTTTATGGACCTGTTGAAATAGGCATTTATGAGGATAAACAAGAAGATAATGAATATAAATTGGATTATGCAGCAGAAGAGGAAGTTAATAAATTTGTATTTACATTTAACAAACCAGTAAATGGCGAATTAAAATTAGAAGACTTTAGTATTATATGTCCAACTGAATCTGCTCTTACAACTAAAGGGGCAAAATTTAGTGTAAGCTCAGATAAAAAAACTTATACAATTATTGTACCAGACAATTATGGACATAAGGATAATAAATATACTGTTTCAGTAAATATGCCTGATGGAAGTGTTGTTAATGGATCATTTAGATCACATTTTAATCCACCTTCAATAACAGGAGATTCTATAGATCATTATTCACAAAATAAAATAAAGTTTGAGTTTAATTCAGATGAACATGGTACATTATATTATGGTGTATACGAATCGAATAATTCAGTAGTTGTTGGAGATTCAACTACACCAATGGCTGAGGATGTACTTAGTGGTAAGGTAAATAGTACAAAAGCAGTTCTAAATTCAGGATATAATGAGCTGGATATAGATTTATCAGGATATAATTTAACAAACAAATCTAGATTATGGGTGCTATTTGTTGATTATGATGGTAATTACCGTAAGGGATTTGTAGACCACTTTAAGATACCAGAATTTATTGCTGAACCTGATGGAGGAGAAGAAGATAAGTCTTCATTAGATATTACTAATATAGAAATAGATGAAGGTTGGATGGGTACACTTTTAGAGTTAACCTTTAATGAAGATTTAACTAATACATTTGGGCAAAATGATATAAAATTACAATCTTTAAGTGGTGTAAATTTACCAGGTAAAATTGGTATGTCTGTGTCATTCCCTTCTGACAAGCAAAATTATGCAAGTATAGAATTTATGGGCTTGAAGTTATCAGCAGGAGAGTATCGTATAACTATTAAAACATATGACTCAAAGGATAGACCTGTTGAAATAATTAAAGAATTTACGGTAAAATGATAATTTTATAGATGTACTTATGTTAAATAAAACGAGATTTATAGCTAGCAAAGCTAAGTATAAGTCTCGTTTTTTAATATTAAGATAGAACTACGTCAAATATGTTGATTTAATGACTCTTACTAGATTAGAGATAATTATTCCCTTATACAATGAATATTTATACTTTAATATAATATCAAACAATAAAAATTATATACTTATAGTAAATTAAGAGTATATTATTATATAAATAGTTTATTTAGGAGAGGAAAATGTTAGTATTTAATAAAATTATCTCGTTATTTTTAATAATATTAATTGGGGTATATGGAACAAGAAAAAACATAATTAATGAAGAGGTAAATAGAGGACTAAGAAGGATACTTTTAGAAATAACATTACCGTTGTTAGTAATCAATTCATTTACATTTGATTTTAGTGAAGGAATGTCAAGAAATGTTTTATCATCATTTATATATAGTATAGTTTTTATGGCTATTGGTGGAATTATTTCTTATATTTTATTAATACCTATGAAAAGTGAAAAGAGAAAGATTTTACATTTTGCTAATGTATTTTCAAACTGTGGTTTTATAGGGTTTCCTATAATTAACAGTTTGTATGGAGCAGAGGGGGTAGTTTACACATCAATATTCAATATGGTATTTACAATTGTACTATGGACTTATGGAATAATGATTTTTTCAGATAAAATATCAAGAGAAAATATAAAAAAGGTTCTAGTAAATCCAGCAATAATTGCAGTGTATGTTGGAATTCCTATGATGATAGTTAATATAAAATTACCATCAGCTATATTAGATACCACAAAAATAGTAGGAGATA
This sequence comes from Clostridium nigeriense, assembly GCF_050585245.1. Classification (GTDB taxonomy): domain Bacteria; phylum Bacillota; class Clostridia; order Clostridiales; family Clostridiaceae; genus Clostridium; species Clostridium nigeriense_A. Next base: position 220,237 of record NZ_JBNOOF010000002.1, read on the forward strand.
TGACAGCACCAATTTCTATGATAATAGTAGGAAGCATATTATCAAAAGTAAATATAAAAGATGCTTTTAAAGAAATATCTGTGTACTATGGATCTTTAATTAAATTAGTTTTAATACCATTGATATTAATTGGAATTAAAGTTGTTTTAAAGGATAATTCTAATATAATAAATACAATTATAATTATACAAGCTATGCCTGCAGCTGCTATGACGTCAATATTAGCGGCAGACTTTAATAAAGAAAAAGAGTATTCAGCAATAGTAGTATTTATAACTACTTTGTTATCTATAGTTACAATACCAATAATTGCGAGAATTATTAGTTAGAATCACTAATTTTTAATTAAAAACTTTTATTTGTGCAAAAAATATACTATAATTAATATAAGTTATAATAAAATATTTATTTTATAAATAGCAAAATAGAGACAACTTAGAGTTTGAGGTGAAGAATATGGATTTAGTTTGTTTATGTAAAGGCGTAGAAAAAGATGTAATAGTTAAAGCTATAAAAGAAGGCGCAGATACATTTGAAAAGGTTCAAGAAGCTACTGGAGCAGGTACAGGTTTCTGCAAAGCTGGTAGATGTAGAGGAAAAATTGAAGCTTTAATTGAAGAAAATAAATAATTTTTATATAGGAGCATTAGATAGTTCTAAGGCTCCTAATAAAGAAACTGAATTTAAACGTTATCATAAATTATTAAGATTTGATTAAATATGTTAAATTGGAATAAAGTGTAACGAATTTGTCAATTATTCATTTTATAATAGAATAAAGAATTAATTATAAGGGGGAGAGAAAATGATGTTAAAAGTAGATGCTAGTAAGCACTGTAGTTTTAATAAAGCAGTGAGAAAGCTATTTTATATGAAGCAAAGTATTAATAATTCGAGAACATATACTGAAGAAGAAAAAAAGCAACTAACAAGAAAGATTGAAAAGGATATCTATAATATTTGGAATAGGACTAAGTATGATTTAAACAATAAGAAGGGATAATCTATCATTATTTTTATACTTAACTTCAAAATAATTAAAGAGGAGTATATCTTAATGATAAATAAATTTAGTAAAAAAGATATAGTTAACTTAGTTAATATAAAAGTATATGATAGAAGCAAAAATCAGATAAAAGTATATAGTAAGTCATAAATAAGAAGTTAGGAATAAATATAGTCTAACTTCTTATTTATTTTATTCTTAGAAAATTATTTGGATTTTTAAGTTATAGGATTTTGGCAAATCTTTTTTAATGATAAAATAAATAACAGAATAATATTTAACAAAGGAGGATTATATGTTTTTTATAGGGATTTTCGGTATAGAAAGCAAAGAAAAAGAAATAAAAGCTATTGATAAATTATCTTGTAAATCTTGTAATAGAATTACTAGAGGAAAATTAATAAAATCTTATAGCTTTTTTCATTTTTTCTTTTTACCAATATTTAAATGGAATGAAGAATATTTTGTAATATGTGAAGAATGCAATACTTTATTTTCAATTTCTAAAGATAAAGGAAAGGCTTTAGAAAGAGGAGAAGATAGAGAAATTACATACTGGGACTTGAAGGAAGTAAATAAGTATCATGAGTATAATATTGGTTGCAGTAACTGTGGAAAAATAGTTAGTAGTAATTATAAATATTGCCCATATTGTGGAAATAAAATGAAATAGTATTATGTGCATAGATATTAAAAAAATGGATAAATTAACAGATAAGAACGTTAATTTGAAGGGAGAAATATTTATGTATAACAAGATTGAATTACCATATGCATTTAATGCATTGGAACCATATATTGATGAGGAAACAGTAAGAACACATTATGAAAAGCATCTTCAAACGTACGAAACTAATTTAAATAAGGCTTTAGAGGGTTATGAAGAATATACAAAAGGAAAAACGTTGGATAAATTAATAAAGGATTTAGAAGATTTACCAGAAGAAATAAGACCAGCAGTTGTTAATAATGGAGGTGGAGTATCTAACCATAACTTATACTTCTCAATACTTTCGCCAACGCCAAAGAAAAATCCAGAAGGTAAGCTATTAGAAGAAATAAATAAAACCTTTGGAAGCGTAGAAAACTTAAAAGAAGAATTAACTAATGCAGCTATAAGTCAATTTGGATCTGGTTATGGCTTTTTAGTTAAAGATAAGGAAGGAAAATTATCAATAGTTAAAAGAGTAAATCAAAACTCACCAGTTATGGATAATCTAATTCCTATTTTAACTATTGATGTTTGGGAACATGCATACTATTTAAAATATAAGAATTTAAGAGCAGATTATGTTAAAAACATATGGAATGTAATAGATTGGGAAAAGGTTGAAGGACTTTACGAAGACTGTCATAACATTTAATAAATTCCTTCTTTCAGTTTTGAAGTGCACCTATTAATTTTGCGATGACTTGGAGTAGAGCTACGGAATAAAAATTCATAATTCCGAGGAATTGGGAAGTATTACCTTTAGTTTGTAGAAGTAAATATGTTGTGTTAGGGCGACTTGGAGCTTGCGAGGTCGCGACTAATATAACATATTTACTTATTTTTTGTAAACTTATAACGATATTTATTTTAGTACTAATTTAACTTAATTATTATAGTATAATTGTATTATTAGATTTTTTATAAGGAGACGAGAATTATGATTAATTTTGCCCATAGAGGAGCAAGCTCTGATTATCCAGAAAATACAATACTTTCTTTAAAGGAAGGGATAAAATCAGGGGCGAAGGGATTAGAAATTGATGTTCATAAAAGTAAAGATAATAAACTAGTAGTAATACATGATGAAGATATAGAGCGTACTTTTATGGGAAGGGGCTTAGTTAAGGATTTTACTTTAGCAGAATTAAAATCTTTTAAGAATAGGAAAAAACTTTTTAGAGATAATGAGGAGTGTCGTATTCCAACGTTAAAAGAGGTTTTAGACTTAATTAAAGATAAAGATATATTATTAAATATAGAATTAAAAACAGATATTATTCCATATCCCAATATTGAAGAAGATGTGATTAATTTAATAAATGAATATAAATTAGAGGATAAAATTATATTATCGAGCTTTAATCATGAGTCTATTAAAAAAGTAAAAGCTATAAGTAAAATAAAGACTGGTATTTTATATAAAAAACCTATAAAGGATGTAGTTCAATATGCAAAATCATTAGGAGTTGATGCAATTCATCCTGATTTAATACTTGTATCTGAGAAATTAATTAAAGAAGCTCATGAAAATAATTTAATGGTAAATATATATACTGTAAATATTCCATTTTTTATGAGATTACTTATTGCAAACAATGTAGATGGAGCTTTTACAGATTATCCAGAATTATTAAATGAAATATTACAAGAAAATAATATTTAAGTATTAAATATTATATGTGAAATATAATATTGATATAAAGTTTTATAGTAGACTATAACAATCAATACTATATTTCACATCATATTAACTTTTTATAAATTTTACTATATTTTTATTGAGCTTAGTTAATCTTTACTAGAAGAAAATAATTTAGTGAATAGTCTTTTTATATCAAAAGCACTGGATTTCTGTAAGGTGATTTTTTTTAGTTCGCTCTTTAATAATTTTAGTTCTGTTTCTTTTTCATAATATATTTTTCTTAACTCACCATATTTTTTTTCTTTATCCTCTAAATTATCTTGAAGAGTTGATACACCTTCATATAGCTGAAGGCTATTTTCATTAAAGATGGTTACAAGTTCATTTATAGAATTAAATTTATTTTCATAGGATAATAATTTGTTTTTTTGCTTTTCAATAGTATCTTTTTGCTCTTTAATTAATAAATCCTTTTCTGTGGAATCTATTTTAGTGATTATATTATTTGATTTACTAGGAATATCCTTATTCACTTTAGATGTTGATATAAAATAGTGAAGATAAAACGAGTAGCTAGTATTTTTTGTTCTTTCATCAATTAATCCAAAAATAGTATCTATTAATAAAAGATTAGGAGAACTTATATTTTCTATAAATACTTCTCCCATATGCTTAGTGTGATTATTTTCTAAAAAATTTGATATATATGCTACTTTATAAAGGGTTGAGGAGTGTATTATATCACTTTGATAAGGCTTACTAAAGGATGCACCTTCATTAAGAGAAACAGTACTAATAAGCTCATTATTTTTAAGCCAAAAACACCAAATATAATCGCCTATTACAAATAAAGAAGAAGTGATTATATTTTTATTTCTTGTAATTGTAGTATAGTTATGAGAAGATGAATTTCCTTTGCAATAATTAAGAAAATTACTTTTGTTATCATCTGTCTTTGTATAAATAGAATGAAAATTATCTTTAAAATATAATAAACTATATTCCTCAAATTGGAAGAGTGATGAATCAATTTTATAAAATTCGGACCAACTTCTAGAATTTATATTAAATATTTTATATCCAAGAATATATTTATTCTCTTTTAATTGATACATAATATATATGTTATTATCATTAGTTGTACATAGAGAAAAAAGTATATTATGTTCTAAATTAATCTGATCAATTAATGATTGAGAATTCGAATTACCTTTTTCGTCAATTAAATTAGAGTATATACTTACTATATTTTTATCTTTGTTATAAATACTATAAAATAAGAATAAATTATTATTATTAACTATAGTTTTAAAGTAAATATCTATTTTTTCATTATCGGAAGTGGTAACGAGATAATGACTTTTCCATTTTGAATTATTAAATAATTTCATAATTAATTGTCCAGTAAGGCTTTCATATATAATACATATTTTATCATTTTGTAATAATTCTGCTGAATATTTTCCAGTAGTTTCTCTAGTCAATACACTATAGTTTGACCATTTGTCTTCTTGATAAATTTTATAAATAATTCCTAATCTTTCATCATATGCAAAGTTCAATATAGTACCATCAGACTGTTTTAAAAAATACATGTCTTTTTTTATAGATATCATTTAATTTACCTCTCTAATTAATTATACTGGTATAGAATATGCAATTAATATTTAATTTAATTTCTTTCTTTTAGCTTTGAAGTGATAAAATATCTTAGCAGGGTGATTTGGAGCGTATCGACGGAATAAAAATTCATAATTCCGAAGCATGAGAAATTATTACCTTTAGTTTGTAGAAGTAAATATGTTATGTTAGGGCGACTTGGAGTTTGCGACGGAGCAACTAATATAACGTATTTACTTCTTTTTTACTATTGGGCTATTAATTATATTTCCAATTAAAAACTACTGCTAGCTTTTAAATTGTTGCTATGGACAATCTGGAAGTATAAAGGCCCCTGTTACTTTTACAAAGTATTCTCCCTTATTAAATGTTTGAGAAATTGGGGAAACAGAAAGGGTACTTGAATTAAAAATAATTTTAGAACGAGAAATTATAGCATCTTCATAAATACATTTACTACCAATAACTCTATCTACACTAGCACTATTAGAATAACAGGCAGATATATTTGAATCACTAGGATAAGCACAAGCTCCAGAATTATCAATACTTATATTTATAATAAATGGAATGGATCCGATAATTCTTATGTCCCATCTTGGAATTCCATTACAAGAGCATGGATCAACTATAGCTTTTAAGCAGCTTGGATCTATAAGAATTTTAGGCGATACAGAAGTATTAGGAATAAAATTTCCTGGTATAGCTATTGAAAAACAAAATGGTATTTCACGGCTATTAGAGTCTATAGTAGCACATGTAGTTGAATGATTAGCAGAACATGAAGGATGCCTTTGAACTTTTACTTCTAAATTTCCAGTTACTTTTTCGGCAGTTTCTAATTCTTCGTCTGCTTCTAATTCATTGTTTATTGTTTCTGTAATTTGCTGACCGATATTATTCATATCTTTCATAATATCTTTAATATTTTTCATATAGATTCTCCTTTAAACTTTTTCATTTGAAGACATATTTTTATGTTATATATTATGCAAAGTAGGATGTATTTGTTCGATTGTTAAAATAACTTAAAAATTTTGACTTATGAAAAAATATATAGGTAAGGTTTCATATTATTTTTGATTAAATTAAGTATTATTGCGAATATAAAGTTAAATTTTAAAATATATTTAGTATAGAAATTTTTTTGGAGGAAGCTATGCTAAACCGTAAAAGATATGTATTTTTGTCTTTAGAGCTACACTTATTTTTTGCTCGAATAATGAAGGAGCACTCTCTTTTTTTAGAAGCAGGATTTACACCTAAGAACACTAAACTTTCTAAGGAAGCTGATGATTATAAAGTACAATTTGAAAAAGTGTTATTAGAGGCAGTTAAATTAAGCAATGGAAATATAAGAAGATCTGTCCTAGATTCTGGAGAGATTATAACCGATCATACTTTAAGTACTGAAAGAAAAACAGAATATTATACAGGAATAGAAATAAACTCTAAAATAACTGCTATGGAGTTAAAATTAAAAAGTGAAAAAGACATAGAATTTGATCATAAAACAACAAGTGCAGTAAAAAAACTTAATAACAAAGTTTTGAAATTACTAGATGGACTTATAGATTTAAAGACTAGAGTTTTAAATGAAATGTTATCGTGCAAACTATTTACGGCAAATTATCCATTGTTAATTGAACATATATTACGTGAGGCTAATTTATATCGTTCTTATGTATATGATATTGAAAATGATGAAGATATTGAGAAAAAGGACATTAAAGGAACAGAGCTATTTTGGGATCAAATTATGATGGAACATGCTTTATTTATTAGAGGATTATTAGATCCTAGTGAAGATGAATTAATAAATACTTCAGATAAATTTGCAAAAGAGTATTATGATTTAATTGAAAAAGCGAAAAATATGACTAGTGCAACAATTTCAAGTGTTAGTGATGAAACGTTAATGGAGACAATTAAATTAAGAGATTTTAAAAAAGCTGGAACAGAAGGAATAGAAGAGTGCAAAATAAAATCTATAATACTACCACTTTTAGCAGACCATGTGTTAAGAGAGGCTAATCATTATATACGTTTATTAAATAGTTATAAAGAAAAGTATAATAAGTAATTTTAGCGGTATATAAATTTCTATTAATGAATTTTATATACTGCATTTTTTATTGAATTAAGCTCTTAAGTGAGCAGGTATAATCTTATATTGGTTTGAAGTGAAGGAATAAGTTAACTGATATATACCTTATTTTTGAAATATTATTATAAAAATATAAAATTTTAACATATTATAGTAAAAATAAGGAAATAATAGTAAAATTAATATGATAGTGATTATATTATGTATATTTAATTCATTTGATTAAAATAAGGAAATTTTAAGAATTTGTTAAGATAAAATTTTATTATTTAGTCTAGAATTAAAGCATGCAAAATTGTAACTTAGGGGGAAAAATAATGAAAGCATTTTTAAAAAAGAGCTTATTAGTAATGTTTTTGGCTTTATTAGCTACTACTTTATATTTTAGCAATCTAACTGTAAAGGCTGCTACTAATGAAAATGAAGCTTATGAAGTCAAAATTAGCTCGGGATTAGAAGGGAAGTACAGAGCTTTAAAGTATATTCCTGTTACTGTTGAATTTACAAGTAGTGAAAAGGATTTTAATGGGGAGGTAGAAATTAGAACAAGTGGCTCATATACTTCTACTTATGATGCCTATAGCAAGGAAATTTCAGTTGTACAAGGAGAAACAGGAAAAGTAACTATTCCAATAAAACTATTAGAAGGTTCTAGTAAGATAACAGTTAATCTTGTTGAAGATGGAAAAGTTTTATTTGAAAAGAAAAGTTTAATATCAAATGGAAGAGTAAGTGAATCTAATTTATTTATGGGGATTCTAACAGATGATCAAACATCTTTAAGCTATACAGGAAGTATAACATTTGATAATCCAAATAGTACTGAATATAAAGGAACAATTGAAAAAGTTCAATTAGATGAAAAGATAATTGGTGAAAATAGTTTAAACATAGATGGGTTAGATATTATTCTTATTAACAATTATAATATGTCTAATTTAAAGGATGAACAATATACAGCTTTAAACTCTTGGGTTAATAAAGGTGGTACTTTAATAATCAGTTCTGGAGCTAATGAAGGAAAAACTATTAGAAATATAGATAGTGATTTTTTAAGCATAAAATCAAATGGAACTAATGAAAAAAATACAAAATTAGTAGATGATAACTTAAATCTAATAATATCTGATTTAGAAATTAAGGATTCTAAAATAAAGTATGGAACTGATGAGGAGCCATTAGCTTATTCTATAAAAAGGGGTAAGGGAGAGATAATAGTTTCAACCTTTGATTTAGGTTTAGAGCCTTTAATATCCTCAGAAGATGCAGGTAAATTCTTTAATAATATTATATTAGATACTATAAGTAAATTTTTTGAAAATAGTATGTATGGAGGATATACACCTGGTTATTATAAAATAAGTGAATTAACTAAAACTATTCCTATAAATGAAATAGTAGGTGTTAAATCTTTAATAGTTGTTTTGGGATTATATGCAGCAATAATAGGAATTATTTCTTATATAGTTTTAAAGAAAATTAATAAAAGAGATTTAACTTGGATTGTAATTCCTATTTTTTCTATAGTTTTTACATTAATAATTTATTTTATGGGTTCATCTTCAAGAGTTAATGATATTGTACTGAATCAAAATAATATAATATCTGTAGATAAAGATGGAAAAGGAACTACAAAGGGATATTTGGGTGTAGGTGCAAAATATAAGTCTGATGTAATTATTGAAAAGCCAGAAGATTTAACTATGAATTACTCTACTAATGATAATTATTATTATGGAAATCAAGAAGAAGAAGTAAGTGATATATTAAGAGTTAAGACTACCTATAGTGGTAACAATTCTTATTTTACATTCAATAATAGTGATGCTTTAGATATGAAGTCTTTTGAAGTTGTTGGCAAGGAGCAAGTTATTCCTATAATTGAGACATCTTTTAATTTATCAGAGGGTAACTTAAATGGAAAAGTAAAAAATACTTTAGGATATGACATAAAAAGATTATTACTTGTGGCAGGAAAAAGTGTTTGGGATATGGGAGCCATTAGCAAAGATGAAGAAAAGGAAATAACAAATTTAAAAGTTGCAGGTTCAGGCGGATTACAAGCATATTCAGACACATTAAGTCAAAAGTATTATGATGCTAGATGGAATAATAAAGAGAAATTAAAATCAGAGGAATTTAAAAATATACTAAGAATTTCAAATTTAATTGCGGCAGCTTCAGATGAAATTCTTATTAATAAAGATATTAAGTTAGTTGCAATAACTGATTTACCTATAGAATATGGAGTTGAATTTGGAAATAAATCAATATCTAAGTTTGATACTACAGCAATAATTCAAGATGCAGAATTAGACTTTAAGGATAAGAACGGCGATTATAATTTCCCAGATGGATATTTTGAGGGCGTTATAGAATCATCTTCAACTAATGTTCATATAGATGAATATAATGGCTATATATATGGTCAGGGTGAAGTGATATTTAGCTATAAAATAGATAATAATATAGAAGTTTTAGATTTAATTATTAAAAGAGGAACAGACAGATATGGATACTCTGGAGATGATAATGCTGAAAAATATATCTATAACTATAATACAGATAGTTATGACAAAATTTTAATGTCGCAAGGTTATGAGAAAATTAAAGATTTATCTAACTATATAAATAACAATACTACAAAAGTTAAATATGTGGTAGATGATACTAAGGGGCAATCTATGATACCAATAATTACTGTTAAGGGGAGGGAAAGATAATGCTAGTTATAAAGAATCTTGAAAAATCTTATGGTAATTTTAAAGCATTAAATGGTTTAAACTTAGAAATAGAAAAAGGCGAAATATTCGGATTTATAGGACCAAATGGAGCTGGGAAAAGTACTACTATGAAAATAGTATCAGGGCTTCTTTCCCCAGATAGTGGAGAAGTTTATGTAGATGGAATAGATGCAATAAAGAATAATAAAGAATTAAAAGATAAAATAGGTTATATGCCTGACTTTTTCGGAGTTTATGATAATTTACGAGCTATTGAATACTTAGAATTTTATGCCTCTATATATGGGATAGTCGGAGAAGAGGCAAGACAGTTAGCTATGGATTTATTAGAGCTTGTTAATCTTCAAGATAAATGGGATGCAAATGTAGATGGATTATCTAGAGGAATGAAGCAAAGATTATGTTTAGCTAGATGTTTGGTTCATAACCCAGAGATATTAATTTTAGATGAACCAGCATCAGGTATGGATCCAAGAGCTAGATTTGAAATGAAGGGAATACTAAAAAATCTAAAAGATATGGGAAAAACTATAATAGTATCTTCTCATATACTATCTGAACTTGGAGAAATATGCACTAAAATTGGAATTATCAAAAATGGAACTATAGTATGTGAAGGAACTGTAGAAGAAGTTATGCTTATGGCATCTGGTACAGCACCTATAAATATAACAGTTATGGATAGAGTTGAGGATGCAATAGCATTATTAAAAGAAAAAACAGAAGTTAAAGAAATATCAGTTGATAGTAATAAAATTACTATAAATGTTGTTGGTGGAGATAAAGAAGCGATGAATATTCTTAAGGATTTAGTAATTAGAGATATTCCAGTTATAAGTTATAGTAAGTCAGCAGGTAATTTAGAAGAAGTATTTATTCAAATAACAGAGGACGATAAATAGAGGGGGGATAAGTAAGATGAAATTTAATCCAGTTTTAAGAAATGAAAGTAAGCTATCGGTAAGAACACCAAGGTTTTCATTAATGATATTAATATATATTGTTGTTTTATCAGCAGGAACTTTAATATTTTATAATAGCTATAGTTCAGATGTGTATGTTTCAGGAATAAATCCACAAGTAGCTGTTACTCTTTATATTACAATGGCAATAATTCAAGCGATATTATTAATGTTTATAGTGCCATCACTAACAGCAACTTCAATTTGTTCAGAAAGAGAAAAACAAACATTAGATATTTTATTATCAACACGATTGAGCCCACTTCAAATAATTCTAGGGAAGCTTTCAGCCTCATCGCTAAAGGTAATAATGTTAATATTTTGTACAATTCCTTTATACTCAATTTGTGGGTTAATTGGTGGTGTAAAATTAAGTAATATTTTAATTTTAGTTGGCTCATTTATTATAAGCACAATATTTGTTGGATCTATTGGTGTATTTATTTCTACTTATTCTAAAACATCTAAGGCAGCAACATCATTAACATATGCATTGGTATTATTTGTATTTGTGGGAACAATAGTTATAGCTTATATTTGGGTAATGCTTAGTATGTATAAAGTGGGGTATAACGGAAAAACTCCAACAGTATCGCCTATTGTATATTTAAGTCCTGCTACTGGATTTTTTGTAATGTTATCTAATCAAGTAGGATTTGGTGGAAATTCTTTTTATTTTATAGATCAGATGGGTATTTCTAAATATGCAGATTATATTAGTATTGGAATACAATTAGTATTGAGTTGTATATTTATCTTTTTAGCTGCAAGAAAACTTAATCCATTAAATAATAGAAGATTATTTAATGGAATTAAAAAAGAAAGGGCTAATAAGAAGGTAAAGGAGTAGCGCTATGAATTCTTTAAATAATGAAATCATAACCTTCATAAAAAAGGCATCAAAAAGAATTAAAGCTAACTTTATAATTAACTTAAGCATAATAGGTTTTAAATACCTACTATGCTTAATATTATGCTTATTAATATTATCTTTATTTATAACTATTCCATATGTAGAAGAAGTTTCTTTAATAATTCTATTAATTGGTCTAATATTTATTATAATTTTTGGATTTATTAAAGCACCAGATAATAAAAAGGTAGCCTTAATAGTTGATTCAAAAGGTTTAAAAGAAAGAGTAACAACTTCTTTAGAATTTATAAATGAAGAAGATAGTATATCTATTGCTCAAAAAAATGATACTTTAAAGTTTATAAAGAATTTCAATATAAAAGAAAATTTAAAGATAACTGTTGATAAAAAGCAAATACTTTTAGTTATTTCATTAATTGCTTTGTGTATATTAACTTCTTTTATAGATACTTCAGCAAAAAAAGAAGCAAATAATATTAGAGAATTTAATAAATATCAACAGGAGTATATTAAAAAAGTTGAAGAGGAAAAGAAAAATATAGATAAATTAGAGGATTTATCAGAAGAAGAAAAAGAAGCGATAAAAAAGATATTAGAAGATGCAAAGAAAGAGTTAAAAGAGAGTGAAAAGAAACTTGATGTTAATAAAACTCTAGAAAGAATGGAAAAGAAATTAGAAGATGAAAAGGATAAAGCAAAAAGTGATAAAAGTAAAGAAGCCATAGAAAATATGCAAAAAAACTTATTAGATAAATTTAATAAGGAAAAAGAAGAAGGTGCTAAAAAAGATTTAAATAAGTTAGTAAATGAGCTTATGAAGAAGAAAGAAAGTAAGGACTTAGCAGAATCTATATTATCTAAGGATAGTGAGGCTTTAGAAAAGGCTTTGGGAAATTTAAAGAAATCATTAGGGAATATGAGTTCAAGCGAACTTAATAATCTGTCAAAATCTCTCGCTAGTGCCGCTGAAGGTGTAGATGATGAAAATTTAAAAGAAGCCTTAGAGGCAGCCTCTGATTCAGTTTTGGATGGAAAACTAGATGCGGAAAGTTTAAAAGAAGCTATTGAAAATTCTCAGAATAATAGTGATGGTAAAAAAGAAGGCGAAGGATCAGGTGAAGGCGAAGGAGCTGGAGAAGGTGATGGAAATGGTAGTGGCCAAGGATCTGAAGACGGAAATGGCAATGGCCAAGGTAATGGTCAAGGACAAGGAAACGGCCAAGGTCAAGGAAGTGGAACAGGTCAAGGCTGGAACATGGGAAGTGATGAAGGTAGCGAAAATGATATAGATAATGAAAGTGGAGAGCAGGTTTATATTCCAGGAAGGGATGTTGGAAATGATGGGAACTTAACTGGAAATAAAAATGAAAATGGAGACTCTCAAAGTATAGAATCAGAAAATGGTTTTAATTTAGATGGAAATAAGATAGATTATGACAAGGTAATTGGAGACTATACGAATAGTGCTTTAGAAGGTGCTAATAATAGTAATTTACCAGAAAGTTTAAAGGATCTAATAAAGAAATATTTCGAAGGATTAAACTAAGGGGTGAAAATAATGGAAAAAAATGAAAAAGAGATGATGGAAGTTTCAGAAAAAATAAGAAGATGTGAAGAAGAGATATCTAAAGGAATAATTGGACAAAAAGATATAATTAGAAATGTTTTAATAGCAATATTTGCAGATGGGAATGTACTTTTAGAAGGTATGCCTGGAATGGGAAAAACACAATTAGTTAAAACAATTGGAAAGGTGTTAAATCTTAAGTTTTCAAGAATTCAATTTACACCAGATTTAATGCCAGCAGACGTTGTTGGAACTAATATAGTTGTAAAGGAAAATGATAATACTGTATTTAAATTTGAAAAAGGACCTGTATTTACAAATCTTTTATTAGCAGATGAAATAAATAGAGCAACTCCAAAAACACAATCAGCTTTACTTGAAGCTATGGGAGAAAAAACAGTTACAGTAGGTAAGAAAACTTATGAAATGTCAAAACCTTTTATGGTTCTAGCAACTCAAAACCCTATTGAGCAAGAAGGAACTTATCCCTTACCAGAAGCTCAATTAGATAGATTTTTATTTAAATTAAATGTAGATTTTCCTAATTTACAAGAATTAAAAGAAATAATGGATTTAACATTAACTAATGAAAAAACTGAAATTAATGCTGTACTTGAGGGAAATGAAATTTTAAATATAAGAGAATTAATAAGGGAAATAAAAATTGCTGATTCTGTTAAGGAATATGCTTTAAAGTTAATCCTAGCTACTCATCCCGAAATAGAAGAAGGGGCTGAAATAGTTAAAAAATATGTAGAGGCAGGAGCAAGTCCAAGAGCAGCACAAGGAATAATTAGTGGAGCAAAGGTAAGAGCAGTTATGGAAGGAAGGCTAAATGTTTCTTTTGAAGATATTAAAGCCTTAGCATACCCAGTTCTAAGACATAGATTAATATTAAACTTTGATGCTATAACAGAGGGATTAACTGAAGAAAGTATTATAGATAAGCTATTAGAAGATTTAAAGGTTGTGTAGAGGATGAGTGAAAGATTATTTAATGAGGACTTTTTCAAAAAGCTAAATAAAATTAATATGCATATTAATTTTAAGCTTTCATCTGGTACTCAAGGAGGAAGAAAATCTAAGGCGAAAGGTGTATCAGTTGAGTTCTCAGATTATAGAGAATATGCACCAGGAGATGATTTTAGAAGAATAGATTGGAATGCTTATGGAAGATTTGATAAGTTTTTTGTTAAAGTTTTTATGGAAGAAAGAGAAGGCGTGTTTAACTTTTTTATAGATAAATCTAAGTCCATGGACTATGGAATAGTAAATAAGAAAGATACTGCATTAAAAGTAGTAGCAGCCTTAAGCTATATTGCTTTAAATAATTTAGATAGAGTAAATATTTCTACTATGGATAGTGGGAGTATAGAAAATATTAAATCTGCTTCAGGAAATAAGGCTTTTCAAAGAATACTTAGAGAATTGAAAAGTTTAGAGTTTAAAGGAAGTACAGATTTAACTAAAAGTATAAAAAAGAGGCCTTTAACCCCAAGAGGCGTTTCTGTTATAGTTTCTGATTTTTTTAATAATGAAGGAATGAGAGATTTAGAAGATGCCTTAAAATATCTAGCCTTTAAAAAGCAAGATATAATCTTAGTTCAAGTATTAGCAGATGAAGAAATAAATCCTGATTTTAATAATGAAATTACTTTTATAGACTCTGAAACTAATGAAAATGTAAAGATGAGCTTAACTCCAAATATAATTAAAGAATATAAAGCTACTTTAAAACTATATAAGAAGTCTATTGAAGATTTAGCTAGAAAATATGGTGGAAAATTTATAAGTGTAAATTCATCTATGGAAATAGAAGAAATAATATTAGGTGAGTTTAGTAAGAAAAGAGTACTGTATTAAGGCACAATCAAATAAATAATAGACTAGTATGCTAGCCTATTATTTATTATCATGTGCCTGAAAGGATGATGTTATGGGATTTACTAATTTATGGCCCTTATTTTTATTAATAACTATTCCTCTTTTAATACTACTTTATATATTGAAAAGAAAGTATAGAGAAGAGGTAATCTCTTCAACACTTTTATGGAATGAAGTTTATAAAAATACAAGAGCCAATACTCCTTGGGAAAAATTAAGAAAAAATATAATGCTACTTTTACAAATAATAATATTACTTTTACTTATTTTTAGTTTAATGCGACCATTTTTAAACTTTGGAGGAAAAACTTATAAAAATATTATTTTAGTAATAGATAATACTGCAAGTATGAGTGCTGAATATGGAGATGAAACCAGATTAGATGAAGCAAAAAAAATAGCAAAAGAGTTGTTATCTTCTACTAAGGATGATACAAATACTTATATTATATCCTTTGATGGAAATAGTAATTTGCTTCAAAACGGAGATTTTGATAAGGAAGTTTCTAATGAAATTATTTCCTCTATATCTCAAAGTTATAATTCAGGAGATATTAATGAAACATTATCTTTTGTAAAAGCCATTGGAGAAGGTGTTGAAGAAGATTATGAGGTAATCGCAATTACTGATAAGGAATTTTCTTTAGGTGATGTTAATGGAAAAGTAGTTTCTTTAGCAAATTCTGGTGTAAATGCCTCCATAGATAATATTTCTCATAAATTTTTAGAAGATAGTGTAAGAGTAATTGCAACTATAACTAACAGAGGAAATGGAGATTATCAAGGAGATTTTTCACTTTATGATGGAGAGGAGCTTATATCTGTAAAAGCCCTAGACCTTAAAGAGGGAGAAAATAAAACTTTAACATTTGATTTACCATCAATTAAATCAGAAACTTTAAGGGGGGAGCTATCCAGAAAAGATATGATTTCAGGGGATAACACCTATAATCATGTAGTTGGAAAGAAAAAAGTAAATAAAGTTCTTATAGTTACAGAACAAAATTTATTTTTAGAAAAAGCTTTTAGTACTATTCAAAATACAGAAGTATATAAAACAAATAATTCATCTAATTTAACTAGTGCCGATAATTATGATTTATACGTATTTGATGGGGTTACACCAGATATTATGCCATCTAAAGGAAGTATATTATTTATTAATCCTTCATCAAATGAATTCTTTAATGTTGTTAGTGGAGGAGAAGGGGGAGAGGCTAAGGCTGTTATTGGTGAGGTTTCTAAGTATTTAGAAGATACTACCTTTACTGCTGCTAAGTATAACTCTATTGAGATTCCTTACTATGGAAAGGGATTTTTAAATATTGATGAAGATTTTATCGGATTTAAAGGAGAAGTTGATGGAAGAAAAATTGCAGCCTTATCCTTTGATCTTCATAATAGTGATTTTCCACTTAAAAAAGAATTTCCAATTTTAATGTATGAACTTGGAGAAAACTTAATTTCCAGTGGAATGGTATATAGTAGTAACTATAAGGCTGGTGAAAAGATTATTGCAAAAGGATTATCTTTAGATTCTAATATTACATTAACTTATCCTAATGGAGATACTGAAGAAATTGCTTCTGGAGATGAAATAAAGGAAGATAGTCAAATAGGAGTATATAGACTTGAATCTCAAGAGGAAAAAGAGCTATTTTCAGTAAACTTCCCTTCTGAAAAAGAAGGAGATACTAATGTAAGTAATATTAGTGAAAGTGAAAACTTAGCTAGTGCTAAGACAGATTTAAAGAGAGGTTTAAATTTATCTCCTTTAATTATTATTTTAGCAATTGCAGTAGTAGCTTTTGAGTGGATAATGTATAAAAGAGGAAATTAGGAGGCAAAGAATATGAAGATAGAAATGGGAAATTTATACTTTTTGATATTAGTTCCAATACTTTTTGCCTTTATGTATTATACTTTTAAAAAATATAGACCATGGAATAAAAATGAATTGGTAATATTTATAAGTAGAACTATAATATTCACTTTACTTATATTAGCTTTAGGAAATATAACTGTTAATTTAAAAGGGAGAAATATTTCAACAGTATTTTTACTAGATGTATCTGAAAGCGTAGGAGATTTTGAAGAGTCTGGGAAGGATTTTATATCCACAGCGCTAGAAAAAATGCCTAGAGGTAATAAAGCTGGAGTAGTTTTATTTGGAGATAATTCAAAGGTTGATAAAGTATTAAATAGAAAAAAAGAATATAAATCTATAAATGAAAATCCTATAGTTACAGCTACTAATATTCAAGAAGCAGTTGAAAGTGCTTTAAGTCTATTTGAAAGAGGCGGTTCGAAGAGAATAGTTTTAATTACAGATGGGGAAGAAAATCAAGGGGATATATTAAAATCTATTCCACTTATAAATGAACAAAAAATAGATTTTAAGGTATATAAAATAACTGGAGAAAAGGGAAATGAAGTTTATGTAGATAGTGTAAAGGTACCAGATAATATATCTGTGGGAGAAGAGTTTTCAGTTTCTATAGATATAAAATCTAATTATGCAACTAAGGCTAAACTTTCATTGTTTTCTGGTAGAACTAAAGTAGGTGAGCAAGAGGTTCAAATCCAAAAAGGTAAGAATTCTTTTGTGTTTAAAGATAAACAAAATTCAGGTGGATTTAAAGGATATAGAGTTTTAATCGAGGCAGATGAAGACACTAATAAAGTTAATAATGAATATAGTACTTTTACTAATGTAATGGATAGACCAACTATTCTTATTATAAATGGGGTTAAAGGGGATTCAACAGCATTAGAAAACATACTAGTTAATTCAGGAGCAAATATAAAGAAAATATCACCTGGAGCATCACCAAGCACATTAAATGAATTACTAGAATATAAGACAGTAATACTTAATGATGTTCATAAAGATGATTTAACGAATGGATTTATGGAAAATATTGAAGCCTATGTTAGAGATTATGGTGGAGGTTTAGTAACCTTTGGGGGTGAAGATTCTTATGCACTTGGAGGATATAAAGATACAGCTTTAGAAAAAGTCTTACCAGTTTACATGGATAAAAGAGGGAAGAATGAAGTCCCAGCTATAAGTATAAATTTAATTATAGATAAGTCTGGAAGTATGAGTTCAGAAGGTGGAGGAGTAAGTAAGCTAACCTTAGCAAAAGAAGCTGCTATGAAGGCTTTAGAAAATTTAAGAGAAGTAGATGAAATATCTGTTATAGCTTTTGATGATACTTATGATGTAGTTGTACCACTTCAAAAAGTCGGTGATAAGGAAGCTATAAAAGAACTTATTTCAGGAATACAAATAAGAGGTGGAACTTCTATTTATCCTGCTCTTGAGCAAGGGTATAATATGCAGCTTGAAAGTAATGCAAAAATAAAACATACTATATTATTAACAGACGGACAAGATGGATATGGATATGATAATTATCTAAATTTACTTCAAGGATTTAACGATAATAATGTTACTCTTTCTACAGTAGCTGTTGGTGAAGGCGCTAATTCGGATTTATTAAGTCAATTAGCATCTATAGGCAGAGGAAGAAGTTATTATACTGATATATATACTGACATTCCTAGAATATTTGCTAAGGAAGTATTGCTATCTGCAGGGACTTATATAATTAATGAAGAGTTTACACCAAAGATATTAAGCAATCATGAAATATTAGCAGGAGTTAAAACTTCAGATGGAATACCTAGTCTTCTTGGATATATAGGTACATCTATAAAAGAAAATGCAGTTGAAATATTAAGCTCTAGTTATGATGAACCAATATTAGCTGCTATGCAATATGGGATAGGAAGAACTGTTAGCTTTACCTCAGATGTTAATGGACAATGGAGCAAAAATTATTTAGCTTGGGAATATGGACCACAACTTATAAAAAATATGGTTTATTTCACTATTCCAAAGTATGGAGAAGAGGGATATCTTAATATTACTCAAGAAGGTAATGAAGCAAAAATTGAGTTTTATAATGATAATATTTCTGCTGATGCAAAGGTTAAGGGAATATATAATGGAGAAAATGGAGTGGAAGGAGAATTTGATTTAACTCAAGTTGAACCAGGAAAATTCTCTGCTAATGTACCTCTTAACTCATTAGGATTTTATAACTTTAACATAAGAGAAGAGGAAAATGGTGAAATTACTAACAGTTATAAAGGAGCTTTTGCACTTCAGTATTCAGATGAATATAAATTTAATACTAATGCTGAAAAATTAGATGTAGTAGTAAAAGAAACAAAGGGAAGCTTTATTAATAAACCGGAAGAGGTTTTTGAAGGAAAACTTCAAAGAGAGTATAAAAAAATTAATTTAACTAACATTCTTTTAGTAATAAGTATTTTATTATTTATGCTAGATATAGCTTATAGAAGATTAAATTTAGACTTTATTAAATTATTTAAAAAGAAAAAAGATAAAGCTAAGAAAGAAAAGAAAATAAGAGACGATGATATTTTAATAAATAAAGAAAAAGTCAAAACTTCTAAGGTGATAGTTGAAGAAAAGAAAATTATAAAAGAAAAGCTTCAAGAAGATATAAAAGTTGAAGAAAAGAAAAATAAAGAAGGTAAAAAGTCTAAGAAGAAAGTAAAAAAGGAAGAAAATAAAAATCAATCCTTAGATACTAGTTCTTTACTTAAAAAGAAAAATGATAGAAATAAAATTTAAATAAGAAGCTGTTTCAATACAGCTTCTTATTTTTTATGAAAAAATATCAAAAATAATTAATGGATTAAAAAAAGAAAATGATTTAAATTAAATAAATGCTAATAATATTAATAAAAAATTCAAAAAATAAGCGTTATTGAAATTAGGTATTCATTGTGATAGTATTTTTTCTTGTATCAAAAGGGGGTATTATAATGAAAAATAAAATAATAACAAATACAATCATATTTATATTTATAATAGGGTTTGTTAATATATTTCAATCCTTATTTGGGTCTGGAAATTCATTAGTAGGGGTAACCATAATAACTACAGCATTAACTCTTGTGGAAAAAGATTTAACAATAGCCCCATTTAAAAATTTCTTTAAAATATTAGGCGTTAATTTATTTAGCTTATTATTTTCAGTTTTAGCAATTCATAATGTATGGCTTGGAATTATATTAAATTTTATTGCTCTTTTTGTAATAGGTTATTTATTTAGTGGTAATTTAAAAAAGTCTATAGTAGTGCCATTTGGGCTTCAATATTTTTTTATGCTCTTTTACCCAGCAGAAGGTGAAGTTTTATTTAAGAGATTTATAGGGTTAGTTTTTGGAAGTGTTTTTATAATGCTAATTCAATTTATTATTAATAAAGATAAGTTGTTTAAGACAGGAACTAAATTAATAGATAAAATTAGTAATAGTTTATTAGAAAAGATAAGATTATTACAAGAAAATAAGAGCTTTGAAAAAGAAAACTTAGAAATAATAGAGTTAATAAATTATTTAAAAAGGGTTATTTATGATAAAAGAGTATCTGATTATTACTTAACTAGTGATGGATTAATAATAACTGATATTATATGGGCATTAGAAAGAATAAATATGCTACTAGATAGAATTAGCATGGAAAATAATAAAAGCAGCTATAAAGATTTATTAGATGATGTATATAATGAAGTTAGAAATATTAGAGATAGAAATTTTGAATTAAAAGATATGGACAATATAAAAACTTATTTAAATAGAGAAGAGCTAAATAAAGAATATATAAATGAGATTATAGAGTTAATGAATATTCTTTATAGGGAAGTAGAAAATATAGGTGCTTTAAGTGACAAAGAAAGGAAAAGTGTAAAGAAGGAATATGATATTCCATATCATTTCCATAATATAGCTGTTCATAAAAGAAACTTCAAGATTGACTCAGCTAAAGTTAGATATGCCATAAGACTAGGAATAATAGGTGCTTTTACAGCCTTTATAGCTAAATATTTTAATTTATCAGAGGGGAGATGGATGTGTTTTACTATCTTTTCACTTATCCAACCTTATGTAGAGGTCTCTAATGAAAGAGTAAAGGATAGAGTTATAGCTACCTTTATAGGTGGAGTTATTGTTCTTATAGCTTTTGGAGCTATCCAAAATAAAACTGCAAGAGCAGCAATTATTCTTTTAGCTGGATATTTAGATCCCTTTAGTAAAAATTATAGACAAAAGATGGTTTGCATAACTGTATCGGCAGTAGCTTCAGCAGCAATAATAGGTGGAACTGCTGAATTAGTAATTGAAAGAATTATATTTGTTTTAATAGGTGCAGTATTAACTTTACTTGCAAATAAATATATTTTCCCTTATAAAATTAACGATATGAAACAATATTTAGTAAATGTATATAATTCATTAATAAATCAAATGAAGGAAGATATAAAGGAAAATCATAATGATTATAGTATAAGAAATCTTTATCTTATAACTGGATTTATAGAAGAGAAAATGAAGTTACCAATGGGTATTGATAATAATAAAGAACATAATGAGTTCTTAAAGAAAAATAGATTTAAGGTAAATAATATATATAAATCATTTGTGAGTATAAAAAATTAAATTATTATTTATGTAGCAAATTCATAGGTAGAGAAATATTTATATAGTAATAGTAATAAAATAGGAGATAGCCATATGCAAATGATGGATATGCTTTTTAGAGGATTAATGGGAGGCGGAATGCCAGGAATGGGTGGTGGAATGCCGGGTATGGGCGGTGGAATGCCAGGAATGGGTGGTGGAAATCCACTTATGAATATGCTACTAGGATCAATGATGGGTGGCATGGGAGGACAAAGACAAGGTCAAGGCCCTCAAGGGCAAGGAAATAATCCATTATCCATGCTGATGAATGGAATGTCAGGAATGGGAGGCGGAATGCCAGGAATGAGCGGTGGAATGCCGGGAATGAATGGTGGAATGCCAGGAATGGGTGGTGGAATGCCACAAGGAAATGGCATAGGTCAATTATTAAGTATGCTAATGGGGGGGAATGGAATGAACATGCCAAACCAAAACAATGGTATGAATGGAAACATGAATAACCCCATGAACAACAATATGAATAATCCTATGTCAATGTTTATGAATAATATGAATCAGCAACAACCACAACAAAATCAACAAAGAAATCAAGGACAAAATAGAAATAATAGTGTAGATATGAATCAGTTAATGAGTATGTTGATGAATGGAAATCAAGGTGATCAAAATAATATGAATAGCAGAAATAATAGCAATCCTCAAGGGGATCCTTTATCTATGTTATTCAGTGCAATGAATGGTGGAGCAACGAATGGAAACATGAATAGCAATATGAATGGTGAAATGAATCCTACTTCAAACCAAAGTGGAAATAGAAGTTCATCTAGAAGCCATAGAAGAAGATAGTAAGTGTGCTGGCGCAAAATTAATAATTAAAAATGAAGAATGAACAATTAAGGATAAAACTCCTTAGGGAGTTTTTAAGATTAAATTGTTTTTAGTAATCTTAGAATAAATTGTTCAATAATTGTTCATTGATAATTGCAAATTAGTAATTACATTAATGTGGCTGTCCTTTGGGCAGCCACATTTTGCTTAACATAATGTAATAAATTACATATAAAATAGTTAATTAAAATACTTTATTATTTTTATAAAAAATGATATGCTATATAATCGGAAATTTACATATAGGAGAATGCAAACTTATGATAAAAGCTGTGAAGAAAGAATTAACAAAAGATATGACAACTGGTAATCCGGTTAAATTAATATTATTATTTTCGATTCCATTACTTATAGGTAATGTTTTTCAACAATTTTATAGTATGGTAGATACTATTATAGTTGGTAGATTCATAGGGGTAGATGCATTAGCTGCAGTTGGGTCTACAGGTTCAATGTCTTTTTTGATAAATGGTTTTGTAGTAGGGATAACTAGCGGGTTTTCTGTTTTAGTATCTCAAAAATTTGGTGCTAAAGATGAGGAAGGATTAAAAAAAGCTACTTCAAGTGCTTTGGTCTTATCACTAGTAGCAACAGTTATAATTACATTAGTAAGTGTTTTATTAGCTAAGCCATTACTTCATTTAATGAATACACCAGAAAATATTATAGATGATGCATATATTTATATTGTAATAATTTATGCAGGAACTATAGCAACAGTAGTTTATAACATAATAGCAGGAATATTAAGGGCTTTAGGAGATAGTAAAACTCCATTATATTTTCTAATAATAGCATCGATATTAAATATAATTTTAGATATAGTATTTATAGTGAACTTTTCTATGGGAGTTTCTGGTGCAGCTTGGGCAACAATAATATCCCAAGGAGTTTCAGGAATACTATGTATAATTTATGCATATAAAAAATATAAAATTTTAAGATTAAAAAGAGAAGACTTTAAAGTTAAAAAAAATGTATATGTTAAGCATTTAAAAATAGGAATTCCTATGGCCTTACAGTTTTCTATAACAGCTATTGGTATAATGATAGTACAAGGAGCATTAAATGTTTTGGGATCTACAGTAATTGCTTCATATACAGCAGCATCTAAGGTATTACAAATAGTAATGCAACCAGCAATTACCTTTGGAGTAACTATGGCTACATATTGTGGACAAAATCTAGGAGCTAAAAATTATAATCGTATAAAAGAAGGGGTAAAAAATTGCATTCAAATATCTATAATAACAAGTATAATTGCAGGACTTGTATTAGTTTTTGGGGGAAAGTTCTTTGTTGGATTATTTATAAGTAATCCAGATGCAGAAATATTAGCCTATGCACAAGAATGTTTAAATTATGCAGCAGCATTTTTCATTCCTTTAGGAGTAATATTTATATATAGAAATGCACTTCAAGGAATGGGAGAGTCATTTGTTCCTATGATGGCAGGAGCTTTCGAGCTTATAGCAAGAGCAATAGTTGCTTTCACATTACCTAAATTTATAGGATACACAGGAATATGCTTATCCGATCCTATAGCATGGCTAGCAGCAGCAATTCCATTAGGACTTTATTATTATAAAAAAATAAAGTCTATTGAAAGTTAGGATTGGTAAAAGGTTGTAGTTTGCACTACAACTTTTTTTGATATATTTTTTTATTTCAATATATAAGGTTAGGGCTATAGAAGTCTTAAATATACTAATTAAAGCAAGGTCAGGATAGGTATTATAAAATATGATATAATAAGTAATAATAATTAACTAAAACAGAAATTATTAAATAGAAAGAAGGTGTTAGACTTGAAAGGAATAGCATTAGGAAATAGTGATTTTAAAACAATTATTGAAGATGATAGATATTTTGTAGATAAAACTCTTTTAATAAAGGAATTTTTAGAAGATCCATCCCAAATAGTTTTAATTCCAAGACCAAGAAGGTTTGGGAAAACACTTAATTTATCTATGATAAGATACTTTGTTGAAAAATGTGATAAAGATAGAAGATATCTTTTTAATAACCTTCTTATAGAAAAAGAAGAAGAGATAATGAAAAAACAAGGAATATATCCAACTATATATTTAACTTTTAAAGATGAAAAGCATAATAAATTTAATTTCCTTATTGAAAGGATTAAGTGGTTTATAACAGAGATATATAATGAACATAAAGAAGTTTATAATATTTTAAAGGATAAACAAGATAAAGATTTCTTTAATAAAATAATTAATAGTGATTACAGCATAGCTGAATTAGAATTAGCATTGAAAAATTTATGTAAATATCTTTATGAATATCACGGTGAAAAAGTTATTATTTTAATAGATGAATATGATACACCAATTCAACATAGTTATTTTTCAGGAATTTATGATGAAACTATTGGATTTATGAGAAACTTTTTATCTAACACATTAAAAGATAATATATATTTAGAAAAAGCAATGCTTACAGGAATACTAAGAGTAGCTAGAGAGTCTATATTTTCAGGGCTTAATAACATACAAGTATATTCTATACTTAAAGAAGGATATTCAAAACAATTTGGTTTTACAGATATAGAGATAGAAAAAATATTAAATGACTTTAATGTAGTGGAGCAAAGAGAAGAATTTAAAAGATGGTATAATGGATATATTTTTGGAAGCACAGTAATTTATAATCCATGGTCAGTGTTATCCTATTTAAAAGATAAAAATAATGACTTTATGCCTTATTGGGTAAATACTTCAGAAAATAAAATAATAAAAACTATATTAGCAAAAGGTAGTGAAGGATTAAAAAAATCCTTTGAAGAACTGCTTAGGGGAAATACTATAGAAGTTAGTATAGATGAAAATATAGTAATGGCAGATATAGAAAGAGATGAAAATAATATATGGAGCTTCTTACTTATGTCGGGATATCTAAAAGTTGTAGGAAGAAGAAGAGAAGGAAAAGATTTTTACTATAGTTTAAAGATTCCTAATTTAGAAGTTGAATCTATGTATGAAAAAATAATTCGTGACTGGCAAAGTGAAAGCTATGTTGCTTCAGAATATAATGAAATGCTAAAGGCTTTAGTAAACTTTGATTTTAAAGTATTTAAGCTTATATTTTCAAGATATGTAAGGGAGTCTTTTAGTTATTTTGACGTAAGTGGAAAAATGCCTGAAAAAGTATATCATGCCTTTACCTTAGGACTTTTAGTTTCTTTAAGCAGAACACATCAAGTGTTATCAAATAGAGAATCAGGCTATGGAAGATATGATATAATGGTTATTCCTAAAGATATAAGTAAGATAGGAATAATAATAGAATTCAAAAAATACTACGAAGAGTATGGCGAAACCATAGAAGAATTAATAGAAGAAGCAAAAAAGCAAATAGAAGATAAAAAATATGAAACAGAACTTATAAATAGAGGAATAACTAATATTAAAAAACTAGTTATAGTATTTAAAGGAAAAGAAGTTTACATTAATGATGTAAGTTAATTAGAGGCTAGGAAACTAGCTTCTTTTTTTATGCCTGGGCATAGAGTTGGACTCTATAAGTTCTGTTATCTATCTAAATTTGATATAAGGAGATTAGAAATATATAAATAATAATACATAAATACAATTCAAGCTTATTAAAAAATGTGGAGTATTTTATAAGGAAGAATTAGACGGAAATTTAAATAAAATGTTATAATTAAATTAGATATGGAATATTTTATAAAATCCAGAGGCGTTGGATATGAATGTAATAAGCATTTTGCTAATTATACACCTAGATTTATAGAAAAAATTGTTAATAAAAGAGATTGAAATATGAGGATTAATAGGGGGATTTTATGACTTATCAAAGTGAGTATGAACTTGAAGAACTTCTTATAAAACAATTAGAAACTCAAGGATATACGAAAGTTTCAATAAATAATGAAGACGATTTGAAAGCAAATTTTAGAAATATGTTATTTGAGTATAACAAAGAAAAGCTTAATAATATTCCTTTCACAGACAAGGAGTTTAATAGAATATTAATTCATTTAGAAGGAAAGAGTATATTTAATAGTGCAAAATTATTTAGAGATAAATTTGTACTAGAAAGAGATGATAGTACTGAGGTTTACATAGAGTTTTTTAATAGCAAAAATTGGACAAGAAATAAGTTCCAAGTTACAAATCAAGTAACAATGATTAATAAGTACACTAATAGGTATGATGTAACTATTCTTATTAACGGGTTACCTCTAGTTCAGATAGAGCTTAAGAGAAGAGGCTTAGATTTAAGGGAAGCCTTTAATCAAATAGAAAGATATAGAAGACATTCATATAAAGGGTTGTATAGATATATCCAATGCTTTATTATTACTAACGGAGTTGATACTAAATATTTTTCTAATAGTGATAAGCCTCTTAACTTTAATTTTACTTTTTTCTGGAGTGATGAGAAGAATAAGAGAATTAGTAATTTAAATTCATTTACTTCTAGTTTTTTAGATAGATGTAATTTAAATAATGTTATTGGTAAGTACATGATTATTAATGAAACTGATAAAAATTTAATGGTTATGAGACCTTATCAAATTTATGCAGTTGAAGCACTTACTAAGAGGGCTATAGAAACTAATAATAACGGATTTATATGGCATACCACTGGAAGTGGTAAGACCTTAACATCTTTTAAATCAAGTCAATTATTATCTAATGAAGAAAAGATTAAAAAAGCATTTTTCTTAATAGATAGAAAAGACTTAGATTCTCAAACTGTAGAAGAATTTAATAAGTTTGAGAAAGATTGTGTAGATACTACTAATAATATAAGTAAGCTTATTTCACAAATTGAAGATGTTAATAGCAGACTTATTGTAACTACTATTCAAAAGTTAGCAAGACTACTACAAGCAGAAAAGTATGCCCATAGAATGGAGAAGTATAGAGAAGACAAGATAATATTTATAATAGATGAATGTCATAGATCTCAATTTGGAGAGATGCACACTGCTATTAATAAGCACTTTAAGAATGCACAATACTTTGGCTTTACAGGAACTCCAAGACTTATGGAAAATAGAAGTCAAGATGGTAGAACCACAGCAGATTTATTTGATAAATGTCTTCATACTTATCTTATAAAAGATGCTATAAATGATAATAATGTACTTGGATTTTCTGTGGAATATATTAAGACCTTTGATGGTGACTTAGATGAAAATGACGATACAAAGGTAAGTGCTATAGATAAAGAAGAAGTATTTCATGCACAAGAAAGAATAGAAATGGTTGCAAAGCACATAATAGACAATCATAATGCTAAAACTGCTAATAAAAAGTTTACTTCATTATTTACTGTAGATAGTATACCAACTCTTATTAAATATTATGATACCTTTAAGAGATTGGATCATGATTTAAAGATTGCAGCAGTTTATACATTCCAAGATAATGAAGATTTAAGTGGGAAAGAGGAGCATTCAAGAGATAGCTTAGAAAGAATTATTGAAGACTATAATAGTATGTTCCCAAGTAAAGATAATACAAAATTCTCTACAGATACTTTCCAAGCTTACTTTAAGGATTTATCTAGAAAGCTAAAAACAGCAGAAGTAGATATAGTGCTTGTTGTAAATATGTTTTTAACTGGTTTTGACTCAAAGCCACTTAATACTCTTTATGTAGATAGAAATTTAAACTATCATGGATTAGTACAAGCCTTTTCAAGAACTAATAGAGTTTTAGATGATACAAAGCCTTATGGTAATGTAGTTTGTTATAGAAATCTAAAGAAGAATACTGATGAAGCTATTTGCCTTTTCTCTCAAACAGGTAATACAGATGTAGTTCTTATGGAAAGCTATGATTATTATTTAGAAGCTTTTAAGAAAAAGCTAATAGAGTTATATAATGTAGCTCCAAGTGTTGAGTCCTTAGATGATATAAAGGATGAAGAACATAAGAAAAAGTTTATTGAAGCCTTTAGAGATTTAAGTAAGCAGCTTATAAAGTTAAAAACTTTCGTTGATTTTGAGTTTGACAAAGAAAAAATAGGTATGTCACATCAAGAATATGAAGACTATAAGAGTAAATACTTTAATATTTATGATGAAGTTAGAAAAAATGCTAATGAAAAAGAGTCTATTTTATTAGACATTTACTTTGGAATAGAGCTAATGCAAACTGATAAAATTAATGTTAACTATATTATGAATTTAATTAGAGATATTGATTTTGATAATGAAGATAAGAGGAAGGCTGATATAGAAAAAATTAAGAAGTTATTAGATAGTGCTGATAATGATAATTTGAGATTAAAAGCAGATTTAATAAGGTCTTTCCTTGATGAAGTTGTTCCTAAAGCTGATGGAAAAGATTCGATGGATGAATTATTTAATAACTTTGTAGAAGAAAAGAGAGTTTATGAAATAACAGAGTTTGCAAATGATATTGATATTGAAAGAGAAACAGTGAAAGAATATATTACAGAGTATGAATACTCAGGCACTATAGATAGTGCACAAATTAAAGATAATGTTAAAGGGAGCCTTTTAAAGAAAAGAAAATTAGCAGATAGAATTAAAAGTTTTATTATAGATAATGTAGCAAAATTCACATTTTAATTAATGTAATGTACGGAGGAAAAATATGAGCGTTTCAGAAATACAAAGAGAGCAACAAAGTAATTTACAAACAAAGCTATGGGATATAGCAAATGATTTAAGAGGAAATATGGATGCTAGTGAATTTAAGAACTATATATTAGGGCTTATATTCTATAGATATCTTTCAGAAAATGTTAATAATAGAGCAAAGAAACTTTTAGAAGAAGATAATATGACCTATGAAGAAGCTTGGGAAGATGAGGAGTATAGAGAAGCTCTTCAAGAAGAATTAGTTTCTGATATTGGCTACTTTATTGAGCCAAAGTATTTATTTTCAAAGCTATTAGAAAGTATTGAAACAGGAGATTTTGATATAGAAATATTAGAAGAAGCTATAAATAATATAACAGAATCAACACTAGGACATGAAAGTGAAGAGGAATTTGACCATCTATTTGATGATATGGATTTAAAATCAACAAAGCTAGGTAAAGACGTAAAGTCAAGAAGTGCTTTAATTGCAAAGGTTATGGGAAATATAGCATCAATTGATTTTGCCTTTGATGATTCAGAAATAGATATATTAGGTGATGCTTATGAATATTTAATAGGACAATTTGCAGCTAATGCAGGTAAGAAGGCAGGGGAGTTCTATACACCTCAACAAGTTTCTAAAATACTTGCAAAGATAGTAACTATGGGAAAAGCTAATTTAAAGAACGTATATGATCCAACCTGTGGTTCAGGATCTCTACTTCTTAGAGTTGCTAGAGAATCAAAAGTTAGAATGTTCTATGGTCAAGAAAAGACTTCAACTACTTACAATCTAGCAAGAATGAATATGTTGCTTCATGGAGTAAGCTATAAGAATTTTAATATAAAAAATGATGATACACTAGAAAATCCTGAGCATCGTGGAATGAAATTTGAAGCTATCGTTGCAAACCCACCATATTCAGCAAATTGGAGTGCTGATAATAAGTTTTTAGATGATGAAAGATTTTCAGCATATGGAAAGCTTGCACCAAAGAGTAAGGCAGACTTTGCATTTATTCAACATATGATTGCACAACTTGATGATAATGGAACAATGGCAGTTGTATTACCACACGGAGTTTTATTCAGAGGAGCAGCAGAGGGAGTAATAAGAAAATACTTAATAGAAGATAGAAATTACCTAGATGCAGTTATAGGATTACCAGCAAATATATTCTTTGGAACATCAATACCAACAGTAATACTAGTATTTAAAAAGCATAGAGAAAATGCTGATAATATCTTATTTATAGATGCATCAAATGACTTTGAAAAAGGTAAAAATCAAAATAACTTAAGAAACTCAGATGTTGATAAAATAATTGAAACATTTAGTAAGAGAGAAACTATTGATAAATATTCTTATAAAGCTACTTTAGATGAAGTTAAAGAAAATGACTATAACCTAAATATTCCAAGATATGTAGATACATTTGAAGAAGAAGAGAGAATAGATATAGTTGCTGTTAAAAATAATATTGCAAAGATAGATGAAGAATTAGAAGAGTTATATAAAAGTCTAGAAGAAGACTTAAAACAACTTGGGCTTTAGGAGGTATGATTATGAGTAATAATATACCAAAGTTAAGATTTAAGGGGTTTAATGATGAGTGGAAAGAGCAAAAATTAGGCGATTTTTTAGAGTTTTATAGTACGAATTCGTTATCTAGAGATTGTCTAAATTATAAAGGTGGTTCTATAAAAAATATTCATTACGGTGATATTCATATGAAGTTTCCAGTAATATTGGATGTAAATAAGCATATAATTCCATTTATAAATGATTATATAGATACTTCTAAAATAAATAAAGATAGTTTTTGTAAAGATGGAGATTTAGTAATAGCAGATGCATCAGAAGATTACAATGATATTGGTAAAGCTATTGAAGTTGAAAATATAGGTGAATATAAAGTAGTTGCAGGATTACACACAATTTTAGCAAGGGATAATAAGAAAATTACTGCTAGAAAATTTAAAGGTTATATGATGTTAAATGAGAAAATAAGAAAACAAATAAAGATACTAGCAGCAGGGGCAAAGGTTTTAGGTATTTCAAAAAGCAATTTAGCTAAAGTAAGTGTTAAATTACCATCATTAGAAGAGCAAGAAAAAATAGCAAAATTTTTAAATAAGGTTGATAAAATTATAGAAAAGCAAGAAGAAAAAGTAAGCAATCTTACAAGTTATAAAAAGGGTATGATGCAAAAGATATTTTCTCAGGAGATACGATTTAAGGATGAGAATGGAGAAGAGTATCCTGAGTGGGAGGAGAAAAAGATAGGTAGTCTTGGGGAAACATATACTGGATTAACTGGAAAAACGAAAGATGATTTTGGATTTGGTAATGGGAAATATATAACTTATATGAACGTATTTAAAAATACTAAAATTGATTTAAATATGATTGAACAAGTTAATATTGTTGAGAATGAGAGACAGAATAATGTTGAAGCTGGAGATTTATTATTTACAACATCATCAGAAACTCCTAAAGAAGTTGGAATGGTATCTGTATGTAATAAAAGTTATGAAAATTTATATTTAAATAGTTTTTGTTTTGGATTTAGGTTAAATAATCTTAAGAATATAAATTGTGAATTTATGGCCTACTTAATGAGAAGCCCTAAAAGTAGAGCGAAAATTTCAATTTTAGCACAAGGATCTACTAGATACAATCTATCTAAAACTGAGTTGTTGAAAATGATAATAAAAATTCCTTGCTTAGAGGAGCAAACTAAAATATCTAATTTCTTTTCTAATATAGATGAAATACTAGAAAAAGAAAAAGAAAAATTAGAAGAATTAAGATTATGGGAAAAGGGATTATTACAACAGATGTTTGTATAGTAAAAAACTTAGGTAACAGTGTAGTATTAATAATTAATGCTATGCTGTTATTATTTAAAGAGGTAATTATATATACTTGGAGGAAGGTTATGAGGAGAATTAAGGTTTATTCAGACATAGATTTAGATTGTGGATATCAATTAAATAAGCTAGAAGATGCAATTGAAATTTTTGATATTAATAGAGGTAATTATGAAAGTAATGAAATACTTGAAATTTATAATATTATCAAATATATAGATAAGGAATTGTATTTACCATCATGGAATGAAGAATTTATAAAAAAATTAAAAGCGCTTAATAAAGTATTTAAATCAATAGTAGGTAAATTTGTTAGTGAATTAAATTATGAAAAATATAAATATCAAATATAAGGCAACTCTTAACAACTTCAGTCGAGGAAACCTCTACATCAGAAACACTCCTAGAGGTATAAAAAAACTCTAAGTACAAGTAATATAGATGACTATCTAGATATGAAACTTGGACCTGGAAGAAATTTTAACATCTGGGGGATTGGGGGGAGTGTGACGAACATCTTGCTACAGAAGATTTAAGTTGGAGCAATTGGGCTGCAAATGATGAAGGGATGATAGGGAATGAACTTTTATAAAGACTATTAAGTGTATTTAACCTTCATAAAATAGGTAGAATACCAAGAGGTGCATTTGTTTCATATACTGGAATTGATACAAATCTTTTATTCTTTTAAAAAGAAAAGGCTATAGAAGAAGTATGGTACTTTGAATATTAACACCAGAAGAATATGTTTCGAAAATAGAAAATCTTCAGTCATGAAAAAACTAATTAATGGTATAGGTGCAGCTACAACACTAGGAAGAAAGATAATTCGTAATTTATGTGGATTAAAAGGGTTTAGTGATATTAATTACAATTAAGGTGTACATATTGGTAGGGAAATCACAAAATAATGGATAATAAATTGGGGAAAATTCTTGCCAACTTTTACTTGATTCAAACTAAACTAATACAATAATTGACAAAAACTCCTTTAATATGATATAATCTCTTTGCCCATAATAATAGATTATGGGGAATAGGATTGTTGTCAAGAGATAACAGGCATTCTTGTGAATGAATTTAATAAATTTGTTCACTGCTAAATCTGTTATTTCGCTGATAAAGTATTCGACCAATAGTATAATTACATTCATCAGAATGTCAGTTATAGAAACAAAGTCAATTTGTAATATTGTTGTTGAGCTTATCATAGCACAATAGACCTCCATAGTTATAGTTATATATATTATAGCATAATTATTGATTAACGTAGTTTGGACGGTTAATATGAACAAGCACAATAGGCTCTTAGCTTAGAGTAAGAAGTAAATATTAAGTTTAACCTTATACCCTACAGTAATTTCGGAACACTGTCCTCCGTACTGTAGGGTATTGCGATATAGAGGAGTATATTATGGAAAAATTATTAAAATGGAAAAAAGAAAATGCACGTCCGGCCGGATATGCTCATTTTGATGAAAAGTTTGGATTAAACACAGCATGGGATTATATTACAAAACCCAACAAAGTTGCGAGACATAGTTTCTTTCCATTTATCACATACGATCAAATATTCTATAAAGTGTCAAAAAAGGACGGGAAAGTCGTTGTTAAGGATAAGGTTAGACCAATATGCTATTCTGCTCACATAGACAGATGTATTTATCAGTATTATGGATATTTGTTAAACGAGAAATATAATGATTATGTTAAGAGAGAAGGAATATCTGAATCTGTTGTTGCTTACAGAACAAATCTACATAAAAACAATATCAATTTTGCAAAACAAGCATTTGACTTTATCAAAAAAGACGATTGCAATATTATTGTAGGTGATTTTAAAGGTTTCTTTGATAACTTAGATCATAAATACCTTAAAAGTATGCTTTGTGAAGTACTCGGAGTAGAAACACTATCTAATGACTGGTATGCTGTATATAAAAATATTACAAGATATTCAACTTGGGATTTAACAGATATTTTAAAAATAAATGGTTTGATAACCGATGCAGATATTAAGGAAAAGAAAGATGCTCATAAGGATGCATTAGATGGAAAAACTAGAAAAGCTAGAAAATTAATTAAAAATATTGAGGATAAAATTGAAGAATTAAATGGATTTAAAATTGAAGATCCTAAGATACGTTCTAAAAAATTAGCATTAACAAAAGAACAATTCAAGCAATACAAAAAGAGTTATTTAAAAATTCATAAGGATACTTTTGGAATTCCACAAGGGTCATCTATAAGTACTGTACTTTCTAATGTTTATATGATTGACTTTGACAAAAAAATAAGTAGATTTATCAAAAAATTTAACGGGATGTATCTTAGATATAGTGATGATTTTATAATTATATTGCCAAAGGATTCTGAAGTTACATTTACAGAAGTCGTAACATACTTGCGTAGTGTTGTAGTTGAAACTGATAAATTAACTTTAGAGGCTAAAAAAACTCAAATATATTCATACGAAAATAATGAAATCATTAATATTACCAAAACAACTGATAATTATAAATCTTATATTGACTACTTAGGATTTATATTTGATGGAAAGCAAGTGACTTTAAGGCCTAAGACAGTCTCTAAATATTATTATAGAATGTACAAAAAACTCAACCACATTGTAAAAAGTAAGGGTTTTAGTAAAAAAGGTAATAAAATTAGCTATACTGAATTATATAAAACTTATACACAGAAAGGGAGAAGTGGTGAATATGACCCGTTAAAACTCCCTATGAAAGTTATAATAAAAGACAAAAATAATCCATATAAGAGTGGGAATTTCTTCTCATATGTATATAAAGCGGATGAAATTTTTAATTCCGAGTATGTTGGAAAAAATAAGGTTGAAAACCCTGTAAATCATAAGGAACCAATAACTCAATCTACTCAAAGGCATATGCTTAAAATAAGACGAGTTAGAGATAAAATAAAATAGTTTTTATGAACACCTGTTGATGTATCAATAGGTATTTTTCATTAGATAGGAGAATTATAAAAAGTCAATAATTTTAAAAGAAGATATCTTAGCTATAGCAACTTCAGTGTACGACAAGCAAGGGCATTAAAAGATAAAGTAGCAGTTTCGTGTCAGACAAGCTGACGACTCAAAAATTCCCCTAGGGGAAACAGGACTTTACAGGAACAAGTAATTTAAATTAGGGGTTGTTATTTTGGAATTCCTATTAAGCATTAGAGATGTTTCTATTAAAACAATGATAAAAATAGGAATAGCTAATCAGGTACATAAGTACTCATTAGCTGTTCCTATTTCTTTGTTTATAATGTGATATGTGTACTTTAGGGAATATATTTCATTTTATAATAAAGCTGAATATTACGTAAAAATCCTTCATAGAAAGTCAGCATTAAATAAGATTACAGCAATAATTATTTGAAAATTTATTAATGATGAAGTAATTATATTTAAAATAGAAGATTTTATATAAGTAAAATATTTATTAAGGGAGCAGCGGGATGCTTTCTTAATATTGTATTAGCAACTTAATAAAGAAATAACATTAAAAGATCCCCCTTGGACTCAATGTGTAAGGGGTATTTTCTTATACTTTTAACTTAAAAACAAGTTAGATAATAATTAAAAGAAAGTAATAGGGTTAAATATCTCTAAAGTTATTAAATCTAAAATTTTTAATTAAAAATAATTAAAAGAAAATACTAGCTTATGTTAATGATATTGTAAAATTATTTTTTGTCTTTCAATAAATATAATATACGAATATCTAAAATATTTCTTCAATAAAATAAGATATAGTAATATTTTATGAGGACGTATGAAAAAATTATTCTATAATCAAATAAAAAGTGCTACTGAAGAAAGAGATATTGAATTAGTTTATAAAAATAATATAAATGCTAACTTTAAATACTCAGAAATAACATATCCTTTTAAATGTGATGGATATTTAGAAGAAAACCTAATGTATGATGATATACATAAAGTTTTAAGACTTATAATGGAATTTAAGTATGGATTAGATTTTAATAATGATATTGATAGGGCTAAAGTTTTAGTACAAGTTATATTTTATTTAAAGCAGTTTAATTTAAGAACAAATAGAGATTATATGGACATGCCTAATGTAATTTTAGCTGGTGATAAAACTACATGTTTTGTAATAAGTTCTAGTGATGTAGAAATGTACTTAGAAAGAAATTTAGATTGGAGAACAGCACCTTCAGAAGCTCCAAATAAATATAAAGATTTAACTTTGGAAATAAGTAACAATAAACTAATTAATCCTATAATATTCAATATTGACAAGAGTTTTAAATTTGAGAATGTAGTTAGAGATATTAAAAGATTAATAATTGAAATAAAGACAAAATTTAAGGTTACTGAAGCCAATTTATTAGAAACTTATGATTATTTTATAGAACGTATAATAAAAGATCCTTCTAAATATTCTGCATCTGATTTAGTTCAATGTTTTATAGATACAATAGTTGGTGAAGCGGAAATATCAAAAAAGAAAGATAGTAAATTTATTGCTAAAAAAGATAGGCGTATAGAAATTGATTCTTATAGATATCAGCAGTTTGAAGAGGAGTATTCGGTAAAATATTCTATAGAGGAAAAGAATAGGTTTATAGCTATGAAGGATAGATTAACTGAAGATACTAAAAGAAGGATTAATGGCGAATTTTTTACTCCTACTATTTGGACAAATGAGGCACATAAACAGTTAAGTTATGTATTTGGTCCAAATTGGAGAGAAGAATATGTAGTATGGGATTGTGCATGGGGAACTGGTAATTTAACAAGAGATTATTATTTCAAAGAACTATATTGCTCAACTATAGACAAGGTTGATCTTGAATTGGGAGATAACTATAATAGGAATTCTCAAAAGTTTGTATATGACTTTTTGAATGATAATCCAGAGCTATTAATTTCTAGTGAAGTAAATAATTCTTTAATTCCAATATCATTATATAATGCATTACTAAAAAATAAGAAAATAATATTTCTTATTAATCCACCTTTTGGTGAAGGAAGTAATGGAAAACAAAATGGGAAGAAAAGTAAAGATGGTATAGCTAATACAAAGGTTAAGTCAATGATGGAAAAGGAAGGGTTTAAAAATGCATCGCAGCAGTTATATATTCAGTTTCTATATAGAATATTAAAATTAAAACAAATATTTAATTTAGATAATTTAAGCATAGGAGTTTTTACTCCAACATTATTTTTATCTGGAGAGAGAGGCGAAAAATTTAGAGAAACTTTTTTAGAAAACTTTAAGTTTGAGAAAGGTATTGTATTTAATGCAAGTTATTTCTCAAATGTATCGTCTGAATGGGGAATTGGATTTTCAATATGGACTTCTGGAGAAAATAAGGGAAAGAAGAATTTTAACTTTTTAGTTAAAGAATTAAATGAGAAAGGCAAGATTGAAACAAGTGGAGAAAAATCAATATATAATTTAGAGCCAAAGGAAAGATTATCATCTTGGATTAAGGATAAAAAATCTAATAATAAAGTTGAGACTATAACATTAAAATCGGCTATAACTATTGATAAAAAAACAAGAATGGTTGATAAAGATGCAATAGGATTTTTAATGAATGATTCAAATAATGTATATGCTAATACTCAAGGGGTATATATATTATCTGCCCCTGTTACAAGACATGTAAAGACAACAACAATAACAAAAGAAAATTATAAAAAATGCTGTTCATTATTTGCAGCAAGAAAAGTAATTAAATCTAATTGGCTAAATCAAAAAGATAATTATATGATTCCAAATATTAATCATCCTAAATATAAAGAATATGAAAATGACAGTATAATATATTCCATTTTCTCAAATGAAAGTGGGGTTAGTTCACTTAGAAATGTAAAAATAGAATATAAAAATTTTGATATTATAAATGAAATGTTCTTTATGAGTATTAAAGAAATTCAAAACTTAGCTAATATAAATAATAATGAAATGGTATATTGGGATTGTAAAAGATATAGTAAAGAAAGATTCATATATGAAGAATTAGAGAAATTAGAACTTTCAGAAGAAGGAAAATTAATTTTAAATACAGCAAGAAAATTAGTAAGAGAAAGTTTCAAATATAGAGATGAATTTAATAAATATCACCCAAGATATAATATAAATACATGGGGTGCAGGATGGTATCAAATAAAATTTATGTTAACCAAATATATGAAAAAAGAACTAGAATTATTTGAAGATATGATAAAGAATCTAGAAGATAAAATGAGACCTTTGGTTTATGAACTTGGATTTTTAAAATAGTAATAATAAACAAAAAATTGAAAATATTAAATATTGCATTTCAAAAGTAAAATAAAAGAAAATCTTATTATTTAAGGTTTTCTTTTATTTTATAGATTTTAATTTTTTAAAATCATTTTTTATATTAGACTTAATATTTTTTAATTTAGAAGTTATATAATCAATTTTAATTGAAAATATAAAACTTATGACTAAAGATATTAACAATAATACAGATTTTAAAATTAGATACTTTGATATAATCTCAAATTTAAGGGCAAAAATTATGATAAATATAAGTGTTAAATTTACGATAATAATTAAAGATACAAAATAGTAATTTTTTTTATTCATATAATCATATAAATTTAAAAATATCAATAAAAAATCTACTAATATGAAAATAATAGAAAAAACAAAAGTAAATCTAATAATAAAGTTATCGAATTGATAGGTTTTTAAAATTATATTAAGGAATAGACAAGATAAAAATAAAATTAAGTAGGATTGAATTATTGAGTAAAGAAAAAGTGTTATATTAGTATCTTTAAAAAAAGTAGTGATTTTTTCTAAATAATTAATTTTATTTTTATTTATTACATAATTTTGTTCTTTCTTCAAGTGAGCAATATTTTCATTTACAAAATTTTCTATTTCAGATATTTTATTTTTTATGTTATAAGTAGTTACATTTTTTAATAAATTTGAATAATCACTATTATTATAATATTGTAATTTATTTAATGAAGTTATTAAATAAATACTATTTAATTTTTGATTTTTATATAAAAATATATCATTTTGAACATCTATATGAGATTTTAACGCACAATCATTAAGTTCAGAGTTTTTATCATTTGATTTGATATTATTTGAAAAAATAAACTTGAAAGTTATTGTAAAAGATATTATTATTAAAGCCCAAGATAGAGATAATATATCACCATTCTTATAGAAATTAGAAATCTGTTCTAAAATAAAGTCCATTTTATAACCTTCCTATATAAATATTAAACTATCAAATAATTCTTTTGAAACTTATAAAATATTAATAAACATTTTACCTGTTATCTCCTGAATATTTGCAATTATTTTTGAATTATAATTCAAGAAAACAATACGAAAATTAGATACCACTAAAAACTTTAAAATTTTTTAATGGTATCTAATTTCTAAGTCTTTTTATTTAAGCTTTAGTATATGATGTTTTATTACATTTAGGGCATGGTGGCAAAGTATCAGTATTATCATCTAATACTACTCTTTGTCCACAAAAAGTACATACATATGTACCTTTACCAGGTTTTTCACCAGTTGAATATGACATAAAAACACCTCCTTTTTAGTTTTATAATATTAGTATAGCCTTATAAACTTATATTAACAATATTGTAAATATAAGTTTATACAATTATATGTAAGGTTTAGACCTCAAGCAAAATGATTTTATACAAAACTTACCAATTGATAATTAGTAATTGCTAATAAAATCAAAATGATTTATCGTCAATTTAGTAATGAAAATATTAATATAAAGAATAGAGGGCTATTTAAATTAGGAGTTTTATATTGGAAATTCTAAATTACACCAATTAATAGCATTTGCCTTTTGCTCGGCTATAAATGATAATTTAAATTGTATTTATTATATGTGTACCATATATAATAAAAAATTAGATAACATAAATAATAACCAATGTATTATAAAATTAAACAAAAGTATTAAAGAAATTTCAAAAGATTTATTTAAATAATTAACACTTGTAGTAATTATTGATGAGATATGAATAGTTTAATATAATAAAGGTAATAAATTAAACAAAAGATAAACAAGGAAGAAAAATAATGAGTGAAAATATAAAAAAGGATATTCATCATATACATGATAAGAGCTATAAGGATTTATATTCAAAGAAGGAAATAGCAGTAGATTTATTTAAGTCATTAGTTGATAAAGAATGGGCTAAGTATCTGATTCCAGAAAACTTAACACTAGTTAATAAATCATATGTAACATCAGATTATGAAGAGTTAGAATTTGATATTGTTTACAAAGCTAATCTTAATAATACTGAAATATATTTTTATATACTTTTAGAATTTCAAACAACAGTAGATTATAGAATGCCACTTAGATTAAAAAAGGAAACTCACTTAGCAAGCTAAGGAGTACAAGGTTATAGCTAAATCAAAGATTTAGAGAACCATAGCATGTGTGAAATATTAAGAGAGGACGCAGTTAATGCAAGACATAAAAAGTATGATAAAAATATAAAAATACCAGCTATAATTCCTATTGTTTTATATAATGGAGAAGAGAAGTGGGTTGTTCCTAAAGAGTTTAGGAAAATGATTTACAATGAAGAGCTTTTTGGAAGTAATATTTTAAACTTTACTTATGATGTGTTTGATATAAGTAATGATGAAAAATTAGAAATTGCAAGAAATATGATGAAGTTAGGACTTGATATAGATACTATTATAGAAGCAACTGGACTAAGTAAAGAAGAAATTATTGAAAAATTAAATATTAAAGAATAAATGGTAGTATTTAAGTTTTAGAATTTACGAAAAATTTAAGGAAGTCCTAACAAGGAACCTAGTGAATAATGCTAATGCCATATAGTTAGAAATTTAAAGAGAGAAGTTTTAATTAGTTTTATAAGTCAAATTAGTGTTTAAATAGATTTAAAATTAATTTGTTAGTAAATGAGTTAGAAAAAGTATTAGCGTAATATGAGAAAACACAGCGATTGCTGTGTTTTTTGTTTACTATGATTTAAAACATAATGTTACTAAAAATCAACACTATATTATTAGGTATATACTAATTAATACTTTAATATATTATAAAGTGAAGAATAGTAGGAGTGTATAGATGGCCGTATAATTAAATTAGCTTTATTAATATTAATGGCGGAGTTGGTAAAACAACAAAAAAATAAGAAAGTTTTCATAACCATTAGTGAATTAAAGAATATAGAAAAGGAGTGATTACTATTATAATTGAAAGATTTCCTAATACTGATTGGTGGTGTGATCGATGTAATGCATACTTAAATAATCAGTCAGGATTTAATGATCATAAATATATTTGGCAATGTACAGAGTGTGGACATAAAAATAGCATTTCAGGTTCTAACATATACGAATCTGAAGATTACTACAAAAATCAAAAAAGATGTTAATAATTTTATCATTATTAAATTAGAGTTATTAAGTAGATCTTTTAAAGTTATAGGTTTTAACACGCCTCAAAGTAAAATGATACTAGATCTAAGAAAATCTTAAAAGGCTCATTTGTTAACATAAAAAGAAATTATAAGGAGGATAAAAATGGATAAATGTAGTAACTGCCAAAAATCGTTGTCTGGAGGGGATTTAACACTTCCTTGGGAAAATGGAGGTAATAAATACGCTTATGTTATATGTCCGCATTGTAGATGTAAGAATATTTTATATGATTTTGGTGGCCAAGATGATGATGATGATTAAAAGTATGGTGAGGAGTAGATTAAATTAAGAAGGCACCCCACAAGTACCCTGGGCATGATTATGACATTGAAAGTGCAAAATCTACAAATAGATTTACTAAAAATTTTGCGTAATGTATAAAGCTATGGATAAGATTGAAGTCTTTATCCATAGCTTATATTTTTTATATCTACTTTACCATTTGATACTAAATTTATTCTTAGAATTCATGCAGGGTAATTTAAATTCAAAAAAGTTTAAATGTTTTCCGTTAGTTGAAAATCTATCTCCAACAATATGCAGAGTATAGCCCATAATAAATCCTAATGTAAGATATATATTACCAATATTATATATGGTATAGAAAAAAAGCATTGTCCCAAACCATTTATGAGTGAACATTCTATGTGGTGACAATTTTCCTAAGGTCACTAAAATAATAAAATATAGACTATATTTATTTTGCACAATAATTGTAGATAATATTTCCATAACTCTATTTGTTATATTCAGCTTATAGACTAGTGCAAACAATAATAAAGTTATTACTAAGACTTTATTAAAAATTTGACTTGCTTTAGATTTTTCAGCGTCTATATCTGGTAAATATGACCCTATGATGCTCCCGCTAATAAGGGGAATAAAATAATTTAAATTTTGATCCTTATCTAAATTAAAGACAGCTAGTCCCATAATGCTTGTAGCTGTTATTCCAATAGCTAAGTGTTCTCTACCTTTCATTAGTTTTCTCCATTTATCTTTTGTAATTTCTTATAGTGTACTATATTTCCTTAAAAAACAAAAGTATGTTCGCAAATAACATTCTAAGATAGACGAGTTAGTAATCTTTGATTTTTTAGGTTTTATAATAGTTTATTAGTTATATACTTATTAAATTCTAAATACATTATAAGGTAAATAATATTAGGAGTTTATAAATGACACGAATAATTAGTTTTATTAACCTTAAAGGTGGAGTTGGAAAAACAACAACAACAGTTGCTGTAGGTGAAATATTGGCAAAGGAACATAACAAGAGAGTATTAGTAGTGGATTTAGATCCACAAACAAATGCTACAGTATTATTAATCAGTCAGGAAAGATGGAAAGTAGCTAATGAAAACAATAAAACAATTCATCAATTATTCTTAGATTTAAAAGAAAATACTAAAGCATTTAACATAAGAAAATCAATAATAAAAGGTGTTAGTAATATTGGAGGTGGAATAGATAAGCTTGATTTACTTCCATCAAGTATTGATTTAATTGATATTGGTGATGATATTGTAGGATATAATAATAGGCAAGAGGTTATAACATCACTAAAAAAAGAACTTAATAAGACAGATGAGAATGGGACAAGCATTAAAGATAAATATGATTATATTTTAATAGATTGTCCTCCTAATCTAGGTGCAATTACAATGTGTGGAGTTTATATAAGTAAGTATTATATAATACCTGTACTACCAGATACTTTATCAACTTATGGATTAAAGCAAGTTAATAGGAAAATTAATGAGAAAGCTAGAGAAATTAAAAGATTTGATGAAGATTTTGATATAAAACCTTTAGGGGTGTTAATAAATAGATATAGAAATACTAAGTCATATAATGTAATTAAAGATTCATTAATATTAAGTAGCACAAAAAATGAAATTCCAAAGGTATTTGATACAATAATTTCAAATACAACTAACTATGCTGATGTATGTGATTTTGACGAAGCTAGAAATACAATAAGGCAAAAATATAATGATTTTCATACATTAAATAAATTAGTAGATGAAATTAAAAGCAGGTGTGATGAATATGAAAGGTAGTGGAATTTTAAATGAAGTAAGAACTGCTCTCTTAGCTGGTGAAAGTAGAGAATATTTAAACAAAATATATAATAAGGGAACTGTAACAAAAGTATATAATAAATTAATAAAAAATAATGAACTAGATACTAATAATAGTTTAGATAATCCTAAAGATAAAGAAGTTAAAATAACTAACTTAATACAAGAAATACTACTATTAGTAGATAAAAATAAAGAATACAGTGTTACTATAAAAATTAAAGAAGATAAAATAGAAAATAAAAAAAATGAAGATTTAATAAATCCATTTAAGCTAGCAGGAGAAGTTAATATAGATAAAATGAAAGAGGTTTTAAATGATAAAGATAATGAATATATTAAAAGCGTTATAAAAAAACATTTAAAATATAATACCAAAAAACTTAACTCATTAAATACTAAAGAAGAATTAATAGAGTATATAATAAAATCAATAAAGAAAGCTACCAGCATTGGAGAGAGTTTTAGATAAAAATTTAAAAAGAATTTATAAGAAATTATTTGTTAGGAGTAAATAAAAGTAACAATGGATAAGGTAGTTAATTTAAAAGAAAATTATTATATAAGTATAAGATGTATATCATATCTTTAAATATTTAGAGAAGTTAGTAAGTAGTATATAAGTAATAATAAAACTATAAGAGAGTAGATTATTATAAATATTGAATAAGATAATTTTAATGATAGATGATTATAAAGGTAGAATAGTTAATACCTTGTAATTATCTATTTTTTTATATAGATTTACAGATATATCTTTTTGAAAGTTTAGTAATAAATTAATAAAGATTAAATTTTTTAAGTTTAATACCAATAATGGTTAATTAATTAAAAAGTATGAAATTAAATAAAAAAATAGTTTCTGAAAATAACTAGAGAATTATAGGAGGGTAGTAATGAAATAAAACAAATACTTTCATATTAAAAGAAAAAAATAGCACTTGAATCACTAATTAAATATAATAATATAAG
The DNA here is from genome assembly GCF_050585245.1 of Clostridium nigeriense. Taxonomy (GTDB): domain Bacteria; phylum Bacillota; class Clostridia; order Clostridiales; family Clostridiaceae; genus Clostridium; species Clostridium nigeriense_A. Next base: position 264,799 of record NZ_JBNOOF010000002.1, read on the forward strand.
CAATAAATTAGGAGCTTTATATGGAAAATTCTAAATTATATCAATTAATAGCATTTGCCTTTTGCTCAGCGATAAATGATAATTTAAATTGTATTTATTATATGTGTACCATATATAATAAAAAAATAGAAAACATAAATAATAACGAATATATTATAAAATTAAACAAAAGCATTAAAGAAATTTCAAAAGATTTATTTAAATAATCAATACTTATTGTAATTATTGATGACATATGAATAGTTTAATATAATGGAGAATAAAAGAAGTTGCCATAAAGTTACTTGACATATTGGATGATGTGACTATTTCGGAAAAGACTGGATTAGATATTGAAAAAGTTAAAGAGTTAAGAAAATTAAATTCTTAAATTGGGAAGCATGATAATAAATTATGAAAACTAATCATTAAGGTGAGTTTTTTATTTTAGAGATTTATAGAATGATTTATGTATCATATGAAAAATTTTAGATAATTATTTATAGTAAGATAATTTGAAAATAAGTATATTAATGATTATTAAATTTTAATTAGAGGCTGTAATATGTACAGCCTCACAATTTTTTAAACTCCGAAAGGAGTTTTTTCTTTAATTATGCATTATCAATTATCAATTATTCATTAAAAAGCTGTTGCAAGACAGCTTTTTCTAGAATCCTTTTTTCTTTGCTTCAACTCCGCTTTCATTAAGAGCTGGTTCTTCTGTAGTGAAGTTATAATGATTGTTAGCAAATTGGTTTTGTGTCTTTGAACCATTCTTTAAATAATTTTCTTTAGAATATTTTTTTCTATTTTGATTTTTCATATGTTTTCCTCCTAAAATATTAGTCATTTATATTATTAGAAGATTAATTAAAATTATGAACTAATATATTGGAATATATAGAAATTATTATTATAGAGATTTTATTTTCAAATTATACTAGTAACATTATGTAAATTTTAAAAAATCAATGATTTAATTTCTTTATAATGTTATAATCAATTAGCGAAATTAAAGTACACATATGTAAGTTTGCTTATACTGATGTAAGATTTTAATTAAAAATTCAAAACTTTAGTTGTTGAGTTTCTACATTTGATATATGATAATCTAATATAAAAGATATATAAATATATATCTTTTATATTTATATATAATGTAAGGTCGTCATAAGTTTACATATGTGTACTTGAAAACTTAAGTAATAAATTTACAAAGAATTTATTTGTAAATTGCTAGAAAATTATAAGGTAGGTGTTTAAATGTCAAATAATAGATTTTTACCAATAAGCAAAGAAGATATGAAAGAACGTGGATGGGAACAATGTGATTTTATTATAGTTACAGGGGATGCCTATATTGACCACCATAGCTTTGGAACAGCAATTATTTCTAGAGTCTTAGAGGATGCAGGATATAAAGTTGGTATTATTCCACAACCAGATTGGCATAGTACAGATGATTTTATGAAGCTTGGAAGACCAAGGCTTGCTTTCTTAGTTAATGGTGGAAACATGGATTCCATGGTTAACCATTATACTGTTAGTAAAAGACCTAGAGAAAAGGATCTTTATACTCCAGGTGGTAAAATGGGAGCAAGACCAGATAGAGCAACTATAGTTTATTGTAATAAAATAAGAGAAGCATATAAAAACATTAACGTAGTTATAGGAGGAGTAGAAGCTAGCTTAAGAAGAATGGCTCACTATGACTACTGGGGTAATAATGTAAGAAATTCTATTTTAATAGATAGTGGTGCAGACCTTTTAATTTATGGAATGAGTGAAAAGCAGATTGTAGAAGTAGCAAATGCCTTAAATGATGGTTTTGAAGCTAAATATATTAGACACGTTAATGGAACTACATATGCTATAGATTCATTAGATGAAATTTATGGAGATTACAAATTATTACCTTCAAAAGAAGAAGTTACAAAGGATAAGATGAAATATGCTGAAGCCTTTAAAATTCAATATGAAGAACAAGATCCAGTAAGAGGAAAAGTTCTTGTTCAAAAGCATGCTGATAGGTATGTAGTGTGTAATACTCCAGAAATGCCACTTACAAGAGAAGAGTTAGATAAGGTTTATGCGCTTCCATATACAAAAGAGTCTCATCCTATATATGATGAGTTTGGTGGAATAGCAGCTTTAGAAGAAGTTAAATTTAGTATAGTAAGTTCAAGAGGATGTTTTGGTAACTGTTCATTCTGCGCAATAACCTTCCATCAAGGAAGAGCCGTTCAAAGTAGAAGTGAATCATCAATATTAGATGAAGCAGTTGAAATAACTAATCTTAAAGATTTTAAAGGATATATACATGATGTTGGAGGTCCAACAGCTAATTTTAGAAAACCTGCATGTAAAACTCAACTTACTATAGGGGCATGTAAGAGTAAACAATGTTTAACTCCAAAGCCATGTAAAAATTTAATAGTTGACCATAGTGAGTTCTTAGGAATATTAAGAAAAATAAGAAAACTGCCTAAAGTAAAGAAAGCCTTTGTTCGTTCAGGGTTAAGATATGATTATATAATGGCAGACAAGAATGATACATTCTTTAGAGAACTTGTTGAGCATCATGTTAGTGGACAGTTAAAAGTAGCTCCAGAGCACGTAGCTGCTAATACTTTAAAATATATGGGGAAGCCATCAGGCGATACTTATGATAGATTTAGAGAAAAATTCTTTAAAATTAACAAACAATTAGGAAAAGAACAATACTTAATACCATACTTAATGTCAAGCCATCCAGGTAGTGGATTAAATGAAGCAATAGAATTAGCTGAATACTTAAGAGATACTAAGTATCAACCAGAGCAAGTTCAAGATTTCTATCCAACACCAGGAACTTTATCTACAGCAATGTTTTATACAGGAATTAATCCAATAACTGGGGAAGAAGTATATGTTCCTAAAACTAGAGAAGAAAAAGCTATGCAAAGAGCACTTCTTCAATTTAAAAATCCTAAGAACTATAACCTAGTTCATGATGCTTTAGTTAAGGCTGGTAGAGAAGACTTAATAGGAAATGGACCAAAGTGCCTTATAAAGTCAAAGGCTGATAGATACTTAGCCAAGGTTAAAAAAGAAGAAGCAATAGCAAGAGGAAATTCTAAATCAAGAAAATCTAACTCAAAACAAAGCTCTAAAACCAAATCATCTTCAAAACCGACATCAAAATCTAGGTATGGAGAAGTTAAAGGAAAAGGACAAAAGCCAAGAAACAGTAAGAGCAATAGTAGAAGAGGAAGATAAAATATTAAGATTATTTATTGGAGTAACCCTATAACCAAAGGAGAACTAGTAAATGAAGAAAAGTTTTAATATAGATAAATTTGTATTAAAATATCCACATGTGGAGCAAATAATTAAAGATAATAATATAGATGTTGAAGTATTAAAGGATATATATAATGATTTTGTAGATTATGAAGTTTCTTATGAGAATCAAGCAGACTTTATAGCTAATATTTTACGTTCTCAGCCAATGGTTCATTCAGTAAAATCAAGAATAAAGGAACCAAATAGATTAATTGAAAAAATTATAAGAAAAACTGAAGATAGAAAATTAAAATATGGTAACAACTTTCAATTTGCTCTAGATAATTATAAGAATGAAATAAATGATTTAATTGGAATTAGAGTTATACATATATTTAAGGATCAGTGGCAGGATATTCATGAATTTATAACTAAGACTTGGAAGGTTATTGAAGTTACTGCAAATGTTAGAGAAGGAGATAATACCAAGAAGTTTGAGGAACTTAATATAGAGGTTAGATCCAGAATATCTGGATATAGATCAGTTCACTATTTAGTAGAGCTAAATTTTACCCATGAATATACAACGATTGCTGAAATTCAAGTAAGAACTATATTTGAAGAAGGATATGGAGAAATAGACCATTTATTAAGATATTCGCATTATCAAATTCCTGAAATATTAGCATCCAATCTATTATTATTCAACAGAATTGTAGGAAGTGCCGATGAAATGGCATCTTTAATTAATGATCTCAGTAAAGAATGGTTTAGTAAAGAAGAAGAATTATTAAAAATAATAGAAGAGCAAAAAGAAGAAATAGAAAAATTAAAAAGTTTAGAATAAGTGAAAAGCAGATTTGAATTATCAAGTCTGCTTTTTACACTTCAATATACAATAAACCTTCTTCATCGAATGGAAGTTCATTAAGAATTAAAATATAGATAAAAGTTAACTATGTAAAAATTATGATTATTAAGATATTAATATGTATATAATAAAAAATGGTTATTATAAAAACGATCACATAAAAAATATGTTTATTTATAGTATATCTAATTTGAAAAAAATATATTTTAAGTTAAATTGACATAATAATATCAAAGTTTTAAAATTAAAGAATATTTTAGTTTTAAAGGGAAAAAATAGAATATAAAAACTTTATAACAAAGAAAGAAGTGTTGTCAACTATGTCATTAGAAAGTATGATTATTAAAAAATTTTTTAAGCAAAATGATCAAACGCCTTTTAAGGTCATATTTAAAGATGGAGAAGTATTAGATATGGGTGAGGGAAGCCCAAAATTTGTAATTAAGGTAAATGGAAATATAGATAAAAAGTTACTAGTTAATAGTACATCATTAGCCTTAGGTGAAGCTTATATGGATAAGACCTTAGATATGGAAGTAGGAGATTTATATGATGCTTTAGATATTTTATTAGGAAAATTAGATGAGTTTGATGTTGACGAGAGTGCATTAAGCAAATTAATATTTACATCAACATCTAAGAAAAATCAAAAGAAAGAAGTAACTTCCCATTATGATATAGGAAATGATTTTTATAGTCTTTGGTTAGATGAAACTATGAGTTATTCATGTGCATATTTTAAAAATGAAGATAATACTTTATATGAAGCACAAAAAAATAAAGTTGAGTACATATTAAAAAAATTACAACTTCGAGAAGGCATGACTTTACTAGATATAGGATGTGGTTGGGGTTACTTGCTTATTGAAGCTGCTAAGAAATATAAAATTCATGGAGTTGGAATTACTTTGAGTGAACAACAGTATTTAAAATTCAAAGAAAGAATTAAGAAAGAAAATTTAGAAGAATATTTAACAGCTGAGTTAATGGATTATAGAGATTTAGAAAAAAGCAATTTAAAATTTGATAGAGTTGTAAGTGTAGGAATGCTTGAACATGTTGGTAGAGATAACTATAATCTTTTCTTTAAAAATGTAGATTCAGTGTTAAAGGATCAAGGAGTATTTTTATTACACTATATTAGTGGAAGAAAAGAACATCCAGGAGATCCATGGATTAAAAAATACATATTCCCAGGTGGAGTTATCCCTAGCTTGAGAGAAATCATAGATATAGGTAGTGAGTTTGATTATTATACATTAGATGTAGAAAGTTTAAGAAGGCATTATCAAAAAACACTACTCTGCTGGTATAATAATTATAAAGATAATATAGATAAAATTTCAGAAATGTTTGATGAAAAATTTGTTAGAATGTGGGGATTATATTTAGCTTCTTGTGCAGCATCTTTTCATAATGGAATGATAGATTTACATCAGATTGTATTTTCAAAAGGAAACAATAACACATTAGAAATGACTAGAGATCACTTATATAAATAATATAAATTGATAATGCATAATTGATAATGGATAATTAAGGATGTTTTGCACAGCAAAACTCAAATTCAATTGGTGCGAAGCACTTTTTATTAAAAATTCGCTACGATTTTTTTCCTTAATTATGCATTATGCATTATCAATTATCCATTAAAAAATGCTTGCATTTTTTTTGCTATTGACTAAATATAGATAATAATCTATATTTAATAAAGAATATATAGATATATATCTATATACAAATAATGAATAGGAGATATTGGGATTTAAATGAGTAAAGACTATGAGATGAATATTAAAGTACTTAAGGCATTAGGAGAAATAAATAGACTTAAGATTGTAGATATGCTGTCTTCAGGGGAAAAATGTGCATGTATAATATTAGAAAGCTTTCAGTTTACTCAACCAACCTTATCACATCATATGAAGGTATTAATGGACTCTGGTATTGTTAAATGTAGAAAAGAAGGAACTTGGATATATTATAGTTTAGATCATAAATTATGTTCTGATTTTTTAAGTTTCTTAAAAAATATTTTGGAGTAATGAAATGAGAAAGGTTGATTTAACTAAAGGAAATGTCTTGAAGGTTTTAGTAACTCTAGCATTGCCAATAATGGGAAGTTCTTTATTACAGTTTACTTATAATTTAATAGATATGTTATGGGTAGGAGCTTTAGGTAGTGATGCAGTAGCAAGTATAGGCTCATCTAGCTTTTTTATTGGACTTGGTTATTCAATTAATGCTTTTGTAGTTATAGGAACTGGAATAAAAGTTGCTCATTCAATTGGGGAAAAAGATGATAGTGCTGTTGAAGAATATATATTTAATGGAATTATTTTAAATGCAATTGTAGGAGGAATATATTCTTTAATATTAATAATCTTTGGTAAAAGCTTTATACAGTTTTTAAATTTAGGAAACACTATAGTTGAAAGAGATGCATATATTTATTTAGCAATTAGTGCACCGATGCTATTTTTTTCTTTTTTTAATACATTGTTTATTAGATTATTTAATAGCTTTGGAATTAATAAATCTGCATTAAATATAAGTGCAGTAGGTGTAATAATTAATATGATATTAGATCCAGTAATGATTTATATTTTAAAGCTTGGAGTTACTGGAGCTGCAATTGGAACTTTAATTGCAAATGGTATAATGTTTTTGCTTTTTATTAAAAAATCACGAAATTTGTATAATTTTAACTTCAAAATAGGATTAAATTATAATAAGATTAAAGAAATTACAATTTTAGGATTGCCAATGTCCTTTCAAAGAGTATTATTTACTTTAGTAAATATATTATTGGCTAGAATAATTGGAAGTTTTGGCTCAGAAGCTATAGCAGCTCAAAAAATTGGTTTACAAATAGAATCCGTGGTATATATGGTAGTAGGAGGATTAAATGGTGCTATAGCAGGTTTTGTTGGGCAAAATTTTGGAGCTAAAAAATATGAAAGAATAAATAAAGGTTATAATACAGCTATTAGTATAGGAGTTATATATGCTTTAGGCATAAGCATTTTATTTATATTTACTCCAGAAGTACTAGTAAGGCTATTTATTAGAGAAGAGAATACAGTATATATTGCAAGTGATTATTTAAGAATAATAGGGTATTCTCAAATTTTTGCTACTATTGAAATGATATCTAATGGTGTATTTACAGGTTTTGGAGTGCCAAAGATACCTGCCCTTATAAGTATAGGATTTACAATTCTTAGAATACCATTAGCCATGATACTTACAAGATTTTTTGATGTTAATGGAATATGGATTGGGATTTCAATATCTAGTATTTTAAAAGGAACAGTAGCATATTTAATATATAAATTTAAAATATGGAAGGTGTATAAAGATGTTAGATGTGATTCAGTCACTTAATTATAAAGAAGGGTTATTAAGAGGAAATTATGGAATAGAGCGTGAAACATTAAGAGTAGATGAAGACGGTAAGTTAGCTTTAACTAAGCATCCAGAGGTATTTGAATGTAAAATTACCCATCCATATATAACAACTGATTTTTCAGAAAGTCAAATAGAGCTTATAACTCCACCATTAAGAACTGTAGAAGAGGTTTATAATTTTGCAAATTCTCTTTATGATATTACTGTTTTAGAACTTAAAAATGAATATTTATGGCCACAATCAATGCCATGTAGTATTCCAGAAGATGATTTAATACCTATAGCAGATTATGGAAAATGCAAGAGTGGTGAAGGTGCTAGTGATTACAGAAAAAAACTTTTGAAAAAATATGGCGGTAAAAAACAATTAATATCAGGAATTCATTATAACTTTTCTTTTAGAGAGGATTTAATTAAAGATTTATATGAAAAAATAGGTGATAGTGAATCATATAGAAATTTTAGAGATAATATTTATTTAAAAGTGGTTAGAAATTATTTAAGATATAGATGGTTATTAATTTATCTTTTAGGTGGAACTACTACTATGCATGAAAGCTTTGGAGAAAAATGTGTAGTAGAGTTAGATAAGATATCTAAGGATAGTTTTAGCAATGAAGGTGCCATCTCTTATAGAAATAGTGAATGTGGTTATAAGAATCCTATAGATTTATATCCAAATTATACTTCTGTAAAAGAATATGTTGATAGTGTATATAAATTTATAGATGATAAATTAATTGATAGTCATAAGGAACTTTATACACAAATTAGATTAAAGGCTATGGATAATACTAGATTTTTAGAGTCCTTATTAGAAGAGGGAATTAATTATCTAGAAATTAGAAGTATAGATATTAATCCTTTTAGTAAAGCTGGGATATCTTTAGAAGATTTAAACTTTATTAATTTATTTACTATTTACTTACTTATAAAAGATGAAAGTACTTATGAAAAATGGCAAGAAGAAGCTCAAAATAATCAAAATATAATATCAATGTATGGACAAATGGATGTAGTTTTATATAAAGACGGAGAAACTATTTCTAAAACTAATTGGGCTTTAAATATTTTAAATGAAATGAAAGAAATAAATAATAAATTATCATTAGGAAAAGAAAGCTTAATTGATAATATGATAGAGAAAGTTAAAGATCCTAAGTTAACTTATGCTTATAGAATATCTGAAATGGTTAAAGAAGAAGGCTTTATAGAAAGCCATTTAAGATTAGGCAAAGAATATAAAGAAGATGCTTATAAAAACAGATTTAAATTAGAAGGCTTTGAAGATTTAGAACTTTCAACTCAGATACTAATGAGAGAAGCAATTAAAAGAGGTATAAAGGTAGAGGTTGTAGATAGATCAGAAAACTTTATTTCTTTAAAGAAGGAAAACCATAAAGAGTATGTTAAGCAGGCTACTAAAACTTCTAAGGATAGTTATATAACTGTATTGATGATGGAAAATAAGGTAGTAACTAAAGAGATATTAAAGAATAATGATATAAGAGTTCCAAAGGGAGATGAATTTTTTAGCTTAGATGAAGCTTTAAGAAATGCCTGTAGATATGTTAATAAAGCCATTGTTGTTAAACCAAAATCAACTAATTTTGGACTAGGAATTTCAATATTTAAAGAAGGTCCTAAGGAAGAAGATATAAAAGAAGCATTTAAATTAGCTTTTGAACATGATAATACTGTTTTAGTAGAAGAATTTATAAAAGGAAAAGAATATAGATTCTTAGTAATTGGAGATAAAGTACCAGGAATTCTTCATAGAGTACCTGCTAATGTTTTAGGAAATGGGAAAAGTTCTATAAGAGAATTAGTTGAAGAAAAAAATAAGAATCCTCTTAGAGGAAAGGGATATAAAACTCCATTAGAAAAAATAAATTTAGATGATAATGCAAGATTATTCTTAAAGCAATTAGGAAAAGATTTTGATTATATACCTAAGAAAGATGAAGTAGTATATTTAAGAGAAAATTCAAATATAAGTACTGGTGGAGATAGTATAGACTATACGGATTTAATACCACAAAAGTTTAAAGATATAGCAGTAGAGTCTGCAAAAGCTGTAGGAGCTAATATTTGTGGCGTTGATATGATGATAGAAGATTATAAGGATGAAAATTCTAAATATGCTATAATAGAACTTAACTTTAATCCGGCTATTCATATTCATTCTTATCCATATAAGGGAAAAGAAAGAGAAATAGCAAAAGAGGTGCTAAATATATTAGGATTTTTAAAAGAAAATAATAATTAAATTACATTAGTCTAATTGTAATTTTTAAAATTATCTAAAGGAGATAGCTCATTAAATTAGCTATCTCCTTTTATATTTATATTTTTACTAAACCCATTGTTTTCTTGTAGACCTATATTTCTTAATAAATATATAGTAATAAAATATGGATAGAAGTAGCAATGATAATATTAAATGTAGTAAAATATACTAAAAGAATAATTGCCTTTAGATTCCAATTTTTGGGCTTCATGGGGTGAATTTTGAAAGGAGTTTTAATTAATATGGAATATAACATTAATAGAGAATATGTACTTAACACAGCTAAGAAAATACTTGAATTTGATAGTCCAACAGGTTTTTGCTTTGATATTATAAAAGTAATTGAAGAAATTGCATCAGGATTTGGGTATAAATTTGAGACAACTAGAAAGGGTTGTGGAGTTATTACTATTCCAGGTGAAAGTAATGAAAAAGTAATTGGACTTTCTGCACATGTAGATACTTTAGGTGCAATGGTTAGATCAATAACTAGTAATGGTACATTAAAGTTCACATTGTTAGGTGGACCAATTCCAGCAACTATGGATAGTGAGTATTGTAAGATTAGAACTAGAGATGGAAAGATATACACAGGAACATTTTTAAGTACTAGTCCAGCTGTTCATGTTTATCCAGATAGTAAGGATAAGAAACGTGATCCAGAAAATATGGAAGTTAGAATTGATGAAAAAGTTCTATCAAAAAAAGATGTTGAAGATTTAGGAATATGTCCAGGTGATTTTATATTTATTGATCCTAAAACTACTATTACTGAAAGTGGGTTTATAAAGTCTAGATTTATAGATGATAAAGGTAGTGTATCAGCATTAATGGGGTTATTAGAAGTATTTAATAGAGAAAAAATAACTCCTAAATATAAAACTAAAATATTTATTTCTGTTTATGAAGAAGTAGGTCATGGATCTTCATATATACCTCAAGATATAACTGAAATGATAGCTGTTGATATGGGATGTATTGGTGATGATTTAAGTTGTACTGAATATGATGTGTCTATTTGTGCTAAGGATTCAGGTGGACCTTATGATTATAATATGGTTACTAATTTAGTTAATTTAGCAAAAGAAAATAATATTAGATATGCGGTAGATATATATCCAATGTATGGTTCAGACGTTGGAGCAGCGTTAAGAGGTGGAAATGATATAAGGGGAGCGCTTATAGGACCTGGAGTTCATGCATCTCACGGAATGGAAAGAACACATTATGAAGCTATTGAAAATACTATAAAATTACTTATAGCATATTTAATGTATTAAAGAATATAATTTTTTAAATCATTTTAGAAACTTTTAAGAAAAATTATAATTTATATTAAGGTTATATTAAGAAAGATGGGGTAAACTAAAAGTCGTTAAAAAGATGACTTGGAGAGTTGATAGAATGGATAGTATACAAATCGTAATTGAATATTTTGCAAGATATGGCTTAATATTTGTATTTATAATTATTTTTTTAGAGTATTTAAATTTCCCCGGTCTTGGGGCTGCCATAATAATGCCTGCAATAGGAATGGCAGCTGCAAAGGCTGGAATAAGTTTTTTTGTAGCACTTATAATTTCAGTAATAGCTGGAGCCTTAGCGAGTTATGTTTTATTTGGAATATCATATTGGTTTGGTCAACCAATATTAACTAAGATTTATAATAGATTTCCTAAGACAAGGAATTCTATAGATAAGGTTTGCTTATATATAGAAAATTACGGAGATAAGGGAGTTTTATTTATAAGATTAGTTCCAGCAGTTAGAACATTAATTCCTTTTGTTGCTGGAATGTTTAGGATGAATATAATTAAATTTTCAATTTACTCTACCATTGGTATAGCAATTTGGAATGCAGCTTTTATTTATGCAGGATATGCCTTTGGATATTTTTTTATTTAATATATGACATATTTACATAGAAGGGAATATATTGTTACTATGATCTAACTTAAGGAGTTGAGTTTATGAACTTAAATGAAGATTCGTCATTATATGATAATGATGAGGAAGACTATAATGAAGAACGTAGTAATATATGTCCCCTTGTAGATCCATCAGATCCAAAGACTATACCAAAGTTTGTAGATAAGCTACCAATACCAGTTATAGCAAAGCCTATGCAAGGTATAGATAGAAAAGGAAATGAAGAGTCAGAGCAATACAAAATAATAATGAAAGAAGCTAAGCATTATTTTTCATGTTATTTTCCACCAACAAAAGTATGGACTTATAATGGATTATACCCAGGCCCAACTATTGAAGCATTTAAAAATATTCCAAGCTATGTATTATGGGAAAATCAGTTGCCTAATAAACATTTTTTACCTTATGACAAAACTTTACATGGAACTATAGATGATCCAGAAGTTAAGACTGTAGTACATTTACATGGGGCAAAGGTAAAAAGTAGTAGTGATGGTCATCCAGAAGCATGGTTCACTAGGGATTTTAAAGTAGTAGGACCTGAATTTAAGAAAAAAGTTTATAAATATGAAAACTATCAATCAGGAGCTACATTATGGTATCATGACCATGCTATGGGACAAACAAGGTTAAACGTCTATGCAGGACTTGCAGGAATGTATATTCTTAGAGATGAATTAGAAGAAAGATTAAATCTGCCTAAGGGAGAATATGAAATACCATTAATTATACAAGATAAGTCTTTTACTAAGGAAGGAGAGCTTTTTTATCCAAGTGAACCTCCATTTCCAGTAGAAGTTTTTCCATCAATAGTGCCTGGATTTTTTGGAAATACTATTGTAGTTAATGGAAAGGTTTGGCCATATTTAGATGTAGAACCTAGAAAATATAGATTTAGAATATTAAATGGATCTAATAGAAGGCAATATATTTTAAGGTTAGATAATAGTGAAGAATTTATACAAATAGGAACAGATGGAGGCTTAATTGAAGCACCAACTAAAATATCTGAATTTAAGATTATGCCAGCAGAAAGAATTGATTTAATTATTGATTTTTCTAAATATAAGGGAGAAAAGATTACTTTGATGAATGATGATACTTCTTCTCAAGATCCGGGAACTGAAATGATTATGAGATTTAATGTGAAGAAACAGTTAAAGGGAAAGGATGAAAGCTCTATTCCTGATATTTTAAGAACTTCTCATGGACCGAATGAAAATACTGTTAGTAAAAAAAGAAGATTAACATTTGGAGCAATGACGGATCGGTATGGACGACCTATGCTTCATATAGATGGAATGAGTTGGAGTGATCCAGTAACAGAAACAGTAGAGCTTGATTCAGTTGAAATATGGAATTTAATTAACCCTATGCCTGTGCCTCATCCTGTCCATATTCACTTAATTCAATTTAAGCTTTTATGGAGAAGAGCATTTGATGTTGAGCATTATGAAAATACAGGAAAAATAATCTTTACAGGAGAAGAAGAACCACCTAAAGATTACGAAAGAGGATTTAAAGATACTATAGATTCAGAGCCAGGTAAGGTTACAAGGATAATTATGCAGTTTAAGGGTTATTCAGGAGATTTTGTTTGGCATTGTCACTTCTTAGAACATGAAGATCATGAAATGATGAGGCCGTTGAAAGTAGTTAAATATTTAAATTCAAAATAATAAATATTTGTTTAGTGACAGTAGATAGAAGATTAAAGGTCTATCTACTGCTTTTTATAATTATTAAGGGGGAAGAATTTATGTATAAAAATATTATTTTTGATTTAGGAAATGTATTATTAAGTTTTAATCCAAAAGAATATTTAAAAAGTAAGATAACTGAAGATAAGATAGATGATGTTTATAAAGCTATATTCCAAAGTGAAGAGTGGGTTATGTTAGATAGAGGGACAATTACTGAAAAAGATGCTATTAATAACATAATTGAAAGAAATACTACGTACAGAGATGATATTAATTTAGTGTTTAAAGATTGGTATGATATTTTAAAGCCAATTGAAGAAACTGTAGAAGTATTACAAAGTCTAAAGGAAAATGGGTATAATATATATTATTTATCAAATTTCCATGAGCTAGCATTTAGGGAAGTAACGACAAAGAATAAGTTTTTTGAACTATTTGACGGTGGAGTAGTGTCTTATGCTGAAAAACTAATTAAACCAGAAGAAGAGATATATAAGTTGCTTTTAAAAAGATATAACTTAAAGCCAGAAGAAACTATTTTTATTGATGATACAAAGGTAAATGTAGATGGTGCAAGTAAATTAGGAATTAAAGCTATTTTTCTTGAAAATCCTAAGGCTTTAAGAGGTAGTTTGAAAAGTTTAAATGTAAATATAGAATAAATTAAAAAATATCTATAGACCTTTTACTTGCTATATAACATAATACTGGAGTAAAATATAGAAAGTTATTTAAAATGTTATAAAAGTGAGGTAATTTAATGAATATAGATAAATTTGAAGATATGGGATTAAAGCCTGAAATTCTAAGAGCTTTAAGAAATTTAGGTTTTGAAAGCCCATCAGAAGTACAAAAAGAAGTTATTCCAGAAATGCTTAAGAAAAAGGATATAGTTGTAAAATCTCAAACAGGTAGTGGTAAAACTGCGAGTTTTGGAATTCCACTTTGTGAACTTATTAATGAAGAAGAAAACATAGTTAAGGCGTTAATATTAGTTCCAACTAGAGAGCTTGCAATGCAAGTTAAAGAGGATATTTCTAATATTGGAAGACTTAGAAAAATTAGATCTGCAGCAATTTTTGGTAAGCAACCTTTTAATGAGCAAGTAAGAGAGCTAAAACAAAGAGTCCATATAGTTTGTGGAACTCCAGGAAGAGTAATAGATCATATAAAAAGAGGAAACTTAGACACTAGATATATTGAGTATGTAGTTATAGACGAAGCGGATAAAATGCTTAATATGGGTTTTATAGATCAAATAGCTGAAGTATTAAGTGCTTTACCAAGTAATAAAAATACTGCGTTATTTTCAGCTACTATACCTAGTGAAATAGAAGGACTTTATTCAAAATATATGAATAATCCTGAAATTTTAAATGTTAAATCTAAAGTATTTAATAGAGAAAAGATAAGCGAAAAATATATAATATCAAGTAGAGAAGATAAGTTCAAAACTTTATTAAAACTTCTTTATGCTCATACAGATGAAAGTGCAATAATTTTCTGCAACACTAAAGATTCAGTTAAAAATCTAAGTTCTTTACTTAGGAAAGAAAAGATTAAAGTAAATGAGTTGCATGGAGATATGGAACAAAAAGAAAGATTAAAAGTTATGGATAGCTTTAAAAACAAAGAATTTAAAGTATTAGTAGCCACAGATATTGCTGCAAGAGGAATTCATATTAATCACATAACTAACGTATTTAATTATGAAGTGCCAATGGAAAAGGAAAGTTATGTTCATAGAATAGGTAGAAGCGGAAGAGGAGAAAAGAATGGATTAGCTATTACATTAACTTCTTTAGGAGAAAAAAGATTTTTAGATGATATTGAAGAATATATTGGTTATAAGATTGAGGAAATTTTCATTCCATCATATGAAGAAGTAATAGAAGGAAGAAAGAAATTTTTTGAGGATCAAAAAAACAATTACGGTAATACTGTAAATAACAAAAAAGCTATACATACCGAGGTTACAAAAATCCATATAGGTGCAGGTAAAAAGAAGAAGATAAGGAATATAGATATACTTGGAGCTTTCAGTAACTTAGAGGGATTAAGTGGTGAAGATATAGGCATAATTGATGTGCAAGATGGTTTTTCTTTTGTAGATATATTAAATGGAAAAGGGAATTCTATTTTAAAAAAATATAAAGAAATAAAAGTTAAAGGGAAGCTAGCTAAAATAAGTAAGGCAAAGAAATAGATAGCTATAAAAAGTATTATAATTGAAAATAAGAGTAAGCGTCAATTATTGATGATTACTCTTATTACGTTAAGATGTAATTTCTATAACTTTTTCATTAGGATTATTAAAAGTACGAATAAATATAAGAGGTTGCCCTTTTCTAGTGCTGATTAAAGTTTCTACCATTATTATTGGAGTTGTTAATTTTACATGTAAAAGATTAGAATACTGTGAGGGTACAATAATAGGTATAAACTTCTGAGTTATTTTGCATTCTGTAAGTATATGACTTATATCCAATAATTTAGGTAAATTATTAATGTCCTCATTATTTACAAAATCAGTATTAAAATATATTTCTTCAGCGCTAAGTGGACATCCTTCTTTTTGATTAAGACGTACTATACGTAAAACTAGATCGTCACTAGAAAGATTCATGATATGCCCAATTTCTTTATCACATTGTTCGGCTTTCTTAACCTTAAAATATAAAATAACACAATCTATTGAGTCTTGACCTCCTAAAATTTCAGTAGAGGTATTTTTCTTTATTAGTTTTCTATCCGCAACATAAGTTCCTTTATTTTTGTCACGATATAATATCCCTTCAGTAACTAGTTCATTAATTGCTTTTCTTACTGTCATACGGCTAGCCCCATATTTTATTGCCATATCTCTTTCTGAAGAAATAGGTGAAGTAGCTGGTTTATCTGCTATTTCTTCCATAATTCGATTTTTGATTTCTATATAAATCGGATTAGCCATGTGTTCACCACCTTTTATTACACAAACAATTACATAAAATTTTAAGAGTTAAGTAATTTTTTATCTTCAAGAATAGATTTTTCGATAGAATGTAGGAATTGAATAACTCTTTTTTTAGCCCCTTTTTTGAAAAATATATTTAAAAGTTTATAGTTAAAGTCCATTAAATATTTACTTCCTTTATAGTCTTCTATATAGGTTACATTTATATTATTTTTATCTAATGTTTCTATATAATAGGAAATTGTGTTTATTCCTGAACTAGACTGAAATTCAGCACTATAGCTTGTAGGTTTATTAAATTCAGTGATTTTCACATTTACTGTTCCTTTTCTTCCTAATTTATTATTTAAAATTTTTTTATAATGAAATCCTTTCTTTATATTATTCAAAGGAATTTCTTTTCCAGTAGTATTGCTAATATCATAAGCAATATTGTTTAAAAGATTGTTAAAAAAACTTTCAGCGTCAACATATAATATTTCGTTTATTTTTAGCATTTAAATCTTTCCTCACATTTCAAATGAATTAATATAAAAAATATTATAATATAAAATATCTATATTATTTTCTTAAAAATTGCATAGGTTAAGAAATAACCTATGCAATTATTTATATTATTATCATAATATATTTTTAATTATATTTATTATTAAGCTACTTATATATTTTCTATCTTTTTATTTAATGCAATAAATTTCTCTGCTAATATTTTAAATGATTCAGCACTCATCAATTGATCTTCAGCATGTATTAGTAATAAAGCAAATTCAGTATTATTTCCTTCAGCTTCTTGTTGGATTAATTTCATATGTGCAGAGTGACCTGAAGAAAAATAATTATCTCCTTCTAAAATTTTATCTTTAGCTCCATCAAAATTTCCTTCATTGGCAAGATCAATAGCCTCAATAAAACTTCCCCTAGCCATACCAACACTTGATATAATTTCAAAACAAATTAATTCTAAATTTTCCATATTTCCTCCAGTAAACTAATAAGGAGAGGAATTTTTCCCTCTCTTATATTGTTTTAAATTTAAATATTGGTTATTACTTCATTGTTAATTTTCAATACTTTATATAAAGTTTAAAATAATGTATCAATTCCAAATATAGAAGTTATATATACTTCAATTTGCAATATATAAATTATTACCTTTTTAATAATTGCAAAGCTTGATCTAATACTTTTTCACCATTCATTGTACCATATGCTTGCATATTGATAACTTCAACAGGTTTTCCTTCTGCAATTTCAACAATTTTTTTCTCTAGAAAACGAACTTGTGGTCCTAATAATATCATATCTGCTTTTCTAATATCGTTAGCTACATCAGCATTAGCAACTGCCCAAATATTCGCTTCAATCCCTTTTTTTATAGCAACCTCTTTCATTTTTTTTACCATTAAGCTTGTAGACATTCCTGCTGAACAAACTAGTAAAATATTAATCATTCTCTTCACTCCTTTATATTTTGGTATATACCATTTTATAAAATAATAGTATCATATTTTATAAATATTGCAACATATTTATTTTAAAAAATATATGTGATTATTTAATGAATTAAATTGATATTTGTCAGTAAATTTTAATGATAATAGAAAACTGAATTCTATTTATATTATAAATATGAAAGTTATATCTATTTTATAATATAGAAAACGATTATAGATGAAAATTGTTTAATATATTCATAAATATAAATTTTAATATTGACAAAAAAAAAGCAAACATTTACAATGAAAAATATACAATGGTATATACCAAGGGGAGGAGAAAATTAATGCAAGAAAAAGTACAGAATTTTATGGATGAAAAGTTACTTCCATGGGGGGTAAAAATTGGAGGGGAAAAACATTTAGTAGCAATACGTGATGGTTTGGTTACTACTATGCCTTTAATTATAGTAGGGTCAATATTTGTAATACTATCAAGTATTCCATGGGCTGGATTTAACCAGTTTATAGCTACCATTTTTGGAGTTGAATGGCAATCAAAGCTTGATTTTGTTGTACAAGCTACATTCAATATCATGGCATTATTAGATGCATTTACTATTGCTTATAGTTTAGCTAATTCTTACAAAGTTAGTGGCATATCAGCAGGAGTTTTATCTGTAGCAACTTTTGTACTAGTAACACCAATACAAGAAGGTGGAATTCAAATAGGATATTTGGGAAGTAGAGGATTGTTTGTTGCAATTATTGTAGGATTAGTTTCAACAGAAATTTTTAGAATTTTTGTACAAAAGAATATTGTTATTAAGTTACCGGAAAATGTTCCACCAGCAGTTAGTAGGTCTTTTGTAGCACTAATTCCATCGACTGTTTGTTTGACATTGTTTTGGGTTATTCGTTTATTAGTTGAAACTTATGGAAATACAAATATTCATGATCTTATTTATAAAATTGTAGGTCAGCCGATTTCTATTATCGGAGGTGGATTTATTGGTGGACTGTTTGCTATCTTATTTACTACAGTTTTCTGGTCAGTTGGTATTCACGGATGGGATTTAGTACTTAGTGTAATGCAACCTACATGGTTACAGTTTGTTGATGAAAATCGTATAGCATTTCAAAGCGGAGAAGCAATTCCACATATTATAAATTATACATTTATGAATACATTTGTATGGATTGGGGGAAGTGGTGTACTTCTTGGTTTAGCAATTTTATTATTCTTTAAAAGTAAAAGTAAATACATGAAAGAAATGGGTAAAATAGGTTTTCCACCAACGGTATTTGCAGTTAACGAACCTTTGATGTTTGGATTACCAGTTGTAATGAATCCAATAATTTTGATTCCGTATGTAATAGCACCTATTGTTTGTTATATTATCTCTTATGTATCTATGTCATTAGGGATTGTCGCAAAAGCTGTAGTATTGGTACCATGGTCAATGCCGCCAATCATCGGAGGATATTTGGCTACTGGTGGACATATTTCAGGCGTAATTTTACAAATAGTAAATATTATTATTTCAATTATAATCTATTATCCATTCTTCAAGATTATTGATAGAAAATCATATATTGAAGAAAATGAGGAAAAAGAAAATTAATTTTAATAGGAGGCAATTAATTTTATGAAGATTAAAAGATTACTTAACTGTTCTGCGTCCGATTTTGCTAGTTTTGATAAATTAAACTTAATATCAAGTATTGCAGTAAGTGCTGGGCGAACTATTTTAGCAGAAAATGATGTGCAATTGGATCCAATGACAAAAGGAATAACTAATGCTGAATATGTAGCGGCATTTGGTACAGATTTAATTCTATTAAATTTATTTGATTTTGGAACTTGTGAAATAAAGGGTATAGATAAAACAGAGAATTGTATAAAGAGATTAAAAGAGTTAACTGGACGTCCAATAGGCGTAAATATTGAACCTGTTGATATAGAAGCAAAAACTCTTGAATTAACTAAAACAATTTCGCAAGGAAGAATTGCTAGTGAAAAAAATCTAAAATTAGCCAATGAAATGGGTTTTGATTTTATTTGCCTAACTGGAAATCCATCAACTGGAGTATCAAATAATGAAATTGAAAAGTCTATTAAATTAGCTAAAAAAATATATAGTGGTGTTATAATTGCTGGAAAGATGCATGGCGCTGGAGTGTCAGAACCTGTAATTGATGAACAGACAATCACTAAATTTATTGATGCTGGAGCTGATATTATTTTAATTCCAGTAGCTGGAACTATTCCAGGGTTAAGTGAAGCAGAAATGTCTTCTTTAGTTAATTATGTACATTCTAAAGAGAAATTAGTAATGGGAGCAATCGGGACAACCCAAGAAGGATCAGATATAGGAACTATTAGGGAGTTAGCATTAACGAGTAAACGTGCAGGATGTGATATACATCATATAGGAGATGGAGGATATTCAGGTACTGCAGATCCAGAAAATATTATGCAGCTATCTATATCAGTAAGAGGGAAAAGACATACATTTCATAGAATGGCTTTGTCTATTAATAGATAATATAGTATATGCGTGAAGGGTATAAGTAAATCATTAATGAAAGTTTTATTGCGAATTTTTGCAAATAGAACTTTCATTTTTTTAGTACTTAATGAAAATTTATATTTACTACTCTATAAAAGTCTTGATACAAAAAAGATAATTATTTATATAATAATAGTAAGAGAAAATTAAAAATGTGATTAATAAAGTATATTATTTAGATAGCGAGTGTAAAATTAGTATTTTATTAAAAATATATATAATACTTTAGGACATAATATTTGAGATTGATACAAAATTATATAGAAAGAAGGTATTACTATGAAAATAATAAAAAAGGATGGAAGGTTAGAGGAGTTTAATTCTAAAAAAATTAAAACAAGCATAGAAAATTCAGCTAATGATTGCGATGCAGTTTTAAATGAATCAGATTTAAAAATCTTAGTTTCTGATGTTGAAAAGACTTTAATTAATATTAGAAAAGATTCTTTGATAACATCTAGCTACGAAGTAACTGGAGCTATTTTTGAGGTACTAAAAAGAGACGGATTTAATAATGTGTTAAAAGCTTATATTGAATTTGGAAAATAGCTTAATAATGTAAATATTAAATTAATTTATATATAAAGGTATGATATAATCATATTAAAATTCAATTTAAATGGAGGATTATTAATGTATAAATTAGTAGCTATTGATATGGATGGTACTTTACTTAAAGGAGATAAAACTATATCTGAAAGAACTAAAAGTGCTATTCAGTCAGCTAGAGAAATGGATGTAACAGTGGTTTTAGCAACAGGAAGACCAATAGAAGGCGTTTCTAGATATTTAGAAGAATTAGATATGTATACTGATAAGGATTATGTGCTTAGTTATAATGGAGCCTTAGTACAAAGAACAAAAAGCAAGGAAGCTATAGCTAAGATAGCATTAGATGGATCTGATTTACATTATTTAAAAAAATTAAGTGATGAGTTAGGTGTTAATCTTCATGCTTTTTCAGAAAAAAAAGGCTTAATAACTCCTAAAAACAGCAAGTATACAGAAGTAGAGGCTGATATAAATAATATAGAAATTCATGAAATTAATATAGATACTATTTCAAATGATGAAGTTATGATAAAAATTATGATGATAGATGAGCCAGAAATTTTAGGACCTGCCATGGAAAAGTTACCTAAAGAGGTATTTGAAAAGTACACCGTAGTTAGAAGTACTCCTTATTTCTTAGAGTTTTTGAATAAGGAAGTTAATAAAGGTGTAGGTGTTGAAATGTTAGCCAATCACTTAGGAATCAAAAGAGAAGAAATAATAACTTTAGGAGATGCTGGAAATGACCTTCATATGATAGAATATGCAGGACTTGGAATAGCTATGGGAAATGCATTTGATGAAGTTAAAGAAGCAGCGGATTATATTACTGATACCAATGAAAATGATGGAGTTGCAAAAGCAATAGAAAAATTCATATTAAATAAATAAAAAAGTGCAATTATATAATTTTGCTTATTCCATCGACTAGCTCCAAGTCATCGCAAAATTAATAGATGCACTTCAAAGCTGAAGGAAGGAAATTATAAAACGTTATTCACAGGGTAACATTTTTATAATTTTCAAAAGAATAAATTTAAGAAGTTACTGTGTTTGCAGTAACTTTTTTGCTTTTCAAGGGTATTTTTTAAGAACTATTGTCAAATTATACTCATATAACTATAAATATAAGCTAATAAAGAAAGAAGGATAAATATGTGTGGAATAGCAGGCTTTGTTAATTTCAAGAAAAATATAAAAGAAGAATACAAAACACTAAAAAATATGACTGATACTTTGAAGGATAGAGGCCCTAATGCAGAAGGTCTGTACACATCTAGCAATATTATGTTTGGCCATAGAAGGCTTGTAGTAGTTGATCCAGAAGGTGGAGGTCAACCTATGAAAAAGAGTGTTAATGGAAAAGAATATATTCTTGTTTACAATGGTGAATTATATAATACAGAAGATTTAAGAAAAGAATTAATAAATGCTGGATATACATTTGAAGGATATTCAGATACCGAGGTATTACTTTTATCATATATTAGATGGGGCATAGATGCTATATCAAAGTTTAATGGTATTTTTGCCTTTGCTATTTATGACGAAGATAAAAGACGGGTAGTTTTAGCACGAGATGCCATGGGGGTTAAACCATTATTCTTTACTTTTAAAAATGATACTTTTATTTTTGGTTCAGAAATTAAGGCATTATTTAAACATCCATATGTTGAACCAATTGTAGATAAAGATGGATTAACAGAATTATTTGCTTTAGGACCAGCCCTTATACCTGGTACAACTTTATATAAGGGAATTGAAGAAGTTAAACCAGCTGAATATTTGATTGTGGATGCAAGTGGTATAAAGAAAGATATGTATTGGGAGCTTAAGGCAGAGGAGTTTAAAGAAAGTGAAGAAGAGGCAGTTGAACATGTAAGGGAACTTCTTGTCGATGCAATAAAAAGACAATTAGTTGGTGATGTACCACTTTGTACTTTCTTATCAGGGGGATTAGATTCTTCAGCAATATCAGCTATAGCAGCAGAAGAATTTAAAAAGAAAAATAAGATTTTAACTACTTATTCTATAGATTATGAAGATAATGAAAAGTATTTTAAATCATCACTATTTCAACCAACTTCAGATCAATATTATGCAGAGATGATGGCTAAATATATAGGAAGTGAGCATAGAACAGTTGTATTAAATCATATGGATTTAGTAAATTCCCTTGATAATGCTGTAATCGGTAGGGATTTACCAGGTATGGCAGATGTGGATTCTTCCCTATATCTATTTTGCAGGGAAGTTAAAAAAGATTTTGTAGTAGCCTTATCTGGAGAGTGTGCAGATGAATTATTTGGAGGTTATCCATGGTTTACTAACGAGGATATGATTAATGCAAATACTTTTCCATGGTCAAGATTTATTGGAGATAGAAGGAAAATATTAAGTCCAGAATTAAAAAAATTAAAAATAGAGGATTTAGCACAAACAGCATATAATGACACTTTAAAGGAAGTTCCTCATTTAGATGGCGAAAGTAAATTAGAATATAGAATGAGAGAATTATTTTACTTAAACTTAAGATGGTTCATGGTTAATTTATTAAACAGAAAAGATAGAATGAGTATGGCAAATAGCTTAGAGGTTAGAGTACCATTTGCAGATTATAATATAGTAGAATATGCTTTTAATATTCCTTCAAATATAAAGCTTTTAAATGGAAGGGAAAAGGGCTTATTAAGAAAGGCTTTAGAAGGAATTTTACCAGAAGATATTATATATAGAAAGAAGAGTCCATATCCAAAGACTTATAATCCAATCTATACAGATTTAGTTTGTAATATGATGGGGGATATACTAAGAGATAAATCATCACCTATATTAAATATAATTGATGAAAATAAAGTTAAAGAAATAGTTGAAACTAAAGGTGAATCATATAAAACACCATGGTTTGGACAATTAATGGCTGGACCACAAATGATAGCGTATTTAATTCAAATAAATAATTGGTTAAAAAACTATAATGTAAAGTTAATATAGATAATTAATTTTTGATTGAGCTGTCTTTGCGACAGCTCATTATTTGTTTTATAATGAAAATAATAATTACTTTTTAGGAGGAGTTGTATGACCACTTTAATTTTATCTAATGGAAACATGATTAAAGATAAAGAAATAGATAAGGGATTGACTAATGTGGTTGCCTGTTTATCATCTTCAAAAAATATAAATAAGGTAAGGGATATACAGTTTAATAATATACATAAGGATATAATAATAAAAAATAAAAATAAAATATTTTTAAGAATACCAATTTTAATAGAGGAAGAAAAACTTATAATTAATGCAGTTATAGATAAGGATAAGTTAATTGTTAATTATGAAAATGACATACTTGTTAAATTTTTAAAAGAGAAAATATCATTACACGAAAAAGTAGACAAGTATATGATATGCTTATTTCTATTTCAATACTTTGCATATCTATATAATGAAGAATTATTGAAAATAGAAGATAGAGTAGATGATTTATTTCAAGATGCTATAAATTCTGGAAGTGTAGATAATAAGAAAATTTTAGAGATAAAAAAGGCAGTTTCATTGATCAAGAGATTTACATCATATTATAAATCAATGATAACTTATTTAGATGATGAATTTAGTGGATTAGATTTATATAACAAAGTTTTATTTGTTTTAGATAATACCTTAAGCCTAGTAGAAAATATAGAATCATCTATATTTTCATGTATAGATTTATATAATTCAGAGCTATCCAATAAAATGAATAAAACTATGGAACTTCTGACTATAATAACTGTATTGTCATTACCCCTTACTATTATATCAGGAATATTTGGTATGAATTTCGAAAATATGCCATTATTAAGAAATCCTTATGGATTTATTAGTTCTATTATTTTTACACTAGGATTAATAATATTAGAAATTAT
Source organism: Clostridium nigeriense (assembly GCF_050585245.1). Taxonomy (GTDB): domain Bacteria; phylum Bacillota; class Clostridia; order Clostridiales; family Clostridiaceae; genus Clostridium; species Clostridium nigeriense_A. The sequence continues at coordinate 289,674 of NZ_JBNOOF010000002.1, forward strand.
TTATTTTAAAAGAAAAAAATACTTATAAAAGATTGCGAAGCAAAATTAAAAATTGATAATGCATAATTGATAATGGATAATTAATGATGTTTTGCACAGCAAAACTTAAATTCAATTTGTGCGAAGCACCGTTTATTCAAAAATCCTTTAGGATTTTTTTCCTTAATTATGCATTATGCATTATCAATTATCCATTATAAAAATGCTCGCATTTTTTTACATAAGGTATTTTATTTCTAATATTTTATTATCTTTTATATAGACTCTTGGAGCTCTTCTTCCAATTAAGCAAAGGACTTCATAGCTTATAGTATTTAATATTTTAGCCATATCTTCCGCATCAAACTTAACATTACCATCAGAGCCTAGAAGTATAGCTTCATCTCCTGTCTGTACATCTTCAATATCAGTTACATCAACCATAAATTGATCCATACATACATTTCCTATAATTGGTGCTAGTTTTCCTTTAATTATTACGCTTCCTTTATTAGATAAGCTTCTAGAATATCCATCAGCATATCCAACAGGTAAAGTTGCAACAATTGTTTTTTTAGTTGTTTTATAAGTCATACCATAGCCTATAAATTCATTTTCTTCAACTTCTTTAATATGAACTATTCTAGTTTTCCAAGTTAAAACAGGCTTAATATTTATATCATCTTTATTAACTTCATCAGAAGGATAATAACCATATTGAATTATTCCTGGTCTTATATAATTAAAATGACTTTCTGGTAAATCTATTATAGCAGCACTATTAGAAAGGTTCTTTTTATTTATAGTAATACCTCTGCATTCTAGTTTAGTTAATATAGAATTATAAATATCAATTTGTTTTTTAGAGTAAGATTTATCCTTAGAGTCTGCTGTTGAGAAGTGTGAAAATACACTTTCAATACTTAAGTTACTTAACTTAGATATACTAACTATATCTTCTATATCCTTAAGATTATCTCTAAATCCTATTCTACCCATTCCAGAATCTATAGCTATATGAATATTAACATCTTTATTTAACTCTTTAGCTTTTTCATTAAGCTTTTCTGCAAAGCAAAGTGTAGATACAGTTGGTTCTACATTATATTTGATTAATGCATCAATGGAATATTCTTCGCTTATTCCAAGAAGCATTATTGGAGCAAGAATATCATTTTCTCTAAGCTCAATTGCTTCAACTATATTTGCAACTGCAAGTTTTTTAACACCACAATTAAGTAAGACTTTTGAAATTTCAACAGATCCATGACCATATGCATTAGCTTTAACAACTCCGATTATTTCACTACCTTTAGATTTCATCTTAATTTCTTTTATATTATTTATTAAATTATTTAAATTAATTTCTGCCCAGATTGGATGTAATAAATTCATAATATAACCCCTTACTATTGTTGACTTCTTAATTATATCATTGATAATATTATATACATAAACTGAAACTTTGATAAGTATCAGTTTTGATAAAATTAATGGTATCAGATTGGGTGATAATATGGATTTTCTAACAATAAATTTAAATACTAATAGTAATATACCACTATATATTCAACTTTATAGTTTTATAAAAAATGAAATTCAATTAGGAAACTTACAATCAAATAGTAAATTACCTTCGAAAAGAAAATTATCTAAATATTTAGATATTAGTCAAAATACAGTGGAAGCAGCTTATGAACAGTTGATAACAGAAGGTTATATAATTTCTTTTCCTAAGAAAGGATATTATGTTACAGAGCTTCAAGAGGTAATAGCATTAGGAAATAATAGTAAAATTAATGAAGATGAGCAAAAGAATAAAAAATACTATAAGTATGAATTCTATTCTAGTAGAGTAGACCTAGAAAGTTTTCCATATAGCATATGGAGAAAAATAAATAAGGATATAATATCAGAAGAAAATAAGGACTTATTACAGATTGGACATTCTCAAGGGGATAGAAATTTAAGGGAATCTATTTCAAATTATTTAAGGTATTCAAGAGGTGTAAATTCAAATATAGATAATATAGTTATAGGATCAGGAAGTGAATATCTAATTCAAATATTAATAAATATACTAGGAAGAAATAAAATTTTTGCAGTAGAGGAACCTGGCTATTATAAAATCAGAAAAATATTAAAAGTTAATGGAATAATACCAAAGGCTATACCAATAGACGAGCAGGGAATTAATATAGAAAATTTAAGATGTAGTAAGGCAGAGGTAATTCATATAACACCTTCACATCAATTTCCAACAGGAATAATTATGCCTATTAATAGAAGAATACAACTTTTAAATTGGGCTAATGAAGAAGATGAAAGATATATTATAGAAGATGACTATGATAGTGAGTTTAGATTTGAAGGTAGACCTATTCCAGCTTTACAAAACTTAGATACTAAAGGGAAAGTAATATATTTAGGAACATTCTCAAAATCATTTTCTCCTTCTGCAAGAATTGCTTATATGGTACTGCCTGATAAATTAATGCAAATTTATAAAAAAGATTTTAGTTTTTTAGCATGTACAGTATCTAGAACAACCCAACAAGCTTTATTTAAATTTATTGAAGAGGGATATTTTGAAAGACATCTTAATAAAATGAGAAATATATATAAGAAAAAAAGAGAATTTTTAGTTTCCTTAATAAAAAAATATTTACCTAGTACTGAAATTATAGGAACTAATTCAGGGCTTCATCTATTAATTAAAGTTAATAATGGAATGGACGAAAAGGAGCTTATTAAGGCTGCTGAAGAAAAAGAAATAAGAATATTAGGAATGTCTAATTCTTATTTAAATAAGTTGAAGGAAACAAATACTGTTTTCTTAGGATATGCAAGCTTAAGTAATGAAGAAATGGAGGAAGCTATTATTTTATTAAAGAAAGCATGGAATTTATAATTAATATTTGGAAATAATAATATAAGCAAATAGTTTAAAAGGAGTATTATTATGGCCTATATTAATTTTAAAGAAGAAATATCAGTAGCTAAAACACAATTTGAAAAAAGAATAAATAATAATAAAAGGATATTTGAGAATTTATTAGATAGTAAAGATGTATACACAGAATATATTCCAAATGAAAGATATAGTTTTAAAGAACATAAGGATTTAGTTATAGGTGGTGGTCATCCTAAGAAGGAAGATGAGTTCCAAGAAATTAAGGATGCAGACATAATTTGTGCAAAGTTTATAAAATGTAGATTTTCTAATATAAAGTTTACAAATTGTAGATTTGTAGGCTGCTATTTTGAAGAGTGTGAGTTTATGGGGGGAGGTGTTGTTTTTCAAGATTGTATTTTTGTTAAAAAGGATAGTGATGAAAAACCAAATTTAAATAAAAATGATAATTTTTCATGCGAATTTAATCATTGTAATATATATGCAAAGTTTATAAACTGCACATTGGAGTATATAATTTTCAATAAATCTAATTTAAAGAATACTAATTTTGAATTAAGTGATATGAGTAATGGTATGATATTTGATTCAAATTTAGATATGATTATTATTTCTGATACTGATCTTTCAGGTGTTAAAATAGTTAATACATATATTGAGGATTTAGAGTTTAGAGATAAATATAAAAGTAAATTAGATGAAAAGACATTTATAGATAAGATTAAAGTTAAGAAAAAGACTAGAGATGAGTATGAAGGTATTTATACAGTTTACGAAAATATTGCAGATAAGTTTAAGGATAACAATTTAACTAATAACTTTGGAGAATATTATTACTTGTGTAGAAAAACTCAAAGAAAAGTTCTTAAGCCTATACCTAAGATTGGATCTACCTTCGGACTATTAACCTGTGGATATGGAGAAAGACCAGTATATGCAGTTTATTTTTCTTTAATTGTAATTTTTCTATTTTCAATTTTGTATTTATTTTTGGGAATAAAGGTTGATGAAGAAATAATTACTTATAGTAGTAATATTAGCAAAGCATTTAATATAAGACAGTTATTAAAAGATTATAATGAATCTTTAAACTTAAGCGTTGGGATGTTTGCTGGAGTAGGACTAAATGAAGCACAACCTTCACCAAGGTCTTATATGCTTAGTAATATTGAAATGTTAATAGGCGTTTTGATGATGGGAGTTGGAATAGGAGCATTAGTCAAAAAGATAGTAAGATAATTAGAGTTGTATGATAAGTAAATTTAACTTATTATACAACTCCTTCACTTCTCAGGAATTTATAAAAAGATTAGCCTATGAATAATTTTTTATAAATTTCATCCTTCAGTTTTTGAAAATTTATTTTTATAATCTTCTCCCCATATAACCATTGAGTCTAAAATAGGCTTTAAGCTATAGCCTGTCTCTGTTAAAGTATACTCTACTCTTGGAGGGACTTCAGCATAAACTTTACGTGTTAAAAGTCCTGATGACTCCATAGTTCTAAGATTTGAAGTCAATACTTTTTGAGATATTTCTCCAATGGATTTCTTTAATTCACCAAATCTTTTTGTACCAGCAAGAAGATCTCTTATTATTAATACCTTCCATCTATCTCCAATAAGTTTTAATGTCATTTCAACAGGACAATCTGGAAAATCCTTTGACATAAAATCAATCCTTTCTCTATAGTATCATAAATATACTATAATTCTATTTATTATATATAGAAAATTATATACTAAAAATATTATAGGGACAAATGAATAATAATCTAAATAAGCATAATAGAATTATTTCTAGATATAATTTTATAGTTTCTAATCAATAAAAAAATATCGTTTTACAATAAAAATATCTTGATAAAGATTAAATACAATGCTAATATATAGATAAATAACTAGGAGGGATTTTATGGAGTTAAAGAACGAAAAATTTTTATCTAAGGCATTATCAATTATTCTTAATGTAGCTATTATTTTTGGTATAATTCTTACAGGGATACTAGTCTATGACACTTTTATAAATAGGGGAATTCAAGATATAGTAATAAACAAAGGTATAATTATAGTATTGTTAGTGGTAGGAATAAGTAATTTGTTTTTTATTGTTTTTATGTTAAAAGGAGTAATAAAGACTTTAATAAAAGGTGATCCTTTTGTTAGATCCAATGCTATTGCATTTAAAAAAATATCTTTATCATGTTTAATAATTGCTTCATGTTATTTAATTAATTTATTTATAAATTCAAATTTTAAAGAATTTAAATTCATTTATGTAGATAATATGGGTATTCATACGGATATGGAGGTATTTATATTTCTATTTGCATCTGCATTTATATATATTTTAGCAAAGGTATTCGATAAGGCTGTATCTTTTAAAGAAGAAAATGATTTAACTATATGATAAGGAGAATAGCATGGGAATAGTAGTAAATTTAGATGTTATGATGGCTAAGAGAAAGATTTCTTTAAATGAATTAGCTGAAAGAGTAGGAATAACTAATGCAAATCTTTCTATATTAAAAAATAATAAGGCCAAGGCAGTAAGATTTTCAACATTAGAAGCCATTTGTAGGGAACTTAATTGCCAGCCAGGTGATATATTAGAATATGTAAATGAATAGTGGAGGTGTATTATGGTCAATGCCGTATCTTTAGTTTTAATGAAGGGAGAAAAGGTTCTTTTATTAAATAGAGAGAAAAATAGGTTACCGGTTATAGTTATTAAAGATAACGAAACACCAGAAAAATGTATTGAGAGATGGACTAAGGATAATATAGAAGTAGGAACGTCAAAATTAATAAGACATGATAAAATATTCAAAATTGAAAATTATAATATAACTTTAATATTTATTGATGCTACTGATTCTGAAGTAAAATTGATTAATGAAGATTTAGTATTTGAGGATTGTAAATACACTAATAATATTAATAAAGTAGAAGAGGAATTTTTCAAAAATGTTATAAGAAAGTGTAGGTTAATTAATTATAATTCATTAGCAGTTGCAGCTTTAGCAAAAGCATATAATTTGAATAATAAATTTGAAATAAGAAATCCTTTTATGAGCTTTGAAAAAGGAAGGATGAAAAGCAACAAGGCTATTAATCTTGTATTATTATCATTATTAGTGGGAGTTTTATTCTCTATTTTTGTATTTAATTATTTAGGAATATCAGTACCAATTATAATAATTTTAACTTTTATAATATTTATTAGTATAGTTGGTATTAGAAATAAAAGTATTTTAGGTTTCTTTTTTGTTTTTTCCAGTATAGCATTATCTATAACTTATGGTATTTTTACTAATGAATTATTTAGAGCTTTGAATATAATAGTAATTCCAATAAATTTATTTTCTGGTTTCTTACTTTTAACTTATGATAATATACAGTTTAAATTAGCTACATTTACAACAGCATTTTTAGAAATAATAGTAGGACAGTCAATAGAAAATACTTCAAAGCTTCCATTAGAATTAAGAGAAAGATATGGAAAAACTGATGGTGAAAATAAAAAAGATTATTTTAAATATGTAATTAAAGGGCTACTAATATCTATACCTTTAGTTATATTCTTGTTAATTTTACTTTCTGGAGCAGATGAAGTATTTAGATATTATATATCAAATATTTGGGAATTTATCGTTATAGAAAATATATTTAATTTTATAGTTAGACTTTTAATAGCTGTAGTAGTTACATTTTTAATTTATGGGTTAAATTATGGATTAGCATCTACTAAGGTTACAAATGTAAATAACAAGAGCTTTAATAAGACATTTAATCCAGCTACAATTATTACTGTGCTTATTTCTATTATTTTAATATATCTAGTATTTACTAAGATTCAAGTTTCATATCTATATTTAAATAAAGAATTACCAGCAGGATTTAGTTTTTCAGATTATGCAAGAAAGGGATTTTTCCAATTAGTATTTTTAGTATTCTTAAATCTTATTATGATAATTTCAATTAAGCTTAAAACAGTAGTAAATAGCAATAAGATAAATAATGTTTTAAATACTTTTTATAGTATAATAACTATTTTAACTGTGAATATGGGGATAGCTGCAATATATAAAATGAATTTATATATTGGAGAATTTGGATATACAAGACTTAGAATTTTAGTTCAAGCCTTTACAGTATTTTTATGTATATCATTATTAACGCTTCTTATATTTATTTGGAGAGAAAAGACATTATTTAAGCCAATTGCTGTAACAGGAATGATTATATATCTTGCTTTAAATTATGTTAACATAGATAACTTTATTGCAAGAGAAAATATTAAGCTTATAAATCAGAGAGCTGAAATAGATTTATGGTATATATCAACTCTTTCCTTAGATGCCAAAAAGGCTATTGATGAAGGAAGAGAAAATGACTTAATAAGTAGTGAATATTATAATTTATGGGTAAATAAAAGAGTGTTAACTAATCATTGGTATGAGTACAACTATTTTAACAATAATATATTGAAATGAAAAAGCTAGGCTGTCTACGTACAGCCTAATTAAATAAAATGCATAATATTAACATATTAGGGAGTAGAGATAGTAGGGGTGAAGAGTATATGAGAAAAACAAAAAAATATTTATTGGCAATATCATTGTGAAAAAGCAGAATTAGAGTGGATAAGTGATGAAGTTATAAAAATAAATGGTGTTAAATTAAATATAAAAAAAGAAATTTATGATTATAGAAGAAAATAATATATTTTTAGATAATAAGTGCTTCTATTAATTTTGAAATTACTTGGAGAGAATTCCAAATAATAAGAAAAATTAAATAGATGCACTTTTTTAGTTATGTAAAGTTGTAAAAATAGTAAATATATTATATAATTACCAATAAAAACTAAATGAAAAGTGAAGAATTTAAAACTATTCCAGATTATATAATTGATAATCCTATAAGAACTAAAGAGTTTAGTGATGATAATTGTATTAATAAAGTATTAGAATTAAATAAGAGTAATTAGTAGAAATATAAGTAGTTAATTGTTAAAAGATTATAAGGGTATTAAAGCGAATAAAAAGATATTTTATTTTTTATAAAATAAATAGAGAGTGAGGCAAGATTTGAAAATGGATATAAAATTAATAAAACCAACTATAGAATATGCTAATGATATTATGGAATATAAAAAAGAGTTTTTAGAATGTGGAGATACTATGGCTGGCGGTGGAAATTTAAAAGAATGTTCTACAGCTGAAGAGTGGATTAAGGAAAACGAATTAAGAGAAAATAGTAAAACAGTTCCCTTAGGAAAGGTTAGCTCTAATGCTTATATAGCAGTAAGAATATCAGATAATAAAATTGTTGGAATGATTAATTTTAGACATCATATTAATCATCCTATACTTAGTACATGGGGAGGTCATATAGGATATTCTGTTCGACCATGTGAAAGGAAAAAAGGTTATGCAAAAGAAATGCTTAGACAAGTTATTATAAATTGTAAAAGTTATGGATTAGATAAGATACTTGTAACTTGTAATAAGGAGAATATAGGAAGTAAAAGAACCATAATTGCTAATGGAGGATTATTTGAAAAATATATTGAAGTAGATGGTGATACTATGGAGCGTTATTGGATAAAGTTGCAATAATGAAAGGAATTTGTATATTGGAATAAATTAAATACTAGATATTTTATAGGATTGGACAAATATAATTATTTATTTTAAAGGTGAGGATATTTATGAGAGAAACAATATGAGTTTAATTAATAATGGTTAGGTGGGGATTAATATGAATCATATAGAGTTAAATACAAATAGATTAATTATTAGAAATACTAAAAAAGAAGATGCTGATTTTTGTTTGGAAATATGGTTAGATGATGAAATGGGAAAATATTTATCTGATCCACCACGTAATAAAGCAAATGAAGCATATATTAAATGGAAAGAAAATGTGGAAACTTATAATGGGTGTTATTATTTTGTTGCAGTTTCAAAAGGAAATGGAGATTATATTGGAACATGTAGTGCTGTTCCAAGTGAAGATAAAAAGCATTGGGATTTAGGTTATGCAATTCATAAAAAATTTTGGAATCAAGGATATGCTACAGAAATGATAAAAACATTATGTGACTTTTGCAAAGAGAATGGAGCAAAATATATAACTGCTGATGTTGCTAAATTAAATAATGGCTCAAATGCAGTATTAAAAAAACTTGGTTTTAATATTGAAAAAGAAGATAGTTTCAGAAAAAGTGGAACAGATATTATTTATGAAAGCTATACGTATAGATTATACTGTTATTAATAATTTACTAACGTTGATATATAAATAAGTAAAACTTTTGGGGGCTTAAAATGAAATTAAAGTTGATAAAATTTACAGAATTATTTGCAAAAGAGGTTTGTGATTGGAAATATGAAGATGAATATTCTGTATATAATTATCCAGAATGGAACAAAGCATTAAAGGATCAATGGGCTAGTACTATAGAAGAAAAAAGAACAAAAGAATTTTTTGCAATAGTTGATGATTATAACAATTTATGTGGGTATATAAGATTACAAGATAAAGAAAGCAAAGTTCTAGTTGGAGTTGGAATTAAGCCATCCTTATGTGGACAAAAACTAGGAAGTACAGTAATGGAGATATTGAAACAGAAGTGTAGAGAATTATATCCAAGTAAAGAAATAATTTTAGAAGTACGGTCATTTAATGTGAGAGCAATTAAATGTTATGAAAAAGCAGGATTTATGGTAAAGGAAGTATATAAAAAAACAACACCCATAGGTACTGGAGAGTTTATAAAAATGATTTTTAATTATTAAATAATACAACTAAATAACAAAATAAATATAAAAAAGAGTATAGGGGAAATAATGAATAAAATTAAGGTAGTATTTTTTGATATGGGAAATACTTTATTACATTTCCATACAGGAAAATCAGATGATGAAAAGGATATAGAGGAATTAAAAATTTTAACCCAATATTTAAATAAATTAAGAGCTTTGGGATATAAAATAGGGGTTATTTCTAATACATGTTATTATGATGAAGTTATGAAGGAATGTTTTAAAAAGGCGGGAATATCTGATTTAATTGATAGTTTTACGTTTAGCTATTCATTGAAAGTTGGCAAGCCTGATAAAGAAATTTTTAAGTATGCACTTGAAAAAATGAATGTATTACCCAATGAATCTATTATGATTGGAGATAATTTAAATAGCGATATTAAACCTGCTCAAGAAATAGGAATGTACACTATATTATTTAATAAAAATAATGAAGAATTATCTAGTGAAATTATCCCCAATGATATAATTACAGATTTATCTGAGCTACCTATATATTTGAATGGAAAATTTAACGACAATAGAAGTGATCTATAGTATTAATTTATATTAGTATCAAAGTATTAATTAAGAATATTTAAGAGTTTTATAGAAGTTTGTGAAATGAAATATTAATTATGGGGTGGGATTCAAATGTCTACAATGAATAAAGCAGAAAATGTAAAAGATCAATATTCTGATGATAAAAATTTGGCAATAAGAACTAAATTGCATTTAAAATATAGTACAAACAAGTAAGGCTTTGTACCGTGGTTATTTGATAAATACGAGTTTTTAGAAAACTTTAATATACTAGAACTTGGTTGTGGGAATGGCGCACAATGGGAAAATAGGCTTGAAACTCTACCTAAATCTTGCAGTTTAACTCTTTCAGATTTTTCTAAAGGTATGGTAGATATAGTTAGAAAAAACTATTCTAAATACAATAATGTTTCATTTCAACAAATTGATATACAGGATATTAATTTTCCAGATGAAACTTTTGATATTATTATTGCTAATCATATGCTTTACCATATTCCTGACTTGCAAAAGGCATTATATGAAGTGAAACGTGTGCTTAAGACTGGAGGAAAATTCTATTCAACCACTAATGGAAATGGTGGAATGAGAACATTTTTACACAATGCCTTAAAACATGTTGATCCAGACACTAACGCATTCACACAAGAATTTTCTTTTAATCTCCAAAATGGATATGAAATATTAAGTAATAATTTTTCGAAAGTAAAAAGGATAGATTTTGAAGATTCATTATCAATTACAGAAACGCAAGATTTAATTGATTGGATGAAATCTACAATGTCTATAGCAAGTTACTCAGAAAAGGATATTGATAGATTGTTTGATTATTTTGAAGAGATAAGAAAAAAACAAGGTGTAATCAATATTGAAAAAGAGTGTGGTTTATTTATTTCAATTAAATAATTATTATACGATCAGTTTGGCTTAGTGATGATTCTGTAAAGCCTTACGGACTATTTTATTAATTTCAATAAGTATTATATTGCTTATTTAAGAAGAGGGGGATGAATTTGGATTTATATAATAAACTTAGGTTTAATATGGAGAGGTTTAGTGGAGGTACAGATTTCATATATACCATATATGGGTTAGATGAAAATGAAGATTATGAAGCTATTATTTTAGCACCATCATGGAAGCCAGAAAAGATATTCAAGAATTTTAATACTGAAATCAAATCCATTAAAATAGGACCATACTATAGTAGTTACATTGTACAAGTAAATAATAAGAAATATGGATATATACAAACTTCAGCAGGAGCATCTAATTTAGTAGATTGCTGTTTGACATTAGGAAATACTAAATGTAATAAAATAATATTTATAGGTGCAGTTGGAGCGTTAAAAGATGATATGAAATTAGGAGATATTATTACTCCATCAAAATCTATTGCAGGGGATGGAGCATCACTTTATTTGTATGAAAATATATCTACTGATAAGTTTCAAGCACTAATATATCCTAAAGTAGAGTTAAAAGAAAATTTAATAAGTATTGCAAATAAAATTGGAATTGAAGTTAAAGAAAAAGTAGTATATTGCACAGACTCTATATTTTGTGAATATTTTCATTTAAATGAGATATTAAAATTGGGTAGTGAAGCAATAGAAATGGAAACAGCAGCATTTTATCGTTGCATGGAAATTATGAATAAAGAAGGAATTGCAATTTTATGTGTTTCAGATAATTCAGCTACACAAAATGCATTAATTGGAAGAAGTGAAGAAGACACAGAAAAATTTCATAAAAGTAGAGAACAATTAATTTCCAAATTAATATTAAGTTTATAGAATATATGTATTAAATTGTGATTTAGTAAAAAAGGAGGCAAGTATATGATAAACATTAAAAAAATAATAATTCCAACGATATGTATAGCCATTTCATCATTTGCCATTGGTGCAAAAGATAGTAAAGATTCAGCTAAAAGTTTAGACGGAGTATATACATTAAATCAAATAATAACACAAGAAGGAGAAGTTAGAAATTTTACTTATGGAGGAGAATTGACAGTTAATGATTTAAAAACTACATTTAATACTCCAACGCAGAGCTGTCAGTGGGAAATTGAAAAAAATAGTTATGAAATAATTGAAAATGGATTTGTTGAAACTTCTTCAAATACAAATGAAAAATATGTTTGGATGAAAATTAACAATTAAAGAATAAGTATTAATAATAAAATAACGGATGCACAAGTGTATTATATCATGAATTAATATATTTTCTTGAAAGGAGATAGCTCTATGGAGAAAGTAGCAAATTTATTTTCTATTAAAGTATCATCTCTGCTTATTGGAGTAGGGCTTATAATTATTATAGCATTAGCCATCGTCATCTATATGAAAAAAAGAAATTCAGAACAATTTTAAACTTGTGTGAATTAAAAATAGGAAAAGAGAATAGGTGAGAAATTATGATTATTGATAAAAAAGAAATTATATTAAAAAACGGACAAAAAATATTACTTAAAAGTGCAACGGAAAAAGATGCAGAATCACTTTGTCATCATCGTTATATTACTTCTTCTGAATCGTATTTTATGGCAAGATATCCAGAGGAAATAAGTTTAGATGTAGAAGGAATGAAAGAAAAGTTAGTTACTATTGAAAAGGATGAGAAAGATTTTACAGTTACAGCTTTTTTAGATGGAAAAATAATAGGAGATGCAGGAGTCACTAAAATTAGGAACCATATTAAATATCGTCATAGAGCATATTTTGGAATTTCTATTTTGAAAGAATATTGTAATAAAGGACTTGGAAAATATATATTAGATATAGCATTAGAACAGGCTAAGAGGAATGGGTTTGAACAAGTTGAATTAGGTGTATTTGAAGATAATTTAAGAGCAATAAATTTATATGAAAAATGTGGATTTAAAAAAGTTGGGATTCAACCAAGAGCCTTTAAACTTAAAGATGGTACTTATAGAGATGAAGTTCAAATGGTGTATATTTTCAATTAATAATTAATAGGTATTTGTGGGTTATTTTGACTATGAAAACGAAAAATTATAGTATAAATCCTTTGTGAAAGTGTTATAATTACATTAAATTGGATAATACTTTAATTGAGGTGAAATAATGTTTGAAGATAAGTTAAGGGAAGCTATTCAACTGTTATTGGAATATAACCCCATTATTATATATTTATTTGGATCTGCAAGTAGAAATGAGTTAAGAGAAGATAGTGATATTGATATTGCATTTTTATCTAAGGAAGATATTGATGAATATACTGTGTTTATGAAAGCACAAGAGCTTGCTGATATTTTTAAAAGAGAAGTAGATTTAATTGATATTTCAAAGTCATCAACAGTATTTAAAGCTCAAATCGTAGGAAATGGAAAAGTTATTTATTGTTCAGATGACAAAGAAAGAATGTTTTTTGAGATGCGTGCTTTTAAAGAATATATTTTATTTAATGATGAGAGAAAATGTATTATTGAAAAGATAAAAGAAAGAGGTTCAGTTTATGGGAAGTGATGTAATTTTAAATAAAATAGATACTATAGAAAGATGTATAAATAGAATAAAGGAAGTTTATGCTGACAATCCGGAAAATTGAAATAAAAATTGTTCAAATGATAATTGAAAGACATTTAGAGGATTTTAAAGATTTAATATATTATATGAATAAGTTAATATAAAAAGAATTTAATCAAACAAGATTTATTCACATAACTTTTGGGGGGGAGCAAAGAAAATGTTGATAACGTACAGTGAAGTTAACCCCAGGATGTAGGAAGAATTGTGTAAAAGCAAATCTACTACATCCTTTTTTGGATTTATTTCCTAACAAAAGGAGTTCACTTTATTGTAAAAATACTCTATTTTTAGCTATTATAGCTAAGTAATATTAGATGTAAGTAGTTTCATAAAATTTATTTTAGAAATTAATTAGGTTGGTTGAAAAATATGATATAATTCGTATTAAATTACATTGATTAAGGGGAGGTTATGTTGTATGGAATTATATTAATTATTGCAGGGTTATTGTGTATATTATTACCGAAAACTAACTGGTATAGAGAATCTATAATAAAGCATAATCACTTAGAAGTAGAGGAACTTTTATCTTCTATTAGAAATATAGTGGGTTTTATATTTATATTTTTAGGGGTTTTATCTTTCTTTTCATAAATGATAAATATTTTTTAGATGGAGAGAGAATTTTTAAAAAAATTAGATTTAGAAGGGAAATACAATATAATGAAAGATGTATACAAAAATGTCCTGAATTTGAAAATAAAAAATATAAATTGTTTTTCATTTATATTTATTATAGTTTTATCAGTTCTTAAAGTTATTTTTGATATTTACTTTTTAAAAATATCTTTTAACAAATCAATTATTTATGTCTCATTTCTTATATTACCAATAGTAATAATGTACTTATTAAAAAAATATGTATCAATTAAAAATTATACTATAAATTTTAATAATAAGTTATTATTAGCATTTATATTTGTATTTTCTATTCAAGAATTAATTTCTTTATTTATACAATCTTCTATAATTAAATTAGGCAATAATATATTTATTCTTAAAATAATACTTATACTAATTGTATTTCTATCTTATTTTTATCTTAGAGTAAAATTTAAGATAAAAAAGATATATTTAAATGTAAATTGTAAAAGCGTTTTAATAGCATTAATAATAGGAATTATATATTTATTTTTAACAAGATTACAAAGTAAGATATATGGAGAAATACATATATTTAATATGATAATTTATTTTATTAGTTTACTATTTTATCCATCCTTATATGAGGAATTTCTTTTCAGAGGTTTTTTTATTGGGGGAATTAAAAAGTTTAAATTAGATGATAATTGGATAAATATAATTCAGGCATTAGTTTTTGGATTAATTCATTATAATCAATTTTCTCAATATGGAATACTTGGGATTTTAGGTAGTAGTAATCAGATTTTGATAGGATTTTTATTGGGACAAGTTTATTATTATACTGGATCTCTAACTCCGTGTATAATAATACATGCATTTTGTGATTTGTTATTTTTATAAACTTAAGTTGAAACATCTTTTATAATTTCCTTCCGTCAGCTCTGAAGTGCTTCTATTAATTTTGCAATGACTTGGAACTTAGAAACAGAACAAAATTCATAATTCCGAGGAATGAGGAATTATTACCTTCAGTGTATAAAGAGATAAATATTGTATGACGGCGACTTGGAGCTTGCGACGGAGTAAGGAATATAATATTTATCTCTTTCTTATATTATACCTAACTTTAATTTTAGGTTTAATACTTTTAAAACAGCTTCATCTATTACTTTTTCTTTTATATCTCCATTTTTTACAGCTTCTATTATAGATGGAATTTGAACTTCATAGTCTGAAGATATAATTAAGTCATTACCTGAATTTACAGCAAAAATTGCAGAGTTAACTTCTCCAATATAATCTTTTATAGCACTCATCTGTAAATCATCTGTCATTATTACACCGTTGAAATTTAATTCATTTCGAATAACATCATGTACTTTTTTAGATAGAGAAGCAGGTAAATTTTCATCTATAGAATTTATTATATTATGAGAAACTAAAATGCTATCAGCTCCTGCATCTACACCGGCTTTAAAAGGAATAAAATCATTATTTAAAAAACTTTCATAACTTCTATTATCTATAGAAATACCTGAATGAGTATCTAAATTATCGCCATATCCAGGAAAATGCTTTAAAGTTGAACCTATATTATTTTCCTTCATAGTTTTAACTACAGTTTTAATATATTCAGCAGTTTCTTCTGCAGATTTTCCAAAAGTCCTAGGATAAATATAATCATTAGGATCAGTTGAAATATCAGCAACTGGAGCTAAATTCATATTAATTCCAATGGATTTTAAAAGAGTAGCTTTTTCCTTAGTATCAGTAATAATTAGGGGATATCCTCCTTCATTATATAGTTCTTGTGGTGAGTAAAACGGAACTGATCTAAACTCTGAATACCAGCTTAACCTATTAACAGTGCCACCTTCTTCATCTATTGCTATAAAAAGTTTAATAGGTGAGTTTGTTTGATAAGTACTTATAGTAGAGGAAAGACTTTCTTTATTTTCACCGTCTATATTTTCATCAAATAAGATAAACCCACTAACTTTATATTCATTTATATCATCAATGGCGGTATATTCATTGCATCTAATTAAAAACATTTGTCCAATTTTTTCTTCTAAAGACATAGTCTTTAATATTTCATTAGCCTTCTCATCAATACTATCTTTAACTTCTACGCTTTCCTCAATAGTTTCTTCTGGATTAATTGCAGATTGTCTAATATCTCTATTAATAAACTTGCCAAGTAAAAATCCAGAAAGAAGCGATGTTATAATAATAAGTATAATTAAAATAAGCTTTTTCATGTTTACCTCCACAAAAAATTACTGTTTACTATAAATATTAACACTTATAGCCAAGCTTAAACATTATATAATATAAGAAATTTCAAATTTTTGTTCCAATGTGGACTAGAAAATTGAAAATAATAAAGAATACAGCATAAAATATTTACAAAGGGGAAATGTAAAGTTATAATGTTACTGATAATAAGTGAATATTTAAGCGTTGAAAGAGAAGAGTATATAGCAATTTAATTTAAAGAGATCTAGGGATGGTGAAATCCTAGAAGTTAAATCTATAGAAAGAAGCTCTGGAGCTATAAACTGAAAAAGCATTAATTGTAAGTAAGTTTGTGGGATTCTTCCCTTAAAGAGAAAGAGTGGATTAATTATTTTATTAATCAACTTAGGTGGTAACGCGGAATATGTCTTTCGTCCTAAGCTTTTAGGATTGAAGACTTTTTTTATTTTATATTTAAAGAAAGGATAGATAAGGATGAGTTTAGAAAAATTAGCAAATTTAATATTTCCTAATGTAGATAAAACACCAGAAGATTATATTAAAATGTATCCAAAAAGAAATCTAAAAGAAGGTGCTGTTGTTACAAGATATGCACCATCACCAACTGGCTTCCAACATATTGGTGGAGTTTTTGCTGCATTAATTAATGAAAGATTAGCAAGTCAAACAGATGGAGTTTTCTATTTAAGAATAGAAGATACTGACCAAAAAAGAGAAGTTGAAGGTGCTATAGAAGATACTATTCAAACTATGCATAACTTTGGTATGGATTTTAATGAAGGTATGACTGGAAACAATACTTCAAAAGGAGAATATGGTCCATATAGACAAAGTGAAAGAGCTGATATATACAGAGCTTTTGCTAAGGATTTAATTAAGAAGGGATTAGCTTATCCAGCTTTTGATACACCAGAAGAGTTAGCAGAACTTAGAGAAAGACAAACTGCTGCTAAAATAACTCCAGGATATTATGGAGAATATGCAAAAGATAGAAATTTAACTCCAGAAGAAGCTATGGAAAAAATAAATAATGGAGATGCCTACATAATTAGATTTAAGTCACCAGGAAATATAGAAAATAGAGTAGAATTCCATGATTTAATAAAGGGAGATATAAGCTTTCCAGAAAATAATCAAGATATAGTTATAATAAAGGGAGATGGACTTCCAACTTATCACTTTGCGCATGCTATAGATGATGCTTTAATGAGAACTACTCATGTTATAAGAGGAGAAGAATGGTTATCTTCATTACCAATACACGTTCAATTATTTGATGTATTAGGTTTAGAAAGACCAAACTACGCTCATATTCCAACTATAATGAAGAATGATAATGGCTCAAAGAGAAAACTATCAAAGAGAAAAGATGCAGAGGCTGCAGTTTCATACTATAAAGAAGTAGGATATCCAATGGTATCAGTAATTGAATACCTATTAAATATAATAAATTCTACTTTCGAAGATTGGAGATCAGAAAATCCAACAGTGGATTATCATGAATTTGAAGTAGCTTTAGATAAGATGAGTAAGTCAGGAGCATTATTTGATATAGTTAAATTAAATGATGTAAGCAAAGAAGTTATTTGTAAGATGAAAGCTGATGTAGTATATGATTATTATACAGCTTGGGCTAAGGAATATGACAAAGAAATGTATGATTTAGTAACTCCAAATGAAAAAATGTCTAAAGAAATCTTCAATATAGATAAAGAAGGTCCAAAGCCAAGAAAAGATTTTGCAAAATGGGATGAAGTAAGAGGAAAGATTGATTATTTCTTTGATGAATTATTTAACAAAGAAACATCAGAAAATGTTGAGCTTCCAAAGACTTTAACTTTAGAAAATGCAAAAGAAATAATAAAGGTATATAAAGAAAAATTCAATTTCAATGCAGGAAGTCAAGAAAATTGGTTTGAAGATTTAAAGGCTATTGGAGCAGAACTTGGATATTGTGCAAATAGAAAAGAATATAAAGCAAATCCAGATCAATATAAAGGAATGATTTCTGATGTAGCTGGAGCTGTAAGAGCCTCACTATCTCATAGAAGTAATACTCCAGATCTTTATACTATTATGCAAATATTAGGTAAAGATAAAGTAAGATCTAGATTCGAAGCGTTTTTAAATTTATAAAATTAAGGGAGTAGTAATGTACTCCCTTTTTGTTTTTTAAAACATGGCTTATAAGAATATTAATAAACGAATGTAAATATATGTAGACACTTTTAATGTATCTAATGATTATCTACCTGAAGAGATGAGAGAAAATACTTTAAGTGGAGAGGTAGAAATACCAGATAATTTTACAATTGATTTAGATATAAAATCTTTTTCAAATAGTGTATATGGAGATTGGAAATTTAAATTTAATGTATCAAAAGATGAAATAGAAAAAAATACTAATAAAGTTGCTCTTTCAGTAGATTTATCAGAAGTTAGAGAGGGATTAAAAGTTAATGAAGTTATTTTTACACCAATTAATACAATATTAAGATTGTCAGAAAGTAATTTATGGTCAGTTGCTGGTGGGCAAAGTGGGAGAATAGGTAATTTTATTGTAGTAGATGATAAAGGAAGAAACCTTAGATCTATAAGTGGAGAGGGGTATAGTCCATCATCTGATGCAAAGGAATTCTATAGCCAAGAACAATACAGGGGTATTTACGAAGATACTAATTCAGTAACGTTTATCCCGGTTATTTCCAAGAAAAATGTAAGGGATGTATCAGAGGATAAGAAAAAAGAAGTTTTATTAAATAACGATGGTGAAACTATTTTATCTCAGGGAAGTATTGGAGAATATATAGTAACAAAAGTAGAATTTTTAGAAGATAAAACACTAGTTCATTATAAATGCACTGGATTTATTGAAACCCACTATGGATTGGCTTTAAATATAGTAGATAGTGATGGTAAAGAATATAAATTTGCGACAGAAAATTTAAGAGAAGGAGACAATGAATATATAGCTGAAATAGAAGCTTTATCAAAAGATAAAGAATATAAACTTAGCGCACCAGATTACGAAAAAATTTATTACGTGAAAGAAGATTTGAAATTCACTGTTGATGTTAAATAGTAAAATAAATATATATGATAAAGGTTGAACAAGTTAAATATACAAAAAAATTGCTTAACAATCTTGAAATATTGTTAAGCAATTTTTTTTCATATAGATAAAGATAAATTTAATTTCAATGCAGAAAGTAAAGAAAACTTGGTTTGAAGATTATGCAAGGAAGTGTTTTGGAGTATAAAAGTGAAAATGATAAAAAAATATTTACAAATACATATTTGAATTGTATAATATATTTAGAAAATTTGGAAAAATAAGTAGTTGATTTGTATGCGTGTTACCAATAAGGGCATTAGCTTTCTTACAAGTTTAGTAAGAGAGCTTTTTTTTATTTATATTTATATATCTTTAAAATTGAATATACATAAATTTAATGAGAGAAGGTGGATTTTAAAATGTAATATTTAACTTCGAAATCATTGTTAAATAATATGGTTAATGCTAATAATTTTAAGTGAAAATTTAATTATTAACGGGGGAGAAATGTATGAAAAGAAAAAGGTTGATAAGCATTTTATTAACAGCTGCTATGGTTGCAAATTTTATAACTGTTAAATCAAAAGCTGTACAAGCGGTAGAAAATGTAAATTTAGCTCTTAACAAACCAATAACTGCTAGTAGCTATGAAGTTAATACTACATCACCAGAAAAGGCTGTAGATGGAGATTTAACAACACGTTGGGGAACAGCTCAAAATAAAGCGGCTAATGAATGGGTAGAAATAAATTTAGAGGAAGCTAAACAAATAAGACAAATTAATATTTGTTTTGAGAGAACTGATGAGAATCAAAATATTTTAGGTTACAAGATAGAGTTAGAAAATAACGGAACATATACTGAGGTTTATAAAAAGACAGAAAAAGTAAAACAAAATGAAAAAATAGTATTTGATGAAGTGAAAACGGCTTCTAAGGTAAAAATAACCATTTTAGATGCAAATGGTGGAACTTTAAACTGGAAAAATGTTGGAATAAATGAAGTTGAGATTTATAGTGATGTTGTGAAAGATGTTGAATCAAGAGAAAATGTTAATCATGTTCTTAATTCAACCATGACAGCTTCTAGTGTAGAAGAAAATTTAGAAAGATTAAATGCTTCAAAAGCAAATGATGGTTCAAAAGACACTCGTTGGGCAAGTAATTATGATAGTCCTTCTACACAATGGTTAAAGGCAGAGTTTCCAAAGTTAACAAAAGTAAAACAAATTAATATTAATCTATTAAATAGAGATATAGCTCCGAATGATTCTAATGTAGAAAAATTAAGTATAAAGTACACAGATGAAAATGGAGAGGAAAAATATATTAAAAAGGATTTTGCAAATACTTCCTTAGGTTCAGGAAAGGGTTGGAGTACTAATATATCTATTTTATTAGATGAAGCTATTGTAGCTAAGGATGTTACAGTTTGTGAATTTGTTGCAAATAGTACTTCGTATAATAATATAAGCATTACAGAATTGGAGGCTTACTCAAATGAGAAAAGTCAAGAAGTATCATTAGACAGTGCAGTTGCTGGAATTGTTGGACAAACTGTTGAAAATGATGTTGAAAAATTACCAATGCCGTCAATGCCAGAGGGATATACAGTTAAAATAAATGGTGCTGATTTTGAACAAATTATTGCTGATGATGGAACAATTGTAAGGCCATTAACTGATAAAAGTGTAAAAGTTTCTTTCGAAGTAACTGAAGAAGCAACAAAGAAAACAAAGAAAACTGATGATTTGGAATTTATTATTAAAGGTAAAAATACACAAAAAGAAGGTATGAATTCAAAACCTGTTGTTATTCCAGAAATTGCAGAGTGGTATTCAGATAGTACAAATACTTTAAATATTAATAGTGTTGATACAGTAGTTTACAATGACGATTCTTTAGAGGGGGTTGTAGACGAATTCATTAGTGATTATGAAGAGTTTACAGGAATAAAATTAAGTAAGGAAAAGGGTAGTACTAAAGCAAATGCATATAATTTTGTAAAAGAAGCACCAGATTCTTTATTAGGCGATGAAGGATATACAATGGATATCCAAGGGGATAGAATTATTGTAAAATCACAAAGTGTTACAGGTAATATGTATGGAATGCAAACTATACTACAAATGTATAAGCAAAATGAAAGTTCATTTAATATAGGAACAATGAGAGATTATCCTCGTTTTGAAAAACGTGGTTTTTTATTTGATGTAGCTCGTAAGCCTGTTTCAATGGAAATGATTAAAGATGTTGCAAGAACTATGAGATATTACAAGATGAATGATTTCCAAGTACATTTATCTGATAATTATATTTTCTTAGAGCAATATGGAAAAATGGAAAATGAAAATGAAGCATTTAAGGCATATGAAGCTTTCCGTTTAGAATCAGGATTAACAAACGATGAGGGAGAATCTCCTACAGCAAAAGATTATTGGATTTCAAAAGAAGATTTCAATGATTTTATAGTTAGCGAAAGAAATGTTGGAATGAATATAGTTCCTGAAATAGATGTTCCAGCTCACGCTACATCTTTTACTAAAATTTGGCCAGAATTAATGGTTTCAAACAAAGTATCTTCATTAAATGCAAATAGACCATTAATAGACCACTTTGATGTATCTAAACCAGAAGTTGTTGAAAAAATTAAAGAAATATTTGATGATTATACAAAAGGAAATAATCCAACATTTGATTCACAAACTACAGTACACATCGGGGCAGATGAATTTTTATCAGATTATACAGCATACCGTGACTTCTTAAATGAGTTAGTACCTTATATAAAGGAAACTAATACTGTTCGTATGTGGGGAGGATTAACTTGGATTAATGATAATAAAACTGAGATTAATAAAGATGCTATAGAAAATGTAGAAATGAATTTATGGTCTAGTGATTGGGCAGATGGATTACAAATGTATAATATGGGCTATAAATTAATTAATACTATTGATGACTTTGGTTACATGGTACCTAATGGAAGTATGGGACGTGCAAATGCATATGGAGATTTATTAAATATTAATCGTATATTTAATGAATTTGAAGCAAACCGTTTAAAAACAAGATCAGGGTATAAATATGTTCCTTCTGGGGATGATCAAATGCTTGGTGCAGCTTTTGCAATTTGGAGCGATAATATTGATAAGTCTGCTTCTGGACTAAGTGAGTCAGATTTATATTGGCGTTTCTTCGATGCTATGCCATTCTATGCTGAAAAAACTTGGGCAGCAACAGGTAAAGAAAAAGGAAGTGCAAATGAATTAAGTACATTAGCAAATGAAAAGGGTATAGGACCAAATGTAAATCCATACTATCAAGAAGAAAAAGAAGGGGAAGTATATGAAAGCTATGATTTTGAAAATGGATTAGAAGATACTTCAAAGAATGATAGGGATTTAATTGAAGGAACTGCTAAAGTGGAAAATGGAGCTTTAACTCTAGATACAGACGAAAGTTATGTAACATCTCCTATAGAAAAGCTTGGAAATGGTAATGAGTTATCCTTTGATATAACCTTAGAAAAAGCATCTAAACCAGGAGATATATTATTTGAAGCAGATGCTGCATATGGAACACATGACATAAGAATTATGGAAAATGGAAAGCTAGGCTTTACAAGAGAATTATATAATTACTACTTTGATTATGAATTACCAGTAGGTAAAACTGTAAATATTAAAATTGTTTCAGAGCAACAAAAAACTAAATTATATGTAGATGATGAATTTGTTTGTGATGCTAGTGGAAAATTTATTCATAATGATATAGTGAAAAAAGAAAATATTACTAATTCTACATTTGCATTACCTTTAGAAAGAATAGGATCTAAAGCAAATGCTATTGAAGCAGTTATTGATAATGTAGAAGTTTCAGAGTCTAAAGCAGTAGAGGATATTTACCATAAAGAAAATTGGACTGGTGAAACTAATACTGAAACTGTTTATAATGAGACAGAAGGTAAATTACAATATGCATTTGATAATAAGCAAAATACAATTTGGCATTCTAATTGGCAAGGAGCAACTGATAAATTAGATGGAACAAATTCATTCTATGCAGAATTAAATTTAGGTAAAGCATATAAAATTAATCAATTTTCATTTACACCTAGAGTAGATACTGCTAGTGGTTATGTTACTAAGGCAGATTTATATGTTAAAAATAAAGAATCTGATGCATGGAAGTTGGTAGCTGAAAATGAAATATTTGAAGCAAATGCAAATAAAAAGACATTTACATTTGATGAGCAAGAAGTTAAATATATTAAATTTGTAGCTAAGGCATCCAATGATGGTTGGGTAGCAGTTTCAGAGTTTGATATTGCAAATAAGCCAGAACAAACATTTACTGTACATGTTGATGCTACTGAAGGTGGAACAGTAAGTGGTGGAAAAGAAGCAAAACAAGGGGAAGAAGTTACTATAACTGCAACTCCTAATAAGGGATATATATTTGATGGATGGTATCGTTCTACAGGAGAGAAGGTTTCTGAAAATGATAAATATACATTTAATGTAGATGGAAATATATCATTAACAGCTCACTTTACTAAAAATGGAGAAGTTGAAGTTAATAAGGAAGAACTTGAAAATATTTATAACACAAATAAAGATAAATTAGAAGATAAATATACACCTGAATCATGGTCAATATTTAAAAATGCATTAGATAACGTAAAAGTAGTATTAGATAATGATGATGCAACACAAGAACAAGTAAATGACGCTATTAACAAATTAAATGATGCAATATCCAAGCTTGTTAATAAGCCTGAAACTTCTGAGGTTGATAAATCTAAGCTTCAAGAAGTAATAAACAAAGCAGAAGCAATAGACACAGCTAAGTATACTAAGGAAAGTGTTGATGCATTTAATAAGAAGTTAAAAGAGTGTAAAGATATTTTAAATAATGAAAAAGCTACTCAAGAAGAAGTAGATAAAGCAATAAAGGAATTAGAATTAGCATTAAATAATCTAGAATTATTGAAAGATAATGATAACACTGGAAATGATAATAATGGAAACAACAATGGAAATGGTAATGCTGGAAACGGTAATGCAATTGATAATGCTAGTAATAATAGTACTGGAAAGGGTAATGGTTCAAATAAGTTACCAAGTACAGGGGGAACTTCATCAATGGCTGTTGGAGTAATGGCCTTAATAATGACTGGTGTGGGAATAGTTCTAAGAAGAAAGAGATAGTTAATAAGTTTAAAATTTAATAAAAATGAGCTGTCGTACTAATTAGTGCACAGCTCCATTTTTTTATAAGCAGAAATAATAGAATTAAATAATAAAAATTTTTATTTAATAGTTGAAATTAATTAGTGTTATTATGTAAAATATTTATGAAAAGATAGTAAAGGAGATGAATCAATGGAAAACTATAATGTTGTATTAGATTGTTTTGAAAAGAATGATGAGCCAATGAATGCCACTAAAGTTGCAGAAAAAACAGGCATAGATAAAAAAGACGTATCTAAGGTAATGGATAAACTTAAGAAGGAAGAAAAAATTTATTCACCAAAAAGATGCTACTGGCAAATAAAAAGAGACTAGAAGGAGCTGTCAAAGACAGCTCCAATTAAGAATTGAAAATGAATAATGAGTAATTTAGGTTGAAATTTCACATAAGATGAAATTTCTTTTTTTTATAAATAATTGTATTAAAAAGCTTAATATTGTTATATTATAAATATAGTGGTTATATACAAAATTAACCATTAATTATCTGAAAGGATGTGATGTTTTATGATGAGTTTAGTAAGAAGAAATAGAAACTATATTGTTGTTAATGGGAAGGTGACTACAGTATAGGAATAAATTAAATATCCTTCCCAATAAGTTATATTTCGGGAGGAAAAATGAATAATAAGAACTTACTAGAATTAGGATTAAATGAAGGATACGTTAAAGAGGCAAGTATCTATAATGAAGATTTTTATATTGGAAGAATATCAGTACAATATAAAGATATTTACAAAGTTTTTACAGAACAGGGAGAAGTACTTGCAAGAGTATCTGGTAAATTATCATATTCTTCAAATAGTACTTTAGATTATCCTGTAGTAGGAGATTGGGTATTATTAGATAGAGCAGCTAATAAGAATGGAGATGCTATAATCCACAAGGTGTTATCTAGGAAAAGTTATTTTTCAAGAAAGATTGCTGGAAGTAGGTTTGATACACAAGTTGTTGCAGCAAATATTGATTATATATTTATTTGTATGGCCTTAAATAATGATTTTAATATTAATAGGCTTGAAAGATATATAGCTGTAGCATGGGATAGTAAGGCTGTTCCAGTTATAGTATTAACTAAGGCAGATTTATGTGAAGACATAGACAAAAAACTTAGAGAAGTTGAAGAAGTTGCTATAGGAATTGAAATATTAGTAACTTCAAGTTTAAATGGAAATGGATATGAAGAAATTAAAGAATATATCAAAAGTGGAACAACAATAGCCTTTATAGGTTCATCAGGAGTTGGAAAATCTACTCTTATTAATAAGTTATTAAACAAAGAAGCATTGAAAACTAATGAAGTAGATGAAAATGATAAAGGGAGACATACAACTACTCATAGAGAATTATTTCTGTTGGAAGATGGTGGGGTAATAATAGATACTCCTGGTATGAGAGAGCTTGGATTAATGTCTGCTGATGTTGATAAATCCTTTAGTAACATTGAAGAATTAGAAAAGCAATGCAAATTTTCAAATTGTACTCATAAAAATGAGCCTAAATGTGCTGTAAGAGAAGCAATAGAAAATGGAGAATTAGATTTAGATAGATTAGAAAGATATAGAAAGCTTAAAAGAGAAGAGGAATACAATTTATTAAAATCTAAGCAGCAAGAGAAGAAAAGAATGAAAAATATGGCGAAGGTGAAGAGATAATATGAGCACTTATTTCCTTTGATCCAAAGAATAATATAGCCAGAAGTCTCTATGAAAGCTTTGGATTTAAAGATACAGGAAAAATTATGGATGAGGAATTATTATTTAAATTGAAAATATAAGATAATTAATAAAAAGAGTTGCTTAAGCAACTCTTTTTATTAAAGAAAAATCACTAAAATTCCTTGTAGGACTCCAATAATAGCACCTAGTACAAGACCTAGAATTTCTATATGCTTTAGTTCTTTTTTTGAAACTTTAATTATTATATCTTCAAGCTTTTCTAAATCTAATTCATTAATTTTTTCTTCAACAATTTTTTGAATATTAACATTTTCTTTAGCTTTAACTAATAAATCAGCACTGATTTCATCAATTGCACTAGGAACTTCTTTATTTAAAATATCATCAATATAAGGAGCAGCCATCATTCTAAATGGAATAGGAATAATATTTAATTTTTCATTTATTATATTTTTTATTTTATCTATTATGTAAGAATTGAAATTTTCCCCGTCTGAATTATTTAATGCTTGATCTAATATATCATCTATTGAGAGTAGTTCATTAGAAATAACTTCTCCTATATTAGCAGCTATTTCATTTTTTCTTTTAGGAATTAAACCTAATATTTCAATATTTAAAATAGGAATTTTAATTGGGTTAATTGGTCTAAATAAAAGCTTTATAGCAAGTATATTAGTTATCCATCCTATAAGACCACCAACAACTGTTAATATTAAAATAGTTATAAAATTATTCATAAGTGCCTCCTATTATGTAAAGTGTTAAATACATAAACAATTTTATAACTTAATATAAAATATTTCAATATAAAGTTTGACTGATTAGTACAAGTTTAGATAAAAAAGGGCTTGGCAAAATTATAATCAAAATATTAAAGAAGCTGTCAAAAGACAGCTTCTTACAATAATTCTTCACTTTTCATTCTTAATTATTAATTTTAAACGAGCTCTTTAATGATACTATTCTATTAAATACTAATTTATCATCAGTAGTGTACTTTGGATCTACATTAAAGAATCCATTTCTAACTAATTGGAACTTATCTTGTGGTTTTGCTACTTTAGCAGTAGTATCTTCAATATATCCTTGTAGTACTTCTAATGAGTTAGGATTTATTTGTTCTAAGAAATGCTTACCTTCATTTTCAGGAGCATCATCTAAAATTAAAGGTTCATAAAGTCTAAATTCTGCTGGTTTTGCAGTTTTAGCATCTACCCAGTGAATAGTTCCTTTTACTTTTCTTCCAGTAAATCCAGATCCACTCTTAGTCTCTGGGTCATAAGTACAATGTAATTCAATTACATTTCCGTTTTCATCTTTAATTACATCGTTACATTTAATAAAGTACGCACCGATTAATCTCACTTCGTTTCCTGGAAATAATCTAAAGTACTTTTTAACTGGTACTTCCATAAAGTCTTCTTGCTCTATATAAATTTCTCTTGAGAAAGGAACTTCCCTAGTACCAGCAGCTTCATTTTTAGCGTTATTTGGAACTGGTAGCATTTCAGTTTGACCTTCTGGATAGTTAGTTATAACAACTTTTAATGGTCTTATAATTGCCATAGCTGCATTTGCTTTTAATTGTAGATCTTCTCTTATGAAGTATTCAAGCATTTGAGAATCTACAACAGAATTAGCCTTAGAAACACCAATAGCACCACAGAAGTTTCTGATAGCTTCAGGGGTATAGCCTCTTCTTCTTAATCCAGATACTGTAGGCATTCTTGGATCATCCCATCCGTCCACTACATTTTCATCAACTAATTGTTTAAGTTTTCTTTTACTCATAACTGTGTTAGTCATGTTAAGTCTAGCAAATTCTATTTGTCTTGGAGTGCTTTCCATTTCACATTCTTTAACAAACCAATCATAAAGAGGTCTATGATCTTCAAACTCTAAAGTACAAATTGAGTGTGTTATGCCCTCAATAGCATCTTCAAGTGGGTGAGCAAAATCATACATAGGATAAATGCACCACTTATCTCCAGTGTTATGATGTGTAGCATGAGCAATTCTATATATTATAGGGTCTCTCATATTGATGTTAGGAGAAGCCATATCTATTTTAGCTCTTAGAACCTTTGTTCCATCTTCAAATTCACCATTTTTCATTCTTTCTAATAAATCAAGATTTTCTTCTACAGATCTATTTCTATAAGGACTTTCCTTTCCTGGTTCAGTTAAAGTTCCTCTATATTCTCTTATTTCTTCTGGAGTTAAATCACAAACGTAAGCTAATCCCTTTTTTATTAATAACTTTGCCTTATCATACATAATATCGAAATAGTCAGAAGCAAAATAGATATCATCCCAATTACCGCCTAACCACTTAACATCTTCTTTAATTGATTCAACATATTCAGTATCTTCTTTAGTTGGGTTAGTATCATCGAATCTTAAATTAAACTTTCCTTTAAATTCTTCTGCAAGACCTGAGTTTAAAACTATTGATTTAGCATGACCAATATGTAAATATCCATTTGGCTCAGGTGGGAAACGAGTAATTATTTCATCGTGTTTTTTTGTTTCTAAATCGTCAATAATTATATTTCTTATAAAGTTAGATGACATGTTTTCATTTGACATATGCAAACCTCTCCTATACAAATTTTCTTTTATTGTTATATATAGTTATACACTATTTTTTACTTTTAAATCAAAGATTAAATAAATATGTATATAATTTTAAACTAAGGTTGGAAAAAAATAAAGAGATAGAATATAAATTAAAGGTTATAGATATTTATTTATCAATATTAAATGGGAAATAGCTATAATTTATGGAATAAAAAGTAAAAATAGTATATAATTAAAGTATAAATTAATTAAAGTATAAGGGGGAATTATATGAAGGAAAAATTTAAAGCATTTTTCGCTTCTATTGGGTATTTATTTTTAACGATTTTAATACAATTAGTTGTATCAATAGTAGGGGGAATTGCAATTGGATTTTACTATGCAATTAATGGAGTCATTCAAATGGAGAATGGATTAACCTTAGAATATGAAATTGATAGTATGCTTAATTCTATTCTAAGTTTAACAAATATTTTTTTATTAATTTCATCAGTAATAACAATACTAGCTTTAATACTTATATATAAAATTAAAAGGAGAAATTATAAAGAAGAGCTTCAAATTTCCAAAACTAAAAGTGTTAATATTTTTTATGCAATTATTCTAGGACTTTGTTGCTGGTTATTTAATTCAGGAGTATTAAGTTTAGTTGAAGAAGCAGGATTATTTTCAAGTCAATTTGAATATATGAATGATATATTAGCTCCAATTAGTCAAGGAAGTATATTGATTTCAATGCTTACCGTTGGAATAGTTGCACCTATTGCTGAAGAATTTTTATTTAGAGGTGTAATTTATAATACATTAAAAAGGAAAATATCTATTAAGTGGACAATAATTATTCAAGCAATTTTATTTGGTGCATTCCATGGAAATTTAGTTCAAGGTATTTATGCAACACTTTTAGGGATAGTATTTGGGTATGTTACTTATAAAACAAAATCTTTATGGCCAGCGATAATAATGCATATGGTAAATAATTTAACTGCAAACATAGCTTCTTTTATACTAGGAGATTACCTTGGTGGGACTTTACTTTATATTATATTTACAGTAATAGGTACTATAGGAATGGTATTATTGATATTCTTAATTAGAAAGAGCAATACTAATAATGAAGAGAAAATAATGAATTTTGAAGGTTTTAATAATTTAAATTAATAACAAAGAGCTAGTAAGACATTGTATAGATGATTTTACTAGCTTTTTCTATTGATAATCTAAAGAAAATAATACAAAATGGTAATAGAAGATAATAAATAATAATAAATGAGAACAGAAGAAGGTGCAGAATAATGTTAAAGCACTATATTAATATTTTACAAGGGAGGAAATCAGATTATGATAAAATTAATAGCATCTGATATGGATGGAACTTTATTAAATAAAAAAGATGAAATAAATGAAGAGTTTTTTGAGGTTTTTAATAAACTTAAGGAAAAAAATATAATATTTGCTGCAGCAAGTGGAAGACAATATTATAATCTATTAAAGAGATTCGAAAGAATAAGTGATGATATTATGTTTATTGCTGAAAATGGAACTTTTGTAGTGTATAAGGGAGAAGAAATATTAGTAAATTCGTTAGATAGAGAAATAGCCATAGATCTTTTAAAAATAGCTAGAACTATAGATAATTCTTTTCCGATTCTTTGTGGTAAGAAATCAGCTTATATTGAAAATACTGATGAAAGATTAATTAAAGAAACTAAAAAGTATTATGAAAGATATGAAATAGTTGATGATTTAACAAAAGTAGATGATGATGTTTTGAAAGTTACTGTTTGTGATTTTTCAGGATCAGAATTAAATAGTAATAATTATTATAAGGAATATTGGAACAAGCTACAAGTTACAGTTTCAGGTGAAATATGGTTAGATATTACAGCTAAAGGAGTTAATAAAGGAGTAGCAATTGAAAAAGTGCAAGAAATATTTAATATAACTCATAAAGAAACTATGGTATTTGGAGATTACTTAAATGATCTAGAAATGATGGAAAAGGCTTATTACAGTTTTGCTATGGAAAATGCTCATGATGATTTAAAGAAAGTTTCTAGATTTACTGCAAAAAGCAATAATGATAATGGAGTGGTTGAAGCTATAAAAGAAGTGGTCAAATTATAAATATTATAAATTGGGATGTTCTTTTTACATCCTATTTTAATCTTTAGGAAATTATATAGAAGTACTTTTTTTAATAATTGCAGTTAGAAAATAGTTAAATAGGGGATTATAAATGAGATATAAAGAAGAAGTTTTTAAGGTTATGAATAGCATTGAAAAAGTAAATGAATCAGCAAGAGATAAAGCTAAGAAAAGAGTAGATTCTTTAGCAAAGCCCCTTGGTAGTTTAGGAAAACTTGAAGAAATAGCCATAAAACTAGCAGGAATAACAGGGAAGATTAATAATGAAATAAATAAGAGGTGTATAATAATTTTATCTTCAGATAATGGAGTTGTAGAAGAGGGGGTTGCTTCATCCCCACAATATGTGACATTAGCTCAAACTATTAATTTTTCTAAAGGACTTACTGGGGTAGCTGTATTAGCAAAAGAAAATAATACTGATTTATTTGTTATAGATATAGGCGTTAATTGTGATGGGGAAATTCCAGGAGCTATTAATAGGAAGATTAGAAAAGGAACTTATAATATAGCTAAAGGGCCTGCAATGAGTTATGAAGAAGCATTAAAAGCTATTTACATAGGAATAGATATGGTTAGAGAAGTTAAGGAAAAGGGATATGAAATAATTGGTGTAGGGGAAATGGGTATAGGAAATACTACAACCAGCAGTGCAGTCTTAGCTTCTTTATTAAATTGTGAAATAGAAGATGTTGTGGGTAAGGGTGCAGGACTTACAGATGAAGCTTTTAAAAGGAAAATAGAAGTAGTAAGAAGAGCAATAAATATTAATAAACCAAGGGAAAAGGATCCAATAGATATACTTTCGAAGGTTGGGGGATTTGATTTAGCTGGAATGGTAGGAGTTTATATAGGATCTGCTTATTACAAACTTCCTGTAGTAATTGATGGATTTATATCAGCGGTAGCAGCCTTATTAGCAACTAAGTTATGTCCAGATATAAAAGACTATTTAATAGCATCTCATATTTCTAAAGAAATAGGATACAGAATTGCTATAGACAATATTGGAATTGATCCAATGATAAATTTAGATATGAGATTAGGTGAAGGTAGTGGTTGTCCTATAGCATTTTCAATAGTAGATTATGCTTGTGCCATGATGAACAACATGGCGACTTTTGAAGAAGCTGAAATAGATCCAAGCTACTTAGAAGAAATTAGAGATAAAAAAAGTTATATAGTAAATAAGAAATAAAGAGGCTTGATAAATATGATTATTTTATTAGTAGGTGGTTCAAAAAGTGGAAAATCAATGGCTGCTCAAAGATATGCAAAGAAATTAGAGAAGAGAGAAGGTCATTTATATTATATAGCAACAATGAAGCCATATGATGAGGAGGATTTAAAAAGAATAAAAAATCATGTTGAAGATAGAAAAGGATGGGGATTTACAACTATTGAGAAGAGTCAAGATATAAAAGATATCCTTGATAAGATTGATAATAATGATACTACATTAATTGATAGTATAACCTCCTTAGTTACAAATGAAATGTTTCCTAAAGATGCTTTTATTTCTGAAATTAGTGATAAGATTATTGGTGAAATAAATTCTATAAGTAATAACGTAAAAAACTTAGTTATAGTTACAGATTATTTGTTTAGTGATGGAATAATATATGATGATTATACAAACGCCTTTAGAAGAGAGTTAGGAAATATTAATATATCATTAGCTTCTATAGCCGATATTGTTATTGAATTTTCCTTTGGTAATGAAATAATTCATAAAGGTAAAAATTATGTGAGGGATTTAAATGAAAAATTTATTTAATGGTTTTATAATGGCGATAAGCATGTTTACAATAATACCAATGCCTTATAAAAGTTGGAGGGACGAAGCAGTTAGACATATGATGAA
Source organism: Clostridium nigeriense (assembly GCF_050585245.1). Classification (GTDB taxonomy): domain Bacteria; phylum Bacillota; class Clostridia; order Clostridiales; family Clostridiaceae; genus Clostridium; species Clostridium nigeriense_A. Next base: position 322,905 of record NZ_JBNOOF010000002.1, read on the forward strand.
GCTTTATCCTTTAGTTGGTTTAGTAGTTGGACTTATTAATTACTGTGTTTACAGAATTGTAGATTATTTTAACCTTTCTACAATTTTAATTTCTGCAATTACTATGGTAACGCCTTTCATCATTACTGGAATGTTACATTTAGATGGATTTATGGATGTATGCGATGCGTTATTGTCTAGAAGGGATCAAAAAGAAAAGATAAGAATACTCAAGGATCCCAATACAGGGGCTTTTGCAGTTATTTCTCTAGCTATTTTGTTTGCTATTAATTTTGCAGCAACTTATACTTTAGTAGAAAATAAAGTAAATGTAATTGGAATTATAATTATACCTATAATATCAAGATGTTTAATGGCACTTATGCTTATAAAAAAAGATTCTATGAAAGAAAGCTCTTTAGGATCTTACTTTAAAAAGGATACTGGTAAAATAGATATAGTTATTTTATATTTATTTTTATTAGTTTCTTCAATTTCTTTTATTATAATATTTAATTTAAAAGCTATATTAGTACCTGTATTTATGATAATTTCAGCTGTATTATCTGTAAATAAAAGTACTAAAGAACTTGGAGGAATGTCTGGAGATAGTGCAGGATATGGTCTTGTAATTGCAGAAGTAGTAGGAATGCTATGCTTATGTATAATATAGTAAGGGGGGATATTTTTGATATTAGTTTTTGGTGGAGCTTATAATGGAAAACTTAATTTTGTTAAAGAAAAATTCAATATATCAAATGAAGATATTTTTACAGTTAATGATGATTTAAAAGACTTAAAGGTAGATTTCTCTAAAAAAGTAATTAATAATTTTCATAAGTTAACTTATAAGCTTTCATTAGATAATATAGATGCTTTAGATTATATTATAGAGAATCAAGAGTTATTTAAAAATAAAATAATAGTATGTGATGATATTTCCCAGGGAATAGTTCCATTAAAGAAAGAAGATAGATTTTGGAGAGAAAATACAGGAAGATGTCTTCAATATATAAGTAAGAATTCAGAAGTTATTTATAGAGTTTTCTGTGGAATACCAATGGTGATTAATGATGAATAAGATAGATATTTTTTTAATACGTCATGGAAAAACAATAGCTAATGAAAAAAGGTTGTATTGTGGAAAGACTGATTTAAAATTAAGCCATAAAGGAATAAATGAACTTATAGATTTAAAGAAAAATATAAGTTATCCGGATTGCGATCTGTACTTTACTAGTGGTGCAAAAAGAGCAAATGAAACTTTTAGAGTTTTATATAAAGATTGTTATTATAAAGAATTAAAAGGTTTTTTTGAGTATGACTTTGGTGATTTTGAAATGAAATCCTATGAGGATTTAAAAGAAGATAAAAATTATATTAATTGGATAACGGATGATACTGGTGAAGTTTTATGTCCAAATGGAGAAAGTAAGAACAATTATAAAGATAGGATAAAAGCTGAGTTTGTAAGATTTATTAATGATTTAAGAAAAAGAGAAATTAAATCAGCTTTATTAGTTTCTCATGGGGGGACTATAGGAACTATATTAGAAGAATTTTATGATGATAGTAAGAATTTTTATAGCTGGCAGCCAAGCTTTGGCGAAGGATATAAACTTTCAGTAGAATTTATAGTTGATAGTTTTGAAATTACAAAAGTTATAGAGTTAAAGAAATAATAGAAGTTAGGAAGAAAAAAATGAAGGAATTAACTATAGGTTATTTATTAGATTTAATAATTGGAGATCCTCAAAATCCAATTCATCCTATTAGATTAATAGGAAGTTTATGCAAAAAATTAGAAGATTTATTTAGAGATATTTTAAAAAGTTCATTAAAGATTGCAGGTTTACTAACTTGGATTTTTAGTGTTTTAATAGTTTACTTAGTAAGTTGTTTTATTGTAAAGATAAGCTTTAGTATTAATTATATAGTTGGAATACTTATTAGTGGTATAATGATATATTTTACTATTTCTACAAAGGCTCTAAAAGTCGAAGGATTAAAAGTAATAAAATTTTTATTAAAAGATGATATAGAAGGGGCTAGAAATCAGCTTTCATATATAGTTGGAAGAGATACGAAATCATTAGATAAGGAAGGAATATTAAGAGCGGTAGTTGAAACTATAGCTGAAAATATGTCTGATGGAGTAGTTGCACCAATTTTTTATGCAGGACTTTTGGGGGCACCCTTTGCTTTTGTTTATAAAGCTGTAAATACTATGGATTCTATGTTTGGATATAAAAATGATAAGTATAAAGACTTTGGTTTTTTCCCAGCAAAACTAGATGATGTATTTAACTATATACCAGCAAGGCTTACAGGATATTTAATTGTAGTGGTAGCTTTTATATTGAAGTTAGATTATAAAAATTCATATAAGATTTATCGTAGAGATAAAAGTAATCATAGTAGTCCTAATAGTGCTCATCCAGAAGCAGCAGTAGCAGGTGCTTTAGGATTAAAGTTAGGTGGAGCTAATTATTACTTCGGTAAATTAGTGGAAAAGCCAACTATAGGTGATGAAATAAAGAAAATAGATATTGATGATGTAAATAAAACTAATAATATTTTATATTTAGTTTCATTTTTAAGCTATTTAATTTCTATGACTTTAACTTTAATAGGGAGATTTTTAATATGAGTAAAGTAGTTCATGGTGGAAATTTAGATGAATTGTCTAGAACTTTTAAATTGAATAAGGAAAGCTTAATAGATTTTTCTGCTAATATAAACCCTTTAGGAATAAATAAAAAAGTTAAAGATGCTATTATTAATGCCTTAGAGGAAGTTGAAAGATATCCTGATATTACATATTTTAATTTAAAATATGGCATAAGTGATTTTGAAGGAGTTAACTATGAGGATTTAGTTTTAGGAAATGGAGCAGCAGAAGTAATATTTAATTTAGTAAGGTCTATTAAACCTAAAAAAGTATTGATTCCTGCACCAACTTTTGGAGAATATGAAGAGGCAGCATTAAGTATAAATAGCAGTATTGAATACTATTATTTAAAAGAAGAGAATAATTGGATTATAGATGAGGATATAATTAACCATATTAATGAGGATATAGACATGGTTTTTATTTGTAATCCTAATAACCCAACAGGAATACTTACTGAGAAAGAAGTTATTATTAATATTGCTAAGAAAGCATTATCTACAAATACAATATTAGCGATAGATGAATCTTTTTTGGATTTTATAAGAGATGGAGAAAACTACTCTGTAATTAATTTACTAAAGGAATATAATAATATTTTTATAATTAAGTCTATGACGAAATTATTTGCAATACCAGGTATTAGAATAGGTTATGGCATGTGTGAAAATAAAGAAATTATAAAAAATATGGAATTGGTTTCAGTACCATGGAATATAAATATTTTAGCTGAGAAAGCTACTTTGGAGGCTATAAAAGATAAGGAATATATTAATAGAACAATATCATATATACAAAAAGAAAAAAACTATTTATATAAAGAATTAAATAAATTTAATGATATAAAAGTATTTAATCCATCTGTCAATTTTATAATGTTTAAGATAATTAATAATATTGATTTAAAGCTAGAGTTAATGAAAGAAAATATAATTATTAGAAGTTGTAATAATTATATTGGATTAGATGAAAGTTATTATAGAGTTGCAGTAAGAACAAGGGAAGAAAATGATAATTTAATCATGGCTTTAAAAAAAGTAATTAATTAATACATTTTAATTGACATATAATAGCATTAATAATATAATTCATATTGGAATTTAAGCTATATAACTATAATAGGTGCTTTTTTAAAGCTTAATAGGGAATCAGGTGTATTCCTGAGCTACCCCAGTAACCGTGTAATGGACGAAATCTATTAATGCCACTGCAAATAGCGGGAAGGTTTGAGAGTAGGATGAAGTAAAGCCGGGAGACCTACCTTTTATGGGAAAACTATTATCTTCTGAGGGTTGGATAATAGGAATACTAACATAGTTTTGAAATATATTTTAAAATTCAAAACTATTAAAAAGTATTTAGGGCATGCTCTTAGTATGTCTTTTTATTTTGTGAAAATAATTACAAAATAACCCTAATAAAAAATTAGGAGGATTTATTATGAAAAAAAGAAGTAGAATTCTTTCAGTAGTTTTTGCCATGATGTTTTCTTTAGCACTATTTACAGGTTGTGGTAACACTGAAAAAACTATGACAGACAGGGAAGGTAATGAATTTACTTTACCAAACAAAATTGAAAAAATAATATCAACTGCACCATCTAATACTGAGGTATTAGTAGAACTTGGGCTTTCTGATAAACTTGTTGCTATAGATAAGTATTCAGCAGATGTGGAAGGTGTTAATACTGATTTACCACAAATAGATTTTAGAAACCCAGATGCAGAAACTTTAATATCATTAGATCCAGATATAATTATAGCATCAGGACATAATAAGACTGGAGAAGAAGATCCATTCCAATTAGTTAAGGAAGCAGGAATTCCAGTTGTATATATTCCAAGTAGTTATAGCATAGATGGGATATATGGAGATATTGAATTTATTGCAGACATAACTAACACTGAAAAACAAGGTGAAGAATTAATTAAAAATATGAAAAGTGAAGTTGAAGCTATAAAAGCAATAGGAGATACAATAACTGATAAGAAAAAGGTTTATTTTGAAATAGGTTCAGGTTCATCTTTATATAGCTTCGGAAAAGATACTTTCTTAAATGAAATGATTCAAATAATTGGAGCAGAAAATATATTTGCAAATGAGGACTCTTGGATTTCACCAACTCCAGAATCAGTAATTGATGCTAATCCAGATGTAATATTAACAAATGTTCCAGATACTAATGGAGTAAGTGCTGTTGATGATATAAAGAGCCGTGAAGGTTGGGATAGTATAACAGCAGTAAAGGAAGGTCAAGTATATAGTATAGATAAGAATTCTTCATCTAGACCTTCTCAAAATGTAATTAAAGCATTAAAGGAAATGGCTAAGGCTATTTATCCAGATGAATATAAGTAGAGATAAAAAAAATAAAACATTGATGATACTATCAATGCCACTAGTATTTATAATAATTTGTATTGGAACTTCCATAGGAAGTTCCAATATTAGCATTATGGATATTATTTCAATAATTGTACATAAGTTATTTAATATAAATCTATTAGAAGGCATTGAGGCTAAGGAAGTTTCAATAATTTGGAGTATAAGGTTACCTAGAGTATTATTAGCCTTTTCAGTTGGAGGAGCCTTAGCAGCTAGTGGAGCTGTTGTTCAATCAATTTTGAAAAATCCACTAGCATCTCCATATACACTAGGAGTATCATCAGGTGCTTCGCTAGGAGTAGGGCTTTTAGTAGTTTCTGGAGTTACTATCCCATTCATAGGAAACTTCTCTATGCCCATAGTTGGATTTTTATGTAGCTTAGCTACTATGATTATAGTTTTATTATTTGCAAGTAAAGTAGATAAAAAGTTATCAAACAATACTATTATTTTAACAGGAATGGTTTTCTCACTATTTTTCAATGCTGCCTTAACAACTTTAACAGCATTATTTACAAAGAAAATGGAATCTGTAACATTATGGCAAATGGGTTCTTTTTCTATGAGAGGTTGGAGTTATCTAAAGGCTGGAATTCCTTTTTTCTTAATTGGCATAATTGGTATTATGCTTTTTGTTAAAGAAATGGATGTATTAACTTTTGGAGAGGATCAAGCAAAGGCAATAGGAGTTGAAACAGAAAAAGTTAAAAGATATCTTTTCTTATTTGTAGCTATATTAACCGGAGCTGCTGTTGCTATAAGTGGAACTATTGGCTTCGTAGATTTAATTGCTCCACATTTAGTAAGAAAAGTTTTTGGCTCAAAACATTCTTATGTCATCCCTATGTCGGTAGTCTTCGGAGGATGTCTTATGGTTATTACAGATTTAATTTCAAGAACCATCATAGTCCCTTCAGAGTTACCAGTAGGTGCTGTAACTGCAATGATAGGTGCACCATTCTTTGCATATCTATACTTTAAAAAGTCAAAGTAGGTGATTAAATGTTAGAAGTTAAAAATTTATATTGTGGTTATAATGGAGAAGACGTAGTAAAAAATGTTAATTTTAAAGTAAACAGAGGAGAAAATATTTGTATAGTTGGTCCAAATGGATGCGGGAAAAGTACATTGCTAAAGGCTATATCAAATTTGATTACTTTTAAGGGAAGGGTATTATTAGATGGTAATGATACTAAATCATTAAAAAGAAAGGATTTAGCTATAAAAGTAGCATTAATGACTCAAAGTTCCAATATACTATTTCCATATAGCATATATGATACAGTTGCATTAGGAAGATATGCTCATTTAAATGGTGTATTTTCAAGACTAAATAAAAATGATGAAGAAATAATAAATAGTAGTTTAGATAAAGTTGGACTTTTAGATATTAAAGATAAACTTATAAGTGAATTATCTGGTGGACAGCTTCAAAGAGTATTTTTAGCTAGAGCCTTTGCTCAAGATCCAGATGTAATATTATTAGATGAGCCAACAAATCACTTAGATTTAAGATATCAAATTGAAATGTTAGATTATTTAAAGCTTTGGGCAAGAGAAAATAATAAAATAGTAGTTGCTGTACTTCATGATTTAAATCTAGTACAAAATTTTGGCGATAAGGTATTAATGCTTAAAGATGGAGTAATTAAAAATAATGGAAACACCAGAGAAGTATTAAATGGTAGTGATTTAGAAGAAGTATATGGAATAGATATAAAAGCATTTATGCTAAGAACTTTAGGTAAATGGAAATAGGAGGAGAGCTATGAGTAAAAAATTTGTAATGTCGTACAGTTGTGGAAAAGATAGTACATTAGCTTTATATAGAATGATAAGAGATGGCCATAAACCAGCTGCATTACTTATAACTGTAGATAAAAAGGCTATAAGGTCTTGGTTTCATGGAGTTCCTGAAGATTTATTACAAGAAGTATCAAAATCTTTAAATATACCATTACTTTTAGTTAAATGTGAGGGAGAAGAATATGAAGATTCTTTTAATAAAGCTTTAAGTAAAGCGAAAAATGAGCTAGGGGCAGAGATATGTGTATTTGGAGATATTGATATAGAAGCACATAGAGCATGGTGTACAGATAGATGTAATGAAGCTGAAATTGAAGCCATTTTTCCTTTATGGCAGGAAAGTAGAGAGGGATTAACTTTTGAATTTATAGATACTGGATTTAAAACAGTTATTAAAAATGTAAGGTTAGATGTATTATCTACAGATTTCTTAGGAAAACAATTAACAAAACCAGTAGTTAAAGACATAGTTGAAGCAGGTTCAGATGCTTGTGGTGAAAATGGAGAATACCATACATTTGTTTTTGATGGGCCATTATTTAAATATCCAATTAAATTCAGAGATAATGGAATTATTACTAATGAGACACATGGGTTTTTAGATATAGTAGGTGTGATTAATGAGTAAGAGTATTATGATTTTAGGAACAGCCTCTTCAGTAGGGAAAAGTACTATTGCAACAGCTTTTTGTAGGTATTTTAAAAATAAAGGTATGAAAGTTGCTCCTTTTAAAGCTCTAAATATTTCTTTGAACTCCTTTGTAACTAAGGATGGCCTTGAAATGGGAAGGGCTCAAGTAGTTCAAGCGGATGCTTGCGAATTAGAGCCAAAGGCATGGATGAATCCTATATTATTAAAACCAAGTGGAAATATGAAAACACAAGTTATAGTTAATGGTAAAGTAAAATGTAATATGGATTCATATAAGTATAAGGAGTTAAATAAGAAGTTAAAAGAAGTAGTTAAGGAAACTTATAATGAAATATCGCAATTCTTTGACATTATGATATTAGAAGGATCTGGAAGTTGTGCAGAGATAAATTTAAAAGAGAGTGATATAGCAAATATGTATATGGCTAAAGCAAGTGATTCCCAAGTTATCTTAGTAGCAGATATTGATAGGGGGGGAGTGTTTGCATCAGTTCTAGGAACTATAATGTTATTAGATGAGGATGAAAGACGTAGAGTTAAAGGTGTAATAATTAATAAGTTTAGAGGTAATATAGAATATTTTAAGCCGGCTATGAAGCAATTAGAAGATATTATAAAAATCCCTGTTCTTGGAGCTATGCCTTATTATAATTTAGATATAGAGGATGAAGATAGTGTAACGGAAAGAATAACAAATAATGGGAAAAAGAGTGGTGGATTAGATATTGTAGTAATTAGATTGCCGTATATGTCTAATTTTACAGACTTCAATTCTTTAGGTAGATTAGAAAATATATCTTTAAGATATGTAAATGAGGTTAAAGATATTGGAAATCCACATTTATTAATAATTCCAGGAAGCAAAAATACCATAGAAGATCTTAAATTTTTAAAGGAAAAAGGTATTTATAATGAAATTATTAAGTTAGAAAAAACTAATACTATAATATTTGGAATTTGTGGTGGCTATCAAATGCTTGGAGAAGTAATTGAAGATAAGTTTGGTATTGAAGGAGAAATTAGCTCTGAAAAAGGTTTTGGATTATTACCTATTAAGACTATTTTAAATAAAAAGAAAGTAACCAAACAAGCTTCTGGGAAAATCATATCTAATATACTAGAATCTATTAATGAAATTGAAGTTTCAGGTTATGAAATTCATAATGGAGAAACTACAATAAATAATAAAGATAATATGTTTATAAAATTAGATAATGGAGAAATAGCAGGGGCAATTAACAATAATGGAAATGTCTTTGGAACATATCTACATGGAATATTCGATAATGGAGATTTTTTAGTGGCTTTTGTAAAGTTATTATTAGAAAAAAATAATATAAATAATGAATGTAATGATACTATGTCTTATAATGAATATAAGAAGAATGAATTAAATAAATTAGCTAATATACTTGAAGAAAACATAGATATGTTAAAAGTTGAAGAAATTCTTAAGAAGTATTAGGAAATCTTATAAAATTCTTAATAATAAAAATTTTAAGTACAATGTAAGTTTTATATTGTAAAATAAATATATGAAAATTTTTATGTTCTAAAGGAGCTAGGAGGAGTTTTTATGGGTAATATTTTTAAGAGGTTTATGTTAAAGTATAGGTTAGAAGAAATTAAGTGGATAGACTTGATTTGGCTTTTAATTTTACCAGTAATAAATATAAATTATGTAATATCTAATACATTATCTCAAAATGGTAAAAACCTAGCTTTAATGTTAGATAAAGAAATTCCTTTTGTATCCTTATTTGTATTCCCTTATGTATATTGGTATATTTATATTTTTATTGGGTTAATATTTATTTTATCTAAGGATAGAAAAAGATATTTAAGAACTCTTATGGCAATTTATATTGGAATGTGTATATGTTATGTCTTTTACTACTTATATCCAGTAGAGATATCAAGACCGGTAATTGATAACAATACAATAGCAAATAAGATTGTAAATATAATTTATGAAAATGATAGACCTGTTAATTGCTTTCCTTCAATTCATGTATTAAATACCTATATAATTATGAGGTTTACAAAAGTTAAGGATAATAAATCTTGGTTTTATTATACAAATATAATTGGGATATTAATAATGCTATCAACATTATTTATAAAGCAACATTTTATATTAGATGGAGTTGTAGCAATAATTTTAGCAGAGGTAGTTATATTAATAGCTAAAAAAGTTGAAGATAAATATATAAAGCAGATATTAGGTTTACCGTATAAACTTTTAGATAGAATTAAGGAAAGTAAGGACATTACAATTAGCTAAAATGGTTAATAGTTTGATTATGAGATATCATTATAAAGTAAGTAAAAGATAAGGGGGTATTGAGATTTACTCTCATCTTTCACATTTTATTAACAAAATTAAAATAAATTTTAATAAAAACTATTTACAACGGATAATAATTATTATATGATAAACACATCAAAGGAAATAATTTAAATAAATGATGTGGAAATTAGGAGGAGTTTAATTATGAAAAAATTTGTTTGTACAATATGTGGATATGTTTATGAAGGAGAAATGGCACCAGCACAATGTCCAATATGTAAAGCTGGAGCTGATAAGTTCATTGAACAAACAGGAGATTTAAGTTGGGCAGATGAACATAGAGTTGGAGTTGCTAAAGATGTAGATCCAAGAATTATGGAAGGATTACAAGCTAACTTCATGGGTGAATGTACAGAAGTAGGAATGTACTTAGCAATGTCAAGACAAGCTGATAGAGAAGGATATCCAGAAGTTGCTGAAGCTTACAAGAGAATAGCTTTCGAAGAAGCAGAACATGCTGCAAAATTTGCAGAACTTATAGGAGAAGTTGTAGTTGCAGATACAAAAGCTAACTTACAAGCTAGAGTTGATGCAGAACACGGTGCTTGCCAAGGTAAGAAGGATTTAGCTACATTAGCTAAACAATTAAATTTAGATGCAATCCATGACACAGTTCATGAAATGTGTAAAGATGAAGCAAGACATGGACAAGCATTCAAAGGTTTATTAGATAGATATTTTGGACAAAACTAATAAATATATAGATAAAGGTTTAGTACAAGCTGTACTAAACCTTTTATTTTTACTCGAATTAAATTTAATAATGATAAAGATATAAATTTATTCACATAGTGTTAACAGAAATTATATATCAATGAAATTTACATATGATATAATGAAAATATTAAATTTCAAAGAGGAGAGAGAAAAAGATATGAAAATCAAAAAAATATCAGCGCTTTTAGCAGCCGTAGTTTTAACAGTTGGATTAGCAGGATGCACAAGTGGAACACAATTACCAGAAGGTGATGTTAAGATAGTAAATCAAGAAGTACAAGGAGTAGTTGAATTGCTTTTAGAATCGTCTAATTATGGTAATGATAAGAGTACGGTAGCATCAATGGTATTACCAAAGGACTCACAATATAATATCCACTTATTTGCTGAAAAGTATTCAAATGGTGATTTAGTAGAAACTAATGAGATAGCTAATTATTCTACAGATACTATAGAAAAAGATTCAATAATTCATATTGTTATTAATACAGCTAAGATTAATGATGGTGAAGCTGATAAATCCATATATTCCATAGCAGAAGTAGATAAGGAAAATACAGAAGATAGTAGTAATCCTGAATATAAGGTAAGTAAATTTTATGGAGAAGCTTTAGATTTTGATGGTAAATCGGCTTTAACTCAAGTTGGTAAAAACTTAGATGAAGATGTAGCATTAGTTGGATTAGTTAAATTCAAAGAAGAGGATAATGAAAAAAATACAATTAACTTAGATTCATACAAAGATGAAGTTGGTAAATATTCAGAAGTAACTATAATAAAGGCGAAAGTTACTAAAAAGTAACTTAAGTATTAGACATATAAATCAGTCCATTAGAAAAATAAAATTTGATATAATTATTATAAATTTGTATAATTGTAATGAATTATAGTAAATGGAGTGAATAACAATATGAGATTAAGAAAAAAACCATGGGCTAGACCAGAATTAGAAGCATGTAATTTCTTTATAATAAATCCAAGCCAATATAAAGGAAAGTGGAGAGAAACTTTCAATAATAATAATCCAATATATTTAGAACTTGGATGTGGAAAAGGAACATTTATAGCTGTTCATGGATCAGAAAATCCTGATATTAATTATCTAGCTATAGATATAAAGGATGAAGTTCTAGTTTTAGCTAAGAGAAATATAGAAAAAGCATATGATGAAAAAGGTTTAGAAGTAAAGAACTTAAAGTTCATGGCTCAAGAAATTTCTTTGATTAATGATGTATTTAGTGAGGAAGACATAGTAGATAGAATATATATTAATTTTTGCAATCCTTGGCCAAAGAAAAAACATAAAAAAAGAAGACTTACGCATACTAAGCAATTAGAAAAGTATAAACAATTTTTAGCTAAGGGTGCTAAGATTTATTTTAAAACTGATGATGATGATTTATTTAATGAATCATTAGAATACTTTAAAGAGTCTGGTTTTGAAATTGAATATATTACTTATGATTTACATAAAAGTGATTTTGAAGGTAATGTAAGAACTGAACATGAAAATATGTTTAGTGAACAAGGCATTAATATTAAATTCTTAATAGCAAAAAGATAATAATTAAGAACGGAGCGACAGAATAAAAATTCATAATTCCGAGGAATGAGGAATTATTACCTTGAGTTTGTAGAAGTAAATATGTTATGTTAGGGCAACTTGGAGCTTGCGACGGAGCCACTAATATAACATATTTACTTCTTTTTTATTTTTTAGGAAATTATAAAGAGGTTACCCTGTGAATAACCTTTTATAATTTCCTTCCTTCAGCTCTGAAGTGCTTCTATTAATTTTGCGATGACTTGGAGCTTGTGACGGAATAAGCAAAATTATATAGAAGTACTTTTTTACTTATTCTTTAATTTGCATATTAATTCTAAGGTGTTTAAGAAAATATCTACTTCTCTTATTGAATTATATACTCCAAAACTTGCTCTAACCATTCCGGGCATTTTACAAGTTGAATCTACTAAATGTCTACTAGCTTCTTCGTCATTTATCTTTAGCAATCTTTTTACATATGGATGAGCACAAAAAGCGCCCTGTCTAACGGCGATTGCTCTGAGTGATGCTAATAATTTAGCAGTTTCTGCATGATATATATCTTTAATGTTAAAAACTACTATTCCAAGCCTGTCATCTATATTAATATTATCTCCATAATTAATTATATCCGTTATTGAATTTAAACCTTTAATAGTATGATCTAATAGTATTTTTTCATTTTTTTCTATAGTTTCATAGCCGATAGTATTAAGAGCTTTCATTGATTCTACTAAGGCTATAGCACCAAAGAAATTAGGGCTTCCTGCTTCATCTTTTTCAGGGGGTGGTAGAAAAACTTCAGAATCATCTAAAACAGTCTCAACAGTACCTCCACCTTTAAGATCGGAGTCAAGTCTTTCAAATTCTTCTTTTAGGCCAATTATTGCACCACTTCCAAAGGGAGCATACATCTTGTGGGCTGAAAAAACTAAATAATCGATTAAAGTTTTAGTAAAATCTATTTTCTTATGGGCTACAATTTGAGCACCATCTATAATTAATTTAGCATTATATTTATGAACAATCTTAGATATATAAGATAAGTCGTTAAGATATCCGGTAACATTTGAAGCGGCAGTAATTGTAACATATTTTACTAAGCCATGATATTTTTCAAGTAAGTATTCTAGCTCATCTAGCTTTAACCTACCAAGTTCATCTACTTCTATATATTTCAAGTTACATTTTCCACGCCAAGGTAAATCATTAGAATGGTGTTCCATTCTAGTTGTTATTACAATATTATCTTTATCTTCAATTAGCATATTAGATAATCTATTTATACCCTCAGTAGTATTATTTACAAATATAACTGTGTATTTCTCTTTTGAAGCCTTAAAAAAATCGAGAATATAATTTCTAGAGTCTAGATAAATCTTTGTTGAATACTCAGATTTTTGACCTAGTCCTCTACCTATGGCTCCATATAATTCACAAGCTTTTGTTATACTGTCAAGAACACTTCTAAAGACAGGAGTTGTAGCAGCATTATCAAAATTTATTGATTCTATTTTATTATTGTTTAAAATTGGAACTTTTTTATCAAGGCCTATAAATAGATGTCTAAAAGAATTATTTGTTAAATCATTCATAGAAAAACCTCCCTTTATATATTATTCAGTTAACTAAATTAAGGTGATAATAAGATTGTTCTAATGCCCTTCCATAGAACATATATAAATATATAGCATATACTTATAATGAAATATTTTTTGGAGGAAATATATGTATTATAATAACCTAAATAGGCAACAAGAATACGATGATTTAAAATTTATGCCTTTAAATATAAGGGAACCATTTTTAGATAAAGATTCAAGCTGGTTTCCTATTATAGATATGGCTTTGCCTAACTTTAGTGAACTTTCTAATAATTTTTTATTGGGCTTTGCAACTCCTGTTGATAATTCTAATTTAGAGGGAAATTCATTAAAAACTTTAGATTTTATTCAAAATAATAATTTGAATGTACCAAATGCACAAAATAATCAATCAGCTGAGGAGTTTACTAAGGATTTTAATTTGGAATATCCATCTGAAACACTATCAGAAGAACTATATTCATATAATAAAGAATGTAAATCAATAAACAATTCTGGTAGTAATATGAATATGCAAAATACAAATATGCAAAATACAAATATGCAAAATACGAATAAGCAAAATATGAATAATAATAAGGACAATCAAGATGAGCCAATCCATATGAATTTATTAAGAAATTTTAACTTTGAATGCTATTTAGATAACTCATACAGAGGAGAGTCAAGTAGTCAAATGGAGGAAATAGATAGAATATTTAATGTAATAAAAGGTGATAATTCTATTGTTGAAACCTTTAAAGCTTACAATATTCCAAAACCTATTTCGAATTTAATTATTAAAAAAGTAATTAAAATAACATTAGAAAATTCAAGGTCTAAGTGGGAGGAATAAAGATGCTATTTCGTCAAAACATGCCTAACTTACAAAGTAAAATAAGATTTTTACATGCAATTCCAACTATGCAAGCTGTTGATGTTTACTTAAGTGGGTCATTATTTGGAAGAAACGTAGCTTTTTCGGATATTACCTGCTATGAAAATATATCATCAGGAAATTATGAACTTCAATTATATAAAACGGGTACTTATGATAATCCATTAATAAGTAAGGAGATTGATATTCTTCCGAATACTGATTCAACTGTAAATTTAGTAACTTTAAGTGGAGAATTATATGCTTTAACGTTAAATGATGCGACTGGTAAGGGTGGGTTAGCAAATTGCTTTTTAAGATTTATGAATTTATCTCCTAATGCGCCTTTATTAACATTATCATTATCTAATGATACTTCTCTTTTTAGTAATGTTGAGTATTTAGAAACTACAGGATATTATGCTTTATCCCCAGCAATATATGATTTTAAAGTAAGTTTTTCATCTTTATCTGGATTATATAAATTTATTAGTAATAAAACTTTAACCAATGGAAAATTTTATACTATATATATAATTGGTTTATTAAATAAGCAACCTGAACTAGGATATTTGATGGTAGAAGATGGAATATAATAAGCGATGAGCAGTAGAAGAAAATATGTTATGGTAGGGCGACTTGGAGCTTGTGACGGAGCAACTAATATAACATATTTGCTTCTTTTTTACTTTTGAGGAAATTATAAAAATGTTATTATGTGAAAAACTTTTATAATTTCCTTCCTGTATCTTTGAAGTGCTTCTATTAATTTTGCGATGACTTGGAACGGATGCGAAGGAATAAGCAAAGTTATATAGAAGTACTTTTTTAGTGAGCATATATGTGACTTAATATAATGGTAAATATACCAAGAAAAATTGAGAATAAATAAGTCTTGTGATACTTATATTCTCTAGCAGTTGGAATAAGTTCAGCAAAGGAAATATAAAGCATTATACCTGCAACTAAAGCAAAGACTATAGATAGAATAGTTTCGTTTATATAAGGTCTTAGAAATAAAAATGCAATAAATGCGCCAAGGGGTTCTGCTAGACCAGAGTAAAGAGTATATTTAAAGGCTTTGAATTTATTTTTAGTTGAATAATAAATTGGCATAGCTATTGATATTCCTTCAGGAATATTATGAAGGGCTATTGCAAGAGCTATGGATATACCTAAAGATGTATTTTCATATCCAGAAACAAAGGTAGCTATACCTTCAGGAAAATTATGTATCATTAGGGCAATCATTGATACAAATCCAACCCTATATAATTTGTCAGGTGAATTACAATTATATCCTTGTGGCTCAGTAGGTACAAATTGATCTATAAGTAATGCCATTAAAGCACCTATAAGTAAAAATAATAATGAGTATACCACTCCTTTAAAGTTACCATTATATTTACTTAAGGTTTCTTCTGCAGATATAAAAAGATCAGTAAAAGAAACAGTTATCATTACTCCTGCTGAATAGGATAAAGCAAATGTTATTAATTTCTTATTTTCAGTTTTAGAAAAAAATAATATAAAGGCTCCTAGTACAGTAGAAAGACCTGCAATCAGTGAAAGTATAAGTGGAATAAAAGATTGATGTGATATCATAATATTTCTCCTCATAAAGTATTAAATATATTTATAAATATATTTAAATAAAAAAATACTATGCAAAGCAAATGAAATTTTATAATATATAGTAGAATAAATATATCAAAATTAGGAGATGAATATGTGGTTATATAAAATAGAGGAAAAGATAATAATGATTCCAATTATTATAAAGACTTTTTTTCTTAATATTAAGAGTAAAAAAAATAATTTTAAAAGTTATAAATATGGAGAGAATATTAAGCAATATTATAGGGTATATGAAGGAGATTTAAAGAAACCTACAATTGTATTTGTACATGGGGGAGGATGGTGGCATGGTAGCCCTAAAACCTCTAGTTTTATCGGAAAGTTTTTTAATGATTTAGGATATAATGTTGTAGTTCCTGCATATAGATTAGTTCCATTATATAAATATCCAACTCAGATTAATGATGTGTTTACAGCAGTTAAGGATTATTTGCAGAAGTATAATAATACAAAAGAACTTATTGTAATTGGATTTTCAGCTGGAGGAGAGCTTTCTACTAATTTAGTTTTTAATAAAATTAAGCAAAAAGAATTTGGAATAAATAGGAGTATTTTCAAAGGATTAATTACTTTATCAGGAGTTTTAGATTTTAATAAATGTACTTCTAAGCATTCAAAAACTTTAATTGAAAATTATGTAGGTTTTGAAAATGAAATAGAGAAATTTAATCCAATTGATCTAGTTAATGAAAATGTTGATGTTAAAGTCTTATCTTTGCATGGAGATAGAGATACTTTAATTAATAAGGAAAACTCCATAAGTTTTGTAGAAAGAATAAAAAAATATAATGGAAGTGCTAGATTAAGCATATTAACTGGAAAGCATCACTCTGATATTATATCTTTATTCATAAATAAAGGAGAAAAGGGATCTAAAGAAATTTTAGATTTTATAGAAGAAGTATGGAAGCAGTAAAAAGAAGAAATTATTTAATAGATAATTTAAAAGTAGTATTAATATTTTTTGTTGTATTTGGTCACGTAATAGAATATTACATAAAGGATAATAGTATTCTTAGAATAATATATGTATTTATTTATATTTTTCATATGCCACTTTTCGTATTTATTTCAGGGTATCTTTCTAAAAATTTTTATAGAATGAAAAGAAAGGCTATAAAAAATTTATTAATACCTTATATAATTTTTAATATGATTTGGTACACTGCAGTTTATATTGGGACTAAAGAAAATATGTTTTCATTGCTTTTACCAGGATGGACTCTCTGGTATTTATTAAGTCTCTTCTTTTGGAGAATATCTTTAAAATATATAGTTAGGTTTAAATATGTATTATTATTTAGCTTTTTTATAGGAATACTAGTAGGGGTAGTACCAAGTGTAGGAAGTTTTTTATCAATTTCAAGGACGATAGTTTTTTTACCATTTTTTCTATTAGGTTATTATACTAAAGAAGAACATTTAACAAAGATAAAAAGAGTTAATAAATCCTTAGCTATTATAGGAATATTAATATTTTTATTTTTAGCATTATATATTGTTAAAATGGATTTATTTGATTATAAATTCTTATACTATTCTTATTCTTTTAGTGCTTTAGAAGTTTCTTTAATAAGTGGTGTTATTTTTAGGGGAATATTATATATATCTTCAATTATTTTTGGAGTTTGTGTTATATCAATAGTTCCTGAGAAAAAGCAAGTTTATTCTAGTTTAGGTAAAGCTACTATGAATATATATGTTTTTCATATTTACTTAGTTATGTTAATTTACTTCTTTATACCTAAGTGGAATATAGGAATTATTCAAAATATATTAATTTTATTAAGTCCATTTCTGATTATTTATATTTTATCTAGAAAAAAAGTAAATAAGGTTTATGATGGAATATTTTATCCTGTTAATATAAGTATTGATACAGGAAAAAGTTCTTATAAAAAATTTAGAAAAACAAAAAATAGATAAAATTTATTAAGCTTACTAATATATTAGTGAGCTTTTTACATTTTTCAATATTTACAAATGAATACTTTTATACTATACTAGTGTATATACACTAGTTAGGGGGAGTATTTATGGAAAGTAGAGAAAAAATTAGAAAGATGGTATTTGCAGCTGTGTTAACAGCTATTGCTATTATAATTCCAACTCAATTTGGATTTTTAAAAATAACTATAGGTCCATTTACAGCAACAATTGCATCACATGTACCTATGTTTTTAGCAATGCTAATATCACCATCAGTAGCAATATTTGTAGGATTAGGTTCAGCACTTGGATTTTTTATAACAACGCCACTAGTTGTAGCAGCTAGAGCTGCTATGCATATAGTAGTTGGATTTGTTGGAGCATTAATAATTAACAAGGATAAAGATTTTAAAAAAGCCATTTTATTTACAGCGCCTATTCATGGAATTTTAGAAGGACTAATAGTTATTCCATTTGGATTTTCAGTTTATCAATTTGTAGTAGTTGTTGCAGTGGGAACTATTATTCATCATTTTGTAGATGGAGCAATATCATACGCATTAGCTAATGCATTAGCAAAGGCTAGAAGAAAAAATCTTTATGAAGTATTTACAAGTGAAGCAATATAGTAAATAACATATTCAAGGGTCTGTCTAGTTGACAGGCTTTTTTTCTTTCTTTAGGAAATTAGTATACTTTCTAGTTATTTTAAAGTTAAAGTGATATAATTTAAAATTAATGGAAATGATTAGAGTATAAAAAAGTTTGGAGGAAGAAATATGGAGAATACATCACTTATACTAGAAGGTGGAGGAATGAGGGGAGTTTACTCTGCTGGAGTTTTAGATTTGTTATTAGATAAAAATATAGATATTAAATATTGTATAGGAGTATCAGCAGGTGCATGTAATTGTGTTTCTTATATTTCAAAGCAAAAGAAAAGAAATTATAGAGTTAATATAAATTATATTAATGATAAAAGATACTTAAGTTTTAGAAACTTAATTAAGACAGGTTCTGCTTTTGGTATGGATATGCTTTTTAATAAAATACCAAATGAATTAGAGCCTTTTGATCATGAAACATTTAAAAAATCAGGAACAAAATTTTTGGTAGGAGTTACTAATTGTGAAACAGGATTACCTGAATTTTATAATATAAAAGATTTTAATGAAGATGGATATGATTCATTAAAAGCTTCTATATCATTACCTTTAGTTGCAAGTATAATAGATTATGATAATAAAAAGTTTTTGGATGGTGGTATTTCAGCTCCAATTCCAATTCAAAAAGCTATAGATGATGGGGTAAAGAAACATATAGTCATTTTAACTCAACATAAGGGGTATAAGAAAAGTAGAAGTAAAATAATGCCTGTAATTAAAAGAAAATATAAAAATTATCCTAGTTTAATAGATACAATAGAAAATAGATATAAAATATATAATGATACATTAGAAATGCTAGATAAATTAGAGAAAGAAGGAAGATGTTTTGTTATAAGACCTAGTAGTCCTCTTGAAGTAGGAAAGTTTGAAAGAAATAAGATTAAATTGGAAGAAATATATGATAAGGGATATGAAGATGCTAAAGCGCTTTCAGAAGATTTAATAAAGTTTATAAATAGTTAAAAGATTGGAGGTACTTAAATGAGAATATTTCATATGGGAGATTGGCATATAGGAAAACTTGTAAATGGATTTTATATGACTGAGGATCAAAAATATGTTATAGAACAAGTTTACAAGGCAATAGAAGAAAAGAAACCAGATGTAGTAATAATTGCAGGAGATTTATACGATAGATCAATTCCTCCAGTTCAAGCTGTTGAATTATTAAATGAAACATTAAGAAAAATAGTTAAGGATTTAAATACTAAAGTAATAGCATTAGCAGGGAATCATGATAGTAATGAAAGAATAGAATTTGCTAGTTCACTGTTATATGATAGTGGACTATATATAGTTGGTAATTTAAAAAATAAAATAGATAAAATAACTTTAGAAGACGAAAGTGGAAAAGTTAATTTTTATCCAATACCATATGCAGATGTTCCCTATGTTAGAGACTTATATGAAGATGAAAATATAAAGACATATGATTTAGCAATGGAAAGAATAGTTTCAGAAATACATAAGGATTTTAATGATGATGAAAGAAATGTTGCTATAGCTCATGGATATGTTACTAAAATAAAAGATGATGATTATGAATTATTAGAAGAAAGTGATTCAGAAAAGCCTTTATCAATTGGTGGAACTGACTATATTAATTCTAAGCATTTTGAAAAGTTTAATTATACTGCCCTTGGGCACTTACATGGTCCTCAGAAGGTAGGCTTTGATAAAATAAGATACTCTGGTTCTCTTATGAAATATTCTTTTTCAGAAGTAAATCAAAGAAAAGGAATAACTATAGTAGACTTAGATAAAGATGGAAATATCCATATTGAAATTTATGATTTAAATCCAAGAAGAGATTTTAGAATAAAAATAGGAACTTTAGAGGAAGTATTAAACTCTTATGATAAAGATAAAGAAAATAATGAAGATTACATTAAGGTTATATTAAAGGATAAGGGTGAGCTTTTAGATCCAATGGCAAAGATTAGAGCAGTGTATCCAAATGTTATGGAACTTACAAGGGAAGAAAGGGCTATAAGAGGAGGAAGTAGAAGTATAGCTACTAATATTAAAGAAAGGTCTAAGCTTTCTTTATTTAAAAGCTTTTATAAAGATATAATGGACGAAGATTGTGAAGAAGAAGAATTAAATATAATGGAAAGAGTTATGGAATCAGCAGAAAGGGGAGTTGAATAATATGAAGATTAAAAAGCTTATAATTTCAGCCTTTGGACCCTATGCTGAAAGACAAGAATTAGACTTTGAAATTAATCTTGACGGAAAGAATATGTTTGTTATAACTGGTAATACAGGAGCTGGAAAAACTACTATATTTGATGCTATAAACTTTGCACTATATGGAGAAGCAAGTGGAAGTGAAAGAGAAGGAAAGTCTTTGAGAAGCGATTTTGCTGATCCAACTACTCCAACTGAAGTGGAACTTTGGTTTTCGCTAAGGGGAAAAGAGCATTATATAAAAAGATCACCACAATATTTTAGAGCAAAACAAAGAGGGGAAGGCTTTACTGAGAGTAAGCCTTATGCAGAAATTAAGTTAGAAGGTAAGACAGTTTCAGGGCCAAAAGAAGTTACAAGATTAGTAGAAGAAATATTAGGAATAACTTGTGAACAATTTAAGCAATTAGTTATGATTCCTCAAGGAGAGTTTAAAAAGTTATTAAATTCTGATAGTGATAAGAAAGAAGAGATATTTAGAAAAATATTTGGAACTAAAATATTTTCAGATATCCAACAAAATATTAAACTAGAAGCAAATAACCTAAAGAAATCTATAGAAGTAGTTCAAAGAGATAGAGGAAATAGAATTAGATCTTTTAGTTGTAGAAATGATGATGAAAATCTAATTAACATAATAAATAATAAGGACTTGAATATTGATTTAATTATGGAGATGTTTAAAATTTCTATAATTAAAGATAAAGAAGAGGAAGAGATATTAAAGGAAAGATTAAATGTAATTAACAATGAAATTAATAATATCTCTAAAGAATTAGTATTAGCTAGAGAAGCAAATAAAAAATTAGAGGACTTAGAAAAATATAAAGCTGAGCTTGAAAAGTTAAATTTATTAAGGGATGAATATAAATCTAAAGAAGAAAAATTAAAGTTAGGTAAAAAGGCACAAACAGCCTTAGCTTTTGAAGAAAAATACGAAGAAAAGAAAAAATCTCTTAATAGGGTAAACGAATCTTTAAAGATTTGTGAAGCTAATTTATTAAAATATAAAGAAGACCTAGAGAAGGCAGATTTAAAGTTTAAAGAGGAAAGTAATAAAGAGCCTTTAAAAAATCAGTTAATTAAGAATATAGATGAAATAGAAAAATTAAAAGAAAAATCTTTAAATTATTTATCTAATAAAGAAAAACTAGAGTTATTGAAATCTAAATCTAAAAATGTTAGTGAAAGAATTATTGTTATTAATAAGACTATAGAGGAAAATTCTATTACAATTAAACTTTTGGCTGAAGAATTAGAAAAGATAAATAAACTAAAAGAAGATGTTAATAAACTTAAAATAGACGAAATTAATTATAATAGTAGAGAAGAAAAACTAAATAAGCTTAGACTATCTTTAGATAAGTGCATAAAAGAATTACTAAGGCATGAAAAAGGAAGTAATTATTATGAAATAGCTAATAAGGATTACTTAGATAAGAAAGCAAATTATGAAAAATTAGAAGATATATTTAGAAGAAATGTAGCAGGGATATTAGCAAAAGAATTAAAAGAAGGTGAGTGTTGTCCAGTTTGTGGATCAGCTAATCATCCATCACTAGCAGTTCTTGAAGTTGATAGTATAAATGAAGAGGCTGTAAAAGAGGCAAAGTTAAAAACAGAAGAATCGTATAATACTAGAGAAAAATACTATAGGGAACTTACCAAAATTAAGGCAGAAATAGATTCTCTAAAAAATGATTATATTAAGCCTTTATTTACCGAAATATTTAATGATGATAATATTGAAGATTTAAATATTTGTCTTGAAAAGGTTAATGAAAATATAAGATTAAATAATGAAGAATTAAATAAAGTAAAGAATAAAAAAAATGAGATTGAGAAAGAAGTATTAAAAGAAGTAGAAAAGAATAAGAAAAAGCAGGATGTTGAAAAGTATAATGAAACATTAAGATCTGAATTAGAAGCTAAAAATAATGATCTTGTTATTATACAGGGGGAAGTTAAGTCCCAAGAAGCTAATTTAGATAATATAATAAAGGAATTTAATGGTGAAATTAAAACTGTAGATGTTTTAGAGAAAGAAGAAATAGAGATTAATAAAACATTAGATAAGTTAAAAGAAGATTACGTTAAGGCTGAAAAGTATTTTAACGATACAAAAACTATATTTGATAAAGAAAATGGTAATAAGGTTTCTTTAGAATCTATGTTAAAAACTTCAGAAGAAGAATTAAATATATCAGTAGAAGAATTTAAAAATAAGGTAATTGAATTAGGCTTCGATGGATATAAAGATTATTCGGAAAGTAAACTTACAGGAGAAGCACTTGAGATACTTGAGAATAATATAAATCAATATAACATTAAGTTATCTAATGCAGAAAAAATTTATAATATTTCAAGAGAAGGATGTAAAGATTTAAAAATTGTAGATATTAATTCTATTGAAGAATTATTAAGATTAAAAAATAATGAGAAGAATAAAGAGGAACTAATAGAAAAAGATATTTATTTAAGATTAAATCAAAATAGCAAAATCTTTGAAGATTGTAAAAAGTTCAATGAATCAATAGAAGCTGATGAAGAAAAATACATGACTGTTGGGAAATTAGCTAAGATAATTAATGGTGATAATCCAAGAAAAATTAGCTTTGAAAGATATGTCTTAGCTGCTTATTTTGAAGATATTATTGATGCAGCTAATATAAGATTTTCTCAAATGACTTGTAATAGATTTGAACTTTTAAGGAAAGAAGAACTAGGAGATAAAAGAAAAGGGCAAGGTTTAGATCTTGAAGTATTTGATAATTACACAGGAAAATCTAGAGATGTAAAAACTCTATCAGGGGGAGAATCCTTTAAGGCATCATTATCAATGGCATTAGGATTATCTGACGTTGTACAAAGATACTCTGGTGGAATACAGTTAGATACTATGTTTATAGATGAGGGCTTTGGTACCTTAGACCCAGAATCTTTAGATGCAGCCATTGAATGTTTAGTTGGACTTCAAGATGATGGAAGGGTAGTTGGCGTAATTTCTCACGTTCAAGAATTAAAAGATAGAATAGATGTTAAGTTAGAAGTAGTCTCAACAAATAAAGGAAGTAAAGCTATTTTTAAAGTTTAAATAAAAAAATATTTAGATTGTAACGAATGTTACCGAGTTAATTAATTAATATCACTATAATATAGCCATAAGATAAATAATTAGATAGAAACAAGGGGGATTTGTTTTATGGAAAATAAGATGTTTTGTTTCCAATGTCAAGAAACAGCAGGATGTACTGGATGTACACAATTTGGAGTTTGTGGTAAGTCACCAGATTTAGCAAGAATGCAAGATCTATTAGTATATACAACCAAGGGATTATCTGAGGTTACAACAAGACTTAGAAAAGAAGGAAAAGAGATTTCAACTGAAATAAATCACTTTATTACATTAAATCTATTTACAACTATAACTAATGCTAACTTTGATGATGAAATATTCTATGAAAGAGTTAAAAGAGTTTTAGAAATAAAGGAAGACTTATTAAATAAGTTATCAAATAAAGAAGGATTATCAGAAGCTGCATTATGGACAGCAACTACAAGAGAAGAATATGATACAAAATCAAGAGAAGTTGGTGTATTAGCAACTAAGGATGAAGATATAAGAAGCTTAAGAGAGCTTATAACTTATGGATTAAAAGGTTTATCAGCATACATGAAGCATGCTAATGAATTAAGTTATGATAATGAAGAAATAAATGCTTATATGCAAGAAACTTTAGCTAAATTATTAAATGATAATTTAACAGTAGATGAATTAGTTGCTTTAACTTTAGAAACAGGTAAAGTTGGGGTAGACGGTATGGCTTTACTTGATAGTGCTAACACTGGAACCTATGGACACCCAGAAATGACAAAGGTTAATATAGGTGTTAGAAATAACCCAGGAATATTAGTTTCAGGTCATGACTTAAAGGATTTAGAACAGTTATTAGAGCAAACAAAAGGAACAGGAGTAGATGTTTATACTCACTCAGAAATGTTACCAGCTCATTACTATCCAGCATTTAAGAAATATGATCACTTCGTAGGAAACTATGGAAATGCATGGTGGAAGCAAAAAGAAGAATTCGAAAGCTTCAATGGACCGATTTTAATGACTACTAACTGTATAGTACCACCAAAGGATAGCTATAAGGATAGAGTTTTCACAACTGGAGCAGCAGGATTCCCAGGATGTAAGCATATACCTGGTATAGATGGACAAGTTAAAGATTTCTCAGAAATAATTGAGCTGGCTAAAGAATGTAAGGCTCCAACAGAAATAGAAAGAGGAGAAATCCTTGGAGGATTTGCTCATAATCAAGTAATGCAACTTGCAGACAAAGTTGTAGATGCTGTAAAATCAGGAGCTATTAAGAAATTCTTTGTAATGGCAGGATGTGATGGAAGAGCTAAGTCAAGAAATTACTATACTGATTTTGCAAAGGCTTTACCAGCAGATACTGTAATATTAACAGCAGGTTGTGCAAAATATAAATATAATAAATTAGATTTAGGTGATATTGGTGGAATCCCAAGAGTATTAGATGCAGGACAATGTAATGATTCATATTCATTAGCATTAATAGCTTTAAAGCTTAAAGAAGTATTTGAATTACAAGATATAAATGATTTACCAATAGCATTTAATATAGCTTGGTATGAACAAAAAGCTGTTATAGTATTATTATCATTACTATATCTTGGCGTTAAGAACATACACTTAGGACCAACATTACCAGCTTTCCTTTCACCAAATGTTGCAAAAGTATTAGTTGAAAACTTTGGAATTGGTGGAATAACTAATGTTGAAGATGATTTAAAAATGTTTTTAGCATAAAATCTTAAAGCCATTGTAAAACTAAAGTGCTTAGTTTTACAATGGCTTTTTTTTATACAATTTGTTAAACTTAAAAATAGAAAGAAAATGGTGGGTAATATACAGTTTTAAGCTTAGAAAATTATTGATGCTAACTAAATATAAGAAAGGAATAAGTTATGATAGAAGTTTTAAAAAATACCTGTTTTTTTAAGGGAATTTCAGAAAGTGAGATAGAGGATATCTTAAAAAGTGAGCTTTATTTAACAAGAGAATATAAGAAAAATGATGTAATAGCTAACCAAGGTGAGAAGTGTAATAGTTTATCTGTAATCCTTGAAGGAAAGGCTGTTATACAAACTATATATGAAAATGGCAAGGTACTAACTCTATCTAATTTTAATGTTAGTGATGTATTTGCAGAGGCTCTTTTATTCTCTAAAGATAGGGAATATCCTGCAACCGTTATGGCAGTTGAAGACTGTAAGGTATTATCCTTTCCTAAGAAAAGTGTTTTAGGAATAATGCAGAAGAATACTAAATTTGCAGAAAATATGTTAGAACTATTATCTCAGAAGATAGTTATATTAAATAGAAAAATTAATTTAATAGAATTAGACTCTATTAGAAGAAAAATATGCAAAATATTACTGGATAATTATAAAAAGTATAATAGTTATATTTATAAACTAGGATCTAAGAAAGAATTAGCAGAAGAACTTGGAATCCCGAGGCCATCACTTTCAAGGGAACTTATTAAGATGAAAGAGATGGGACTAATTGATTTTAACTTGAAAGAAATTAAAATTGTAGACCTTGAAGGTTTAGAGGATGAGTTTTTCATATAAATTTTTGAATAATAAAAAATGATTAGTCAAGCTCTAATATTTAGAACTTACTAATAATTTTTGGTATATATAAATTGTAAAGGGATAACCAGTTTATTTAATTATAATTATAGTTAAAAATTTAAACAAATAAACAGAATAAAAGTATAAAATTAATACAAAAAATATTAAACAAAACGATATACTTTTTATTTAATTTATGGTAGAATTATACTATAATATATTTAATGTGCTGAGAGATATAGAGATAAGCATGAAAATAAGATTTGCTCTTATTTTTATGCTTTTTTTGTTTTTTAGGAAATTATATAGTTGCACTTTTTTGTTGTTTAAAAGCTGAATATAAGGGTAATATAAATATAATTTAGGGAGGTATTTGTATGTATGATGTAGTAATTATTGGAGCTGGGGTTATAGGTGCTTCAATATTTAGAGAACTAACTAAATTTAATTTAAAAGTTGCAATATTAGAAAAAGAAAATGATGTAGCAATGGGAACTACAAAAGCAAACTCAGCAATAATCCATGCTGGATATGATCCGGAAAATGGAACATTAATGGCTAAGTACAATGTCATAGGAAATGAGATGTTTGAGGATTTAAGCAAGGAACTGTGTGTACCTTTTAAGAGAAACGGATCATTAGTTATTGCTTTTAATGAGGATGACATGAAAGTAATTAAGCATTTATATGAAAATGGAATTAAGAATAATGTAAAAGGATTGAAGATAATAAGCAAAGAAGAGGTTTTAGAGCTTGAAGCTAGTATTAGTGATAATATTGTTGGAGCCTTATATGCACCAACTGGTGGTATAGTTGGACCTTTTGAATATACAATAGCCTTAGTCGAAAATGGTGTTGAAAACGGAGGAGAAGTTAAGTTAAATGCTGAAGTAGCATCAATAACTAAGGATGAAGTATTTACAATTAAATTAAAGGATGATGAAGAAATAAAATCTAAGTATATAATAAACGCAGCAGGTGTATTTGCAGATAAAATTCACAATATGATTTGTGAGGAAAGTTTTAAGATTACTCCAATTAGAGGAGAATATTATGTTTTAGATAAAGATGAAGGAAAGAGTTTTAAGCATACTATTTTCCAATGTCCATCAAAGGTTGGTAAGGGAGTTTTAGTTACTCCAACAGTACATGGAAACTTAATTGTTGGACCTAATGCACAAGAAATAGATGATAAAGATTCACTTAAAAATACAGCAGAAGCATTAGAGTTTATAAGAGAAACTGCAACTAGAACTACAGACAAAATTAATTTTAGAAGTTCTATAAGAAATTTTGCGGGATTAAGAGCAGATGCAGATATAGGTGATTTTATTATAGAAGAAAACAATAAAGTGAAGGGTTTTATAGATGCTTCTGGTATGAAATCTCCAGGATTATCAGCAGCACCAGCTATTGCAAATGAAGTAGTTGAAATATTAAAAAACTCAGGACTTAACTTAGTTAAAAATGAAAGCTTTAATCCATATAGAAAACAAATTAGATTTATGGAGTTATCTATAGAAGAAAAAAGAGAGCTTATCAAAAAGAATAAAAATTATGGAAGAATAATTTGTAGATGTGAAGAAATAACAGAAGGAGAAATTATTGATGCCATAAAACGTTCCTTTGGTACTATTTCCTTAGATGGGGTAAAGAGAAGATGTAGACCAGGTATGGGAAGATGTCAAGGAGGTTTTTGTGGACCTCGTGTACAAGAAATAATTGCTAGAGAATTAAATATTCCGCTTGAGAGTATAGTTTTAGAAAAAGATGAATCTTATATTTTATCTGAAAAATCAAGATAGGAGGGGTATTATGATATATGATTTAATTGTAGTTGGGGGAGGCCCAGCGGGGTTAGCAGCTGCTTATGAGGCTTACCTTAATGGAGTTAATAATATTTTAATTATAGAAAGAGATAAGGAACTTGGAGGTATATTAAATCAATGTATTCATAATGGGTTTGGCCTTCATACATTTAAGGAAGAACTAACTGGCCCTGAATATGCAGATAGATTTATAAAACTTGTGAAATGTACAAATATAGAAGTTAAGCTAGATACTATGGTTTTAGAAATAGAAGAGGATAAAAAAATTCATGCTATAAATACTGAAGATGGATATATGATTTTAGAATCAAAATCAATTATATTAGCTATGGGATGTAGAGAAAGAACTAGAGGAGCCATTGGTATTCCAGGAGATAGGACATCAGGAATATTTACAGCTGGTGCGGCTCAAAGGTATATAAATATTGAAGGCTATATGCCAGGAAAAGAAGTTGTTATTTTAGGCTCTGGTGATATTGGATTAATTATGGCTAGAAGAATGACTTTAGAAGGAGCAAAAGTTAAGGCAGTAGTTGAACTCATGCCTTATTCGAATGGATTAAATAGAAATATTGTCCAATGTTTAAATGATTATGATATACCTCTTTATTTATCTCATACAGTTACAGAAATAATTGGAGATAAAAGATTAGAAAAGGTTATTATTTCAAAAGTAGATGAAAATAAGAAGCCTATTAAAGGTAGTGAGATAGAATTTACCTGTGATACATTACTTTTATCAGTAGGATTAATACCGGAAAATGAGTTATCTAAAAATGTGGGAGTTAGTTTAGATTATAGAACTAGCGGATTAGTAGTAACAGAAAGTATGGAAACTAATATTGATGGAATTTTTGCTTGTGGAAATGTAGTTCATGTTCATGATTTAGTTGACTTTGTAACCGAAGAAGCTAAGCATGCAGGAAAGGCAGTAGCTAAATATTTAAATAATAACTTAGAAAAGAAAAATTATATTAATATTAAAAATGGAAATGGGATTAATTATACTGTTCCTCAAAAAATATCTATTGATGATATAGAGGATAAATTAACTATTTTTATGAGAGTTAATAATGTTTATAAAGATAAGGTTTTAAAGATTACATCAGGAGAAAAGATAGTTCAAATATTAAAGAAAAAACACCTCGCTCCAGCAGAAATGGAAAGAGTTATATTAAAAAAGGATTTATTAAAGGATTTAAAAGATGATATAGTAATATCTTTAGAAGAAGGTAATTAGGGGGGGAGAAAAATGGAAAAAGAATTAATTTGTATATGTTGCCCCATGGGATGTCACTTAAAAGTAAATATAGAAGAAAATAAAGTTACAGGTAATGGCTGCAAAAGAGGAATAAATTATGGTTTAAGTGAATTAACAAATCCAGTTAGAGTTATAACGACAACAGTTAAAGTGAAAGATGGAGAGAATATTCTTCTGCCTGTTAAAACAAAGGGTGAGATTCAAAAGGGATTAATATTTAAGTGTATGGAAGAATTAAGGAATATAGAAGTAACTGCACCAATTAAAATAGGAGATATTATTGTATCAAATATTCTAAATACAGGAATAGATATTGTAAGCTGTAGAGATTGTTTAATTTTGCGAAGCAAAATTAAAAATTGATAATGCATAATTGCTAATGGATAATTAAGGATGTTTTGCACAGCAAAACTTAAATTCAATTGGTGCGAAGCACTTTTTATTAAAAATACTTTAGAATTTTTTCCTTAATTATGCATAATGCATCATCAATTATCCATTATAAAAATGCTCGCATTTTCATCTATATTGTAAAATTGACAAAAAACATTAGTAAGGATAAAATTATATTAACTTTTTTTGGATATAAAAAATAATTAGATGAAAGTAGGAGTTGAAGATTATGAAGGGTATTTTAACAGTAATTGGAAGAGATAAAGTTGGTATTATAGCTGGTGTTAGCAATGAATTATTAAGATTAAATATTAATATTTTAGATGTTAATCAAACCATAATGGACAAGTATTTTACAATGATAATGATGTTAGATTTAAAGGATTCAAATTCAAACTTTGATGAAATTAAGAGTTCATTAGTTTCTAAGGGAGAAGAATTAGGAGTTGAAGTTAAAATACAAAGAGAAGAAATATTTAATTCAATGCATACGCTATAATTGTAGGATGGGGAGGTTAAGATATGAATAGTAATAACATATTAGAAACAATAAAGATGATAGAAGAAGAAAAACTAGATATAAGAACTATAACTATGGGAATATCTTTATTAGATTGTATAGATTCAGATGGCGATAAGGCTAGAGAAAAAATATATAATAAAATCGTAAATAGTGCTAAAGATTTAGTTAAAGTTGGAAAAGAAATTGAAAATGAATTTGGAATACCAATAGTAAATAAGAGGGTTTCAGTTACACCAATTTCTATAATTGCTGGAGCCACTGATGAAAAAGATTATGTTAAGTTTGCAGAAACTCTAGATAAGGCTGCTGAAGCTTTAGGTGTAGATTTTATAGGTGGATTTTCTGCCTTAGTTCAAAAAGGATATACTAAGGGTGATAAGATACTTATTAACTCTATACCAGAGGCATTAGCAAAAACTAGTAAAGTATGTTCATCTGTAAATGTGGGTTCATCTAGATGTGGAATAAATATGGATGCAGTTAAAGAAATGGGTGAAATAATCAAAAAAACTGCTGAATATACAAAAGATACTAAAGGTTTTGGATGTGCTAAGCTTGTAGTATTTTGTAATGCGGTAGAAGATAATCCATTTATGGCTGGAGCTTTCCATGGTGTTGGTGAAGCTGATAAAGTAATTAGTGTAGGAGTAAGTGGACCTGGAGTTGTTCAAAGGGCTTTAGAAAAAGTTAAAGGTGAGTCTTTCGATGTAGTAGCGGAAACTATAAAGAAGACGGCATTTAAAATAACAAGAATGGGCCAATTAGTAGCAAAGGAAGCATCTGAAAGATTAGGAGTACCATTTGGAATAGTAGATTTATCATTAGCACCAACTCCAGCAGTAGGAGATTCTGTTGCTCATATATTAGAAGAAATGGGACTTGAAGTAGTAGGAACCCATGGAACTACAGCAGCATTAGCTTTATTAAATGATGCTGTTAAAAAAGGTGGAGTTATGGCATGTAGTCATGTTGGAGGATTAAGTGGAGCATTTATTCCAGTATCAGAAGATTCAGGAATGATAGATGCTGTATTGAATGGATCTTTAAATTTAGAAAAATTAGAAGCTATGACTGCAATTTGTTCAGTAGGATTAGATATGATAGCTGTACCGGGAGATACCCCAGCAGAAACTATAGCAGCTATGATTGCAGACGAGTCAGCAATAGGTATGATTAATAATAAGACAACTGCAGTAAGAGTTATTCCAGCTCCAGGATGTAAAGTAGGAGACTTAGTTGAATTTGGAGGATTGTTAGGAACTGCTCCAGTAATGCCTGTTAATAAATATTCATCATCTTTATTTATTGCTAGAGGTGGTAGAATACCTGCTCCGATTCATTCATTTAAAAATTAATATGAGAAATTTAAAATACGTATCAAAGCAAGGCTCAAATATTAAACCTAATGAAGATAAGATAACTATATTAGATGGAGCAGCTTGGGTATTAGATGGAGCTACAGGTATTACAGGAAAAAGAGTTACAGATAAGGAAACAGATGCACTCTGGTATGTAGAATTTATAAATAATTATTTAAAAGAAAATATAAAATCTTCTAAAAGTCTTAAAGAGATAATGAAATGTGCAATTAAAGAAGTAAAGAAAAGTTATAGTAAGTTTAATGGATATAAGAACTTAGAAAAAGTAGATTATCCATGTGCTGCTATAGCTCTAGTAAGATTTACTGAGAGAGAGCTTGAATACTTTGTTCTTGGAGATTGTACACTTATATTAAAGGAAAAAGGAAAAAATCCAGTAGAAATAGTTAATAAAAAGTTAATAGAGTTAGAAGAGTATATTTTAAATAGAATGGTAAAAGTAGCAAAGGAAAATAAAATCTCAATTTTAGAAGCTAGGAAGCATTGTGATGATGAGGTACTTAAGGTTAGAAAAAAGAAAAATACATCAGATGGATATTGGATATTAGAACTAAATGAAGAAGCTATAGATAAAGCTTTATATGGTAAAATTTTAATATCTGAAGAATTAGATATTTGTTTAACATCCGATGGATTTTCTCAGTACTAT
Organism: Clostridium nigeriense; assembly: GCF_050585245.1. Lineage (GTDB taxonomy): Bacteria > Bacillota > Clostridia > Clostridiales > Clostridiaceae > Clostridium > Clostridium nigeriense_A. The sequence continues at coordinate 355,600 of NZ_JBNOOF010000002.1, forward strand.
GATACTTTTAATCTAGCTAAAGGATATGATGAATTTATAAACATAGTAAAAAGTATAAATATAAATGATGTATATAATAACTTATATGATAGTCAAGAAAAAGATAATGAATGCAATTTATTTCCAAGACTTAAGAAGAGGGATGATTCTAGTATAATATTCTTTACCATTTAGAGAATAATCTTAAATAGAGATGAAATAAAAATAGTAATATAGAAATTTGAAGTATGTATAATTTATTAAATAATAAAAAGCCTAGATAAGGAATTTCCTTAAACTAGGCTTTTTTTACTTATTAGCTAGTGGTAGAGAAATATAATTTTTTACTGTTTCTAAAACAGAGTCATCTCCAACATATACAATTATATCTCTTTCATTTATTATAAAATATGGTCCTGGTGATAAGAACATATCTCCATTTCTTTTAACGGCAATAATAGTAGCTTTTGTATTGTGCCAAAAGTCTAACGCACCTATGCTTTTCCCTACAGCAATACTATCTTTTTCAACTATGCTTTCAAAAGGAATAATAGAACCAACGTTTCTAAGCTGAGTTGCAAATTCAATTATTGAATTAATATTTTTTTCTAATTTATCATCTATTTCTTTTCTCTTTTTTATTAGCTCAAAAGTTTCATTATTTAAATATGTAAAATCTGATTTAGTCTTGAATTTATTTAAAAACTCTTTTGCTGAGATTTTGTCATTAATTATAATTCCACTTTTTTCGTTAATAGTAACAACATTCATATCTTTAAGTAGAGCTAATGACCTTCTAATAGTCTCAGGAGATACATTATATATACTAACTAAAGTTGTTCTACCTGTTATTTTTTCACCTTCAATAAATTCATTATTTATAATTCTATAAGCTATATCTATAGCTATTTTTATGTAGTTAGGTGTTTTGGTTTGTTTAGACAAGATTATCCACTCCTTTACATACAAATTCTAGCACATAAAGGTATAAAGTAAAACATTAATTAGTTTATATATGTAAAATAAAGAAAATATAATAAATAAAGAGAATAATTATTATTTTTAAGTAGATAATTTTAATATATAAACAGTTATTTAATGTAAATTTATATATTTAACTTATTACTTTAAATGGCTATTTCATTGAATTTGAATTTTACTTAGCCTATAATTGAAAGAGAAAATTAAGATAGAGGTAATTTGTATGGAGAAAGAAGGTTTAAGATTAGAAAGAGAGATTCTTAAGGATAAAAGAAAAAAGATAAATGAAGAACTTATAGAAAAGAAAAGAAGTTATGAATTTATCGATGAAAAACTTAAAACTTTAAGAAAAGAAGCAAAAGGAAGCTATAGCGAAGAAAAAGAAACTACAGAAAAAATATATTCTGTATTAAGAAAAGATATTCAAAATTATGAAGAAGCAATTAAGGTCCCTTACTTTGGAAGAGTAGATTTTAGGGAAGTAAAGGGAGAAAATGAAAATATCTATATTGGTAAACAGTCAGTAAGTTCAAGTCTAGATGGAGAAGAAATAGTAGTAGATTGGAGAACTCCAGTAGCAGATCTTTATTATAGTGGTACTGGTGGATATGCATATTATAAATCACCAAATGGAATAATAGAAGGTAACTTGTCTTTAAAAAGAAAATTTTTATTTAAAGAAGACTCACTACAAGAAATATTTGATGAAGGAATTAACGAAATAATAGTAAAAAGTGGATTAGAAGAAAATGATTTAGTAGATGAATTTTTAAAGATTAATCTAGAAGAAAGTAGAGGGAAAAAGTTAAAGGAAGTAGTAGCAACTATTCAAAAAGAACAAAATGATATTATAAGATGGCCTAAGAATTTACCTATTATAGTACAAGGATCAGCAGGTTCAGGTAAGACAACAGTTGCTTTACATAGACTAGCTTATTTAATTTATAGATACTCAGAAACTATAAGAGGGAAAGATATATTAGTTTTAGCACCTAATAAATTATTTTTAGATTATATTTCAGATATACTTCCAAACTTAGGAGTAGATGAAGTAAATCAAACTACATTTCAAGATTTATCTCTAAAACATTTGAAATCTAGATATAAAATTAAGGGTAAGGATGATAAAATAAGAGAAATAATTGAATGTAATGATTTTGAGAAATGTAGGTTTATTGTAAATTCATCTAAGATTAAAGGAACATTAGCCTTTAAGTCTATAATAGATAGATATATTTCTTTATTAGAAAGTGCTTCTGTAGAGATAGATGATATTACTATAGATAATTATGTTTTATTTGGTAAGAGAGAGATAATGAGGCTTTATTTAAAGGATCTAAAGTCATATCCAATTAATAAAAGAAAAGATGAAATAAAGAGGTATTTAAATTTAAAGCTTAAAGAAAAAATTGAGATTCTTTGTCTTCAAGTAGATTTAGATTGGGATATAAAAATTAAGGAAGTTAAAAGAGAAATTGAAGATGGTGACAAAAGAAGAGAAAAGCTTATTAAAGTTTATTCAGAAAGAGACAGTATCAAGGATAATATAAAAAATAACTCTAAAAAAATTATGAATGAGTATTTTAAGAACTGGAGAGGAATAACCTCAAAAGATATATATTTTGATCTATTTAGAAATGAAGAATTTTTTGAAATTGCTTCATTAGGTAATATCCCTGAAGAACTTTCTGAATTTATGAGGGAAGAAATAGAAATTAACAATAGTAAAGGAATAATAGACGAAGATGATTTAGCCCCATTGTTATATATAAATATGCTTTTAGAGGGAGTTGAAGAAAAAGAAAAATATTCACATATTGTAGTAGATGAAGCTCAAGATTATAATCCATTTCAAGTATATCTAATAAATAAATTAACTAAGGGAAATTCTTTAACATTAGTTGGTGATATTGCTCAAGGAATTTATTACTATAAAGGTTTAAAGAATTGGGAAGATATAGTGGATAAAGTATTTGAAGGGAAAGCTACATATATTCAACTAACACAAAGTTATAGATCTACTGTAGAAATAATAGATTTTGCAAATGGTGCTTTAGAAGCACAAAAGTTGAATTTAAAAAATGCAAAACCTGTTTTAAGACATGGAGAAAAGCCTGAAATTATTAAATGTAATGAGTCAAAGGAAGCTGCTAAAAAAATAGAAGAAATAGTTTATGAAGTTAATAATAAAGGTAAAAAAAGTATAGCTATTATTACTAAGACTTTAGAAGAAGGGAAAGGCTTGGAAAAACTTATTAAAAAGGTAACCAATCTAAAAATTTCCTTAGTAAAAGGCAATGAAAAAGAAAATAATGAAGATATAATAATAATTCCATCTTATTTAACTAAGGGATTAGAATTTGATGCAACTATAATATATAATCCAAGTGAATTTCTTTATAAAGACAATATACTAGATCAAAGGCTTCTATATGTTTCACTAACAAGAGCTTTACATTATGAATATTTAATTGAAATTGATAATTTAACTAAATTGATAAAACCTTAGATTTTAAAAACTAACTTAAAGTGCATTATAAAGTAGGAATATACAATAAATAGTCGAATTTTATATTTGTTTGACTAGTAATTTCATGGTAAAATATTACTGAGGAAATGAACTACTAGATTAAAATTGGAGGCAGGGAAATGTTACAGGAAAAATTAAAGGAAAATATCTATTGGGTTGGAGTTAAAGACCCTAAATTAAAAGTGTTTGATATAATAATGGAAACAAAAAAAGGAACAACCTATAACTCCTATGTAATTAATGATGAGAAGGTTGCAGTAGTTGATACTGTAAAAACTGGATTTTATGATGAATTTAAAAAAAATTTAGAATCTGTTATTGGAGATAAAAAAGTCGATTATATTATAGTTCAGCATACTGAATTAGATCATAGTGGCTCTCTAATTAAATTAATTTCAGATTATCCAGAAGCAAAGATAGTTGGAACAAAAGCAGCTATAACTTATTTAAAAAACATTTTAAATAGAGAGTTTGAATATGTTGAAGCTAGAGAAGAAATAAATCTTGGAGAAACTACTCTTAAATTCATTACAGCACCAAATTTACATTGGCCTGATACAATGTTCACTTATGTAAAAGAAAGAAAATTATTATTTACATGTGATTTTACTGGATCACACTATTGTCCTGAAGGTGGTATTACCTCAAGTTTAAACGAAGATTACTTTGTTGAAATGAAGTATTATTTTGATTGTATTATGGGACCATTTAAGAGATTTGTATTAATGGGACTAGATAAAATCAAAGACTTAGACATTGAATGTATTGCCACAAGTCATGGCCCTGTACACGTTGAAAATATTGATAAGATACTAAATCTTTATAGAGAATGGGCAACAGAAGAAAAAATAGATGATAAAAAGGTAGAAATCTTCTATATTTCAGCTTATGGAAATACAGAAGATATGGCTAAATTCCTTAAAGAAAAAGTTGAAGCTAAAGGATATAAGGCTGATATTACAGAAATAACTTCAATTCCATTAGAGGAGAGTATAGCAAAAATAGAAAAAGCTAAGGGATTTATGATTGGATCTCCTACAATAAATCAAGATGCAGTTAAGCCATCTTGGGATTTATTATCTCTAGTTAGCCCTATCGTTAATAGAGGAAAAGCAGCGTTAGCTTTTGGTTCATTTGGCTGGAGCGGAGAAGGTGTAAAGATGCTTACAGCTAGACTTAAGGATTTAAAACTTAAAACTGTAGAGCCAGGTTTATCTTTCTGTTTTGTCCCTTCAGAAGAAGATTATAAAAATGCAGAGGAAGCAGTAAATAAATTTATAGAATTAATGTAATAAAAAAGTGTAACTATTAATTTTGCTTATTCCGTCGCTATTCTCCAAGTCATCACAAAATTAATAGTTACACTTCAAAGCTGAAGGAAGGAAATTATAAAATGTTATTCATAGGGTAACATATTTATAATTTCCTAAAGAATAAGAAGGTTGTTAAGAAGCTATTTTTATATGGTTTCTCAACAACCTTTTACTTTTTTTAGACTGTCATTAGTTAATTATAATACTCATATAATAAAATGTATTTATATAAAATAATTTATTTTCAAATTTTATTCCCTAAACAGCTATTAAAAGAATATCTATATAATAAATAACTATCAAAGGGGGGGAACTGCTTCTAAAATTTGCAAAAGCAATTTGAGGGTAGGAAGATTATGAAAAAAGAGTTGACTTCACAAGAAGTAAAATTTAATTTTAACTTTAAAGAAAGTAGACTAGAAGGTAGTGTAACAATGATACCTGAAATAGATGGAGAGTATGAAAAAATAGGAAGAGCTCTTGATATTAAAAAAGAGGGCTATAATATTTATTTAATAGATTCATTTTCTAAAGAAAAACTAATGAAACTTCAAGCTTATATAAGGGAGCAGTACAAGTATTTAGAACCTCCAAAAGATATTTGCTATATAGTATTAGAAGATTATAAAAAACCAGAAGTTTTATTTGTGTCTAATGGTAATGGCAAAAAGTTAAAAGATGCAGTTCAAGAAGTAAGAAATAATTATATAGACTTAGTAGAAGAATTTTATAATTCTTCTACAGAAGATGAAAAAGATGAATTAATTGAAGAAATACAAAATAAGAGGAACTCTTATGTAAGCGAATTGATGGAAATGGCTAAAAAAGAAAATTTTGAAGTAAAAGTTACTAATAAAGGCTTTGCATTTATACCTCTAATAAATGGAAAAGTAATTAGTGAAAGAGAATATGACAATTTAGAAAGAGAGAAGAAAGAAGTAATAGTAGCAAAGGCTACGGTATTAAAGAAAAAGGCAGAAGTAATATTAGGAAAGATTAAAGAAATTGAAGTAAAATCCATAACAAAGTTAAAAGAAATATATAGTGATTTTTTAACAAAGGAAATGGAAGATTTAAAAGATGAAATATTATTTCAGTTTATAGATGATGATAATTCCTATGAATATTTAGAAAGGTTATTTATTTTGCTGGAAAAAGAGATTATAGAATGTTATAGCATGGATATAGATGAGGATGAAGAAAAATTATATGAGGTTATTAATAAGTTTGAGATACATTTATTAGTGGATAATAGTATGCTTCATAATCCACCAATAATATATGAAGAAGATCCAAGTGTTAATAATTTACTTGGCTTTTTAGAATATGAGAATCATAATGGTGTTTATACTACAGATATAGATTTAATCAATTCAGGTTCTTTATTAAAGGCTAATGGAGGTTGCTTAATAATACGGATGAATGCATTAATAAGTAATGGATACTCTTATTATCATTTGAAAAAGGCTTTAATGACAAATAAGATAACTTACGATGCTTCAAAGTCATATTTAGATATAATATCTATTAACCCCCTTAAGCCACAACCAATACCTATAAATGTTAAGGTAATATTAATAGGTGATATGGAAACTTATGATACATTATATAATTTTGATGAAGATTTTGGAAGACTATTTTCATTAAGAGCTGAATTCTATCCTATAGTTGAGGCTAATGCAAATGTCACTAACTATGTTAATAAGTCTATTGATAGTAAGATAAAAGATAATAATTTAATGCCAATTACAAAAGAAGGAAGAAATGAAGTTATAAAATATCTATCAAGAAGCGCTAGTAGAAAGACAAAGATAAATGTAGATACAGTAGAGATAGATAAAATAATTATTTTAGCAAATGATAATGCTAAAAAAAGAAGAGCTTTGCTTATTGATGGTGAAGATATAAGAAAAATTGCTTATTCTAAGGAGAGAATTGAGGAAGAATATGATAAGCTGTATGAAGAGAATAAAATACTGATTTCTGTAAAAGGGAGTAGGGTTGGTGTAGTTAACGGTTTATCTGTTTTAGATACTGGATATCATTCCTTTGGTAAGCCAGTTAGGATAACTTGTGTTACTCAGAAAGGAAATGGAAAAATAGTTGATATCCATAAAGAAAGTAGATTAAGTGGGAAAATTCATGAAAAATCTATAAATATTTTAAGGGGGTTATTAGGTAATATATTAGGACCTTATGAAGATATTCCAGTAGATTTTTATTTAAGCTTTGAGCAATCTTATGGAATGATTGATGGGGATAGTGCGTCTGTTGCAGAAACAATATGTATGTTATCAGCTTTAACCAAGAGGCCTATAAATCAAAATATCTCTGTAACTGGATCTATAAATCAATTAGGGGAAGTTCAAGCGATTGGTGGAGTAAATGAAAAAATAGAGGGATTTTTTAGAGTTTGTGAATTTTTAGAAAGCTATAAGGATAAGGGAGTATTAATACCTTCTTCAAATAAAGATGAATTAATATTAATGCCGGAAGTAGAGAAAGCAATTGAAGATGGAGACTTTCATATATATGTTATGGATACTTTAGAAGATGCAATAGAAACTTTAATTTTAAAAGATAATGAAAGTATAGAGGATTTCTATATATCATTAAATGAAGAATTAAAAAAGTATAAAAATAAAAAAGAAAATAAATAGTTAATTATCAAAGAATTAGTATGATGTTCCATATTAATTCTTTTTTATTTATTATTTTAATTTAAAATTCATAAATATGTTTGACTATGAATAAACTAATATGTTAAAATTATGGAAAAAGAAGGAAATTATTAAGGCTGTGGAGGAGGTGGCGACTCTAAGGCAAATAGCGTTAGAGTAGATTGTATGTATCTAAAGTTTGATAAAAAAGGTGATAAGCTAATTATAAATTTAATGGGAGAGCTTGATCATCATAGTGCCGAAGAGGTTAGAGTTAAGATCGATGATAGGATTGATAGAGATAACATAAAAAAAGTTATATTAAATTTTAGTGGTGTAACTTTTATGGACAGTTCAGGAATTGGAGTTGTAATTGGAAGATATAAAAAAATGCAAAATAGAAGTGGAAAGTTATGTGTGGCTGAAATAAATAGAACAGTAAATAAAGTTTTTGAAATCTCTGGTATGTATAAGATAATAGATGTTTATAGAGATATAGATGAAGCCATAGTGAATATTTAGTGGAGGGTTTAAAATGGTAGATAATAAAATTAGTATTGAATTAATGAGTAAATCCCAAAATGAGGGTTTTGCAAGAGTTGCAGTAGCTGCTTTTGTATCTCAATTAGACCCAACGGTTGAAGAGTTAACAGATGTAAAAACTGCTGTATCAGAAGCTGTAACAAATTCTATAATTCATGGTTATGAAAATAAAAAAGAGGGCATAATCAAAATAGAGGCAAGTATCAGTGGAGATGAAATAACTATAATTATTGAAGATAATGGTAAAGGAATTAAAGATATTAAACAAGCGATGGAACCATTATATACTTCTAAGCCTGAACTTGAGAGGTCTGGAATGGGATTTACTGTTATGGAAACCTTTATGGATAGTTTAGAAGTTAGTAGTGAATGTGGAAAAGGTACAAAAGTTGTTATGAAGAAGAAATTTAATACAGTAAGTTAGGTGAAGTAGATGGAAAATGGAAGTGTAAGAAAAGAGGTGTACAATTACGAAGAAAATTCACAATTAATACCTCTAGCCAAAGCAGGTAATCAAGATGCCATGAACAAAGTTATTGAAATGAATTTACCTCTTGTATCATCCATTAGTAAAAAATTTCTAAATAGAGGGTATGATTATGAAGATATATTTCAAATAGGATCTATTGGCTTAGTCAAGGCTATAAATAACTTTGATGAAAAATTTAATGTAAAGTTCTCTACTTATGCAGTTCCTATGATAATAGGAGAAATAAAAAGATTCATTAGAGATGATGGGATGATAAAGGTTAGTAGAAATGTTAAAAGTTTAGCGAGAAAGCTTCATTTTGATAGAGAAGAACTAACTAAAAAATTAAATAGAGATCCAACAATTGAAGAATTATCTGAATATTCAGGTATAGAGAAAGAAGAAATTTTATTTGCTATAGAATCTTCAGTAAATATGCAATATCTCTATGATACTATTCACCAAGATGATGGGGCTCCAGTTTTGCTAATTGATAAATTAAGTGAAAAGGGAGAAGATGACAGTGATATGATAAACAAAATTGCACTTAAGGAAGCATTACGCAGCTTAGATAGTAAATCAAGGCAAATAATAATGCTTAGATATTTTAAAGATCAGACTCAGGTGCAAGTTGCAAAGATGCTTGGAATTAGCCAAGTTCAGGTTTCTAGAATAGAGAAAAAGGTATTAGGATTAATGAGAGAAAAGCTGCAGGAATAAATGTTTATTTAAAAAGCCTTTAAATTTGAGGCTTTTTTTTCGTATAAAAAATTCCAGTGTTATATTTAAAGTAAGTGGAATAATAAAACTATACAATTATAGAAAGGAGTAATATTATGCCTAATAAGAAATTACCTAGTGAGCAACAATTATTTCAAAAGTTTAAAACCATCACAGATCAGACAAATCCAAAGCCGAAAATTGTTAGAAACTGTTCAAGGGCTTTTTTGGTTGGAGGAGCCATTTGCACTATAGGGCAAATATTTCAAGAGCTATTATTGAAATATGGATTTCCTGAGGAAGATGTTAAGATGTTACTTCCTATAATTATGGTGTTTTTAGGAGCGTTATTAACTGGAGTTGGAATATATGATAAAATTGCATCTTATGCTGGGGCAGGTACAGTGGTTCCAATAACAGGATTCTCTAATGCTATAGTTGCTCCAGCTATAGAGTTTAAAAAAGAAGGTTTTATATTTGGAGTAGCAGCCAAAATGTTTACTATAGCAGGACCGGTATTAGTATATGGAATAGGAAGTTCAGTAATTGTAGGAATTATTTATTATATAATACAACTATTAACTTAAGAAAGGTGAGTAGTTATGAGTAACAATACAAAAATAAAAAAGATAGGAAAACAAACTGTAAAGCTTGTTCATCCTCCTAAAATTGTAGCAACTTATTCAATTGTTGGACCAAAAGAAGGCGAAGGACCATTAGGAAATTATTTTGATGAAATTTTAAATGATGATTTATTTGGAAAAGAAAGTTTTGAAAAAGCTGAAAGTGAAATGTTATATACAGCAATTACATCAGCAATAAATCGTGCTAATTTAACAGAAGATGATATAGATTATTTATTTGCAGGAGATCTTTTAAATCAATTAGGATCATCTTCTTTTGCAGCAAGAAAATTAAACATACCTTTCTTTGGATTATATGGCGCTTGTTCTACTATGTCTGAATCATTGAGTGTTGCATCTATGATGTTAGATGGAGGATTTGCAAATTATGTAGTTGCAGCAACTTCATCACACTTTAGTTCTGCAGAAAGACAGTTTAGATTTCCATTAGAATATGGAGCTCAAAGAAGTCCTTTAGCCCAATGGACAGTTACTGGAGCGGGTGCTATGGTACTTGCAAAAGAAGGGGATTTTCCAGAAGTTACTCATATAACAACTGGTGTAGTTAAAGATTATGGAATAAAAGATCCAAATAATATGGGAGCTGCTATGGCTCCAGCAGCTGTAGATACAATATCAATACATTTTAAAGATACAGGAAGAGATCCAAGTTATTATGATGCTATAGTAACTGGAGATTTGGGAAAAGTGGGAAAAGAAATAATAAGTAAATTACTTTTAGAATATGGTTATGACATTAGAGAAAATTATTTTGACTGTGGAGACATGATATACGATGATACAATTCAAAAAACAGATTCAGGTGGAAGTGGATGTGGATGTTCTGCAGTTGTATCATCAGGATATTTCTATAAAAAGATGATCAGAAAAGAAGTTAAAAATATGTTGCTAGTTTCAACAGGAGCACTAATGAGTACTACGTCATCTTTACAAGGAGAAAGTATTCCAGGAATTGCACATGCAGTTGCAATTGAATTTAAGCAATAGGAAGGAGAAGGTCGTTATGCAATATGTTAACGCTTTTATAGTAGGTGGTTTTATATGTGTTATAGGTCAAGTGCTTATGGATACAACTAAGTTAACTCCTGCTAGAATATTGGTGATTTTTGTGACTGCGGGAGTTGCATTAGGTGCTTTTGGAATATATGATAAATTAGTAGCTATAGGAGGTGCAGGAGCAAGTGTTCCTTTACCTGGTTTCGGAAATTCATTAGCTAAAGGAGCTATAAAAGCAGTGGAAGAAAAGGGATTAATAGGAGCTTTTACAGGTGGAATAACAGGAACAGCTGCAGGAATAACAGCAGCAATATTCTTTGGATATATTATGGCATTAATATTTAATCCAAAGACAAAATCCTAAGTTAAGTGAAGCTCTAAATCTTTGATTTAGTTAGCTGAACTTACTCCTACGAACGAAGTGAGTAGTGAGTTTCCTTTATAATAAAGTGGATATTAAGTATATATTAGGTCCTATGATATCTTTTTTATTTCATAAGACTTAATTATATAAAAATGGTAATACTTTAAGGTGAGGTGTTACCATTTTATGATTAAAGAAAAAACAAACATATTACTTTATATATTTATAGTTTTTATATTATCGAGTTGTATATTTTTACTTTATTATAAAGATAAATGGCTATCAATAATCCTTGTTATCTGTTTTTTTATTTTCTTTATTTTATATAAGAAAATAGATTTATTTATTATATTATCAATTTTCTTTTTAATACCTATAATAAATAATATTTACTATTATAATATAGGCCTAAAAAATGTTGAAGAAATAAGGATAATATCACTTAATAGTTACGGGGGAGTCGGAGAGATAAAAGGTAGGAAGGCTTACTTATCTGGAAATTTAAATGATTTAAGTTTAGGTGATAGAATAATAGCTAGTGTTGAATTAAATAAAGATATAAATATAGAAAAAGGCATTATTGGAGAGATAGAAATAAATGATTTTGACAAATTAAATTTAGATATTAAAGGGAAAATTTATAGGATTAGAGAAAATATTTTTAATGCAGTTAGTGAAAAGCTAGGAAGTAGAAGAGCTGCACTAATTACATCTATGTCCTTTGGCTATACTGAATTTTTAGATAGAGAAGATGAGACCACCATGAAAAATTTAGGGGTATTGCATGCTGTTTCTGTATCTGGACTTCATATGGTTTTAGTCTACACCATATTAAAAAAGATTTTTGGACGAAACATAGCTCCAATAGTAGCAGTTATATATGTAATTTTTACAGGTGCTGCAATATCAACAATTAGATCTTATATTATGCTTTTAAGTTTAAGCTTAGCAGTGCCATTAAGAAGAAATTATAATCCTTTGGCTGGGTTATCTTTAGCAGGAATAATACTTATTTTATATAAACCCTATAGTATCTTCGAAGTAGGATTTCAATTAAGTTTTTTATCTACTCTTGGAATTATTTTATTTAATAAGAAATTTAATAAAGTTTTCTATAAGCTTCCTAAAGCAATTAGGGAAGGAGTAGCAATAAGCTTAGCATCTCAAGTATTTACATTTCCATTTTTAGTTTTATATTTTAGAGAATTTTCATTAGGTTTTCTTGCAGGTAATCTAATTTTAATGCCTTTAATGAATGGAGTTGTAATCTTAGGTAATCTTTTAGCATTAACATTTAAAATAAAATTTATATTTAATTATTTATCATTTATTGCTTACTATGCTACCTTATCTTTAGATATACTTTCAGAAAAATTACTGAGTGTTTTGCCGAGTATTTTATATTTAAATGAGATAATTGCAATAAGTTATATTGTTGTTATATTTACAATTTATTTTTATAAAAAAGGGTATAAAAATATTGTGTATTTTCCTATTGTAATTTTAATGTATATTTATATTAATATTTATAGTCCTCTACCAAAATTAGAATATTATAAAGATGGAATAATATCAGTTAGTTATAAAGGTGATAGAAATATATTTGCATTAAAAGAAGGAGTAGATCTAGAAAAATATAAGGTTATTACATTATCAAATAATGAATATAAAGATTTTAATAAAATAAAGATAAAATATGGCGTAGAAATAGAAAAAAGCAACAAGGATATATTAATAAAAAATAAGGATAAGAATCATTTAATAAAGCTTTCTAGAGGGAAAATAGATTATAATTATGATATAATAGACTGCAAATATAGTAATTATATAAAAATTATTTTATATAAAGATCAGGTTTTAGTATTTAATTAAGAAAGGTAGATTGCTTTGATAGATTTTGATGTACTAGAAGGTGAAGTGAAAAAAGGTAAGATTGATAATTCTTATATTTTTTGCGGATTAGATGAAGAACTAATTAAAGAAGGTATAAGTTTAGTAGTTAATAGCACTGTTGATAAATCTTTATTAGACTTAAATTATATAAGATTAGATGGATTAACTACAACTTTTGATGATATTATGAATGCTTGTGAAACAATGCCTTTTATGGGAGATAAAAAAGTAGTAGTAGTTTATAGAGCAAGCTTTTTAAAGGATAAAACAGATTCAGCTGGAACTAAAACATATAATGAAATTTTAAAATATCTAAAAGATTTGCCTCCATATACTGTCCTTATTATGTATTATTTATTTAATGATAAAAGAGATACTCCAAAGAAAAGCAATAAAGTAAGAGCTTTAGATAAGGTTTCTAAAGTTGTACATTTTGATAAATTAAAAAAAGATAGATATTATAAAAAAGTAGAAGAAGTATTTAAAGAAAAGGGAAAAGAAATAGGAAAAATTGAATTAAGATATTTTGCTGAAAAAGTACAAAATAATTTTGATATTATTAGAAGAGAAGCTGATAAGCTTATTTCTTACACGGGTAATAGGGGAGTAACTAAGAATGATATAGATAAATTAATAGCAAATTCTAGTGAAGATGATATTTTTGATTTGGTTGATTTTATATCACAAAAAAAAGCTGAAAAAGCATTAGATTTGCTTTATGAATTATTATCAAAAAGCGATCAACATATGCTTATTATTTCTAATATAGAAAATAATTTTAAGAGACTTTATGAAATTAAAATTTCTGTTCAAAATGGAGCAAGGGTAAATGATATTTCTAATAAGTTTAAGCTTCCAACCTTTGTTTGTGAAAAGCTTATTAATCAGTGTAGCAAATTTTCTGTTAAACAACTTCAAAGACTAATGGAAATTTGTTTAGAAACCGAAAATAAGATAAAAACCACTGGTGTAGACAAAAATATGGAGATGGAACTTATGATATTTAACATATTTATGGTTAAGTAAAAGAGATATCATAACAAAAAATTGAGAATTTAAAAGGAAAAATTAATGAAAAAAAAACTCCTTTAGGAGTTTTCATAGTGACTAAATAGCAAAATAATAGCCGATCCAATGGATCGGCTTCTTATTTGATTACGCCATAGCGTTTAACTTTGCAGCTAATCTTGATTTCTTTCTAGCTACCATGTTCTTGTGACATACTCCTTTTTGAGCAGCCATGTCTAAAGCTTTAACAGCCTTAGGAAAAAGAACTTTAGCTTCTTCTACGTTGTTTGCAGCAACAGCTACTTCAAACTTCTTTACAACAGTTTTTAAAGCTGATTTGATCATTCTGTTTTGAGCAGTTTTAGTTTCAGTAACCTTTATTCTCTTTTTTGCTGATTTAATATTTGCCATTCTAAATTCACCCCCTTAATAATTTTATTAGGGTCTCTTTGCAGTTTTGGGGAAATCTGCGTTCGAGTTCGTTTTTAACATACTAGATTATATCATTGAAAGTTTATAAGTTCAAGTATTAAATTACGACATTAAGGAAAAATAGAATAGATAATAGTTTTTTTGGAGGTATTTTTATGATTAATGTAAGAACGGATTTGGCAATTGAAGCAAGAGATATGTATACAAAAGAAAATAAAAGAGAGCTTGATGGAGTTATTGTAGATGAAGAGAAAGAGGGAGATATAAAGATAACTACAGTAACTATTGAAAGCGATGAGGCTGGTAGGGAACTTGGAAAACCAAAAGGAAATTATATCACTATAGATTTCCCAGAATTTACTCATTACGATGGAGAATCTATGGATAAAGTTTCAAAGGTTGTTGATAATGTTTTAAGTAGATTGGTAAATATGCCAGAAGAAAAAACTGCATTAGTTGTAGGACTTGGAAACTGGAATGTTACCCCTGATTCTCTTGGACCAAAGGTAACAGAAAAAATTATGGTAACAAGACATTTAAAACAAGTTATGCCCGATGCAATTGATGATTCTGTAAGACCTGTTTGCTGTATATCCCCTGGAGTTTTAGGAATAACAGGAATAGAAACTGGGGAAATTATAAAATCTCTTGTAGATAGAATTAAGCCAGATTTAGTTATTTGTATTGATGCCCTAGGCTCTAGAAAGTTAGAAAGGGTGAATAGCACTATACAAATAAGTGATACTGGTATTTCACCAGGAGCAGGTGTTGGTAATCATAGAATGAAAATAAATGAAGAATCTCTAGGAGTTAAGGTAGTTGCAATTGGAGTTCCAACAGTAGTTCATGCTGCCACTATAGCAAATGATACTATAGATTTAGTTCTAGATGGACTTATAAGCAAAGCTGAAAAGGGAAAAGAATTTTATAATATGCTAAAATCAGTAGATAGAGCTGAAAAAAATCAGCTAATTAAAGAAGTATTAGATCCCTTTGTAGGAGATTTAATGGTTACTCCAAAAGATGTAGATGCTGTAATTGAGTCATTAGCTAAAATTATAGCAAACGGAATTAATATGGCAATACAACCTAACCTTGATATGGAAGATATAAATAAATTTATGAATTAAAAAATATTTTTTAAATTTATTAATAATTATGTAACTCTCTCAATATATTTATTAGAGGAAGGGGGAGTTTCATGTATTCATTGAGACAAGGTTTACCTAGTAAGCAAAGAATAAATAAAAGTGGAAAGGTAGGGCCTAGTAATACTAATTTTAGTGTTGGCTATTTAATTATTATAGTAGCTTTTATCTTATTTATAATAAGATCAATAAATGTAATAAATAGTTACAATGAAAGAGGAGGTTATGCATATGTTCAAATGCTTAACTTTTCTATGCCGGTAGTTAAAACACAAGTATATGATGAAGGAGCCTATGCAGATAATAATCTTTCTTTAAAAAATGTAGTTTTTGAGGCATTGGGAGTTAATGGAATAAATGCTTATAACATAGTAGGTAAAGAGATAGGATTATTTAGTAATATTCTTGGAAACTCATCAATAACTTCATCTATAAAGAAATTAACACCTTTTTCACTAAAAAATGAAAGTATAGCTAAAATGACTGATGAAGAAATTGCAGAATTGAATAAAGTTAGTGAAGCATACGATCCAAGTTTAAAAAAGACAATAGATAATACAAAGCCTGAAGTACTTATATTCCATACACACACTACAGAAAACTATGCTGAAGCAGGTCAAGATACTATGGAAAGTGATTTTAATGTAGTTGGAGTTGGGGATGTATTATCTAAAGAACTTGAAGAAGGATATGGAATATCTGTTATTCATGATAAAACAAATCATAGTGTATCTTATAATGATAGCTATGCAAGATCAAATGAGACTTTAAAAAAATATTTAAATGAGTATGGTGATTTTAAGATAATAATAGATCTACATAGAGATGGTGTAGATAGTGCTAGAGCTGATCAGTTAAAGAGTATTTATACTGTTAATATAAATGATCAAAACTTAGCCAAAATGATGTTCGTTACTGGACAAAATAGTACGAGATATGCTGCAAATAAGGCTTTAGTAGATGAGTTATATAATACTGCTAATACATTATTCCCTGGAATAATAAGAGATACTTATGAATATGAGATAGCAGCAACATCTATTAATTATAGCTTAAGTGATAACTTTATACTAATTGAAGTAGGCGCAAATGTTAATACAGCTCAAGAGGCTAAATTAACAGCAAAGTATATTGCAAGAATACTAGCTGAACACTTAAATAGATAAAATATGAATAAAAATTAGTTTTTGTGAGCATCCTTTAGATAGTAAAATACTAGGGGGTGCTTTTTTGATAAATAAAAGAGTAGTAGTTGGAACAATAATATTTTTAATAATAATAGTTTTAGGATTTATTCAAATAAATGTAATAAATACTAAGGCTTTATCACCAATTGGTAATGGTGAAGACAATTATGAGTTAGTTAGGGAAGAATTCGGAAAAGACTTTGAAGAGTTTATAAGGGATGATGCCGAAGTGAAAATTTATACTCCTAATGATAATAATGAAAATATGATGGTTAAAGTTTTTGATAGAGAGCTTATAATTAATTTTAACAATAAAATTACTGAAAAGTTTTATAATCTTGGAGGATTTATATATAATGGTTTTAATAGTATAATAAATAATTTTAATGGAAAAACAAATAATACTGAGGATAATAATAATAGTGAAGATTTAGACAAAATTATAAATGATTTTTTAGAAGAAAATAATAATGATGAGTAACACTTATTAACAACTTCACATTTATATTGACATCTAACCTAGACTTTGTGATATAATTTACCTTGAAATTTAAAATGGGGGTGAAGTGACTATTAGCCTAGTTGCATAATAGTTTTATATATGAGTAGTAATAGACAAGAACGTATTAGAAATTTTTCTATAGTAGCCCATATAGATCATGGGAAGTCAACCCTAGCTGATAGATTATTAGAAGCCACAGGAACTCTTACTCAAAGGGAAATGGAAGAGCAAATCCTTGATAATATGGAAATCGAAAGAGAAAGAGGAATAACTATAAAATCACAAGCAGCAAGACTTGTTTATAGAAGACCTGATGGAGAAGAATATATATTAAATTTAATAGATACTCCAGGACACGTAGATTTTACATATGAGGTTTCAAGAAGCCTAGCTGCATGTGAAGGAGCAATATTAGTAGTAGATGCCACTCAAGGTGTTCAAGCACAAACTTTAGCAAACTGCTACTTAGCATTAAATAATGATTTGGAAATTGCGCCTGTTATCAATAAGGTTGATTTACAATCTGCAAGACCTGATGAAGTTAAACAAGAAATTGAAGATATTATAGGAATAGAAGCAGAAGATGCACCTATGATTTCTGCTAAAACTGGTTTAAATATTGCGGATGTTTTAGAAACTGTAGTTGAAAAGATTCCAGCACCTACAGGAGATGAAGATGCACCTCTTAAGGCATTAATCTTTGACTCTTATTATGATAGTTATAAGGGTGTTGTATCTTATGTAAGAATTTTAGATGGAGTAGTAAAGCCAGGAACAAAAATTAAATTAATGGCAACAAATAAAGTTTGTGAAGTAACTGAAGTTGGAGTATTTATCCCTAAGGCATTACCAATTAACGAATTAAGAGCGGGAGATGTTGGATATATTGCAGCTTCAATAAAAAATGTTAGAGATGCAAGAGTGGGTGATACCATTACTGAAGCTGAAAGGCCAACAGCTGAGGCTTTACCGGGATATAAACCTGCTGTTCCAATGGTTTATTCAGGTATTTATCCAGTAGATGGAGCAAAATATCAAGAACTTAAAGATGCATTAGAAAAGCTTCAAATTAATGACGCTGCATTAAGCTTTGAACCAGAAACATCAATAGCTTTAGGTTTTGGATTTAGATGTGGATTCTTAGGATTATTACATATGGAAATAATTCAAGAAAGAATAGAAAGAGAATTCAATTTAGATATTATTACAACTGCACCATCAGTTATTTATAAGGTAATAAAAACTAATGGGGATGTTATAGAACTTACAAATCCAACTAATCTTCCAGAAGCAACTGAAATAGAGTATATGGAGGAACCAATAGTTAAAGCAAGTATAATAGCTCCTTCTGATTATGTAGGTGCTGTAATGGAATTATGTCAAGAGAGAAGAGGAACTTTCATTGATATGCAATATTTAGAAGAAACAAGAGTTTCAATAAATTATGATATTCCATTAAATGAAATAGTATATGACTTCTTTGATACATTAAAGTCTAGAACTAGAGGATATGCATCATTAGATTATGAGTTTAAAGGATATACACAAACTGAGTTAGTTAAGCTTGATATTATGTTAAATGGAGATGTTGTAGATGCTTTATCTATGATAGTTCCTAGAGAAAAAGCTTATGAAAAAGGAAGAGGAATAGCCGAAAAACTTAAAGAAATAATTCCAAGACAAATGTTTGAAGTTCCAATTCAAGCGGCTGTAGGATCAAAGATAATAGCAAGAGAAACAGTTAAAGCAATGAGAAAAGATGTTCTTGCAAAATGTTATGGTGGAGATATATCCAGAAAGAAAAAGCTGTTAGAAAAGCAAAAAGAAGGAAAGAAGAGAATGAGACAGGTAGGATCAGTTGAAATTCCTCAAGAAGCATTTATGGCAGTATTAAAAGTAGATAAATAAATTAATCTAACAAAAAGGCTAAATCAATTTGGATTTAGCCTTTTTGTTAGATAACTATAAGAGTAAGGTGGTAATATTATTAGTTTATATTAACTTGAGATGTTAATATAGTTTATTATATACTTATAATGGAAAATTTGTTACATATTCATTATTTTAAATATATAGTTTCTATAAACCTATAAAGTTCTGATAAATCACAAGTATTTCCTATAGCTCTTAAGTAAGGAATAAATTTATAATTATCTAATTCTATAAATTTAGGTACCCTAGGATTTATTCTAAAATAATTATTCTTTAAAAATTCTTTGCAATACATATCTTCTAAATCAGACATTCCATCCATTAATAGCGCTAATAATGGAGATTTCATTTTAGAAAAAGGATGAAAAGACCATTGTAATATTCCCCAATTTTCAGTTTTCCCTATTATTTTTTCGGGACTATTTCCAGTTCCTATAGATAAAAGTACAATATCATCTATATTGTATTTAGGAAATGAAGATAATGATGATAAAATTGAAATTGCAGTAGGAGAGTTAGCTATTACCCCTCCATCTATATAATTTTTATGAGATGGAAAGTATGTAGGGGCAGCAGAGCTAGCTAAAATAGCATCACCAGCAATAAAATTACTAGTTGAATTTATAGATAAATTATTAAAAAATACAGGTTCCCAAGACTTCTTTTCTTTATCACCTAAATAAAATGAAGGAATAAAGATAAACTTTTTAAAATTTGAAATTTTAAAGTCATCTTCAAAATAATTATTAATTAATTCTTTTAAAGCTTTATTATTAAATTTAGGTCTTATTAAATTAAATCTAGAAGGAGAGAAGATTTCTTTTGCAATTTTAGTAGTATATAAGTAATTTAACTCTTTTAATGGAATTCCTTTAGCAAGAAAAGATGCAATTATAGCTCCTGTTGATGTTCCTGCAAAAAGATCAACTTCATTTAAAAGGTTTGGGAAATTATCAAGAACTCTAATTAATATCTCAATACTTAAGGAACCTTTTATCCCACCTCCATCAAAGGAAAGAATTCTAAATTTTTTCAAATTAAATACTCCTAACAAATTTAATCATTGCTCTTATTAATATATTCAAAAGATTGGATTATGCTTTTTATTTTATTTTCTTTTTGTATAATAAGGATAAGAATAAATTATTATAGAAAGAGTTGATAAAATGGAAAAGAAAAAAGAGCTATCTCTTTATATACATATACCTTTTTGTAAGCAAAAGTGTTTTTATTGTGATTTTCCCTCATATGCATCTATTGACTATTTAAGAGAAAATTATGTAGATGCTTTATGTAAAGAAATAGAGATAAAGGCTAGTAAATATAAAATAAAAAGTATATTTATTGGCGGTGGTACACCATCTTATTTAGAAACTAAAGAAATTGTTAAAATGTTAAAGTCTATAAATAAGCTTAACTTAAGTGAAGATATGGAGTTTACTATGGAATGCAATCCTGGAGCTTTAGAAGAAGAAAAACTTAAAGCAATGCTAGATGGAGGAGTAAATAGAATTAGTATGGGACTTCAAGCTGTTCAAAATTCATTGCTTAAAGATATAGGAAGAATTCATAGTTTTAAACAATTTGAAGAAAATTTTAACTTAGCAAGAGAAGTGGGGTTTAAAAACATCAATATAGATTTAATGTTTGGACTTCCTAATCAAAGATTAGATGAATGGAAAGAATCACTCGAGGTTGTTGCAAGGTTAAATCCAGAACATATTTCTGCTTATAGCTTAATAATTGAAGAAGGAACAGCATTTTATAAGCTTTGGGAAAGAAATAAATTAATATTACCTTCAGAGGAAGAAGAGAGAGAGATGTATTCAATAACTAAAAATGTATTAAAGAGTCATGGTTATCATCAATATGAAATATCTAATTATGCAAAGGTAGGATTTGAATGTTATCATAATAAAGTTTATTGGAAGAATGATGATTACTTAGGAATTGGCTCTGCTTCCACATCATTTATAGATGGTAAAAGGATAAAAAACATAGAAAATGTAAAAGCTTATATAGATAAAATAAATTCAGGCGAAGACATAATAGAAGATATTACTATAAATACATTAGAAGATAGTATGGAAGAATTTGTTTTTATGGGATTAAGAATGATAGAAGGTATTAATATTAATGAGTTTAATAAAAGGTTTGGAGTAAATATTGAAAGTATATATAAAGGGGTAATTGATAAAAATATTAATAATAAACTACTTCTTTTAGATAATTATAATTTGAGGTTAACTGAAAAGGGCATAGAGTTATCAAATTCTGTTATGAGTGATTTCATACTAACTTAACCATGATAGAAAAAAAGAGAAAATATTAGAAAAACAAAGAAATTAAAGGATAATTTTATAAATTTAAATGAGATTATTTATTTTATGCTCTAATCAAATTGACAAAAAAGTCAATAAGGAATATATTGATATTGTAGTCATTAGCACTCGATGATATTGAGTGCTAACAGGTAGAGGTGATATAATGGCTATTGATGAAAGAAAAATAAAAATACTTCAGGCTATCATTAATGACTATATCATGACAGGAGAGCCAGTAGGCTCAAGGACAATAGCTAAAAGATATGACTTAGGGGTTGGATCAGCTACAATTAGAAATGAAATGGCTGATTTAGAAGAAATGGGTTATTTAGAACAACCTCATACTTCTGCCGGAAGAGTACCTTCCAATAAGGGATATAGATTATATGTAGATAAACTAATGGAAACAGGAAGGCTCAGTAAGGACGAGGAATTAAAAATAAAGGAATATATAATTAATTCAGCAATGTATGAAGTTGATAAAATAGTAAAGCAGGCTTGTTCATTATTGTCAGAGCTTACAAATTTAACAACTATAGTACAAACACCCTCTGTAAGAAGTAGTTATATAAAATCCATTCAATTACTTCCGATAGATAGTCATAATTTGGTTTCTGTAATAGTAGCAGACAGTGGAGTTATTAAGAATCATAGAATAAGAGTAAATAATATGCCAAAGCCTGAAACTATCCAAATGATAAACAAGGTCTTAAATTTAAGACTAAGAAATTTAACTATTGAAGAAATTAACTTGGAAGTAATAAACAACCTAAAGCATGAATTAGCTGGGTTTGATGAAGTTTTCAATGGATTACTTCCTGCTTTATATGAAACCTTAAAGGAATCTAATAATACAGAAGTATTTATTGAAGGGGCAACTAATATTTTTAATTATCCTGAATATAACAACATTGAAAAAGCAAAAGAAATTTTATCTTTAATTAATGATAAAGATAATTTGCTAGAGTTAATTGAACCAGGAAATGATATAACTATTAGAATAGGAGAAGAGAATTTCTTCCCTGAAGCAAAGGACTGTTCTATTATATCAGCAGAGTATTCTGTAGATGGCAGGCCAATAGGAAAAATTGGATTAATTGGACCAAAGAGAATTAATTATTCTAAGGTTGTTGCAATTATGAATCAAGTTATGAAAGAGCTTAATAAAAGCTTAAGAAATCAAATTATAGAATAAAGAGATGAGGTGTTTTTGTGGAAGATATGAAGGAGAGAATAGACGATCAAGAAAACTTAGAGAATACTAATGAGGCTGATAATAAAGTTGATAACAATGAAGAAGTAAACTCTAATGTTGAATCAGAAACAGATAGCTCTTCAAATAATATGGCAGAGGACTCTTCAGAAGATATAGCTTTTGAAAATAATGATAAGGAAAATGAATTAGATATTATGCGTAAGTTAAAGGATGAAAATAAGAAGCTAAACAACGAATTAGAGGCTTTAAAAGAAAGACTACTTAGATTAACAGCAGAATATGATAATTATAGAAAAAGAACAGCTAAAGAAAAAGAAGGAATATACACAGATGCATGTACAGATGTGTTAAAGGAAATGATTCCTGTGCTAGATAATTTAGAAAGAGCAATTTCTGTTGAGGGAAGTGTTGAAGATATTAAAAAAGGAATAGAAATGACTATTAAAGGATTCAAAGCTTCTTTCGAAAAATTAGGAGTTGAAGAAATAGACGCAACTGGAGAATTTGATCCAAATTATCATCAAGCAGTAATGCATATTGAAGATGAGAATCTTGGAGCTAATTCAGTAGCGGAAGTATTCCAAAAGGGATATAAAAGAGGAGATAAGGTAATTAGATATAGCGTAGTAAAGGTAGCTAATTAATATTAAGACATATTAACTAAACTTTAATATATAAGATATAGTTTTTAGGAGGAAATATATTATGGGAAAAATAATAGGAATTGATTTAGGAACAACTAACTCATGTGTAGCTGTTATGGAAGGTGGGGAACCAGTTGTTATTAGTAACTCAGAAGGTGCTAGAACAACTCCATCAGTAGTTTCATTCCAAGCAAATGGTGAAAGATTAGTAGGACAAATAGCTAAAAGACAAGCAATTACTAATCCAGATAAAACAGTAATCTCTATTAAGAGACATATGGGAACAAATTATAAAGTTAATATAGATGGTAAAGATCATTCACCACAAGAAATATCAGCAATGATACTTCAAAAAATTAAAGCAGATGCTGAAAGCTATTTAGGAGAAAGTGTAACTCAAGCAGTTATAACAGTTCCTGCATACTTTAATGACTCTGAAAGACAAGCAACTAAAGATGCTGGTAGAATTGCAGGGTTAGAAGTTTTAAGAATCATAAACGAACCAACAGCAGCTGCATTAGCATATGGATTAGATAAAATGGATACTAACCAAAAAATATTCGTTTATGACTTAGGTGGTGGTACATTTGATGTATCTATCCTAGAACTTGGTGATGGTGTATTCGAAGTTTTATCAACAAATGGAGATACTAAGCTTGGTGGAGATGACTTTGACCAAAGAATTATGGACTTTATTGCAGAGTCATTTAAAGCTGAAAATGGAATAGATTTAAGAAATGATAAGATGGCACTTCAAAGATTAAAAGAAGCTGCTGAAAAAGCAAAGATTGAATTATCTTCATCAATGCAAACTAACATAAACTTACCATTTATAACAGCTGATGCAACAGGTCCAAAGCATATAGATATGAACTTAACTAGAGCTAAATTCAATGAAATTACTCATGACTTAGTTCAAAGATCAATAGAACCAATGAAAAAAGCATTATCAGATGCAGGACTTTCATTAAGTGATATAGATAAAGTAATATTAGTTGGTGGATCTACAAGAATTCCAGCAGTAGTAGATGCGGTTAAGAACTTTACTGGAAAAGAACCTTCAAAGGGAGTTAACCCAGATGAATGTGTTGCAGTTGGAGCAGCAATTCAAGCAGGTGTATTAACTGGAGATGTTAAAGACGTATTATTATTAGACGTTACACCATTAACTTTAGGAATTGAAACATTAGGTGGAGTTGCTACACCACTTATTGAAAGAAATACTACAATTCCTACTAAGAAGAGTCAAACATTCTCAACTGCAGCAGATGGTCAAACATCAGTTGAAATTCATGTAGTTCAAGGTGAAAGACAAATGGCTGCCGATAATAAGACATTAGGAAGATTTACTCTATCTGGAATAGCTCCAGCACCAAGAGGAATTCCGCAAATCGAAGTTACATTTGATATAGATGCTAACGGATTAGTTAAAGTATCAGCTTTAGATAAGGCAACTAATAAAGAAGCAAATATTACTATTACAGCATCAACTAACTTAAGTGATGAAGAAGTTGAAAAGGCAGTAAAAGAAGCAGAAAAATTTGCTGAAGAAGATAAGAAGAGAAAAGAAAAAATAGAAGTTAAGAATAATGCAGACCAAGCTTCTTATCAAACAGCTAAGGCTTTAGAAGAATTAGGAGATAAGGTATCTGCTGATGAAAAGGCTACAGTTCAAGCTAAATTAGATGAATTAAATAAAGTTAAAGATGGCGAAGATGTAGAAGCTATTAAAAATGCAATGGAAGAATTAAATAAGGAATTCTATGCATTATCTTCAAAAATGTATCAAGCAGCTGGTGGAGCTGAAGGTTTTGATCCAAATAACATGGGCGGAGCAGGCTTTGATCCAAACAATATGGGCGGAGCAGGAAACGCTTCACATGATGATAATGTAGTAGATGCAGATTTCGAAGTTAAAGACGACAAATAGTTGTAACTTATTAATGAGATATATATAATATAGGAGGGAAGGCAAAAGTCGTCTTCCCTTTTATGAAGTTGAAAATGGTGGTGAAAATAGATGGCAAATAAGGACTATTATGCAGCCCTTGGGCTTGAAAAAGGAGCTTCAGATGAAGAAATCAAAAAAGCCTTTAGAAAGCTTGCTATAAAATATCATCCTGACAAGAATCAAGGAGATAAGGAAGCTGAAAATAAATTTAAAGAAATAAATGAAGCTTATCAAGTGCTTTCAGATCCAGAGAAAAAAGAAAGATATGATAGGTATGGAACAGCTGATTTCGATGGTAGTGGATTTGGTGCAGGTGGATTTGGTGGCTTTGATTTTTCAGATATGGGCGGCTTTGGAGATATATTTGAAAGCTTCTTTGGAGGCGGCGGTGGCAGCGGAAGAAGAAGAAATGGCCCTCAAAGAGGTTCTGATTTAGAATATACAATTAATTTAACATTTGAAGAAGCAGTTTTTGGAGTTGAAAAGGAACTATCAATAGATAGAAGCGAATCTTGTGAATCTTGTAAAGGAACAGGTGCTAAAGCTGGTACTTCAAAAAAGACATGTCCAACATGTAATGGTCAAGGTCAAGTAAGAGTTCAAAGACAAACTCCGCTTGGAAGTTTTGTAAGCACTTCAACTTGTGATACTTGTCATGGTACTGGTACAATTATTGAAGAACCATGTACTACATGTCATGGAAGAGGTCATGTTAGAAAGACAAGAAAAATTACAGTTAATATTCCAGCTGGGGTAGATACAGGAAATGTTATGCCTTTAAGGGGCCAAGGAAATCATGGCACTAATGATGGCCCACCAGGAGATTTATACGTAAAAATTAATGTGGCTCCTTCAAAGAAGTTTGTAAGAAAAGGAAATGATATATACATCGACACTCATATATCTATGGGTAATGCTGCTTTAGGAACAGAAATAACTGTTGCTACAGTAGATGGAGATGTAAAGTACACAATTCCTGCAGGAACTCAATCAGGTACACTATTTAGATTAAAGGGAAAAGGAGTACCTAGAGTAAACTCATCTGGTAGAGGAGATCAATATGTTAAAGTAATAGTAGATATTCCTAAGAACTTAAATGAAAAGCAAAAGGATGCATTAAAAGCATTTATGGAAGCGTGTGGAGAAAAAGTTGGAGAAGGAACATCTCATAAAAAAGGTTTAAAAGATTTATTTAAATAGAAAGGATTAGCTTAGCTAATTCTTTTTTTTATAAAAAATATAAATATGCATAGACTAAGATATATGCTGAAACAAGCTTAATAATAAGAAAATCTTATTATTATCATAAGAATATTCAATAAGAAAAAAACTTTCTTTAGTGTTATAATTTACAGTAACATTAAAGTTATGAAGAGGTGGAAATAATGGATAAATTAAAGGAAGTTCTATATGGAGAAATTGAGGATTTTAGAGAAGTAGGGCATAAATTTGCTAATGGTGAGTTAAATTTAATGCAATTTAAACATGCATCAGGTGGATTTGGAGTATATGCGCATAGAGGTGGCAAGGAATTCATGATAAGGCTTAGAATTCCATCAGGTATAACTAAAGTAGATGAAATGTTAAAAGTATATGGTTTTGCTGAAAAATATGGATTAGATAAGATTCATTTCACAACTCGCCAAGCCATTCAGTTACATGGATTAAATATAGATGAAATTTGTGATCTAATGAAAGAAGCTTTAGATAATGATATATATACTAGAGGTGCTGGCGGAAACTATCCAAGAAATGTGGCTATGTCTCCATTATCAGGAGTAGATCCTAATGAAGAATTTGATGTTACTCCATATGCAAAAGCTATAGGTAATTACTTTTTAGAAAGAATTTACACATATAAGTTACCAAGAAAGCTTAAAGTATCTGTCTCTAATGGAAAAGAAGATGCAGCACATTGTACAGTTCAAGACTTAGGATTTGTAGCAGTAAATAAAGATGGAAAAGAATATTTTGAAGTTTATTTAGGTGGTGGATTAGGACAAAATCCTAAGATGGCTGTTAAATATCAAGATTTAATTGAGCCAAAAGAAATTTTATACTATGTTGAAGGCATGGTTAGAATGTTTATGGCTGAAGGTGATTATGAAAATAAAAATAAAGCACGTGTAAGATATATATTAGATAGAATGGGAGAAAAAGACTTCTTAGATTGTTATAGAAAACATGTAAATGAAGTAAAGGAAAAAGAAAACTTAGAAATAACTGTAGAGCCTAAGGTTTATAATAAAGAAGGAATAGAAATTGAAATAGAGAATCCAAGATTATTTAAACAAAAACAAAAGGGATTATACAGTGTTTACTTACATCCGATTGGAGGACAATTATTAACTAAGGATTTAAAATCGATTTTAGATTTAATAAGTAAATTTGAAGATGTGGAAATTAGATTAGCTATGTCTGAAGGAATCTATTTTAGAAACTTAAATGGAATTGAAGCTAAAAAATTACTAGATTTAACTGAAGAAATGAGTGCTAAGACTAAATTTGAACAAAGTGTATCTTGCATAGGAATTCCAATTTGTCAAATAGGTTTATGTAATAGCCAAGGAACTTTAAATGCGGTTATGGATTATTTTAAGGAAAATAATTATAGATTAGATGTTTTACCTACAATGCATTTTTCAGGTTGCCAAAACTCTTGTGGAGTTCATCAAATAGGTTCTATAGGGTTTACAGGAAAGAAAAAGAGAGTTTTAGATAAAGTAGATGAATGCTTTACTTTATTTGTTGGAGGAGCTTATGGTGTAGGAGATACTAAGCTTGGTGTAGCTTGTGGAGACCTTCCAGCAGCAATTATACCTGAATTTTTACTTGAACTAGCAAAGAAAGTAGAGGCTAGTAATTTAGAGTTTAATAATTATTTAACTACAAAAGAAGATGAATTTAGAGAATTAGTTAAGAAATACGAAGTATAAACCATTACATATATTATCCTAAGTTAAAACAATTATATTTGAGAATAAATAATATTTACGAATAATAGTTATTAGGTATATAATAAAAGTAAATAAAATATGGTTATTTTGGAAAATATAAAATGAAAAACTAATTTAGGAGGAAAATAAAATGAAAATGGTAAAATTTCAAGGTTCACCAATTACTTTAGAAGGAAATACATTATCAGTGGGAGATAAACTACCAAGTTTTAAAGTTTCAACTAATGACTTAGGAGAGTTTACAGAAAAGGATACAAAAGGAGTTAGAGTATTCTTAACAGTACCATCAATAGATACACCTGTTTGTGATATGGAAGTAAAGACATTTAATGAAAAAATTGATGCATTAGATGGAGTAACTTGTTATACAATTTCAATGGATTTACCTTTTGCTCAAAGTAGATGGTGTGCATTAGAAGGTGTTGAAAAAGTTAAAACACTTTCAGATTATAAGGATAGAAGCTTTTCACAAGCTACAGGAACATATGCAAAGGAACTTGGATTATTAACAAGAGCATCATTTGTAGTTGATTCAAATGATAATGTAACTTTTGTTGAGTACTTAGATGAAATAACAAATCAACCAAGTTATGACAAGATTTTAGAAGCTGCAAAGTCAGCTAAATAATTTTAATAAAAAAGCATTTGGTTCACCAAATGCTTTTTTTAACTCTTTAGGAAATTATAGAGATGTTATCCTATGAATAACTTTTTATAATTTCCTTCCTTTAGTTCTGAAGTGTTTCTATTAATTTTGCGATGACTTGGAGCAAGCAAAATTATATAGAAGGACTTTTTTATTTTTATATAAATATATTAAATCTAAATAATTTTAATAAAATTAAATGTTTGGTTAATAAAATTGAAGATTCACTTAACAAAATCATATGTAAAAAACTACCAAAAAGAATTATAATTATTTTAGAGTTATTTTAATAAGTTAATTTAGTGAATAAGACATGATGAAGCTTTATTAAACGTTTACTTAAGTATTTTATTAAGGTAGCTACTAAATATTAGGGGAGGTAAAATATGAGAGGAAAAAAGAAAATAATATCTCTGAGTATTTTAGTAACTTTAATTGCATCAATTGTAGGTGAATCATTACCAGTTTATGCAGTTAGTGAAACAATAAATAAGGAGATAGGGGCATGGAAGGGAGAAAAATGGCCGGAATTAGAACAAGCAGAGCAAAAACTTACTCCAGATGAAAAAAAATTTACCCATAAAGAGTATATGGGAATAGATTATATAGATGTAAATGGAAATTCTGTTAGAGCTGTAGATGTTTTTGGAATAAATAGAGAAGAGGCAACTACTTCTACTGTTGCATATCAAGATATTGAATCAGCTAGGCTAGGAGCTTTAAATTATGAAAAAGAAAGATCAAATTATTATCAATTATTAACGGGAGATAATAATAATTGGGATCTAACAGTTGTACAAAATGCACAAGAAGCACAGAAGTTTTTAGATGATGGCTTTATGAATGAGGATTATATTCTTAATAATGATGATGGATGGAAAAATGTGCAATTACCTGCAAGTTGGACAAGCTATGGCTTTGATTTTTCAATATATACCAATGTTCAGATGCCTTGGCAAAGCAAATATGATTCGAATGTACAAGTACCTCAAGCACCTGTAAATTATAATCCGGTTGGGCTTTATCGTAAAAATTTTGTTGTAGATGAGAATATGATACAAGAAGATGGAAAGGTATATATATCATTTCAAGGAGTTGAGTCTGCTTATTACGTATATGTGAATGGTAAAGAAGTAGGATATAGTGAGGATAGTTATAGACCTCATGAATTTGATATTACTGAGTATTTAAATCCAAAGGGAGAAAATAACACTTTAGCTGTAAAGGTTCACAAATTTTGTGATGGAACATGGATGGAAGATCAAGATATGATTTATGACGGTGGGATATTTAGAGATGTATATCTTAGATCTACTCCTAATACTCATATAGTTGATTATTCAGTGGTAACAGACCTAGATGAAAGTTTTATAAATTCAGATCTAGACATATCATTAAAGGTTAATAATTTTTCTTTGAAAGACATATCAAATTATACAGTTGATGTAAAATTATTTGATGAAAGCGGAACAAATATTTTCGATAATAATGAAATGGTTATACCAGTAGAAAATATTAAGTCAAATAACAGTATAGAAATAAAAGGAGAAAAAATTGTTGAGGCACCAAAGCTATGGTCTGCTGAAACTCCTAATCTTTATACATTAGTAATGACATTAAATGATGCTGAAGGAAATCATTTAGAAAGTATATCTCAACAAATAGGGTTTAGAGAGATTACATTCACAAGTAGTACTGTTGATAACAGAACTAATTATAACCAAACTACTGAGACTTACCAAACTATAACAATTAATGGGCAACCGTTATTAATGAAGGGAACAAATCGGCATGATACTGATCCTGTATATGGTAAGCATGTACCTAGGGATGTTTTAGAAAAAGATGTAGAATTAATGAAGCAATACAATATTAATGCAATTCGTACATCACATTATGGAAATGATGAATACTTATATTATTTATGTGACAAATATGGATTATATATGATGGGTGAGACTAATGCTGAAAGTCATAGCCTTATGAATAATCAAGATGCTATAGGAAAGTATTTAAAGCCACTTACTATGGATAGAACTAACACATCATTTCAAACTTTAAAAAATCAAACATCAATAGTTATGTGGTCAATTGGAAATGAAATGTCATACAGTAAAAATGGAGCAAATAATTTGTATCCCGAAATGGTGTGGTATTTTAAGGATCGTGATAATACAAGACCTGTTCATAGTGAAGGATTAGGGTGGAATGGCGGAGTAGATACAGATAGTAATATGTATCCATCAGTAGATACTACATGGTCTAAGGCTTCTAGTTCAAGTAATAAATCTAACATGCCATATGTTCTTTGTGAATATTCACATGCTATGGGAAATGCAGTTGGAAATTTAAAAGAATATTGGGATGCTATAAGAAGTTCTGAGAATATGATAGGAGCTTTTGTATGGGATTGGGTAGACCAATCACGTTTAGCTACCTTGCCACAACAATATAAAATAATGGATAAAAGCAGCAATAAGGTCGTAGGTACAGTTTATGGGGATGGTACTGTATCAGAAGCTGATGAGGCATCAATTACAGGAAAAGCATATGATGGATATACTATAATGAATCCTACTGATTCTAATTTATATAATAGTGAACTATCAGGAGATAATGCTTCATTTACATTTGAAGCAATAGTAAAACCTGCATCTGAAAGTATGAATAGTGTTTTGCTTTCTAAAGGAGACAATCAAGTTGCTTTAAAAACACAAAGTTCAGGAAATGGATTAGAGTTTTTTGTTGTTAGCAATGGAAGTTGGAAGGTTTGTACTGCTGAATTCCCAGAGAATTGGGTTGGAAATTGGCATCAAGTTGTGGGAACATATGATGGAACTACATTAAAGATATATATTGATGGGGTAGAGGTAGCATCTCAAATACAAGATGTATCAATAGACTCCACTAATGATCCTGTATCAGTTGGTTATGATACTGTACGTAGTAGAAGTTTTGATGGAGAGATTTCTATGGCTCGTATATATAGTGAAGCATTAACAGCAGAAGAGATAAAATCTCAATATAATTTTGAACCAGCAATAAAATCTGATTCTTCAAAAGTATTATTATGGATAGATTATTCAGATAATATAGAAGAAAATTCGGAAGGAATTTGGGATTACTATGCATCATCAGAGGCTAAACAAACTTTCTATAATGAAGAGGCTGATGGCAAATTCTATGGATATGGTGGGGACTGGGGAGATTCTCCTAATGATGGAGATTTTTCTAATAATGGATTAATATCTGCTGATAGAACTATTCAACCAGAACTTTATGAAGTGAAATATCAATATCAAAGTTTTTGGTTTAGTGCAAGTGAAAATGAAATAGCTACGAAAAAGATTAAAGTTTATAATGAGAATAATTTTAATAACTTAAATGAATATGACCTTGTATGGCAATTGATTCAAGATGGAGTTGTAGTTGATGATGGTACACTTTCGAATATAGATGTTGAACCTAAAGCAACAAAAACAATTGAGATACCTTATAACATGCCATCAGAAATTAAGGCAGGAGCAGAATATTATTTGAATATATCAGTAAGACTAAAAAATGATACTTTATGGGCTGATGCTGGTCATGAAATATCATATGAGCAGTTTAAAGTACCTTCTAATATTCAAAATGTAGCTTCAGCTATTTCAAGTGAAAACATTAATATTAATAATGATGAAACTGAAATTTTAGTATCTGGCGAAAACTTTTCTTTTAAAATAGATAAGACAACTGGATTAATGAGTAATTATATTTATAATGGAGAAGTTTTAATTGAAGAAGGACCTACTCCTAATTTTTGGAGGGCACCTATAAGTAATGATAACGGAAATTATGATTCAAATTGGAGAAGTGCTAATAAAAATATTACTGCAAATGATATTAGTGTAGAAAAGGGAGAAGATGGACGAACAATAATTACTAGCGACTTAGTTTTAAACAATGCAAAGGGCGCTACAGAAAAAATTATATATACTATAAATGGAACAGGAGAAATAACTGTTAATCTAACTGTAGACGCTACTAATACAAGCATGGGAAGATATTTAAAGGTTGGTTCTACAATGGTTTTACCAGAAAATTATGAGAATGTAACATGGTATGGGGATGGACCTGTAGAATCCTACCAAGATAGAAATACATTTGCAACTGTTGGCTTATATGAAAATACAGTTTCAGATTTCTTCTATCCATTCTTAAAGACTCAAGATACAGGAAATCTAACAGGAGTTAAATGGATTAGTGTAGAAAATGATAATAGTAGTAATGCAGTATTAGTTGCAAGTAAAGATTTACTAGAAGCAAGTGCATTACATTTTACAGCAGATGATTTAACAAATGCAACACATCCTTATGAATTGGGTTCTCCTAGAAAAGAAACTATTCTATCAATAGATTATAAATCTCAAGGTAATGGAAATAAAAGTTGTGGACCTGATACATTACCTGAATATAGGGTGAATAATGATAAAGTGTATAATTATGAATATACAGTAATACCATATACAACTGATGAATCACCTATGGAATTAAGTAAACCTTGGAGAAATATTGATGGATTTAATGAAATTGATGTAATAGAAGCAATTAAGAAATTAGTTGTATATTCATATAGTCAATATGATGAAGTAATGGCAATTAAATTTAAATATGATAGTTTAACAGATGAGCAAAAAGAAAAAGTTGGTGAGGATCTTTATAATAAGCTAATAAAAGCTTTAGAAGATATAGAAAAAATTAAGGGTTCAGATACTGCATATATAGAGGATAAGAGTGTAAATGAAATAAATCCACTTATTATGAATAGTGCTAAATTATATACAGATAGTATTACAGGAAATAAAATGACTGGAAAGTTAGAAATTACTAACAATAAAGGTACTGATGGAGAGGATATATTTAATCAAGTATTTAAAGGAAAGCAACCGTTTACTACAGAAGTTTGGATAAATCCAACTAGTATTAGTAAGGATTATAACATGATAATGGGTAAAGGGGATAGTAGCTTTGGATTAAGGACTAGATATGTAAGTTCAAGTAAAATATCCTTTGATATATTTATTAAAGCTACAGATAATAAATGGTATACGAAGGAAGCGGTAGTAGATATTCCTGAAAATTGGATAGAAAATTGGCACCAAATAGTAGGAAGTTATGATGAAAATTTATTATCATTATATGTTGATGGAAAATTACTTGGAAGAGCTACTGTTACAGCAAGTGGTGGAGTTTATCAAAATAACCAATCATTATGGTTAGGATATTGTCCAGAAACAAATAGAACTAGTGATTATGAGTTTGGAAGTGCAAGGGTTTACTCTAAGGCATTATCAGAAGCAGAAGTAATTGCTCAAAGAGATGCATTTATAAATGATGAAAATAAATATGCAGTTAACCCAGAAGATAGCTCTGTTGTTATGTGGCTAGACATGAAAGATCTAGTTGTTCCAGGAATGGATGAAGATGAGGCTAATAAGTCACTATTAACTAATTTGTATAATAGTTTAAAAGATAAGAAAAATGATAATTACACTGAAGAAAGTTGGAATAACTTTACTGAAGCTCTTGAAAAGGCGAAATCTGTAATTGAAAATAAGTATGCAAAACAAAGTGAAGTAGATGAAGCTTTTAATGAATTAGTGCTAGCATCAGCTAAATTAGAATATGCTGTTGATAAAGAAGCATTAAAAGAAACTATTGAAATCGCAAAAAATAAAGCAGAATCTGAAGAGAACTTTACTCCTTCATCGTTAGAAAAATTAAATGAAGCAATTAAAAAGGCAGAGGATATTGTAAATAATTCAGAGGCTAATCAAGAGGAAGTTAATAATATGGTTAAAGAACTACTTGAAGCTATTATTAACTTAGTAGATAGGGCTGATAATTCAGCATTATTAAAACTTATAGAGACAGCTGAAGCTTTGATACAATATGAGGATAAATATACAAAATCATCATGGGAAATCTTTATAGTATCATTAAACAACTCTAAGTTGGTTGCAGACAATGGTGATGCTACAGAAGATGATATAAAAAATGCTTATGATAATCTTGGCGCATCTATTATAAATTTAGTATTTAAAGCAAATAAGACATCATTAGAAGCTGTTTTAGATACTGTAAATAAAGTGCTTAATAATGTTGAAAACTATAAACCTATTACTATTGAGGGGTTAGAAGCTTTAGTTAATGAAGCACAATTAATAATGGATAAAGATGATGCTAAACAAGAAGAGGTTGATAGAATAACTAAGGTTCTTATAGAAGCAGTTTCCAAGGTATCTATAAAAGCTAATAAAGAAAAACTTATGGATATATTAGATAAGGTAAAGCAATTAGATTTAAATATTTATACTAAGGAAAGTTCTGAAGCATTAATAAATTTAATAGATAAAGCAGAAGAGATAATAGTTGATCAAAATATAGAACAATCAATAGTAGATGAATTACAATCTAATATAAACCTCGGCATAAGCAAATTAGTTCTTAAGGGAGATAAGAGTGATTTAAATAAAAAAATAGAAGAAGCTGAAGCATTAAAGGAAGAAAATTATACTAATAATACTTGGAAAAAAATGATGGAAGCTTTAGTTAATGCTAAAAATATTGTTGCTAATGAAGAGGCTGAACAAAAGGAAATAGATAAAGCTTTAGAAAATCTTGAAACAGCCATAAAAGAATTAGTAATAAAGAGTGATGAAGAAAATAATAATGAAAATGGTGATAATAATAGCGGAGGTAATAATGGCGATAATGATGGAAGTAATAATGGTAATGAAAGCAATAACAATGTGAGTAATGATGAAAATAATGATAATAATAATGGAACTGTAAATGGAAGTGATCTTCCTAATACTGGAGGTACGAATTCTGTGTACGTGGTATTGATAGGTGTAATAGCTATTATAGTTGGAAGTATTTTTGTTTACAAGAAAAAGAAAGTAAAATCTGATAATTAAAAATAAAAAGAAGAAGCTTTTGGGCTTCTTCTTTTTATATAAGCTGTAAAATCACAATAACTTAAATCTTTTTGTCTTTAAATATAGACAGAAACTTAACATAAGTGTAAAATAATAAATTAGTCAAATATCTTTGAAAGGACTGATTTTAATGGAAGGAACATGGATAGAAGTTAGAGTTATAACTAAAAGTGAAGCTCTAGAGCCAGTTTCAGGAATTTTTTATGGATTAGATTGTAAAGGAGTTGCAATAGAAGATCCAAATGACATATTAGAAAGAGAGCAAGGTCCACTAACTTGGGATTTTGCAGATATAAATGTATTAGAACATAAAGGAGAAGTAGCTGTAGTAAAGGCTTATTTTTCAGAAGAAGATAATATAGAAGAAGTATTAAAATATGTTAATGATAAGATGAAAGAACTTAAAGACATAGGTATAGATACAGGAGCTTACAAGGTTGAAAGCGAAAAAATGTACGAAGAAGATTGGGCAAATAATTGGAAAAAGTATTATAAGCCTACTAAAATTGGTGATAGAATAGTAGTAAAGCCTATATGGGAAGAATATGAACCAAAGGGAAATGAATTAGTACTAGAATTAGATCCAGGAATGGCTTTTGGTACAGGAACTCATGAAACAACAAGAATGTGTATTCAAGCTTTAGATAAGTATGTTAAAGAAGATAGTACTGTTTTTGATGTTGGATGTGGTTCGGGTATACTTGCAATCGCAGCAGCAAAATTAGGAGCAAAGATGGCTGTTGGAGTAGATTTAGATCCAGTTGCTGTTGAATCTGCAAAAGAAAATGTAGGATTTAATAATTTAGACAATATACAAATACTATATGGTAACTTAGTAGAAGTAATAGATGGAAAAGCAGATATTGTAGTTGCAAATATTATTGCAGAAGTAATTTGTATATTAACAGAAGATGTGAAAAGAGTATTAAAGGAAGATGGATACTTTATAACTTCTGGGATTATTCATGATAGGGTAGATATGGTTACTAATAAGCTTCAAGAAGTAGGGTTTGAAGTAGTTGAAATAAATAAAGACGGGGAATGGAACTGCATAGTTGCCAAATTAAAATAGTTTTAAGGAGATTGTTAGATGCATAAATTTTTTACTCCTAAAGAAAATTTTGTAGATAAGCAAGCAAAGATTTTAGGTGATGATGTAAAACACTTATATAAAGTATTAAGGCTAAATGAAGGGGATAAAATAGTCTTAAATAATTGTTGTGGAGAAGAGTTTTTAGCAAATATAAGAACTATTACAAAGCAAGAAGTAATTGTTGATATAGAAGAAAAGCTTGAGATAAATAATGAAAGTGAAGTTAAAATATATTTATTCCAAGGGTTGCCAAAGTCTCAAAAAATGGATCTAATAGTTCAAAAAGGAACAGAGCTAGGTATAACTGAATTTATACCTACTTTAACTGAAAGAGTAGATATAAAGTTAAAGGGTGAATTTAAAAAGCTAGATAGATTAAATAGAATAGCTTTAGAAGCTGCAAAGCAAAGTAAAAGAACTATTATACCTACGGTATCTGAGCCTATTTCTTTTGAAGATGCATTAACCAATATGAAAGCTTTAGATCTAGTTATAGTTCCTTATGAAAATGCAGAAAATTTTGGTATAAAAACATTATTTAATGATGAAAATATTGATACATCAAAAATTAAAACTGTTGGGATATTAGTTGGTCCTGAAGGTGGATTTGAATTAAGTGAAATAAATAAACTAAAAGAAAATGGTGCTTATATAGTGACTTTAGGAAGTAGAATCCTTAGAACAGAAACAGCAGGTTTTGTTGCTACTTCATTAGTTCAATATGAGCTTGGAGATTTAGGAGGAAATAAATAATGAAGGTTGCATTTTCTACTCTTGGATGTAGAGTTAACGTATATGAATCAGAAGCCATGGCTGAAAAATTTATAAGAGAAGGCTATGAAGTTGTAGAGGCTAATGAAGAAGCTGATGTATATGTAATCAATACATGTACTGTAACCAATATGGGAGACAAGAAGTCAAGACAAATCATAAGTAGAGCAAGAAGATTAAATGAAAATGCTGTAATTGCAGTTGTTGGATGTTATTCACAAATTGCTCCAAAAGAAGTTTCTGAGATTCCAGGTGTTGATGTAGTTTTAGGGACAAGAAACAAGGGCGATGTAGTTTACTATGTGAATAAGGCAAGGGAAGAAGGAAAATCACAAGTTCATGTTGAAGGTGTACTTAAGAATAAAAAATTTGAAGAGTTAAATATAGAAGAGTATCAAGATAAAACTAGAGCTTTTTTAAAGATTCAAGATGGATGTAATAGATTTTGCACTTACTGTATAATACCTTATTCAAGAGGGTCAGTATGTTCAAAAGATCCTAAAAAGGTGATAGAAGAAGTTAATAAATTAGCTGAACACGGATTTAAGGAAATCATTTTATCTGGTATTCATACTGCTTCATATGGATTAGACTTAGAAGGTAATATAACATTAATTGATATTATAGAAGAAATAGAGAAAGTAGATGGAATAGAAAGAATTAGAATAGGATCTATAGAGCCTGCTTTCTTTACACCAGAAGTAATAGAAAAGATTAAAGGATTTAAGAAACTTTGTCCTCATTTCCACTTATCATTACAAAGTGGATGTGATACAACTCTTAAAAGAATGAATAGAAGATATACTGCGGAAGAATATGCAGCTTCTGTGGAGCTTTTAAGAAAGACTTTACCAGATGTATCTATTACTACAGATGTAATAGTAGGGTTCCCTGGAGAAACTGAAGAAGAGTTTAATGAAACTTATAAATTCTTAGAAAAAATTAAGCTTACTAAAACTCATGTATTTAAATACAGTCCTAGAAAAGGTACTAGAGCTGCTGAAATGGGAGACCAAATAGATGGTAGTATTAAAGAAAAAAGAAGTAAACTTTTAATTGAATTAAGCAATAGAAATGAAAAAGAGTTTATAGAAAAGTTTATAGGCAAAGAAATGGATGTACTTATAGAAACCGAAGTAAAGAGCCAAGAAGGTATATATGAAGGCTATACAAGAAATTATATTAAAGTACAGGTGCCTTGCGCATGTTCTGATGTAACTGGTAAAATAGTAGATATAGAAATTACTAAAGCAGAAAATGAAGTTGGTATAGCAAAACTACTTTAAAAATGAATAATTGATAATGCATAATTGATAATTAAGGAGATAATTCAGCGTAGCTGAATTATAAGAAAAAATATAATTTAGAAACTCAGTAAACTGAGTTTCTTCAATAATTATTCATTATCAATTACCAACTATCAATTATAATGAAGGGTGGTGAAATTATGAGTTGTATATTTTGTAAAATAGTAAATGGTGAGATTCCAAGTAAGAAGTTATATGAAGATGATAGAGTATTAGCTTTTTATGATATTAGCCCAGAGGCTCCTGTTCACTTTTTAGTAATACCTAAGGAGCATATTCAAAGTGTAAATGAATTAAATGAAAAAAATGCAGATATTATTTCACATATATTCTTAGTTATTAATAAACTAGTAAGAGAGCTAAATATTAGTGAATCAGGCTACAGAATAGTAAATAACTGCGGAAAAGATGGGGGCCAAACAGTAGACCATATGCATTTCCACGTATTAGGGCAAAGAGATTTAAAATGGCCACCAGGCTAAATAAGTTTGTATCTAATGGTTGACTTTAAGGGATGCCTATTGTATAATATAGCGTGTGTTATTAAGCCCGTAGCTGAGTTAAATTAATTAATTTGAGCTAGCGGAGGGAGGGATAATAGATGTCAGAAATAAAAGTTGGAGAAAACGAAACACTTGAAAGTGCATTAAGAAGATTCAAAAGAAAATGTGCTAGAGCAGGAGTTCTTTCAGAAGTTAGGAAGAGAGAACACTATGAAAAGCCAAGCGTGAAGAGAAAGAAAAAATCAGAAGCTGCTAGAAAGAGAAAATTCAAGTAGGATAATTTTGATTTAAATTTCAATGTAACTTAATTAATTAAGTAAGCTATTATTGGAGGCTATATTTATCCAATAAGTCTAAATGTATTTTATTATACATCAAGGTTGAGGACTATAGTTTATATATTTATCAAAAGTGTAAAAGTAATTATACTTGAATTAAGGGAATAAATAAGGTTTAATTAAGTAAATCTTGTTATAGTACCTTCCTCAGCAGTTAATATAAGAAAGATAAAATTATTAAAGCAACGGCTACATCATTGGTGTTAATAACATCTATAACTTTTTAGTTATGCAAATTAAGGTCAATTTTATAAGATTAATATTAACTGATAAATAAAAGCAAAAGGAATTTTTATTCCTTTTGCTTTTTGCTTTCTATCTGTAATTTTCTATATATTTTTATCATAAAGTACTATTAGAAAGAGTATAAGGAGAGAAAGATATGCAAGGAAAAATGGAAAAAAGCAGAGAAATATTAGTTGAGAAGCTTGATTTGCCTAAAGATGTGATGCTAAACCTTCCTAAGATAACAATTATAGGCAATGATGAAATTACTATAGAAAATCATAAGGGAATTATATTATTTGATCGAAATATCATTAAGATAAACACCAAGGTTAAAATTATTGATATTGAAGGAGAAAATTTTGAAATTTTGTATATTGGAGATTCTACTATAACTATAAGTGGAAAATTTAAATCCATTTCTTATGAGGTGTAGCATGGCGTCAGGAGTTTTTGAAAGTGGAAAAGTTGTAGTTGAGATTAACATATTGAAACCAGAGAGATTTTTGAACATATTATGGAATGAAAATATTCATGTTATAAACGTAAAGAGAATAGACGTAGCAACTATTCAGATAACTATTGACTATAATTATTATGAAGATGTAATACAAATAGTAAAAAGATTAAATGGTAAAATTAAAATAGTAGGAAGTAAAGGAATACTTTTTCTTGTTGGAAAATTAAAAAGTAAGTTTTTTTTAACTATTGGAGGAGGAATTTTTGTTATCCTATTACTATATTTTTCTACATTTGTTTGGAGTATAGAAATTACCACTAAGCAGAATGTTTCACCTTATGAGATAAGACAGCAACTTTATTCATTAGGGATCAAACCTGGCATAAGTAAAAAAAGTATAAATTTTAAAGATATAGAGAAAAAATTAGAAAATATGAATTCAGACATCCTATGGCTTAGGGCAAGAGTAGAAGGTTCAACTTTAAAGATAACTATTGAGGAAAAAGTAAATCCTCCTGAGGTTAAAGAAGAGAAGTATGGAAATCTGGTTGCTAAAATGGATGGGGAAGTAAGTCGGGTTTATGCTTTTTCGGGAAGATCAACGGTTCATATCGGAGAATATGTACATGCTGGAGATATAATAATTGAAGGTATCAATGGAAAAGAAGAAGAGCCATATGAAGTTGTACCAGATGGAGTAGTTATGGCTAATACATTTTATGAAAAGAGTATGGTGGCAAAGGTAAATGGAACTGAATTAAAAAGAACTGGTGAAAAAGATAGTGATATTTATTTAACTTTATTCGGAAAGAAAATTTATATTAAAAAAGCTATAAAAGACTTTAAAGATTATGATAAAATAGAGGAAAGTAGGAAATTAATTACTAAGATAAACTATTATGAAAAAAATAAGTTTCCAATTGAATTAACAAAAGAGGAAATAATTAATAACTCTGTAAAAGTGTTAGAAGAATCTCTTTATAATAATTTAACTAGGGAAGCAACAATTGTAGATAGAATAATTACAACAAAGGAAGATTCAGCAGAGGATATATTAATTAATGTAGTCTTTATTGTTGAACAAAATATTGTAAATAATGAACCTATAGATTATTAAAACTATGTGGTTAAAGGGGGATGAAATTGTTTTTAAAGAAAGATAAGAAAAAAGATAGTAAAGGATACAAAAGAATTTTTATATATTTGATAGTACTTATAATTACGTATGTACTTTTATTAACTAATATTTCACCGAAGAAATATAATTTGTCAGTAGGAGATATTGCGTCAGTAGATATAAAAGCACCTATAGATACTATCGATGAAGTTGCAACTCAACAAAAAATTGATGAAGCAGTTGCAAAAGCAAAAGAAGATAAAAAATATTATGTTAAAAGTGAAGTAAAAACAGAAGCTTTAAATAATACAAATGAATTGTTTAATAAAGTTGCGACAGAAATTGCATCTGATAAAGATGATAAAGATAAGCTAACAGAGATTAAAAAAGTGGATGCTTTTAAATTGACTGATGATGAGTATAATATATTATTAGCATTGGACACAACGAAAGTAACTGAAACTAAAAATATTATAATAAGTGCTCTAGAAGCAGCTTATAAAAATGATATTAGTGAAAATGATTATGAAGCAATACAAAAAGCAAAAACTTTTGCTGATGAGATAATTGAAAGTTATAATCTTGATAGAAATTTAGAAGATACATTGAAAAATATAGTATACTCACAAATAAACCCAAACCTTTTTATTGATTCTGAAAAGATGGAAGAAAATATAAAGGAAGCTGAAAAAAGCGTTCAAAAAGAAATAATAAAGAAAAATCAAATTATAGTTAAAGAAGGAGAACCTGTAACAGAAAGGCAAATAGAAATATTAAATGAGCTTGGATTGTTAAGTAGTGCTTTGACAAAAAGTTATGTTATGTCATTTATATCATTAGCAATAATAGTAACTTTGATTTTATTTATCCAATATGGATATATAGCTAAAGAAAGACCAGATATATTTAAAAATACTAATCTTATTATATTAATTAGCAGTATAAATATTATTAGTCTTATGCTTTCTATGGGACTTAATATAGTATCTCCTTATTTAATTCCTATAGCATGTGGAGCAATGTTAATGACTATATTAATAGATTATCGAATATCATTGGTTGTAAACTTATTGAATTTAGTATTTGTTGCTATAGTAGTTAGCTTTAATGCTGAGGTTATAGTACTATCGATTTTAAGTGTTGTATTAGGTTCTACAGCTCTTAAAAAGGTTCAACAAAGAAATGATATTATATATTCCACAATATATATAACTGTTATTTTGGCAATACTAACATTGACTATAGGCATGGTTTCATCTAATAATTTAAAGGAAAATCTTATTCAAACTGGATATACTATACTTGCTGTATTACTTTCAGGTATACTTGCAGTTGGTTTACTTCCATTTTTTGAATCGATATTTGATGTAGTTACTAATATAAAGTTATTAGAGTTATCTAATCCTAATCAGCCTCTTATGAAGAAGCTTTTAATGGAGGCGCCTGGAACTTATCATCACAGTATGATGGTAGCTAACTTGGCAGAAGCAGCTACTGAAGCTGTAGGAGGAAATCCGGTTATAGCTAGGGTTGGAGCTTATTACCATGATATAGGAAAAACAAAAAGACCATAC
The DNA here is from genome assembly GCF_050585245.1 of Clostridium nigeriense. Taxonomy (GTDB): domain Bacteria; phylum Bacillota; class Clostridia; order Clostridiales; family Clostridiaceae; genus Clostridium; species Clostridium nigeriense_A. The sequence goes on from NZ_JBNOOF010000002.1 coordinate 399,010, forward strand.
TTCTTTGGTGAAAATCAAATAGGAAGAGAAAATCCTCATGATAAAATTACACCAAATTTAAGCGCTTTAATTATTTTATCTCATACTAAGGATGGGATAGAAATGGCAAAGGAGCATAATATACCGAAGGTTATTCAAGATATAATAGTACAACATCATGGAACTACGCTTGTTAAGTATTTCTATTATAAGCTTAAAAATTCTTCAGAAAATCCAGATGAGATTAAGGAAGAAGATTTTAGATATACAGGGCCAATTCCTAATACAAAGGAATCTGGAGTATTAATGCTTGCTGATAGTGTTGAAGCATCTGTTAGATCAATACCTGAGCCTACTAAGGCTAAAATTGAACAAATGGTTAATAATATAATAAATGACAAAATAAGTAGTAACCAATTAATAGATTGTGATTTGACATTAAAAGATATAGAGGTTATAAGACAGAGTTTCTTAAAAACTTTAGATGGAATTTATCATCATAGAATTGAATATCCAACTGAAAAAAAGTAAAAAATTAAATTTTATAAGGCATTGATAGGGGAGGGTATCATACCTTTCCCTTTAATTTTAAACATAAAGGAGTAAAATATGTTATACACAGAAAATAGGCAAGATAAAATAGAAGTCACAGATGAATTTATAGAAAAAATTACAGAGGTTTGTGATTTTGCATTAAAAGAAGAAGGGGTTAATGTAGAATATCAAATATCTTTGTTATTTGTTGATAATGAAGAAATAAGAGAAATAAACAATGAAACAAGAAGTATAGATAGAGAAACAGATGTATTGTCTTTTCCTATGCTTGATTTTGAAGAAGATAAAGTTTATAAAGATATGTATTTAGATTTTGATTTTGATGAGACCTTTAAGGATGGAGATGAATTAATACTTGGAGATATGGTTTTATCATTAGAAAAAGCTTTAGAACAAAGTAAAGAGTATGGTCATTCTTATGAAAGAGAAGTTAGTTATTTAGTTGTTCATTCAATTTTACATTTACTTGGTTATGATCACATGGTTGAAGAAGATAAATTTAAAATGAGAAAGAGAGAAGAGGAAATATTAAATAAATTGGATATTAGAAGATAATACTATATTTGGGGGAAGTTTATGAAGATTAAAAAGCTAGTAGAAAGCTTTAATTATGCAATTACAGGAATTATACAAACTGTTAGAACTCAAAGAAATATGAAAATTCATTTATTTACATCACTATGTGTTCTTTTAGCTTGTTTCGTAATAGATATATCAAAAGTAGAATTTCTTATATTAGCAATTACTATTACTATGGTATTAGCTGCTGAAGTAGTAAATACGGCTATAGAAGCTACAATAGATATGTCTACAAATCACTATCATCCATTAGCTAAAATAGCAAAAAATGCAGCGGCAGGTGCTGTTCTAATTACTGCTATAAATGCTTTAGTAGTAGGTTATATTATTTTCTGGGATAAAATTTCATTAATTTCTTATGATGTAATTCATAAGATGAAGGAATCAGAACCATATATGGTATTAATAGCATTAGTAGTTGTAACTATTGCAACTTTAATAGTAAAGTCTATTTATGGAGAAGGAACACCGTTAAGAGGTGGTATGCCTAGTGGACATAGCGCTTTGTCTTTTTCAATAGCAACTGCAATTTCATTAATTACAGAAGAACCAATATGTATAATGCTAAGCTATTTAATGGCACTAATAACTGCACAAAGTAGAGTAGATTCTAATGTACATTCTATTTTCGAAGTTATTGTTGGAGCATTATTTGGAACTTTATTGACATTGTTTATATTTACTATTTTTAAGATTTAATTTTCTTAAAAAGATGATAAAACTTTATAACAATGCTATAATTTAAAAAAGTAAATATTATAAATAAAAATATTTTTAATATCCCAAGGGCTAATAAGCCTATATTGGGGTTAAACTAGGAGGAAAAATGTTTAAATCAGGATTTGTAACAATAGTTGGTAGACCAAATGTTGGTAAGTCAACTTTATTAAATGAGATAATGGGAGAAAAGCTTTCTATAGTATCAAATAAACCTCAAACAACAAGAAATAATATTCAAACTATATTAACAGGTAAAGATCATCAAATTGTCTTTGTTGATACTCCTGGAATTCATAAGCCTAAACATAAGTTGGGTGAATATATGGTAAATTCAGCAAAGGATTCAATAAAGGAAGTTGACCTTGTATTATTCTTAATAAACCCTGAAGAAGAAATAGGTAGGGGAGATAAGTTTATAATTGAAACCTTAAAAAATCAAAAAGCTCCTGTATTTTTAGTAGTAAATAAAATAGATGAATTTACTCAAGATAGAGTTGCTAAAACTCTTCAAATGTATTCTCAAGAATTAAACTTTAAAGAGATAATTCCGATTTCAGCTTTAAAGGGAAAGAATGTAGATAAATTAGTTAAATTAATGGTAGAAGCTATGCCAGAAGGTCCAAAGTACTATCCAGATGATATGATAACAGATGTTCAAGAAAGGTTTGTAGTATCAGAAATAATAAGAGAAAAGGCATTAAGAACATTAAGAGAAGAAATACCTCATGGTATAGCAGTAGATATTATTCAAATGAAGCAAAGTCCTAATGGTACTTGGCATATAGAAGTAGATATGCTTTGTGAAAAAGATTCACATAAAGGTATTATAATAGGTAAGAATGGTCAGTGCTTAAAGAAAATTGGTGAAACAGCAAGATATGAAATTGAAAGATTTTTACATGAAAAAGTAAATCTAAAAATATGGGTAAAGGTTAGAAAAGAGTGGAGAGATAATCAAAACCTACTAAAGGAGTTAGGATATAAAAAGGTTAAATAAATAAGGGGATGATTTTTCTGTCACTACATAAGGTGAATGCTGTAGTTATTAAGACTATGGAGTTTAAAGAAAATGATAAATTAGTATGGTTATATACAGATAAATTAGGAAAAGTAACTGCCATTGCAAAAGGTGCTAGAAAAAGTAAGAGTAAATTTTTATCTCTTACTTTACCACTTTGTTATGGAGAGTATATATTATTTAAAGGGAAAAATTTATATAATCTGCAAGAAGGAAAAATAATAAATTCTTTTCAAGGGTTACTAGATAATTTGGATAAACTAACATACTCATCTTATATATGTGAGCTTATAGATATATGCGTTGAAGAAGGTGAAGTTAATGAAAACTTATTTAAAAGCTTTTTGACATGTATGTATTTATTGAATACAGATGTATTAGATTATGAAATGTTAATAAGATCCTTTGAACTAAAATTGTTAAAGGAAACAGGATATGGGTTAAGTTTAGATAATTGTGTTAGTTGTAGAAAAAAAATATCTGTATCAAATTATATATCACTTTCTCACTATGGAGGCGTATGTGAGGAATGTGCAAGAGAACATGGTATTTATATATCAAAGCCAGCATATAATTCAATAAAGTTTTTAATGAAGACACCTATGGATAAGATATATAAATTAAATATAAACGATGATGTAAAAAGAGATATAAGGAAAATTACAACATTTATCATATCTTCAAATTATTCTAAAAAACCAAAGAGTTTAGAAATGTTAAATTATATAAAGGAGTGATTATAAATGGAAATAACTTTAGAAAAGGTAGATCAAGTAAAAGAAAGGACAGGTGCTACATATGCTGAGGCTAAGAATGCACTTGAAGCAACTAATGGAGATGTATTAGAAGCTATTATTTATATTGAAAGTATAAAGGAAGCTAGTACAGAATCTGATAGCAAAGTAAAATCAGAAACTATAGATGAATTTAAAAAGTGGTTAAAAGATTTAATAAATAAAGGAAATGTTACAAGAATTAAGATAAGTAAAGATGGAAAAGAAATAGTTGATGTCCCTGTCAATGCTGGTATTGCCGCAGGAGTTATTGCTGTTATTATTCCACCTGTATTAGCTTTTGTACTTATTGCTGCAGTAGTAACGCAAATAACAGTAGAAATAACTATGGCTGATGGTAGTGTAGAAGTTGTAAATAAGTATATAAGCAAAGCTGTTGGTGATATAAAAGACGTTGCAACTGATGTAGCAAGTAAGGTTAAGAACAAAGTAGATGAAGTAAAAAATGATAAATTTTCTCCGGATAATTACAATGTATATAAAAAAGAATCTAAAAAAAGTGAAGAGATAGATAAAAATTCTTTTACATATACTGTAAAATTTGATGATGAAGAGTAAATAAGAGTAAAAGTAAGATAAATAGTAGATAGAGCAGAATAAAATAAAGGAAATGGGAATATTCGGCTAATATGATTGATTTTTCAGAAAATTAAGTATAGTCAAACTATTAGAAAATGTTATAATTAGTATGTAAATATCAAACTAATCAAAATTATCTGAATATTCCATGTAAACCTAGAAAGAGGGATAAATTTGAAGTTATCAGAAAGGCAAGAGGAAATAGTAAGGTTAGTTAAAAAAGGACAGCCTGTGACAAGTGAAGCTTTGGCAGAAAAACTTGGAGTAACTAGAGCTGCATTAAGAGCAGATTTAGCTATTTTAACTATGATAGGGATATTAGATGCTAGACCTAAGGTTGGTTATGTATATTTAGGAGAAGCAAATAACACTGTAGTTTTAGAAAATATATCTAAGGTATTAGCTGGTGAAATTATGTCTAAACCAGTAACTGTTAATGAGGAAACCACAGTATACGATGCAATCGTATTCTTGTTTTTAAATGATGTGGGGACATTATTTATAGAAAACAATGGAGTTTTGGTTGGAGCTGTTTCAAGAAAAGATTTCTTGAAAAATGCCATTGGAGGAACTGATATACATAAGGTACCGGTGGGTGTTATTATGACAAGAATGCCAAATATAATTTGCGGATATGCAGAAGATAGTGCATATGATTTAGCAAAGAAAATAATTGAGCATGAAATAGACAGCATTCCAATAGTTGAAAAAGTAGAAACTGATCCAAAGGAAAAGCCTCAATTTAGAATTATTGGAAAGATATCAAAGACTAATATAACTAAACTTTTTGTTAAGTTAGGTGAGGGTAATTAAAAAACTATGGGTATCATTTTTTAGGGTAGCTACAGTATAAAAGTACTGTTAGTATATATATCAATTCTATTGAACGGAGGAGTATTGAGATGGAGAAAAAGAAGTATGTTTACCTTTTTAATGAAGGAAATGGGTCAATGAAAAACCTTCTAGGAGGTAAAGGGGCAAATTTATCAGAAATGATTCTACTAGGAATCCCTGTACCACAAGGATTCACAGTTACTACAGAAGCTTGTAATAAATATTATGAGGATGGAAAAGTAATTGCACCAGAAATTATTGAAGAAATTCATCAAAAAATAACTGAGTTAGAAAAGTTAACAGGTAAAGAGTTTGGCAGCTTAACTAAGCCACTTTTAGTGTCTGTAAGATCAGGTGCTAGAGTTTCAATGCCAGGTATGATGGATACAGTTCTAAATCTTGGTTTAAATGATGAATCAGTAGTTGCTATGGCAAACTTAACAAGTAATCCAAGATTTGCATATGATTCATATAGAAGATTTATTCAAATGTTCTCTGATGTTGTTATGGGTATTGAAAAGAGATTATTTGAAAATCTAATAGATGAAATTAAAGAAGAAAAAGGTGTTGAATTTGACACTGAATTAACTGCTGATGATTTAAAGGTGCTAGTTGGAAGATATAAGAACCTTTATAAGAAGGAAAGAGGAGAAGAGTTTCCACAAGACCCTAAGACTCAATTAATTGAAGCTATAACAGCTGTATTTAGATCATGGAATAATCCAAGAGCTATAGTTTATAGAAGATTAAATGATATTCCTGGAGAATGGGGAACAGCAGTTAACGTTCAAGAAATGGTATTTGGTAATAAGGGTGAAACTTCAGGAACAGGAGTTGTATTCTCAAGAGATCCTGCAACTGGAGAAAATAAAATATATGGTGAATATTTAATGAATGCTCAAGGTGAGGATGTTGTTGCTGGTATTAGAACACCACTTCCAATTTCAAAATTAGAAGAACAAAATCCTGAAATATATAAGCAATTTACTGATATAGTTCATACATTAGAAAATCACTATAAAGACATGCAAGATATGGAAATAACTATTGAAGAAGGAAAATTATACTTCTTACAAACAAGAAATGGTAAGAGAACTGCTCAAGCAGCATTAAAAATAGCTGTTGACTTAGTTGAAGAAAAAATGTTAACTAAGGAACAAGCAATATTAAAAGTTGAACCAAATCAATTAGATTCATTACTTCATCCAGCTTTCCATACTGAGTATTTAAAGAAAGCTGTGCCAATAGCGAAAGGACTTCCAGCATCTCCAGGAGCTGCTTGTGGTAAGATAGCATTTACTGCTGAAGAAGCTAAGGAAAGACATGAAAGAGGAGAAAGTGTAGTTTTAGTAAGACTTGAAACTTCACCAGAAGACATCGAAGGTATGATAGCAGCAGAAGGTATTTTAACTGTAAGAGGTGGTATGACATCTCACGCAGCAGTTGTTGCAAGAGGCATGGGAACTTGCTGTGTAGCAGGGTGTGGATCATTAAGAGTTGATGAAAATGCTAAAACAGTAGAAGTAAATGGAAAAGTTTATAATGCTGATGATTATATTTCTATAGATGGATCAACAGGTAATGTTTATGGGGAAGCTGTTAATACAGTAACACCAGAAATATCAGGATATTTTGCTACATTTATGGCATGGGCAGATGAAATAAGAAAATTAAAGGTTAGAACTAATGCTGATTCTCCAAGAGATACTAAGCAAGCAGTAGAATTTGGGGCAGAAGGTATTGGGTTATGTAGAACTGAGCATATGTTCTTCGCTGAAGATAGAATTATGGCAGTTAGAGAAATGATAGTTGCTAAGAGTGAAGAGCAAAGAAGAAAGGCTCTTGATAAATTACTACCAATGCAAAGAGAAGACTTTGTTGGAATTTATGAGGCCTTAGAAGGAATGCCAGCAACTATAAGATTCTTAGATCCACCACTACATGAGTTCTTACCACATAATGATGAGGATATTCATGCTTTAGCTAACGATTTAGATATAACTTTTGAAGAGTTAAAGGCTACTGTTAATGAATTACATGAATTCAATCCAATGATGGGTCACAGAGGTTGTAGATTAGCAGTTTCTTATCCAGAAATAGCTGAAATGCAAACTAGAGCAGTTATAGAAGCGGCTATAGAAGTTAAAAATAGTAAAGGCTATGATATAGTTCCAGAAATTATGATTCCACTTATTGGAGAAATAAAAGAATTAAAATATGTAAAAGATGTAGTAGTTAAGACTGCAGAAGCTGTAATGGAAGAAAAGGGAGTTAAGTTAGACTATAAGATAGGTACTATGATAGAAATTCCAAGAGCTGCATTAACAGCTGATGAAATTGCTAAGGAAGCAGATTTCTTCTCATTTGGTACAAATGATTTAACTCAAATGACATTTGGATTCTCAAGAGATGATGCTGCTAAGTTCTTAGGTAGCTACTATGATAAGAAGATATACGAACAAGATCCATTTGCTAAGATAGACCAAACAGGAGTTGGTGCTTTAGTTAAGATAGCAGTTGAAAAGGGAAGATCAGTTAAGGGTGATCTTAAACTTGGAATATGTGGAGAGCATGGTGGAGATCCATCATCAGTAGAATTCTTCCATAACATTGGATTAGACTACGTTTCATGCTCGCCATTTAGAGTTCCACTTGCTAGATTAGCAGCTGCACAAGCTCAAGTTAGAAATAAAAGATAAATAAAAAAAAGGCTGCTGAAAGGCAGCCTTTTTTTATGGAAAATGAAGAATTAAAAATGAAGAATTATTGATGCAATTTGTTCCAAATTACTAAAAATAATTTTATTTTAAAACTCCTAAGGGAGTTTTTACCTCAATTCTACATTCTTAATTTATTATACATTTTACATTCTAAATTTTTATATTGTAGTGCTTTCTAAAGGTATTTATGATTTCATAAGTGAATTCTAGTTGATTTTTACTTTTATTAAGCCCCTTTTCCATAAGAGAAATAAAAGAATTTTTATTACATTTACGTATGTTTTTATAGTAATCTCGCGATAGCTTCCAGAATTTTTGAGGAAAAGCAATATATGCTACTATATATCTTAAATCTGATTCGGTTAATTCGTTTTCTTCTATATAAGTATCTAATATATTTAAGGTTAGATTAATTTGCCAATTAGTATTCTCCCTTTTTAATAACCTTCTTAAAAAGTAAGAAATATCTCTTGAGCAAAAGTCCATGGCACATTTATCGAAATCTATTAATGATACTTTATTGTTAATAATTAAGATGTTTTTATTTACATAATCTCCATGGCAAAGAGATCTAGATAAATTATTTAAATCTATTGAAGAGGATACTTCAAAAGAGATTTTAGCTAGCTCTAAGTTTTCATCTATATTGTCTAAAAATAGCTTGGAAAATCTATCATTATATTTATGAGCATTGTTTATACTTAATAGTAGTTGATTAAAGTGCTTAGCTATAGATTCACTATAATTATCAAATCCTTCTCTGTTAGCACTGCCATCTATAGGTTTGAAGTTCTTAGAGGATTTATGTAATCTACCAAGGGTATTAGAAGATAATAATACGTGAGTTAAATTATCAAAATCACATTTTTCTCCATTGAGCCAAGGGGTAAGTATAAAAAGCATGTTTTTATACTTAACATACCTACTTCCAGTAATAGTAGGAAGGAGTTTTGGAACATCTATTTCATTTCTAAAGCACCATTCCATAGCAGAATAAACGTATAAAAGGTCTTCTTCATCATAATATACTTTCTTTAAGCAATAACTTCTTTTATTAAAGTCTATTCTATAAACTGCTCTTTGCTTTTCAGTATCCTTAAATTTTATATTAACAATAGAGGCATGTTCTAAATTATAATATCTTAAAATATTATGCTTTATTTCATCTATAGGAAGCAACTCATCTTTTTTATTTGATAATAAGTTTCCCATTATTCTCTCCTTTATAATTACTTATTATTAAGATATTAGTAAAAAAAAGAAAATATACTTGGTATTAAATATATTATTATAAAATATGTTTAAATAGAGGAAAATAGAGAAAAATATAGAATATGTAATATAGAGGTGAGATATATGAATGTAAGAGAAAAAATGGAAGGTTTTGAAAGGTTGACATTAGTTTCTCAAGCTAAATTTAGCAGCGAAACCTTAGGAAGAAAAAGAGAAGAAGAAAATGATTCAATGAGAACATGTTTTATGGTAGATAGGGATAGAATAATTCATAGTAAATCTTTTAGACGTTTAAAGCACAAAACGCAAGTTTATATAAAAACTTTTGGTGATCATTATAGAACAAGATTAACACATACATTGGAAGTATCTCAAATAGCAAGAACTATAGGACTAGGAATTGGTTTAAATGAACAATTAATAGAAGCAATAGCAGTAGGACATGACTTAGGGCATGCAGCCTTTGCACATAATGGTGAAGAGGTATTAAATAAATTTTTAGATGAAGGGTTTAGGCATAATGAGCAAAGTGTTAGAGTAGTTGAAAAGCTAGAAAAAAACGGTAAAGGTCTAAATTTAACTGAAGAGGTTATAGATGGAATTTTACATCATAGCGGATTAAGTAATAATAGCAATAATAAAGCAAAGACTTTAGAAGGAAGAGTGGTTAGAGTGAGTGATAAGATAGCTTATTTAAATCATGATATAGACGATTCTATAAGAGCTGGACTTTTAAGTGAAGATTTACTTCCAAAAGAAGTAATAAAAGTACTTGGAAAAACTCATTCACAAAGAATAGATACGTTAGTTAAAGATGTAGTTATTAATACTACTAAGACTTTAAACAATAATGAATTTGATATTGCCTTTAGTCAAGAGGTTTGGGAAGCTATGACAGAGCTTAGGAGATTTATGTTTAAAAATGTATATCTAGGGGATATTTTAAAGGTAGAAAGAAATAAGGCAAAATTTGTCTTAGAAAACTTGATAGAATACTACTATACTCATGAAGATGAGCTTCCTGGAATATATAAAGAAATAGCAAAAGAAGAAGGATTAAAAAGAGCTGTAGCAGACTATATATCAGGAATGAGCGATGATTATTGTTTAAATACTTTTAATTCTATATTTGTTCCGAAATTGGTAATATATTAATATTTTGGGTAAAATAAAATTTGAAGAAATGAAGGAATTTGAACCTTGATAAAGAATATAAATAAAGAAGAATTAATAAAAAAATATAAAAATTTTTATTTAAAGAAGGATTTTTATATAAAATGTCGAAATAAATATAAGTTGACGAAAATTTATAGTAAGGAGGTGAATCTCCTTGCAGATTTCTGAAGAGATTCTAGAAAAAATTAAAGAAGAAAATGACATAGTAGATATAATATCTGAGTCAGTAAGGCTTAAAAAGGCTGGAAGAAGCTTTTCAGGATTATGTCCATTTCACAATGAAAAATCTCCTTCATTTTCTGTTTCACAAGAAAAACAAATATATAAATGCTTTGGTTGTGGGGAATCAGGAAATGTAATTACTTTTGTTATGAAAAATAAAAATATGAATTTTGTAGATGCCGTTAAGTATTTAGCAGACAGAGCAAATATTTTATTAGAGGATGAAAATAGAGTAAATCCCACTGCAAAAAAGAAGGAATTACTTTATAAAGTAAATGTAGAAGCAGGTAGGTTTTTTTATTCAAATTTAAAATCTAATAAAATGGCGTTAGAATACTTTTTAAATAGAGGTATAAGACAAGATACTATAAAAAGATTTGGATTAGGATATGCAAAGGATAGTTGGAATAGTTTATTATTTCATTTAAGAAAGCTAGGTTTTAATGATAATACATTATTAGAAGCTGGTCTAGTTTTAACCTCAGAAAAAACAGGAAATAAATATGACAGATTTAGAAATAGAGTCATGTTTCCAGTTTTTGATTATAGGGGTAAGGTAATAGGTTTTGGTGGTAGAGTATTAGATGATTCTAAGCCAAAGTACTTAAACTCTCCAGAAACATTAGTATTTCAAAAGGGAACTAATTTGTATGGCTTAAACTTTGCAATTAAAAGTAATATGAAGGAAAGATACTTCATTATGGTGGAAGGATATATGGATTTAATATCTTTGCATCAATATGGAATTACAAATGTTGTAGCATCTTTAGGTACTGCACTTACAGTTAATCAAGCAAGACTCTTAAAAAGGTATGCAGATAAAGTAATAATATCATACGATGCAGACGTAGCAGGTCAAACAGCTACTATGAGAGGGTTAGAAATATTAAAAAATGCAGGCTTTGACGTTAGAGTTTTAAGTATTCCACAGGGAAAAGATCCTGATGAGTATGTAAGAAGCAACGGAAAAGAAGCTTTTATGAAGTTGATTAATGAAGCAGAAGGCTTAGTAGAATACAGAATAAAAAAAGCAGGGGAAAATATAAACTTTAAAGATAGCAATGATTTGGTTAAGTATGGTAAAAGGGTAACAGAAATTTTAGCAAATGTTAATCCAATAGAAAAAGATATTTATATAAAAAAGATATCTGAGAATACAGGTATAAGAGAACAAGCATTATATGATTTATTATCAAAAGAAATGACAAAAAATATTAAAAATCAAGAATTTATGAATAATAAGGAAGAAAATGGAACAAAATTATATAATGAGCCTGCTTTTATAAAGGCAGAAAGATCTTTATTAAAATTATGTTTAGAAGAAGAATACTTTGATTATATTTCTCAGCTAATAAGTCAAGATGAGTTAATTCTTCCAGAACATAAAGAGATATTTTCTATTATTAAAGAAGCTAAAAAGGGAAACATAAATAATATAGTAACTTTTTTAGAGTCAAAGAGTGAAAATGTAAAGACTATTGAAGAAATAGTTAAAATTAAAGAGCAACAAGTTCTTAATGGAAAAGATAATAAGAAATTAATTCAAGATTTAATAAAACAGATAGAGAATTATAAATTAAACCAAAGATTAAAAGAACTAAAGCAAAAACAAAAAGTATTGGAAGCACAAGGAAAGATTGAAGAATCTATACAGATTGCAATTGAATTAAAAAAATTAATGAGTAGCTAAAGAGAGGTGTAGGTGCGGTTGGCAATAACGGAAGGAGGTAAAAATATGTTAGATGAAAAAACAAAAGCTAAGCAGGTTAAAAAGGAAAATGATGATAGAAGTAATAAAATGAATATAGTTAGGAATCTGCTTGATAAAGGAAAGAAAAATGGAACTTTAACATATAAAGATATAATGGATGAAGTTGAACATATCGACTTAAGTCCAGAACAAATAGAAAAGATTTATGAAGTGTTAGAATCTATGGGAATAGAGGTAATTGGTGAACCAAGTGCTGAAGAAGAAATAGAAGAAGAATTAGATTTAACTATTCCAGAAGGTATTGCAATTGATGACCCTGTTAGAATGTACTTAAAAGAAATAGGTAAAGTTCCTCTATTATCATCAGAAGAAGAAATAGAGTTAGCAAATAGAATAGAACAAGGGGATCAAAGAGCTAAAAAGAAATTAGCAGAAGCGAATTTAAGACTTGTTGTAAGTATTGCTAAAAGATACGTTGGAAGAGGAATGCTATTTTTAGACCTTATTCAAGAAGGAAATTTAGGACTTATTAAGGCTGTCGAAAAGTTCGATTATAGAAAAGGCTTTAAATTCTCAACATATGCTACATGGTGGATAAGACAGGCGATTACAAGAGCTATTGCTGACCAAGCAAGAACTATTAGAATACCAGTTCACATGGTAGAAACTATAAATAAGTTAATAAGAGTTCAAAGACAATTATTACAAGAGCTTGGAAGAGATCCATTCCCAGAAGAAATCTCAAAGGTTATGGATTTACCAGTAGATAAGGTTAGAGAAATTCAAAAAATAGCTCAAGAACCTGTATCTCTAGAAACACCTATCGGTGAAGAAGAAGATTCACATTTAGGAGATTTTATACCAGATGATGATGCTTTAGCACCAGCAGAGGCAGCTGCATTTACAATGCTTAAAGAACAATTGATTAATGTTTTAGATACTTTAACTCCAAGAGAAGAAAAGGTATTAAGACTTAGATTTGGTTTAGATGATGGTAGAGCAAGAACTCTTGAAGAAGTTGGTAAAGAGTTTAATGTTACTAGAGAAAGAATAAGACAAATTGAAGCAAAGGCCCTTAGAAAATTAAGACACCCTTCAAGAAGTAAAAAATTAAAGGATTATTTAGATTAGCACCAAAAGGTGCTAATTTTAATTTAGCAAGGAGAAGAAATTTATGGAACTAAGCAAAAGATTAAATTTTATAATTGATAACATTGATAATACATCTGTTTTAGCAGATATAGGAACAGACCATGGTTATATTCCTTTATATGCTGTTCAAAATGGATTATGTAGTAAAGCTATTGCAATTGATGTAAATAAAGACCCATTAGATAAGGCTAGACTTAATGCAATCTTAGAAGGAGTGGGAGATGAATTAGAATTTAGATTAGGTAATGGACTTAAGCCTTTAGAAAAAGATGAGGTGGAAGTAGCAATTATTGCTGGTATGGGAGGAAACTTAATAAGAGATATACTTGAAGAAAGTATTGATAAAGTGAGTTCAATAGGTTATTTAATACTTGTACCTGCTCAAAACCCTGAAGTATTAAGAGAATATCTTTATAACAATGATTATGAAATAATATGTGAAGATCTTTGTGAAGAAGATGGAATATATTATGAATTATTTAAAGTAAGAAAAAAATCAGGGGAATCAATGAAACTAGATTCAATTTATTATGAGATTAGTCCTAAATTATTAATGCAAAAGCATCCGTTAATGAAGGATTTCTTAAATGCAAAAGTAGATAATTATAAAAAAATACTTAGTTTTATAACAGAAAGTACAATCACTGCTAAAGAAAGAAAAGCAACTATAGAAGAAAAAATAAATATAATTTCAAATATGATTAATTTTTTATAAGGAAGTATAATTATGAAAAAAGTTAAAGATATTATTGAAATAATTGAAGATTTTGCTCCATTAAATTTGAAAGAAGATTTTGATAATGTTGGATTAATGGTTGGAGATAGAGAAAAAGAAGTAAAGAAAATACTTTTATCTCTAGATTGTACATTAGAAGTAATTGAAGAAGCAAAGGAAAAAGGGGCTAATTTGATAATTACCCATCATCCACTACTATTTATAAAGCCAAGCAGTATAACAACAGATACATTAGTAGGTAAAAAAATAATAGAGCTTATAAAAAATGACATAAACCTTTATTCTAGCCATACTAATTTAGATTCTGCTAGTGGTGGATTAAATGAAACAATAGTAAATATATTAGGTTATGATTCAAAAGAACTTATAGAAGTGAACAAAAATGCTAGAAATTCAAATGAAGGTCTTGGAAGAATTATTAGATTAGACAAGGAAATAGCCTTGGAAGATTTAGTGAAAGAAGTTAAAGAAAAGCTTAATATAGATGGATTGAAAGTAGTAAAAGCTTCGGAAAAAGTTAAAAATATTGCTGTTATTAATGGCAGCGGAAGTGACTTTTTCGATATAGCATATAAAAAAGGTGCTGATTGTATAATAACAGGAGATACTACATATCATTTTGCAAGTGATTATAAGGAAATGGGAGTATCAATAATAGATACTGGACACTTCTTATCAGAATGGATAGTATTTATAGAAGTAATAAATAAATTGCAAGATAAACTGAAGGATGTGGAAATAATTATTTCAGAATATAGCAAGGATCCATATACATTTGCATAAAATTAAAATAGGCATCATTTTTTGATGCCTATTTATTTTAACTATTTATAAGTATATAGCATAAACTAAATATAGGATAATAATTTGGGAGATGTGCTATGGGTAAATCTTATTATAAAAAAAAGAAAGGATCCTGGACTAAAGTATTCCAAGAAGGAATTAAGGATATATTTGATGGTATAGGGAAAAAAATTGGTGATGGAGGACCTATATTTTTAAAAAATTGCATTAATCCTGGAGCAAGATTAGTTATATTCGTACTTATAGTATTAACTCTTTTGCTTTCTGGTATAGGATTTTATTCTTGGGTAATACTACTAATGTTAGTTTTAATACTTCAATTTGTTTAAAATGTAAAAATTTTCATTTGTGTTATTTATAAAGTTATGATAATATAAGTTTTGCGAGTAAGACATGCAATCGCTGCTAGACTTAGATCTAGGAGAGGAAAGTCGGAGCTCCATAGGGCAGGGTGCTGGATAACGTCCAGTCAAGGCGACTTGAAGGAAAGTGCAACAGAGAGATACCGCCTAAGTTAAGTGACACTCCAAATCTATGATTTGGTTAGTGAAACTTATACATTCTAATTTATTAGAATGTATTCCTTAGGTAAGGGTGGAAAGGCGAGGTAAGAGCTCACCAGCATCGTGGTGACATGATGGCTATGTAAACCCCACCTGGAGCAAGGTCGAATAGGGAAACATTTAGGGGTTGCCCGCCCCGTTTCCGGGTGTACCGCTTGAGCTTATTGGCAACAGTAAGCCTAGATAGATGATTGCTTAATACAGAACTCCGCTTACGGCTTATCTCGTACATGAAGAACACTAGGCTAACGTCTAGTGTTTTTCTTATAATATAAATTAAAAAAAGAATTTTTTTCTATTAATGAGGAATAATAATAGCATTCAAAAAAATAGAGGTGAAATAAATGCTAATTATTATTTTACTAGCATGGTTAATAGGAATAGCTTTAATGATAATATTCTTTAGAGGTGCTACTAAAAAAGAAAAAGAAATGGAAGAAAATAAGCTGATAGCAGATTAAATAAAACGTAATATTAAGTAGAAATTAAGAGCTCTAGAAATAGAGTTCTTTTTATTTTTATGAATATATTAGATACTAAAACAAAGGTTTATATAAAGAAAAGTTATAAGTGAATACTAAGATAAATATGATGTAATAAAGGAAATTAAAGAAAATGGGGAGAGGATATTGTGGAAAAATTATTTATCATATTTATTTTAGCATTAATATCTGAAAGTGTTTGGGAAACGTTGAAGATGACATGGCAACAAGGGAAAGTATCTATGGATAGGATAGGAGCTTTAATAGTTTCTTTAGTTATATGCATAGATGTTAGACTAGATATTTTAAGTTTACTTGAAATTAACACTACTATACCTTTTTTAGGTGTAATATTAACAGCTATTTTAATATCTAGAGGTTCTAATTTTGTACATGATTTAATAGTTAAATTAGGACAGGCTAAAAGTAATTGAATGAAAATCATAGAAATTCAACTAAATAAAATTAAAAAAGCATTTAGTATTAGGCTAAATGCTTTTTATTATTAATAGTGAACGTATAATGGGTTGTGATGACTTGAGCGTAGCGAGGTCATAAGCAAACTTATATGTGTCCACTTTTTTTATAGGTTTGAATAATCAATTTACATAAAGTTTATTATAAAGAATAGAAGAAATTTTATATAAATAATTTAAAATATGAAATTTATTTATTAAAAATAAAACTTTTTACTATTTATATACGTTTATATAGTATAAAGCAAGAAAGATATGTACTTAAAGCAAAGGAGAATTTAGCACTAATGCATAAAGAAAATTTAAAAAAGCAAATAGCAGAGTATATCATTAGTAATAAGGAAAAATACTATAGAGTAGCGTATAGTTATGTTAAAAATGCTGATGATGCTTTGGATATTATGCAAGAATCAATATATAAAGCAGTTTCACATGTTGATTCTCTTCAAGGTATCAGTTATATAAATACTTGGTTTTATAGGATTATAGTAAATACATCTATTGACTTTCTGCGAAAACAAAAGAAAGTAATTCCGGTTGATAATGAAGTTTTAGCAAGTTTTGTTTCAGAAATAGATGACAAGTATGAAAACTTTGATTTGCAAAGAGCAATGGGTAATTTACCAGAAAAATATAGGACTGTGGTAATATTGAGATATTTTGAAGACTTAAAAATAGAGGAGATTGCAGAAATTCTTAATGAGAATACCAATACAATAAAAACACGATTATATAAGTCACTTAAATTATTGCGGATAAAAATGAATGATTATGAGGAGATTTAAATTATTAGGAGGTTTAATATGGCAGATAAAAACTTACAGGAATTGAAGAAAGAATATAATGAAATACCTATTCCAGAGGAACTAGATTTGGTAGTAAAAAATGCTTTTAGGGATTCTGGGGTGTATAACACTAGAATAAAAACTATATATAAAAGATCAGGAGTTGCAGTTGCTTCTTTAGCTATATCTACAGGAATACTTACAGTGGGAGTAAATAGTAGTCCGGCATTTGCAGATAAATTATCTAAAATACCAGTAGTAAGCAGTATAGTAAAAGTAATAACTTTTAAAGAATATAATATAAATGAAGATAAATATAAAGCCAATATAGAAGTACCTTCTATAGAAGGTTTAGAAAATAAAGCTTTAGAAGATAGCTTAAATGAAAAATATATTTCTGAAAATAAAAAGCTATATGAAGATTTTATAACTGATATGGAAGGATTGAAGAAAATAGATGATGGACATCTAGGTATAGAAAGTGGATACGTAGTTAAAACAGATAATGAAAATATACTTTCCATAGGACGTTATGTAGTGAATACTGTAGGAACTTCATCTACAACATTTGAATATGATACCATAGATAAGAAAAATGAGATTTTAATTACTCTTCCTAGTTTATTTAAAGACAATAAATATATAGAAATAATAAGCGAAAATATTAAAGAACAGATGAGAGGGCAAATGAAGTCAGATTCAAAAAAGGTTTATTGGATTGATGATGAAAGTGGAAATGGTAATATGGATATATTTAAAGAAATATCTGAGAATCAGAATTTTTATATTAATGATCAATCACAGTTAGTAATTTCCTTTAATAAATATGAGGTAGCTCCTGGGTATATGGGAATTGTAGAATTTACAATTTCAACAGATATATTATCTGATGTATTGGTTAGTAATGAGTATATCAAATAAATTTTTTAATAAAGGATTTTAGTATTACAGCTAGAGTCCTCGTATATTAATATTTTAAGGGGAATATTTACAAAAAATTTTAGATAAAAAAGAAAATTTAATTAAAAAATTTTCATCTATTTAGCTCCTATTATATAGATAAAGGGATGTACGCAGGAGGAAATCGATATGTTGAAAAAGATAAATAATAATGGATATATAAATGGGTTAGATGGATTAAGAGCTGTTGCTGTATTAATAGTAATTGCCTATCATTTTAGCTTTAGCTGGGCTGGAGGAGGCTTTTTAGGGGTTGATATATTTTTTGTTATATCAGGTTATCTAATAACCTCTAAAGTTTTATCTGTACAAGAAAATAAACAAAGTTTTAAATTTAAGGAATTTTGGCGTAGTCGTATTAGGCGTTTATTTCCAGCAGCCTTCGTAATGATAATAACTACTTTTATTTTGGTAATTCTATTTAAGCCAAATTTGTTAATTAATATTCTAGGAGATGGAGTTTCATCTATTTTTTATGTAAGTAACTGGTGGTTTATTTTTCATAAGCTTTCTTATTTTGATAGTTTTGGGTCTCCATCACCTTTTAAGAATTTATGGTCTTTATCAATAGAGGTACAATTCTATATTTTATGGCCTAGTATACTTATAATAGGACATAAGATTTTTAAAAAAAGAGACAAGCTAGCTAAGATGATTTTTGTCTTAGCATTACTTTCAGCGATGTTAATGGGGATATTATATAAGCCAGGTATAGATCCGAGTCGTATATATTATGGTACTGATACTAGGGCATTTGAATTATTAATAGGAAGTTGGTTAGCTATTATTTGTCCAATGAAAACATTCATTGTTAGAAGATCTTTTTCAAGAAAAAATTCTAATAAGCAAAAAAAGATGCTAAATATAACAGGTAGAGTTAGTTTAACAATCTTCATACTTTGTGTAGTTTTTGTTAATGAGTATAATACATTTCTTTACAGAGGGGGATTATTTTTAATTAGTTTAAATGCAGCTATACTTATAGCTTGTGTTTGTAATCCTGATAGTTATTTACGACATATATTTTCATGGAAACCCCTGACTTGGATTGGAAAAAGATCTTATGGAATTTATCTTTGGCATTATCCTATTATTGTTTTAAGTACTCCTATTTATGAAATAGGAAATCCATCATATTTGCGTGTAGGGTTACAGCTTATAATTATATTTATTGTTGCAAATCTTTCATATAATTATATAGAAATACCTATACAAAAATATGGATTCCAAGAGTTTATTAAGAATATACGATTTAAAAATATTACTAACCGTAAAAAAAGATATTTAGTTAGAAGGGCTTCAGTTGCTGTAATTATTTTAATTACTATGATTATGACTATTAACATTAATAATGTGTTAAAAGTCAAAGAAAAAACAGAAATATCTGAAACTACTCAAACAGAAGTAGTTTTGACTAATAAAGAGAAAAGTTCTGTTACAGATAATAAAGAGGAAAGTTCTGTTACATATGATTTAGAAATAAATTCTTCAACTGAGAATAATTCTTACCAGGAAATATTAGCTATTGGGGATTCTATTATGCTAGATATTAGCTCAGCCTTAAGTGATAAATACGACAATATTACAATTGATGGAAAAGTTGGAAGGCAAATGAGTCAAGCTAATGAACTTGTAAATACTTATGCAGAATTTAATAACCCTAATAAAGCAGTAATTATTGAATTAGGATCAAATGGTTATTTTACTGATAAAGAAATTGATAATTTACTTGATTCTTTCTCTGCAGCACAGGTTTATTTAGTAAACGTCCGTGTACCGAGGTCATGGGAAGGTGATGTAAATAAAACATTGAGGAGAAAAGCAGAAGAAAGAGATAATGTAACATTAATAAATTGGTATTCTACTGCAATTGATCATTCAGAATTTTTTACAGAAGATGGTGTTCATTTAGAACCTGAAGGAATTGAAGCTTTAGTTTCTATTATAGATACTGCGATTAAATAAAATAGTAGTAAATAAGTAATCTAATATAAAATGATAATAAAAAGATGTCCAAGACTTTAATGTTTGAACATCTTTTTTATTATTAAAAATAGAATTTTTTTTGATTAATGGAGAATACTAATAGCATTTATAGGAGAGGTGAAATAAATGCTATTTTTTATTGCAACAATATGGCTAATAAGTATTACTTTAATATTAATATTCTTTAAGGGAGCAACTAGAAAAGAAAAGAATATGGAAATAAGAATGAGATTATTAGGTAATGAAGAAGATAAATAATAAAAAATTATAATGAATAAGTGTATACTAAGATAAATATGATTTAATAAAGGAATTTGAAGAAAATATGGGAGAGGATATTGTGGAAAAATTATTTATCATATTTATTTTAGCATTAATATCTGAAAGTGTTTGGGAAACGTTGAAGATGACATGGCAACAAGGAAAAGTATCTATGGATAGGATAGGAGCTTTAATAGTTTCTTTAGTTATATGCATAGATGTTAGAGTAGATATTTTAAGTTTACTTGAAATTAATACTACTATACCTTTTTTAGGTGTAATATTAACAGCTATTTTAATATCTAGAGGATCTAATTTTATGCATGATTTAATAGTCAAATTAGGACAGGCTAAAAGTAGATAATAGGAAGATATATAATAAGAGTTTTAATTATTAAGAATGCCAGATAGAAAAGCAGTATGTAATAAAATCTACCTGGCAAAATAATTAACTACTGAATATATAATAATTTAAAGACAAGTTTTATGTCAAATACATATTTTGGTTACTTTTATAGGTTTAAAATAATAATAATTCTTAAATAAAAATTAATGCTACTTGATTTATAAAAGTAGTATATTTATACTAAGATTAAGGAATAATATAGAAAGGTGGTTTTTTAATGGAAAATTTATTTACTCCCTATGAATTTAAGGGACTTAAATTAAAAAATAGAATAGTTTTACCACCAATGTGTCAATACTCAGTAGATAAGAAGGATGGAATAGCAAATGATTGGCATTTTGTTCACTACGTAAGTAGAGCAGTTGGCGGAACTGGCTTAATAATTATTGAGATGACAGATGTGGAGCCAGATGGACGCATTAGTGATTATGATTTAGGGTTATGGTGCGATGAGCAAATAGAACCATTAGAAAGAATAGTAAATGAATGTCATAAATATGGAGCAAAGGTAGCAATACAAATTGCTCATGCTGGTAGAAAGGCTGAGGATGCAAAGGTACCAGTAGCCCCTTCACCAATAGCTTTTGATGAAAACAGTAAAACTCCAAGAGAATTAACTACAGGTGAAGTTAAGGAAATAGTTGAAAAGTTTAGAATGGCAGTTAGACGTGCTGTTAAGGCTGGATTTGATGCCATAGAAATACATGGAGCTCATGGTTATTTAATACATCAATTTCATTCACCATTAACTAATAAAAGAGATGATGAATATGGAAAAGACTTAACTAAGTTTGGCTCAGAAGTTTTAAAAGTAGCTAAAAGTGAAATGCCAGAAGATATGCCACTAATTATGAGGCTTTCTGCTATTGAATATGTAGAAGGTGGATATGGAATTGAAACTGGTATAGAACTTGCAAAGGCATATAAGAAGGCTGGAGCTGATATATTCCACATTAGTGCTGGAGGAGAGGGACCGATTGCAGCAGCAGGTAGACCAGGAACTCATGCTGGATATCAAGTTCCATTTGCAAGAGCTATAAAAGAAAATGTAAATACTGATGTTATAGCTGTTGGAAGATTAGATGAACCTGATCTTGCAAATTCAGTTATAGGAAATGGAGATGCTGATTTAGTAGCCATAGGTAGGGCGATGTTTAGAAATCCTTATTGGGCTTTTGATGCTGCTACTAAGCTAGGTAAAAAGATAAAAGTACCTAAACAATATATAAATGGCTTTCCAAGAAATATATAAGAGGTAAGTAAAGGAATAGGTGATAAAATGAGAAGTATAAAGTATCCTGCTATTTATAAACATTTTAAAAATAAATATTATGCTGTAATGGCAGTAAGTAAGCCAAAGGAAGACAAATCTATTATAGATAATAGTACTAAGCTACAAGGATACCACACAGAATTAAATAAGTTTATAGATATTTATAAAAGAGGGGACTTATATTATCATGACATAGAAATGGAAGATGTTTTAGTTTTATATAAAGCACTTTATGACGACAAAGGAATATACGCTAGACCTATAAATATGTTTCTAAGTGATGTAGACAAAAATAAATATCCAGATGTAGAACAAAAATATAGATTTGAATTATTTAACTAATAAAAATAGAGCTGCTAATAATTTATTGGCAGCTTTTAATATTATGATAATAACTAGTTATTTTAATAAAATTTTAGTAAAATATTAAAAATTACATTGAAGTAATTGACTCTTTTACTATGAAAGTATATATTAGGAATATAATGATAACGGTTTATATTTTATAAATATAATAAGAGTTTTGGGAGTGCAACTATGGAGATATTAAAGTTTTTGGTTGGAGAATTTAATGGAAAAAAGGTTGAAAGCTACAACTTGAGAAATTCAAAAGGTTTCGGAATAAATGCTTTAAATTATGGAGGAATAATAACAGATGTATTAGTTCCAGATAAAGATGGAGTTATAGAAAACGTTGTTATGAAATATAAGGATATTAATTCTTATAAAGAAAACCCATCTTATTATGGCGCTCTAATAGGAAGAACTTCAGGAAGAATTGCTGAAGGAAAAGTTACAATAAATGATAATGTTTTGGAGCTTAATAAAAACTATGGAGTAAATCAAGGACATGGAGGAGCTATTGGCTTTAGTAAAAAGTTTTTAGATGTAATAACTAATGCTAATGAAGAAGAAGCCTATATTGAATTTAATTATTTAAGCCCTTGTGGGGAAGAAGGGTATCCAGGAAATCTAAATCTTAAAGTAAGATATACTATCACAGAAAATAACGAACTAAAATTATCATATAAGGCTACTTGTGATGAAAATACATTGGTAAATTTAACTAATCATAGTTATTTTAATTTAAGTGGAAATTGTAAAGAAAATATTTTAAGCCATTATTTATATCTTGATAGTGATTTTTTAGTAGAGCTTAACGAAAATGAAGTTCCTACTGGAGAAATTATAGAGATAGAAGGAACGCCATTTGATTTTACAAATCCTAAGACAATAGGTAGAGATATTGAAGAAGATGATTATCAATTAAAAATTGGACAAGGATATGATCATTGTTGGATCTTAAATGGTGGGAACGATGTTAAGATGAGACTTTATCATAAGGAATCAGGAAGAAAAATGGATGTATATACTAATCAAAATAGTGTTGTTTTATATTCTCTTAATTTCCCAGATGAGGAGATTTTAGAATGTAATAAGAAGCCGAGTAGAAGAGATGCTTTAGCAATAGAAACTCAGAGTCCACCAATAGGAAGAGATAATATATTTGCAAAGTATTCATTTCTAAAAAAAGGTGAGGAATATAATAAAGAAACTATATATAAATTTACAACAATATAGTTTTATATGACGATAGGATGTATTAGCATAGTTTTTTGATGCTTAATTATATTTGGAGAAAAATTATAATTTTATACTTGTAAAATTTAATCTTTAATAGACTAAGAATAAATATTTATTTTACAAAATATTCATCTTTTGATATAATAAAGTAAAAATAGATGTAATCAGGGGAGCTTGTGGTAGCAGGCTGAGAGGAAGTAATCAAACTTCGACCCTTACACCTGATTTGGGTAATGCCAACGTAGGAAGTGATATAGTTTGCTTATTATGAGGGAATACCGTAGGGTGTTTCCTTTTTTTATTTATATTTGAATGTTTTGGGATTAGTTAAATCTATCAGATAGTGAAGTAAATTTAAGCTAAAAATATAAATACATATTAATAAAAGTAAATTTATATCTACTCACCTTTTTGACATGATTATAAAAAGGAGATGTATTTATGAAAGAATCTAAAATATCAACATTTGGACAAGGATTAATTTGGTTTGGGGCAGCGGTGTCTCTTGCAGAAATTTTAACAGGAACTCTTATTGCTCCTCTTGGTTTTAAAAAGGGCTTATTAGCTATATTGCTTGGACATTTAATTGGTTGTACTCTTTTCTATTTTTCAGGATTTATAGGGGCTAAAACAAGGCTTAGTGCAATGGAGACAGTTAAGTTATCTTTTGGTAAAAAAGGAGCAATATTATTTTCAAGCCTTAATGCATTACAATTAGTGGGTTGGACAGCTGTAATGATAGTTAGTGGAGCAGTAGCAGCAAATTCTATTTATAGTTTTGGTGGAAATGCAATATGGGCAATAATAATATCAATTTTTATAATATTATGGGTATTAATTGATATTGATAAATTAAGTAAGCTAAATACATTAGCTATGATTATGCTTTTTATACTTACATTAATTTTAAGTTTTATTGTTTTTAAAGGAAATAATATAAGTTCCTTTACTGAATCTATAAGTTTTGGAGCGGCAGTAGAATTAAGTGTAGCAATGCCTCTTTCTTGGTTACCACTTGTATCAGATTATATTCGTAATGCTAAAAAGCCAAAGTCATCTATATTAGTTAGTACAATAGTATATTTTATAACTAGTTCATGGATGTATATTATAGGAATGGGAGCAGCAATTTACACAGGAGAATCTGATATAGCTAAAATTATGGTTACTGCAGGTCTTGGAATGGCAGGGCTTATAATAATAATTTTTTCAACAGTTACTACAACATTTTTAGATGTTTATTCAGCTGGAGTAAGTTTAAATAGCATTTCAAAAGCATTTAATGAAAAGTGGACAGCTATAGCAGTTTGTGTTATAGGAATGCTTCTTGCTATATTTACACCAATCACACAATATGAAAATTTCTTATATCTTATAGGATCAGTATTTGCACCTATGATAGCTATACAAATTGCAGATAATTTTATTTTAAAGAAAGATAGCACAAATAAAAATTTTGATATAGAAAATTTAATTTTATGGGCTGTAGGATTTGCTATATATCGTATGTTTATGAAAATTGATACACCTATAGGAAATACTATGCCAGTTATGATTATTACTATTTTACTTACAACTATTATTGGAAAGGTTAAGGGGACAAATAAAAATGAGTAACAGAGGTATAATGAAAAAAGTTTTAACTATAGCAGGATCGGATTGCAGTGGAGGAGCTGGAATACAAGCAGATATAAAAACAATAACTGTTCATAAAATGTATGCAATGAGTGTTATAACAGCTTTAACAGCTCAAAATACAACAGGAGTTTATGGAATAGAAGATGCTTCTAAAGAATTTGTTTGTAAACAAATAGATTGTGTATTTAAAGATATAGAGCCAGATGCAGTAAAAATAGGAATGGTTTCTAACTCAAAAATAATAGAAGCAATAGCAGAAAAGCTTTCCTATTATAATGCTAGAAATATAGTTTTAGATCCAGTTATGGTATCAACAAGTGGAAGCAAATTAATTTGTGATGAAGCTATAAATACACTTGTAAAAAAGCTTATGCCTTTAGCAAGAGTTATAACTCCAAATACAAGGGAAGCAGAAGTTTTATGTGGATTTAAAGTAGAAAATAAAGAAGATATGATAAAGGCAGCAAAGGAAATATCTAAAAATTTAAATGTTTCAGTGTTAGTAAAAGGTGGACATCTAAGTGATGATGCAATAGATATATTATATGAAAATGGGAAAATATCATATTTTACAAGTGAAAGAATAGATAATCCTAATACTCATGGGACAGGTTGTACATTATCTTCAGCAATTGCTTGCAACTTAGCAAGGGGTGAAAGTTTAGAGGATAGTATTAGAAATGCAAAAGAATATTTAACGGGAGCTATAAAAGCAAAGTTAGATATAGGAGAGGGAAGAGGTCCTCTTGAACACACTTATATTTTATAAAATAGCCTATAAAGTTTTCTTTAACAAACTGAAGGGGAGCGCCTTGAGTTTGGATAGGTAAGACAATTAAATAGCGAGGGAGCTCGTGTTTCGAGATGAGAGGTAGCTAATAAGTTACGACCGATTTTAAAAGGGGATTATGTCCTTTCTTTTACATGCTATTTAATTATTATTTATATTCTTTTAGCAATATCTATTTTAAGAAAGGACAAGCTTTATATTTAGTAGTTTTTAATTAAATTTTTAAAATAGATATTTGTTGAAAGGAAGATGAAAAATGGCAAATCAAAACAAAGTACTAAAAACTGTATTTTTATCTATTATGGTAGCAATAGGGGTAGTTATATCTCCCATACTACGTATTGAAGGGATGTGTCCTACAGCTCATTTAATAAATATTGTATGTGCTGTATTTATGGGGCCAGGCTATTCGCTTTTATGTGCAACACTTATAGGAATTATTAGAATGATGTTTATGGGAATACCACCACTTGCTTTAACAGGAGCAGTTTTTGGAGCCTTTTTATCAGGTGTGTTATATAAGCTATCACATGGAAAGATTATATTTGCAGTATTAGGTGAAATTTTTGGAACAGGAGTTATAGGAGCAATAGTTTCATATCCAGTAATGACTTTTTTAGTTGGAAAAGGGGGATTAACAGTCTTTTATTATGTTCCAATGTTTATAACTGCCACTATTATGGGTGGATGTGTAGCTTATATTTTCTTAATTTCACTAAAGAAAACAGGAATGCTTACTAAAATTCAAGATAGATTAGGATGTGAAGTATATGAAGGAAAAAGAAATTCTTCTAAATAACATAATAGAAATAAAAAATAAAGTAATGATAAATAATCCACTAATACATTGCATAACTAATCATATAACAATTAATGATTGCGCAAATGTTGTACTTTCAGCTTATGGTAAGCCTATTATGGCAGAACATTACAAAGAAGTTTCAGATATTACAGCTTCATCTAATGCCTTAGCTATTAATATTGGAAATATAACTGATGACAGGATGAAATCAATAATGATATCTGCTAAAACAGCTTATGAAAAGAAAATACCATCAATTATAGATATTGTAGGAGTTAGTTGTAGTGATTTAAGGTTAAACTTTGCTATAGATTTTATAGATAAATGTAAACCAAGAGTAATTAAAGGTAATATGTCAGAAATAAAAGCTATATTTGGACTTAATACAAAATCAAAAGGTATTGATGTAAATGAAGAAGATATTACTACTTATGATACTCTTAAGAATAATATTTATATAGTAAAAGAGCTTGCTTTAAAAACAAACTCTACTGTAGTTGCAACAGGAGCTATAGATATAATAAGTGATGGAAATAAGACATATACAATTGAAAATGGATGTGAAGAGCTTTCAAGAATAACAGGAACAGGTTGTATGTTAAATGTTTTAATAGCTACATATATAAGTAGTAAAGATATTATTAATAGTGCTATTTTAGGAACTGTAATAATGGGGATTTGTGGAGAATTATCTAGGGATGCTAAAGGTACAGCATCCTTTAAAATAGAATTATTAGATAATATATCAACTATTAAAGATGAAGATATATTAGAAAGAATAAAGATAAGGGTGGTGGAATAAAATGAAATTTGATTGTAGTTTATATTTAGTAACTGATAGTACAGGTCTAGAGGAAAAGGAATTTTTAAATAAAATAGAGGAAGCCTGCAAAGCTGGTGTTACTCTAGTACAGTTAAGAGAAAAAGATAAGTCAGGAAGAGAATATCTTAGCTTAGCTTTTAAGGTTAAAGAAATAACTGATAAATATAATATTCCATTGATTATTGATGATAGAATAGATATTGCAATGGTAGTAGATGCAGCAGGAGTGCATCTTGGCCAAAGTGATATAAACATAAAATATGCAAGAAAGATTTTAGGGAAGGATAAGATAATAGGAGCTACTACAAAGACTGTTAATCAAGCAAAGGAGGCAGTTGAAGAAGGGGCTGATTATCTAGGCGTTGGCGCAATTTATCCAACAACAACAAAAGTTAAAACTGTACTAACAGATATTAAAACCTTAAATGAAATATGCCATACAGTAGATATACCAGTTGTAGCTATTGGAGGATTAAATGAAGAAAACTGTAATATCCTAAATGGAAGTAAAATAAGTGGGATAGCTGTAGTATCAGCAATTATGAAGGCCAAGGATATTAAAAAAGCAGTAGAAAATTTAATAAGTTGGATTAGCTCAGAAAAATAAAGAGTTATTATAAAATTAAAGTTGGATGTCCTAAAAATATTAAAAATATTTTGAGATATTCAACTTTAATTTTATTTTTTATTATCATTTTTATTAAAGTTACTTTATAAAATATAAGTAGATGACTAATTGAGAGGTATTTTATGAAGGCTAAAATTCTATATGAATTATTTATTGGTTTACTATCTTTAATGGCTGCAATTATGATAATTTTAGATTTAATGTATGAGCTTCCATTAATGGTAGTAGAAAGCTTTTATTTTATTAATTTAATTATCTGTATAATTTTTTTTATAGATTATTTAATTAATTTTTTTATTTCAGGAAATAAGTTTTACTTTATAATTAATAATGTTGTAGATTTTCTTTCTATTTTTCCTCTTATATTAATTGGAAGAATGATATTTGATTTAAATTTAGGAAGTTTTATAGATATTAATGTAGAGTTTAAAATTTCTAAGGTAATAGTTTTAGTTATTTTGATAATAAAATTTAAAGATAAAATTAGAGAATCGGTTAAGTTAAATAAATTTAATTATTTGTTAATCGTAACAACCATTATAATAGTATTGGGAGCAGTTATAATTGCTTTATTAGAAGATATGTCTTTTGGAGATGCAATTTGGTGGAGCTTTGTTACCTTTACTACTGTTGGATATGGTGATATATTATTAACAACTAAGCTAGGTCGAATAGTTGCAATACTATTAATGATTTTTGGAATAGGATTTATAGGAGTTACAACTAGTACAATAGCTGCTTATATAATAAATAATGATATTAGAAAAAGAAGAAATAGAAATTTTAAAGATGAAACAATAGAATTTATTAAATATCGTATAGATGATTTAGAAAATGTTTCAGATGAAGAACTTGAAAATATATATAAGACTTTAAGGGTTTTAAAAGAAAATAAGAAAGAGTAAGAGAGGTAATAAACGTAATGAAGAAAAAGTTTAAAGCTTTAATAATTATTTTAGTTTTAATATTAATGGGTTCATACATAAGCTACATATATCTATATAAATATGTAAAGAAAGTTGAAATACCTTCAGTAATATCTAATGAAGAGGTTTTAAAAGAAGAAGAGCTATTAGAGAATTTTATTAATGAGGAATTAATGAACGAAAGTGGTGGAATATACACTAATTATAGTAATAATAAAAGTGAAGGAGACTTAACAAAAGGGCATGATATCTTATCTGAATCTCAAGGAATGATATTAAATTATTATTTATACAAGAATAATGAAGAAGCCTATAAAAATATATTTAATTATATTAAAGATAATATGATGTTAAATGATGGATTAATTAGCTGGAGAATAGAAAATAATATTCCTTCAGAGGTATCAGCTGCAATTGATGATTTAAGAATAGCAAGATCATTAATAATAGCAGGGGAAGAATTTAATGATTTAAAATATAGATATTATGGTTTGAAAATTGCAAATAGTATAAAGAAAAAATTAGTTATAGATAATAGATTAATAGATTTTAATGATGGGTACGGAAAAAGTAATGTTACTACATTATGCTACTTGGATTTATATGGAATGAAATTATTATCTTTATTTGATGACAGTTGGAATGATATTTATATTAAGTCTTTAGAAATAATAGATAATGGTTTTATTAGTAATGACTTACCTTTATATAAGAAATCTTATGATGGAAGTACTGTAAGTTACGATAGTGAAGAAAATGTGGATACATTACTATCAGTTTTAGTTATTTTAAATAAAGCTGAAGTAAAGGAGGATGTAAGTTTAAGTGTTAATTGGTTAAAAAATAGGTTAAAAGAGTATGGATATATTTCAACTACCTATGATATTAATACATTAGAAGAAAGTAAAGTAGAATCAACATCTATTTATGCTAATTTAGTTCAAATAGCAAAGGTAATTAATGATAAGGAGCTTTATGAAATGGCAATGAGAAAAATGAAGAATTTTCAAGTTCTAAATGAAAAAAGTAAAATTTACGGTTCCTTTGGATTTGAGGGAGCTAATGAAGTTTATTCTTATGATAATTTAAATGTATTATTAGCACTTAGAAGAAAATTTAATAATTAGAACCTCTATTGTAAGGCTATTTTAAAATCTTTTAATAATTTTATTATTTTTAGCAAAAAATAAAGTTATTACTAAAGATAAGCCTTAGATGGAGGATAGAATGAAAAATATATTTAAAATATTTATAAGGGATTTAAAAAGTATAGTAAAGAATTGGGTGGCATTAATAATTATAGTTGGACTTATGATATTACCCTCTTTATATGCATGGTTTAACATAAGAGCAAGTTGGGATCCTTATGGAAATACAGGAGGAATAAAGGTTGCTATTGTTAATAATGATAAGGGAGGTAACCTACAAGATAAGTTTATAAGCGTAGGTGATGAGCTTGTAAATAAGCTTAAAGATAATACTAATTTAGGGTGGGAGTTTGTTTCAGAGGAGGAAGGTAACACAGGAGTTGAGAGAGGAATATACTATGCAACTATAATAATTCCGGAGGGATTCACAGAGGAAACATTATCTATAATGAATAGACCTATTAAAAGGCCAACATTAATATATAAGGTGAATGAAAAAAGTAATGCTATTGCACCTAAAATAACAGATAAGGGTATTACAACAATAAAATCTCAAGTTGATACTAACATAATAGAAACTGTAGATGGATTAATATTTAAGGTATTAAATGAGATGGGTGTAAGTATTGAAGGATCAAAGGATAAAATATTAAAACTAATGAATGGAATTATTGAGTTAAACAATAAGGTTCCTGAAATAGAGAATATAATAAATGAAATATATAATGGAAGTTCCAAGGCAGAGGACTTAGTTGCTAAGGCTAAGGAGAATCTACCATTATTGCAGGATACATTAACTTCTAGTGATAATTTATTGGTTGATACTAAAAATGCATTAGAAAAATCAAAAGAAGCATTAGGTGAAATAACTCCAGTTGTTAAGTCAGATTTAGAGTTAATAAATACAGAACTTAGCAATTTAGATGGACTTATTGATACTGTTATAAATATAAATATAGATAAAAATTCAATTTTAAATGGTCTTGATAATATTAACGTTAAACTTGGTGATATAAATGATAAAATCAATGGAATAATAAAGGCTCTAGAACCTTTATCTAAGTTTAATGATAATTTAAAAGAAATAGTAAATGAATTAAATTTAGCAAGCTCTAAATTAAGTTCAGCTATGGCTGTGATAAATCAGGTAGGTGATGCAGTTAATAATGCAAAGCCTATAGATAAGAGTAAGCTTAAAGAGATTAAGGAATTAATAGCAGTTAATAGGAATATTATTTTAAATATTTTAAATAACTATGATTCTAAATATATTCCGGCAATAAATAATGCTATAAGCGAATTAACTAAGATATCAGATAATAGCATTAAGCTTTTAGAGGAAGCAAAATCAGCAATTCCAGATATAGATAGCTTGTTAGATACTTTAAATAATGCATTAAAGCTTGGTAAAGGAGATATAGAAAAATTAAATAGTGAAATGCCAACTATTAAAGCTAGTTTAAGTGAAATTGCTTCAAAATTATCCTCTATAAATAAAGAAGAGGAAGTAGATAAGTTATTATCTTTACTAAAAAATGATTGGGAAGCTGTAAGTAAATTTTTAGGAAGCCCTGTCGAAATTAAAGAAGAAATTTTATTTTCTATTCCTAATTATGGATCAGCAATGTCTCCATTTTATTCAACACTTGCTTTATGGGTAGGAGCATTAATTTTAGTTTCTTTATTAACTACAGAGCCACATGGATTTAAAGAAAAAATAAAATTTAAATCTTATGAAAAGTATTTTGGAAAGTTTTTAACCTTTGCTTCCATAGGAATATGTCAGGCTTTAATCTTAACCTTAGGAGATATATACTTATTGAAGTGCTATGTATTAAATAAATGGTTATTTATAGGAGTAAGCCTTCTAAGTAGCATAATATTTATTATAATAGTGTATACCTTAGTTTCTATATTTGGTAATGTGGGTAAGGCTATTTCTGTAATATTATTGGTTATACAAGTAGCAGGAGCTGGTGGAACCTTCCCTGTGGAAGTAATGCCAAGTTTCTTTAAAAAAGTAAATCCATTATTACCATTTACATATGCAATTTCAGCAATGAGAGAATCAGTAGCAGGTGTTATTAAAGCAAATTTAACTAGAGATATAACAATGCTTTTAAGTTATGGAATAATATTTATATTAATAGGATTATTCTTAAAAGGACCTATTAATAAAGTTAGTAAGAAATTTATAGAAAAGTTAAATGAAAGTGGACTTATAGGACACTAGATGGCAATGGATAATACGTAATGGATAATGCATAATTTAGGAGAAAACTCCTTTCGGAGTTTTTGAAAATTAAAGAATTAAAAAATGAAGGAATTAAAAAATTAAAGAATGAAAGAATTAAAGAATTAATGAGGAAGATGCTGTCGCACAATGTAAAATTAATATAGAAATTCCTTAAGGAGTTTCTATATTAAATATATTTTTAGTAATTTGTTTCAAATTACTTCAATAATTCTAAATTTTACATTATACATTTTTTATAGTCTTTTAGCATAGGTTGAAAATGTAAACTTATCAGGTCTGTGACGTGATTCAGTATATTCAAATAAAGTTCCATCTTCTAGGTAAACATAGTTTTTTATAATTGCAACTAGATTATATCCTTTAAGATTAAGGAGTTTTTTATCAAGATTAGTTGCTTCTTCAACTGAAACTATTTTTTGAGCACCAGCAATTTTTAAGGATAAATTATTTTCTAAATAATCATAAATTGAATTACTAGCAATATCTATATTTAAGTTTTTAATTACATCTTTTAAAAAGTAATTTATATCTAATATATTTTCTTCTCCATCTATAATTCTAGTCCTTTCTATATAGAAGACTTTTGAATCTAATGCAAAACCAGTTTTCTTTGAAAGTTTTTCATCTATTACTATTTCTTTAAAACAATGAACCTTAGTAGAGTACTTCATATTATTATTTAAGGAAGCTTCTTTAAAACTTTGTAGACCACCAACTAAAAATTTAAGTTGGTGTTTTTCTAAAACGAAAACACCTTTTCCGTGGACACTTGCAACTAATCCTTCAAAAGACAATTGATTTATTGCTCTTCGTACTGTATTTCTACTA
This sequence comes from Clostridium nigeriense, assembly GCF_050585245.1. Classification (GTDB taxonomy): domain Bacteria; phylum Bacillota; class Clostridia; order Clostridiales; family Clostridiaceae; genus Clostridium; species Clostridium nigeriense_A. Next base: position 432,438 of record NZ_JBNOOF010000002.1, read on the forward strand.
ACATCAAATAAAGAGGTTAATTCATGCTCAGAAGGTAATTTTTCTCCAGCCTTATATTCATCAGTTAATATTTTGTTTTTTATATATTCGTATATTTCTGTATATTTCACCATTTTCATTTAAGCTAAAATCTCCTTTGGACCTTGTTATATAGTATATTATAGCATTAAAGATAAAAATAAAATAGAAAAGAAAGATAAACTTGTTTAAACAACAATTGACACACTTGTTTAAACAAGTTATAATGAAATCGTAAACAAATATGTATTATAAATGGGTATTAAGGGGGAATAGAGATGGTAACTTATAAACAAGAAGCTTTAGACTTACTAGAACTTATAGGAGGAAAAGAAAATATTGCAAGTGCTAGTCATTGTGTAACAAGACTAAGATTTGTTTTAAAGGATGAAAAAGTTGCAAAGGCAAAAGCAAAGGAAATTGAAAATTTACCAAGTGTCAAAGGAACTTTTATTAATGCAGGTCAGTTCCAAGTTATAATTGGAAATAATGTACAAGCTTTTTATAACGATTTAGTTGAAGTGGCTGGATTAAAAGTAGCATCAAAGGAAGAAGTTAAAAAGGCAGCTCAAAAGAATATGTCTTTACTTCAAAGAACCATTGCAGGTCTTGCAGAAATATTTATTCCTATTTTACCAGCTATTATTACTGGAGGTCTTATTTTAGGTTTTAGAAATGTTATTGGTGACTTAGCTATATTTGGAGATGGAGCACAAACTTTAACTCAGTTACATCCAATATTAGCAGAAATTCATAGTTTTCTATGGATTTTAGGAGAAGCAATATTCCACTTCTTACCTGTAGCAGTAACATGGTCAACTGTTAAGAAATTTGGTGGTTCAGAAATACTTGGTATAGTTCTTGGAATTACATTAGTATCACCACAATTATTAAATGCTTATGGTTACGCAGAAGCATTACAAAATGGAGCTGTTCCTTTTTGGAATTTTGGATGGTTTACAATAGATAAAGTTGGATATCAAGCTCAAGTAATACCAGCAATATTATCTGGTATTGTATTGGCAAAAATTGAACTTAAACTAAAAAAATATATACCAGATGTTTTGAAGATGATTGTTATACCATTTACAACTCTTTTAATTACAGTTTTATTATCTTATATAATAATTGGACCAATTTCAAGAGAACTTGGTAATTATATTGCAACTATTTTTAACTATTTATTAACAGGACCTTTTAAGATAGTGGGAGCCATAATCTTTGGACTTGCTTATGCACCATTAGTTATTACAGGGTTACATCACACATTTATTGCTGTGGATTTACAATTAATTGCAAATGGTGGAACTATGATTTGGCCACTTATAGCTTTAAGTAATATTGCTCAAGGAGCTTCAGCAGTAGCCATGTTAATAATATATAAAAAGAATGCTAGAATAAAATCTATAGCAGCATCAGCAGGAATATCTGCATGGCTAGGTGTTACTGAGCCTGCTATGTTTGGTATTAACTTAAAATATAAATTCCCATTTGTAGCAGCTTTAATTGGATCAGCTTGTGCAGCAGTAATTTCAATACTTTCAGGAGTATTAGCTAATTCTATTGGTATAGGAGGATTACCTGGATTCTTAGCAATTCAGCCTCAATATTGGGTGCCATTTATAATTGCAATGGCAGTAGCAGTTGTAGTTCCTATAGTATTAACTTTTATATTCAATAAGAAGTTTGGGTCAAATGTTGAAGAGATAGAATAATCAGTTGGAGCTGTTGCGACAGCTCCACAATTAATTAAGAGGTTAATAAAATGAAAAATAATGATTGGTGGAAATCTTCAGTTGTTTATCAAATTTATCCTAAAAGCTTTAAGGATAGTAATGGAGATGGAGTTGGAGATTTAGTTGGAATAATAGAAAAATTAGATTACTTGAAAGACTTAGGGGTGAAGGTGATATGGCTTACACCTATATATGTTTCACCTCAAAATGATAATGGTTATGATATAGCAGATTATTACAATATAGATCCTATGTTTGGAAGTGTGGAAGACTTTAAAAAATTATTAGAAGAAACTCATAAAAGAGATATGAAGTTAATTTTAGATATGGTTGTAAATCATACATCTACTGAACATCATTGGTTTAAGGAAGCAATTAAAGACATTAATAGTCCATACCATGATTTTTATATATGGAGAGAAGAACCTAATAATTGGAGGTCTAAGTTTGGAGGTTCAGCTTGGGAATATGTTGAAAGTTTAGATGAATATTATCTTCATTTATTTGATAAGACTCAAGCAGATTTAAATTGGGAAAATCCTAAACTAAGAGAAGAAATATTTAAGATGATGAGGTATTGGCTAGATATGGGTGTTGATGGATTTAGGTTAGATGTTATTAATCTTTTATCTAAGGATACAAGATTTTTAGATGATGATTTTAAATCTGCTACTAGAGATGGTAGAAGATTTTATACGGATGGACCTAAGATACATCAGTATTTAAATCTACTGAATAAGGAAGTTTTCTCAAAATATAGTGGGATTATGACTGTGGGGGAAATGTCTTCTACTACAATAGATAATTGTATAAAATATACTAATACGGAAAATGAAGAGTTAGATATGACATTTAATTTCCATCACTTAAAAGTAGATTATCCCAAAGGAGAAAAATGGGAATTAGCACCTTTTGATTTTCATATATTAAAGAAGTTATTATTTGAATGGCAAATTGAAATGGAAAAGGGAAATGGTTGGAATGCTTTATTTTGGTGTAATCATGATCAACCAAGAATAGTGTCTAGATTTGGAAATGATAGTGTATATAGAGAAGAATCAGCAAAGATGTTAGCAACTGCGATACATTTAATGAGAGGGACACCATATGTATATCAAGGAGAGGAAATAGGTATGACTAATCCAAACTTTAATGATATTAATGATTATAGAGATGTTGAATCATTAAATGCTTATAATACCTTATTAGAAAAGGGAATAGAAAAAGAAGAGATTTTAAATATATTAAAAAATAGATCTAGAGATAATTCTAGAACACCTATGCAATGGAACAATATGAAAGAAGCTGGATTTACAAGTGGAACGCCTTGGATAAAGCTATCTAGTAACTATAATAAAATTAATGTTGAGCTAGAAAGAAATAAAAGTAATTCAATATTAAATTATTATATGGAATTAATAAAGATAAGAAAAAATAATAAAATAGTATCAGAAGGTAAATTTATTCCTTTATTAGAAGAGCATTCAAAAATTCTAGCTTATATTAGAGAGCTAAATGGAAGGGAAATATTAGTTGCCTGCAATTTTTATGGAGAAAAAACAATGGCATCTTTAAAGGATATTAAGGGGATGGACTTTGATACCTTATTAAGCAATTCTGATGAAAATAAATTACAAGAAGAAAATATTTTTTTAGAACCTTATGGAGCAATAGTATTAGAGTTAAGAATGAAGGAATAAAGAAATGAAAAAATGAAAAAATGAAAGAATGATGGAATTAAAGAACGAAGGAAAAAATTAATGAAGGAATTTGTTTAGAGGTTCCTTCATTAATTAAATTATTAGTTTTTAATTTTAAACTTGTAAAATATTTTTTATAATTAGGTCTATTTCAGGTATTTCTTTATCTGTATATGTAGAGATATTGTAATCGTAAGAGTAATCATCAAGAGCTCTTTCAGTTTTATGGTTATTTTGCTCATTAGTTAAATTGCTTTTATAGTCTACTCTAGTTATATGGATTGATATTGTTCTTCCTATATTTTTTAAACATTCTATTTCTCTTGGAAATCTTGCATCAGGGATAATAGCGATATCAAAATCTTCTTTTACTAAGTTTAATATTCTAAGCAATTCATTAATTAAGAACATTTCATCTTGTTCTCTCATTTTATCTCCTAATTTTTGAAGTATATCCCTACCAATCTCATCTTTAAGACCATTCCAATTATATACTTGAGTTGCTACCATTTTTAAATAATCAGCATAATGAATTATGAATACCCTTTTACCTTTACTTTCAAGTAGGCATTTCAATTTATTTGCAAGGGTATCTTTACCGTGTCCTGCACCACCAGAAATTGATACACATTTCATTAATAGCGCCTCCCTTTTCTTTTGAATTTAGTAACATTCCTAAAAGATTATAACACAATATAGTATTAATATATTGAAAAATATAATATAATAAATTAAAATTATAATATAAAGATGCAGATGTGGCGGAATGGCAGACGCATCATCTTGAGGGGGTGACGGGGAATCCTCGTGCGGGTTCAAGTCCCGCCATCTGCACCATAGACATGAATTTGTTAAAATTTTTTTCAACTTTGAGTTATAGAAATCAATTGGAAGATTGATTTCTTTCTATTTTCAGAGAAAAATCGTTGTTAGAAGGAGCGCTGCTTACTTAATTGTAATTTAGTTCCTTCATTATTTTTGAACCTATGGCAGTCATAGGTATTTTTTTATAAGGAGAAATATTAGAAAGAATAACTACTCCAATATTTTTTTCTTTATTAAATGCAATATAACTATTAAAATTACTCGTTCCTCCATTATGCCAAATAATATCATTTTTTGCGTCAATAATCCAAGCCATCCCTATTTTATCTAGCTTTATATTCATTTTTTCATACATAAAATTATTAGAATTTATTTCTTTTAATTCTTTGCTAGTATTATTTATATAATCTGTATTAGAATTCATATAGAACTCTAAATATTTTGACATATCGTCTATATTAGAGATAATTGCTCCTGCTGGAATATATCCATCATCTTGCTTCCAATTCCAATAATCTTTTAAATTTCCAGTGCAAGTAGCAACTTTTGTATTTTCAAGATTTAAATCTTTGACAATAAATTCATTCATTAGTGTAACAAAGTCTCTGTTATAAACTTTTTCTAAAACAAGTCCTATAACAGATATGCCAAAATTTGAATATTCAAATTTATAATCTTTATCCTCCAAATAAATATTTTTCACTGTGTTTAATATATTTTCTTTACTAATACCATAAAAATCATTATCTTCATTAAACTTATTATTTATCATTTGTTTATCAAAATAATAGGATTTATAACCAGAGGTATGAGTTATAAGTCTTTCTATTGTAGGATAATACTTATCTTCATCAAGTTCTAAATATTCACTAATAGAATCAGTAATGTTAATTTTGTTTTCACTTATAGCCTTTGAAAGCATTAGAGATACGAAAGTTTTACTGATTGAGCCAATCTCATAATCATATTTTGTGTATTTTTCTTCTTTTCCATCTGTACCATAAGTTTTATAATCTATTGTTCCATCATTTATTATAGCGATGGAAATTTTAGTATCATCATCATTTTTAGTTACGTATTTTATCATATCATTTGAACTGATTTTTTCTATCTGATTTAATTGATAGATTTTGTAGATAAATATTGTTATCCCAATCAAAACAACTATTCCTAATAATATTAAAATAACCTTTAAAATCATTTTTTTCACTCCTATACAACTCCAATTTAAATTACTATTTAGTACTTAGTCTTAATATAAGTATAGCACTAAATTTAAATATTTTTCCAAAGCAGATAAATATTACAATTTGATTAGTAATCGATATAGTTGTGAAAAGTTGTAGATTACTACGATACTTGTACGAGAGAAATAAAAATTTAGAAAAAATAAATCTTAGATAAGTATTAATTAAAGAATTAAATAAATATGTATGTATAAGCAATTATAATTTTATGGAAAATATATTATGATGTTTGTAGATGGGGTATATGCAAACAATTATGCTAATGAAGTTAGGTATAGTTTTAAGTTTTTGGAAGCTTAGTAGGATTGGCTCTATCCTTAGTAATTTTAGGAGCAATTGTGATATTGCTCAACTACAAGTTATTAAAATGTGCAAAATGATTATAATATGAGGTTGTATAAATTTTTTAAGGAGTTAAAGGTGAGGAATTTTGGATTTTCTTATATTGGCTTGATTTATTTATTAATGCTTTTTATTCCAAACATAATTTGGACAAAAAATATGCCGAAAGGGTATAACGAGATAGTGAAAGATGAAAATAGAATACTATTGCTATTTGAAAGAGTTGGTCAAGTTACTGTAACTTGTTTAGCAGTAATATTTACAGATTTTAATCTTAGAAATTTGTCTATATGGAGTATTTGGTTACTTACATCTTTTATTATTATGTTACTTTATGAAATTTGTTGGGTAAGATATTTTAAAAGTAATCATACTCTAGAAGATTTCTATGGAAGCTTTCTTGGAATTCCAGTTCCACTTGCTAGTTTACCTATAATAGGATTCTTACTTCTTGGTATATATGGAAAGGTAGTATGGATGGTTATAGCTGTATCAATGCTTGGAATTGGTCATATAGGTATACATTTGCAGCACCTTAATTATATTAAGGATAATAGTAGATGATTTTATCATCATATTTATATTATAATATTTAATATAGAAGGAATAAAAAGTTGTATTTTCTAGACTACATTTATAACAATCAATTATAGAGTGTGGTCTTTTTAATATATTAGAAAGGATAGAACTTTTATATGTCCACTTTTTTTATATAAATAAATTATGGTTTGGGTGATAATATGAAAGGAAATAGGCTATTTGAAATAATATATATTTTACTAGATAAGAAGAATGTTAAGGCAAAGGATTTAGCAGAGCATTTTGAAGTGTCACAAAGAACTATTTACAGAGATATAGAAGCTTTATCTGAGGCTGGAGTTCCTGTTTATATGACTAAGGGTAAGGGTGGGGGAATAAGCCTTTTAGCAGACTTTATATTAAATAAAGCAGTTTTATCACAAGAAGAAAAGAAAGAAATACTAGCAGCTATGCAAGGTCTTAATGCTGTTAACGAAAATGAGTTTAATGGTGCATTATCTAAGTTAAGTTCATTTTTAGGAGGAAATAATGAAAATTGGATAGAAGTTGATTTTTCAAATTGGGATAGAAATAATGAGTTAGGAGATAAATTTACTGATATAAAAAGTTCTATAATAAATAAAAATTTAATATCCTTTGAGTATTTTAACTCAGGTGGAGAGGTACTAGAGCGAATTGTTGAACCATTGAAATTAGTTTTTAAAAGCCAAGGATGGTACTTATATGCTTATTGTAAGAAAAGAGAAGATAATAGATTTTTTAAACTTACAAGAATGAAGAATATAAAAATTATTTCAGAAAAGTTTACTAGAACTGCTCCTAATAAGTTATTTTTAGAAGAAGATATAGGATATTCTAATAAATTAATACATCTTAAATTAAGGGTAAATAAGAAGTTAGGATTTAGGATATATGATGAGTTTCAAAAGTATTCTTTAGATGATAATGGGGATTTTATAGTTGATTTAGACTTCCAATTAGGTGATTGGTTATATGGGTACTTAATGTCTTTTGGAGAAAATATAGAAGTTCTTGAACCGTTATATATAAGAGAAGAAATAAAAAAAAGATTACTATGTGCTCTTAGTAAATATTAATATGACGTAATGATGTCATATTATGCTTTGTATAATATAACTATAGATGGGAAGTTAATATTAACTTTTAAGCTATAGAATATTTATATGGTATCCTGTAAAATTTAAAATTAATCATTTTTAGTTATAACAGGGATGTGAAAGGAGAATTTATGGATAAATTAGATTATAAAAAAGAGTTTAAGGATTTATATTTACCTAAAACACAACCTATGGAAATAATTGTTCCTAAGATGAACTTTATTATGGTAGATGGGAAGGGTAATCCTAATGATGAAGTTGGAGAGTATAAAAAAGCAGTTGAGTTATTATATTCATTATCGTATACAATTAAAATGAATAAGGAAATCAAGAAAAATTTAGAAGGGTATTTTGATTATGTAGTTCCTCCTCTTGAAGGTCTATGGTGGCTAGAAGATGATGATATGGATTTTAGTAAAAAGCATAAATATATTTGGAGTTCAATGATACGCCAACCTGAATTTGTAACTAAAGAGGTCTTTGAACTAGCATGTTATGAAGCTAAAAAGAAAAAGCCAGATATAGATATAAGTAAAGCAAGATTTGAAGTTTTTAATGAAGGCTTATGTGTTCAATGTATGCATATTGGTCCATTTGATGAAGAATACTTAACTACTGAAAAAATTGATAAATACATTAAGGAAAATAATTTAATTAATGATATTTGTGGAATTAACGAGGATGGTAAAATTAGAAGACATCATGAAATTTATTTATCAGACCCTAGAAAGGTTAAAATTGAAAGAATGAAAACTGTTATAAGACATCCAGTTAGGAGGAAGTAATGGAGGAAGCCATGGGGGAATTTATAACAAATGAAATATTATCAGAAAGTAAGTTTAATAAATTTATTAAGGAAAAAGGTCTTATTTAGGAGATATATATATGGATTTTATACCAGCAAAAAGTATTATATCTGGATATAGAGAAAATAATAATTGGTTTGGAACTAATTATAATATGAATATATATAAAGGCTGTTGTCATGGATGTATATATTGTGATAGTAGAAGTGAGTGTTATGGTATAGATAATTTTGATATAGTTAGAGCTAAAGAAAATTCTTTAGAAATGATAAGAAGAGAATTAAAATCTAAAAGGAAAAAGGGAGTTATTGGGACAGGTGCCATGAGTGATCCTTATAATCCTTTTGAAAAGAAGTTTTCTTTAACACGTAATGCACTAGAAAGTATTGATAATAGTGGATTTGGAGTAGCTATTGCAACGAAAAGTGATTTAATTACAAGAGATATTGATATTTTAAAAAGAATTAAAGAGCATTCACCAGTGCTTTGTAAAATTACAATTACGACAGCAGATGATGAGTTATGTAAGATAATTGAACCAAATGTAGTGGTTACATCTAAGAGATTTGAAGCAATAAAGAAATTATCTGATGAAGGAATCTATACAGGAATATTATTAATGCCGATTTTACCTTTTATAAATGATACAGAAGAAAATATAATTAGTATTGTAAGATTAGCAAAAGAAAATGGAGCAAGATTTATTTACCCTGCTTTTGGAGTTACTTTAAGATCTAATCAAAGAGATTACTTTGTTAAGATGTTAGATAAGTATTTCCCTGAAGTAAAAGATAAATATATTAAAATGTTTGGGAATGATTATATGTGTAGTAGTCCTAATGCAAGAAAATTATATAATATATTTAGTAACGAATGTAAAAGGCTAGGGATACTTTATAAAATGAATGATATAATAGTTGACTATAAAAAAGGATATTATAATGAACAAATAAGTTTATTTGATATGTAAGGGGTAGTTAGAGGACTATCCCTTTTTTGATTGCATAATAATAATATGTAAATTTTGCATAATTATAATTTAATATGTTATTATAAAATAAAGACTTTATAATTGAGCATGAGATAAACAGGAGGAAATATGATAAAAGCAGTATTATTTGATTTAGATGGAACATTATTAGATACAAACGAATTAATATATAATTCTTTTGTAAAAACATTTAAAGATAAATTAGAAATGGAATTAAAAAGAGAAGAAATATTAGACTTTTTTGGCAGACCATTAGGAGAGCCTTTTAAGAAATATGCTAAAAGAGATAATGTTGATGACTTAGTTGCATATTATAGAGAATATAATGAAGCTATACATGACACGATGTGTTTTGCTTTTGATGGGGTTAAGGATCTTTTAGATGGATTAAAGGAAAGAAACATAAAGATAGGAATAGTTACTTCAAAAAGAGCTGAACTTGCAATTAGAGGGATGAAAGTAGCAGGAATATATGATTATATGGATGTAATTATTACGCCAGAGTCTACAGAATTACATAAGCCTAATCCAGATCCAGCCTTAAAAGCTTGTAGTGATTTAGGAATAGAACCTAGTGAAGCTATGATGGTTGGAGACAGTATTTATGATATATATTGTGGTAAATCAGCAGGTTGTAAGACTTGTGGAGTAAATTATACATTTATAGGATTAGACACTTTAAAAACTTCAGAGCCAGATTATTTAATTGATAGACCAGAAGATATATTAAATTTAGTATAGTAATAAAGAGGTGTGCAATATGAAGAAAATAGTAATTTTAGATGGACAAACTTTAGGAGAGTTAGATTTTAATGCTCTAAAGGAATTTGGAGAAGTAGTTTATTTTGATACTACGAAACCAGAAGAAGTAGTTGAAAGAATAAAAGGCGCTAACATAGTATTAACTAATAAGGTAGTTTTAACTGAGGATAACTTAAAGGAGGCTAAAAGTTTAGAGCTTATATGTGAAACAGCAACAGGATTTAATAACATAGATATAGTTTATGCAAAAAATAATAATATTGCAGTAACTAATGTTGCTGGATATGCAACTAATACAGTAGCTCAACATACATTTGCAACAGTATTATCTTTATATGACAAGCTTCCATATTATGATAATTTTGTAAAGTCAGGAGAATATGCAAAGAGTGGATTATTCACAAATTTAGGTAAGCCTTTTTATGAACTTGAAGGTAAGACTTGGGGAATTATAGGATTAGGTGCTATAGGAAGAAGAGTTGCAAAAATTGCAGAGGCTTTCGGAATAAATGTTATATACTATTCTACTTCAGGAAAGAATTCAAATAGTGATTATAAGAGAGTTGATTTTGATGAATTATTAAAAAGTTCGGATATAATTTCTATACATGCTCCATTAAATAAGGACACGCAAGGATTAATAAACTATAATGCTTTAAATAAGATGAAAAAGACATCTATATTAGTTAATATGGGACGAGGTCCTATAGTAGTAGAAAAAGATTTGGCAAGAGCAATAGATGAAGAGCTTATAGCTGGAGCTGCTTTAGATGTATTTGAAGTAGAACCAATAGCTTCAGATAATCCTGTAGTTTTAGCTAAAAATAATGATAGATTAGTATTAACACCTCATATAGCTTGGGCTAGTGTTGAAGCAAGAAATAGACTATTTAAAGAGGTAGTCAATAATATTAAAGCTTTTTATAATGGAGAAATTAGAGGAAGAGTAGAATTATAATATTGTATAAAAATATACTAGAAATATTTGACAAAACATAAAATATATAGTATATTACTAATTAACTCAATAAAGAAAAGCTTGGAATGAGAGTAGTAGAAGGTATGATATATTAAAGAGAGTAGGGGTATGGTGAGAACCCGCATATAATCGCTTTTGAACTCGCTCAGGAGCTACAAGACTGAATGGGGAAAGTAGGTCTTGTCGGTATAGAAGATACCGTTAAAACAATTAAGTATAAGCTTGGATGGTACCGCGTAAATCGCTCCAAATATAGGAGGATTTATGCGTTTTTTTACTTTTTAGGAAATTATTTTATTAATAATAGTAAGGGGGCATTTAAATGAATTATAAAAAGTATAAGAAATTTCAAAGCATCAAATTAAAAGAAAGAACCTGGCCAGATAAGGAAATAGAAAAGGCACCTATATGGTGTAGTGTAGATTTAAGAGATGGTAATCAAGCATTGATTAATCCAATGAGTGTAGATGAAAAAATAAAAATGTTTAATCTTTTAGTGGAAATAGGATTTAAGGAAATAGAAGTAGGTTTTCCCTCAGCTTCACAAATAGAATTTGACTTTTTAAGAAGGTTAGTTGATTATAATTTGATTCCAGATGGTGTTAAGATACAAGTATTAACTCAAGTAAGACCACATTTAATAAAAAGAACTTTTGAGGCTTTAGAAGGTGTGAAGGAAGCTATTCTTCATATATATAATTCAACATCAATATTACAAAGAGATGTAGTCTTTAATATGAGTAAAGAAGAAATTAAAGATATTGCAGTAGAAGGAACTAAATTAGTTAAGGAGTATACTAAAAGCTTTAATGGAAAGGTATATTTAGAATATTCACCAGAAAGTTTTACAGGTACAGAGGTTGATTATGCTTTAGAGGTATGTGAAGCTGTTTTAGATACTTGGGGTGCAAGCGAAGATGAAAAAGTTATTATTAATCTTCCTTCTACAGTAGAAATGGATACACCAAATGTATTTGCAGATCAAATTGAATGGATGAGTAGTAATTTTACTAACAGGGAAAGAGTTATTTTAAGTGTTCATCCTCACAATGATAGAGGAACTGGAGTTGCAGCAGCTGAACTTTCAATGTTAGCAGGTGCAGATAGAGTAGAAGGAACTTTATTTGGAAATGGAGAAAGAACAGGAAATGTTGATGTTATTAATTTAGCTTGTAATATGTTTTCTCATGGAATAGATCCAAATCTTAAATTAGATAATATTAATAAAATTATAGATGTATATGAGAAGTGTTGTAAGATACCAGTTCATATAAGACATCCTTATGCAGGGGAATTAGTATTTACTGCCTTCTCTGGCTCTCATCAGGATGCAATTAATAAGGGTATGAAAAAATATATGGAAAGAAATAATCAGTATTGGGAAGTTCCATATTTACCTATAGATCCTAGTGACTTAGGAAGAGAGTATGAAGCTTTAGTAAGAATAAATAGCCAATCTGGAAAAGGCGGAGTTGCATTTGTATTAGAAAGTCATTATGGATACAAGATGCCTAAGACGATGCATAAGGAATTTGGAGATATAATTCAAGAGATAACAGAAAAGGTTGGAGAAATTTCACCAAAGGTTATTATGGACAAGTTTACTGAAGAATATTTAGAGGCAAATGAACCATTTAAGTTAATTAAATTTAAGGTAGAAGATAATGATAGTTTAGAGAATGATGGTGATAATACAACGATTAATGTTACATTTTCTTATAATGGAAAAGAGCAAAATGTTGTTGCACAAGGGAATGGACCAATAAACTCATTAAAGAATGCATTAGTTAAAAGTAAATTAGTAGAAACAATTATTTTAGACTATGCAGAACATTCTTTAGGCGTAGGTTCTGAAGCTAAGGCAGCTGCATATGTAGAGATGAAGAGACTTGATAATTCAAAAACTACTTTTGGAGTAGGGGTAGATAATAACATTACGATAGCATCTATTAAAGCCGTCTTTAGTGCAATAAATAGACTATATAGATAATTAATAATTAAGAATGAATAATGAAAAATTAAGGGTAAAACTCCTATAGGAGTTTTAAAAAAGAATAGAAATTTATACAATTTGTTTAGAAGTAGATAAAATTTATATGACGGCACTTGAAGCGTACGACTGAGCAAAAATTCATAATTCCGAGGAATGAGGAATTATTACCTTTAGTTTATAGAAGTAAATATGTTGTGTTAGGGCGACTTGGAGCTTGTGACGGAGCCACTAATATAACATATTTACTTCTTTTTTTTATTGTGCTTTTCTAGAAATATTTATTTGCTCTATTTTATTTGCTTCCCATTCTTTAAGTAGATCATTTAAAACTTTTCTTAGAACTTTACCAATAATATAGTAGCAATTATCATTTAAATTTGCTAATGATACTCTAAATGACCATTCTGAAGAAGCAAAACCATCTCCATTTAAAAGTACTACTGAGTAATTTTTAGCTAGACTATATAATATATCTAAAGGAGTATAGTTTTTAGATATATAATTTGAAAAGTCTTCACTATATTTATTTTTAGCCCAATCTAAAATATTAATCTCAGTGTAATAAGAAGCATCTAGAGGGTTCTCATCAATCTCTAATTCTAAACCTTCAAATAAATTTGATTTACGTTTTTTACATATTTCAATAGTTAAGTTTTTATAATTACTATTAATATCTACTAGTGCAGATCCACAGAATAATGACATCTGTACTTGTTGTGGAGTAGATAGACCAGCTGTATGATTTAAGGCAACTTGTCTACTATCTGCTACTAACCTATCTATAAAAGGTATTTCCTCAGGATTTAATTTCATATGTTTATATCTATCATTTAAAACATCTTTATCTTCTTTTGGAAGATTACTAATTAATTCATTAAATATATTATTTTTATTCAATAATATAGTTCCTAATCTCCATCCGGTAACACCAAAATATTTAGATAATGAGTACACTCCTACAGTATTGTATGGTAAGTATGAAATTACTGATTTAAAATTATTTATAAATGTACAATAAACATCATCAGTTATTATCATTAGATTAGGGTTATAGTTATTAACAACATTTATTAAGTTATCCATACATTTCTCACTTAGTGCAATTGAAGCTGGATTATTTGGATTAACTATAAATAAGGCTTTTATATCTTTGTTTTTAAGCTTACTTAACTCCTCTAAAGGATATTGATAAGTCGGATTATTATTTTCATCAACCTCGTTTGCATGAATTCTTATAACGTTAAAATTATAATTAGGTAAATGAGGTATCTCTAAATAAGGTGTAAAAATTGGAGTCATTAAAGCTATAGTATCACCTTTATTCAATAATTTATTTGCAACTAAAGATTCAAAAATATAACACATTGCAGCTGTTCCACCTTCTACAGCAAAAACATCATAGTCATTATTATATTTTTCTTGTCCACATAATTCTTTTAATAAATATTTATTTACGATTTTTTCAATATGTAAAAGCATTCTATCAGGGAATGGATAATTATCTCCTATAATTCCATCTGATAATTCAAATAGAAAATCATCTTTATTAAAATCAAATTCATTAATGCAAAAATCTATTATTTCCTTTAAAAGCTTAATTCCAGGTAGATTTATATTTTCATTATAGTAATTTATAAATCTATTATAAATACCATCTTTTTTAATGGTTCCTGATAAATTTTCAAGGCACAATGTTCTTTCACATTCTAGAACTGAAAATTGTCCTAATGTAAAAAAAGCTTGTCTAGGCGTAGAAGATGTCCAATTTGGATTTCCCCTACCAGCATCTAAAACAGTTCCGTTAAATTTTTCCTTATTAAGATTAGCTAAGCTTATCAACTTGTCTTTAAACTCGAAAGGACTTATTCTACCATAAAGTTTTTTTAAGTAGTCCTTATTTAATGTTTCGTACATTATGGATCTCCTTCTCAATTTTGTTAATTATCTATTAATAGTATATAACTATGAAATAAAAAATCAAGGATTTCTTGCAAAATATAATAGAAAATGAAATAAATTCTTCAAAAAATAATAAATTTTAAATTTATAGTAGTCAAATACATTTAATATTATTAAACTCATAATATAAGTATATAAATTTGGAAAAATAATTCTTGAATTAATTATAGTGTGTGTATATAATTACAATATAATTTAATAATGTTCGGATGAAGATAGTGGGAGAGCGATTTTATAAATCCACCGAAGAAGTAAATCTTTCAGGTATTAGGACCGCTATTGGACGAACCTCTGGAGAGACTCGAAAAGAGCACCGAAGGAGCAAAATGATGCTGTCGTAGAATGAAGAATGAATAATTTAGAACAAACTATATAAATAATTGTTTATTTTTAATTTTAAATTGATCTGTTTTAAAGGCAGCCACATTGAAACTCTCAGGTAAAAGGACAGGGGATAAGATAGAAGGCTATGGAAAATTTTAAGCTTAAAATGAAAATTTAAAGCTGAATCTATTTTTAGTGATTTGGAATAAATTACATAAATGATTATTCATTGGTAATTGTTCATTGTTAATTTGTCTATGTCTCTTATCTATTCTCCTCCGTAAATATATTTTTAGGGGGATTTTTTTATGTTAAACAAAATTCAATCATTTCTTAATGCTGTAGATAGCATCATATGGGGACCACCATTATTAATACTATTAGTTGGAACAGGTATTTACCTAACTTGGAAGCTTAAATTACTTCAAATTTTTAGATTACCACTAGCAGTTAAATATATTTTTTCCAAGGAAGAAGAGAGTGATGAAAATGCTGTAGGTGATGTATCTAGTTATGCAGCTTTATGTACTGCATTATCTGCAACTATAGGAACTGGTAATATTGTTGGAGTTGCAACTGCAATTAAAGCAGGAGGACCAGGAGCTCTTTTTTGGATGTGGGTTGCAGCTTTTTTTGGTATGGCAACAAAATATGCTGAAGGAGTATTAGCAATAAAATATAGAGAAGTAGATGAAAATGGTCAAATGTCAGGGGGACCGATGTATTACATAAAAAATGGTTTAGGCTTAAATTGGTTAGCTAAATTATTTGCTATATTTGGAGTTGGTGTTGCTTTACTAGGTATAGGAACATTTGGACAAGTTAAGTCAATTGCTGATGCAGCACAAATAGGATTTAATATACCAATAGTAGTAACAGCGGTAGTAGTAACAATACTTGTAGCTTTGGTTACTTTAGGAGGAATTGAAAGAATATCAAAGGTTTCAGAAAAAGTAGTGCCATTTATGGCAATCTTATATATAGTTGGAGT
Organism: Clostridium nigeriense; assembly: GCF_050585245.1. Classification (GTDB taxonomy): domain Bacteria; phylum Bacillota; class Clostridia; order Clostridiales; family Clostridiaceae; genus Clostridium; species Clostridium nigeriense_A. The sequence goes on from NZ_JBNOOF010000002.1 coordinate 448,769, forward strand.
TTTACTAGTTTTAATATTTAATTTAAATAAGGTACCATCAGCAGTATTATTAATAATTGAAAGTGCTTTTAATCCAAAGGCAGCCTTAGGGGGAGCTGTTGGTATAACAGTATCTATAGCAATGCAAAGAGGAATAGGGCGAGGAGTTTTTTCTAATGAAGCAGGCCTTGGAAGTGCTCCAATTGCAGCAGCTGCTGCAAAAACAAATTCTCCTGTTAGACAAGGTTTAATTTCTATGACAGGAACATTTATAGATACTATAATTATTTGTACTATGACAGGAATAGTAATAGTAGTTACAGGTAGTTTTAATGGTAACTTAGAAGGAGCAGCATTGACAACAGTAGCTTTTGAAGCAGGTTTACCAATAGCTTCACTAGGTAAATATATTGTTAATATAGGATTAATATTCTTTGCATTTACAACTATTTTAGGATGGAATTATTATGGAGAAAGATGTATAGAATATTTAGTTGGAGTTAAAGGAATTAAGCCTTATAAGCTTATATTTATATCTTTAGTTGGCCTTGGTTCATTCTTACCATTAGAAATGATTTTTATTATAGCAGATATAGTAAATGGTCTTATGGCATTTCCAAACCTAGTAGGATTAATAGGATTACGAAAGGTAGTTATAGAAGAGACAGAAGAGTACTTTGAAACTTTAAAAGAAACTGAAAAGAAAGTATTATCTGCATAATAATCTTTTATATTAGATTATCATATAGCTGAATGTAGAAACTCAACAACTAAAGCTTTGAGTTTCTAAATAAGAGTGTAGCGACGGAATAAAAATTCATAATTCCGAGGAATGAGGAATTATTACCTTGAGTCTGTAGAAGTAAATATGTTATGCTCTGGCGACTTGGAGCTTGCGACGGAGTAACTAATATAACATATTTACTTCTTTTTTATAATAAGATTTATAAATGCGTAATAGTAGTATAATATATTATTAAGTAAATGGGAGGTGAAGCTTTGCAATATAAGGGAACTTATAAAGGCATAAATGATTTTGGTAAATCAGCTATAAATAATAAATTTAGAAAGTTAGTTTTATCCTTAATATTTATAATAACTTTAATTACAACTGTAATAATAGCTACCTCTAAACTTATTAATAACTCTAGTAATAATATTATTTTATCTAAGGAAGAAATTCAAAATTATATAGATGTATCTGATGAATTAAGTAAAGTTGGTTATCAATTTAATTGGCAAGAAGTTGCAGCACTCAATTATGTTATTAATAATGAAAGTTTTGAAATTAATAATGATAATATAGATAGAATTAGGAATGCCTTGTTAAATGAAGATAGTGAAGAAAATATATTAGGTATTAATAGTTTTAAATCTGCAATTAATAATTTAGGATTAAATAGTGATCAAGAAGAGCTAGCTATAGAAAACTTGAAAGCTTTAAGGAACAATTATATTAATGAAAGTTTATCTAATGATAATAACAAGATAGAATTTATAGAAAGTGTATCAGAAGTTGCATACGAGAACTATGAAACTTATGGTATCCTACCATCTATTACTATTTCTCAAGCTATTTTGGAGTCAGGGTGGGGAGAATCAACATTATCGTCTGAATATAATAATCTTTTTGGAATAAAGGCTGATAGCAGATGGAATGGTGAAAGTGTTAATCTTAAGACAAAAGAAAATTATAATGATGTAATAGTTGGTGCATTTAGATCATATGATAGTTTTAAAGATTCAATTAAGGATCATGGTAAGTTCTTATCAGAAAATGAAAGATATGCAAATAATGGGCTTTTTGAAGGAAGAACATATAAAGAACAAGCTCAAGCTTTAGAAAATGCAGGATACAGTACTGCCAAGGATGAGGATGGTAATTTAATATATGCAGATAAATTAATAAGAGTTATTCAAGAAAATAACTTAATGTTTTATGATACAATAGCAGAAAGATAATAAAGAATATCATATATTTGTGACTTGGCGATTACGGCAAAACAAAAATTCATAATTCTGAGGAATGATGAATTTTTAACTTGAGTTTATAGAAGTAAATATGTTATAGCTACTTGCAGATTGCAACGGAGGGACTAATATAACATATTTACTTCTTTTTTGCTAAATAATTTTAAATTTAGTTTCATTAGGAAGTACATTAATTACTTTTTTGGATAGGGAAGTAACTCTAATGAAATAATTACCCTTATTTATAATACTTATAAATTTAAAAAGAACTTTTTCATCTCCTTGTACCTCCATTTCAACCATGCCGTTATCCATGTTACGAACCCATCCAGTTAAATTAAGGGTTAAAGCATTCATTTGGCAATAGTATCTAAATCCAACTCCTTGAACTCTACCATCAACAACAATATAGTATCTAGTCATAATATCACCCCATAAATAAATTAATATAAGAAATTATATCATAAATAGATGAAAAATATTAATATTTTGAATTTTAGGTTAATAAAATATGTAAATAGATGGTATAATTTAGATGAGAATTGTTTTGTGGGAGGAAGTATTATGGAAAAATCATTAGTATTGATAAAACCAGATGCAGTTAGAAAGGGTTTAATTGGTAAAGTAATAAGTAAGTATGAAGATAATGGTCTAAAAATAATAGCTTTAAAAATGGAAAGGATTTCTGAGGATTTTGCTAGTAGGCATTATGAAGAGCATATAGGGAAGACTTTTTATGAACCGTTAATAAGATTTATTACTAGTGGACCTTTATGTGCATTAATATTAGAAGGTGATAATGCTATTGAGAGGATTAGAAATATAAATGGAAGTACTAATCCTGAAGTAGCAAAAGAGGGTACAATTAGAAGAATGTATGCAGAGAATAAAACTGAAAATTGTGTTCATGCTTCTGATAGTAAAGAAAGTGCAAAGAGAGAAATAAATTTATGGTTTGGAAACTAAAATAGGGTTACTTGTGTAACCCTATTTTAGTTGATTTTAACTTTTAACCAAGCATCATCATATAATTTAATGTCATTTCCTAAATCTCTATATATGGCACAATTATCTAGAACTTCATCAGGAGGATAAACTGTTTCATCTTCTTGAGTTTCTTTATCTAAAAGTTCATAAGCACCAGTGTTGGGTGTTGCATAACCTATATATTCAACATTTTCTTTAGCATTTTCAGGCTCAGACAAGAAGTTTATAAATTCTTCAGCTTCAGTTTTATGTTTAGCTCCTTTAGGAATAACCATAACATCAAACCATTTATTGGAGCCCTCTTTAGGAACTACATATTGAAGATTTAAGTCTGGAGCTTCTTCTTGAATAAATATAGCATCACCAGAGTAAACAGTAGCAAAAATAGCTTCTCCATTCACCATCTTATCTTTAACTTCATCCATTACATAAGATTGAACTAAAGGTTTTTGTTTTATTAATTCATCAGCTGCCTCATCTAATTCGGATTTATTAATAGAGTTAATTGAATATCCAAGTCTAGCTAAAGATATAGCTAATGTATCTCTTATAGAATCAAACATAAAGATTTCACCTTTATATTTAGAATTCCATAATATGTCCCAACTATCTACAACATCATCAACTCTATCAGCATCATAAATTATTCCAACAGTACCCCACATATACGGAACTGAATATTCGTTAGTAGGATCGTACTGTAGATTTTTATAATCTTCTCCAATGTATTGATAGTTAGGTATGTTGCTAAAATCGATTTTTTCTAACAAGTCTTCTTTAATCATTTTTTCAACCATATAGTCAGAAGGAAAAACTAAATCATAAGTTCCGGGACTGTTTTTAACTTTTTGATACATTATTTCATTTGATTCATAAGTATCATAGATTACATCTATACCTGTTTCTTCTTCAAATTTTTTTATTAAATCTTCATTTATATAATCACCATAGTTAAATACATTTAAAGTTCTTTTTCCATTTGCATCATTTTTATTACATCCAACAAATGATGAAGAAATTAATATTAAAGAACATATAACAGAAATAAATTTCTTAAGCTTTTTCAACTTTATCACCTCTTGTAAATTCCTTTCTATTAGCTATTAATAGAAGTGTTAATACTGTTACAAACATTAGTGTAGAAAGAGCATTTATTTCAGGTTTAATACCTCTTCTTGCCATAGAATATATTTCAATTGATAGGTTTGTAACTCCTGGGCCTGCTGTAAAGAAGCTTATAACAAAGTCATCAACAGACATTGTAAATGCCATAAGCATACCAGCCCAAATACCAGGTTTAATTTGAGGTAATATAATTTTTCTTAAAGTATAAGCTGGAGTAGCACCTAAATCTAAAGCAGCTTCCTCTATATTTGCAGGCAACTGTCTAAGCTTAGGTAAAACTGCTAATATTACATATGGAATATTAAATGTAATATGGGCAAGTAACATTGTAGTAAATCCAAAATCTAATTTAATAATTGGTCTTAAAAATATAAATAAACTCATTAATGCAATACCAGTTACTATATCTGGATTTAATACAGGTAGGTAATTTATATTTAATAGTAAGGCTTTCTTAGGGCCTTTCATTTTATTAATTCCTATAGCAGCTAAAGTTCCAATTATTGTAGCAATAATAGATGAAATTATTGCAATAACAATTGTAAAAAATAAAGCTTTTAATATGTTTTCATTATTGAATAATTCAACATACCATCTTAAAGTAAAGCCTGACCATTTTCCCATAGTCTTGGAATCGTTGAAGGAGAATATTATTAATGCAGCAATAGGCATATATAAAAATATGAAAATTATTAACAAATAAAACTTTTTAATAAAGTTTTCAAATCCTTTTACCATAATTGTCCGCCTCCTTCTTTAGCCACTGAACTGTCAAATAAGCTCATTACAGCCATACAAATTAAAATAATTACCATCATAAATATTGATATTGATGAACCGAAGTTCCAATCACCCATAGTAGTGAATTGTTGTTCTATTAAGTTACCTAAAAGTGTGTATTGTCCGCCACCTAATAATCTAGAAATTACGAAAGTAGAAACTGCAGGCATAAATACCATAGTAATACCTGAGATTACACCAGGCATACTTAAAGGTAATATTACTTTTCTAAATATTTGACTTCTGCTAGCACCTAAGTCAGCAGCAGCATTTAATAAATCATTATCTATTTTAGTTAATACTGTGTAAATTGGTAGTACCATAAATGGTAAGAAGTTATAAATCATACCTAAGATTACAGCACCATCATTATATAAGAAGTTAAAAGGTCCAAGTCCTATATAACCAAGTAAATTATTTATAAATCCGTTTTTACCTAAGATAGGTAACCAAGCATAAGTTCTAAGTAAGAAATTCATCCACATTGGAACTATAAATAGCATAATTAAAATATTGCCTTTTGAAGGCTTCATTTTAGATATTATATATGCTACTGGATAACCTAAAATTAAGCACCAAAATGTAGATAAAAATGCAAGCCATAAGCTTCTTTCAAAAACTTTAATATATTGTGGTTGAACTAATCTTAAAAAGTTTTCTACAGAAAAAGTATATCCTCCATCAGGAGTTGATACAGTAAAGCCAAAAAATAATACTATTAGTAAAGGGATTATTATAAATAGAGCACTCCAAAATATAAATGGATATGCAGCAAGGTTCTTTCTAGAAACCTTAGACTTACTCATTATGAGATACCTTTCTCATTATATGAATATCTTCAGGATAAATATCTAAACCTATAACTGAATTAACCTCTGCAAACTTAGTATTGTGTAATATCCATTTATGATTTTCATCTTCAACTTCTATTTCGTAATGTACTCCCTTAAATATTATTGATTTTACTCTTCCCTTTAACATTCCCTTATCAGCTGCTACTATCTTGATGTCTTCTGGTCTTATAACAACATCTATTGATTCATTTTTATTGAATCCTTTATCTACGCAATCAAATACTTTATTACAAAACTCAACTTTGTAATCCTCAAGCATTGTTCCGTCTAGTATATTACTTTCACCTATAAAATCAGCTACAAAAGCATTAGCTGGTTCATTATAGATATCTTCAGGAGATCCCATTTGCTGGATTTTTCCTTTATTCATAACTATTATTGTATCAGACATAGTTAATGCTTCTTCTTGATCATGAGTTACAAAGATAAAAGTTATACCTAATCTTTGTTGTATTCTTTTAAGCTCAATTTGCATTTCTTTTCTAAGCTTTAAATCTAGAGCTCCAAGTGGTTCATCTAGAAGAAGAACTTCAGGTTCATTTATTAATGCTCTAGCAATTGCAACTCTTTGTTGTTGCCCACCACTTAAAGATTCAATTTTTCTATTTTCAAAACCTTCTAGAGAAACTAATTTTAGCATTTCTTTAACTTTTGAATCTATTTTATCTTTAGGAGTTTTTTTTATTTTTAATCCAAATGCTATATTTTGGTATACATTCATATGAGGAAATAAAGCATACTTTTGGAATACGGTGTTTACTTGCCTTTTATATGGAGGTAAAGATGATATATCAGTTCCATTAAATAAAACCTCACCTTTATCAGCTTCTTCAAAACCAGCAATAATTTTTAATGTAGTTGTTTTACCACATCCGCTAGGACCAAGTAATGTTAAAAATTCATTCTTTTTAATGTTTAATGAAAGGTTGTCTAAAACGCAGTTATTTTCAAAAGTCTTAGAAACTCCTTTTATTTCTATTATATTTTGTTCCAAAATAAACACCTCTTTCTACAGATTTAAAATGATGGTGGAGTACTTACCCAAATTACCTTAGCTTGTGTTTTTCCAGCATTTGAAATATAGTGATTAGATTTAGGCTTAAAATAAAAGCTTTCACCCTTTTTAACTTTAAATTTCTTTTTACCTAAATGTAATATTATTGTTCCAGATAAAACAAAACCAAACTCCTCGCCTTGATGAGGTTCTTCTTCTATATATTGCCCTTCAGGTTCTAAAGTTATCATAATTGGTTCCATTTCATTTTTTTGAGCATTAGGTATAAGCCACATTAATTTATATTTTAAGTCTTCATTTTCAGTTTCAAACATATCTTCATATGTAAAAGTAACCTTTTCTTCAGTAGCATCACTAAAAAATTCCGTTAGATTTGTTCCTAGAATTTCTAATATATCTATTAGTGTGGCTATTGAAGGAGAAGTTAAATCATTTTCTACTTGAGATATAAAGCCTTTAGATAATTCACATCTATTGGCCAATTCTTCTTGAGTTAATTGTTTTTCAATACGTAATCTACGTATTTTTTCACCGATTTCCACAAATACACCTTCCACCTATAAATTTTCTAATACTAAACCTTATGTTTAAAATTACTAAACAAACAATAGTAATTATATATATTTCTTCCGTAGAAATCAATATTTTTTTATAAAAAATTAAGAAAAATTTTCTTTGAGAATCATTGATTTTATTAACTTAGAATAAGATTATAAAAATAATAGTTTAATAAAACAACACTTAAAGTTTAGAAATACTAAATAAAATTTAGACATAAAAAATTGATAGAAAATTCATATTTCTTTTTAATGTAGATGAAATCTGATTTTACTAATTTCATACCTTTTACTAGGCAATTAGTATTATTAATAAAATATTAAAAATAAATGACATAATTTCTTTATATAGCCTATATTCCTTGATAAAAAAATTAATTTATGAGATAGTTATTTATATATTGACTTTAATAGAAAAGGAAATATTTGTAGGTGATATTATGAATAATAAAATGGGATTGTATAGAAGGAATGGTAAATTAGTTTATATAAAAATGCCTGAGTTTAATGAATTATCTTTCGTAAAGGAGTTATGGGGGGATAAGAAAAATATGGGTGACTTTGGAGAAGTTTATTCTTTTCCAAAGGAGAAGTGGGAAATGTTTTATAAAAAAATGGTTAATCCAACAGATGGAAAGAATTTTTATTGCTTAGTTTATGATACTATGGATAGACCAGTTGGGGAAGTTAGTTTTCATGGATATAATTCAGCTACTAAAGTTGCTAGAATAAATATAAAAATTCATTATGAACATAGAGGTAAAGGATATGCTGAAGAAGCTTTAATATTACTTTTAGAGTATTATTTTTTAGAGTTTGGTGGAGAAGCTATAATAGATTCGGTAATAACTAATGCAGGAAAGTCTTTACTAGGAAAAATAGGATTTGAGGAGTTAAATAATTTTAGAAATCAAGGAACATATAAATTAACTAAGAAAAAGTTTTTGAGTTGTAAAATTAAGAGTAAGAAATCAATTGCTATTTTATCTTATGATGACTTTTACCTATCAGAGTATTCTTTAATTTTTAATATTTTCAATAAAGTAAATGAAATTTTAAAAGAAGAGTATTTTCATGTTTATTCTATATCTAATAAAGAAAATATTACTGCTAAAGGTGTATCTATTAAAATAAATGAAGATTTGAGTGAAAATAGAATATGTCCAGATATATTAATTATTCCAGGAGGAAGTGGAATAGAACAAATTTTAGAGGATAATTATTTAGTAGATAGTATTAATAAAATTTATAAAAATTGTGATTATATTGCTACGTTTTCAAATGGAGTATATTTTTTAAAGCAGGTTAATGGAGTAAATGGTATTTATATGCCGGATTCAAAATGGAAAATTGAAGGAACTATCAAAGTAAATAGATCTTTTGTAGATAATGGGAAAATAATGATATCCTCAAATTTAATTGGAAATATTGAACTTTGCATTAGTATAGTAAAAAAGCTTGCTGGTGATGATATTGCTATGAAACTAGCTAAAGAAATTGGGTATTTGTACTAGTATTAATACTTTTTGTATTGGACAATTTATAATATACAAATTATAATAATTAGGACAACTTAAGATGAATTTTAATTGTGCAGGATAGAGGAGAAGATTATATGATAAAAGGTAGAATTCATTCGATTGAAACAATGGGACTTGTAGATGGACCAGGAATAAGAGTGGTAGTATTTTTTCAAGGATGTAAGTTAAGATGTCTTTATTGTCATAATCCTGATACTTGGAGTGAAAAAGAAGGGGAAGAGTATACAGTAGAAGATTTAGTTGGCAAAATTAAAAGATTTAAAAGCTATTTTTCTACATCTGGTGGTGGAGTTACTTTTTCAGGAGGAGATCCTCTTAGACAACCAGAATTTCTTTTAGAAGTTTTAAAGCGTTGCAAGGAAGAAGGAATACACACATGTTTAGATACTTCAGGTGTAGGTTTTGGTGAGTATGAAGAAATCTTAAAATATACTGATTTAGTTTTGTATGATGTTAAGCATTTAACTGAAGATGGCTATTTAGATATGACAGGATATAAAATAGATGAAACAAATAAGTTTATAGAAGCTTCTCAAAAAGTGGGAACTAAGCTATGGATAAGACAAGTAGTTGTACCAGGGAAAACAGATAGTGCAAAATATATGGAATCTTTAAGAAAATTTGTAGATTCATTAAAGAATGTTGAAAAGGTAGAATTACTACCATACCATTTATTGGGTGTGAATAAGTATGAAAATTTAAAATTGAAATATAGATTAGATGGAGTTCCAGCAATGGACAAGGAAATCTGTAAGAGTCTTAAGAATAAATATTTTAGTGAATATTAAAAATTTAAGAATAATAAAGAGCATAGTTTAGATACTTATATTTTAAGTAAGTAGGTTAACTATGCTCTTTCAATTTCCTTCCTTCTGCTTTGAAGTGCATCTATTAATTTAGCGATGACTTGGAGCTTGCGGTGGAATAATAATTCATAATTCCTCGGAATTATGAATTATTACCTTTAGTTTTGAAGTATTAAAATATCATAGAAGGGTGACTTGGAGCTTGCGACGGAACACTGATATGATATTTTAATACTTTATTTATTAAGTAATTTTGAAAAGTATCCGGCAGGAATTAATCCTTTTTTCATACCTTGAATTACTGTTAGGTAAGTTGCAGCAGTATCAAATCTAGCATCGTGATAGTTCCCGCTTCCTTCAAATAATTCATTTGCTTTATCAGCGATTTGTTCCTCTGTAATTTGAAGATAATCTATCACTTCAGCTAATTTTGGATTTTTAACAGTTCCAGATGGATTTAATATATTACATACTGGTTTATAATATGCCATAGTACAAAAAGTATTTTTAGGCTCCCAAGTAGTATCTATAAGACCTGCTTCCCATAATTGTTGTAATTCATGTTTTAAAAACTTTATATCAAATTGAACATTATGTCCTATAATAAAGTCTGCTTCAAAGAAGTCAGGCATAAATTCATGAACAAACTCTAAAAATTCTCTTCCATCTGAAAGTTCATAAAGTTTTTCTAAAGAAAATCCATGAATAGCTTGAGCTCCTTCATCCATACTATCTACTGTAAAGAAAAAGTTTTTACCTGTAGTTTTTTGTGGTTTAGTTGAAGCATCTATTACTATATAACTTAATTGACATATGTTTCCAGGTTTTATACTGGTAGTTTCTGTATCAAAAAATAATAGCTTCATTATATCCTCCTAAGATTATTTTGCTTATTATATAATAACATAAAAATCATAAAAATCGAAATAAGGAATTTAAATAATAATAAAGATAGCTATTGTATAATGTAAAATTTAGCGTATAGAAATATAAATTAAAGAAAAAAACTCCCTAAGGAGTTTCTTTAAATTATTTTTAATTGAGCTATTTTATGACAGCTCCAAATTACATCTTATTTTCCTTCAAAAGATTTAGAAATAGCTTTTAATAACTCAAGACAAGTTTCTAAAGTTTTTTTATTATTATCTAAATCTGGATTAAATTCTACAAAATCCATAGATCTAACTAAAGAAGTATTAATAATACTTTCAATAACTTCTTTTCCTTCTGAGAAGGATAATCCATCTTCTACTGGAGTTCCTGTTCCTGGTACATATGAAGGATCTAGGCTGTCGATATCAAAGCTAAAATGAATGTTATTAACATTATTCTTTTTAATAGCTTCTAACAACTCTGTTAAAACAGATTTTATGCCCTTTGTTTTAATATCTTTCATGGTCCATACATTTAGATTATATTCCTTGATTAATTCAATTTCACCTAAATCTAAGTCTCTGCAACCTAATAAAAATACATTTTCAGGTTTGACCTTTTGGCTTGGGAAATAAAGGTTAGTCAACTGCTCATGTCCAATTCCCATAGAACTTGCTAAAGGCATTCCGTGAATGTTTCCTGATGGGGAAGTCTCTAGTGTATTCATATCACCATGAGCATCCACCCAAACTACTGCAAGATCTCCCTCGAAAAATTTACTAGCACCAGCAATACTTCCAATTGCTAGGGCGTGATCACCGCCTATTGTTAATGGTAGACGAGAATTTTTTAAGGATTCGTAAACTTTATCAGCTAGTCCAATATTTGATCTCACAACTTCATCTAAATACTTCATTTTTGCGTTTGCTGCGTATTTATCATTTGAAGAAACATTTTTTACATGAACTTCGCCCATATCACAGACTTCATGGCTTTTATTAAAGATATCTAGAAGGTTGTTCTCTCTTAAAATCCTTGGGCCTTTTTCTACTCCAGGATTATCACATCCGTAGAATAGAGGCATATCAATAATACTAATATTCATAAAACAAACCTCCAAAATGAATAATAATTTATAGGGCAATAAATATATATTAATAGTTTAAGGCTAATATGTAAATAAAAATAATAAAATTTTATTAAAATTTGTTAAATTAATTTTTATCTAAGAAATACTAAAAATATCATTATATTTGCAGATGAAATTTGTCTAAAAAGTGAAAACTTTTTTATAATATATTATAGTTTATTTATACCCTTATTAAATTTTGTTATTCTAGTTATGTACTATTTATTATTAAAGGAATATAATAGTGATATTAAATTAAGTGTATAAAGAGGAATGTAATGATTAAAAAGAGAAAAAATATAATATTTTCAAGTTTTATTATTTTAGCTATATTATTATCTGGATTTGTTATTTGGGCAAAAGATTCATATAATCCAACAGAAGAGGCTCAGCAAGTCTTTAAAAATATAGATGTTGTTGATATTACAGAAGATGAGTTTATAACATTTACTCCTAAAGGTAATACTCCTAATAAAGGATTTATTTTTTATCCTGGAGGAAAAGTTAATCCAGAGGCTTATTCTATTTTAGCAAAAGGAATAGCAGAGGAAGGGTACTTAGTAGTTATAGTACCAATGCCCCTAAATCTTGCGGTATTATCACCAAATAAGGCTAATGAAGCTATTGAAAAATACAGTTATATAGATACCTGGGCTATTGGTGGACATTCTTTAGGTGGAGTAATGGCTAGTAAGTTTGCAAGTGAAAATGATAATATTAAGGGACTAGCTTTATATGCATCTTATCCAAGTGGAGATGAGTTAAAAAGTTCTAACATAGAAGTTATAAGTATATATGGAAGTGAAGATGGAGTAGCTGATTTAGAAAAAATTAAAAGCGCTAAGTTATCAGAAAATAGTACATTTTTTGAAATTAAAGGTGGAAATCATGCACAGTTTGGTAATTATGGTCCACAAAATGGAGATAATAATGCAAGTATAAGTTCATCAGAACAAATTAATGAGGCTATTAAATATACAGTTAAAATGTTAGAGGAAATATAAAAAAATATTATGTAAAAGAAATTAGCTGGCAAATTAATTAACCAGCTAATTTCTTTTATATTATGAAATCATTTCACTAAGCTTTTGTAATGCATCATCTTTTGAATCAAAAGAAAACTTATTTTCTTTAATATAGTTTTGGTCAGTTTCAGGCAAGTTTCCTAAGGGTTTTGAATCTGTATAGACTTTCTTTTCTGATTCAATTACATTGCCATTAGTATCAGTTTTGAAAATAGATATATATCCATTCTCTTCTCCTAAATAATATTTATTAGCTTCAAACTTATCACTTTTTACTTCTTTGTCACGAGTATATGTGAGTTTTTGCTCATTTTTTTCAGAAAGTTTATATCCATCTTTAGAAAGTTCTGTTGTTAATTCTTCTTCAGTTAAATTTTCCTTTAATTTAAGTTTTTCTTTTAAATTAAGTAAGTTATCTATCATGTCTACATTTTCGTTTGTTTTAAGCGTAACGAATATATCATCGCTTAAATATTTATTATCTGCATATACATTTTCATTTTCAACGTCTATATTAGAAATTTTTCTATTAGGGTTAGTAAAATAATCAGTAATAAAATAGCTTAAACAAAAAGAAATAGCTAGTAAAGTTACAAATGATACCAATAATGCAGCTTTTTGTTTTTTATTTAAATTTTTTTTTGCTGAATTAGAATTATTATTATTATTATTTAAATTATCCATATTTATCACTCCTTGCTATGATTATTGACAATAAACACAAAAAGTAAACAAGTATAATTTAAAAATATAAAAAATTATGCATATTGTTATTTTTTTGTAATGAAAATGACAAACTATTCTTGTATAATATTAAAGGTATTGTTGTGGATATGAATATAATTGTTATATAATATGGAAGTAAGGGGAGGAATAGGAATGAGTGAAAATGAATCATTAAAGAAAATAAAAGAAAAGAAAAAAAAGAAGAAAAATATAATAAAAATAATATTATTATCTATATTGGGGGTAATAGCTATTTCAATTGCAGTAGCAGTTGGATATTATAATCATATTAGAAATCAAGTGTATGTAGAGTATACACCTACTCCTACAAATGATGTGGAGTATACTGAAGTAGATGGTATTACCAATGTTTTACTAATAGGAACAGATGGTAGAACTACTGATGAGCCGGCAAGATCAGATTCCATAATAATTGCTACTTTAGATAATAACAATAAGAAAGTTAAGTTAACAAGTATAATTAGAGATACATTAGTAAATATTCCAGAGTATGGGGAAGATAAAATAAATGCAGCATTTTATTACGGAGCTTTGGAGACAGATGACAAAGGCAATTTAAGAGGTTCAGAAGGTGGAGCTGCTTTATTAATGAATACTATAGAAGAAAACTTTAATATACATTTAGATAAGTATATTATAGTGAATTTCTGGGGATTTGAATCTATTATAGATGAAATTGGTGGAATAGAAGCTGATATAAAAGACTATGAAATAGATGAAATTAATAAATATATTGGTGAATCTACAGGAGTTAATTCTCCTCCAATAACTGAAACAGGGTTACAAACTTTAAATGGTCAACAAGCTCTTTCATATGCTAGAATTAGATATGTTGGAAATGGTGGATTTGAAAGAGGAGAAAGACAAAATAAAGTTTTATTACAAGTTGCTACAAAATTGAAAGAAGTTAATCCTTTAAAATATGTAAGTTTAGCTAATACATTGGCAAAGCAAGTTAAAACTAATATAGATATACCAGAAGCATTGAATCTAGCTTATACCATATATAAGTTGCCTTCTTTAGATTTTGAACAATTACAAATACCGCAAACAGAACTTATAGCAAGAGATAATTTATATAAGGATAGAGGTTGGTGTCTATTAATAGACATTGAACAAAATGCACAGATAATGAATGACTTTATATTTAATGATAAGCTTCCTAATTCAGATGAATTTGATTTAGCTTCAGTTCAAAGTGTGGCAGCTATGTACGATGCAGAAGAAGCAAGATATAATTCAGTTTATAATATAAACCCATCAGATTATAATGATAAGAATATCGAAGAAGAAGTACTTCCAACCCCTCCAAAATCAGATTATGAGCAAGGGCAAACTGGAACAGGTTCAGGAACTGGAACGGGTTCAGGAAGTGGAACAGGTTCAGGAACTGGAACAGATTCAGGAAGTGGAACAGGTTCAGGAAGTGGAACAGGTTCAGGAAGTGGAACAGGTTCAGGAAGTGGAGCAGATTCAGAAAGCGGAGCAGGTTCAGGAAGCGGAGCAGGTTCAGGAACTGGAACAGATTCAGGAGATGGAGCGGATTCGGGATCAGGAACAGGAAATGGAGAAACTGGAAATGGTGGAGATGGAACGGGCTCAGGAACTGGAAGTTCTAATTAGAGAAGTGTGGCCCTAAAAATAGAAATTCAAATTCATAATTCCGAGGAAAGAGGAATTATTACATTTAGTTTGTAGAAGTAAATATGTTATATTAGAGTGACTTGGAGCTTGCGACGGAGCACTAATATAACATATTTATTTTTTTAAATAAATATGAACAGAGGGAATTTATAGAAATAAATATGGTATAATCATAAAAAAAGAAAGTAGGAGGGCTTAAATGTCGGATATACTATTAAATAAGATAATAACTATTCCTGCAATATTAATAGCCTTTGTTGCACAAGGTTATGCAAGAGCTAAAGTTGCAGATAAATTAGGAGATAAAACCCCTAGATTTCAGGGAAGATTAAGTTTAAATCCGTTAGCACATATAGATTTAATCGGGTTTGTGATGATAATACTAACTGGATTTGGATGGACAAAACCTGTAGAAACTAATCCAAGTGCGTTTAAAAGAGGATATAAGGATGAAATAAAAGTAACATTAGCAGGACCTTTATCAAATTTATTAGTCGCTTTTATTTTTATGTTTATATTCCAAACTTGGGCTGAAGTTGCATATAATAGATTACCATATTCTACTTATGTTATTATTGCTAATATGCTATATGCTATTTGTTTTATAAATATAAATTTATTTATATTTAATTTAATACCTATACCAGGACTTGCTGGATTTGATTTATTTAGGGAACTTAGTCCTAAAAACTTTTATAAATATGGAAGTAAACTATATGATTATCAACTACCAATACTTTTATTAATTGTTCTTTTTGGAGGAGTTATATTACAATACCCATCACAATTAATTATTAAGTTATTTGCAACAATATCAGGTTTAATATTAGGAATATTCTTTTAGAATTATAAGGCTGTATCAAAACAATTTTGATACAGCCTATTTTACTATTTAGGAAATTATAAAGATGTTACCCTGTGAATAATCTTTTATAATTTCCTTCCTTCAGCTCTGAAGTGCTTCTATTAATTTTGCGATGACTTGGAGCAAATGCGACGGAATAAGCAAAATTATATAGAAGTACTTTTTTATATTAATTTAATAATTAATTATCTTACATAAACTTCTTTCAGATATAATGATTTTAGGTTGACAATAAATCTTTGGTTTATGTATAATGTTGATATTATAATATAATAATATTAATATCTAGGAAGAGAAGAGTACTGTATTTGATTCTTTTAAGCGAGTGAGGGATGGTGGAAGCCTTGTAAGATAGAATATTAGGAAGAGAGCCTTGGAGATAGCTACTGAAATTTAAGTAGGATAGTTCGTTTGCTGCGTTAAAGCATTGAGTGGCATTTAATGCAATCAGAGTGGTACCGCGGATTTATTCGTCTCTTATATATTTAAGAGGCGTTTTTTTTAATTTCAATCATTTAGCTTTGAAGTGCATCTATTAATTTTGTGATGACTTGGAGCGAATGCGACGGAATAAGCAAAATTAATAGATGTACTTTTTTATATGGATTTTTCTAATTAATATAGAAGAATAGAATATAATTTTGAATTTTTAAGGAGGATAAAAATGGATTATAAAAAGAAAGTTGCTGAAGCTATAAAACAACATGTTGATATGGATGTTGAAAATATAGAAAAATTAATAGAAATTCCACCTAAAAGTGAAATGGGTGATTATGCATTTCCATGTTTCCAATTAGCAAAGGCTTTTAGAAAAGCTCCTAATATGATTTCGGAAGAGTTAAAAGATAAGATAAATGGTGAAGGATTCGAAAAGGTAATTAATGTTGGACCTTATGTAAACTTCTTTGTTGATAAGAATGAATTTACAAAGAATACTATTGAAAAAGTATTAGCTCAAGGCGAAGGCTATGGCTCAAGTAATGTTGGTGAAGGGAAAACAGTATGTGTAGAATATTCATCACCTAATATTGCAAAGCCATTCCATGTTGGGCACTTATTTACAACAGCAATAGGTAATTCTTTATACAAATTATTTAAGAAAGAAGGCTATACTGTAGAAGGAATTAACCACTTAGGTGACTGGGGAACTCAGTTTGGTAAGCTTATATCTGCATATAAGAGATGGGGAAATGAAGAAGCATTAGAAGAAAATGCAATAAATGAGCTTTTAAGAATATACGTTAAATTCCATGATGAAGCAGAAAAGGACCCAGCTTTAGAAGATGAAGGAAGAGCTTACTTTAAAGCTTTAGAACAAGGTGATAAAGAAGTTGAGACCTTATGGAAGAGATTTAGAGATTTAAGCTTAAAAGAGTTTGAAAGAATATATGAAGTGTTTGATGTTAAGTTTGATTCTTATGCTGGAGAAGCTTTCTATAATGATAAGATGGATGCAGTAGTTAATGAGTTAAGAGATAAGAACCTTTTAGTAGAAAGTAATGGTGCTCAAGTAGTTATGTTAGATGAGTATAACATGCCACCATGTATAGTATTAAAAGGTGATGGAGCATCAATATATGCTACTAGAGATTTAGCGGCAGCAATGTATAGAAAGAAAACTTATGATTTCTATAAGAGTATATATGTAGTTGGGACTCCTCAAGCATTACACTTTAAACAAGTATTTAAAGTATTAGAACTTGCAGGACATGATTGGGCTAATGATTGTATTCATGTAGGATTTGGATTAGTTAAATTTGCAGACAGAAAGCTTTCAACTAGAAAGGGAGAAGTTATTTTATTAGATGACTTAATAAAAGAATCTGTGGATAAAACTTTAGAAATTATTAATGAAAAGAATCCTAATTTAGAAAATAAAGAAGAAGTAGCTAAGAAAATAGGTGTAGGTGCTATTGTATTTACGTATTTAAAGAATTCTAGAGAAAAGGATATAGTATTTGATTGGAAGGAAATGCTTTCATTTGAAGGCGAAACAGGTCCGTATGTTCAATACTCTTATGCTAGAGCTAATAGTATTTTAACTAGAGCAGGTGAATTAAAAGGAGTTGCAGATTATTCTAAACTAGATTCGAAGGAAGAATTTGAATTAATAAAGGCACTAGAAGGATTTGGAAAGCAAATACATTTAGCAACAGAAAAATTAGAACCATCTATAATTACTAGATATGCAATAGAAGTTGCAAAATTATTTAATAAGTTCTACAATGCTCATTCTGTATTAAACTTAGAAGATGAAAGCTTAAAAGAAGCTAGAATTAACTTAGTAAAAGCCACATGTCAAGTTATTAAAAACTCTTTAGCTTTAATAGGAATAGAAGTAGTAGATAAGATGTAAAATATATAATAGGCTTACAGTAGTATAAGTTGTAAGAATTTATTATAAAAATAATGAAAAAATTAGGAGCTGTTGTAAACAGCTCCTAAATATAAAATGTAAAATTTAAAAATAGGTTAATATTGTCTGATAAAAGACTTAAATTGGTATTATATAAAAACTACTTTTAGTATTTTAACTTAAGTATGAAGTAATAAATATTCGATAGAATATTTATTTTTTTTCTAGCTTAATAATATTTTCTTTTTTTACAGGACAGTTACTAGAACATTTTCCGCAGTTACAACCACTACCTTTAGAAGATTTACGAACACTTTTAAAGATTATATATGCTGCTAATGCAACTATAATTAAAGTAATTAATATCTCCATGAGCACACCTTCTTTTTATAATAATAAATAAATTCATAGCAAATGTTATAGTTTTGGATTTAACAAAGGAGCTTTTTATTTCCACCAATTTCTTTTATTATTGCTTTTCTACTAATTTTAAATCACATAGGCTCATTTTATCCACCTTGTATTGAAAATCATTATCATGATTTAATGATAACAAACTGTTAAAAAATAGTCAATACTATTGAGGAATTATTAATAGTAATTTTCGATTAATTTGGAATATTTATTATTTTCAATGTTGAACATATTAAGTATTACATAATATTATATAAGTAGGGATAATTATATTATTATTTATTCCTATATTGTTATAAAAGATGATATAATGTTATAAGATAAAATAAGGAATTTCAAGGTGATAATGATAAGGAAGAAAGAGTGGTAATGTGATTATAAGAGAAAATATAATAGAGGTAGATTCCACTAATAGGGAATTTATGTTAAAAACGTCTGATATACACAGGCAACCAGAGGAACTTATATTTTTTGATTTAGAACACTATGTTTATAAGAAACCAAAATGTATAGGGGTATTTGGGGCTTGCGTATATGAAAATAATAAGTTATATGTGACTCAATATATGATAGAGAATAAGTATGAAACAATACAAATTTTAGAACTAGCAAAAAAATATTTTGTAAAAATGAAGAAAAAAGGGAAAAAAGCTATTGTCACCTTTTCTGGAAATAATGATTATACTGTGATTAATTATTTGTTCAAAAGGTATGGAATAGAACTTAACTTTTCTAAAGAGTTTGAGGATATAGATATTCAAAGAGAATATGAAAAGGAAATGAAACACTCGATAGGACTTAAAAATTTAGAAAAAGATTTTGATATCCATAGAGAGGGAGAAGTTATAAGTGGGTCTAATCTTGCAAAAACCTTTAATAAAGTTTTAAAAGATAAAGAATATATTTTAAGAATGCCAAAGGAAAAGATTGAAACTATATTATTATATAATGAACAAGATGTAACTAATTTATATAATATATATATGCTTTGGAAAGCTTATGTTAAAAATGAATCTAAAGAAATAAAAGAAATTGATGTGAAAAATGAAAAAGAAGATACTAAAGAGGAAGTCTTAGATGCTATTAATGGTGAAACAATAGAAATAAATAAAGAAAAAAATTTAAATAGCCAAGAAGATGCATTAGGGGAAATGAGATAAAGTATGTATATATATTAATTTAAGAATAAGTTCTTAAATGATAGATGCTCCTAAAATTTTTTTAGGAGCATCTATCATTTCAAAGAAATTTTAATAGTACTCCCATTTGAGGTAAGAACTATATTTCCATTTAGATCAGTCCTATATATATTAGTTTCCTTTAATTTGTTTAGAGTATTTTCTGTAGGATGGCCGTAGGAATTATTTTTTCCTACTGAAATAACTGATATTTTAGGATTTACTGAATCTAAGAAGGATTTTGTTGTTGAAGTTGAAGATCCATGATGACCTACCTTTAAAACATCACTTTTTAAGTTGAAATTATTAGCTAGTACTTCTTGTTCCACATCTTCTTCAGCATCTCCTGTAAATAAAAAAGAATTGTTTCCGTAAGAGACTTTAATAATAGGTGAATAATTATTTAAATTATCATAGGAATCTAAATTAGGAGAAAAAACTTCAAAGGATGTATTTTCTCCAAGGTTTATAGTTGAAGAATTAGCCTTCAATATTTTAATTTTTAAGTTTTTTCTGGAAAGAGCCTCTGCCATATTTTCAAAAGAAGAAGTATTATTATCTATTTTAGGAGAATAGAAGTTTAATACTATATAGTTATTTACTATATAGGCCATGTTTCCTATATGATCTTCGTGAGGATGAGTTGCAATTACATAATCAAATTGATGTATATTTAGTGAATTTAAATATTGAAGCAACTTATCCTTTCCATCCTTAGGACCTGAATCTATAAGTATATTTTTATAATTAACTTGAATTAAAATAGAGTCGCCTTGCCCAACATCTATAAAATGAACCATCATTTCATTTGGATTGGTAGAGGTAATATTTGAATTAATTAATGACTTTAATAAAAAAATACTTAGTAGTGCTAATGTCACTATTAATATATTTTTTATTTTTTTTATTAATTTATATTTTTTTATCATTTAAACTCCTTAAATAGAAATGTATATTTAAATTTGTTAATAATATACATATATTATTGACATGAGAAAATAAAAATATAATTGAAGAATAAAATGTAAGACATTATAATGAAATATAAGCAAATAAGATGGAGGTAGCAAATATAATGAAAGTCTTTAAGGTTATGCATTATGGATTATATATGTTATTTATGCAATTTAAAGCTATTAAACGTTGGTATATAGAGAAAACTAAGGGAGAGAAGGCAGCTATTGACTACAGTGGTAAAGTTGGTGAAGACTGGGCTAGATATACTATACATAGAGCCATAAAAATGAATGTTACTGTGGTTGGAAAGAAAAATATACCAAATCAGCCATGTTGTTATATTGGGAATCATACAAGTATATTAGATATACCATTATTAATTGATTCAGTTGGGAAGTGTATGGGGTTTGTAGCAAAAAAAGAAATGGTTAAAGCACCTGTAATAGGTTATTGGATGGGAAAGTACAATTGTGTTCCTTTAGATAGAGAAAATCCTAGAGAAGCAATTAAGGTTATTAGAGAAGGTGCTGAAAATATTAAGAATGGATATAGTATGGCTATATTTCCAGAAGGAACTAGAAGTAAGGATGGAAAGCTTAGAGAGTTTAAAAAAGGAAGTTTGAAACTTGCAACTATGGCCAAGGCACCAGTAGTTCCAGTTTCAATAGATGGAGCATATAGAGCTTTTGAAATTGACAGAAAATTTAAACCTATAGATATAACAGTTACATTTGGAGAACCAATTTATACAGATAAATTAACTAGAGAAGAAGAAAAAAAGCTTATGGAAAAGGTAAGAGAAGTAGTAGCAAAAAATCTTAATCAATAATATAATTATCAAGAAGCTATATTATTAAGTATATTAATAATATAGCTTTTGTTATATAACTATATTAACTAATAAAATAAAAATGTTCGAACCTATATAAATATTTATTGGAAAGGAAGAGGGTAATATTCGTGTATTTAATAAATCATAAAAAAATAGCATTAAATTTTTAGGTGATTACGTTTACTTTGGAATGAAATATTAAAAATTCGTAAAAATTTTTTAAAATGCAAAATCGGTCTTTATAATCTTGCAGAAAATGTGCTATAATATAAAAAAATAACGTTAAAATGAAATTTTTATTTTGTATATATTTCAAAAGGGGGGGCAAATCTATGAGAAAAGAATTTTCTATAAGTAATGATAAGGTATTAATAAATTTTACAGCTAAATACTGTAGCACATTTGAGGAATTAGTTGAAAGCGAGGGCTTTAGACGAGTTATAGAAAATTATTTAAAAAAGTCAAAAAAGAAATTTACTTTAAGTTGGAGATATTTAAGTCAAGAATTAAAAACGGAAGATGTAAATGAAGTATTAAGCACATTAGTTAAGATTTTTAAGTATTGCACAGTTATGAATGTTGAGGAAATAGTTGAAGCTAATCCTAGCTATTCAGATTTATTTTCTGACAAAGATAATTTTATTGCATTTGTAGAAGATTTATATTTATTCTGGAGAACATTAGAAAGATATACTGTTATTCATAGTAATAAGTTACAAAATGGATTATCAGCAGTTAGTTTTACACAGGCTAACTCAGCATTATCTAATTTAATAATAAAATTATACAGAAAAATAGAGAAAAATGTATTAGGATATAAGCCTAATGTGTTTAGACAAATTCCAGTAGGTGGAAATGCATCTGTTATAATTAATAAGGTTTTATGGCCATTACCAAAGGGATATGAGGCTCTTGAAGATATCGAATTTATAGATAGTATATTATTAGAAACACCATTTATAACATATCCAAAGAAAAACACAAGAAGTGGTATGTTTAGTGAAGTTAATTATAATCCATTAGTCAATTCAACTTTAAATAAGGATCATTGGTTCTGTTATCCTGCTAAGGTTGGTGAGTTACTAGCATTTATATATTTCCATAGAGATTTTATGCAACATGGAATAACATTATGTAATTTATTTGAAATGGCAAGAGTAGAAGAATATAGAGGGAAGAAGCCAGATTTAGTTTATGTTTTTGGTGCAAAGGATAATTATGGAGATAAGAAAACAGTATTCTATGATGATAAAGAAAATGATATAATGGTGGGATATGTAAATCACTCAGAAGAAATAGATTATTTTGGATATATGAAGAAGATGACATTAACACTTCATAACTTAGTAATGATTAAAAGAGGATATCTACCAATTCATGGAGCAATGGTTAACATAGTACTTAAGGATGGAAAGACTGCTAACGTAGTAATTATGGGAGATAGTGGTGCTGGTAAGTCAGAAAGTCTAGAGGCATTTAGGACTTTAAGTGAAGATTATATTAGTAATATGACTGTAATATTTGATGATATGGGAACATTTAAAGAAATAGATGGAAAGATTTATGGATATGGAACTGAAATTGGTGCTTTTGTTAGATTAGATGACTTAGACCAAGGATATGCTTTTAAAGAAATAGATAGA
Source organism: Clostridium nigeriense (assembly GCF_050585245.1). Lineage (GTDB taxonomy): Bacteria > Bacillota > Clostridia > Clostridiales > Clostridiaceae > Clostridium > Clostridium nigeriense_A. The sequence goes on from NZ_JBNOOF010000002.1 coordinate 472,047, forward strand.
AGTATATTTATGAATCCAGATAAGATTAACGCAAGATTAGTTATGCCGGTTGCGCCATATAAGGAAATTGTTAAAGGATATGAAGTTGATTTATTCTTGTATGCAAATAACTATACAGAAGTAAAAGAAGGAGAAAAATCAATTGAGTATTTTAAGACTCCAGCAGATGCAATAAAGGTATTTAAATCAGGAGCTAGAATGGCGAAAGGAACTACTTCAGAAAAAGGACTAGTTGAGAGTTACTTTGCAAATCCATTTGGTCCTGCTCAAAAGCAAGAAGAAACTAATGAATTAATTGAAAGATATTTTGATGCAATGTTTAATGGTACAGTTAGGGTTGGACAAATTAAGACTTGTCTTGCATTAGAAGGACAAGAAAAAGATGGCCCAAGAAATGCTGCGATAGAATTATTCGATATAATTAAGAAAATGAAATAAATATTTAATAAAGTCTACTTTAAAAGTAGACTTTTTTTATTGTAAAATAATTCTATTATTTATTATTTTTTAGGGGATTATAAAAGATTATTATTTTAATGATTTTTATATTAATCTAGGAGGGGATATAAGTGAGGAAGAAGAAGGTTTATTCAATTATATTAATGATAGTAATTATAATTTCTTTATTTAATTTTCCAGTATATAAAAGTTATGGAATAAACTATAGCTATCACAATACTAGAGGACAAGAATTTATAAGAACACTAAGTTCTTCAGATAATAGTAGTAAAGAAATAAAAAAGGTTCCATATAATATTTCATTTATCTTAAATAATGAAACAATGAATTTTAAAGATGAGGTTTTATATGAAAATAATAGAATATATATAGCTATATCTGATTTTATAAAATATTTTGGCGAAACTGAAGAAATAGATGGTGATAATATTAAAGTAGGTAATATTGCAGATCTAGATATTACAGATAAAACTTACTATGAAGATAATACAATTAAACAATTAAGGGGAGGTATATTTAAAAAAAGTAATGATTATTATATTTCCTTCTTTGATTTATGTGAAATTTTAAATCTTAATACTTTTTGGGATTATGATAATAATAAGATTTATATATCGGAAAAGTCTATAGAAAAAGATGTAAATATAAAGAGAAATTCAAATAAAAAAAATGCATATATAAGATTTGAAGATTTTACAGCAGGAGATGTTTATCTTAGCAAATCTGCTTTGGAAAAGGTTAGAGCAGTTGTTGATTATATGAAAGATGAAAATCAGGATTTTAGCATTTCATGGATACCTAGATACATTAATCATGATTGTAATTTGGATAATGATATATCTAAAAATGATTCTATGGAAAATTCAAATTTTATTTTTACATTAGATTATATAGTTAATAGGGGAGGGACTATAGGATTACATGGATATACACATCAATATGAAGATAGTAATAGTGTTACTGGATTCGAATTTGGAGATGGAGGATGTACTGACTCAGAGGAAATAAGAAGAAAGGTTGAAAGTGCTATAACTGTAGCTAATAATCTTAATATACCTATTACTTATTGGGAAACACCACATTATAGAACAACAGCAGATGAACAGAAGATATTTGAAGAATATTTTAAAATACTATATGAACCTGCAATAGGAGTTTACAATGCTAATATTATAACTAGTGCTAATAACGAAATTACTAAGTATATACCAACACCTCTAGGGTATGTAGATGATAATACTGGTGAATCCATGATAGAGAGAATAAAAAATAGAGACAAAAATCAAGAGTTTAGTTTGTTTTATCATTTAAGCATAGAAATCAATAGTATAGATGTATCTGTTGATAATGATGGTAATATAGTATGTAAATATGATGATAACTCAATATTAAAGAATATAGTAAACCTAACAGATCAATCAGGATATAGATTTTCAAATATAAATAATTTGTAAAATTAATAAGGAAGTTTTACACTTCCTTATTAATTAAGTCATAATTATTCAATAGAATCTGTATATTTACTTTTAGCAAAAAATGAAATGGAGTATAATCCAGCAACACCTACTAAGGCATAAATAATTCTTTCTAAAGCAGGCATTGAGCCAAATAAACCATTAACTAGATTATATTGGAAAAATCCAATTAATCCCCAGTTAACAGCTCCAATTATAACTAAAATAAGAACGATTGAATCTAAAACTTTCATAATAATCCTCCCTTATTAATAGACTACATAAGTAGTTTGACCAAGAGAGAAGAAATTATGCATTATATAGTAATATTTCTATCTATAGGTTGATCTAAAGATATAATTGTATCAGTTCTTTGTATTCCAGTAATAGAATTGATTTTGTTTAATAATATATCTTGAAGGTCTGAGATGTTTTTGCATACAACCTTAGTTAATATAGAATAATTACCAGTAGTTAAATGTATTTCTACAACCTCTTTAATTCTAGAAAGTTCCTCAAATACAGAATTAAATGAAGAGGTCTTGTCTACGTATATTCCAACAAAACAACATACGTCATAACCTAGCTTAGGCAAATTTAAAAGTATTCTTGTTCCTTTAATTATTCCAAGCTCCTCCATTTTTTTCATTCTTACGTGGATAGTACCTCCACTTACATGGCAAATTCTAGCTATTTCTAAGTAGGGAGTTCTACAATCTTTTATTAATAAGTCTAATATCTGTAAATCTAATTCGTCTAACTGTGAAGTTAAATTTAAGCTCATAAGACCACCTCATTTTAACATTTTATAATTTCTTAGTATATTCTATCAAATAATTAATTAAAATAGAAGGGAATTATAATAAATTTAATAAATAAAATTCAAAATTTTATTATATTACTAAAATTTGTATTATAATTTCCAATATATTAGTAAATGTTTTAATGTTACAAATAATTAAATTTATATGTCTTGAAAAGATGGAGTATTTCTTTTAATATAGTATATAGAATCTTTAAAAGGAGGAAGTATATCGTGGGCATACTATTTACTATAGCATATTTTGCATTCCTAATTCTATCAATGATTTTATTATTTACATTAGGTAGAAAGTATGTATTTTCAAGAGTAAGAATAAACAAATGGATTCCATTAGGGATATCATTAGTTTTATTTGTATTACAATTCTTTTTTGGTAAACAAAATATATGGATAAGTGCGATATTTACTTTAGTAGTCGTTTGGTTCTTTATGTGGTTTATTGATATTCAAAGTACAGGTGGTCCTAAGAAAAAGGAAAAGAAAATTGAAATTAGACCTAAGGCTAAACCAAACAGAGTTAAACATATGCAAAATCAAAAAAAATAATAATTTTGAAAATAAACATGGCATTCTTTTATTGAATGCCATGTTTATTTCAATTTAAAATGTCATTATTATTTATAAAAATAGGAGAGCTGAAGGCTACCTTATTATCATCTTCAATTATTTTAATAATATACCATGTTTCATTTTTTTCATTTTTATGCTCATAAAGATACTTAATACTATTTAAATTTATGTTTTCAATAGATCTTATAATTTTACCATTATTACTTATTATTTGAATTTCTCTAATTTTATATTTTATGTCTTCAGCGAATATCATAAATCTAAGTTTAGTAGAAGTAATATTAATTTCTTCACCCATGAATACATCATTAATAGTAAAATAAAACCTTAAATATCTAGATTCAGTTGAATAAGTTCTCCTCTCTCTAAATGCAGAAATAATGTTGGCTGATGAAAGACTATTACAGATACAAACTGTTAGGTTTTCTGAATCTCCAAAGTTAATTTTATGATTGTCTTGTCCGTTAATTGCTCCAATTAGCCAACCGGCATCTAATAAGTTATAATAGTATTTATCATGACGTGTATATTTTCCATCAATACTTCCATTACCTACTTCAATTGAAGTGATTAATTTATTTAATAATTCATTATAATGTAGATTCTTTATATTTTTATGAGGGTGATTAATTGATATAAAGGCGTCAGGATTATTAAGCATCCATAAGGCTAATATTTTTAAGTCTCGTACAGTTCCAGTAAAATAATTATTTGAATTAATTATATTTAAATCTCCATAGAGGCTAGTTTTGCTCTCAAAGCCGACTAAAGGCAAAAAGTCACTATATTTCTTTCTTATTCTAGAAGCATAAATTTTAGTTCCCTGAAACTTTGAATGTTTATTATCTTTAATATATACTTCATCTGAAAGATAGGAGTTATGATCAGTTATGAACATAAAATTTAAACCTGATTTATAGGCATATTCATAGGCTTCAGAAGGGGAACCCTTACCAGTAGAATATTCTGTATGGCAATGAGGGATTCCATAATAGTATTTAAAATCAGATTTATCAAAGGTTGTTATATCTTTACTTCTTTTTTTTCCCAACTTAAACTCCTTAACAAATTATTATCTATCTATATATAGTATTTAAGAAGTATAAATAATGACAATAATATTAAGTAGTGATAAAATATCTTTAAGTATAAATTTATTTGGGAGGTTATAAAAATGATTTTAGATTTTAATGGAGTTAAACCAGTTATAGATAAAACTTGCTATATTTCAGAAAGTGTTGATATAATAGGAGACGTTGTTATTGAAAAGAATGCTAATATTTGGTTTGGAACTACAATAAGAGGAGATATGAGTAAAATTCATATTGGAGAAAATACTAATATTCAAGAAAACTCTGTTGTACATGTAGATTTTGATTATGAAACTAATATAGGAAATAATGTGACAATAGGTCACAGAGCAATTATTCATGGATGTGAAATTGCAGATAATGTTTTAATTGGAATGGGATCTATAATACTAAATGGAGCTAAAATATCAAAGAATAGTATTGTCGGAGCAGGATCTTTAGTAACTCAAAATAAGGTTTTTGAAGAAGGAGTTCTTATTATGGGAAGTCCTGCTAAGGTTGTAAGAAAATTAACTGAAGATGAAATTAAAAGTATAGCGCAATCTTCAAAGAATTATGTGGAAATTAGTAAGAAATACTTATAAAGCCAGGAGGAAAAATGATTAACATAGGTGATTATAATTTATTAGAAGTCAAGAGAGAAAAGGACTTTGGATATTATTTAGGTGATGAGGGAAAAGTTGAGGTATTACTACCTAAATCAATGACAGAAAAAAAAGAAATAAATATTGGAGATAAGTTAGAAGTTTTTGTATATAGAGATTCAAAAGATAGACCTATAGCAACCTTTAAAAAGCCATTAGTAACTGTTGGTGAAGTAGGGTATTTAAAAGTAGTTTTCCAAACAGATTTTGGTGCTTTTGTCGATTTTGGATTAGATAGAGATATTTTTGTACCAATGAAAGAACAAAGATTTAAGCTTCATACAGGAAGTAAATATTTATTTTATGTTTACTTAGATAAAACAGGAAGATTAGCAGCAACTACAGAAGTAGGAGACTATATTTTAAATGCTGTAGAAGAAGGTAAAGAATATAAAATTGGAGATGAAGTAATAGCACAAGTTTATGGAAAAACTGAAGGTGGTACTGTTCATGTTGCAATTGATGGTAAATATAAGGGCTTAATTTTACCTAATGAATATTATATGGAGATATATCCTGGAACTGAAATGAAGTTAAGAGTTAAAAGAATATATGAAGATGGTATTATAGGATTAACTCCTAGAAAAACTAGATTGAATGAAAGAGAAAAGATTCAAGAGGATATATTAAAATATTTAAAGAAAAATGGTGGATTTATGCCTTTTAATGATAAATCTAATCCAGAAGATATAAAAGCTACATTTAATACAAGTAAAAATTACTTTAAAATGGCTTTAGGTGGTCTTATGAAGGAAGGAAAAATAGTTCAAGAAAAAGAAGGAACTAGATTAAAGTAATAAATGTATGTTTAATATATTAAAATTTATTTAAGGTATTAGCGCTTACTTAATTAGGTAGGCGCTATTTTTATAACAAAATTTAGGGCTTAGTAAATGAAATTTTTACTAATTTGGTAAGGTTGACAGTATAAATTTCATGTGATAATATAAATGTGAATTTAATAAAAATATGGGTTGTTACTGGTTATGCAGGCTTTACCAAATTATTAATAGTATCTATGCTAGATATTATTTTATTTGGGTATGGTCTTTTTTTATACTCAAAAATCTGTTAAAGGGAGGAAGATAATGAAAATTGATAAAATAATAAACAATAATTTAATTAGAACATTTGATAATAATGGAAAAGAAGTTCTTGTTATGGGATGTGGCTTAGGTTTTCAAAAGAAAATTGGTGACATAGTAGATCAAAGCAAGATAGAAAAAATTTATTCTATTGAGAATAAAAATGATTGTAATAAATTAATGGCGTTACTTTCTGAAATCCCTTTAGAGTATATTCAGACTTCAAATGAAATAATTTCTTATGCAAAATATTCTTTAGGTAAAAAGTTAAATGATAATATTTATATTTCATTAACTGATCACATAAGCTTTGCAATTGAAAGATATAAGCAAGGCTTAAATTTTGAAAATGCCTTATTATGGGAAATAAAAAGATTTTATAATCATGAATTTCTAATTGGTAAAGAGGCTTTAGGCATTATAAGAAAACGTCTAAATGTTGAACTTCCAGAAGGTGAAGCAGCATCTATAGCAATGCATATAGTTAATGCGCAGCTTAATTCGCGAGATATGAATGATACTTTAGACATAACAAAAATGATTCAAAATATTTTAAATATAGTTAAGTTTCATTTCAATATAGAATTAGATGAATACTCACTTCATTATGAAAGATTTATAACACATTTAAAATTTTTTGCACAAAGAATGCTTAGTGGAAAAGTTATGAAAAGTGATGACACTAATTTTTGTGAAATGATAAAAATCCAATATAAAGATGCGTATTTATGTGCTGAAAAAGTTGGAAAATATATATTAAAAGAGTTTGAACATGAAATTTCAGATGAAGAAATGATGTATTTAACAGTACATATACAAAGAATAGTAAAAGAAGATTAATTTTATTAGGATTGATACTAATAATGTAGGCTATTCATAGAAATTATAGATTTTGAGCGCTCATCTATATTTCTTAGATTTTTTTAGCTTAATTATGCAAGGTAGTTACCGTAAGCAGAATAATTTCTGTGTTATGGGCTTTACTTCATTAAAATTTATATATTTTAAATGGAGGAATAAAAATGGATTATGCAATAGTTGCAAAGAAAATATTGGAAAAGATAGGTGGAGAAAGTAATGTTAATAGTGTACAGCACTGTATGACAAGACTTAGATTCACATTAAAAGATGAAAGCAAAGCTGATGATGACGCTATAAAGAAAATAAAAGGTGTCATGGGTGTAGCTAGACAAGGTGGACAATATCAAGTTATTATAGGCAATAATGTAGGAAGTTGTTATAAAGAATTAATTAAACTTGGAAATTTTCAAGAAAGTAATTCAAGTGAAGTAAAAGAGAAAAAAGGAATTATCAATAGTATATTAGATATAGTTTCAGGTTGTATGTCTGCAACAATGCCAGCTATTATTGGTGCAGGTATGATAAAGGTTTTATTAGTTATATTACCTATGATAGGAATACTATCAGATACTAGTCAAACATATGCAATATTAAGTGCATTAGGTGATGCAACATTTTATTTTTTACCACTTATTTTAGTAATTTCATCATCTAAAAAGTTTAATATAAATCCATATACTTTAGCAGCAGTAATTGGTGTTATGATATATCCAGATTTTATAGGGCTTGTTGATGCAGGTGAAAAGATTTCTTTATTTGGATTACCAGTAGCGTCAGCTAGTTATGCTTATTCAGTAATTCCAGTAATTATGATGGCATGGGTAATGCAATATGTAGAAAAATTAGCAGATAAAATTACTCCAGCAGTTACAAAGAACTTCTTAAAACCGATGTTAACATTATTAATTGCTTTACCAATTGCTTTAATAGTTATTGGACCAATAGGATTCTATGCAGGAGAAGCATTATCAAGTGCAATGGTATTTATTTATGATAAAGCAGGATGGCTTGCAATTATGATAATGGGTTCATTAATGCCACTTTTAGTTATGACAGGTATGCACTGGGCGTTCGTTCCACTATCAATAATGAATATAAACAATCCTAATATTGGATTTGATGCTTTATTATTAGTTGGTATGTTATGTTCAAACCTAGCACAAGCATCTTCATGTTTAGCAGTATTTTTTAAGTCAAAAAATAAGGATTTAAAACAAGTTGCAGGAGCTTCAAGTATTTCAGCATTTCTTGCAGGTGTTACAGAACCAGCTATGTATGGTGTAACTTTAAAATATAAAAAGCCATTATATGCATGTATGATTGCAGGTGGAGTTTCAGGGTTATATGCAGGATTTGTAGGACTAAAATGCTATGTTTTTGCTACACCAGCGTTAATATCTTTAGTTCAATTTATAGATCCAAATGGTGGTTCTAACTTTATAAATGCATTAATAACATTAGGAATTACAGTTGTACTTGCGTTTGTATTAACTTGGATATTAGGTTTTGAAGATCCAGAAAATGAAGAAGAGAAAGATGATCTTAAAGAAGTAAGTAAAGAAATTATAGTTGAAGAAGTTAAAAGCGAATCAAACTTAATTGTATTATCACCTATAGAAGGTAAAGCTGTTTCTTTAAAACAAGTGAATGATGTTACATTTTCTGAGGAGATAATGGGAAAAGGAGCAGCTATAATACCAACAGTAGGAAGAGCTGTTGCTCCAGTAGATGGAACTATTTCTGCACTATTTGAAACAAAACATGCTATTGGATTAACTTCAGATAATGGAGTAGAAATATTAATTCATATAGGGTTAGATACAGTTAAATTAGGTGGAAAACACTTCATTGCCCATGTAAAGAGTGGGGATAGAGTTAAGGCTGGAGATTTACTAGTAGAATTTGATATAGAAGAAATTAAAAAAGAAGGATATGAAGTAATTACACCAGTACTAGTTACAAACACACATGACTATAAAGATATATTATCTTTAATAGATAGAGATGTTAAAGAAAAAGATGAATTAATTAAAGCAATAAAGTAAATTTAAATTAAGAGTTGGAGCTGTCTATACGACAGCTCCAAATAAAATGGAGGTTGTTAAAATGATTAAGTTTCCAGAAGGATTTTTATGGGGAGGAGCTACAGCAGCTAACCAATTTGAAGGAGCATATAACGAAGATGGTAAGGGATTATCAATTCAAGATGTAATGCCAAAGGGGATAACTGGTCCAGCAACTGAGGAACCAACAGAAGATAATATGAAACTTGTAGGTATAGATTTTTATCATAGATATAAAGAAGACATAAGGTTATTTGCAGAAATGGGATTTAAGACATTTAGACTTTCTATTGCATGGTCAAGAATATTCCCAAATGGTGATGATAAAGAACCAAATGAAAAAGGATTAGAATTCTATGATAAAGTTTTTGATGAATTAGCTAAGTATGGAATAGAGCCATTAGTTACTTTATCGCATTATGAAACGCCGTTAGCATTAGCTAAAAATTATGATGGGTGGACAGATAGAAGACTTATAGGATTCTTTGAGAATTATGTAAGAACTGTATTTACAAGATATAAAGATAAGGTAAAATACTGGTTAACATTTAATGAAATTAATTCAGCATTACATTTTCCTTTAATGAGTGCTGGAATATGGACTCCAAAGGAAAAGTTAAGTAAACAAGATTTATACCAAGCTATGCATCATGAATTAGTTGCAAGCGCATTAGCAGTTAAGATTGGTCATGAAATAAATCCAGATTTTAAGATTGGATGCATGATTTTAGGTGTACCAAATTATCCATTAACTCCAATGCCAAGTGATGTATTAAAAACTTTAGAGCAAGATAGACAAAATCTTTTCTTTGCAGATATTCATGCAAGAGGAGAATATCCAAAATACATGAATAGATACTTTAAGGAAAATAATATTGAAATTAAGTTTGAAGAAGGAGATGCAGAAATACTTAAAAATACAGTAGACTTTATTTCATTTAGCTACTATATGAGCTCATGTGCAACCGCAGATCCAGAAAAAAATAAAGCTGGTAAAGGAAACCTAATTTCAGGAGTTCCAAATCCATATTTAAAAGCATCAGATTGGGGATGGCAAATAGATCCAGAAGGTTTAAGATATATACTAAACTTCTATTATGATAGATATCAAAAGCCTTTATTCATAGTTGAGAATGGCCTTGGAGCTGTAGATGAATTAATTACAGATGAAAATGGAAATAAGACTGTAAATGATGATTATAGAATTAATTACTTAAATGATCATTTAGTACAAGTTGCAGAAGCAATAGAAGATGGTGTTGAGCTTATGGGATACACTACATGGGGATGTATAGATTTAGTATCTGCATCTACTGCTGAACTTAAGAAAAGATATGGTTTCATATATGTTGATAGAAACGATGATGGAACTGGAACTTTAGAAAGATATAAGAAGAAGAGTTTTAACTGGTACAAAGAAGTTATAGCAACTAATGGTGGAAGTTTAAAAAGATAATCATATATTAATAAAAATACGATAAGAAAAAATTATCGTATTTTTATTGACTTTATTACTTCACTATGATAAAGTAGTAAATAGAAAAAGTGGTGTAAAAATTTTAACATTAACTACAATATTAGGGGGATATAAAAATGAATTTAAAAATAAAGAAGAGAATTTTAGTATTAGGTTTATTATCAGTATTGCCATTCACATTAATAGCTTGTAAAGAAAAAAATACAGAAAGTACCTTGGATAAGGAGAAACTAGTTCTAGGATTTGATGATACCTTTGTTCCAATGGGATTTAAAGATGAGAATGGAGAATATACAGGTTTTGATATAGAACTTGCAAAAGAAATTGGTAAAAAGCTAGGAAAAGAAATAGTCTTTCAACCTATTAATTGGACTATGAAAGAAACTGAACTTAATAATGGAAATATAGATTTTATATGGAATGGTTATAGTATAACAGAAGAAAGAGAAAAAAAAGTTGCTTTTTCAACTCCATATTTGAATAATAGACAAGTTATAATAACATTAGCAGACTCGGATATAAATACTAAAGCAGATTTAGAAGGAAAGATAGTAGGAGCTCAAAGTGAATCAAGTGCTATTGATGCAATAGAAGCAGATGGAGATATAATAAGTACTTTTAAGGATGGAGAAGTTATTACTTTTGATACTAATAATGAAGCCTTAATGGATTTAGAAGCAGGGAGATTAGATGCAGTTGTTGCTGATGAAATATTAGCTAAATATTATATAAATCAAAGAGGTTCTGATAAGTACAAGGTATTAGACGAAGACTTTGGAAAAGAAGCTTATGCTGTAGGAATGAGAAAAGATGATACAGAATTAGTTGAAGCATTCAATAAAGCTTTTAATGAATTAGTTGAAGAAGGTATTGCTGGAGAAATATCCAAAAAATGGTTCGGCGATGATATAATAGCAAAATAAAAAAGGACAGGAGAGGTGTTTACTTTGGAGTTAATAAATGAAATAATGACTTTTATTCCAGAAGCTTTAGGAGGATTAAAAGTAACAATAGAGATATTTGCAGTTACGCTTATTTTATCTATTCCATTAGGTGTTATTATAGCATCAGGAAGAGTTTCTAAAATAAAGTTTATAAAATCAATAACAGGATTTTATGTATTAATATTAAGAGGAACACCTCTTCTTTTACAAATTATATTTATATTTTTTGGATTGCCTTTATTAAATATAACTATTCCAAGATTTCAATCAGCTGTATTAGCAATGGTTTTAAATTATGGAGCATACTTTGGAGAAATATTTAGAGCAGGAATATTGTCTATAGATAAAGGTCAATTTGAGGGAGCAGAAGTTCTAGGTTTAAGTAAAAAGGATACATTCTTTAGAATTATAATGCCACAAGCATTAAAAAGAATATTTCCACCAGTAGCTAATGAAGTAGTAACTTTAGTAAAGGATACAGCTTTAATTTATGTTGTAGGTTTAGATGAATTATTAAAAATTGCAAAAATAGCATCAAATAGAATTTCTTCTATAATGCCATTTGTAGTAGTAGGAATAATATATTTATTATTTAATGGATTAATAACTAAAATTTTAGAGTATATAGAAAATAGATTTAATTATTATGAATAAGGAGGAGGATACTATGCTAAAAATTAAAAATTTAAGAAAAAGCTTTGGAAAAAATGAAGTTTTAAAAGGTGTAAATTTAGAAGTAAAGAATGGTGAAATAGCAGTTATAGTAGGACCCTCCGGTGGTGGAAAAACAACATTACTCAGATGTATAAATGGCTTAGAACTATGTGATAATGGAAGCATAGAAATAGGTAATAAATATTTATGTGAAAATGGTAATTATAAAAGTAAGGAAGAGTTTAATGAAGCAAGAAGAGATATAGGTTTAGTGTTTCAAAACTTCAATTTATTTCCACATATGAGTGTTTTGGAAAATCTAATAGAAGCACCTAAAAGAGTTTTAAAAAAAAGTGATGAGGAAGCTAAGAAAAAAGCTGAGGAAATTTTAAGTTTTCTTGGATTAGGTGATAAGCTTGAAAGTTATCCTCATGAATTATCTGGTGGTCAAAAGCAAAGAGTGGCAATTGGAAGAGCATTAGCTTTAAACCCAAAGCTTATGTGTTTTGATGAACCTACATCAGCTTTAGATCCAGGATTAACAGGAGAAGTAGCAAACCTAATAAGAAGTCTCGCAAAGGATGGAATGAGTATGCTTATAATAACTCATGATATGGATTTTGCTACAAAGGTAGCAGATAAAATTTATTCTATGAATAATGGAACTTTATTAGATGGAAATTTTTACACAGTATCAAAATAATTAAAAAGGCACGAAAGTGCCTTTTTAATTATTTATTTAATTTTTTTTATCACTTATTCTAAAGAATATCTTTACTATTTCGTTAACAGCAAATGGTATTAATGAAATTAAAATTACTATTCCCCAATCTTTTAAAGTCAGAGAATATACTTTAAATATTGTAGCTGTAAATGGAATAGTGATTATAGCAAACTGTATTAATATACCGAATAACACGGAACAAATTAGCCATTTATTTTTAAGTATTCCAACCTGGAATAATGACTTAGTTTCATTCCTCATTGAAAGAGAATAGAAAAGTTGAGAAACACTAAGAACTACAAAAGCCATAGTTTGAGCATGTCTCAATGATTCAGGATATAAATATTCACCTAATACAAAAGCAAATAGAGTATTAGCTCCTATTAATATACCATTAAGTATTAATAGAATCCCCATTCTTCCAGCAAATAAACTTTCTTTTGGACTTTTAGGAGGAAGATCCATTACACTTTTATCACCAGGATCAACACCTAAGGATAATGCTGGAAAACTATCTGTTATTAAATTTACCCAAAGAATATGAATAGGTAATAGTGGAGCAGGCCAATTTAATAATATTGCTACAAATAAAGCTACTACTTCTCCTAAGTTACAACTTAGAAGGAATATAATAGATTTCTTAATATTATTAAATATATTTCTACCTTCCTCTACAGCCTTAACGATTGTAGTAAAATTATCATCCGTTAATACCATATCAGCGGCTCCCTTAGCAACATCAGTACCTGTTATTCCCATAGCAACCCCTATATCAGCTGCTTTTAATGAAGGAGCATCATTAACACCATCACCAGTCATAGAGACTATATTATCATAAGATTTAAAAGCTTTAACTATCTTAACTTTATGCTCAGGGGATACTCTTGCAAATACTCTATAATTATTAATAATTTTAGTAAACTCTTCATCTGAATAGCTATCAATTTCACTTCCAGCCATAGCTTGAGAGATATCTTCTGCAATTCCAAGTTCTTTAGCAATAGCTACTGCAGTATTTTTATGATCTCCAGTTATCATTATAGTTCTAATTCCAGCTTTTTTACTTAATTCTATAGATCCCTTAACTTCTTCTCTAGGTGGATCAATCATTCCCATTAGCCCAACAAAAATAAGATCTTTTTCTAATTCATCTATAGCAACATGTTCATTATCAATATTTTTATAAGCAAGGGCTAAAACTCTTAGTGCATCATCAGACATTAAATTAGATGCTTTTAAAACTTCGTCTTTTTCTTTATTTGTGAATTCCTTAACTTCACCATTAACTAAGATTTTATTAGATATTTTTAAAATACTGTCTATAGCACCTTTAGTAAATACATTATACTTATCATTATAAGAATTTACTGTAGTCATAAGTTTTCTGTCAGAATCAAAAGGAATTTCATTTATTCTTTTAAATTCTCTATTTAAATCCTCTTTAAAAATATTAACTTTATTTCCTACATCTATTAATGCAACCTCTGTAGGATCTCCTGTTTGAATTCCATCTTTGGAAGTAGCATCATTACATAATATCATTCCATGAACTAAAAGTTTAGTTTCATGATTATTTATATCTATATTTTCTAGATTCGTAATTTCTCCATTAATATAATATTTTTTTACTGTCATTTTATTAATAGTTAATGTACCTGTTTTATCAGAGCAAATTATATTTACAGATCCTAAGGTTTCAACAGAAGGAAGCTTTCTTATAATTGCATTTTCTTTTATCATTCTTTGAACGCCAAGTGCTAATACAATTGCGACAATAGCTGGTAATCCTTCAGGAATAGCTGCAACAGCTAAGCTTATAGATGTCATAAACATTTCTAAGATATCCCTTCCTTGAAATATAGAAACTATAAACATTAGTATTGATATTCCAACGGCAATAAATCCTAAAGTTTTACCTAGCTGAGCTAGTTTCTTTTGAAGTGGGGTAGTATTATCATCTTCTGCATCTAGCATTTTAGCAATCTTACCAATTTGTGTATTCATGCCAGTATTAACTACTATTCCAACTCCACGACCGTAAGTAACAAGTGTGGACATAAATGCCATATTATGTTGGTCACCTATTGGAACTTCTTTGTCATCCAATATAATATTAGAATTTTTTTCTGCTGGAACAGACTCACCAGTAAAAGCAGATTCTTCAATTTTTAAGTTAGCAGTCTCAATAAGCCTTAAATCTGCTGGAATATATCTTCCTGCATCTATAACTATAATATCTCCTACAACAACTTCTTCAGAGGGAATTTCAATAACATTTCCATCTCTTCTTACTAAGGCTTTAGGAGTAGACATGCTTTTTAACGCTTCCAAAGCTTTTTCAGCCTTTGATTCTTGTATTACTCCAATAATGGCATTAATAAATATAACAATTAGTATAATTATTGCATCACTTATTTCACCAACTACAGCTGAAATAATAGAAGCAATTAAAAGTATATATATCATTACGTCATTAATTTGAGAGAAAAAAAGTTGTAATAATGATTTTTTCTTTTTTCCTTGAAGCTTATTTAAGCCATTTTTCTCTAACCTTGATTTAGCTTCAGAAGAAGAAAGACCATTAATTAAATTAGAAGATAATTCATTAATTATATCTTCTGATCTTTTATTAAACCACATTTAAAAACCTCCAACCTTTATAATATATTTATAAAAAAACCTATATAAATATATTGTATTTATTTTTAATAATATTAATACATGGAAAAAAAGTGAGTAAATTTATTTTTAAAGATAAAATTCTTATAAAGTATGGAAAATTATTATTAATTAGTCTATTATTAAATAATACTAATATTTGTAGTACTATAAGGAGGAGAAGTATGGTAAAAAGATTTATTAGTTATTATAAGCCATATAAGAAATTATTTTTCTTAGATATGTTAGCAGCTTTTATAGCAGCAGCTTGTGATTTAGTTTATCCAATGATGACTAGAACATTAGTTAATGATAGTATACCTAATAAAAATATTAGGATGTTAATTATATTTGCTGTAACTTTAATAATTATATATTTAATTAAGGCAGCTTGTGGATATTTCATGCAATATTATGGACATGTTATGGGGGTTCATATGCAAGGAGACATGAGAAGAGATATGTTCTTGCGCCTACAAAAATTGCCTAATACATATTTTGATAATAATAAGACTGGAGATTTAATGAGTAGAATGATTAATGATCTTATGGAAGTATCAGAACTTGCTCATCATGGTCCGGAAGATTTATTTATTTCAGTTGTTATGTTAGTTGGTTCTTTTGTTGTGTTGTGTACAATTAATATCCCATTAACTCTTATAATTTTTGCATTTATTCCATTTATAGTTTTATTTACTTGGCAGCAAAAAAATAAAATGCTTAATGCATTTATGGAAACAAGAGTAGAAACATCAGCCGTAAATTCAAATCTAGAAAATTCTCTATCAGGAATAAGAATTACAAAGGCTTTTGTATCTCATGAGCATGAAATAGATAAATTTCAAAATGGAAATGATAGATTTAAAAGAGCTAGGTCTAAAGCATACAAGGTAATGGCTGAATATTTTGCAGGAGTTGGCTTTGGAATAGATATATTAGATTATGTTTCTTTAATAGCTGGAGGTATTTTTACTTATTTTAATATAATTAACTTAGGTGATTTCTTTGCTTATCTATTATATATTAAGCTATTTACTCAACCAATTAAGAAACTTGTTAACTTTATGGAACAATACCAAAATGGTATGACAGGATTTAAGAGATTTATAGCTATAATAGATGAGGAAATAGAAGAGGATGGAAGTAGGGAATTAAAAAATATTAAAGGAAAAATTGAATTTAAAAATGTCAATTTTAGTTATGAAGAAAAAAGTATATTAGAAGGAATTAATTTAGATATAGAAGCAGGGAAAATGCTAGCTTTAGTTGGGCCTTCAGGAGGAGGTAAAACAACTTTTTGTAATTTAATACCTAGATTTTATGATGTAACTGATGGTGATATTACTATTGATGGTGAAAGTATTTATGATGTAACTTTAGAATCATTAAGAGGTAATATAGGTATAGTTCAACAAGATGTATTCTTATTTACAGGAACTATAAAAGATAATATTTTATATGGTAAACATGATGCAACTGATGAAGAAGTAATAAAAGCAGCTAAAAGAGCTAATATACATGATTTTATAATAAAATTACCAGATGGATATAATACTTATATAGGTGAAAGAGGTGTTAAGCTTTCTGGTGGACAAAAACAAAGAATTTCTATTGCAAGAGTTTTCTTGAAGAATCCACCAATTTTAATATTAGATGAAGCAACTTCTGCCCTAGATAATACAACAGAATATATGATTCAAAAATCTTTAGAAGAACTTTGCGAGGGAAGAACTACAATAGTAGTTGCTCATAGATTATCAACAATAAAAAATGCAGATGAAATTTTAGTATTAACTGATAAAGGAATAGAAGAAAAAGGAAGCCATGAGGAGCTTCTTAATGATGGTGGATTATATAAGGAATTATATGAATCACAATTTTTAAATTTAAAGAAATAAAATATAAGATATTGGAGAAAATATCTAGAGAGTATATTGACTATTAATAAAAAAATATAGTAGAATAATTAATAATACCCCTATAGGGTATATTAGGAGGTAGATTTATATGGTTCAACATGTATCTGAAGTTGATTTTAGTGAAGTAGTATTAAATTTTGAAGGTGTTGTGTTAGTTGATTTCTGGGCAACTTGGTGTGGTCCGTGTAAAATGATAGCGCCAGTAGTTGAAGAAGTTTCTAATGAAGTAAGCAATGCAAGATTTGTAAAAGTTGATGTTGATGAAAATGAAAATTTAGCAAATAAATATCAAATATCAAGTATTCCAACGTTAATGATATTTAAAAATGGTACTCCTGTTGATACATTAGTAGGATTCATGCCAAAGGATTCTTTAAAAGCTGCTGTAGTTAAGCACCTATAATTAGAGGTATTATATTGAGTAAGAGATATGATATTGCCATTGTAGGTAGTGGACCAGCAGGATTATCAGCAGCATTAAATGCAAAAATTAGAAATAAAGATTTCATTATTTTTGGAAATAAAAATTTAACTAGTAAAATAGTTAAAGCACCTAAAATTAATAATTATTTAGGGTTTTATGGACTTAGCGGAGAAAATTTAAAAGAAAGATTTCAAGAGCACTTAAATGCTATGAATATAGAAATAACGGAAGAAAGAATAAATAGCATATATGCAATGGGAGAATATTTTGCATTAATGGCTAATGATAAGACCTTCGAAGCAAAGTCTGTTATATTAGCTACTGGAATAGAGTTTACAAAGCCTATTAAGGGCGAAGAAGAATATTTAGGTAGAGGTGTTGGATATTGTGCTACTTGTGATGCACCTCTATATAAAGGGAAAACTGTAGTTATAATAGGTCATAATAAAGAGGCTGAAGATGAAACTAATTATGTGTCTGAAATTGCTGGAAAAGTATATTATGTTCCAATGTATAAAGGAAAGTATAATTTAAATGATAATATAACTTTAGTTGAAGATAAACCTATGGAGGTTATAGGTGATTTAAAAATTAAAAAGTTAGTTTTACAAAATTCTGAAATAGAAACTAACGCAGTTTTTATATTAAAAGATTCTATTTCTCCAGGTCAGTTAGTACCTGGCCTAAAAATTGAAGATGAACATATATCAGTTGATAGACTTATGACAACGAATATTAAAGGTTGTTTTGCAGCAGGAGATTGTGTTGGTAAGCCTTATCAATATATAAAGGCTGCAGGAGAAGGAAATATTGCCTCACTTAGTGCAGTAAAATATTTAGATTCTTTAAAAAAATAAAACTATATTAGAGTGCAAAGTTATTATAATTTTGTACTCTTTTTTGAAATTGTCTAAATACTTTATAGTTTGGATAAACTATAATATTATTAAAGAAAATAATCTATAGGAAGGTTGGGTACAATTTATGGCTAATAAACAAAAAAATAGTAAAGTAAATCCTTTGTTAGTAGTTGGAGCTATTGCAGGAGCAGCAGCAGTTGCAGCAGCTGCAAAGAAAGTGAAAGATAATAAAGAAAAGAAAGAATCTTTTGTAAGATTTAGTGAAAATTTTGTGGATAATAAAGAAAGGCAAGCTTACTTTGTTGGAGGTGGATTAGCATCATTAGCAGGAGCTGCCTATTTAATAAGAGATTGTAATTTTAAAGGAGAAAATATTCATATTATTGAAGGACTTCATGTTTTAGGTGGAAGTAATGACGGAGCTGGAGATGCTACCAATGGATTTATTGTTCGTGGTGGTAGAATGTTAAATGAAGAAACATATGAAAACTTTTGGGAATTATTTAAAACTATACCATCAATAGATATGCCTGGTATGAGTGTTACAGAAGAAATATTAAATTTTGATCATTTACATCCAACTCATTCACAAGCTCGTTTAGTTGATAAGTTTGGAAATATAATAGATGTAACTAGTATGGGATTCAATAATGCAGATCGTTTAGCATTAGGAAAGTTAATGATGATGCCAGAAGAAAAATTAGATGATTTAACTATAGAAGATTGGTTTAGAGATACTCCACATTTCTTTACTACAAATTTCTGGTATATGTGGCAAACAACTTTTGCTTTCCAAAAATGGTCTAGTTTATTTGAATTCAAGCGTTATATGGAGCGTATGATATTTGAATTTTCACGTATAGAAACTTTAGAGGGAGTAACTCGTACAACATATAATCAATATGAATCAGTTATCCTTCCAATTAAGGAATATTTAAGCAAGCAAAATGTAGATTTTAGTATAAATGCTACAGTTACAGATATAGATTTCAAACCAGGAGAGGGAATAACTGCCACAGCTATTCATATACAGGATGCTGAAGGAGAAAAGATAATAGAATTAAAAGAAGATGATATATGCATAATGACTAATGGATGTATGACTGATAATGCAACATTAGGAGATTTTAATACAGCTCCAGAATATAAAACTGAAAACCCAATTTCAGGAAATCTTTGGGAGAAAGTTGCAAAGAAGAAGATGGGACTTGGAAACCCAATACCTTTCTTTGATCATCCAGAGCAAACTAACTGGGAGAGCTTTACAGTAACTTGTAAAGGCAATAAGTTATTAAAACTTATTGAACAATTCTCAGGAAATATACCAGGAAGTGGAGCATTAATGACTTTTAGAGATTCAAGTTGGTTAATGAGCATAGTAGTTGCAGCTCAACCTCATTTTAAAAATCAACCAATGGATACAACTATTTTCTGGGGATATGGACTTTATACAGACAAAGTTGGTGATTATGTAAAGAAACCAATGAGAGAATGTACTGGAGAAGAAATATTAACTGAACTTTTACATCATCTTCACTTTGAAGATCAGATTGATGAAATTATGGATACAGTAGTAAATGTAATTCCATGTATGATGCCATATATAGATTCTCAATTCCAACCAAGAAAGATGACAGATAGACCTAAGGTTGTACCTGAAGGTTCGACTAATTTTGCTATGATAAGCCAATTTGTTGAAATACCTGAAGACATGGTATTTACAGAAGAGTATTCAGTTCGTGCAGCAAGAATAGCTGTTTATACATTATTAAATGTTAAACATAAAAATATTATACCTGTAACACCTTATAAAAAAGATCCTAAAGTTCTAATGAAAGCATTAAAAAAATCTTATAGTTAAAAAATAAGCTGCCAGAGGGCAGCTTATTTTAATAGTGCATAATGGATAATGGATAATGAATTATCCATTACCCATTACCTATTACTAAGGTATGGTTGATACATCATAAAAGCATGATTTTATTTAGAATTTCTTGAACAGAAACAATTTTATCTATTTTATAGGCATTTGCACCACAAAAAACTAGTCCATTTTCTACGTCTCCTTTGACGGCTTTTATTAATGCAGAGCTTATGCAATAAGGAGTACTAGAAGGATTGCAAGGAATTAAACAGTTATAACATTTTGTAATTCGTATCTTTTCATTTTTTAAAGTTTCTGTTAACTTATTTCTAATAGCTCTTCCAGGCATACCTACAGGACTGATAGTAAACTCAATATCTTCTTTCGTGCAATTTACATAAGCATTTTTAAAATTAATATGGGCATCAGATTCATGCGTTGCAGCAAATAGGGTAGCAATTTGAACTCCACTTGCACCAAGTTCTAAATATTTCATCATATCTTCATGAGTGAAGACCCCTCCAGCAACGATTACTGGTATTTTTTTATTAAATTCTTTTTCAAAATTTTTAATTTCTTCTATCACACTTAATATATTTTTATTAAAGTTAACAACTTCATTTTCTATATTATCTTTCTTAAAACCTAAATGTCCTCCAGCTAAAGGGCCTTCAATTATTACAGCATCGGCTGTTCGATTAAAGTGTTTTTTCCAATAGCTAAGAATAATTTTAGCAGCTTTTGAAGATGAGACTATTGGAGCTATTTTTATAGAACTATCTTTTGTGATTTCAGGTAAGTTTAAAGGTAGTCCAGCACCTGAAATTATCATATCTGCACCAGCTTCTATAGCTGTTTTTACATGTTCAATATAGTTGTTCATTGCCACCATAACATTAACACCGATGATTCCGTTACCGCTTATTTCTTTTGCTCTTTTAATATGTTTTGTTAGCCCTCGTAGGTTAGCAGCTAAGGTATTAGTTTCAAAATCATCCTCTTGATATCCAGGATGAGCAGCTGAAATAACTCCTATTGCTCCGTGTTTCGCTACATTACCTGCAAGATTTGATAGGGATACACCAACCCCCATTCCTCCTTGGATTATAGGTATTTTTGCAATTAAATTGCCTATTATTAATGGTTTAATATTCATAAATCTACTCCTTTTATATTCAAAATAATACTTTGACTATCAAAGTATTATTAATAGTATAATCTAGTAATTTGAAAAATACAATAATATTAAAAAATAATTACGATTATTGACAAAACAAAAAAATGGTATTATTATGATGATATTAGTTTGATAGTCAAAATATTTGAATTGCGTAAAGTGATGAATATGATTAAAAAGATATGATGGTAATAAAAATTCAGTTTATTTTGATTTGGAATAACTAATTCAAAAAATAATAAAGTATTATCTTAATATAATTAAATACTTTGATATTAAAAATATTTGATATGGATATAAAATATAATAAGAGTAAAGAGCTTTTATATTTTAGAAAGAGGCGTTAAATGAAGGGAGTAAAATTACTTGGATTTGGTCATTATTGTCCAGAGAATATAGTTACTAATAAAGATTTGGAAACTATAGTTGAAACTACCGATGACTGGATAATAAAAAGAACTGGTATTAAAGAAAGAAGGATATCAACTGGAGAAGGTACTGTTGAATTAGCATATAAAGCAGCTTTAAATGCTTTAGAAAATAGTAACTGTATTAAGGATGATATAGATTTAATAATAGTTGCAACAACTTCACCAGATAAAATAATGCCTTCAACAGCATGCAGTATTCAAGGATTGTTGGGTTGTAAAAATGCAGCAGCCTTTGATATTTCAGCAGCTTGTTCTGGATTTGTATATTCACTAATAGTTGCATCAAGTTTAATAAAAGGCACTGATAAAAAAAGAGCTTTAATAATAGGCTCTGAAGTTTTATCAAAAATAATTGATTGGTCTGATAGAAGCACTTGTGTATTATTTGGTGATGGAGCGGGAGCAGCAGTATTAGAGCTTTGTGAAGAGGAAGATTCAATAATTAGCACCTGTTTTTCCGCTGATGGTAATTTAGGAGAAAAATCATTAGTAGCTGCAGAATTAAAATTAAATACACCTTTTGCTCAAGATAACTCTATTGAAAAGAGATATGTTGAAATGAAGGGTGGTGAAGTATTTAAATTTGCAGTTTCAGTATTACCTGAAATAGTTAAAGAATTATTATCTAAATCAAATGAAGATATAGATAATATAAAATATATTATTCCACATCAAGCAAATTTAAGAATAATAGATGAAGCTGCAAGAAGATTAAAAATTAATAAAGAAAAGTTTTATATTAATGTAGACAGATATGGAAATACTTCAGCAGCAAGTATTCCAATAGCATTAAGTGAGCTTTTTGAAAAAGATCTTATAAAAAAGGGAGACAAAATTATTTTAGCAGCCTTTGGAGGGGGACTAACTTGGGCTGGAGCATTAATTAAATTTTAGGAGGAAATAAAAATGGTATTTGAAAAAATTAAGGGAATAGTAGTTGATCAATTAGGAGTTAATGAGGGGGATGTTAAATTAGAGACTAGTTTTATTGAAGATTTAGGAGCGGACTCATTAGATTTATTCCAAGTAGTTATGGATTTAGAAGATGCTTTTAACGTAAAAGTTGAAAATGTTGAGAATATTAAAACTGTAGGAGATGCTGTAAAATATATAGAAAGCGTTATATAAAAAATAAATTGGAGGAAAGCTCATGAATAATAATATTTGCAATTTGTTGAATATTAAATACCCTATTTTTCAAGGGGGAATGGCATGGGTTTCAGATAGTTCTTTAGCAGCTGCAGTTTCAAATGCGGGTGGTCTTGGAATAATTGCAGGGGCAAATGCTCCTGCAAGTTTTGTAAGGGAGCAAATTAGAAGAGCTAAGGAATTAACTGATAAACCATTTGGCGTAAATATAATGTTACTTTCTGAAAATGCAGATGAGTTATCAGAAATAGTAATAGAAGAAGGAGTTAAAGTAGTAACAACAGGAGCAGGAAATCCGGGTAAGTACATGGAAAAGTGGAAGAATGCGGGAATAAAGGTTATACCAGTTGTAGCTTCAGTAGCATTAGCAAAAAGAATGGAAAGAGCAGGTGCAGATGCGATTATTGCTGAAGGATGTGAGGCTGGAGGTCATATAGGTAAATTGACTACTATGGTTTTATTACCACAAGTTGTTGATGCAGTAAGTATTCCTGTTATAGCAGCTGGTGGAATTGGAGATGGAAGAGGAATAGCAGCAGTATTTATGCTAGGAGCAAAAGGTATTCAAGTTGGAACAAGGTTTTTAGTCGCTGATGAGTGTACAATACATGATAACTATAAGGAAGCAGTTATTAAGGCAAAAGATATAGATACTGTTGTAACAGGTAGACCAACAGGGCATCCTGTGCAGGTTATTAAAAATAAATTAGCAAGAGAATATATGAATCTTGAGAAGGAAAATGCTCCAATTGAAAGAATAGAAGAATTAGGAAGAGGAGCATTAAGAAAGGCTGTAAAAGATGGAGATATTGAAAATGGCTCACTTATGGCAGGACAAATTTCAGGACTTGTAAATAAAAGACAAAGTGCTAGAGAGATAATTGAAGAAATGTTTAGTGAGTATGAAAAAGTTAAGAATAGCCTTTAAGAGGAGATGAAAATATGAAAATAGCATTTATTTTTGCAGGTCAAGGCTCTCAATATATAGGTATGGGTGAGGAATTATATGATAATATTTTAATTTGTAGAGAAACCCTTGATAAAGCAAGAGAATTATTAGACTTTGATATAAAAGAGTTAATGTTTAATGGAGAAAAAGAAGAGTTAGATATTACAGAAAATACTCAGCCTGCAATATTAGCTACTTCTATTATGGCAATGAAGGCATTGGAGGAAAAAGGAGTTAGACCAGATGTAGTTGCTGGATTAAGTTTAGGAGAATATTCAGCCTTAGTTGCAGCAAATGTATTATCTTTTGATGAGACAATTCCTCTAATAAGAAAAAGAGGGGAATTTATGCAAGAAGCTGTGCCAGTAGGTATTGGTGCTATGGTTGCTATTATAGGATTAGAGTTAAATAAAATAAAATTAGCTTTAAATGAGGCAAGTGCTATTGGAATAGTTGAAATTGCTAATTATAACACTCAAAATCAAATTGTTATTGGTGGAGAAAAAGACGCTGTAGAAAGGGCAAGGAAATTATGTTTAGAAGCTGGTGCTAGAAGAGCAATTCCATTAAAGGTTTCTGGACCGTTTCATACATCCTTACTAGAAAGTGCTTCAATTAAACTTAAAGAAGAGCTTGATAAAATAGAGTTTAATAAGCCAAAAGTAAAAATAATATCTAATGTTACAGCTGATTTTATTGAAAATAAAGAAGAAATAAAAGAAATACTTTGTAAGCAAGTTAAATCTTCAGTTAGGTGGAGTGAAAGCATAAATAAGATGTTAGATATGGGAGTAGATACTTTCATTGAACTTGGACCAGGAAGAGTATTAAGTGGATTTGTAAAAGAAATTAGCAGAGAAAAAAGTTTAAAGATTAATATTTTTAACGTTGAAGATTTAAAATCTTTAAATAAAACATTAGAAGGGATTGGAGTTTTAAATGATTAAAAGTAAAAATGCAATAGTTACAGGTGGTGCAAGAGGAATTGGAAAAGAAATAGCAAGAAGCCTAGCAGAAAATGGAGCTAATATTGCAATTAATTATAGGAAATTTACTGATGAAATTAAATTGTTTGTTGAAGAATTAAATTCTCTTGGAGTAAAAGTTTTAACTTTTAAATGCGATGTTAGTAAAGAAGAAGAAGTTGAAGAATTTATAAAAGAAGTTAAGAATAGTTTCGGTAGTATAGATATATTAGTAAATAACGCTGGGATAACTAAAGATGGTTTGCTATTAAGAATGAGCGAAAAAGATTTTAATGATGTTATAGATGTTAATTTAAAAGGTACATTTAACATGACAAAAGCTGTATCAGGAATAATGGTTAGACAAAGATATGGAAAGATAATTAATATTTCATCAGTAGTAGGGGTAGCTGGTAATGCAGGTCAATGCAATTATGCGGCTTCTAAAGCAGGGGTTATAGGATTCTCTAAATCAATAGCAAGGGAGCTAGCATCACGAAATATAAATGTTAATGTAATAGCTCCAGGATATATTAATACAGATATGACTAAAGTTCTACCAGATAAGGTAAAGGAAGAAGTTTTAAAGACTATTCCTATGAAAAAAATAGGTGAGCCTAGAGAAATAGCTAATTTAGCTCTATTCCTATCATCTAATTTATCAGATTACATTACAGGTCAGGTAATAAATGTAGATGGTGGAATGGTTATGCATTAAAAGGAGAGAATTAATATGAAAAGAAGAGTAGTAGTTACAGGACTAGGTGCTATAACACCTATTGGCAATTCTGTTGAAAGCTTTTGGAGTTCTGTAAAAGAAGGTAAAAATGGCATAGATAATATTACTTATTTTGATACATCCGACTTTAAAGTTAAGGTAGCAGCAGAAGTTAAAAATTTTAATGCAGAAGAGTACTTAGGAAAAAAAGATGCAAAAAGATTAGATAAATTTACTCAATTTGCATTAGTAGCAGCAAAAGAGTGTATTAAGGATAGTAACATAGATTTAGATTCTGTAGATCGGGAAAGGTTTGGAGTGATTTTTAGCTCAGGAATTGGTGGACTTATTACTATCGAAAATCAAATGACAAATTTAATTAATAGAGGACCTAGCAGAGTATCACCAATGGCAATTCCAGCTATAATTTCCAATATGGCAGCTGGTGCAATTTCCATTGAGTTTGGAATATTAGGAACTTGTTTAAGCGTTACAACAGCATGTGCTTCATCAACTCAGTCTATTGGAGAAGCCTATAGAAGTATAAAAGATGGATACTTAGACAGAGCTATAGTTGGAGGTACAGAGGCATCTATATGTAGATTTGGTATTGCAGGATTTCAATCTTTAACTGCTCTTAGTAAAAGTGAAGATATTAATAGAGCATCTATTCCTTTTGATAAAGATAGAAATGGATTTGTTATGGGAGAAGGTGCCGGAGCATTAATATTAGAAGATTTAGAAAGTGCATTAAATAGAGGAGCTAAGATTTATGGTGAAGTAGTAGGATATGGAACAACATGTGATGCCTACCATATTACATCACCAAGGTTAGATGGGGATGGAGCATATAGGGCTATGAGAGACGCAATAAAAGATGCTAATATAAAACCTAATGAAATTGGTTATATAAATGCTCATGGAACTTCAACAGAAATTAATGATAAAGTTGAAACTCTAGCAATTAAAAATGCTTTTGGAGAAGTTGCAAAAGATATATATGTAAGTTCTACCAAGTCAATGACAGGACATTTACTTGGTGCAGCAGGAGCTGTTGAAGCAATAATCTCTATTAAAGCATTAGAGGATGGATTTATTCCTGCAAATATAAATTATTTAAATCCAGATGAAGATTGTGATTTAAATTTAGTTGCAAATGAAGGGAAGAATAAGGAAATAGATTATGCTATGTCTAATTCATTAGGTTTTGGTGGCCATAATGGAACAGTAATATTTAAAAAGTGGAGAGGAAAATAAGATGTTAACTTACGAGCAAATTAAGGAATTAATAAAATCAATAGATTCATCTTCTCTTAGGGTCTTTGAATTAGAAGAGCAAGGTTTTAAATTAAAATTAAGTAAAAATGAAGAAACTTCAAAGGAGATAATAAAGGAAAGTAACTCTATAAATGAAGTTAAATCAGCAATTACTTCATCAGAAAGCAATAATATAGTAATTAATAATAAAGCAGAAATAAATAATGATACAAATGAATCTTCCAATAATGATGAATATTATAATGTAGTTAAATCTCCTTTAGTTGGAACTTATTATTCATCAGGAACTCCAGATGGAAAGCCTTATGTTCAAAAGGGTGATAAGGTTAAAAGAGGAGATGTTCTTTGTATAGTAGAAGCTATGAAGATTATGAATGAAATAACTTCTGAATATGATGGAGAAATAGTTGAAGTATTAAGAAGTGATGAAGATATTGTTGAATTTGGAATGGAATTATTTAAGATAAAGTAGGTGAATATTTTGGATATAAAAGAAATAATGGAAATAATACCTCATAGATATCCATTTTTATTAATAGATAGAGTAGAGTCTTTAGAAGATAATAAAATAGTAGCTATAAAAAATGTAACTATGAATGAGTATTTTTTTCAAGGACATTTTCCTGTAGAACCAGTGATGCCGGGAGTTTTAATTATTGAGGCTTTAGCTCAAACTGGAGCAGTCGCTTTACTTAAAAGAGATGAGTTTAAAGGGAAGATAGCTTATTTTGGAGGAATAAATAATGCTAAATTTAGAAGAAAAGTAGCTCCTGGAGATACATTAAGATTAGAAGTTGAACTAACTAAAATTAGGGGATCAGCAGGAATAGGTAAAGGAATTGCTTATGTAGATGACAAAAAGGTTTGTGAGGCAGAGCTAACATTCATGGTTGGATAATAAAGAGGTGTTTTTATGATTAGAAAGGTATTAATAGCTAACAGAGGAGAAATAGCAGTTAGAATAATAAGAGCTTGTAAAGAACTTGGAATAAAGACAGTAGCTATTTACTCAGAGGCTGACAAAGATGCGATGCATGCACAGTTGGCAGATGAAGCTATTTGTGTTGGAAAGCCTAAATCTAAGGACTCATATTTAAATGAAAGTAATATTATAAGTGCAGCTGTAATAACTAAGTGCAATGCCATTCATCCAGGTTTTGGATTTTTATCTGAAAATGCAGAGTTCGCAGCAATATGTGAAGAGTGTAATATTAAATTTATTGGACCTAATAGTGATACTATAGGAATAATGGGAGATAAGTCTAGAGCAAGAGAGATTATGAGAAATGCAGATGTTCCTATAATTCCTGGTAGTAATGGAATAGTTAAAAGTTTAGATGATGCATATTCCGAAGCAGAAAAAATAGGATATCCAGTAATGATAAAAGCAGCTTTAGGAGGAGGCGGTAAAGGAATAAGAATAGTTCATTGCAAAGATGAATTAGAAAATGCTTATTTTACTGCAAAAACTGAAGCAAAAGTAAATTTTGGGGATGATACAATTTATATTGAGAAGTTTATAGAGAATCCTAGACATATTGAATTTCAAATTTTAGGGGATGAATATGGTAATATAGTACATTTAGGAGAAAGAGATTGTACCATTCAAAGAAGAAATCAAAAAGTATTAGAAGAGGCCCCATCAACAATTTTAAGTGAAAATCTTAGATCAGAAATGGGGAAGGCCTCAATTAATGCTGCTAGAGCAGTGAATTATGTGAATGCAGGTACTATAGAGTTTTTAGTAGATAAGTATGGACATTTTTATTTTATGGAAATGAACACTAGGATACAAGTTGAGCATCCTATAACAGAGATGGTTACGTCTATAGATATAGTAAAAGAACAAATAAAGATTGCTAATGGAGAAAGATTAGATTTTTCTCAAGAAGATATTAAAATTAAAGGGCATGCTGTTGAATGTAGAATAAATGCTGAAAATCCAAGTAAGGGATTTATACCTTCTCCAGGAAGGATAGAGTTTTTAAATTTACCTGGTGGTAATGGAATAAGAGTAGACACTGCAGTTTTTACAGGATATACTATACCACCAACTTACGATTCTATGATAGCAAAATTAATAGCTTATGGTAATAATAGAGAAGAAGCTATTAATAAGATGCTAAGGGCATTAGATGAGTTTGTAATTGAAGGAATTGACAATAATATTGAGTTTCAAATAGATATTTTAAATAATGAAAAATTTCGCTTAGGAGACTATGATACTAGTTTCATAAGCAAAGAATACAATTTATAGTTGGTGAAAAAATATGGGGATTTTTAAGAAAAGACAGTATGGAGTTATAAACATATCTAATTTAGAAGAAAAGGATATACCAGTAGTTCCAGATGGAACTTGGATTAAATGTAGCAATTGTGGTAAGATTCTATATAAAAAATCTTTAGAGGAAAATTATAATATTTGTACTAATTGTAATTATCATTTTAGACTTGGTAGTTATGAAAGAATTGAACAAATTTGTGATAAAGGAAGCTTTAAGGAATTTAATAAATACATGAAGTCAAAAAATCCAATGAACTTCCCAAACTATGAAGAAAAATTAAAAACAAATGAAGAAAAAAGTGGTACAGCTGAGGCGGTAGTAACAGGTGAAGGTGAAATTGGTGGAAATAAAGCAGTTATTGCTGTCATGGATTCAAACTTTTTAATGGGAAGTATGGGAACTATAGTTGGAGAAAAAATCACTATTGCAGTGGAAGAAGCTACCAAAAGAAGACTGCCTATTATTATATTTACAGCTTCAGGTGGAGCAAGAATGCAAGAGGGAATACTATCTCTTATGCAAATGGCTAAAATAAGTAGTGCATTATCAAGACATAGTGATGCTGGCTTACTTTATATAACTGTATTAACAGATCCAACAACAGGTGGAGTAACAGCTAGTTTTGCAATGCTTGGAGATATAATATTAGCAGAGCCAAAAGCTTTAGTTGGTTTTGCAGGAAGAAGAGTAATTGAGGGAACTATAAAAGAAAAATTGCCTGAAGATTTTCAAAGTGCAGAATTTTTATTAGAACATGGATTTATAGATAATATTATTAAAAGAGAGAAATTAAAAATGGCTCTTTCAGCTCTTCTAAATTTTCATAGAGTTAAGGAGGTGTAGTTGTGAAGGATATTAAAGCTTATGATAGATTACGAGTTGCTAGAATGATAGAAAGACCGACTACACTAGATTATATAGATAAGATATTTACAAACTTTTTTGAATTACATGGAGATAGAGTCTTTAGGGATGATAAGTCCATAGTTGGTGGAATTGGACTTTTAAATGGTAGACCTATTACTATAATAGGTATACAAAAAGGAAAAGACCTAAAGGAAAATATGGAGAGAAATTTTGGCTCTCCTCATCCAGAAGGATATAGAAAAGCATTAAGATTAATGAAGCAAGCCGAAAAGTTTAATAGACCAATTGTATGTTTTATAAATACTTCCGGTGCGTATTGTGGGATAGAAGCAGAAGAAAGAGGGCAAGGAGAAGCTATTGCGAGAAATTTAATTGAAATTGCTCAAATTAGTGTGCCTATAATTTCTATAATAATTGGAGAAGGAGGAAGTGGAGGAGCTATTGCATTAGCAGCTGGAGATAGAGTATGGATGCTTGAAAACTCAGTTTACTCTATTTTATCCCCAGAAGGCTTTGCTTCAATATTATTAAAAGATCCTTCTAAATCAAAGGAAGTTGCAGAAATTATGGGAATAACATCTTATGAGCTTTTAGAAAGAGAAGTAATCGAAAAAATAATAAAAGAACCTAATGGTGGAGCTCATAAAAACTTAGATTTAGTTGCAAGTTCAATAAAGGACGAATTAATTAAAGAGTTTAAGGTTTTACTTAATAAACCAAAAGATATACTTTTAGAAGAAAGATATCAAAGATTTAGAAAGTTCAAATAAACAAAGGGGAAATATCATTTTGTTTGTTCCGTCGTGAACTCCAAGTCACCACAAAATGATATTTCCCCTTTCAAAATAGAAGGAAGAAATTCCTCATTCCTCGGAATTTGCAATATAGTTACTTGTTCCGTCACAAGTTCCAAGTCACCGAGAGATAGCATCTTTCCTTTAATAAACTAAATGAAGAAACTCCTCATATTTCGGAGTTTCTATAATTTTGTTTGTTCCGTCGTGAACTACAGTCATCACAAAATGATATTTCCCCTTTATAGTCAGAAGTATTTAAATAATTAGAGATATAATGTATAATAGAATAAATTATTTTTAAATTTAGACTATTCTAATTATAATAGGGGGTATTTTAATTGAAAAGAATAGATTACATATCTTGGGACGAATATTTTATGGGTGTTGCTATTTTAGCAGGTATGAGAAGTAAGGATCCAAGTACCCAAGTTGGAGCATGTATAGTAGATAATGATAATAAAATATTAAGTCAAGGTTATAATGGGTTACCTAGGGGATGCTCTGATGATGAGTTTCCATGGAATAGAGAAGGTAATATGCTTGAAACAAAATATCCCTATGTAGTTCATGCGGAGTTAAATGCAATATTGAATAGTAGAGGAACAAATTTATTAGGTTCTAAAATATATGTCGCCTTATTCCCATGTAATGAATGTGCAAAGGCAATAATTCAGTCAGGTATTAAAGAAGTTGTTTATTTATCTGATAAATATGCTGATACAGATATAGTTAAAGCATCAAAGAGAATGCTTAGTGCTGCAGGAGTTAAAATGACTAAACTAGAGCCTAAAAATAAGACTATAGAGATATCTTTTGATATAAACAATATTTAATTTAGTTAAGGAAGCGATAGCTTCCTTTTTATTTACACATCATGGGAATTAATGGTATGATAAATTAAGAGAATATATATTATTTTGAGAATTTATATAAGGAGGGAACATATATGTTTGAGAGCACAGGAGTAGTTAATGAAGAAATAGTAAGGACTTTTAAAAGTGGGGTATTACCATCAGCAACGGAATTTTTTTTTAGAACAATGATTTTTATATGTATGGGCTTTGGAATTCTAAGTATATTCATGACTGAAAATAAAGTCTTTCTATTAAGTTTTTCTTTATTAACTATTATTTTTATTACAGAATATTTTTATATCATTAATAAGGTTATTAAAATATGCATACAACGTATGGAAGAATCTGTTGGGAAAAAAGAAAGTAAATATAATGTATATTTTGATGAAGAAGGAGCTATAGTAAATAATTTAGATACAGGGGTAAAATCACATATGAAATACGATGTATTTAAGAGATTTGCTGAAACTTCTAATGCATATGCACTTTTTACAAAATCAAATGAAATTATTGTTATATTTAAAGAGTGCATGAACAAAAGTGAAGTTGATGAATTTAAAGGATTTATAAAAGAAAAATGCCAACTGAAATAGTAGATGGTTTTAGTAAACTTTTATTAGTTAACAAGTTGTTAAAATGTGTTTATATTTGTATTGTATAATATAAGTCAATTGATTAGGAGAAAGTAATGAGAGAAAATATTTTAATTATAGAAGACGATAAGGATATAAGTGAAATACTGCGATTTGCTTTAATGAAGGAAGGATAT
This sequence comes from Clostridium nigeriense, assembly GCF_050585245.1. Lineage (GTDB taxonomy): Bacteria > Bacillota > Clostridia > Clostridiales > Clostridiaceae > Clostridium > Clostridium nigeriense_A. Next base: position 504,860 of record NZ_JBNOOF010000002.1, read on the forward strand.
AAGGTAAAAATAAATCCTAATGGATTAGAAGCTGAAGATGAAATAAAGGGATTCAATCCAGATTTAATACTACTAGATATAATGTTAAATGATACAGATGGGTTTAGTGTTTGTAGGAAAATTTCAAGTTATAAAATTCCTATAATTATGCTTACAGCTAGAGTAGACGTTATGGATAAAATTTTAGGACTAGAATTGGGAGCAGATGATTATATTACAAAACCTTTTGATATAAGGGAAGTAATAACTAGAATTAGGGTGGCACTTAGACTAAGGGAAGAGATTAAAAGGATATCACAAAAAACTGAATATACGGATATTATTATAGATGATGTTAGAATAAATGAAAATTGTAGAAGTGTTTATGTATTTGGAGAAGAAGTTGAGATGAAACCTAAGGAGTTTGATTTATTATTATTTTTATCAAAAAATCCTAATAAAGTTTATTCAAGAAATCAATTATTAGATTTAGTTTGGGGATATGACTATTTAGGAGATACAAGAACTATTGATGTTCATATAACTAGATTGAGGCAAAAGGTAAGAAAAAGATTAAATATAGAAACTGTTTTTGGAGTGGGCTATATGTTAAAGGTGAAAGATGTTAACAATTAGAAAGAAATATGGAATAGTACTAGGAACTATTTTTATTTTGTCAGTAATAGCTTTTAATTTAATTATGGACAAGTTCTTTGATAAAGAATTTGAAGATTTTATTAGAAATGATATGAAAGATATTTACTATATTTCATCTAAAAATTTAGAAGATTACATAGCTTTAAATAGTATAGAAAAAAGTAGTATAAATATAAATGATTTTGATAACAAGATGATAAGGTTTGTAATTGAAAGGGTAAACACTCAAGGAATATTTTATGATATCAATGGAAATATTATTTCAACTGCTATAACTAACGAAAAAGTTATAGATTTAAATATTTTAAAGGATTTACCACCATCCTTTGAAGAAGCAAAGAATAACAAAACAATGCTAGATATAGAAAGTAAGAATGGAAGCATATTAGGGAAATTAAGTGTTCCTATTTATAGAAATTATAATGAGCAAATAGGTACATTAGTTTTAATTAAAGATTACAGTGATAATTATATAAGAAATATAAATATAAAGAGATTAGTAAATATTATAGTTTTAATATTATTTTTAGCTATATTTATTTGTATTTATTTTATAGCATCTAATATTATAAAACCAATAATACTTTTAAAAAATAAGCTTTTAGAAATATCAACGGGAACCTATCCAGAAAAAATTGAAAATAAATCTAATGATGAAATTGGAGTTCTTATAGATAGTTTTAATAATATGAGTGAAAGAATAAAGAATAAAGATGAGAAAGAAAAAAGCATATTTAGAAATATTACTCATGAATTAAAAACACCATTAACTAATATTTCAGGCTATGCACAAATTTTAAATGAAGATGGTTTTAATGATGATGAATTTAAGAGGAATGCTTTAAATAGAATAATTTCTGAAAGTAATAGGATGCATGAACTAGTAATATCATTACTTGATATATCAAAGCAAAGTAGTGATTTAAAAGAATATTCCTTTGAAGCAGTTAACATAAAAAATATTATTGAAGATTTAATAAGTATAAAATATCCGAAAATAATTGAAAAAAACTTAAATATAATTAGTAAAATTAATAAAGAGATTATAAATGGAAATAAACAATACCTAACTATGTTGTTTAGTAATTTAATAGATAATGGAATTAAATATTCATATGAAAATACTGATATAAAAATAGAAACAAAAGAAATTGAAGAATATTTTCAGTTTTCAATATTAACTAAAGGAAAGAGGATACCTATTGAATTTAAAGATAAAATATTTGAGCCTTTTGTAAGAGTAGGAGAAAAAGGTTTTTCATCTAAGGACTCAAATGGACTAGGATTATATATATGTAAAAATATAGTTTTAGGACATAGAGGAAATATAGAAGTTGTTTTAAATAATGATAAATCAAAATTTATAGTGAATCTCCCAAAAGATTAACATCTTAGAAATAACTTAGTATTATTTTGAAAATAAATAATTATTAAAATGAGATTAGAAAGGGGAGAGATAATATGGTAATTAAAAAAATATTTATAGGATTAATAATTATTACTTTAAGTACAGGTGTTGGATGTTCCAATAGTATATCAAAGGAAAATAAGGTTATAGATACTGTTGTAATTGATGAAAATGCTAAAGGAACTGATAAATCTAATAATAATTTTAATGTTGAAAAACTTTTAACAACTGAAAATCTTAGTGGAAATAAAAATGGAGCAATAATAAGAAAAAATGATAAGTTAATAGAAATAAATTATAGTTCAGATTATGGAGAAGGTGAAGAAACAATATATTCGACTCAATTTCCAAAGCTATATATTGATAGTTTAGATATAGGAACTATTACAGATAAAAAGGAAAATGATAGAAATATAGTTAGTTGGGAAAATAAAGATATAAGTGGACAATTAATTGTAGATTATAAAGGTTTTACGGAAAACTTTAGAATTTTAAAAGATGATAAAGTATATATGTTAGATGATAACTGTGAAACAAAGGAAATAACTGCATATAAAAGGCTATTAGAAGATACTAATGGAAATATAATTAGATTTCAATCAAGTGAGGATGGAAAATTTGATATTTATTATTTTGATAAAGGAAATGGAATTGAAAAAATAGCAATAATCGATACAATAAGGGATAAATATTATGAATTAACAGGAGAGGTGATAGAGGTTATAAAAAATAATTCTATAAGTGTTTTAACTAATGAGGATGATAAAATATATATATTATTTGATAATGGTACTTCGACAACTATAGGGTATGTTGAAGACAATAAGTTTAATACTATACTTGATAATAAAACTGGAATAGACATTTGGGTTCAAGGTGGGATTGTTTATAGTAATAATAAGATATTATTCTCTGGTTTTGTTGAAGAAAAATATGGTGTATGGAGATATGATTTAGATACTAAAGAATTAACAAAAGAAGTTGAAGTAGATTACTTATATTCATTTTTAAAAATTAATAAAGAGAAAGATATAATTTTAATAGAAAATATAGGCGTACAAGATGAAAGAAATATAAGTATAGCTAATATAAATGATAATTTGGAGATATCTAATATTAAAGATTTTACAAATATTATTTTAGATAATAAAAATTATAGTGAAGGTTCATCCATTAAAGGTTGGAGCAACGATGGAAATAAGTTTTATGTACAATATATTAATTCTAATTCTTCAGAGGGAGGTCTAAAAATAGATGATATTTACTATGAGATATATGAGGTTGAATAGTAAGAATAATTGGACTTAAGGCACTTTGGTGTGGATACTTTGAGGGAAATGAAAAGTCACTTCGTGTTCAAGAAAAATGTGGCTTTGAGTATCATCATACTAATTATGATAAGCATTGGCCATTGATAGGGGATATAAGAACAGAAATTATTACATGTATTACTAAAGCAAAATGTTTGAATAATATGTTTATTTGCAAATAGTATAGGGAAGATGTTAAAATGATAAAAGCTGCAAGATATAATAATATTATAATTGTAGTTTTTATTATTTTACAAAAGTGAGGTTAAAAATATGCCGGAAAACAAAAGCAAAAAAATTATGTGGTATAGTCTTGCATTAATGGCCTTTTCAGGAGTTTGGGGATTTGGTAATGTAATCAACGGATTTTCTGAATACAATGGCTTACAAGCAGTTGTTGCTTGGTTAATTATTTTTGCAATTTATTTTATACCATATGCATTAATGGTTGGAGAATTAGGATCAGCATTTAAAAGTCATGGGGGTGGCGTTAGTTCTTGGATTGGAGAAACTATAGGACCTAAGATAGCATACTACGCAGGTTGGACATATTGGATTGTACATATGCCATATCTTTCACAAAAACCTAATAGCTTTATGATTGCAACAAGTTGGGCTATTTTCCAAGATAGTAGAATTAGTAATATGAATACATTATTATTACAAATAAGTTGTTTAATTATATTTGTAATTGCTATGTATATTGCATCAAAGGGATTAAATCCATTAAAGAAGCTATCTTCTTTAGCTGGAACATCTATGTTTGTAATGTCTATGCTATTCATATTATTAATGATGGCAGCACCAGCAATTACAAATGTTCAATTAAATGAAATTGATTGGTCATTAAGTACATTTATGCCGAAGTTTGATATGTCATTCTTTACAAGTATTTCAATATTAGTTTTTGCAGTTGGTGGTTGTGAAAAAATATCTCCATATGTAAATCAAATGAAGGATCCAGCTAAAGGTTTTTCTAAGGGAATGATAACACTAGCAATTATGGTTGCAGTTACAGCAATACTTGGAACAATTTCATTAGGAATGATGATTGATTCAAATAATATACCTAGTGATTTAATGACAAATGGAGCATACTATGCATTCCAAAAGCTAGGCGAATACTATAACTTAGGGAATTTATTTGTTATAGCTTATGCAATTACTAATATGATTGGACAGTTTGCAGTACTTATAATTTCAATAGATGCTCCATTACGTATGTTACTTGATAGTGGGGATAGAAGATTTATTCCAGAAAAGTTATTTGTACAAAATAAAAATGGTGCATATACTAATGGACATAAATTAATTTTTGTTATAGTTTCTATATTAATTATAGTTCCAGCAATAGGAATTGGAAGTGTTGATGAGTTAGTTAGATGGTTAGTAAAGCTAAATGCAGTATGTATGCCTTTAAGATATTTATGGGTATTTATAGCCTATATAGCTTTAAAGAAGGTTGGAGACAAATTCCAAAGAGAGTACTATTTTGTTAAAAATAGAACCCTAGGAATAATTTTAGGAACTTGGTGTTTCGCTTTCACAGCATTTGCATGTATAGGTGGAATGTACTCAAAAGATATATTCCAACTAGCGTTAAATATTATAACTCCATTTGTATTAATTGCATTAGGATTAATATTACCTTATATAGCTAAGAAAACTAATATATCTAAATAGTAGAAGATGCTATCTCAGTAATTTTTTAATTACATATGAGATAGCATTTTTTTATATACCATAAGGTCAAACATTCTGTATATATTTTGCTAAAATTTGTTTTTAAGTTATTTATGTTAGAGTATAATTTTATTGTGCAAATTAAAAAATAGAGATTGATATAATTAATAGTATTTAGAAAAAGAAATTAGAAAGGTTGGATTAATCATGATAAGACCAATTGTAAAGGATATATTATTTTTAGGACAAAAGTCAGAGCTTGCAACTAAAGATGATGTAGCAGTTATTGATGATTTAGTAGATACATTAAGGGCAAATTTAGAGTGTTGTGTTGGCATGGCTGCTAATATGATAGGAGTTAAAAAACGTATTCTTGTATTTAGTGTGGGTGATATTATAATTCCTATGGTAAATCCAGTTATATTAAAGAAAGAGAATGGTTATGAGATAGAAGAGAGTTGTTTATCTTTAACTGGCTTTAGAAAAACAATGAGATATGAAACAATTGAAGTTGAATATTTTGATAGAAACTTTAAGAAGCATAAACAAACATTTAATGGATTTACTGCACAGATTATTCAACATGAAATAGACCATTTTGAAGGGATAATAATCTAATATATAAAATTTCTTATGATGAGATTACTAATTAAAAAATATTTAAGAAAAAGGAGTTATCATGGCTAAAGTACGAAAAATGCTTGGAAAAGCGGATTCACCATATATTATATCTCTTATGAGATTAATAGAGATACAAAGCAATAATACAATTATAAAATGGTGCAATGAATATGCAAAGGAACATATTCTACCAATATATGAAAAAGATTATCCTAATGATCTTCGTTTAAAAAATGCACTAAATGCAGTAAATGAATGGCTAGAAAGAAAAATTAAATTAGTAGAAGCAAAGAAAATTATTAAGGAAGTTCAAATAGCTGCAAGAGAAGCTGAGGGAAATCCAGCTGCACAAGCTGCAGCCAGAGCAATTGGAGCAACAACAACGACGATAAATACTGTAACAAGTTCACTAGGACTTGCATTTTATGGTGCTGCAGCCATAGCATATTTATCAATTGGTGTTAATGAAAAGGCTCAGGTTTATGATGAAATTGCAGCGAGAGAGTGCAAAAAAATGGAAGAGGCTTTACGTAAAATTGCTATAGTAGACGAGCCTAATCCAGCAAAAATAAATTGGAACTGCTAAGTGGGAAAGTTTAATAAAAATAGATAATTATAGAATTTCAATATATTGTTATTCATAAAAGTTTAAAAGAATTTGAGATAGTGAATTATAATATAGATTATTAATAAGGATAGGTGGAAGTTTTGGATAAAGACAGTATATGTAAAGATAAGCTGCTTTAAATCATTAAATTACAGACCGAAGTAGCTCAATAAGGAATGGATATTGGTAACATTATGTAATAGATCTTTATTCTATGACCGTTTGAGACAAAAATTATCGCTTGCGTTAAGAAAAAATGAGGAATTCGGAATTATTTCTCTTGATATGGACGGACTAAAAGAGATTAATGATAATTATGGACATAGAGCTGGAGATGCAGCAATTAAGGAAATTGCTTTTAGAATTAAGAGTTTAGTAGGAGAGCTAGATACAGTTTCTGGACTTGGCGGAGATGAGTTCGAAATTATTGTTGGAAATGTAGTTGATAGAAATGATATAAAATTATTAACTAAGCGAATAGATTGTGAAATTATAAAACCTTTCGGATTTGAAAATTTTAAAATAAATCTTAGAGCCAGCATAGGATACGCCCATTTTAAGGAAGATGGCATAGAAATGGAGGTTTTGATTGAAAAGGCAGATAAATCAATGTATGAGGCGAAAAGAGAGTGTAAGGAATTGTGAAATGTACCTTGATTTAGTGTATACTAATGAAGAAAACATAACTCTTATCTATACTAAAATATAGGTAAGAGTTTTTTGTATTAATTTACAATATAGTTATTAATTAGAAAATGTTGACAGGAATATAAGTGTGGTATATAATTCCATAGTCTTAAAGGAGACTGGATTTTAATTAACTAAATAGTTAATCAAAATTATAATAAAAGGAGGGTTATTATGGAATGGAGAATATTAAAAGCCACATTTAAAAGAAATCTAATTATTAATTTAAGAGCATATCCAAAGGATTTCTTTATAGGGAACTTGCTAACAGGAGTATATACTGTAATTTCTGCTTTATTTATGTACAAGATGTTATTTGATGGGAATATAACAGAGGAATTTGTACAGTATACAAGTACTGGAGATTATATGGGATATATAATTTTAGGAAGTTTAACATATCTATTTGCTGTTAGGACATGTCTAAATGTAAGTAGAAGTCTTATTACAGAATTAAGAGAAGGAACTTTAGAAAGCTTAATGATAGCACCATTTAAAAGAATAGAATATTTCTTAGGAAACATGTTACATCAAACTTTAGCCACATCTTTTGAAATTATGGTATCTGTTATTATTGCTATTCCTTTTGGGCTAACCTTTAAAAATATGAATTTTATATCATTTATATTAGTTTTTATTATTACTTTATTTGGATTTTTTAGTTTATCTTTAGTCCTTGGAGCATTAATGCTTTATACAAGGGATACGTATATATCACAAAATACCTTATTTGTTGGAATGTTACTTTTATGTGGGATTACTTTTCCAATAGATTATCTGCCATATCCCTTAAGGATAGTAGGGGAATTAATTCCTGTAACAGAAATTTCTAATTTAATTAGGGGAACAACCTTGCTAGGACAGGGAATAGTAGAGCAAATGCCAAGAATTATTTATGTAGTTTTATTAAGTCTAGTTTATTTATTAATTGGATTTAAATCATTTAAATATGTAGAAAAAATTGCATTAGAAAAAATACAAGGATAGGTGAGAAATATGATAGAGGCAAAGAATTTAAAGAAGATTTATGAAACTAAAGTATCTAAAGGATTATTTAAAAAGGAAAAGACCTTAGTTAATGCGGTAAATGATGTATCTATAAGAATAAATAAAGGTGAAATTATAGGCTTTTTAGGTATTAATGGAGCAGGAAAAACAACAACTATAAAAATGTTAACCACATTAATATCCCCAACAGAAGGAAGCTATTACGTAGATGGGATAGATGCTATTAAGAATCCTATGGTTATTAAAAAGAAAATAAATATGGTAGCTGGTGGAGAAAGAATGATTTATTGGAGACTTACAGCTTATGAAAATCTTTGGTATTATGGCAGCCTTTATGGATTAGACTCTAAATTATTAGGGGAAAGAATAGATGAACTATTAAAACTGGTAGGGCTATATGAAAATAAAGATAAAAAGGTTGAAGAGTTTTCAAAGGGTATGAAGCAAAGATTACAAATAGCTAGAGGCTTAATAAATGATCCAGAATATCTTTTTATGGATGAGCCAACTTTAGGATTAGATGCCATAGTTTCAAAGGAACTTAGACAGCATATAAAACTTTTAGCTAAAGAAAAAAATAAGGGGATATTATTAACTTCTCATTATATGGAGGAGGTAGAAGAGCTTTGTGATTATATTTATATATTAGATAAAGGGAATATAATAAATCAAGGAACAGCAAAGGAGTTAGCTAAAGACACTTTTTCACATATAAAATTAAAATTATCTTTATATAATGAGGGTTATAATTTTAAAGAACACTTATTAAAAAAATTACAAGAGGAAGATAGTAAGGTCAAAATAATTCTAAAAGAAGGTTATTACAATGTAGAATCAACAAAAGACTTAAGAGTAAAAATATCAGAATTTTGTAATGAAAATAAGATATTAATTAAAGAAATATTTAAAATAGAGCCAAGACTAGAAGATATAATAATTAAACTATCTAATACTAGAAAGGTACTTAATTAATTTAAGAAAGAGTGGTTTATATTATGATGGAGTTTTTTAAAGTAGTAAAAGCAGAGTGTAAGAAGCAACATTTAAATTATTTTCACAGTAAAATAATTTATGTATCATTATTTATATGGCCTGTTTTAAATTTTATAACTAGTTATTATAGCTTTAAACCTTTTAAAATAATAAATAGTAAAATACCTTATTTGACTGAAGAAAATATAATTATATATCTTTTGTTAGGATATATGACTATGAGTTTATTTAGAAGCTTAGTTCAATCAGCTTGGAACTTTTCTTTCGAGAGAATAAGTGGTACATTAGAGTTAATATATTTATCTCCAGCTTCTAGACAAGCTGTTATATTAGGTAATGCAATCTCATCACTTTTTGAAAGTGTAGTAGTTATCGTATGTTTTTCTGTAGGAGTTATTATATTTAAAAAAGAAGTTTTAAATATAAATTATTTAGGATTAATAATAGTTTTATTAATTACCTTGGTAATGGCTGTATTATGGGGAATGCTTTTAAATTCGTTATTTTTATTTTCTAGAGATTCAGGATTTTTATTTACCATACTAGAAGAGCCGATGGAGATTTTTTCAGGGGTAAAGGTTCCGGTAGTTGTATTTCCTATTTGGGCAAAAGTTATTAGTGTAATTTTTCCATTAACCTATGCTATAGAAGGAGTTAGGAAGGTAATATTGAGTGGTGATAGTAGTATATATTTAGGTGATTTTATTACGATAGGAGTTACTATAATAATTATTGAATATATAGCTTCAGTAACTATTATTAAAATTGTTGAAAAGCATAGTAGGAAAACGGGAAACTTTACTTATTTTTAAATAAAAGGATGTTGATTAATTATGAGGGTAGATGCAATTTATGAAAAGGGAATAGTTGTTGAATTTGTATATTCACCATTATTTGAAATGTTTTGTGCATTACATGTGCTTTCAAATAGTCAGCATCATATCCATAGAGATAAATGGGTAGAAAAGATAAATAGTTTAATGACGGAAAATATGAAAAATGATATTAATAGATTTTCTTTAATTACAGATGAGTATTTAATAATAATGGATTTTTGTAATGATTTTAAAGAATGCTCAGATTTAAATATACTAAGTGCATTAGATTTTCTTGATGATGTGCCATTTTATAAGATAAATGGAGTATTTAAAAATTACAATAAAAGAATAACAAATATATATTATAGAGAGCTTTTAAGATTTCTAAGAGATTTTTATATTAAGATTTTTCAAAATGAGTTAAAATATATAGAACCAATTATTATTAGGGAATTAAAGAGAAAATTAACTTTAGGAAAAGATAAAGGAATTTTTTATCTTATAGATAGTATTCATAGTAGAATAGAGGTTCTAGAGGATGAAATAGTATTTTATAAGTTTAAAGAGTTTAGAGTAAAACTAGTAGATCTAAAGTATATAAATATTAATGTTTCTACTTTTATAAGTCCACATTTACTTTTAGGACAAGGTAAAAATAGCATAAATTTAACTGTTTTAATAGAGTTAGGTAATAATGAAGATAAGTGCCCTAAAGACTTAGAGAAAAAGCTTAAAGCTTTAGGAGATGCCACAAGGCTTAGGATATTAAGTGAAATAAATCCTATAGGCAAAAGTACTCAAGAGTTAAGTAATAGCTTAAATATATCAGAAGCTGCAGTATCTAAGGCTTTAAAGCTATTGTTAGAAGCAAAATTAGTAAATAAAATAAGAAGAGGCAATTATATAATATACTCATTAAACTCTATAGAAATTGATTATTTACCATATAATATTTATGAATATATAAATTAGAAATAAGTTATATTTATTAAATTAATAGGATGAAAAATATTATAATAATAATTAGAAGAAATGGAGAATTTTAATATAGATAATGTGGATGTGAATAAATTGAATTTATATATTAATAGTTTATTTAACGAATATTGTAATTTAACAAAAACTTGTATTTCATTTGAGATTGCACCAAACCAATATCCTTATTATGATGTTGATAATATAGAAGATAAGGATTTAAAATATAGAGAAGAATATGTAGATATATGTGTTGAAGATACATATGAAATTTGGGAGCAATGCGAATTCTCTAATGATTTGATTGTATTATATGAAGATAAATATAGTAGTCATAAGAAAAATGAAAAAGAGTTTGTTGAAAGTACTTTACAATCGTTAGATTTTAGAATGTATTCATTTAAATGGAAAAATGATGGTGAGGCTTATAATGGTGTTAGATATATTTGGAGAACCAATAAAATAAATGTAAAAGAACTTTTTAGAAAAATAATTCTTTCAGATATAGGAGAAAATACAGAATTAGACTGTGCAGTATATATTATTGATAATAAAACAAAAAATGTATTTTTCCTTTATGATGATAGAGGTGTTTATATATACTCGGATAATAAAAAAATTATAAATAAAATAAAGCAAGTTGATAAAGATAGTGAAGTTTTTGTGAAGAATTTAGGGTAGCATATAAGAGGTAACTTATAAGTTATGGAGGAGAAATGAATAAAGTATATTTAGATGTAACAGAACTAGATAAGTGTGTATGTGTAGTTATAAAAGATAAGGAAGTCATTAAAGCAGGTATTACTGTTTATCCTATGAGTTCAAATGAAAAAAATGAAAATTATCAACAATATGCTGATAATTATGATATACATTTTATTTTTGATGATGATATTCCTAAATTATCATTTTATACAGTTCCTCAAGTCGATATTTTTGCAACAGATAGTGAAGATGGCTTAATTGGAAGCGTTGGTTCAATGACAGATTTAGAAAGTGATTCACCAATATGCTATATCAATAACAATAAAAAATGCTTTTTTATTGCAAATAATCTAAAAGAGTTTTTAGAAAAAACTGATAACTGGAAAAATAATCTTAAACCATACAATGAAGTTGTATTTTATGATTCTAAATTAGAAGCTGAAAAAGAATTGAGATTTATTAATATTTAAGTTCTAAAAAGTAACTAATTTAAATTAATGTTCTATTACAACTTTCATTTTAATTAATAGATAAATATAATTAGAATATAAAAACTCACTTAATATAGTTATGGTGATTAGCATTATAAGTAAGTTAGTAATAGATTTATTAGGGATGCTAAAATAACTAACAGTTATTTTTTATGAATAAAATATGAAAATGGGTCAATTGTTTAAAATATGTAACTTTGATATTATTTAATTAATAAATGAAAAATTAATTAATGATAGAAATAGAGGTGACCTTACTCTTATGAAAATAAATGAAGTGATTAGGTATTATAGGAAGAAGGAAAGTCTTACTCAAGAACAAATGGCTAATTATTTAAATATAAGTGCACCAGCAGTGAATAAGTGGGAAAATGGAATATCATATCCAGATATAACTTTACTACCTTCTCTTGCGCGTGTCTTAAAAATTGATATTAATACTCTATTAGGATTTAACAAGGAATTGACAGACATAGAAGTTAAGAGTTTTATAAAAGAGATAGGCGAAATTATATCGAAAGAAGGCTTTAAAAAAGGATTTGAAAGAGGGTGTGATTTAATTAAAGAATATCCTAATTGTGATGAGTTAAGAATTGGGATATCAACAGTATTAAGAATATATTTATTAGAACCTAATATTGAAGAAAAATATAAATATGAGATTAAAATTATTGAGTGGCTTGAACTTGTAGCATCAAGCAATAAAGAAAATATAGCTTCTATGGCTAGATTAGATTTGTCAGCAATGTATAGAGAGAAAAAAGAATATAAAAAGGCTCAAGAGATATTGGATAAGATTCCAGAGATAGATATAGATAAAAAATTTCAACAAGCATTATTATTTGAAAGTAGCGGAGACTATGATAAAGCTTATGCTATTTATGAAAGTAAATTGTGGAAAAGCTCTCATGAAGTGTTTGCAACTTTATCTTTTATAATAAATCTATTATACAAAGAGAATAAATTTAGTGAAGCAGAAGAGTATGTGGAGTTTTGTAAAAAGGTTATTGAAGTATTTGATTTTGGATCATACTATAAATATCAATTAGATTTATCTTTAGCAAGAGAAAAGAAGGATAAAGAAAAAAGTATAGAAATGATTATAAAAATGGTAAATGAAGCAAGTAGTATGGATAATGCTATGAATTCAAAGCTATATAAGAATATGAAATTTAATGTAAATTCGAGTATTAGCAAAGATAAATACGAAAGAATAGTGAAAGAGGCAATTAAAAAAGATAAGACTCTTGATTTCATAAAAAATGATTCTAGAATAAAATTTTTATTAGGCCAAGACTAAAGTTTATAAAAAGTTTGATTATATATTTTAAAAACAAATAATCCTATATAGTTTGAAAATTTTTAAATAAAAAAGTTAGTTGCTTCCAATTAATTAACATTGATATTTTAAAAGTCTAGTAATATAATGTTAAAAAATATTTAATAAGGAGAATATCAATGAATAAAGGACAAGAAAAATTTTTTGAATTTATAATGCAAAATGTAGAAGAAAAAAATCAAGAAAAAGCTAAAGAATTATTAGCTGAAAGCTTTGGAAAACAAGATAATGGTACATTTAATAAAGAATATATGATGACTTTCATTCCTAGAATGTTAGAATTAATAAAGCCAGAAAATATTGAACAAGTAAAAAGTATTATGATGAATCATAAAGCATAATTATAAATAAGAATATCGTATTATCAGGAGTGATATACGATATTTTTATTTTTGATATATTTGTATATAATTTGTAGTTTTCTAATATTATTAAGTAAAATAATGATATACTAAACATATATTATTGATGAATAAGGAGTTAAGAGATATTTATATGAAGGAGAAATATATAATAATGAAGATATTAGTAGTTATTATTTTATTTGTTATTGCATTTTTTTTATTCTCTATATGGCAAAACAATAGTATTGTTATTTCTAATTATAATTATGAAAGCTCAGAAATTCCTTCCAAATTTAATGATTTTAATATTGTTCAAATTTCTGACTTACATAATAAAAACTTTGGGGAAGAACAATCTAAGTTATTAGAGAAAGTTAAAAGTTTGTCTCCAGATATAATTGTTGTAACTGGTGATTTAATAGATAGACGTAAGTATAATTTAGATGTAGCAATGAGTTTTATAAATAAAGCAGTTGAAATTGCACCTATTTATTATGTTTCAGGTAATCATGAGGCTTGGTCTGGAAAATATTCTGAAATAAAAGAGCGGCTAATTGAAGCAGGAGTTAATATTATAGATGATGCAAATGTAGAAATTAAAAGGGGTGATGAAAGAATCCAACTTTTGGGATTATCTGATCCAGCTTTTTTGACATCTAATTATATAGATGGCACTGATACTAGTAGTATAGAGAGAAATTTAAGCAATTGGTCAGAGATTGAAGGCTTTAAGATTTTACTTTCACATAGACCGGAACTATTTGATTTATATTCTAGAAATAATATAAATTTAGTTTTTTCAGGACATGCTCATGGTGGACAAATTAGAATTCCATTTATAGGAGGACTTATTGCTCCTAATCAAGGCTTTTTTCCTAAATATACTAGTGAAAGTTATAATAGTGATAAAACTACAATGTTTGTTAGTAGAGGACTTGGAGATAGCTTATTTCCATTAAGAGTATTTAATAGACCAGAAATTATATCAGTAACACTAAAAGTTTCTAAATAAGAATATAAAAATAATTATGTGGATAGATACTTAGTTTATAATTTTCATTACAAAAGTGAAGGAGGGTAACATGTATATAGATTGTCATACGCATTTAGATTTTTTTGAAGATAATATAGATAAAGCAATTGAAGAGATAAATAACAATGAAATATTAACCTTAGCTAATAGTATGGATATTGAAAGTTATATTAAAAATAAAGAATATAGTAGAAAAAGCAAGTTTATTAAACCTTGTTTTGGAATTCATCCATGGAAAGCGGCAGAGTATACAGGGGATTTACAAGAATTAATTTCTTATATTGAAGAAAGTGAAATTATAGGAGAAATAGGATTAGATTATCTTTGGGTAGAAGATAAGAATACCTTTGAACCTCAAAGAAAAGTATTTAATTTTATATTAGAAGAAAGTATTAAGAGAAGTAAAGTAGTAAGTCTTCATACGAAGGATGCAGAAGAGGAAATATATGAGGCTCTTAAGAAATATAATTATAGTAAAGCAATAATTCATTGGTATAGTGGAGATATAAGTACTTTAGAGAAGTTTATAGCTCTTGGCTGCTATTTCACTGTTAGTGTGGATATTGGTTATTCAGAAAAAACCTATGAAGTACTTAGTAAAATACCAATAGATAAATTACTTATAGAAACTGATGGACCAACTGCTCTGGAGTGGGTGAATGGAAGGTATGGATATCCAAGTGAAATAAAGAGGATTTATGAAAAAGTAGCCGAATTTAAAAATATCCATATTAAAGAGTTGATGGTTATTGTTGAAGAAAATTTTCAAAGATTATTTAGTGAAGGAATTTAAACATTTTTATTCAAAGATGAAAGATAACTATTATTAATAAACTTGACATTTATAACCAAAATGATAAAATAAAATTATAAACTTAATAATTTGTCTGGGGGGGCAGTGAACTGTCTGAGATAAAATTGATACTATTTTGACCCACAAACCTGATTTGGATAATGCCAACGTAGGGAGATTATGTATTGTTTTCAATTACAAATTAAGCTATCAAGCAGCGTTCTTAAGCAGGAATGCTGTTTTTTTGTTTTTGGAGAATTTATAAAAAATTATTCTAAGGTTAATTTTTTATAAATTCCATCCATCAGCTTTGAAGTGCATCTATTAATTTTGTGATGACTTGGAGCTTAGTCACGGAATAAGCAAAATTAATAGTTGCACTTTTTTTGTAAATAATCATTCTATCAGATTTAAGATAATTACTTAAGTTAATATTAAATTAAATACGAGGAGGAGAATTTTATGTCACTTTGTAATGTAAGTCTTCAAGTAATACCAACAGTTACTGAAGAAAGAATTTATCCTGTAGTGGACAAGGTTATAGAATATATAGCATCTACTGGAGTAAAATATGAGGTTGGAGCAATGGAAACTACAATGGAGGGTGAGCTGGATGTTTTACTAGAAATAGTAAAGAAAGCTCAAGATATATGCGTTAATGAAGGCGCATCAAGAGTATGTTCTATGGTTAAAATAGACTATAAAGATGAAGGCGTGACTATGGATGAAAAAATCGGAAAATATAGAAAATAAATTAGCACCTATAGTATTTTTAATAATTTTATTGATTATATGGGAAGGAATAGTTAGGGGCGGTGGAATAGAAAAATATATAATGCCAGCTCCTACAGATATCATAAAAGTCTTAATTAGTGATTTTAAAACTATGATACCTCATATTTTAGCTACATTATATGAAGGAGTTGTAGGATTTATAGTTGCTATAGGTCTATCTATAATATTAGCAATAATTATGGATATGGTGCCATTAATAAAAAAGGCTCTTTATCCAGTTTTAGTTATTTCACAAACTATACCAACTATTGCTTTAGCACCACTTTTTATTATTTGGTTTGGATTTGGTGCATTACCTAAAATAATAGTAGTAGTTATTGTATGCTTTTTCCCAATAGTAATAAGCATAGTAGATGGATTAGAAGGTGTAGATAAGGATTTAATAAATCACTTTAAATTAATGGGAGCTTCTAAATTAAATATATTTGTACATTTAAAGCTTCCTTATGGAATGATAAATTTCTTTTCAGGAATGAGAATTGCAGCAACTTATAGTATTATGGGAGCCATAATTGGAGAGTGGCTTGGAGGAGATAAAGGCCTTGGTGTATATATGACTAGAGCAAGAAGTGCCTATGCTTTAGATAAAATGTTTGCAGCTATAGTAATAATAGTAGCTATAAGTATGGGGATATTTATTTTAGTTTCAGTAATAGAAAAAATATTTACTCCGTGGAATAATGAAAAAAGGAAGAATACAAAAGGGGAAAATAATTAATTAGAGGTGGAAATAATGTTAAAAAAGAGAATAATATCAGTAGTATTAGCATCAATAATGTCATTAACTTTATTTGCAGGATGTAGCAAAAATGAAGAAGTGAAAAGTGAAGAAGATTTACAAAAGGTTACAGTAATATTAGATTGGACACCAAATACAAATCATACTGGCTTTTATGTAGCAAAGGAAAATGGATACTACAAAGATCTAGGATTAGATGTAGAAATTATTCAACCATCAGAAGGATCATCACTACAACTTTTAGCAGCTGGAAAGGGAGATTTTGCAGTTAGTTATCAAGAAGATTTAACTTATGCTAGAACATCAGATAGTCCATTACCAGTTATGGCAATAGCAGCTATAATACAACATAATACATCAGGTTTTGCTTCTCCTAAAGAAAAGGGAATAGAAACTGTAAAAGATTTTGAAAATAAAGTCTATGGTGGATGGGGTAGTCCATCAGAAGAAGCTATTTTAAAGACTGTTATGGAGAAGAATGGAGCAGATTTTAGTAAATTAAAGATGATTGATGCTGGAACAGAAGACTTTTTTATAGCAACTAAAAATAATTTAGATTTTGAGTGGACTTTTGAAGCATGGACAAATATTGAAGCTAGTCTTAGAGGTTTTGATATAAACTACATACCAGTTAGAGATTTAGATCCAGCTTTAGATTACTATACACCAATTATTGCTACTACTGAAGATACAGTTAATAATAAAAAAGAATTAGCTAAAAAATTCATGGAAGCTACTACAAAAGGTTATGAATATGCTATAGCAAATCCTGAAGATGCTGCTAAGATATTAGTGAAAAATGTGCCAGAAATCAGTGAAGAATTAGCTATAGAAAGTCAAAAGTATCTTGCAGATAAGTATATGGAAGATACTAAAATTTGGGGACAAATGAAGGATAGCGTATGGGATAACTATACTAACTTCTTATATGAAAATAAATTAATAAATAAGGAAATGAAAGCAAGCGAGGCTTATACAAATGAATTCTTATCAGAATAAGATTTTATTAAAAAATGTTTCTAAATCCTTTGATGATATGGAAATATTAAAGGATATAAATATTGAAGTAAATAAAGGTGAACTAGTTTCTATACTTGGACCATCAGGAAGCGGGAAAAGCACTATTTTTAATATATTAACTAACATTATTAAGAGTGATAATGGCTTGGTAAAAGTAGATGGTAAATTAAGCTATATGTATCAAAAGGATATGATGGTTCCATGGAAAAAGGTAATAGATAATATAGGTATACCACTTATTTTTAAAGGAAAGAGTAAAAAAGAAAGTAGAGAAGAGGTAAAAAAGCATATAGAAGAATTTGGACTTGGTGGATTTGAATATAAATATCCGTCTCAATTATCAGGCGGTATGAAGCAAAGAGCTAACTTTTTAAAAACATATTTAACTACCAATGATATTATGCTTTTAGATGAGCCCTTTGGAGCATTAGATTCAATGACAAGAAGAAAAATGCAAAGGTGGCTTTTAGACTTAACTAAAGAGATGAACTCTACTATATTATTCATAACTCATGATATAGAAGAAGCAATATTACTTTCAAATAGAATATATATAATTTCAGAAAAGCCTGCAGTTATAAAAGGGGAAATTAAGGTTAATTTACCTAAGGAAAGAAATGAAGATATTGTTACTAGTGAAGAGTTTATTAAGATAAAAAAAGATATAATAAATCTTATGTAATAGAAAAAGATTCATGCAAATTGCGTGAATCTTTTTATTTAAAATAATTAAAAATAAATTTTGTGAAATGGTTGACAAATTAACTAGCATAGAATAATATAATTACATAGTAAACCGATGGGAAAAATGTAAATAATTATAAGGGGGAGCTATTAATCAATAAAAAATAATATTTAGAACTATAGTGGGGAGTGGTTATAAATATGACTAAAAATTATACTAGTACAAAATTAAGACAGGACGGAAATATAATGATTAGACAAATATTGGAAAATTTAAACAGAGTTTATAGTGGGACTTTAACAATAATTAAACAGGATGGTTATCCAATACAATATAATTTAAATGAAAAATTTTATTCTGGAGAGTATCTTTGTTAAACATGATATTAATATAGGAGAGGATAGTTTAAATTTCATTATAGAAACTTTGGATAAAATAGCTTACGGAAGTATAATAATTACAATGGATAAGGGACATATTTCAAAAATCGAGAGAGAAGAAAAGTTTAGATTAAAATAAATTTATAGATATTTAATATAAAGTTGACTAAAAAATTAGAGGCTTTATGAATATTAATTTTCATTAATATTCATAAAGCCTTTTTTGTTTGGGGGAATAAATATGTTAAAAAATAAAATAATAATAGGATTTGCCATATTGGGATTAATATCCATAGGTTCACTTACAGGTTGTGGAAATATGAAAGAAGAAAATACTGAAAGTAAGGAAATAACTTTATTGAACGTTTCTTACGATCCAACTAGAGAACTATATGAAAGTTTTAATGAGGCTTTTTCAAAATATTATGAAGAAAAGACAGGAATAAAAGTTAATATACAACAATCTCATGGGGGCTCAGGATCACAAGCAAGATCTGTAATAGATGGCTTAGAGGCAGATGTAGTTACATTAGCATTGGCAGCAGACATAAATTCATTAAATAGTAAACAAGAACTTATAGCAAGTGATTGGCAAAGTAGACTAGCAAATAATTCAACACCTTATACATCAACTATAGTTTTTCTTGTTAGAAAGGGTAACCCTAAAAATATAAAGGATTGGGATGATTTAATAAAGCAAGGCGTAAATATAATAACTCCTAATCCAAAGACATCTGGAGGAGCAAGATGGAACTATCTATCAGCTTGGGGATATGCTTTAAAAGAAAATAATAATGATGAAAATAAAGCAAAGGAATTTATAAGTAGTTTATATAAAAACGTTAGTGTTTTAGATTCAGGAGCTAGACAAGCTACTACAACTTTTGTTCAAAATAATATTGGGGATGTTCTAATTTCTTGGGAAAATGAAGCATTACTAGCCATAAACGAAAAGGGGGATGGAGATTTTGAAATAATAGTTCCATCAATAAGTATATTAGCAGAACCACCTGTAGCAGTAGTAGATGCAGTAGTCGAAAAGAAGGGGACAAAAGAAATAGCAGAGGAATATTTAAAGTATTTGTATTCAGATGAGGGACAAGAAATTGCAGCTGAAAATTATTATAGACCTAGAAATGAAGAAATTTTAAATAAATATAAAGATAAGTTTGCAAATTTAGAGTTATTTACAATAGAAGAATTTGGTGGATGGGAAGAAACTCAAAAAAAGCATTTTAATGATGGAGGTATATTTGATGAAATTTATAAAAAAGAATAAAAATATACCTGGTTTTAATTTAACCATAGGATTTACTGTCTTTTATATTAGTATTTTAATTTTAATACCTATATCTACAGTATTTTTTAATACTTTTAAAATGGGATTTAGTGAATTTATGGAAATAGTTACTGATGAAAGAGTAATACATTCCTATTACATTTCTTTTGGTACATCATTTTTAGCATCAATGATTAATTTGTTTTTTGGTTTATTAATAGCTTGGATATTAGTTAGATATAAATTTTTAGGAAGTAAAATAATTGATTCTATAGTAGATATACCATTTGCTTTGCCAACAGCGGTAGCAGGTATAGCCCTTACAAGTTTGTATGCTCCCAACGGGCTTATAGGAAAAGTATTTATTAATATGGGAGTGAAGGTAGCATTCACTCCTCTTGGAATAACACTTGCATTAGTTTTTATAGGTCTTCCTTTTGTAGTTAGAACTGTTCAGCCAGTTTTAGAAAATATAGATATAGAATGTGAAGAAGCTTCATTATGTTTAGGAGCAAGTGGATCTAAAACATTTTTAAAGGTTATTTTACCAGAATTGATACCAGCATTAATAACAGGATTTACATTATCCTTTGCAAGAGCTTTAGGAGAATATGGATCAGTTGTATTTATAGCAGGAAATATACCCATGGAAACTGAAATAACGCCACTCCTAATAAGGGGTAAATTAGAACAATATGATTACAATGGAGCAACAGCTATTGCATTAGTTCTACTAGTCTCATCTTTTATCATTCTATTTTCTATTAACATTCTTCAATGGATAAATAAAAGAAAGAAGTTAGTAGTACAGGAGGGATAAGAATCATGAAAGTAGAGAAATTTAAAAATGCTAGATATGAAAATAAGATAATTAAATATTTTCTGATAAGTGTAGCTTTAATTTATATAATATTAATTCTTATAGTTCCTATAATTTCAGTTTTTTTAAAAGCTTTTGAAAATGGACTTAAACCTTACTTTGATGCCATAACTGATGAGTATACATTAAAAGCTTTAAAACTAACCTTATTAACTATTGTAATTACAGTTCCTATAAATACTATCTTTGGTATAGTAGCTGCCTTTGCAATAGCAAAATTTGAATTTAAGGGAAAGAGCCTTTTACTATCCATTCTAGATTTGCCTTTTGCTGTATCACCAGTAATTGCAGGACTTATATTTGTTCTTTTATTTAGCACGAATCATGGTTATTTAGGAGAATTCTTAAATGAAAATAATATAAAAATAATTTTTGCACCACCTGGAATAATAATTGCAACTTTATTTGTTACTATGCCTTTTGTAGCTAAAGAGTTGATACCTTTAATGGAATCCTTAGGAAATAATGAAGAAGAAGCTGCTACTATTTTAGGAGCAAGTGGATGGAAGACCTTCTTAAAGGTGACATTACCAAATATAAAATGGGGATTATTCTATGGAATTATTTTATCAACTTCAAGAGCAGCAGGGGAATTTGGAGCTGTATCAGTTGTTTCTGGACATATAAGGGGATTAACTAATACAATACCTCTTCATATAGAAGTACTTTATAACGAGTATCAGTATAATGCAGCATTTTCTGTTGCATCAATTCTAACTATTATTGCAGTTGTTAATTTAATTATAAAGAATATATCAGAATGGAAAGTTAAAGATTTAAATAAGGTAAAGAACTAGGAGGGATTTAATTGAGTATAGAAATTAAAGAGATAAGCAAAAAATTTGGGAATTTTAATGCTCTTGATAATATAAATTTGAAAATTGAAACTGGTGAATTAGTTGCGTTACTAGGACCATCAGGCTCAGGGAAAACTACTTTGCTTAGAATTATAGCAGGACTTGAAGAAGGTGATAAAGGAACAATACTTTTTGACGGATTAGATAATACAAATAAAAAAACTAAAGAAAGAAATGTTGGCTTTGTTTTTCAACATTATGCTCTTTTTAAACAAATGAATGTTTTTGAAAATGTAGCATTTGGATTAAAGGTAAAAAAGAAAAAATCAAGATTGAGTAATGAAAAAATAAATGAAAAAGTTATGGAATTATTGACTTTAGTAAAAATGGAAAATATGGCTAATAGATATCCAAATCAATTATCGGGGGGACAAAAACAAAGAATAGCCTTAGCTAGAGCTTTAGCAGTTGAGCCAAGAGTACTTTTGTTAGATGAGCCTTTTGGAGCTTTAGATGCAAAGGTAAGAAAAGAATTAAGAAGATGGCTTAGAAAGCTGCATGAAGAATTTAATATAACTAGTGTTTTTGTGACTCATGATCAAGAAGAAGCTTTAGATGTTGCAGATAGAATAGTTGTATTAAATGGAGGGAAAATAGAGCAAGTTGGAACTCCAGAAGAAGTATACGATAATCCATCAAATGAGTTTGTTTATAATTTCCTGGGAAATGTTAATTTGTTTCACAAAAGAATTCAGAGTAATGAGGATAAAGAAGGAAACTTTATATTAAATAACGATTCTAAAGAATTAAATTCAAAGATTTATGATGACTATGCGGCTAAGGCAATAAATGAAATTAGTTACGTAAGACCACATGATATTGAAATTTTATTAGAAAATGAAGATAGTGCTATAAAAAGTAAAGTTACTTTTATAAGGGCAGTTGGACCAGTAGTAAATATTGAACTAATAAGGCTTGATAATAGTGAAATTATAGAAGCACAGATAAATAAGGATAATTATAAAGTGTTAAATATTAAAGTAGGACAAGAAGTCTATATTAGGCCTAAGGATATAACAACTTTTATAATAGATTATACTATTTAGGAGATTATTATGAAAAGAAATATAGTTTGGCAAAATACAAAAATAAGTAAAAAGCATAGAGAAGAATTATTAAATCAAAGGGGAGTAGTTCTTTGGTTCACAGGATTATCAGGAGCAGGAAAATCTACAATAGCCTCTTTTTTAGAAGAGTTTCTAATTAAAAGGGGGAAATTAACCTATTTATTAGATGGAGATAATTTAAGACATGGATTAAACAAGGATTTAAGTTTTTCATATGAAGATAGGAAAGAAAATATAAGAAGAGTTTCTGAAGTATGTAAATTATTTCAAGATTCAGGAATTATAACAGTAGCATCATTTATATCACCATTAAAAGAAGATAGGTATATGGCAAGGAATATTATAGGAGATAATTTTATTGAAGTTTTTGTAAAATGTCCGTTAGATGTATGTGAGAGAAGAGATCCTAAGGGATTATATAAGAAAGCTAGAAATGGAGAAATAAAAGACTTTACTGGAGTAGATTCAGAATATGAAGAGCCTGATAATTCTGAGATAGTAATAGATACTTCTAAGAATTCTATAATGAAGTCTTTATCAGAAATAATAGATTTTCTAGAAAAGAAAAATCTAATTTAATCATTACTATTAAATTAGATAAGATTAGAGGTGAATTATGAATTTTGAAATAGAAAAGATAGAAACTGATATTTTAATTATAGGAGGGGGTACTTCAGGGTGTTATGCAGCAATAACATTAGGTGATATAAGTGATAAAAAAGTTTTAATAGTAGATAAAGCAAATATAAAAAGAAGTGGGTGTCTTGCAGCAGGAGTAAATGCTATAAATGGATATTTAAATAATGGGGAAAGCGAGGAAAGTTATTTAAATAATGTTATCAAAGAAGGGTCATCTATAGTAAGAGAAGATTTAGTTTATTCTATTGCGGAAAATTTAAATAAGGTTACTAATAGGTTAGAAGAGTTTGGAGTTGCTATTTTAAAAGATGAAAATAATAACTATATAGCCCGTGGAAAAAGAAGTATAAAAATAAATGGAGAAAATATAAAGATTATTTTAGCAAATGAAGTAAAAAAGAGAAAAAATATAAATATCTTAAATAACGTAAATATTGTAGATTATATTGTTAAAGAAAATAGAGTTATAGGAGTTATTGGATTTTCTGTAAAAAAAGATATTTTCTATTTAATATATAGCAAAGGCGTAATTTGTGCTACAGGTGGAGCTTCAGGTATTTATAAACCTAATAATTCTGGATTTTCCAAACATAAAATGTGGTATAGTCCCTTTAATACAGGAGGGGGATATGCTATGGGAATAAGAGCAGGAGCAGAGATGACTACCTTTGAAATGAGATTTATAGCCTTAAGATGTAAGGATACAATTGCACCAACAGGGACAATTGCACAAGGATTAAAAGCAAGACAAATCAATAGATATGGTGAAGAATATATAAAAAATTATGGAGAAAATATAACTTCAATTAGATTATACAGCACTATAGAAGAAAATAAAAAAGGAAGAGGGCCCTGCTATTTAGAAACAGCAGGGATAGAAGAAGTAGTAGAGAAAGATTTATATAAATCTTATTTAAATATGGCTCCTTCTCAAACTTTAAAGTGGATTGAGAATGATATTGGACCTAGATATAAAAATGTAGAGATAAGCGGAACTGAACCATATATAGTTGGAGGACACAGTGCTAGTGGATATTGGGTAGATATAAATAGGAGTACAACAATTAGGGGGTTATATGCAGGTGGAGATGTAGTTGGTGGATCACCTAAAAAGTATGTAACAGGAGCTTTAGTTGAAGGAGAAATAGCAGCTAAATCTGTATTGAAATATATAGAAGAGATTGAAATCCAACATTTAAATAAAAATGAAATAAGTAAACTTTTTGATTCTTTGTTTAAGTTTAGAAATTGTAAAGATATAAAGTATAAGATAAATGAAATAGAAGAAGAAATGCAAGATATTATGGACAAGTATGCTGGAGGAATATCAACATTTTACGAATATACAAATAATAGTTTAAAAATTGCAGAAGAAGAAATAGATAAATTACTTGAAGAAAGTAATTTATTAAAAGCAGAAGATAATTATGAATTAATGATTATTTGTGAATTAATAGATAGATTATATGTGGCTAAAGTTTTAATAAAACATATGAAGTCAAGAAAGGAAACTAGGTGGAGAAGCTATGGTGAAAATAAGGATTATCCTAATATAGATAATAACTATTTGAAATATGTAAATTCTGTGTATAAGGATAAAAAAGTAGAAATTATTTATAGAGATATAGTAAAAAAAGGAGAGATTTATGAGCATACGAATTAATAAAGATAAGTGTGTTGGATGTAATAAGTGTATAGAGATTTGTCCTGGAAATCTTATTTATAAAAATGAAGTTAATAAGGCCTATATAAAATACGAAGAAAGCTGTTGGGGATGTACAGCTTGTTTAAAAGAATGTAGTGTGGAGGCAATAGAATATTATTTAGGAGAAGATATAGGTGGACAAGGAGCCTATATGACAGTAAAAGAAAAAAATAAAAATCTAATATGGAAGATTTATAAAAATGAGGAGGTATTTGAAGTAACTACTAATAGAATAGAATCCAATAGATATTAATAAGATGATTTTTAATTTGGCTGTATTTTTGACAGCTATAAGGGGGAGATTTTATGGATCATTTAGATAGATTAGAAGCTCAAAGTATTTATATTTTAAGAGAAGCTTATAAGAAGTTTGGAAAACTTGGTATGCTTTGGTCAATAGGAAAAGATTCTACAGTGTTATTATGGCTTGCAAGAAAAGCCTTCTTTGGATATTGTCCATTTCAATTTATTCATGTTGATACAACTTATAAAATTCCAGCAATGATAGAATATAGGGATAAAATTGCTAAAGAATTAGGGTTAAATTTAATAGTCCATACTAATGAAGAAGCTGTAAAAAGTGGAATGGGGCCAAGTAAAGGTAGATTAGTTTGTTGTAAGGCTTTAAAAACAGATGCTCTTCAACAAGTAATAAATAAATATGAGTTTGAAGGATTAATTTTAGGAATAAGAAGAGATGAAGAGGGATCTAGATCTAAGGAGAGAGTCTTTAGTGAAAGAAATAGAGATTCAAAATGGGATTATATAAATCAACCACCAGAACTATGGGATCAATTTAAAACAGACTTTCCAAAAGGGAATCATATAAGGGTACATCCAATACTTCATTGGAATGAAATAGATATATGGGAGTATATAAAAAGAGAAAATATTCCACTTATAGATTTGTATTTTTCTAAGAATGGTAAAAGATATAGGAGTTTAGGATGTGCTGAATGTACAGGAACTATAGATTCTAATGCTTCAACTATTGATGAAATTATTAATGAACTTAAAGCAACAAAAACTTCAGAAAGAGCAGGAAGAGCCCAAGACCAAGAAGATTCTTATGCAATGCAAAAATTACGTAAAGAAGGGTATATGTAGGGGTGCAAATATGAGTAGTAGAGAAATTTTAAGGATAGTGGCAGTTGGACATGTAGATCATGGAAAGTCAACAGTAATAGGACGATTACTTTATGATACTAATTCTATAGCTGAAGGAGTAATTAATAAGGTGAAAAAAGTTTGTGATGAGGATGGCAAGGTATTTGAATATGCATTCCTATTAGATGCCTTTGAAGAAGAGCAAAAACAAGGAATAACTATAGATACAACAGAAATAAAATTTAAAAGTGAAAAAAGAGATTATGTAATAATAGATGCACCTGGACATAAAGAATTTTTAAAAAACATGATATCTGGTGCAGCAAGTGCAGAAGGAGCACTTTTAATAATTGATAGTAATGAAGGGATACAAGAACAGTCCAAAAGACATGGTTATATTTTATCATTACTTGGAATAAAACAAGTTTATGTTCTAGTTAATAAGATGGATTTAATCAATTATGCTGAAGATAAATTTAATAATATTAAGTTAGAAATGAATAAGTTTTTAGAGAATTTAGGTGTATATCCTAAAAAGTATATTCCTATTTCAGCTTATTATGGAGAGAATATATCAAGAAAATCCCATAAGATGAATTGGTATAATGATGAAACTGTTTTAGAAGCATTAGATTTATTTACAAAGGAAAGAGGGTTAGAAGATAAGGGGCTTAGGCTTCCAATACAAGATGTTTATAAATTTGATGATAGAAGAATAATAGCAGGAAGAATAGAATCAGGAAAGATAGCTGCGGGGGATGAAGTTTTAATATCACCAACTAATAAAATTACTAAGGTAAAATCTATAGAATATTTTTTAGATGAGGATAAAAGAAGAGTAGAAGAGACAGGAAGAAGTATAGGAATTATATTAGAAGATGAATTTTATAATAAAAGAGGAGAAATTATTTCGCATATTACTTCAAGGCCATTAATTGGAGATACCATAGAAGCAAATATAATATGGATGGGTAAAAATAATTTAAATAAAAATAAAAAGTATAAATTGAAGTTAGTTACTCAAGAGGTAGAATGTGAGATTTCTTCTATAGAAAAGGTAATAGACGCTACAACTTTGAAAGAGTTAATTGATGTAAATGAAGTAAAATTAAATGATGTGGCTCAAGTAATAATTAAAACTAAGGAATTAATATCTTTTGATAAGTTTAGCGACAATAATTCTATGGGACGATTTGTTATAATAGATGATTATGATGTAAGTGGAGGAGGAATAATTTCTAATTTAAAGAGAAGCAAAGAGAATATAGGTACAATTTTTATTAAAGAAAATATAGAAATAATTTTAGATATTTTTGAAGAATACTACATTATTTTACCGGGTGAGATTATAAATAAGGTTAATAAAAAACAAAATATATTTAGAGTAGGAGAAGAGGTTGAAATAAAGGGAGAAACATTTAATTATGGAAAAAGTTTTGATATTATAATTGCTGATAAAAATATAGCTATAAAAGTGAGAGATAAAAAGCTTAAGGATATAATTTATTTAGATAATTATAAGTATGAATTTTATAATATAATAAATGAAAAAGGATTTAGAATAAAAATAAATAATAATGAAGAGTTATATAAATATGTAGAAGAATATAAATCTTTAGTTTCTTTAAATCATAAGCTTATAGATTTTTATAATAAGTGGTTGGATTTTTCTTCATTTAGAAATATTAAATATTTAGGAAGTTGAACTATTAATTGTTAATTGAGCTGATCTTTGTGACAGCAGCTTTTTGTCTTTATAGAATTATATTAGAAGATAAATTGTGAAGATTTAGAAAAGTACAATATATAGTATAAAATTTATTTTAAATACAATATATAGTGCAAAAAATAAAAGTCAAGTCTTGAAAGTGATTTTTTTATTATGTAATATAGAGAAAGACAAAAAGTAAAGGATAGGTGAAGCATGTTGATAGTTGTTGGAGGTATGATTGGACTTGGTAAAAGTTCTGTTGCTGAAATTCTAGGGAATCATTTTAATTCAGATGTATTTTATGAAAGTGTAGATGATAATCCTATATTACCTTTATTCTATAGTGAAAGTGAAGAAGAAATTCAAAAAAATAGATATCCATTTTTATTACAACTATATTTCTTAAATACAAGATTTAAGAGCATAAAGGAAGCACTAGTAAATAATAATAATGTTTTAGATAGATCAATATATGAAGATTGGTATTTTGCTAAAAAGAACATGGAACTTGGAAGAATTAATGAATTAGAAATGAAAATATATGAAGATCTTTTACACAATATGTTAGAAGAATTAGAAGAACTTCCAAAGAAGGCACCAGATATTATGGTTTATTTAAAGGGATCCTTTGAAACTGTTCTGAATAGAATAGCATTAAGAGGTAGGGAGTTCGAAATAGATGAAAGCTTAAAAGAATATTATCATTTCTTATGGAAGGATTATGATGCATGGGTAGAAAATTGCTATAATGCATCAGAAGTTCTAATAATAGATATGGATAAGATGGATGTTGTAAATAATGAAACTGATAAAGACAAGCTAATAAAATTAGTTGAAGAGAAGCTTAAAGAAGTTAGAGAAAAATAAAAAATTATAATATAAGTATATATGATTAGAGTAAATTATTTAAATTTGCTCTAATTTTTTTTGTAAAAAATAAAATAATTGAAGCTTTAGAAAAATGTTAGAATTATTTAAAAGGGTTTGTAAGATTTAAATGATAGTATAGAGGAAAAGAGAGTAGGAGAGATATATGGAAAATGATAATAAAGAAAAGTTAGAGTTAAAGATAAAAAAATCAGCTATACTTATAGTAATTATAGTAAATATAATTGTGGGTTTATGCTTAAATTTTAATGAAATTCTAACAGGAGGGCCTATAAGTAGTAAAAATATAATAGTATCTATAGGATATTTATTAGTATGGATTTTAAGTATATTATTAGCAAAATATTTAAAAAGTAAAAATTTATTAAAGATATTTTTAGGATTTTGGATAGTTAATTTATTTATGTATATCTTAGTAATGATTTTATTGAATTTTAGTTTTTATCCTAAAATATTTATTATTTTTGTGATAATTTTCATTGGACCTATGCATGGTATATACATAGGAAATAGTATTATTACAATAAGTATAATAGATATTTTAATAAGCATTTTTATTTATTATATAATCAAGAGAGAAAAATAAGTAAGAAGTATTATAGAACTTTTATGATAATATGAAAATTTTAAAGATAATTTTCTAGAATTACCTCAAATTAAAGTTTATGTCATTTTTCATGAATTTTCATTTAAGGAAAATAGTAGTACAATGTAAAAATTGACTGATTTTTTACAAGGAGATGAAAAAATGAAAAGAGAATGGACAATATTATTAGTAATTCTACCAATGATCTTTATGACTACACTAGATAGTAGTATAGTAAATGTTGCATTACCAACTATGGCAAAGGAACTTGGAACTACTATGGCTGGAATAGAATGGGTAGTAACTAGTTATCTTATAGCGATATGTGCATTAATTTTATTATTTGGTAGATTTGGAGATATAATTGGAAAAAGTAGAGTATTTAGGTTTGGAGTAGCGGTATTTACAATAGGATCTTTACTTTGTGGTTTATCTAATTCATTAATAACTTTAATTATATCAAGAGTAATTCAAGCAGTAGGGGCTGCTGCTGCTATGGCTACTAATCAAGGAATAATAACAGAAGTATTTCCTGCTTCAGAAAGAGGCAGAGCATTAGGGCTGACAGGGACAGCAGTTGCTTTAGGAACTATGGTAGGACCTACATTAGGAGGAGTAATTGTTTCAGTAGCTCCTTGGAAATACATATTTTTAATAAATATACCTATAGGTATTTTAGTTTATATTTCTATAATTAAGACATTAAACTTTAAAAAAGCTTATAATAAAATAAATTTTGATTTAAAAGGAAGTATTCTATTTATTATTTCAATTATATTACTTTTTTGTTCAATAAATTTCGGACAAAGTATTGGATTTACTAATCCTATTATAATAGGATCATTTATTATATCACTTATACTATTATTTGTATTTATTAAAAGTGAAGGAAAAGTTAGTAGTCCAATGTTAGATATAAATATATTTAAAAATAAATTATTTTCATTAAGTATATTCTGTGGATTTACTTCTTTTATTGCATTAGGAGCAATGAATATAATTTTACCATTTTATCTTCAAGATGTATTGAGTTTAACTCCAAGAGCTGCAGGTTTTATGATGACAGTTTCACCTATAGTTTTATTCATAGTAGCACCTGTAAGTGGACATTTATCTGACAAGGTTGGAAGTGAAAAAATATCAGCTTTAGGATTAAGTATTATGACTTTAGCCTTCTTTTCATTAGCTATTTTTAAGGAAAATACACCTCTATTTTTAGTAGGACTTCTTATAGGTTTAGTATCTCTTGGAAGTGGAATGTTTCAATCACCTAATAACTCTTTAATAATGTCTACAGTTGATAAGAGTAAGCTTGGAATTGCAGGAAGTATAAATGGTCTAATAAGAAATTTAGGAATAACAGTAGGAATAGCATTCTCTACAAGTCTTTTGTATACGATGATGAGTAGTAAAATAGGTTATAAGGTTTCTGGCTTTGTTGAAGGAAGAGCTGATGTATTTATTTATGCAATGAGATTTGTATTTATAGGCATTGCTATAATTAGTTTAATTGGAGCTATATTAACTTTATTAAGAGTATTAAGAAAAGAAGATGTAGCTTAGAATAAATGGAGTTGTTTATAAAAACAGCTCCATTTATAATTTGCTTATTAATTTTATAAATAAAGATTTGTAAGTTTCTTTGAGTTAAAAGGAATAAATATAGAAAAATAAATATACATTTTATTAAAAAATTTATTTACTGATATAATAATGTTACTATATAATTGTATTATATTATAATAAATGGATATTTTAGGTGATATTTAAGTAGAATAATGTTATGAATATCTAATTATAAAAATTAAATACATTTTAGCAATAGAGTAAAGGGGGAAATATGAAATTTAAACTTTTAAAAGAAAAAAACTTTTCACTTTTAATGTTTGGAAAAATCACATCTTTAATTGGTTCTTACATGCAGAGTTTTGCATTATCACTATTTGTATTAAGTACTACAGGCTCTGCTACAAAATTTGCATCTATCCTTGCTGTTTCATTAATTCCAGGGCTAATTGTATCACCTATTTCTGGGGTAATTGTAGACTGGTTTTATAGAAAAAATATATTGATTTTTTTAGATTTGGCAAGTGGGATAGTAGTAAGTATTTTTGCTATTATTTACTTTATTACTGGAGAAATGCCTTTAATTAATATTTATATTTTAGTTATAATACTTTCCTTGATTTCAACCTTAGATAATCCAACTCTTCAAACTATAATTCCAACGATAACAAAAAAAGAAGATTTAGTTGAAGCTAATGCATTAAATTCACTTTTAATGGCTATTGGTAATATAATTTCGCCTGCTATTGCAGCATTAGTATATGGTAGCTTTGGATTAAAGGGTGTTTTTATAGTAAATGCTATTACATTTTTTGTATCAGCTATTTCAGAAATCTTCTTAGTTATTCCTAGGAATATAAAGTCAAAAGGGAAATTATCTTTAAATAAATTTGCTTCGGAATTTAAAGATGGAATTGGATTTATATTAAAGAAAAGAGATATTATAAATATTGTAAGCTTAGCTGTAATATTAAATTTTGCATTAGGTTCTTTTACTATTGGTTCCGCATATATTAGTAAGATTATTTTAGAGGTATCAGATATACAATATGGTATAGTGGATACTTTTGCTGTGGCAGGGATGATTTTAGCCACTTTTATTGTAGGGTGGCTTTCAAAGAAGTATTCTTTAGGTAAAAATTTATACGGAAGTTTAATGATAGCATCAGTACTTTTATCAGGATATTCTATTGTAGCTTTAAAACCATTAGTAGCTATTGAAAATTCTATTTTTTATTTATATTTATTAATGCTATTAATCACATTAACTATGTGTATATTTATTGGTATCGCAAATACCTTTTTAAGTTCAGGACTTCAATCAATAGTTCCTTTAGAGTTTTTAGGAAGAGTATCAACAGTTGTTTCAACAGGATGTATGATAGCTTCACCTTTAAGTAGTATGGTTTATGGATATCTTTTTGATAAAATTAGTGTTTCAAGTATATTCTTAATTTCTTCAGGAATAATGATTATAGCAATGTTATTATTTAAAAAATCATTACTTCAAATTAATCTTTTGGAAGAAGAAAAATATGAAATTGATGTAAATACTGTTTAGTTTTGAAATGTAAATTAAATATGGATATTACAAGATTATTAAAATTTATTTTGTAATATCCATTTTTGAACTTTATTCAATTTTTTCATATCTTTGAGTTAGTAGAAGTAAATATGGTATGTTAGGATGACTTGGTGCTTTAGGTGGATCAACTAACATAATATAGTTACTTATTTTTTATTTAAAAGAATTAAATGATGCATCGGAAGGCATTCTCCAGTCCCCACGAGGACTTAAAGAAATACTACCAACCTTAGGTCCGTCTGGTAATGCACTCCTTTTAAATTGTTGAGTAAAGAATCTGTAAATAAACTTATCTAGCCACTTTTCAATTTCTTCTTTACTGTAATCATTTTTAAAGGCTTTTTCAGCTAAAAATTGAATTCTTTCCTTTGAAGAGCCATTTTTAATAAAGTGATATAAGAAGAAATCATGTAGTTCATATGGTCCAACTATATCTTCTGTTTTTTGTGTAATTTCCCCTTTATCTCCTTTTGGTAATAACTCTGGACTTACAGGAGTATCTAATATATCTAGTAATGTTTCAGAAACTTCTTTAGTAGACTCTTTTTCAGCTACATATTTAACTAAGTATCTAACTAAAGTTTTTGGTATAGATGGATTTACAGAATACATACTCATATGATCTCCATTATATGTACACCAACCAAGGGCTAATTCTGAAAGATCTCCTGTACCTATTAATAATCCGCCTTCTTTGTTAGCTAAGTCCATAAGGATTTGAGTTCTTTCTCTTGCTTGAACATTTTCATAAGTTACATCATGTATATCTTTATCATGACCAATATCTTCAAAATGTTGAAGAGCAGCTTTTACTATATTTATTTCTCTTAAGTCACAACCAAGTTCTTTGCATAAAGTCAAGGCATTGTTGTATGTTCTATCTGTAGTTCCAAATCCAGGCATTGTTATTGTAACTATATTTTTATTATCTAAGCCTAGAAGTTTAAAGGTTTTTACTACTACAAGTAAGGCTAATGTAGAGTCAAGGCCTCCTGATATTCCTATAACTGCTTTCTTTAAATTAGTATGTTCCATTCTTTTTGCTAAAGCAGAAGCTTGAATGCTGAAAATTTCTTTACATCTTTCTTCCCTTTGCTTAGCATTAGAAGGAACAAAAGGATGTTTATCTAAATATCTATCAAAGTTACTAATATTATTCTCTTTATAATTAAAATTAATAATTTTTGCATCAAAAGGAACTATTCTTGAAGCATCTCTATAGCTTATATTTTTTAGTCTTTCACTATTAAGTTTAAAAACATCTATATAAGAGTAAATAATTTCATTTTCTCTTTGGAATCTTTCATTTTCTTTAAGTATAGTTCCATTTTCTGAGATAAGAAGATGACCACTAAATAATAAATCTGTAGTAGATTCATGAACTCCTGCAGAAGAATAAATATATGCAGACATACATCTAGCACTTTGATTTGAAATTAAAGCTTCTCTATAATCTTTTTTACTTACTAATTCATTAGAGGCAGATAAATTCCCTATAATATTAGCTCCTAAAAGTGAGAGATATGAGCTTGGAGGTATAGTAACCCAAAGATCTTCACAAACCTCAAAACCAAAGCTATATGCACCAGATTTGAAAATTAAGTTAGTTCCAAATGGTATATCTTTTTGAAAATCAAAATCAACTTTTTCATCAACAATTCCTAATCCTTCACTAAACCAACGTTTTTCGTAAAATTCACTATAGTTAGGCAGGTATGATTTTGGAACAATTCCTAGTATTTTTCCATTAAATATTATATAAGCACAGTTAAATAAAACATTTTTAAAGTTTAAAGGAGCGCCTACAGCTATTAGCATATCTAGACTAGAACTTTTTTCTAGTATTTTTTGAATAGCGATATTTGCTTTTTCTAAAAGGCTATATTGCATAAATAAATCTCCACAACTATATGAAGTAATACACAATTCAGGAAAAACTATTGCCTTTGTTTCATTTTTAGAGGCTTCATCTAAGCATGAGAAAATATTCTCTAAGTTATATTCAATATCTGCAACACGTGTAACAGGACATGCAGCAGCAACTTTAATAAAATCCATAAAATCTCTCCAATCTATATATTAATTAATAATATTTTAACTCTTTTTTGATATTAAATTCAGAACTAACTATTTAAATAATAAAAGGAAAACAATAGAAAATCAATGATAATAAAAGAAAAGACAATTAAGAGTTAAATAATACTGCATAAAAAGATATAAAAACTATTGTAATAGGATAAGAAATATAATATAATAAAATCATAATTAAACAATTTCAAAAATTTACTAGAAATGTTATAATATCATTAAGAAAAGGAGGGGGAGTAATGAGTGCAGTAATTTTTTGGATTATAATTGCAGCTATAGCAATTGGCATTGATATAATAACAAGTAATTTTTTATTTGCTTGGTTTACAGTTGGTGCAATTGCAGCTATGATTGCAGATATGATAGGTATATCATTCGAGTTCCAAATAATAATTTTCCTAGTATTAAACTTAATAACAATAGCTGTAGGATATCCTTGGGCTAAGAAAAAGTTTAAAAATGAGGTTAAGAGAATACCTTTAATGGAAGAAACCTATATAGGTAGGATAATGAAGGCAGAAGAGGATATAGTAGATAGGGCACGAGTTAAAGTAGATGGAGTGTACTGGACTGTACAAAATACAGGAGAAGAGATTAAAGCTGGTGATAGCTTTAATATTATTGGAATTGAAGGTATTAAATTAATCATAAAAAAAGAGGAGGAAAATTAGATGGATGGAATTATAGGAGTAGTTATTATTGGGGTAATAGTACTTTTTATTTTAATTACAATTTTATCATCAATAAAAATAGTAAATACAGGATATTTATATGTAGTAGAAAGGTTTGGACAGTATCATAAAACTTTAGAGCCAGGATGGCACTTTATGATTCCTTTTGTAGACTTTGTTAGAAAAAGAGTATCAACAAAGCAACAAATTTTAGATGTACCACCACAATCAGTTATTACTAAGGATAATGTTAAGATTTCAGTAGATAATGTTATTTTCTATAAACTTTTAAATGCAAGAGATGCTGTTTATAACATAGAAGATTTTAGATCTGGTATAGTTTATTCAGCAACAACTAACATGAGAAATATTTTAGGTAATATGTCTTTAGATGAAATATTATCAGGTAGAGATAAGATTAACCAAGATCTTTTAAGCATAATTGATGAAGTTACTGATGCATATGGTATAAAGATTCTTTCAGTTGAAATTAAGAATATAATACCACCAACAGAAATTCAAGAAGCTATGGAAAAACAAATGAAAGCAGAAAGAAATAAAAGAGCTATGATTCTTGAAGCAGAAGGACAAAGACAATCCCAAATTGAAAAGGCTGAAGGGGAAAAGAGATCTAAGATACTTGCTGCAGAAGCTGAAAAAGAAGCTAATATAAGAAGAGCAGAAGGATTAAAAGAATCTCAATTACTTGAAGCGGAAGGTAAGGCTAAAGCAATTGAAGAAATATCTATTGCAGAATCAGAAGCTATTAGAAAGGTTAACCAAGCAATAATAGAATCTGGAACTAATGAAACTGTTATAGCATTAAAACAAGTAGAAGCTCTTAAAGAAATGGCTAATAATCCAGCTAATAAGCTTATATTACCAAATGAAACTTTATCTTCACTTGGAAGTATAGCTGCAATAGGAGAAATGCTTAAAGGTAGTAAAGAATAAATAAAGAAATATCATAGTTTTAAGATACAGTAATCATTTTTGATTTCTGTATCTTTTTCTATTTTTAACATATGAGTTTGGGAGTATTATGAAGAAGTTAGAATTATAGATTTATATCTATGTATAAATTTTATTATAGTCTTAATAATAAATATAAATATTTATTTAATGACGTAGTTATGGAGTGTTTTTTATGAGACATAATAAAAAAATAATATATTTATTAAGGATATTAATTCTAATTTTACTAATTAGTATAAGTATAACGAGTAGAAGTATATTCAGTTATATTAAAGATGAATATTCATCAATGAAGTATAATAACGAAATTAGTGATATGAAAAATAGTAATTATAATAGAGAGAAAGCTAGGGAGTATGCATTAAAGTGGGCAACATCATCTAATAAAGAATATTATAATTTTATAAATGATGGCGGTGATTGTACAAATTTTGTTTCTCAAGTTTTAAGGGCTGGGGGATTGGATTTTGTAGGATCTAAAGCAAATGCGACAAGTATTAAATCTTGGTTTTATTATTCGTCAAATTTGCCAAATAGAACTTCTACATGGACAGCTGCTAATCCTTTTAATTTGCATTTTGGAAAGGAATATAAAAGAGCTTATGATTATAGAGAATATAAGATTGAAGATGCTTTAAAAAACTGGAATGAAATTTATTCAAGTATTTATATAGGTGATATAGTTCAATATTCAAGGCCTAATAATATAGCTTTTCATTCTCAGGCAATAACTGATATTTTAGATAAAAGCACTATTTATTTTAGTCAACATTCAAATTCTATAGAGAATTTCTATAAGAATGGTAATTTAAAATATTATTTGCTAGGTAAGCCTAATGATTATAATTTTCTTATATATAATATTAAGAAAGAGAAAAATAATCTTGAGGCCACAAATAGTAGGTTCTTATTAACTGAAGAGGACTATAAAAAAGAACTTAGAAAGGCTATAGATATGATTAAACTTAGTATAGAAGATACCAGATTTGATAATGAAGAATATAAAAATATAGATACTGAAAAATTTATTAGAAATATGGAAAGAAAAGTTGAAAATACAGAATTTAATATGAATGCTAGGTCTAAATCATCCAAAGAATTATTGGAATATTTAACGGATCGAAGCGATATTTAGATATTATTTTTATTTTAACATAAAATTAGGAATATAAAGTAGTAAATTTGATAAGAATAAAAATGACCCGAAAGGGTTACGTAGGTTTCTTTGCCGGTGGTGTATACTGCCGGTATTTTTTTCAAGAAAGTCTATTCCAAAATTATATTTAAGTAAATAATACAATTTATTTAATAATTATATAATATATAGTATAATTATTTATATAATTTAAATAATTGGGGTAAAAAATGAATATTAGAATAATATGTTGGAATATAAAAAATAAATTCAGAGTAGATGATGGAATAGAACTACTAAATAGAAAAGAATGTTTAGATAGGAAAATCTATTATCAGTTTTTAGATAAAAAGGTTGAAATAATTATTTTTGAAGGAAGTAATTTAAATAAAATAAATATAAAGAATAAAGAAGGTAAGATAATAATATTAGTTGAAGAGTTAGATGATAATAAATTTAATCAGATAAATGAAGTATTTAAAAATAATTTTTTGAAAATTTTAGTTGGAAAGGATAGTTTATCTGACAATAGAAATGGGATAGGATATTTTCCACAACTACTTAATAAAGATGATGAAATTAATATATGCGCATTACTATATATGTTAACTAATGAAAAAGTATTTTTTTATAACTTTAATAAACCTCATATAATAGTGGGAGAATATGGAGAGAATAATAAAGATGAAATAATACCAATATTCATATTAAAGAGATTTAGTAATTTTACAAAGCTAAAGAACTTCTCTTTAAATTTGCATGTAACTGAGGAGTTGAATTTAAAAGAGATTAGTTATATTGAAGATGGATTAATTGAGTATATAGATTTTGATGGGAAAATAAAAATTAATCAATTTATAAGTGATAAAAAAACAAATAATATATTTTTTTATCTAATTGCAAATCAGAAAAATATATAAGCTTAACTAAGATATATGGTGCCCTTGGGAAAGGAGGGAATACTTTATATATTAGTTAAGTTTTTTTTTTTGTTTTCACTTAAATAACTTAAATAATTATTTATAAAGTTAAAAAAATTGAATTTAATTAGTGTCGAAATATATAATTTTATTGCAAAGAATGTTAAAAAATAAACAAAGGGGGATAAGGTATTATGTTAGAGATAATACAAAAAACATTAACTGATAATTCAATAATTGGTGCTATATTTTCATCTATATTAATAATAGGATTAGGATTTTATCTAAGAAAAAAAGAGATGATAAATTCTGTTGCATCAAAAATATTAACTAAAATAGTTCTTACGGTATCATTACCAGCTTTAGCTTTTACTTCATTTATGAAAGATATAGATGGAGATCAACTTAAGCAAGGGATAAGTATTTTAATTTGGGGATTTGCTATATATATTATATTAATTCCTATAACTAAGATAATGTATTCAAAAGTAAAAGGTGACAAACAAGTTGTTTATAGAATACTTACTATATTTGGATCAACAACGTTTTTTGGTACACCAATAGTTACAGCGGTATATGGATCTGTTGGAACAATGTACTCTAATATATTTAATATAGCTTATAGAGTTTTCTTATATTCATATGCATTTATAAAGATGTCTGGAGCAAAGATGGATAAAGAAAATTTAAAAAAGAATGTTAAAGAAATATTTTTAAATCCTATAATACTTGCTACATTTTTAGGACTTTTTATTTGGTTATTCCAAGATATGCTACCACAAGTTCAAGTTGCAGCTAAAGATACAGTTGAAAGTTATGCTTTCTTAAGAATAGATAAAACACTTCCATGGTTATATAAGCCACTTTCATATTTACAAAGTTTAGCTTCACCACTTGCTTGGTTATCAATAGGAGCTACTTTAGCAGAGGTTCCATTTAAAAAAGCAATGTCTCAAAGCGATGCTTGGATATATAGTTTAATAAAAGTAATGTTAATACCAGTAATCAATTTAGTATTATTAGTAGTATTAAATGTAACAGGAATATTACCAGTATCATTTGAAGCAGTAGCAACAACAGTAATAATGATGGCTGCACCAACTGCAACAGTTGCAGCAGCATATGCAATTAATTTTGAAAAAGAAGCTGTATTTACTTCAAATTGTTCATTATTATCAACTCTTTTAGGGGTTGTAGCTATGCCAATATGGATAATAGCATTAGAGATTATTAAGAATTTACCTATTTTTGCATAAAAATATAATAGATTGTTGGAGGTAGCAATATGATTAAGATGGTATGCTTTGGTGTCAGAGACACAGAAGTTGAATATTTTAATAAATTAAATGAAGAGTATGGATATGATTTAAAATTAGTTACATCAGGTCTTACACATGACAATGTAGATGAAGCAATAGGTGCAGAAGCTATAATGGTAAGAGGAAATTGTAAAGCAGATAGAAGAAATCTAGAATTATTAAAGGAAAATGG
Organism: Clostridium nigeriense; assembly: GCF_050585245.1. Taxonomy (GTDB): domain Bacteria; phylum Bacillota; class Clostridia; order Clostridiales; family Clostridiaceae; genus Clostridium; species Clostridium nigeriense_A. The sequence goes on from NZ_JBNOOF010000002.1 coordinate 545,080, forward strand.
CCTAAAATATGTTTTAACTAGAACAGTTGGATTTGATCATGTTGATTTAGAAGCAGTAAAAGATCTAGAATTAAAATGTGCTAGAGTTCCTGGATATTCACCAAATGCAATAAGTGAGTTAGCAGTAACACTTTCAATGATGCTTTTAAGACATACAGCCTATACAGTTAATAGAACAAGTAATAAAAACTTTACAATTGATTCATTTATGTTTAGTAAAGAAATTAGAAACTGCACAGTAGGAGTACTTGGAACAGGAAGAATTGGATTAACAACAGCTAAATTATTTAAAGGATTAGGAGCAAAAGTTTTAGGATATGATATATTCCAAAGCGATGAAGCTAAAGAAGTTGTTGAATTCAAAAGTTTAGATGAAGTTATAGCAGAATCAGATGTTATTTCAATACATATGCCTTATTTTAAGGATTCCAATTATCATATAATTAATGATGAGTTTATATCAAAGATGAAAGATGGAGCTGTTTTAGTAAATACTGCTAGAGGAGAACTTCAAGATTTAGAAGCTATAATAAGAGGAATTAAAAGTGGTAAATTAGCTGGTTTTGGTACCGATGTACTTGAAGGAGAATCACAAGTATTCTTTAAGAATTTAAATGGACAAAAACTTGAAAATGAAGTATTTGAAGAATTAGTTAATTTATATCCAAGAGTATTAATAACACCTCATATGGGTTCTTATACTGATGAAGCATTAATCAATATGATAGGTATATCTTATGAAAATTTAAGGGAATTTATAAATTGTGGACAATGTAAAAATAATATAGTATAGTATAATTGAAATTAGGGCTGTCGAAAGATGGCCCTAATTTTAAGAGGTAAATTACAATTTTTGCTATTATATGATGTAAATTTATATGTTTTTTGAAAAAATTAGACATTATTTACAATTGAATCGAAAGAATATATAATTTTGTTGGATGTTTATATTATATTTAGTTAGGAGAGAACTATGAAAATAAATTTTGAAAGGAAGTTAGTATTATCAGCAATATTTATAGCTTTAATACCATTAATATTTTCATATGGAATATTTATAAATGATAAACTAGATACATATGATCAAACAATAAAGGATATGTTAAGATATTCAGCTTATGATATATCAACAAATAGCTTAGTAAAAGAAAAGTTAATTGATAATGAAAATGATGGAGTAATACAAAGCTATGCAGCAGATATTATTTCTTATAATGAATTTATAGATATAATTGTTATATGTGATATGAAAGGGGAAAAGTATTCGCATTTAGATGAATCACAAATAGGGGAAATATTTGTTAATCCAGATAAAAAAAGTGTATTAGAAGATGGTAAAGGTTATTATTCATTAATGGAGGGATCCATGGGAGTAACATTTCGCTGGTTCGAACCTATAATGGATGGAGAAAAGCAAATTGGCTTTGTTATGGTAGGAAAGTACTATAGTGATATTAGCAAAGTAAATTTAATGGTTAAGATAAATTATATACTATTATTTTTAATTACTATAATAGTATCAGTAATACTTTTTAAGTTTTTAGCTAGAAAAACAAAGAAAGAAATATTTGATATGGAGCCAGAGGAGATAGGAAGGCTATATAATGAAAAACAAACAATAATAGATAATGTCGAAAATGGAATAATAGTTTTAAATAAATATAATGAAGTTATTGAAGTAAATGAAAATTATTATAAATTATTTAATAATTTTGATGTGGATAAAGTAATAAAGAGACTTGAGTCTTATATAGATGAAAAACAGTCTTTTAAAATGAAAGAGTTTGTCATTCAAAATAGAAAAGTTTTTGTAACTTTAAGTAGTATAGTAAGTAATGAAGAATACTTAGGTGTATTAATTCTCTTAAGTGATAAAAATAATATAGACAAGCTTGCAAAAGAGATTACAGGAATAGATGAGGCTGCAAAAAGTTTAAGAGCTAACATACATGAGTTCAAAAATCATTTGCACGTTATATTAGGGTTAATTCAATTAGAATTATATTCTGAGGCTAAAAAATATATACTTGATATTCAAAAAGTTCAAGAGGATAATTCTATAGAATTTTTACAAATAAAAGATTGTTGTGTTAGAGCGTTGCTTCTAAGTAGAAAGGCAGTTGCAAAAGAAAAGGGTGTAAATTTAAATTTATATAACGGATCTATTTTATGGGAAGATCATGGAATAATAGATTCTAATGATATAGTAACTATTTTAGGTAATTTGATAGAAAATTCATTTGAAGCATGTAGTGCAAGTAATAATTTAGATAAATTAGTTGAAGTATATTTAAATGAGGATGATTATAGAATAGAAATAAAAGTAAAGGATAATGGATTACCTTTAGTTTATAAGAATATAGAAGAGATGACAATTGAAGGAGTATCATCAAAGGGAGAAGAAAGAGGAATAGGATTATATCTAGTTAAAAGTAAAGTTGAGTTATACAATGGAGATATAGAAGTAAAAGAGTACAAGGATAAGAAAATATTCTGTATAACAATATTAAAGGGAGAGTAATTTTATGATAAAAGTATTAATTGTAGAAGATGATCCCATGGTAGCATTTATAAACAAACAATATTTAGATAAAATAGGTGGTATTAAAGTTTTAGGACCAGTAATTGATGAAGAAGAAATTATAGAAATATTAGAAAAGGAAAAAATAGATTTAATTCTTTTAGATGTATTTCTTCCTAAGAAAAGTGGAATAGAAATACTTAAAAGTTTAAGAATAAAAAAATATTTAGTTGATGTTATTATAATTAGTGCTGCAAATAGTTCTGATGAGATAAAAAAAGCTTTTGCTTATGGAACTGTGGATTATTTAATTAAACCATTTAACTATGAAAGATTTGAAGAAAGTATAAATAAATATAAGTTAAGGTATGAAATATTAAATAAAGAATTGAATATAAAGCAAGGAGATATAGATAGTTTGTATTCAAAACACATTAAAGGATACGATGTTCCTAAAGGGTTAAATAAATTGACCCTGGATAAAATAATTAAGATTTTAGATGTTGATTATAATAAAATGTGGAGTGTAAGAGAAATTGCATTTAATCTGAATATAAGTAATGTAACTGTGAAAAAATATATGGATTATTTAGAAGAAATAGATAAAATTTTTGTTGAAACTACATATGGAAATGTAGGAAGACCAGAGTTTAAATATAAACTGAAAAATAGTATATAAATAATAATTAAATATAAAGTTAAGAAAAATTTTCTTTTTTTAGAAAAAATACTAGATTTTTATGGATAAATATGATAATATTATTGAGTAGTCAAAAGGACTATAATATATTTGCTTTAAAGATTTTTATAGATAATGATATTCTCCGTTATAGAGATTAGTGTTACTAGAATAGTCTTTAAAATGGAGGGTTTAAAATGGAAGATAAGAAAATAATATGTAAAGATTGCGGAAATGAATTCATATTCACAGTTGGAGAACAAGAATTCTACAAAGAAAAAGGATTCGATAATGAACCAGTAAGATGTGCTGATTGCAGAAGAGCAAGAAAAGCTCAAAACAATAGAAGATAGTTAAAAAAGACTGTAGGTAATACTACAGTCTTTTTTATATTCTTTTGTAAATCTTAATCTTTATAATTTATCAAAGTAGTTTGTGCTGCATTTATTAAGTTTCCTATTGCTTTAAGAGTAAAATGTATTTCTTTTCTATTATTATGCAATTGTTCAGAATTTAATTAAGCATTGCTTAAATGATTTTCACAAGATCAAAGTTTTTCTAAAGCTAGTCTTAAATTTTCTTTAGTAGTTCTCTTTACAAATAACACCACCTTTATTTATATCTTTATTAGGCTACCATAAAAATTTTTAAAAAAATAACATAATATATCAAATATTTGATAAAAAACTTAAAGAATAAAACGTAAATTATGCATAGATAAAACGAATATAATTCGTTATATAACGAATTATATAATAAATTTTAATGATAAAGTTGACATTTAAATATTAAAATGATAGTCTTAAAATATAAATACGAAAAATATTTAAAAAACTAAATTTAATGTTCGGTTATCTTAGAACTGCTAGCTTTGGAGGTATGAAAGTTGAAGTTGAGATGTATATTTGTAGAAAAAAAGAAGGGATATGACGTAGAAGGGGAGAGCTTGCTAGAGGATTTTAAAAATAATTTAGGAGTGAATTATTTAGAGTCTGTTAGATTAATTAATAAATATACTTTAGGGGAAGTAAAAGAAGAGGAATATCAAAAAGCTCTTTATACTATATTTTCAGAAAAAACAGTAGATAATTTGTATGAAGATAATTTTAAACTTGGAGAAAATGAAATTGCCTTTGGAGTGGAGTTTTTACCAGGACAATATGATCAAAGAGCAGATTCAGCTTCAGAGTGCTATCAAATATTAACTTCAGGTGAAAAGATAGAAGTTAAGTGGACAAAAATAATAGTGTTAAAAGGTAATTTATCAAAAAATGATGTTGATAAAATCAAAAAATATTATATAAACCCAGTAGATTCAAGAGAAGTTAATGTGGATAATTTAGAACTATCATCAAAACTTCCAGAGCCAAAAGATGTAGAAATATTAAATGGATTTATAGATAAAAACAATTATGAAATTGAAAAGTTACATAGTGAAATGGGATTAGCTATGAGCTTAGAAGATATTAAACTAATAAGGGATTATTTCAAAAAAGAAGAAAGAGATCCAAGTATAACAGAAATAAAAGTTATAGATACTTATTGGTCAGATCACTGCAGACATACAACTTTTTCAACAGCAATAGAAAGTGTAGTTATTGAAGAAGGAGTTTATACAAGTCAAATAGTCAAGTCATACGATGCATATTTAAAATCAAGAAATTTTGTTTATGGTGAAACAGATAGAGATGAAACACTTATGGATATTGCTGTTATTACTATGAAGGAAATGAGAAAAAGAGGTCTTTTAGAAGATTTAGACGTTTCAGATGAAATAAATGCTTGTTCAATAAAAGTTAATATTGAAACAGATAAGGGAAATGATGAGTATTTAGTAATGTTTAAGAACGAAACTCATAATCATCCTACAGAAATAGAACCTTTTGGTGGAGCGGCTACATGTCTTGGTGGAGCGATTAGAGATCCGCTATCAGGAAGAACTTATGTATATCAAGCAATGAGAGTTACTGGTGCTGCTGACCCAACAGTTAGTATTGAAGAAACTTTAAAAGGAAAACTTCCTCAAAGAACTATTACTTTAGGAGCTGCTCATGGATATAGTTCTTATGGAAATCAAATAGGACTAGCAACAGGTCAAGTTGCAGAAGTTTATCATCAAAATTATGTTGCTAAAAGAATGGAAGTTGGTGCGGTAATTGCAGCAGCCCCTAAAGAAAATGTAGTAAGAGAAGAACCAAAAGCTGGTGATATCGTAATTCTTTTAGGTGGAAGAACTGGAAGAGATGGTTTAGGAGGTGCAACTGGATCATCTAAAGAACATACTGAAGATTCTATTAATGAATGTGGAGCAGAAGTACAAAAGGGTAACCCGGTAACAGAAAGAAAAATTCAAAGGTTATTTAGAAATTCTGAAGTTTCTAAAATGATAAAAAGATGTAATGATTTTGGTGCTGGTGGAGTGTCGGTAGCAATTGGAGAATTAACTAGGGGATTAGATATAGATTTAGACAAAGTTCCAAAGAAATATGCGGGATTAGATGGAACAGAAATTGCAATTTCTGAATCTCAAGAGAGAATGGCAGTTGTAATTAATAAAGAAAATGAAGATAGATTTATAGAATTAGCTAAGGAAGAAAATTTAGAGGCAGTAAAGGTTGCTGTTGTTACAGATTCTGAAAGACTTAAGATGTTCTGGAGAGGTAAAAATATAGTTGATTTAAAAAGAGAGTTTTTAGATACAAATGGAGCAAGACAAACTACTAATGTAAAAGTAGAATCTCCAGAAAAATATCCTTTCCTAATAAATGAAGATTTAAATGTAAAAGAAGAATGGATTAAGACATTAAGAAAGTTAAATGTATCGTCACAACAAGGGTTAGTAGAAAGATTTGATTCTACAATTGGAGCTGGAACAGTACTTATGCCATTTGGTGGTAAGTATCAAAAGACTCCTGCCGAGGGAATGGCAGCAAAGATACCAGTTTTACATGGCGAAAGTAAAGATGCTACTTTAATGACTTTTGGATTTAATCCTGAAATGGGAATATGGAGCCCATATCATATGGCTTATTATTCTGTTATCGAAGCAATAACTAAGCTTTCAGCTATGGGTGGAAATTATAAGAAAGCAAGACTAACATTGCAAGAGTATTTTGAGAGATTAGGTAAGAATGATATTAAATGGGGAAAACCATTTGCGGCTTTACTTGGGGCTTATCAAGCACAAATGGATTTAGGAATACCTGCAATTGGTGGTAAAGATTCAATGTCTGGAACTTTTGGGGATTTAGATGTACCACCATCATTAGTAGCATTTGCAGTAGATGTAGAAAAGGCAAATAATATTATTTCTCCAGAGTTTAAAAATAATAATTCTAAATTAGTTTTATTAGTGGCAGAAAAAAATGATGATATGACGTTAAAGGTTAAGTCCTTTAAAAATAATTTAGATAAACTTCATAATTTAATATTAGAGAAAAAAGTTATATCAGCTTCATCAATAAAGTTTGGTGGATTAGTAGAGGCATTAACAAAGATGACATTAGGAAATAGAATTGGGGTAGAGCTTAAAGGATTAAATAAAGAAGAATTATTCGGGCTTAATTATGGAAGCTTAGTTTTAGAAGTTAAAAATGAAGTTGAAATAGAGAAGGAGTTTGAAGGTTGCGCTTATAAAGCAATAGGTAAGACTATAGAAGATAGGGCTGTAATTTTAAAAGATTATGATATTAACTTTAATATAGATATGTTAGAGGAAATATTAGAAGAAAAGTTATCAAAAGTATTTAAGATAAAAACTGAGGATAAGAAAGAAAATGTGAAATTAGATTTATTTGAAACTAAAGAAATAAAGAAACCAGCTATTAAAATAGCAAAACCTAGAGTATTTATACCAGTATTTCCAGGAACAAATTGTGAATATGATAGTGCAAAAGCTTTCAGAAAAGAAGGGGCAGAAGTTACTGAATTAGTTTTAAATAACATGAATAAAGAACTTTTAAATGAATCTATCTTAAAGATGGAAGAAATAATTAGAAAAAGTCAAATTATTATGTTGCCTGGTGGATTCTCTGCAGGAGACGAACCTGATGGTTCTGGTAAATTTATATCAACAGTCTTTAGAAATGAAAGAATTAAAGATGCTGTAATGGACTTACTTAAAAATAGGGATGGATTAATGTTAGGAATATGCAATGGGTTCCAAGCTCTCATTAAGTTGGGATTAGTACCTTATGGAGAAATTATTGATATAGAAGAAGATATGGCTACTTTAACTTACAATGAAATTAATAGGCATATGAGTTCAATAATTAGAACAAGAATTACTTCAAATAAATCACCGTGGTTTAGTGAAGTTAATATAGGGGATATTCATTCAGTTGCTATATCTCATGGTGAAGGAAGATTTGTAGCACCAAAGGAATTACTTCAAAAGTTAGAAGTAAATGGACAAATAGCAACTCAATATGTTGATTTAAATGGCAATGTATCTATGGACATGCCGTATAATCCTAATGGTTCGATGTTGGGTATTGAAGGAATAACAAGTCCAGATGGAAGAATTCTTGGTAAAATGGGACATTCAGAAAGAATTGGAGATAACCTCTATAAAAATATACCAGGAAATTTCGACCAAAAGATATTTAAAGCAGGAGTAAAATACTATGAATAATGAAAAATGTATAATTCATAATTAAGGAAATAAATCAAAGAAGTTGATTTATAGAATTAGAAGAATGTAATTACTTATCTAATGGAAAATAAAATTAATAAGAAATATATAATTAAAATATTTTTGACAATGAACAATACGTAATGAGTAATTTAGGATATAAAATAAAAAATTCAGTTAACTGAATTTTACCAGTAATTATCCATTATGCATCATGCATTATCAATTAATAAAAGGGCGGTTTTATATGAAGGTAGTAATATTTTTTGGAAGTAAATCAGATACTGATGTAATGAAAGGGGCAGCTAACTGTTTAAGAGAATTTGGAGTTGAATTTAAAGCATACGTGTTATCAGCTCATAGAGTTCCTGAAAAGTTAACTGAAACTTTAAAAGAGGCTGAAGAAAATGGTTGTGAAGTTGTTATTGCTGGAGCTGGTCTTGCAGCTCACTTACCAGGAGTTATAGCATCTCAAACTACAATGCCAGTTATAGGTGTTCCAATTAAGGGAGCTGTTGAAGGGTTAGATGCTTTATTTTCAATAGTTCAAATGCCTAAATCAATTCCAGTTGCAACAGTAGGAATCAATAATAGCTATAATGCAGGAATGCTTGCAGTTCAAATGCTTGCTATAAAGGATAAGGCTTTAAGAGAAAAATTAAATCAATTTAGAGTAGATATGAAAAAGAAATTTATAGATGAAAATGGAGAAGGAGTGGATTTATAATGGAAAAATTAGAAATGATGTATGAAGGAAAAGCAAAGAAAATATATTCAACAGATAAGGTTGATGAAGTAATAGTTTATTATAAGGATGATGCTACAGCATTTAATGGAGAAAAAAAGGGACAAATTGAAGATAAGGGTGTTTTAAATAATGCTATAACTTCAATGATATTTGAAATGTTAAATGAAAATGGTATTAAGACTCACTTTATTAAGAAGTTAAGTGAAAGAGAGCAGCTTTGTAAGAAGGTTGAGATTGTTCCTCTAGAAGTTATTGTAAGAAATGTTGCAGCAGGCTCAATGGCTAAGAGATTAGGTTTACAAGAAGGGTTTGAACTTAAGACAACAGTATTTGAATTATCATACAAAGATGATTCACTTGGAGATCCATTAATAAATGATTATCATGCAGTTGGAATTGGAGCAACTACTTTTGAAGAGTTAGATAAGATTTATGAAATGACTGCTAAAATTAATGAGTTACTTAAAGAATTCTTCATAAAGCAAAATATTAGATTAATTGATTTTAAATTAGAGTTTGGTAGATATAATGGAGAAATTTTATTAGCAGATGAAATATCACCAGATACATGTAGATTCTGGGATGCAACAACAGGAGAAAAGCTAGATAAAGATAGATTTAGAAGAGATTTAGGAAATGTAAAAGACGCTTACGTTGAAATATTAAATAGAATAGGAAAGAGAGCATTATAATTCATAATGCGTAATTGATAATGCATAATTAAGGAAATAACTCAGCGTAGCAGAGTTATTAATTATTCATTATTTATTTTTAATTGTAAATGGGGGTATTATTTTTGAGTTCGTATTTAATGTTTGATCCAAGTAATGATAAATTTAAAGATGAATGCGGAGTTTTTGGTGTTTATGTAAATAAACCTATGGATGTATCATCTATGACATATTACGGGTTATATGCACTTCAACATAGAGGACAAGAAAGTGCCGGAATAGCTGTTGCTAATGGTGAGGCAATCGATATTCATAAAGGAATGGGCCTTATAACAGAAGCTTTTTCTAATGAAAGTTTAAATAGACTTAAAGGGTTTGCAGGAATAGGACATGTTAGGTATTCTACAAGTGGTGATACAAGAATTGAAAATGCTCAACCATTACTGAGTCAATCAAAGCTTGGGTCAATAGCTATGGCTCATAATGGTACTTTAGTAAATGCTGATGTTATAAGAGGATTATTAGAAGATGGAGGACATGTTTTCCATACTTCTATTGATTCAGAAGTAATAGCTAATCTTATAGCAAGAGGAGCAAAAAAAGGTATTGAAAAGGCCATAATTGATGCAATTCAAGCTGTAAGAGGATCTTTTGCTATGGTAATTTTAACTGAAGATAAACTTATAGGTGTTAGAGATCCACATGGAATAAGACCCTTATGTCTTGGAAAAATGGAAGAAGGATATGTATTATCTTCTGAAAGTTGTGCTTTAGATGCTATAGGTGCTGAATTAGTAAGAGATATAGATCCAGGAGAAATTGTTATAATAGATGAAAATGGAATTAAATCTTATAAGTATTATGAAAATACACAATGTCAAACTTGTGCTTTTGAATATATTTATTTTGCAAGACCGGATTCAACAATAGATGGATTAGATGTTCATGAGTCAAGAGTAAGAGCAGGAGAACAGTTGTTTAATGAACATAAAATTGAAGCAGATGTAGTAGTTGCAGTTCCTGATTCAGGAATACCAGCAGCTATTGGATATTCAAAAGCATCTGGAATTCCATATGATACGGGGTTCGTAAAAAATAGATATGTAGGTAGAACATTCATAACTCCGTCTCAAGAAATTAGAGAGAGAGCAGTTGCAGTTAAGCTAAATCCGTTAAAAGTTAATGTTAATGGTAAAAGAGTAGTCTTAATTGATGATTCTATAGTTAGAGGAACTACTTCAAAATATTTAGTAGATTCTTTAAGAAGAGCTGGTGCTAAAGAAGTACATTTCTTAGTAGCATCACCTGTAGTTAAATTTCCATGTTATTTTGGAATTGATACACCATACAGAAGTGAGTTAATAGGAGCTAAAAAATCTACTGATGAGATTAGAGAAGCTATAGGATCAGATTCTTTAGGATACTTAAGTATGGAAGGAATGTATAAGTGTTTTAAAGAAAATTGTGGATATTGCGTTGGATGTTTTAATGGTATTTATCCAGTAGCAACACCAATGGAAGGCGCAAAATAAGGCTGAAAGGTAGTGTGTAAAATGATAACTTATAAAGAAGCTGGAGTTAATATAGAAGAAGGATATAGATCAGTAAAACTTATAAAAGAATATGCAAGCAGAACTATGAGTGAATATGTTTTAAATGGTCTTGGAAGTTTTGCTGGAATGGTTGAACTTCCAGAAGGATATAAAAAGCCTGTTTTGGTTTCAGGAACAGATGGAGTTGGAACTAAACTTGATATAGCATTTAAAACTAAAAAATATGATACAGTTGGAATAGATTGTGTAGCTATGTGTGTTAATGATATTTTATGCCATGGAGCTAAACCATTATTTTTCTTAGATTATATAGCATGTGGAAAGCTTCAGGCAGAAGTAGCAGCAGATTTAGTTAAGGGAATTTCAGAAGGATGCATTCAAGGTGATTGTGCTTTAGTTGGTGGAGAAACAGCGGAAATGCCTGGATTTTATAAAGATGGCGAATATGATATGGCTGGATTTGCAGTAGGAATAGTTGATAAAGATAAAATAATAAATGGTAAGAATATAAAAGTAGGAGATAAGCTTATTGGAATTGCATCTTCTGGATTACATTCGAATGGATATTCTTTAGTTAGGAAATTATTTTCAGATTTAAATGAAGATTTAGGTGGAAAAGAAGCTTGGAAGACTTTGATAACTCCAACTAAAATTTATGTTAAACCAATTTTAAAACTACTTGAAAGCTTTGATATAAAAGGAATGGCTCATATTACAGGTGGAGGATTTATTGAAAATGTTCCAAGAATGTTTAATGAGGAAGGATTAACAGCTGTTATAAATAAAGATAGTTATCCATTACCTTTAGTTTTTGAAAAAATAATAGAAAAAGGTGTTAATAAAGATCATATGTATAATACCTTTAACATGGGAATTGGTTTTGTATTATGTGTAGATGAAGCAGATGTAAATCCTATTATAAAAGCATTAATTGAAATGGGGGAAAAAGCTTATGAAATAGGTTATATAACATCTGGAGGTGAAGGTTGTTGTTTAAAATAGCAGTGCTTGCATCAGGAGGAGGGACAAACCTTCAATCAATAATAGATTCAATAGATAATGAAAATTTAAATTGTAAAATTGAAATGGTTATAGGAAGTAAAGAGGGAATATATGCATTAGAAAGAGCTAAGCTTAAGGGGATAAAAAGCTATGTAGTAAATAAAAAAGATTACGGAGATAAGACATCAGATAGAATATTAGAATTAACTAAGGGAAAAGTTGATTTAATAGTTCTAGCAGGTTATCTTTCAATACTTCAAGGAAATATTCTTAGAGAGTTTAAAGATAGAATTATTAATATTCATCCATCTTTAATACCTAGTTTTTGTGGACCGAAGATGTATGGATTAAAGGTTCATGAAGCAGTTATAAGTTCTGGAGTAAAATATACTGGTTGTACTGTACATTTTGTTAATGAAGAAGTAGATGGGGGAGCAATAATTCTTCAAGAAGTTGTACCAGTTTATTTTGAAGATACAAAGGAAGAATTGCAAAAAAGAGTTCTTGAAAAAGAACATATTTTATTACCTAAGGCAATCGATTTAATAACTAGAAATAAAATTGAAATCATAAATGGCAAGACGAGAATAGAGTAAATTGATAATTAATAGAGGATAATTGATAATTATGGATATAACTCACTGAAACTGAGTTGATAAATTAAAGAAATTCTGGAGAAATTTCATCAATAATTATGCAGTATCAATTATGAATTATCCATTAAAAAAGGAGTTATTTAAAATGATAAAAAGAGCATTAGTAAGTGTTTTTGATAAAGATGGTATTTTAGAATTTTCTAACTTTTTGCAAGATAAGGGAGTAGAAATAATATCTACAGGTGGAACATATAGGCATCTAAAAGAAAATGGGGTTAATGTAATAGAAGTTAACGAAGTTACTAATTTCCCAGAAATGCTAGATGGAAGAGTTAAAACTCTTCATCCAATTATACATGCGGGTATTCTTGCTATAAGAGATAATGAAGAGCATATGAATACTATTAAAGAAAGAAATATTGAAACTATAGATATGGTTATAGTTAATTTATACCCTTTCTTCCAAAAGGTTAGAGAAGACTTAAGCTTTGATGAAAAAGTTGAATTTATAGATATTGGTGGACCAACTATGCTTAGAGCAGCAGCAAAAAACTTTAAAGATGTTATTGTAATATCAGATAAGGAAGATTATAAAGCTGTTATGGAAGAAATAAATGAAAATGGAGATGTTTCAGTATCATTAAGAAAGAAATTAGCTGGAAAAGTATTTAATTTAATGAGTGCATATGATGCTGCAATATCTAATTTCTTACTTGAGGATGAAGAATATCCAGAGTATCTTTCAATATCATATAAGAAAAAGCAAGGCTTAAGATATGGAGAAAACCCTCATCAAAGTGCAGCTTACTATAGCTCAAATGAATTTGATGGAGCAATGAATAGTTTTGAAATATTAAATGGAAAAGAGTTATCTTATAACAACATTAAGGACTTAGATATTGCTTGGAAGGTTGCATGCGAATTTGAAGAAGTTGCTTGCTGTGGACTTAAACATAATACTCCTTGTGGAGTTGCTATAGGAGAAGCCCCTTTTGAAGTTTATAAAAAAGCTCATGATGCAGACCCAACGTCTATTTTTGGTGGAATAGTTGCTATAAATAGAAAAATAGATAAATCAACAGCAGAAGAAATGGTTAAAATATTTTTAGAAGTAGTAGCAGCACCAGATTATGATGAAGATGCTTTAGAAGTATTAAGAACTAAAAAGAATTTAAGAGTAATAAAATGTACTAATGAACCAAAGGCTAAAAAATATATGGTTACAGTAGATGGCGGTATATTAGTTCAAGAAGAAGATAGTAAGTTAATTAATGATGTAAAAGTAGTTACTGAAAAAACACCAACTGAAAAAGAAATGAAGGATTTACTATTTGGGATGAAAGTAGTTAAATACGTTAAATCTAATGCGATAGTTGCAATAAAAGATGGCGTAGCAGTAGGAATTGGTGGTGGACAAGTTAATAGAATTTGGGCTACTGAAGAAGCACTTCAAAGAGGAGAAGGAGCTACAGTATTAGCATCAGATGCTTTCTTCCCATTTAGAGATGTAGTAGATGAATGCGCTAAAAATGGAATAAAAGCCATAATTCAGCCAGGAGGATCAATAAGAGATCAAGAATCTATAGATGCTTGTAATGAACATGGAATAGCAATGGTGTTTACTGGAATTAGACACTTCAAACACTAAATATAAATAATGCATAATGCGTAATGGATAATGCATAATTAAGGATGAAATTCTTAAAGAATTTCTTTTATTTAATGACTCAACTATGTTGAGTCATTTCAACAATTACCAATTATGAATTATCAATTAATTTTGGGGGGATTTAATGAAAATATTATTAATTGGATCTGGTGGAAGAGAGCATGCTTTAGCATGGAAAATAGCTAAGAATAATAGAGTAGAAAAAATATATGTAGCTCCTGGTAATGGGGGAACTGCTAAAGAGCCTAAATGTGAAAATATAAATATAACTGATATAGATGAACTTTTAGAATTTGCTTTAAATAACTCAATTGAATTAACAGTTGTTGGACCAGAAGATCCATTAACTAAGGGCATAGTAGATAAATTTAAGGATAATGGACTGAAAATTTTTGGACCTAGTAAGGAAGCTTCAAGACTTGAAGGTAGTAAAAGTTTTTCTAAAGATTTTATGAAAAAGTATGGAGTTAAAACAGCTGAATATGAAGTGTTCTATGATTCACATAAAGCCTTAGATTATTTAGAAGGCTGTAGTTATCCTATAGTAGTTAAGGCTGATGGATTAGCAGCAGGAAAAGGTGTTGCTATTTGTGAAAATAAAGAAGAGGCAATAAATGCAGTAAAATCCTTTATGATAGATGATATATTTAAAGGAGCTGGCGAAAAAATTGTTATAGAAGAGTTTTTAGAAGGAGTTGAAGCATCAATTCTTTCAATCACTGATGGACAAACTATAATTCCATTTATTTCTGCAAAAGATCACAAGCAAATATTTGATGGAGGAAAAGGGCCAAACACCGGAGGAATGGGAGTTTTAGCACCAAATCCATATGTAACAGATGAAGTATTAAGAGATTTTGAAGAAAATATTATGAAAAAAACTTTAGTTGGTATAAGAGAAGAAGGTTTTGACTTTAAAGGAATTATCTTCTTTGGACTTATGATAACGAAGAAAGGTTCATATCTTTTAGAATACAATGTAAGAATGGGTGATCCAGAAACTCAATCTGTTCTTTATTTAATGGAAAGTGATTTGCTAGAAATTATAGAAGCTGCATTAAGAGATGAATTATATAAGACCGAAGTTAAGTGGAAGTCAGGAGCTTGCGTAAATGTAGTTTTAGCATCAAAAGGTTATCCAGGAAGTTTTACAAAGGGTTATGAAATAAGCATTGAAGATGAAATTAAAGATAAAGTATTTTTAGCAGGAGCAACTTTAGAAGATAATATATTAAGAACTAATGGTGGAAGAGTACTTTCTGTAGTTGGAGTAGGAAATACAGTTGATGAAGCCAGAAAAGATGCATATAATTCTATAAATAAAGTGAAATTTATAGATAAGTATTTTAGAAATGATATTGGATTAATGTAGAAATATATAACTATAAGATATGAGGTGAGAATTGGAATTATGCTACAAAGTTAAAAGTAGTAAAATAGAATAATAAAAAAGGTATTATTTAGTAACTGACACTACGAAATAGTACCTTTTTACATAAGTTTATTTATATTAAACTAAAAATCATGACTTTTTCAAATTTTAATATCCTATAAGTAGCTTAAAAGTGTAATTTTTAATTTCTTCGTGAAAATTACTTTTAGCGAAATTTTATTAAGTTATATATTTTATAAATTATTAACTAGCAACTATCACCAGTCATATTAATAAGATAAGGAAATCTATCAATCGCTTCAATCATTTGCTTCAATCATTTCCACATCGAAAAAGAAATAGATTCTAAAAATATCAAGATTATAAGCAACAAGACTTGCATCTGAAAAATAAGCTTCTACTTTACTAACATTAGTATAATAATTACTAGATATTCTTGATAATCCAAATCTATCCTGAATTAAGAATCATACCAACAAAACTATATAGTGTAAATATATTTCCAATAGTAGTAGCTTCTTTTATAAGTTAGAGGTTATGTGTTAGAATATAACTTTTAAAAAAAATAAAATTAAATGTGATATAATATTAAATAAGAATTTGGGAAGGAAGTAGATATGAAATTATATAAATTAAAATTCTTATTAATTATTATTTTCATTATTTTAATTGTAATTCCTTTTTTACCCTATAAAATGCCAGAAAGAGATAGATATGAATATGACAACTTGATAAGATTAGAGATTCAATGTCATGAATGGAGTGGTGGGCCTAAAGTTATTGGTGGCCAAGAACATTTAGATAGATTTCTAGACACTTTACCTGACAAAACAATTTCAAGAGATACTGTAAATTTAATTGGAAATACTCCATTTAAAAGTATATCAACATTTAGGCAGGGAATTCCTTCATATAGTGAATTTGTTGTTTATGGAGAATTTAAAGAAGGTTATTCAAGATTTAATGAGGTTAGTTTTGATGTTAAAGAATGGTATCCTAAGAACAAATACGTAACACTATATGATAGTATGATTTTTTATAAATTAAAGATATATCCTATTTTAATTATTATAATTATTTTTTTTATATTAGCCAGTTTAAAAATTAAAAAGTAACCCAGTATGCATTATCTTCTTTAGCTGGAATTGGATAATTAGAAGATCCAGCCGGGATGTACCCAGTTTGAGTTCTTAAAGCTTTTACTGCACCTCTTTCAACTATAGAAGCATTTTCATTGAGAGATATGAAAGCGTATTCTGTTCTGTATACAACAGCTTCTGTTACTCCATTAGTTTTAAGATTCCATGCATATGCGAAACTATTATTTCCATCAGTAGCTGTATTACAAGAATAGAAAATACTATGTGTATTTTGGAATGCAGAGCTATTAATTTGGTTAAAATCAGCTATTTCAATATTGTAATTAGAACCAAATAATAATTTTCCTACTTCACCATGACCAAATAAAGTGAATTTGATTATTGGATATATTCTTTTACCAACACCTGAAATGTTACCAGTATTTATATAGTTAATAAATTCTGCTTTAGATTTAACAAATTGTATATTAGATCCAAAGACAGATGCACTATGTTTAAAATTATTAATATCTTCTTCAGAATAACTTCCTGAGTCTATTAACCATGTAATAACTTTTCCTGAGTCACTTGAGGTTCTTATATTTATTAATTTTTTGATAGCAGTTTCAATTAGTACAGCTGGCATTTTTGTTAATCTTAGAACTGCAAAATCAGCTTCTTTATGTCCTCTGTTGTAAGCTCCAATTTTATTTGAAATTGATGAGGCAATATCTACTGACAATCTTTTATTTTCAGCTGTGCTATTTGGATAAGTATAGCACTCTGTACCATAGGCACTACCACTTCCATCAAGGGCATTAGCATGAATTGATATGAAAAGGTCTGCGCCCCAGCTATTTGCCATTTCAGCTCTTTCAGCTAATTCCACACTAGTATCAGAATATCTTGAATGAGAAACCTGAATTCCTTTAGCGTTAAATAAGCCTGTTAATTTTTGAGCAATACTAAGGACAATATCTTTTTCTTTTAGTCCATTTCTTAATGCTCCAGAATCATTTCCTCAGTGTCCAGAATCAATAAATATCTTTTGTACTCCAGGCATTCCAACACCACTACAAGAACCACTAGAGCACCAGAAATATCTTCGCACACTCTCCATCTCTCCCCAGTAGTTTGATCTTTAACTGTCATATAAACTCTTCTGCCACTTCCACTAGTCCAGCTTATCCATGTATATTTGTCAGTTATAACCACTTGGTCATAAATAACTGATTCTCCTAAATGATACTGGTCTAATATTACCCCTGTAGTTGCACAGGGGATAGTTCTTATATTAAGGCTTATTTTGGGATAACATATACCATCTTCAGAATATGTATTAATTATTATTTCTGCCATAAAAATCACTCCTTGAAATTTTAATACTTTTTATTGCCGGCTTGAGTGACTAGTCATTAATTATAAAGTGAATTTAAAGCAAATTGTAAACTAAAAAAATTATAAAAAATAAAAAAATTATGTTTATAAATAGAACATATGTTTGTTTATAATTATATAGGGGAGGGATATATATGGAAAATAATATGTTAAAAAAATAATTAAGTATAGAAAAGGAGATAATAACTCTTTATTAGAAATTATAGAAATATTTAACCCTTTGATAAGTAAATATTCTAGATTATTAGATAAAGAAGATACAAGACAAGATTTGATTATACATTTAATAAAAGTTTTGAATAATATTCCGATGAATAATAAAAGTTTATTTAAGAATAAAGAGATAATTGGGTATATAGCTAAATCTATAAGAAATGAATATATAAAATTATCAAAAAAAAGAGATAAGATGAAACTTAATGAAATAGAATTAAGTTTAGATATAGAGATAAGTCATGAAGAGTGTGAAGCTGAATTTGAGATTTTAGATATGCATAATAGCAATCACTTCTAAGAAAGCAAGAGCTTCATCCATTTGAATCATTACATTTTAATTTTACTATTCCCCTTCAATAGTTATATTTTGAATTGGAGAAATAACATTTTCAGAAGAGTTATTTTGTGTATTTGAAGTTTCAGTATGAGAATGTTCAATAGATGTTATTTTAGGATAATTAAAGTCATCTTTATTGCATAATATTTATAAAAGGAAGTAAATATATTTTTCTATTTTTAATGTATAAAAATAGATATGGATTCCATTAACATTTTATAAAATATTAGTGGATAAATTTGTTAAGAATTATAAAATTTAGATATAATAAATGTAAAATTACAAATATTTTCAGAATAAATTGACAATGAATAGTATTAGTCTTACAATAATTATTATTAAGAAAGAAAAAATTTATTAATAAATTTTGTTATTTTAATAATATTTGCAGCATAAGTTTTAGCGTTTATTACAAATGTAAATGTGTTTTTTATTTAATTATTTAAATAAAACGCGAAATAAAAGGAGGCAGGTTTATGTTTTTTAAGACTACAGACCAACACGAAGAATTTCGTGCAAAAATTAGAGAATTTGCAGAGGCAGAAATAAGACCACAGGCATTAATGTGGGATAAGGAAAACATTTTTCCAACAGAAGTTGTTAAGAAATTAGGGAAAATGGGTGTAATGGGTACACCATATCCAAAAGAATATGGTGGATTAGGACAAGATGTTATTAGCTATGCTATTGCTGTAGAAGAACTTTCAAGAGTAGATGGTGGAACAGGCGTTATATTATCTGCTCACGTTTCATTAGGAAGTTATCCTATATTTGCTTTTGGAACTGAAGAGCAAAAACAAAAGTATTTAGTACCATTAGCAAGTGGAGAAAAAATTGCTGCTTTTGGATTAACTGAGCCAAATGCTGGTAGTGATGCAGGTGGAACTGAAACAACTGCTGTACTAGATGGTGATTATTATATTTTAAATGGTGGAAAAATATTTATAACTAATGCAGATAAAGCTGATACATATGTTGTATTTGCTGTAACTACACCAGATATTGGTGTTAAGGGCATTAGTGCTTTTATAGTTGAAAAAGGATGGGAAGGATTCACTTTTGGTGATCATTACGATAAAATGGGTATTCGTTCTTCATCAACAGCAGAATTAATATTTAATAACGTAAAAGTACCAAAAGAAAATTTATTGGGAAAAGAAGGAAAAGGCTTTAACATAGCTATGCAAACCCTTGATGGTGGACGTATAGGAATTGCAGCTCAAGCATTAGGTATTGCTCAAGGTGCATATGAAAATGCTTTAGAATATTCCAAAGAAAGAGTACAATTTGGAAAACCAATAGCTGAGCAACAAGGCATTTCATTTAAATTAGCAGATATGGCAACTAAAATAAGAGCTGCAAGATTATTAATATATAGCGCTGCAGATTTAAAAGAAAATCATGAGTCTTATTCTATGGAAGCTGCTATGGCTAAGATGTATGCTTCAGATATATGTTTAGAAGTAGTCAATGATGCTTTACAAATATTTGGAGGTTCAGGCTACTTAAAAGGTATGGAAGTTGAAAGAGCATACCGTGATGCTAAGATTTGTACTATTTATGAAGGAACTAATGAAATACAAAGAGTAGTTATAGCTTCTCATATAATAGGAAAGATGCCAAAGGGAGATAAAAAATCAAAGAAGAAGGCTGACCCATTGACAGGAGTACGTAAGAAGGTTATATTTAAGGAAGGTACTGCTAAAGAAAATGTAGACAAGCTTGTAGAAGCATTAAAAGCTGATGGATATGACTTTACTGTTGGAATAGATATTAATACTCCAATACAAAAAGCCGATCGTGTTGTTAGCGTAGGTAGAGGAATTGGAGAAGAAAAGAATATGGAACTTGCCAAGGCTTTAGCAATTCAAGCTGGTGCAGCTATTGGATCATCTCGTCCCGTAGCTGAAACATTAAAGTATTTACCTCTAAATCGTTACGTTGGAATGTCAGGACAAAAGTTTAATGGAAATCTTTATATAGCATGTGGTATATCAGGCGCAGGACAACATCTTAAAGGAATAAAGGATGCAACAACTATAGTTGCTATCAATACTAATCCTAATGCGCCAATATTTAAAAATTCCGATTATGGTATAGTTGGAGATATAATGGAAATAATGCCATTATTAACAGCTGCTTTAGATAATGGAGAACCAAAAAAGGATGCTCCTCCTATGAAAAAGATGAAGAGATCTATACCTAAGAAGACTACTCCTACATGGAAAACTTATGTATGTAGTGGTTGTGGATATGAATATGATCCAGCAATAGGTGATGAAGAAAATGATGTAGCACCAGAAACTCTATTTGAAGCCCTTCCAGAAGAATGGATTTGTCCGGATTGTGGTGAAGAAAAATCTAATTTTATAGAGGTTTAATCTTTAGCAAAAGTTTAAATTTTCATAGTCAAAAGGAGGATTAATTTATGTTTTGTGTTAGAAAGGTAACTGAAGACCTTTATTGGGTAGGCGGTAATGATAGACGTCTTGCTCTATTTGAGAATATTCATCCAATTCCAAGAGGGGTTTCATATAACTCATATTTATTATTGGATAAGAAAACAGTATTATTTGATACTGTAGATTGGTCAATATCTAGACAATTTTTAGAAAATATTGAAGCGGTTTTAAAAGGTAGAAAGCTTGATTATTTAGTAATAAATCATATGGAGCCAGACCATGGAGCTTCAATAGAAGAAATAATTCTTCGTTATCCAAATGTTAAAATAATAAGTACTGAAAAATCATTCTTATTAATGAGACAATTTGGTTTTGATGTAGATAATAGAATAATAGAAGTAAAAGATGGAGATGTAAAGTCTTTTGGTAAGCATGAAATTAAGTTCATAACTGCACCAATGGTACACTGGCCAGAAGTTATGGTAAGTTTCGATACTAAGAATGGAGTATTATTCTCAGCTGATGCTTTTGGAACTTTCGGAGCTTTAGATGGAAAATTATTTAATGATGAAGTGAATTTTGAACGTGACTGGATTGATGATGCTAGAAGATACTATACTAATATAGTTGGTAAGTATGGTCCTCATGTACAAGCATTACTTAAAAAGGCAAGTACTCTTGATATTAAGATGATTTGTCCATTACATGGACCAGTTTGGCGTACAAATTTAGAATATTTTATAGATAAGCACGATAAATGGAGTAAATATGAGCCAGAAGAAAAGGCTATAATGATAGTATACGCTTCTATGTATGGCAATACAGAATCAGCAGCTAATGCATTAGCAACTAAATTTGTTGAAAGAGGAATCACAAATGTAGTTATGTATGATGTTTCTAATACTCATGTATCTACATTAATTTCTGAGACATTTAGAGTTAGTCACATTGTTTTAGCTTCTGTAACATATAATTTAGGTATTTATCCATTAATGCACAACTATTTAATGGATATGAAAGCACTTAATGTTCAAAATAGAACTGTTGCTCTTATTGAAAATGGTTCTTGGGCAACTCAATCAGGAAAGCTAATGGGACAATTCCTTGATGGTATGAAGGGAATGAACGTATTAAATGACAAGCTTTCATTAGTATCTTCAATGAAGGAAGATAATATTGTTGATATGGATGGACTTGTTGAAAGTGTTATTGAATCTATGAATAAATAGTACATCACACGTACACTTATATAGTACTAACAATAAAGAAATCTGCGATAAAATATCGCAGATTTTTTTTATTGTATCTATTTCAACAAAATTATATTTATTATACAGGTTTACATATATTTATGGTTTAATATAGTATATAGACTATATTATTAAGGGCAATGGTTAAAGGAGAATATATTGTGCCAAAAGAAATACAAGAGTTTAAATAAAATGTACTTACAGAATGGATACCAAACTCTGAGTATTAATATGCAGATGTATAGATATAGAAGTTTATTTAAATACATATTAAACTAACTTGTAGTTTGGAGCTTGGCCACTTATTAGAAAGAAATAAAAAATATTATATAAATATATATTGTAATAAAATATAATGAATTTTCCAATAATATTAATGTTAAGTTTATGCTAACAATAATTATTTTTGGAGGAAGTATGAATAGAGAAAGTAGAAATGCAGCTTATTCTAGAGCAAAGGAAATGATGATAGCAGGTGAGTCTTGGGATAAAATAATGGATGAAACAAGACTAAGACAAAAGGACTTAAAGAAAATTCAATCTACAGAAATAAGTCCTAAATTCTAATTAATTAAAATATGTCAGGCATAAGCCTGACATATTCATATATTAAATATATAATAATGGGGGAGTACTATGGTACATTTAGTTTATTGTGATAATTCTGGGAAAAAAGGTGAAAAAGTTCTTGATAAAATTATTTCAGGAAGTAAGACAATGGTTGTAAGGGGAGCAGCAGGAAGGAAAATTCCGCATAGTCGTGTTTTTGTTGGGGAGAAACTTTATTTTATGGAAAAGGGTAATATGAAAATTACTCATTCTGCTATTGTATCAAATGTTGAAAACTACACTAAACTAACTGAAGATGAAATAAATGAAACATTTGAAGAAAACAAAGTAAAACTTAATTTATCAGAAAAGCAAAGGATACGTTGGCATAAGAAATGCCTTTGTTTAGTAGAGTTTAATGAAGTTAAAGAAATAGAGACATTGGATTTTGATCATCAGAGCAATATGGATGATTGGTTAATAATTGAAAAAATTGAAGATGTAGTTGTGGGTACAAGCATACCATATAATTATGAAAAATCTAAACTTTAAAAGGATGTAAAATTTAGATATAAAAATGATATGTCCTCTACATGGACCAGTATGGAGAAATAACTTATCATACTTTATTGAAAAGTATGATAAATGGAGTAAATATGAACCTGAAGAAGAAGGTGTTATGATAGTTTATTCATCAATGTATGGAAATACTGAATCAGCAGCTAATGTGCTTGCAACTAAATTTGTAGAAAAAGGAATAACTAATTTAGTAATGTATGATGTTTCTAATACTCATGTTTCTACATTAATATCTGAAACATTTAGAGTTAGTTATTTAGTTATAGCTTCAGTTACTTATAATTCAGGAATATATCCTCCAATGCATAATTACTTAATTGATATGAAGGCATTAAATCTTCAAAAGAGAACAGTTGCATTAATTGAAAATGGTTCATGGGCTTGCAATACTGGTAAGTTAATTGGAGATTTCTTTGCAGGAATGAAGAATATGACATTATTAGATAATAAGCTAACACTTTTATCAGCAATGAATGAAAAGAATGTTGTAGATATGGATGCATTAGTTGATGGTGTTATTGAATCAATGAAATAAAGAGTTTAATTTAAAATCTGTGGTTTATACCGCAGATTCTTTTATTTCGATAATAGATTTTCATAATGTTTATGGATACTTTTTACAATAATAGGAGTATAATTATGTAATGTAAGAGGTGATTAAATGAGGCGATATAATATTATAAAGGTTAAAAATATATTTTTATCAATGATAAGTTTTCCTTTATTTATAGCAGTTTATATATTAGCAATGTATGAATTATATACCCTATGTAGATTTGGCAGATATGATAATAATCTTAATATTTTTATTTTATGTTTAGTATTCTTTTTTATATATTTAGTAACATTTATTGCACTAATAATAAAGCAACAGAGTGATTACCCAAATGAACTTATTGAAAACTTTAGTTTTACAAGTGATTATATTAAGATAGATGATTACCTTGGAATTGAAATAGATATAGAAGATATAAAGTCTTTTAAAATAAATAAAAAATATGCTTATATAAAGATTAGAAATAAAGAGATAGTTATTTTAAGTTTTAATAATAAGAGTGATTATGATGTATCTTACTTTAAAGAAATATTACATTCTAAAGAAGAAAAAAGAAGAAAGTCATTAATGAAAACAGTATGGACATGGATATCAATAGTAATAATTATTTTTACTACAGGCTATTATGGTATGAAAATTTATAGGACAGCTTTAAATTTTAATGGTAAGTTATCTTGGCTATTATTTGAACTTAAAAATGAAAAAAATATAACTCTTAATAATAACAATATATATGATACTGGAATAGAAGGTATATTTGAGGATATTAGTAAAAAGGTAGACTTGCCAGAAACTATGTATATTTCGGATACAGGTCTAAGTTTAGAGTTTAATAGTAAAGGAGAAATAGAGTCTTTCTATGCCTTTGTTTATGGTAAAAATGATAAAGATGAAGTTAGTAGTTTCTTAGTAAATTATGATATAAATAAATCTAATAAAATAAGAGTAACACTAGATGGTTATGTGACCCCGGATTTTAATGATGATAAATTGTTAGAACCCTTATTTGATACAATGAAGGTAATTCCTTTAAAAGATACAGTAAGTAAATGGGATTCTAATAAATATGCTATTTTATATTATGGTAAAAGAAGTTTTGGATATAATACAGATGGGATAGTCTATATTGATAATGAAGGAAAAACAAATATGCCGAGTATGGCAGCATCAGAAGTTATAGGATATACAGTGTCGGTATATGTTCCAAATAGAGAAAAGGAAATTACTCCTCTTAGATATAATTTAGTTGATGATTTAAATAATGTTAAATCAGCTCCTTTAAACTCAGTTGATAATAATACTAAAAAACCTAGTAGTTCATCAAATAGGGAAGAACCAGAATATTATTTAACTGATAATATTGGATATAGATTAAAAATAGTTGGGGCTGCGGCAGGGAGTAGAGCTTATTCATTAGAAGTTACTGCAGATGGAGGAAATAACTTTGAAGTATTAAATGATGATCCATTCTTAGGTAGATTAGGGGGAGCATCTGGAATTACTTTTATAAATGAAAAATTAGGATTTATAGCATTATCCCATAATGGAGGAGATGAAGCTGATTTATATAGAAGTGAAGATGGCGGATTAACATTTACTCAAATAAATATTCCAAGGAGGGAAGTAACCTTAGATAGTGGAACTGTGATAGAACCTTTTGATTTTCCAGAAATGCCTTTTGAGGATAATGGAGTTTTAAATATGTTAGTTGGTCAAGGTGCTGATGGTGATTATAATGGAAATAGTGATGCATTATATGAATCAAAGGATAATGGTTTAACTTGGGAGTTTAAAGAAGAAGTAAAAGATAATTAAAGTATAGTAACTATATAAAGAATGTAGCAATACCAGTTTACTAAAGAATATTAAATTTTGATATTTATTTTACTTATTATAAGTTAATATAATAGTATAAAAATTACAAATTAGGAGGAATGTTATACTTACAATTGGATATATAGGAAATGGAAAGAGTACAAATAGATATCATCTGCCTTTTGTATTACAAAGATATGCCTACTAATAAAGACTTTGGAATAGACTCCTTTGAACACTATGGAACTTTAACTTATGTAGATGAAGAAGGTACAATTCATGAGGAAAAAGTTAAATCTGTAAATGGTGATTATGGAAGAGTATATGATGATTTATATGAGACTATAGTAAATAATAAAGAAAAGAAAATTAAAGATGAAGAAACCTTATTACAACTTCAAATACTAGAAGAAGGAATAAAGAATTTGTATTAGTTGAAATTCAGCTCGTCTGAATTTCCTCCTTTAGTTATCCTTAAGTCTATAAAATTGTATTGGTCTTGGACTCTGTAACATATTATGCGTAGGTCGACTTGGAGCCTGTGACGGAGACAGAGCATAATATGTTACAGAGTCCTGTAGAATCAATTTCTTATTGAATTTTCATCGCATATTTTTTTATAATTAGTAAACATTTCATGTAGTTCAGGAAAGGATCTTTTTAAAGAAAGAATTTTATTATCCTTTGACATAAAACAATGCTTACTCGTACCTGTACATCTAATTTCTTTAGTTTTTTTGTCTCTAATTACATAGTTAACAGTTAGTTTAATTCCATAATGTACCTCTCATAATTCTTATATCTTATAATATTTCAATAACCTCAACTGTATATTTATCTTCTGGAGCAACTACTTCAACAATATCTCCAGCTTTTTTACCTTTTAGTGCTAATCCAAGATCTGATTCAATGCTTATACACATATTTTCAGGATCTGAATCCATAACTGTTACTAAAGTTACTATATCTTCAAAGTCATCTTCAACAAACTTTATTTTTGCTTTGCTATTAACTCCTAAAACAGATTTATCTATTTCAGCATCAGCTATAATATTAGCAGTAGAAATCATGGTTAATAGATATTGTATTCTATTATCATTTGCTCTATAATTAGCACAAGCTTCTTTATACTCTGCATTTTCAGATCTATCACCATGAGCTGCTGCTATAGCTTTTTCTTTAGCTATCTCGGCTCTTTTTACAGTCATTCTATATTCTAATTCTTCTCTTAATTTTTTTATGTTCTCTTCAGTTAGCTCATTATTCATAGAAATTAATCACCTCTTAATAAATATCATAAGAATATTATATAATATAAATGGATAAATTAAAAATTTTTTATATAATAAAAGAGAGTTAATTATTATAAATAAGAAAATTATATATGATATAGTAAAATTAAGTATTGAGTTTATGAAATTTAGGAGGAGATTTTAATGAATAAGTTGTTAGTAGTTGTTGATTATCAAAAGGATTTTGTAGATGGTGCTTTAGGATTCGATAAAGCTATAACTTTAGAAGGTGGAATATATAATAAAGTAAGGGAATATTTAAATGAGGGGAATAAGGTATTATTTACTTACGATACTCATAAAGAAAACTATTTAGAAACTAGAGAAGGAAAGAATTTACCAGTAATACATTGCATTAAGGGAACTAATGGTCATGAGCTATTTGGAAGTTTAAAGGAATTTAAAGAAAAAGAAAATACATATTATTTTGATAAATATGGATTTGGTATAGCACCTGAAGATATGATTAAAATATCAAAAGAAATTGGGCAAGATATAGATGAAATTGAGATAGTGGGTGTAGTTACTAATATTTGTGTAGTAAGTAATTTTGTTATGTTTCAGTCTCAATATAGAAATGCCAATATAGTTGTAGATGCAAACCTTTGTGCAAGTTTTGATGAGGAGTTGCATAAGAAAACTTTAGATGTTATTGAAGGATTACAAGGAAAAGTTATAAATAGATAAAAGTATAGCTATACAATGATAAATAAAAGTTTGTTTATCACTGTATAGTTTTTTATATACAAATATATTGACAATCAAAATATTTGTATATAAAATAATAAAACATAAAATACTATAATCAGGAGGACATAGATGAATAAGAAAAGGAAAATAATGGTATATATTTTAGTTGCAATAATATTATTATTAATTGGTGGACTAGCTTATATTGGAAACTATTTCTTTAATTATGCACTTGTGAGACAAGAAGGAATAGTAACATTATCTAGTATAGATCCTAATGCACCTCAATCAATAGAAACCGATGCTGAGATAATAAATAAACAAAAATCTAAGGAAAATGTTGAAAATTGGCTAAAAAAAGTTAATACTGAAGAAGCTACAATAGTATCTGAAGATGGTCTAAAGCTTTGGGGAAAGTTATATTTTCAAGATGAAGAAAGTGATAAATGGGTAATTATTGCTCATGGATACACATCTAGTCATGAAGATGTACAACCTATAGCATTAAATTTTTATAATCAAGGATATAATGTATTAACTCCAGATATGAGAGCTCATGGTAATAGTGAAGGAAAGTATATTGGAATGGGATGGTTAGATAGAAAAGATATGCTATTATGGATAGACTATGTTCTATCTTTAGATAGCAATTCACAAATAGTTCTTTATGGCGAATCTATGGGGGGTGCTACAGTAATGATGACTTCTGGAGAAGATTTACCTAATAATGTTAAGGCTATAGTTGAGGATTGTGGTTATACATCAGTACAAGAGATGTTCGAAGCTCAATTATATGAAAGATTCAAATTAAAATCTTTTCCAATTTTAAACGTAGCGGAGTTAGTGACTAATATTAGAGCTAAATATAACTTTCATGAAGCTTCAGCCTTAGAACAAGTTAAAAAATCAACAACACCAATTTTATTTACTCATGGTGGAAATGATACATATGTGCCTACAGAAATGTTATATAGATTATATGAAGCAGCCAATTGTGAAAAAGATATTTTAGTAATTGATGGAGCAGGTCATGGTTCTGCACCAGATGTAGATCCAACAACTTATTATGATAAGGTATTTAACTTCTTAGATAAATATATTAAATAATAAATATGAATATAGTAAAAATCAAATCTTTTCATAGACAGAAGGTATTTAAAGAAAATTTCTTTAAATACCTTTTTAATATTTTAAATTTACTTTAAAATATTAATATAGGAAATAAATTGTAGTTTTAATAAGAGAAAGAGAGTTGTGAAGTGGTTGAAAACAAAAAAATATTTAAAAGAATGATATCTATTATTTTATTGATTTTAGTAATTAATATACCATCAAATGCCTTTGCAAGAGCCGGAGGAGGCGGAAGTGGAGGAGGTGGTGGAGGAGGCGGTGGAGGCGGTAGTAGCTCACACCATAGTGGAACCTCAGGAAGATACAATGGTAGAAGCAATCCTATTTCTTCAATAATAAGTCTCGGAATGTTTTTTTGTATTTCATCAGCAGGAGTTATAATTTTTAAAGTAAGGCTTAGTAAAAAGAAGATAAAAAGTATCTCAACTATAAAAAACTTAGGTAAAAATGATTATAATTGGGATTATGATAAAATGAAAGACGATATAGAGAAAGCTTTTTATAAGATTCAAGATGCATGGATGGAAAGAAATCAAGATATAGCAAAAGAATTTATGAGCGAAAAACTATATGTTAGACATAGGTCAAAAACGGAGTGGATGAAAGTAAGAAAAGAGAAAAATATTCTTAAAAATATGAAATTGATAAAAGCAACACCTATTGCAATAAAAGATAAAGAAGGAGTTTTAGAAGATATTGTATGGGTTCATATAAAGGCTAAATCTATAGATTATTTAATAAATGAAGCAACTGGTGACTTAATAGAAGGGAATAAATATAGAAGAGTACCTTTCGAAGAATATTGGAAGTTCATAAGATATGAAAATAGGTGGGTATTAGATGAAATAAGGCAAATAGATGAGATAAGTGATTTAGATTTCTTTGATATAAATATTGATAGATGATAAAGGAGGGTTTCAATCAGTAAATTAATTGAGACCCTTCAATTAAATTATAAATTATTCTTTACTTAAATTTATCAGGGAATTGTTTAATTATACCATCAGAAAGAATATCAGCAAAGTGAATCATATGATCTTCACCTTTATCATATGCAGTAATATCCGACTTCCAATCATTACTTAGTCTAGCTACAACTTGATCAGTAACAAATTGTAAGTGTTTATATAGCATATCTTTTAATACCTTATTTGAATAATTAGGATTAGCTGTACTTAGAAAGTCTGCAATTTTATCAGCATTTTCATACCAAAGCTTATTATTTTTTTCTAGAGCTTTAGAATCTTTGTTTTTTGCAGCTTCAAGAACATTACCAGCTAACTCTATATGTTCTTTTAATAGGGCTGAAAGCTTATTACCAGCATCTTCACCGTAGTATGGTTTAATTGAATTGCCAATATCATCTTGATTTTTTAGAAGTCTTTCTAATACAATGCTTTTATCCTCAAGAGAAGCAATATCACTTACAATAAAGCTTCTAGTCCATGAAACGTGGTCTATCCATAATCGTCTTTGGTTCATTTTCAAATCACATTTAGTTTTATTTATAGATGAATCTCCAAAAAAATTGTTTTCCATAGCATTTACTTTTAATGGCATCAAGAATGAGTTTACTAATAATATTGATAAAAATAAGTTCTTTAATAGTTTATTCATCGTAATATTCTCCTTTGTTTATATATTCCTGTTTTAGTTTGTTTCTATTTAAAGTTATTTATACTAATTTAGAACACAAATAAATAAAATTATATATGATAATAATAAGTATATATGAATAAAATAGTATAATATTTGTAAAAATATTATATATATGATAGTATAAATAAATGTAAAACATGATTATATATTATATTGAACTAACGGAGGAAATGAATTAATGATAAATTTGCCAAATTGTCCAAAATGCAACTCAGAATATACGTATGAAGATGGTAGTCTTTTAATTTGTCCTGAATGTGCTTATGAGTGGACTTTGAATTCAGAAAATACAGTAGACGAAGATGAGTTAGTAGTAAAAGATTCAAATGGAAATATATTAAAAGATGGAGATTCAGTTACTATAATTAAGGATTTAAAAGTTAAGGGAAGTTCGGCTCCATTAAAGCAAGGCACTAAGGTTAAAAACATAAGATTAGTTGAAGGCGATCATAATATAGATTGTAAAATAGATGGTTTTGGTGCTATGAAATTAAAATCAGAATTTGTAAAAAAAATATAATATTGACATATAAATAAAAAGATTGTAATATTAAAGTAAATAATTTAAAAATTCTATGAAGAGAAAAAGTAAATTATTATTTTGTTCAACAGAGAGTTGGTATATGCTGAAAGCCAATGTTCAAAAGATAATTGAAAATCATCTCTGAGAAGCAATACTGAAAATTATAGTAAGTATTGACGGAATCTTTCACCGTTAAAAGATAAGCGTATTGTTTGATATGTAACTAAGTGCTATAAATATTTTATTAAAAAATATTTATAGAATTAGGGTGGTAACGCGGATATTTCCGTCCCTTGTTTTTCAAGGGACGGTTTTTTTATTATTTAGGAAATTATAAGGAGGTTACCATGTGAATAACATTTTATAATTTCCTTCCCTCAGCTCTGAAGTGCTTCTATTAATTTTGCGATGACTTGGAGCTTGCGACGGAATAAGCAAAATTACATAGAAGTACTTTTTTACTTTTAATAATAATTAAAATAAATAATATAGGAGGTATAACATGAAAAACTTAACAAAAAAAGATCTATTACTAATAGGGCTGATGCTTTTTTCACTATTTTTTGGAGCTGGAAATTTAATATTTCCACCATTTATGGGAGAATCAGCTGGAGAGAAAACTTGGATAGTATTATTAGGGTTTTTTATTACTGCAGTTGGATTTCCAGTATTAGGAGTTATAGCTGTAGCAAAATCAGGAGGATTAACGAATTTAGCAAAAAGGGTAAATCCAATTTTTGCAACAATATTTACTATATTAATATATTTATCTATTGGCCCTGGACTCGGTATTCCAAGAGCAGGAAGTTTACCTTTTGAAATGGCAGTTGCACCATACTTGCCTGAAAATATTTCAGTAAAGCTAGCATTATTTTTATATACTCTTATATTCTTTGCTGTATCTTATTGGTTATCATTATCACCAAGTAAATTAGTAGATCGTATGGGAAAGGTACTAACACCAGCATTATTACTATTAATTTTAGTTATGGTTATAGGTTCATTTCTTAAACCTTTAGGAGGATATGGGATAGCTACAAATGGATATGAGACTTCTTCATTTTTCAAAGGATTTTTAGATGGATATTTAACAATGGATACTATAGCAGCTTTAAATTTTGGAATAGTAATTGCAGTAGCTATAAGATCCAAAGGAGTAAATGATGAGAAAACAGTGGTTTCAGTATCTATAAAGGCAGGAGTTATAGCTGGTATATTACTTGCTATAATATATGCTATGTTAGCTCATTTAGGAGCAACAAGTGCTGGTAGATTTGGAGTAACAGAAAATGGTGCTCAGACATTAACAAATATAACAACTTACATATTCGGAAAGCCTGGAGTAATATTATTAGCTTTAATATTCACATTAGCATGTTTAACTACTTGCGTTGGGCTTATAAGTTCATGTAGTCAATATTTTTCAACATTAACAAATAAAATATCTTATGAAAATTGGGTAAGATTATTAACTGTTTTTAGTATGATAATTGCTAATATGGGATTAACTAAAATCCTTAGTATATCAGGTCCTATATTAAATGCTATATATCCAATTGCAATAATGCTTATTGTACTTTCAATGTTTAATTCTATATTTAAGGATAACAAATATATTTATGGATTAACTATATTGTTTACAGGTATTGTAAGTATAATTGATGCAATAGGACAAATGGGATTAGATAATGGAAGATTAGTAAAGCTGATTTCATATTTACCCCTATATAGAGAAGGGTTGTCTTGGATAGTTCCAGCTATTTTGGGAATTATATTAGGATTAATAGTTAAATTTATTAAAGAAAATCTCTTTATTAAAGAAAATGTTTTTCAAGGAGATGGTAATTAGGTTTTAAGGTTAATATCTATAGATAGTTTTTTAGTATTTTAGTGTTCTATATTAATTTTTAAATGAATCACTTATAGCATAATAATACCTTTATTAGAGTACAAATATCAGTGAAAAATAAATAGTATTTTTATATAATTAATACATACAGAATACTTATTTCTGTATGGGAGGTATAAATTATGAATAGTAAAAATATTAATATTAGAAAGGCTACTTTTAGGGATATAGATAAAATAGCAAAGTTAATTTATTATACTGAAGTTAACCCTGTAGATGTATGAGGGGGAGAATCTAAAGAAGAAACTTTAGATAATTTAAAGACATTAATTAGAAGTAAGGAGTCAAGATATAGTACTGATTATATAACAGTTGCTGAATTAGATAACAAAGTAATTGGTGCAATAATATTAATTCCTTATGATAAGTTAAATAAATTGAGTATTGAAACAGATATAAAACAAATTAATAAGATAGAAGGATTTACTGAAAAGATATTATATATAGTTAATTCAATTAAATATATGATATTTAGGGAATGTAGAAGAGGAAATCTTTATATTTCTAATGTAGCTACAGATGAAAAAGCGAGAGGTCTTGGAGTTGGTAAAATGCTTATGTTATATGCAGAGCAAGTTGCTAAAAAAGAAGATTTTGAAGGAATATCATTACTTGCAAAAAATGAAAAAGTAACAAAGTTCTATGAAAAGCTAAATTATAGTAAGATTTTTGATAGAGTACTTTTAGGTGAAAGAGTAATAAAAATGGCTAAAGTAATTTAATATATATAGCTTCCTAGTTTTCTAGGAAGCTTTTTTATTCTTTAGGAAATTATAAAGATGTTACCCTATGAATAACTTTTTATAATTTCCATCCTTCAGTTTTGAAGTATTAAAATATCATAGCAAGGTGACTTGGAGCGAAGCGACGGAACCTAGATATGATATTTTAATACTTTTTTATTTTAATAATATAAATTTAAAAACAGCCACACTTCTTATATAATTTAATAATGATAAAATTATATAAGAAGTGTGACATTTTATATTTTCCAGCGTTTATGTTATGAAGGGGGGAAGAAATGAATAATTATGAAATAGAAAAAATATATAAGATATATTATAAAGATTTATATCTCTATGCTTTTTCAATTTGCAAAGATTATCATATTACTGAAGATGTAGTTAGTGAAACTTTCTATAGAGCCTTTGTAACTATAGACAAATGTGAAGGAAATATAAAGTATTGGTTATTATATGTTTGTAAAAATTTAATTGTAGATTACTATAGAAAAAATAAAAAAATAACTTATAAAGATATTGAAGAAGATCTAAGAAGTGAAGAAAATATTATTTTTAAAATTATAAAAGAAGAGGAAAAACGAGAATTGTTTAATGCAATTTTACAACTTCCTGAAACATACAGAGAAGTAATAATACTGTTTTATTTTATGAATCTAAAGACAAGTGAAATTGCAAAGAATTTAACTCTTTCTGAAGGTGCTACAAGAAATATATTATATCGTGGTAGACAAAAACTTGCAAAAATTTTAAGGGAGGGTAAGTATGAGTTTTAAGTATATATTTGAAAAATATAAAAATGGAACGGCAACAGAAGAAGAAATAAAAATTATTGAAGAGGAAATTGAGAAAAATGAATTGATTAATGATTATTTATCAGAAAATATATTTGGGGAAATAGACAATATAAGTGATGATATAGGCTTAGATGAAATGGAGACTAAAGTTATAAAGAAAGCAGTAAATAAAAAGTTTAGAAAGGTAGTTGGTTTATCAGTAGTAAGTGTCTTATTAATAATATTATTAATAAATTTTTTAATACTACCTAGTTATAACATTTTTTTTTATAATCCAAGTGGAAAAATAACAAATCAACAAAATCAAGATGAACTTTTTATTGATATGAGTACTTTTACAGAATTACATTTACCTGGATATACTACTGATAATACGAATGTTGAAGGGTTAGGTTTAGGAAAGTATGATATAACAATAAATCAAAATAATTTATTTACTGGTGAAAATGTTGTTTTTAATGGAAAGGTCGTTAGAAATGAGCTTATAACACAAAATAATAACCTATATAAGTTCCCAGCAATAAATATTTTCTATGATGTAGATAATAAAAATGTTTTAAATATTAATAAAGATGGTAGTTCTACTTATGGACAAAATAAGGAAGAAAGAGAGTATCTAATTAATAATGTTAAGGAATTACCTAAAGGAAGTGTAATATCTTCATATATATCCTTTAAGAAAGATTTATCTCTTGATGAACTTAAGTCTTTAGAAAAAAAGTATAATTTTACATCTAATTGGATTGCAATTAGAACTACTGATTCTAATACGTATACGAAAGTTGGTTTTGATCCAACTGGTACAGGTGTTATTATAGAAAATGGGACTTTGTCGGAAGAAGATTATCCATGTTTTGAGTTAGGGAATGAAGAATATGATAATGGATATAGTACTGAAATATTAGAAACGCATTTTAAATCATTATTAAAATATATGTCTTCAAGAGAAGATTTTTTAAAAACTTTCTTTAATGTAAATAATATATCTAGTACAATATATAGCGAAGCATTAAATTATATTGAATCTAATGGAATAAACACCTATGGAATTCTTTTATATACTGATGTAGATACATTTTTGAATTTAATTCAAGATGAAAATGTATATACTATATTCATAGATAATGCAAAGTTCTCGGTTTTCCAAAGATAAAAAAAATAAGACTGTGAATAACTATGTTACTCATAGTTTTATTTTTATGGTAAAATTGATAATATAATGAAAATAAATAATTTTTTTAGATGGAGTTGATAAAGATGGAATACAGAGTATTTGGTGAAACAATTGTATTGAGATTAGAAAAAGGTGAAGAAGTTATTGAATCTATTAAAAAACTTTGTGAAAGAGAAAATATTAAAGCTGGTTCAATTTCAGGGCTTGGTGCAACTAATCAAGTAGTTGTTGGACTTTTTAAGGTAGACGAAAAGAAATATTATTCAAATACTTTTGAAGAGGATTTTGAAATAACAAATTTAACTGGAAATATATCTAGAATGAATGGCGAAGTTTATTTACATATACATGGTACTTTTGCAAATGCAGAGGGTAAATGTATTGGTGGACATTTAAATAAGGCTGTTATAAGTGCAACTTCAGAAATAATAATTCATAAAATAAATGGTGAAGTAGGAAGAAAATTTAGTGAAGAAATAGGATTAAATTTAATTGAATTTTAAAAAAGTTATATTAAACTAAAGAGAAAAATTGATTTTTAGGAGAACAGTTATGGGGACATTATTAAATAGATTACTGATTATATTAAATGATGGAAAAGAAAGTTCTACATATTATCATATAGCTAATATTTTATTATGCAATTATGATGCTATTCAAAATATGACTATACAAGAAGTAGCAGATTTATGCTTTGTATCAAAATCTACAATTTCGAAGTTTACTAGGTATATAGGATTTGATGATTTTATAGAACTAAAAGCGGCAGCATCATATAGAAGTAACAAGGAATCGAATCATTTAAATTATAATGATAATATTCTTGGATTTATGGAAGAACATACTAAGGAAGAATATATTGATAGAATTATTAATGATCTGGAATTAATTAAGTTTAATATAAGCATGGATAAAATTGAAGAATTAGCTCGGGATTTAATAAACTATGATAAAGTTGCAGCATTTGGACTATTATATTCAGAATCAGCGGCTATGGATTTTCAATCTAAGCTTGCATATAATGGAAAATATATAATTTCTCATATGCACGATATTAAGCAAGATGAATTTATAAAAAATGCTCAAGATGATACCTTAATTATAATATTTACAAACTCAGGTGATTATATAAAGAAGTATCAAATGATGCAAGGTAATATAGATAAGAATATATTTAAACAAACTAAGGCTAAAATAGTTGTTATTACTGCTAATAAAGATATGGAAAGTCATCCCTATGTTGACTTATGTATAGACTTTCAGCATAGTTCTGATGTGCAAACACATGCAATATTGTATCAGGTTATTACTGACTTTATAACCTTTAAATATAAGAAGTTAAAAGATAGCATTAATAAATAGAAATTAGCATGGTTAAATTTTATTATACCATGCTTTTTTTTATTTTTCTAAAGTTTCCAAAAAGCGAAATTTAATTATGTAAAAATTTTCAATGTTATAATCATGGTATGAGATGTAACCGGTGTCATCGTGAAGAATATGTTTAGGAGGAATTATAATGGCTAAGAAAAACTATGATTCACTAGCAAAAGAAGTAGTTGAAAAAGTAGGAGGAGTAGGAAATATAAATAGCTTATTCCATTGTGTAACAAGATTAAGATTTAAACTGAAAGATTCATCAAAAGCTG
Source organism: Clostridium nigeriense (assembly GCF_050585245.1). Taxonomy (GTDB): domain Bacteria; phylum Bacillota; class Clostridia; order Clostridiales; family Clostridiaceae; genus Clostridium; species Clostridium nigeriense_A. The sequence continues at coordinate 582,290 of NZ_JBNOOF010000002.1, forward strand.
ATAGAGAAGCAATTAAAAATATACAAGGTGTTTTATCTGTTGTAGAAGGTAATGGACAGTTCCAAGTAGTTATAGGAAATCATGTTACAGATGTATTTGAAACTGTATTAAATATATTTCCAGAAATTAAGAGCAAATCAATGAATATAGATGATGCAGAAGAAAAGCCATCAGGAAATATATTAACTCGTATGTTTAATACAATGGCATCTATATTTAATCCAATTATTATAGCTCTAGCTGGAGCGGGGATGATAAAAGCATTACTTGTAATTTTAACAACTTATGGATTTATGGACAACACAGGAAGCACGTATAAGATTTTAAGTGCCGCAGGCAATAGTGTATTTTATTTCCTACCGTTATTCTTAGCATTTAGTACTGCAAAAACATTTAAAGTAAATCAATTTGTTGCTGTTGCAATAGTTGGTGCATTAATGGAACCTAATTTTTCTGGACTTATGCAAGCAACAGGTGATGTAGTTGATTTTTTTGGAATTCCAGTTGTTCTTATGGGGTATTCTGGAACAGTTATTCCTGCAATATTAACTATTTGGGTATATTCATATGTTGAAAGATTTTTAAAGAAATTTATTCCTAAGAGTATAGAAATATTTACTTTATCAGCAGTAGCATTATTAGTTATGGTACCATTAGCGGTTATAGTAATAGGACCGATTGGAGTTACTTTAGGTAATGGAATGGGAGATTTAATTAATTTCTTAAGTGATAAGAGTGGATTATTAGCAGGTTTAGTAGTTGGAGCAGGATGGACATTCCTTGTAATGATGGGTATTCACTGGGGAGTTGTTCCTATAATGATAAACAATATTGCAAACCAAGGTTATGATGTTATTAGACCAATGATTGCAGCTGCTACATTTGCAAGTGCAGGTGTTGCTTTAGGAGTAGTACTTCGTTCTAAAAAGAAGGAAACGAGAGCATTTGCAGCTTCAACAATGATTCCAGCTTTATTAGGTGGTATAACAGAACCAATAGTATATGGGTTAGCAGTAAAATATAAAAAGCCTTTAATTGCTCTAACAATATCAGGTGGTATAGCAGGAGCATTTATGGGAATGTTCCAAACTAAGGCTATGGTTTATGTATTCCCAGCATTAACAACTTTACCAGCATTCTTTGGAGATACATTTGTAATTTATTTAATAGGTATAGCTATGGCATTTACACTATCAGCACTTTTAACTTATATATTAGGATTTGAAGAGGATGCATCTAAAACTAAAAAAAGTTCGTTAAAACCATCAGAATTAGCAGCTTGTGTTAAAGGAGAGATGATTCCATTAGAAGATGTAAAGGATCCTGTTTTTTCAAGTAAAACTATGGGAGATGGAGTGGCATTTGTACCTGAAATTGGCGAAATAACATCACCTGTAGATGGAACAATAGAAGTTGCATTTCCTACAGGACATGCAATAGGGTTAAAAAGTGATAATAATATTGAAATTTTAATTCATGTTGGTATTAATACAGTAGAATTAAATGGAGAATGTTTTAAACTTTTAGTTAAGCAAGGAGAAAAAGTAACAATAGGTCAAAAATTAATAGAGTTTGATTTAAAGAAGATAAAAGAAAAAGGATATGATCCTACAACTATGCTTTTAATAACTGAAGCAAATAATAAAACTTTAAAAAAAGAAAATTATCGTAATGTAAAAAATGAAGATAAAGTTTTAGAACTAATAGGGGAGGAGGCATAAAAATGACATTTCCTAAAAACTTTTTATGGGGAGGAGCAATTGCAGCAAATCAGGCTGAAGGTGCTTATAATGAAGATGGCAAAGGATTAAGCATTGCAGATATACTACCAGTTGGAGCAAATAGATTTAAAGATGTAGAATTAGAAATTAATGAAGAAAAATATTATCCTAGTCATGAAGCTATAGACTTTTACCATACCTATAAGGAGGATATTAAGGAATTATCCGATCTAGGAATGAAGTGCTTTAGAACTTCTATAGCTTGGAGTCGTATATTCCCTAATGGAGATGACAAAGAACCTAACGAAAAGGGACTAGAGTTTTATGATAATTTATTTGATGAGTTATTAAAATATGGAATGGAACCTGTTATAACCATTTCACATTTTGAAACTCCACTTAATTTAATAACTAAGTATGGAGGATGGAAAAATAGAAAACTTATAGACTTTTATACTAACTATTGTAATGTTATATTTAAAAGATATAAGGATAAAGTTAAGTATTGGATGACTTTCAATGAAATTAATCATGCTCATACATTACCGCTTATAGCTGCTGCAATAGTAGTTAAAGAAGATGAAAACAAGTTACAGGATATATATCAAGCAAGTCATAATATGCTGGTAGCAAGTGCAAAGGCTGTGATTATGGGGCATGAAATTAATAAAGACTTTAAAATAGGATGTATGCTATCATTATCTCCTATATATCCAGCTTCTTGCAATCCAGAAGATGTATTTGAATCTTATGAATTAAGAAGGAGATCATTATTTTATAGTGATATACAAATGCTTGGAGAATATCCTTCATATTTTAATCGTATTTCTAAAGAAAATAATATTAATATAGAAATGGAAGATGGAGATAAGGAAGTTCTTAAAAAAGGTGTTTGTGATTATTTAGGATTTAGTTATTATAGATCCTCTTTACATGAAGCAGGAATGAAGATTTTAGGTAATACAGGTGGATTATTAGGAAAGAAGAATCCTTATTTAAGTGAGACTAAATGGGGATGGCCGATAGATCCATTAGGATTAAGATATGTATGTAACGAATTAACAGATAGATATCATAAGCCTTTATTTATAGTAGAAAATGGATTAGGTGCTATTGATGAAATTACAGAAGAGGGTAAGATACATGATTATGAAAGAATGGATTACCTAAAGAAGCATGTAATAATGATGAATGAAGCTATTGAAGATGGAGCAGATATATTAGGATATACTTGGTGGGGACCAATAGATATTGTTTCAGCAGGCACTGGAGAAATGAAAAAAAGATATGGTTTTGTTTATGTAGATAGGGATAATGACGGAAATGGCTCTTTAAAACGTATTAAGAAAGACAGTTATAATTATTACAAGCAAATTATTGCAACTAATGGTGAAAATTTAGAGAGATAGTGGAGGTAGCTTATATGAAAAAAATATTATCTTTTCCTGATGGATTTTTATGGGGAGGAGCAATTGCAGCCAATCAAGCTGAAGGTGCATGGAATGTTGATGGTAAAGGAATGTCAGTAGCAGATGTTGCTATGTATAAACCAGATATAGATATAAAAGATTATGTTAAGCAGTGGCATGTTGGATTAGAGGATATAAAAAATGCAATGGAAGCTAAAGATGATATGTATTATCCAAAACGTAGAGGGATAGATTTTTATCATCACTATAAAGAGGATATAGCTTTATTTAAAGAGATGGGATTTAAAACTTTACGTGTATCTATAGCATGGACTCGTATTTTCCCAAATGGAAATGAAGACAAGCCAAATGAAAGTGGATTAGCATTTTATGAGGAGCTTTTTAAAGAACTTAGAAAAAGTGGAATAGAACCTTTAGTAACTTTATCTCATTATGAAATGCCAATATATTTAGTAAATAACTATGATGGTTGGGTTTCTAGAGAAGTTGTAGATATGTTTGTTAAATATGCAAAAGTATGTTTTGAAAGATATAAGTATTTAGTAAAATACTGGCTTACATTTAATGAAATTGATAGTGTATTCCGTCATCCGTTTACTACAGTTGGAGTAGTAGAAGAAAAATATGCTAATAAAAAAGAAGCAGAAGAAGCAATTTATCAATCTCTACATAATCAATTTGTAGCAAGTGCTTTAGCAACTAAATATTGTCATGAAATAATTCCAGGTTCACAAGTTGGATGTATGGTTACTAAAACTTTAACATATCCTGAAACTTGTAATCCAGATGATATAATTTTAGCTCAAAAAGATAATAGAAATAACTTTGTTTATACAGATGTGCAAGTATTAGGGAAATATCCTAGACATGTCTTAAATTATTTTAAGAAGAACAATATTAATGTTAAAATGTTAGAATGCGATGAAGCTATATTACAACAATATACAGTAGATTTTATTTCCTTTAGTTATTACATGTCTATGGTGCAAAGTGTCAATGCCGAACAAAGAGAAAAGGTTGGAGGAAATCTAGTTACTGGAGTTAAAAATCCATATCTTCCAACAAGTGAATGGGGATGGCAAGTAGATCCAAAGGGATTAAGAGTTTCATTAATAGATTTATACGATAGATATCAAAAGCCACTATGGATAGTTGAAAATGGAATAGGTGCTTATGATAAGGTGGAGGAAGATGGTTCTATTAATGATGATTATAGAATAGACTATTTCAAAAAACACTTTGAACAAATTGCTATAGCAATAGACGAAGGGGTAGAATGTATGGGATATACTTCTTGGGCTTGTATTGATATAGTAAGTGCTTCAACTTCACAAATGTCAAAAAGATATGGATTTATATATGTAGATGCAGATGATTTAGGAAATGGAACATATAAAAGAAGTAAAAAGAAAAGTTTTGAATGGTATAAAAATATAATTAAGAACAACTCAATAGAAATTGAAGAATAGAAAAGTATTTTTAAATTGCTTCTGGCCTCTATGGTTTTAGGAGCAATTTTTTCTTTATATGTGAGTATTCCTGCTGTTAGTGTCTTAGAATATTTAGAAAATTTCATAAAAATAATATTGACATAAATAAAATAACAATGTATTATATTTATAAAGATATTGATAATTATTATCAATTGATTAATAAGAACGTGCAGTTACTTTTAATCAATTTTCTCATTAATTTTTTTATAATTAACCCCTAACTAAGAATCCTAAAGGTGAGTAGGATTCTTTTTTATTATAATTTGTATTTAGTAGTAGTAAAGCTTCTTAAATTAGAAAGCTCAATACCATTATTGTAATTACCTTCAATAAAGATATCCTAATATAGATATCTAGAGGTAACAAAGTAATTATAAAATAGTAAAAAAATATTGACTATATTAATTATTACACATATAATGTTAACATAAGTAAAAATTGCTAAGTATTAGCGTGCAATCTAATTAAATTTAGAGCATTAGCTGAAGAAGATAAGTATATCTTTTTCAGCTTTTTTTTTATTTCTAAAGCAGTTATAAAAGGTTAATATTTGAATAAATTTTATAATTATTCAGTTTTTGAAGTTGATAAATTAATTTTGCAATGACTTAGAGTGTGGTGACAGAATAAGGTAAATTATATAGATTCACTTTTTTATTGTTAATATTGTTTAATTTAATCTGTTTAAACTATTAATAATAGTTTAAACAGATATTAAATTGAATATTATATTATATATTTTAAACTAAGGGGGAGCAGAGAATGCAACTAAAAAGTAAGAAAAAAATTAGAGTTATAGCAAAAGTTATGATGGTAATTATGTTATTTACATTAGTACCAAATGTATTTACCTTGAATGCTAAAGCTTTAGATGAAAGTGAGGTAAAAAGCGGAGAATATGAGATATACCCAGTTCCACAGAGTATTGAATATGGAAATGGTAAAGTAAACCTTCAAAGTACAGTAAATGTTGTATTTGAAGATGGAATTGACGATGCAACTAAAAATAGATTGTTTGAAGTATTAGCTATTAAAGGTATTTCATATGAAATAGGAACAGAAATAAAAAAAGACCAAACAAATTTTTTAGTAGGAATAAATAATTCTAATGGTATTGTAGATAATTATTTTAATAGTAAAGGTTTAAGTGATGATAAGCATTTTGAAAAAATAGATTCGCATATAGTATCAGTAGATGATAATGTTATTGCAGTATTAGGTAAAGATAGTGATTCAGCTTTTTATGGACTTACATCACTAAAATTAATATTTAAACAAATAGAAGGTAATGAAATAAAAGATTTAGTAATAAAAGATTATTCAGATGGATATTGGAGAGGGTTTATAGAAGGATATTATGGTATTCCTTGGAGTAATGAAAATCGTAAGGATTTAATGGAATTTGGTGGAGACTTTAAGATGAATACATATATTTTTGCACCAAAAGATGATGAATACCACAGTCTTAAATGGAGAGAACCATATCCAAGTGAGAAGCTAGAAGAACTTAAAGAACTAGTTGAAGTTGGAGAACAAACAAAGAATAGATTTATATGGACAATTCACCCATTCTTAAAAGATGGAATGAAGTTTGATACAGATGAAAACTATCAAAGTGATTTATCAAAAATTATTGCAAAATTCGAGCAATTGTACAGTATAGGTGTGCGTCAATTTGGTGTACTTGCTGATGATGCTGAAGGAGAAGCAAAAGATCAAGTAAGGCTTATGAAGGATTTAGAGGAATGGAGATTATCAAAAGGCGATGTAGATAGCTTCCTTTTTGTTCCTAAAGTATATACAAAGGAATCTGCAGGCGGAGATGTTAATAATGAATATTTAAACACAATTTCTAATATGCCTGAAAGTACTGAAATATTATGGACAGGAGATACTATACTTGGTTATGTAACAGAAGAAACTTTTGATTTCTTTAAAGAAGCAGTAGGAAGAGAACCATTTATGTGGCTAAACTGGCCAGTAAATGATATTAATAATAGTCGTTTATTAATGGGAAAAGGTGAAATGTTAGATCCTAATGTTACAAACTTTAGAGGGATAGTAACAAATCCAATGCAAGAAGCACAAGCTTCAAAGGTATCTTTATTTGCAATTGCAGACTATGGATGGAATCGCGCTGGCTTTGACATGGATAAGAGTTGGGAAGATTCATTTAAATATATTGAACCAAATGCAACTGAAGAGTTATATACATTTGCAAAGCATATGAGTGATCCTGCTCCAACTTGGCATGGATTAACATTAGAAGAATCAGAAGAATTAAGACCAATAATTCAAGATTTCACAAAAAAATTATTTAGAAAAGAATCAATAGTAGAAGATAGTAAGATTGTTTTAGCAGAATATCAAGAGATTTTAGATGCAACTAATAACTTTGCACAAAAATCACAAAATGAGCTAATGAAAAATGAAATTGAAGCATGGGTTGATTCTTTGAGAGATTTATCTGAATCAACAATTGCATACATTAATGCTGCACTTGCTTTAGAAGAAGGAAATTATGAAGAAGCTATTAAGTATTATGGTTTAGGTGAAAGTGAGTATACTTCTTCAAGAAGTTATAGAGTTCAAGGAATTGATGGACTAATTAGACCAGAACCAGGAAGTAGACATTTAGTACCATTTGTAAAAGATTTATCAAGGATAATTGGTGAAAAAATTACTCAAGCAATTAATCCAGATACTAACAAGCTATCATTATTCCCTTACACAAATATGGGATATAACTTATATTGGGGAAATGTTCAAAATATAGTTGATGGAGATAATTCTAGATTATCAACTATGTGGATCCGTAGAGCTGCAAAAGAAGATGACTATGTTGCTTTAGAATTGAGTGATGTAACAGAAGTTAACAGTATTATATTCGAACAAGGTGAACCAGGTGCTGGAGACAAATTTAATTTTGTTAAATTCCAATATTCAATGGACGGAGAAAGCTGGACTGATATAGATGGTATTGAATATGGTCCGGAAAAAGAAAAAATAGTTGTAGAAAATCTTAATGTAAAAGCTAAATATGTGAGAGTTATTCCGGTAGGAGAAATTAAAAATAACTGGATTTCAGTTAGAGAGTTTTCAATAAACAAAGATGATGTTGATCACATAAAGAGAGATGTGTATACAAATGTTGATTTGTTAAAAGGAAATACAATTGATATTTACCCATCAAATGCAACTTTAGCAGGAGTGAATGAAGTAACATTGTCTGAAAATGAATATATTGGTATAAAATTAAATAAAATTAGAGAGATAACAAATATTATTGCTGATATTACTAATAATGATAAGTTAACATTAGAAACATCAATTAATGGTGTTGAATGGACAAGTGTATCAGATTCAACAGAAAAAGTAGATGCGCGTTATGTTCGTATAATTAATAAATCAAAAAATACAGTTAAATTTGATATCGCAAATTTAGAAGTAGAGTATTCAGATAATGATGTTACATTTGACGTAAGTCCAGCTGCAGAAGATAAATTTTCTCCAAGTAATTTAATTGATGGTAAATTAAGCACAGCATTTAAGCCACAAGAAAATGCACCTAAGACAGGAAGTCTTGTATATAAGATTTCAGAGAATACAGATATAACTAACTTTACAATAATTCAAAATCAATTAACTATTTCAAATGCTTTAGTTTCAGTGAGAACTGAAGACGGTTGGTCAGAACTTGGAACATTATCTAAGAATGTAAATATATTTGATACATCCAATTTCAATAATGTCTTTGAAATAAAAATTGCATGGGATGGTGTGGCACCAACTCTTTATGAAATAGGAATTTCAACAATGAAAAAAGATGTAGAAGTTAATAAAGAAGAGTTAGTAAATGTAATTAATGAAGCAGAAAAACTTAAAGTAGAAGATTATACTTCAGAGACATGGAAAACTTTCGAAGAATCATTAAACTTAGCGAAAGAAGTATTAGAAAACACAGGGGCTACTCAAGACGAAGTAGATAATGCAGTAAATACATTAAAATCTGCTATTGAAGATTTAGTTAAAAAATCAGAAGTTGGAAACAACAACAATGGCGGAAATGACAATGAAAGTAACGATAATAATGCAAATAATAATGGAAATAATTCTGGAAAAGATCAAGGGGACTTACCTAATACAGGAGGGACATCTCCAATTATTCCTCTTGCAATAGGTGGAATAATATTATTAGCCGGAATAATAACATTAAAGAAGAAAAGTATAAATAATTAAATGAAAAAATTTTAACAATAAAACTTATTTAGTTAAAAAATAATAATTTTTATAAAAGAGTAATAATAATTTTCAAATTATTATTACTCTTTTTATCAGTACAATGTCAAAATAATATTATAAGAATTATAAATTTTTGGGCATAGCTTTTTTTTTATTTTTACAACAATATCAACAATTGCTTTTGCAGAAACAGTTAATGATTAAGGAAAGAAAGTAATTAGATTAAAGGTTGAGACACCTACTATAAGTCCAATACCTCAATTACTTGGTGCATCAGGTGAAGGATTAGCTTATATAACAAGGTGAACTTAATTGGACAAGATAAGGCTGATAAAGATGCTGTAAGAGAATTAATGGAGGTTTTAAAGGAGCTAGGACTTGAAGTTAATGCAAGTTTTGATAATGCATCAACAACAATAATCATTGGTGAAGATGATGATAACATACAAGAAATGAATGATTTCTTAAAAGAAATTGATAAAGAAGGTTCAGAATCAATTTATGTTAATGAAGGATATGTACTTGCAGCTAATGAAAATAAAAATAGCGCTATGACAATAGCAATAGAAGGTATAGATGAAGTTGGAACTTACTATGGAGTTAAAACTTTAAAACAATTAATAGTTAATGATAATGAACAAAAAGTTATGCCAGAGGTATATATAAATGATTATCCGACTCAGCACGTAAGAGCAATAGTAGAAGGATTTTATGGAAATCCATGGACACATCAAGATAGATTAGATCAATTTAAATTCTATGGTGAGAATAAATTAAATATGTACATATATGCACCTAAGGATGATCCATATCATAGAGATAAGTGGAGAGAGCCATATCCATCAGAAGAAATGGAAAGAATGCAAGAACTTATAAATACTGCAACTGAAAATAAAGTTGACTTTGTATTTGCTATTTCACCTGGAAAGGATATAGATATTAAATCAGAATCTGATTATAAAGCACTTGTTAATAAATGTGAATCTTTATATAAAATGGGTGTAAGAAGCTTTGCAATTTTCTGGGATGATATATTTACAGATGATGGAGCTGGACAAGCTGCACTAATGAATAGATTTAACAAGGAATTTGTAAAAATTAAGGGAGACGTTAAGCCTTTATTAACTGTTCCAACTCAATACTGGGCATCAGTAATGTATGATGGTGATGGAAATGTTAAGCCATATACTGAAGGATTTTCAAAAAATTTAGATACTGATATAGAAGTTACGTGGACTGGACATGATGTTATGTCTCAAACTGTAACTTTAGGAGATGCAGATAAGGTAAATAACCTTTATAATAGAAAAATGCTTTTATGGTGGAACTATCCAGTAAATGATTATAATATTAATAAGCTAGGATTAGGTCCAATATATAACTTAGGAAATGACTTAAATAGAAAAATAGGTGGATTTGTAATGAATCCAATGGAGTTTGGGGAAGCTTCAAAGATAACTTTACATACTGGTGCAGATTATGCATGGAATACAGCAGCTTATGACTATAATAAAGCTTGGGATAATGCTATTTCTGATATAGTAGGCGAAAAATTAAAAGAAAGCTTTAAAGTTTTTGCTGATCATAGTACAAGACTTGATACTGGTAGAGAAGATGCACCAGAGATGAAAGCTATTATGGAAGCATTCTGGAGTAAAGTTGATAACAATCAATTACCTGCAGCTGAACTTGAAAGCTTAAAGTCTGGATTTGAAATTATTAAATCTGCAGTAGCAGATACTCAATCAAAATTACATGCTGCAATGTTAGAAGAAGTTGCACCACAATTACAAAAGCTTAGTAATTATGCAGATGCAGCAACAACAGCATCAGATATGGTTATTGCAATGCTAAAAGGTGATAGACAAACTTGGTGGGAATTAAAATCAAAATTATCATTACAAATTGCAGAATTAGATGCCTCAAAAGCAGTAATTTCAGATAAAGTTTTAGATGATTTTATAAAACAAGCTAATTTAAAAACTGATAATATGATAATGAATGGAGATATTCAAATATCTAAAGATGGTGTTGAATGGACAATAATATTCAAACTTCATATATACCAGCAAAAGATTTAGGTAATGAGGATAAATTAGTTTATAATATTTTTGATGGAGAATTAGTAAATAAAGTTGAAATATTCCAAAATGAACAAACTATCTCTAATGCAAAAGTTATTGCTAGAACATCTGACGATAGAAGAATAGAGCTTGGAACATTAGATAAGGGTTATAATATGTTTAACATGGATAAACATGAAGAAGTAATTAATGGATTGAAAACTGCTTCAAATGAAATAGAGGAACTATTAATAGAGGGTGCATCTAGAGAAGAAATTTTTGTGGCAAATAGAACATTAGAAAGTGCTATAAAGGCGTTTGTAGATTATACTGAAGAAATTAATTCTGAAGAAAAGCCAGAAATTAAGCCTGAGGAAAAAACAGAAGAAGGAAATGGTGGATCTTCAAATTCTGGAGAAGAAGGTACTAATAAAAAGTCAGGAAAATTACCTCAAACTGGTGATCCATCAGCATTAGCTAAAATGTTTTTAGGAATAACATCCTTAGTAGGTGGAGCATTTGTTTATAAAAAGAAAAAAAGAAACTAATTATTTATAAATTTTAGATAAATAATTGATTAAGAATGATACAGTTTATAAAATATAGTTAAATTGTAACTGAAAATGAATTAAAAAATATTTAAACTGCTTCTAGTCTTAATAGAGATTGGAAGCAGTTTTTTATTGTATCAAGGAATATAGGATGAAGCTATTTTTCTAGCAACATCCTATAGTAATATCTTAGTGTAGATAACTGGAATTTAAATAAGTATTAATTATAAAGAATATTTTCTGGCATAGTCTCAATTATATGATTTAATATTTGAATTATAGTTTCTTTTTTTACATTTGAAGAAGATAAAAGTTGTTTATATTTTTTACTTCCTTTTTGGCCTTGAAATAGACTTTGTAAAGGAGAAACTAAAGCATGAACACTATTTCCTTTTTCAAGTTCTTCAATAATATATGGAATATAAGCCTTAATAGCTTCAGCTCTAGAAATAGGTTTCTTATTTTCATTACCTTCGTAAAGTTTATAGAAGTTCGTTAAAAGATAGCAATTTTCATAAGCAGGTCTTCCAATCATAACACCATCAACTTTAGTCAAAGCATCTTTAATTGATTCTATAGTTTTAAATCCACCATTTATTTCTATATTTAAGTAGTCAAATTCTTTTTTTAGATTATATACCATATTATAATCTAATGGGGGAATTTCTCTATTATCTTTTGGACTTAAGCCTTTTAATATTGCAGATCTAGCATGAATAGTATATCTATCAGGTCTTGCTTTAGAGACAGTATCCAAAAATGATAAAAGATCATCATATCCTTCCATAATGATTTTATCACTTATTCCTTCTAAAACGCCTGTACCATCTATCCCAATTCTATGTTTTATAGTTATTGGTTTTTTAGTAGCTTCCTTCATAGCACAAAGTATTTCATATACTAAATCTTTTGAAGACATTAAAGCAGCCCCCATTAGATTTCCTGAAACTCTGTCAGAGGGACAACCGCAATTTAAATTTATTTCGCTATAATTATAGTCTTCTGAAAGTTTTACTGCTTTATAGGCATCTTCTGGAGTAGAAGCTGCTATTTGAAGAGCAACAGCTCCCTCTTCTTCTCTAAAATATAATATTTTATCTCTATCTCCATTAATAATAGATTGAGCTGTTATCATTTCTGTATATAAAAGGGCTTCTTTAGTTAAAATCCTTGAAAAATATCTAAAATGTCTATGAGTTTTATCTACCATAGGCGCAATACTTATTTTAGGTGTTTTAACTTCTGAAATATATTTTTTCATCCTTTGTATCCTTTCTGATTTTATATGATTTTTAATAATTATAGCATATAAAAATAAAAAGTATGAATTAACATAGTACTTGTTTTATTAAATGATATAAGTTACTGTAATAGATTCTTTTATACTTAAGTTATTTAGCTATTATAGTAATAGTTTACTTTTTAAATGTATCTAATAATAAAAGTGTTATAAAAACTGCTAGTAAGAATCCTCTAGCTATGTTAAATCCTATAATACCTAGACCTATAAAGTCTACAATTACATATCCAACTATGTAAATAGCACAGCAGATAATAGTCCAGATTATCTTTCCTTTTGCATCTTTTGGAGTTTTAAAAGATATTTTATTATTTTGTACTAAGTACTTAACTGAGTAATTAAATATTGCATAAAAAGTAACGAATGATAGTATTAGAGTTATTATATTTTTCAAATTATTAGCTCCTTTCAAATTTATACTATATATAATTATAACATCCATTTAAAGAATTAAGTGTAATTTTGTTTTTAAATCATGGTGTGTTTATACTAATTAAATACACCTAAATAAAATAAAAATATTATATAAATTGAATATTTATATTAGATATTGATAAAAAAGTGTCAATATTATACATTTAAAGTAATATATATTAAATAAATAAAATTATTGTGGGAGGTATTATATATGAAACTTTTAGGAAAAGTTGCTGTAGTTACAGGTGCAAGTTCAGGTATGGGGAGATCTATTGCACTACTTTATGCAAAAGAAGGAGCTTCTGTTATTGCAGTTGCAAGAAGAAAAGAAAAGCTTGATGAAATAGTTGAAATATCTAAAAATTATGAGGGTAAAATAATTGCAATGCAAGGAGATGTTTCAAGAAAAGAAGATAATGAAAAAATGATTGATCTTGCTGTTGAGAATTTTGGTAAAATTGATATTTTAGTTAATAATGCAGGTATAATGGATGAAATGATGCCTGTAGGTGAAGTAGAAGATGAACTATGGCAAAATGTAATGAATGTTAATTTAAATGGGCCATTTTATGCTTGTAGAAAGGCTGTAAACTTAATGATCCAACAAGGGGGAGGAAACATAATTAATGTTGGTTCTATAGGAGGATTAAATGGTTGTAGAGCAGGAGTTTCTTATACTGCTTCTAAATATGCATTATTAGGATTAACAAAAAATATTGGATTTATGTATGCTGATAAAGGTATAAGATGCAATGTTATTTGTCCTGGAGGAGTAGATTCAGAAATTGGAGTAGGTACAAGTCATCCTAGTAAATTTGGATATTCAAGAATTAGATTGGGGTTGGGAAATGTACCAAGGTCAGGCTCTCCAGAAGAAATAGCAACAATAGCTTTATTCCTTGCAAGTAATGATTCTAGTTTAATTAATGGGGCAGAAATAGTTGCAGATGCAGGCTGGACAGCATTTTAATAAAATTTAAATGAGTTATGAAAACTCTATTGTTCTAAATCAATAGAGTTTTTTATTTTAAGTTTTTTAAAATTTTTAAATTTTGAAAATAGAAAATACTAAAAATTATATAAAATATAAATATAGAGTTAAAAAATGTTTAATTAAAGTTTTAAATATAAGGAGGATATGAAATGGGATTTAGAAAGGATTTTTTATGGGGAGGAGCAACAGCTGCTAATCAATGTGAAGGTGGATACAATGAAGGTGGAAGAGGTCTTGCAAATGTTGATGTAGTTCCTATAGGAAAAGATAGATTTCCTATTATTGCTGGAGAAATGAAAATGTTTGATTTTGATGATGAGCATTTTTATCCAGCAAAAGAAGCTATAGATATGTATCATCATTATAAAGAAGATATAAAATTATTTGGAGAAATGGGATTTAAAGTTTATAGATGCTCTATTGCTTGGAGTAGAATTTTCCCAAATGGTGATGATGTAACTCCGAATGAAGAAGGACTAAAGTTTTATGAGGATTTATTTAGAGAGTGTCATAAATATGGAATGGAACCCTTAGTTACAATAACACATTTTGATTGTCCAATGAATCTTATTAAAAAATACGGTGCATGGAGAAATAGAGAAATGGTAGGATTCTATGAAAATCTATGTAATGTTATTTTTAATAGATATAAGGGATTAGTTAAATATTGGTTAACATTTAATGAAATAAATATGATACTTCATGCACCATTTATGGGAGCTGGAATATGCTTTGAAGAAGGAGAAAATAAGGAACAAGTTAAATATCAAGCAGCACATCATGAATTAATAGCAAGTGCTATAGCTACTAAGATTGCACATGAAGTAGATCCTAATAATATGGTTGGTTGTATGTTAGCAGCAGGAGATACTTATCCATATACTTGCAACCCTGGTGATGTTCTTGAAGCTATGAAGAAAAATAGAGAAAATTACTTCTTTATAGATGTTCAATCAAGAGGAGAATATCCAGCATATGCTATTAAGGAAATGGAGAGAAAGGGAATTCATATTAATATGGAAGAAGGAGATAAAGAAATCTTAAAGAAATATACTGTAGATTTTATATCATTTTCTTACTATTCATCAAGATGTGCAAGTTCAGATCCAGAAGTTAATAAGCTAACTGAAGGAAATATATTTGCATCACTTAAAAATCCAAACTTAGATGCAAGTGAATGGGGATGGCAAATTGATCCACTTGGACTTAGAATAACATTAAATTCATTATATGATAGATATCAAAAACCATTATTTATAGTAGAAAATGGTTTAGGAGCTGTTGATGCTCCAGATGAAAATGGATATGTTGAAGATGACTATAGAATTGAATACTTAAGAGAACATATTAAGGCAATGAAGGAAGCAGTGGACTTAGATGGTGTTGATCTACTTGGATATACTACTTGGGGTTGTATTGACTTAGTAAGTGCTGGAACTGGTGAAATGAAAAAACGTTATGGATTTATATATGTAGATAGAGACAATGAAGGAAAAGGAACTTTAAAGAGAAGCAAGAAAAAGAGCTTTGATTGGTATAAGAAAGTTATAGCATCTAATGGTGAGGAACTTTAATTAATAGTATAGAATATTTTAAATAGGCTGTTCAAATTAAATTTGAACAGCCTATTATAATTTATAATAAAGATATATAATAGTATTGGATTAATTAGTGTTTATAATTATTAAAATTAAATATATATTTAGGGGGTATTATGAAAGTATTAAGTCATGGTTGTACATTAGATTGTTTTGATTGTTGCAAGTTTAATATTTATGTAGAAGATAATGAAATTTTAAAAATAGTAGGGGATAAGGATCATCCCTTTACCAAAGGATTTGTTTGTAAGAAAGGGCTTGCTCATTTAGATAGATTAAATCATAAAGATAGAATTTATAATCCCCTTTTGAAAGTTAATGGAGAATGGAAGGAGATATCTTTTAATGAAGCATTATCAATATTAGCAAAAAAGTTAAGTTATTATAAAGATAAATATTCATCAAAGTCTATACTGTATTATGAGCAATATGGTAATGGGGCTTTATTAAAAAGCATAGGAGATTTATTTTTTAATTTTTATGGAGGAGTTAGTAAAACTAAAGGTGGACCTTGCTGGAGTGCGGGAATTAAGGCTCAAACTTTTAATTTTGGAGATGTAAGAAGTAATTCCTTAGAAGATATGTTTAATAGTAAATCAATATTTATATGGGGAAAAAATCCTGCCTTTACATCTGTACATACTATACAATGTATAAAAAAAGCAAAAGCAAATGGAAGTAAGATAGTAGTTATAGATCCTATTTATACAAAAACAGCAGAGATGGCAGATAAATATATTAGGATAAAGCCTAATGGTGATGGAGCTCTAGCTCTTGCTATGGGAAAAATAATAATAGAAAAAGTGTTACATGATAAAGAATACATTAGTAAATATGTTAAGGGATTTGAAGAATATAAGAGGTATGTAAAATCTTTAAGTTTAGAAAATTTAATTAAAGATTCAGGAGTAAGTAAAGATGAAATCGAGGAATTAGTTTATCTATATACAAATAAGTATTCAACGATTTTACTTGGATACGGAATGCAAAAATATAAAAATGGTGGTAATACTATAAGTCTTGTAGATATATTAGGAGCAATAACTGGACAGATAGGGTTTAGTGGCGGTGGTATAAATTATGCAAATAGAGTATATCCTGATGTAATTAATTCCGATCCATATAATAGTGAAGAATTTGGAGAAAATAGATTCTTCTATGTAAGTGAAATGGCTGATTTCATAAAAGCTTCTTTTGAAAATAAGGACTACTATAATAAAGAAAATATCTATGTGAAAGATAGTATGAATTGTGAATTAAAAAGCTTTAATACACCAATAAAAGTTGCAGTGATTACTAAATCAAATCTTTTAAATCAATTGGCTAACTTAAATGAGTTAAAAGAAGCATTTTCTAAAATAGAGTTTAAGGTTTGTTTCGATATGTTTATGACAGATACTGCAAAAGAATGTGATTTATTTATTCCAACTACTAGTACATTAGAAAGTGAAGATTTAATTTACAGTTCAATGACAAATCCATATATTATTTACAATGAAAAGGCAACGGAGCCTAAGGAAATGTTAATGGATGAATATGAGTTTTTCAAGGAACTTGCTAGAATTCTTAATGTGGAAAATTACCCTTATGTGGGGAAAAAAGAATATTTGACTAAGGTAATAGAACCTCTAAAAAAATATAATAATCAAATAGATATTAGGTACTTGAAAGATAATTATTTTACTATCCATAATCCAATAGCTTGGGAAGATAAAAAATTTGAAACTAAATCAGGTAAATTTGAAATATTCTTTAATGATAGTTTGTATAAAGATAATATTTGTGAAGAAAAATTTATATTGCTAACCAATCATACAAGAGATAGCTTATCTAGCCAACATATGATGGATAAAGAGGGAATTTCAGTTGCGTATATTAATGAAAAAATGGCTAAGAAATTAAATTTAAATAATAATGAAGTAGTAACTCTAAAAAATAAAAATGGAAAAATAAATGTAAAGTTAAATATTGATAATATAGTAGCGGATTATGTTATTCTAATGTATGTAGGTTGGTGGACTAAACATGGAAATCCAAATTATTTAACTGAATCAGGTATATCAGATATTGGAGGGCAAGTTACTTACAATGAAACAAAGGTAGAAATATTTAGACAATAAAAGGAGGCTTTATGGAAATTACATACGTAAAAAGTATATTTGAAGATAAAAAATTTTTGAGAAAGACAGTGGCAATTGGTATTCCTATTGCTATTCAAGCACTTTTAAATACAACATTAAATCTTGTAGATACTATGATGATAGGAACTTTAGGTCAAAGCGCTATAGCAGCTGTAGGACTTGCTAATAAAGTCTTTTTTGTTTTTACATTATTACTATTTGGTATAGTTAGTGGCTCATCTATATTAACGGCACAATACTTTGGAAAGAGGGATATAAAAAATATTAGAAGAGTTCTAGGAATTTCTCTTATTATAGGACTTTCTGGAGCAATAGTTTTCATGTTAGCAGGACTTTTTATACCTAGAACTGTTATGAGAATATTTACTCCAAGTGAAGGAACTATAGCTATTGGAGCATCTTATTTAGTGATAGTGTCATTAAGTTATCCTTTAACAGCTATTACTAATTGCTATATTTCATTACTAAGAGCCACTAATAAAGTAAAAGCTCCAGTATTTATAAGTATAATTTCAATTTTAGTTAACGTTGTTTTAAATTATACTTTTATATATGGAAATTTTGGTGCACCAAGGCTAGGAGTACAAGGGGCAGCGATTGCTACAGTAATTGCAAGATTAGTTGAATGTACATCTATTTTATCTGTTGTATATATAAGCAGAGGTCCTGCAGCTGCAAAAGTAAAAGAACTAGTTGATTTTAATAAAGAGTTTATAAAAAAATATTTTGTAACTGTTTCACCAGTTATAGCAAATGAATTTATATGGGGACTTGGAGTTACTATGTATTCATTAGTATATGGAAGAATGGGAGATGAAGCAGTAGCATCAATTACAATAACCCAAAATGTTGAACAAATTTGTGTAGTTATATTCCAAGGACTTAGCTCAGCTACAGCAGTTATATTAGGAAATGAACTAGGAGCAAATAAGCTAAAGGATGCTGAAAAACATGCAAAAGGCTTTTTTGTGCTGCAATTAATGCTTACCATAGTTATGGGAATAGTGTGTATAATAATTAGAAAGCCACTAATAAATCTATTCCAAGTACCATCAAATGTAGCTAGTAATATTACAAAGTGTTTAACTGTTTTTGTATGTTATTTACCATTTAGGATGTTTAATTTAGTAAATATAGTAGGAGTTTTAAGAAGTGGTGGAGATACAAAAGCATCACTACTATTAGATATGACAGGAGTTTGGTGTGTTGGAATACCTTTTGCATTTTTAGGAGGAATAGTTCTAGGATTACCAATTTATTATGTTTATGCTATGATAACTATCGAGGAAGTTTATAAATTTATATTAGGGTTAAGAAGATATAAGAAAAAGAAATGGCTTAAGAATATAGTTGAAGTTTAAAAGAAATATAAAAGTACTAAGGGGGATCTATAAAATGAAAACAATTGTTAGTGAAGGAGAAGAAGTAAATATTAGAGGAATATTTAGAGCTTTTAGAGAGAAAGTACCCAGTCATAAAATAACTTCAGAATCTTTAAGATTAGGAATAATATTGGCTATAGTTGGTGGCTTTTTAGATGCATATACTTTTATATGCAGAGGAGGGGTATTTGCAAATGCTGAGACTGGTAATATAGTTTTAGTTGCATTAGGTATTACTAATGGGAATTATAAAAATACTTTAATGGCAGCTATACCGATTTTAGCATTTGTAATTGGTGTATTAGTCACAGAAAAAATAAGAGAAGTTTCAATAAGAAAATATGAAGGATCAGAAAAAGCAGAAAAATTAATACTAATTATTGAGGCTATAGTTTTATTTGTAATAGGATTTATACCAAATACAATTCCTCATATTTTTGTAACAAGCACTATTTCATTTGTTTCCTCTGTTCAAATTTCATCTTTTAGAAGACTTGTAGATTCTCCTTATAGTACTACCATGTGTACAGGAAATTTAAGAACAGCATCACAATCAGCTTACTTAGCTATAACTAAAAAGGATAGCGAGGCATTAGCTAGGACAATAAGATATTTAGGTATTATTCTATCTTTTTTAGTTGGTGCCTCTCTAGGTGGAGTATTAACATTATATATGGGAGTTAAATCAATATGGCTTTGCTCACTACTTTTATTAATATCTAAAACTATTTTTGTTATAGATGAATATAGATTTAAGAAAAATAATGATATTCCTTGTTAAAAACACAAACAATTTTTATTGAAATAATATAAATGTTCAGGTATAATACAAATAAGGATTAAAAGAACTCGTATATCATCGGTAATATGGACCGAAAGTTTCTACCTGCTAACCGTAAATTAGCAGACTACGAGGTACTGTACTTAGGATTAAAGGTAAGTGTTTATATAATTTGTGATTTTACTTCTATTTTTAAGTCAAGCACCTCGATAGCGAGGTGCTTTTTAATTTTATTTAAACAATGGAGGATGAAATCATGGAGAACTTAGAAATAAACGATGGAATTAAATTAAATTATAAAGTTAATGATAATCCGTCAATGGCAGAAAAAATATTATTTGGAATGCAGCATATATTTGCTGCATTTGGTGGGATAATTGTTGTTCCACTAGTTATATCTAGTGCATTAGGTTTTGATGCTAAAACAGGAACAGCATTAATAAGTGCATCAATACTTGCAGCGGGGATAGCAACTATAATACAATCAAAGGGAGTAGGACCGGTAGGATCCAAGGTAGCTTGTATAATGGGAACTGATTTTACTTTTGTAGCACCTTCTATTACAGTTGGATCAGTTCTAGGATTACCTGGAATAATCGGAGCAACAATATTAGGTTCAATATTTGAAGTAGTGCTTAGTTATTTCATAAGACCTTTAATAAAATTATTTCCACCAATAGTTACAGGAACAGTAGTATGTTTAATAGGATTAACTCTAATACCAACTTCAATAGATTGGGCGGCAGGAGGTAGTGGTGCAGCTGATTATGGTAGTTTAAAAAATATATCAATTGCAATGCTAGTGCTAATTGGAACTTTATTGTTAAATCGTTATGGAAAGGGAATATTCAGTAGTGCAGCAGTACTTATAGGTATGGTAGTTGGATATATCGTATGTATACCACTTGGACTAGTAGATTTTACCGCTGTTAAGGAAGCAAGTTGGTTTTCAATACCTAAAATATTAGAATACGGGGTTACTTTTGATTTAAAAGCATTTATTACATTTATACCAGCATACTTTGTTGCTGCAATACAAACAGTAGGTTGTTTAAAAGCCATTGGAGAAGTTTCAGATGTTGAAATGACTGATAAGAGAATAGGGGCAGGAGTATTATCTGATGGAATTGGAAGTATGATAGGTGGATTTGTAGGTACACTTCCAAATACAACTTTCAGCCAAAATGTAGGACTAATACCATTAACTAAAGTTGCAAGTCGTTATGTTGCAGTTATGGCAGGAGTTATATTAGTTATATTAGGGTTTTTACCAAAGATTGCAGCAATAATTAATGGCATTCCACAACCGGTATTAGGTGGAGTTGGAATAGTTATGTTTGGTACTGTTGCAGCTGCAGGAATTAAGACTTTAAGTAAAATAAAAATAACTGAACGTAATCTTTTAATAATAGCTACATCTATAGGATTAGGACTTGGAGTAACATTTAGACCAGAGTTTATTTCTCAATTACCAGAAGGATTACAAATGATTTTTGCTTCAGGTATATCAACTGGAACAATTGTAGCATTATTATTAAATATAATATTAAAAGAAGAAAAAGAGTAATATATCAAGAATAATTTTGTAAAAGCTCTAAAATATCACATACATATTAATTTGAATTTTACTCAAATTAAATGAACCATGAATAACAAATTAAAAATTTATAATATAAACTTTCTATAATTTATAGCTGCATAATTAACTTAGAGAACATCTTAAAATTAATTATGCGGCTATTTATAATTAGATATAATTTAATGTAAAATATGTTATAATCAAACAAATAACTTAATATACAATTGTAATTTATTTATTTAAGTAGTTAAATTTTAGGGGGCTAGGATATGAAAATAAAGATATACGATACAGTACAAGGTTTTTTAAATGAAAATGAAGAATTACTTTTAGAAAAGGAGTCTGTAACTCAATTAATTCTTCATAATGCTTTTGTAAATAAAGAAAAAGAGACTAATAAAGAAGTGATATTTGGAAGAATAGAGGATGAAGAAGATAATATAAAACTTATATTTGCTAATGTAAAACCATATAATCTTTTAATTTATAATTTAGATAATGATACGTTAGACTCTGTTAAGTCCTTGGCTAATTACCTTATAAAAGATAAGATAGCTTTAAAAGGTATTAATGCCAATAAAAAAATCTGCAATGAATTCACAGAATATTTTGAATACAAAACAGGGTGTACTTTTAAAGAATATTTAGCTATGGATATTATGGAGATAACTGAACTGAATAAAGAACTTGTTTTACCTAAAGGAAATTTTAGAGTAGCTACCTTGGAAGATAAGGATATATTAATAGACTGGAACATAAAATTTGCCAAGGAAGCATTAGATGAAGAAATATCCTATGAAGAGTTTAAAGACAAATTGGATGAAAGAATTAAAAATAAGAGTATTTATATTTTCGAAGATGAGAAACATAGACCAATGGCTATGATAGCAGCTACAAGGCAGCTTGTTAATGGTGTCTCAGTAAGTTTAGTTTACTCAAGTGAAGAAACTAGAGGAAAAGGTTATGGATTAGCTATAGTATATAATTTAAGCAAAGACTATCTAAGCAGAGGCAATAAATTCTGCAGTCTTTTCGTGGACAAGAAAAATCCAATATCCAATGGAGTTTATAAGAAAATAGGATATAAGATTTTAGAGGATAACTACGATTATCGAATTGTTTAAATTGGGATACTGGGCTATTAGCTATCTTTGTAGGGATTGTTGGAGTTTTTCTGAGTAGTAAATTTTATAATTATATAACTTTTGGACAGGTCGGTATTGTAGTACTAGGGATTATCAAAAGTATGTATGACATGGATAAAAAATGTAGGATAAAAAAGTAATTATGTAATCGTAAAGTTGCGATAAGCAAAAAGCTTTAAATATTCATAGTTGTATTATATGGTGAATTAATTTAATGGGGGAATATACTTTGAAAAAGAAAATAACAGTATGTATTATTTGTATCGTTGTTCTTTGTTGTTTAGTTTTATGGGGAGTTACACCTAAAAAGATTGATGCTTCTAAAGTAGTTAATTTAGTTCAAAGTAATTACGAATCAATTACTGTGAATGATAAAAAAATTGAGTCAGGTACAAAGAATCAGTATCTTATAGACGACTTTATACCAAAGTTATCAAGATATACTTTAAAAAAATATGATGGTGAATTACCGAAAAACTATTCTTATAAAGTCGACATCAAGAGAAATGATGGTTCAGAAATCACTTTGTTCGACAATGATTATTTAGTTGTAAGTAGTAGTAAGTATAAGATTGTGGAAGGTACGATTGATTTGAATAAATTTTATACCATTTTTATGGAATAATACGCATTCTTAAATTATTGCGAAGTAGTTAATAAAATTTGTTCTTTTAAAATTGAATACTATGGTATTAAAAATTATGTTAATAGTATTAACTTCGAATTATATAAATTAGAATTTACTAGGAGTGATAAGGTGGAACTATTTATAAAAAGGTTTGATGAATTATCAACAGAAGAATTGTATGAAATATTAAAAATAAGAGTTAATGTTTTTGTGGTAGAGCAAGAATGTGCTTATCAAGAAATAGATGAAAAAGATAAAAAAGCATATCATATATATTTAAAAGATAAAAATGAGATAAAAGCGTATCTAAGAGTTTTAGATAAAGGTATTTCATATGAAGAAGTATCTATAGGTCGAGTATTAACAACAGAAAGAGGAATAGGTTTAGGCAATAAAATAATTGAAGCAGGAATAAAAGTTGCAAAAGAAAATATGAATGCAGATAAAATAAAAATAGAAGCTCAATCCTATGCTAAAAAATTTTATGAAAAGTTTGGATTCAATCAAATATCAGATGAATTTTTAGAAGATGGAATACCTCATATAGAAATGATATTAGAATAAAAAGTAATCAATAAATTCCAGTTTGTTGGTTAGAGCCTTTAAAGAGATAATGAGAATAAAATTAAAAATATAATTAAAATACCGTATTATTCAAAAGGAATATCTGTATTTTTTAGTGCGTAATTCCAATATAGAACTAAATCGCTAAAAGCGACGGCTGGGGCTAGTGATTAAACTTGATTATATATGGAAAAATAAGAAGTGAAG